>JBKBOD010000012.1:0-71949 GCA_046295055.1 Caulobacter sp. | reverse complement strand
GGGGTGCGCGCGCCGGGGTTTCGGCGAGGCCTGTGATGGGCGCCGGCGCCCGCTCTCATCCCTTCGGAAAGAGCGCGGCTACACCCCCATCCCCGACCCTTCCCCCATTGAGGGGGAAGGGGGTTCGCCCGGACCACCGTTCGAGACAATCGCAACCGTCCGCCCTCCACTTGGACGGACATATTGACATAAGACGTGCCAATATCAATCGGCGGCGGTCTTGGCCTTCGGCGAGGCGTTCTTCACGTGGCGGTCCATCCAGGCGACCATTTCCCAGAGGGTGTGAAGGTTGCTCTCGCGGGCGCGGTAGCCGTGCGCCTCGGCCGGCAGCACGACATAGCGGACGGTCGCCCCGGCCCCCTTCAGCGCGGCGTAGAACCGCTCCGACTGCACCGGGAAGGTGCCGGAGTTGTCGTCCGCCTCGCCGTGGATCAGCAGGATCGGCTCCTTGATCTGCGGCGCGTAGGTGAAGGGGCTCATCTTCGTATAGGTGTCCACCGCCTGCCAGTAGGTGCGCTGCTCGGCCTGGAAGCCGAACGGCGTCAGGGTGCGGTTGTAGGCGCCCGAGCGGGCGATGCCGGCCCGGAACAGGTCGGTGTGGGCCAGCAGATTGGCGGTCATGAAGGCGCCGTAGCTGTGGCCGCCGACGGCGATGCGGTCGCGGTCGGCCACGCCCATGGCGACCACCGCATCGACCGCCGCCTCGGCGTTGGCGACCAGCTGTTCGATATAGGTGTCGTTGGCCTCGGCCCCCTTGTCGCCGATGATCGGCATGGAAGGGTTGTCCAGCACCGCATAGCCCTGGGTCAGCAGGAACAGGTGGCTGGAGCCGCCCGGCCGGGTGAAGCGGTTGGAGCGGTCGACAGTCTGGGCGGCCACCGAACGGTCGGTGAACTCGTCCGGATAGGCCCACATCAGCATCGGCAGCGGCCCGTCCCGCTTGGGATCATAGCCGGCCGGCAGGTAGAGGGTCGCCGACAGCTGCACCCCGTCGGCCCGCTTGTAGGTGATCTGCTGCTTGGTCACCCCGGCGAACTGCGGCGCCGGGTCCTTGAAGGCGGTGAGGGCCTTGAGGCCCGCGGCTCCGCGACGGTTCAGGTCGCGCAGGAAGTAGTTGGGCGGATCGGTGCGGCTCTGGCGCTGGGTGATGAACCGTTTGCCGCTGTCATCCAGCAGGGCGATCACCGGCTCGTAGTGGCTGGCGCCGGCCTCCCAGGTCTTGGTCAGCTTGCCGTCGGCCAGGCTCATGACGCCGACGAACGGGAAGTCGCCTTCCTTGCGCGGGCCCATGCCGGTGACGAACAGGCCCTTGCCGTCGGGGGTGAAGTGCAGGACCGACCCGCCGTCCGGCAGGGGCTTGAAGGCCGGGCTGCCCGGATCGTCGTACTGGCTCTGGTAGTTGCGCGACAGCAGCACCCGGCCCTGGCCGCCGGGGCGCGAGGGGTCGATGGCGATGCGGGTCTCGTTGCGGGTGTCCCACCAGCGCGAATAGACCAGGGCGAAGTCGCCCCGCCCCCAGGCGATGCCGCCATAGCGCTGCTTCAGGTCGACCAGCCGCACCGGCTCGCCGGTGAAGGGGGCGTCCTGCATGAACACGGTATCGTGGATCTCGACCTTGGTGCGCGGATCGCCGCCGTCCTGGGCCTCGACCCAGACCAGGGTGGCGGGCGCGTCATCGCGCCAGGAGGGGCTGCGCGGACCCTTCACCACCGCGTCGAACGGCGGCGGGATATCGTCGGCCAGCGGCCGGTCGACCAGGGTGCGGAGCGTCTTGCCGGACCAGTCGGCGATGGTCACCTCTGTCGGGAAGCGGCCGGCCGGCACGACATAGCTGAAGGGCCGCTTGATGCGGCTGAGCAGGATGAAGCGGCCGTCCGGCGAGACCTGGAAGCCGGTCCACAGCCCCGGCGCGCCAAGCGTCGCCGTCTGGCCGTCCAGGCCGATACGGGTCAGCTGGACGGTGAAATAGTGCTCGAACAGCGCCTCTTCGTGGCTGTTGGTCAGGAGGTCGGCGAAGGTGCGGACCGGCGCGGCGCGGCCGGCGTTCTCCTGCACGATGGGGCCTGTCGGGGCGGTCGGACCTGTCGGCGCGGCGCCGCGGCCTTCCGGGATCAGCCGCGCCAGCACGCCGCTGGAATCGGGCAGCCAGCTGTAGGACGAGCCCCAGGCGGCGTTCAGCCGGCCGGTCAGGCGGCGGGCCTCGCCGGTGGCCGCCTCGACGATCCACAGCTCCAGCCCGTCCTCGCGGGCGATGACCAGGGAGAAGCGCTTGCCGTCCGGCGAGAAGCGGCCGTCGTAGAACCGCGCGCCCTGCGGCAGCCTGGCCCGCACGGTGCGGCCGGTCTGCACGTCCTGGAAGCTGAGGCCCTTAAGCCAGGCGGTGCGCGCCTCGATGGGGCCGTTGGTGCGCGGGTTGATGCGGTAGCCGGCCAACCGCAGGATCGGCTCAGACACCGCCGCGATCGGCGGCAGGCTTTCCCGCTCCAGGATGACCATGGTGCGCCGGTCGCGCGACAGCCCGACGCCCGGCGTCGGATCGGCGTCCAGGATGCTGACGATCGGCTCCGGCGGCAGGCGATAGCCGCTCTCGGTCGGGGCCGGCTGGGCCAGGGCGGGACCGCCCGACACGACGAGGACCAGCGCGGCCAGCAGGCCGCCAAGACGAACACCGATCATGCAAATTCCCCGAACCGTTCGACCGCCCATTCCGGGCGCGGCGTGAGCTTAGAGGGGGTTGCTTGCCGTGGGAACCGGGCGCGGGCGCCGGCTCACGCCTCCCGGTCCAGCCACAGCGCGTGGTCCGCGTCCTTGCGCACGATCCAGTGGGCGGCGTCGCGCGAGCGGATGATGTGCTGGCGCAGGTTGGGCAGGTTGATGCCGGTCCAGACCTGGCGGGCGAAGGTTTCGGCGTCCGGCTCGGTCATGGTCCGGAACTGGGCGTAGAACGAGGCCGGGTCGTGCTCGGCGGCGCGCCAGAAGCCCATGAAGCGCCGGACGAACCAGGCCTCGAGGTCCGCCTCCCCGGCGTCGAGATAGATCATCAGGTCGACCAGGCCGGCGGCGCAGCGCCCGTCCTCCAGCGGCGAAAAGCCCAGCCCCTCCAGCATCACCACCTGGGCGCCCTCGATGTGGCGGGTCATGTCGGGATCGATGTCGTAGCGGATGTGCGAATGCACCGGCGCCCGCGCCGACCCGCGCCGCAGGTCGGCGATCGTCGCGGCCATGCCCTCCAGGTCATAGGTCTCGGGAAAGCCCTTGCGCGCCAGCAGGTCGCGCTCGGCCAGCACGGCGTTGGGAAACAGGAAGCCGTCCGTGCTGACCACCGCCGTCGTCGCCCGGCCGCCCAGGGCCGCGGCCATCGCCTCGGCCAGGGTGCTCTTGCCGGACGCCACCGAACCGGTCAGGCCGACCACCAGCACCGCGTCCGGCCGCGCCCGCGCCGACAGCCGCCCGGCGAGGCGGTCGGCGAGATCCTGTGGCGTCACGGTTCTGGCGGTCATGGCGGGGATCGATCCCCAGCGCGGCCGCGCCGTCAAGCGCGACGCGGCATGAAACGACTGCCCCGCTCGGGAGTTGTGCTCTAGATCCGTCCGTGGGCCCGCGCCCGCGTGACCCTCCCCGCGCGCCTGAACGTCAAAGGAGCCTCCCCATGCTGAAAGCCATCCTCTTCGGCGGCGCCGTCGCCCTGACCCCGGTGGTCGCGGCCGTCGCCGCCACCCAGGCCGCCGCCCCGCCGGCCGCCACGGCCAAGGCCCCGGCCGCCTTCGAGCTGCCCGCCCTGCCCTACGCCGCCGACGCGCTGGAGCCTGCCATCGACGCGGAGACCATGCGCATCCACCATGGCCGCCACCACAAGGCCTATGTCGACAATCTCAACGCCGCGGTCGCCGCCGACCCGGCCTTGGCCGGCAAGTCGCTGGAAGAGCTGATGGCCGGGATGTCGAAGCTGCCGCTGGCGGTGCGCAACAACGGCGGCGGCCACTGGAACCACAGCTTCTTCTGGTCGATCATGGCCCCGCCCGGAAGGGGCGGCCAGCCCTCGGCCGAGCTGACGGCGGCGATCACCCGCGACTTCGGCTCGATGGACAACTTCAAGGCCGCCTTCAACAAGGCCGCCACGGGCCGGTTCGGCTCGGGCTGGGCCTGGCTGATCGTGCGCGACGGCAAGCTGGAGATCACCAGCACCGCCAATCAGGACAACCCCCTGATGGACCTCGCCGAGGTGCGCGGCCAGCCGATCCTGGGCGTCGACGTCTGGGAGCACGCCTACTACCTCAAGTACCAGAACAAGCGCGCCGACTACCTGACCGCCTGGTGGACGGTGGTGAACTGGAACGAGGTCAACAAGCTCTACGCCGCGGCGTCGAAGTAGGGCCGGGGAGCCGGGCGGGGCGCGCGGCCTCGCCCGGCAATCCTGAACCGCGCCCCCATGGACGGCCGCCTGCGCCTGTAGCAAGGGACAGGCTTCTTCACCGCCTCGGCCCGGTCCATGCCTGATCGCCGCTTCGACAATCTGGTCATCTTCGCCCGGCGCCCGGCCCTGGGGGTCGGCAAGCGGCGGCTGGCGGCGGATGTCGGGGATGTGGAGGCCTGGCGGTTCCAGCGGTGGGCGGTCGCGGGGCTTGTCCGGCGGCTGTCGGGCGATCCGCGCTGGCGGGTCCATCTGGCGGTCGCGCCCGATCGTCCGGCGGGCTGGCCCGGGACGGGGCTGAGCGTCTGGCCGCAGGGGCGGGGCGATCTTGGCCAGCGGCTGATGCGACTGGCGCGGCGATTTCCGGCCGGCCGGCTGGTGATCATCGGCAGCGATACGCCGGATATCGACCGGGCCGACATCGCCGCCGCCTTCGAGGCGCTGCGCGGCCGCCATGCGGTGGTGGGGCCGGCCACCGACGGCGGATACTGGCTGATCGGCCTGCGCCGGTTCCCGCGCGGGCCGGCGCCGTTCAGCGGCGTGCGCTGGTCGAGCCCCGAGACCTTGTCCGATACCCTGGAGGCGCTGGCCGGCTGGCGGACAGCGCGGCTGCGCACCCTGTCGGATGTCGACGACGGCGCGGCCCTGGCCCGCTGGCGGGCCGGTCAGCGGCCGTAGAGCCGGGCGATGCGGGCGGCGGGGACGCCGACCAGGAAGAGGCCCAGGCACAGGAGGTTCAAGGCGCTGCGCGCCAGCCAGCCGTCCTGGCGCCAGCGCCGGGCGGAGGTGACCGCCGGGACCGCCAGCCGGGCCAGCCGCCGCCGACCCAGCCGCCGCACGAGATCGACATCCTCCATCAGCGGCAGCGGGCGATAGCCGCCGATGGCCTCATAGAGGGCGCGGGATATCAGCAGGCCCTGGTCGCCATAGGGCAGCGCCAGCCAGCGGACCCGCCGGCTGACCCACCACTCCAGCCGCCGGGCCCGGGGCGAGGGATCATCCAGGGCGAAGTCGAAACAGGCGGCCCGCTCTGCCCCCCCGGGCGCGGCCAGATGGTCGAGCGCGGCCTGCCGCCAGCCGGGACCGGGCGCGGTGTCGGCATGCAGGAACAGCAGGGCCTGACCCCGCGCGGCCCGCGCCCCGGCGTCCAGCTGGACACCCCGGCCAGGCGGGCTGTCGATCACGGTCAGGCCCCGGGCGCGGGCCAGGTCCGGCCCGCCGTCGTGCGAACCGCCATCGACGATGATGACCTCGTCCCCGGCCGCGATCGCCCCCTCCAGCGTCGCCAGGGTGCGGGGCAAGTCGGCCGCAGCGTTCAGGGTCGGAATGATGATGCTCAGGGCCGGACGGCCCTGGCCCCGACCAGGGGTCATCCGGCGCTGCAGCTGGCGCCGCCCAGCACGCAGAACCGGGCGCAGTGGGGATGGTTGAGCGGCACCGATCCGAGCGCCGCGGCCAGCGAGCCGCCCAGCTCGAACCCTGGATCATAGGGGGTCAGGGTGCAGGCGACGACGACCGGCGCGGCCGCCCCGCGCCGCTTCACTACCATGCGGCTGGAGGCGCACATCACCGAGTCCGGCGAGATGTTCAGGATGCCCCAGCAGGCCTCGGTGATCTCCGGCGCGTCGCGATCGGCCTCCATCTCGGGAAACAGCACCAGCCGGGACGGATCCTCGACATCCAGCGCCATGCCGAGCTCCGCGAACAGGGCGCCATAGCCGGCGCGGGCCTGGGCCTCGCTTTCGCTGGCCAGGCGGCGGCCGGCGATGGCGATGGAAAAGCCGTTGCGGTTCAGCCAGTCCAGCCCCTCGATGGCCGGCGCCCAGCTGCCCGGTCCCCGCTCGGCCTCGTGCACCGCGGCGCTGTAGTGGTCGAGGCTGACCCGCATCGTCAAGGCCGGGCCATGGCGGGCGTTCAGGGCCAGAAGGCCGGCCTCGAACCGGCGCATCGGCCGCATGGCGTTGGTCAGCACAAGCACCTTGCGGCCGGTGGCTAGCGCCGTCTCCAGCATGGGCAGGATGGCGCTGTTCATGAAAGGCTCGCCGCCGGTGAAGCCGATCTCCCGCGTCGCCAGCCCGAGGGTCTCGATCTCGTCCAGATAGCCCTGGACCTCGGCCGCCGTCAGATAGGCCAGGGCGTCGTTGCGCGGCGAGCTTTCGATGTAGCAGTTCAGGCAGGCGATGTTGCAGAGCGTGCCGGTGTTGAACCACAGGGTGTCCAGCGATCGCAGAGCCACGGCCGCCCGGGGCGAGCCGTCGAGGGTGACGCGCGGGTCCTTGAACTTTCGCGGATCCATGCGCGGCGCCTGCGCGGCCACAAACGGCGACAGGCCCGCTTCCAGGGCGAACGGATCGGGATGATCGTCCAAGACTTGTTCTCCACGCCGGCCGGGTCTCAGGCTTGACCTGGGCCGGCGGCGACGCATGTCCAGAACGCATAGCAATTGCGCCACCGGCAAGGCTATGGTCGATCGTCGGGACGGGAACGCCAGGATCATGAAACGCTATCTGCCATTGCTGCTGCTGGTCGCGGCCGTCGTGGCCGTGTTCGCTAGCGGAGCGGGCCGCTATCTCAGCCTGGAGTCGCTGCGCCAGAACGAGGCCCTGTTGCGCGGCTTCGTCAGCGACAACCTCGCCCTCAGCCTGCTGGTCTTCGTCGCGGTCTATGCGGCGGCCACGGCGGTCAGCGTGCCGGGCGCCATCTTCCTGACCCTGGCGGGCGGCTTCCTGTTCGGAACCTGGCTGGGCGGTTCGGCCACCGTGGTCGGGGCGACCATCGGGGCCCTGCTGGTCTTCCTGATCGTCCGCACCTCGCTGGGCGCGGCGCTGCGGGCGCGGGCGGAGAAGTCCGGCGGCCAGCTGAAGGCGGTGATGGACGGGGTGCGGGACGGCGCCTTCGGCTACATCCTGACCCTGCGGCTGATCCCGCTGGCGCCCTTCTGGCTGGTCAACGTCGCCTCGGCCCTGGCCGACGCGCCGCTGCGGGCCTACGCGCTCGCCACCCTGATCGGCATCATGCCGGCGACCTTCATCTACAGCAGCGTCGGGGCCGGGATCAGCCAGGTCCTGGCCCGGGGCGAGGAGCCGAACCTCGGCATCATCTTCGAACCCTATGTCTTCGGTCCGCTGATCGCGCTGGGCCTGCTGACGCTGGCGGTGACGATCTTCCAGCGGGTGCGAAAGGCCAAGGCCCAATGAAGCCCGGCAAGCCCGAACGGATCACCGCCGACCTGGCCATCATCGGCGCGGGATCGGGAGGCCTGTCGGTCGCCGCCGGCGCGGCCCAGCTGGGGCTGAAGGTGGTGCTGTTCGAAAAGGGCGAGATGGGCGGCGACTGCCTCAACTACGGCTGCGTGCCCTCCAAGGCCCTGATCGCCTCGGCCGAGGCGGCCCACCGCGCCGCCCACAGCCAGGCGCTGGGTGTCAGCGCCCAGGGCGTGAACGTCGATTTCGCCGCCGTCATGGCGCGGGTCCATGCCGTGATCGAGGAAATCGCCCCGATCGACAGCCAGGAGCGGTTCGAGGGCCTGGGCGTGCGGGTCGTGCGCGAGGAGGCCCGGTTCGCCGACCGCCGCACCGTCGAGAGCGCCAGCGTCCGGGTTCGCGCCCGCAAGTTCGTCATCGCCAGCGGATCGAGGGCGGCCGTGCCCCCGATCCCGGGGCTGGACGCCGTCCCCTACCTGACCAACGAGTCCCTGTTCGAACTGACCGCCCTGCCGGCCCACCTGATCGTGCTGGGCGGCGGACCGATCGGCGTGGAGCTCGGCCAGGCCTTCCGCCGGCTGGGCGCCCGGGTGACGATCATCGAAGCCGCGGCCCTGCTGGGCCGGGACGAGCCGGAGGCCGCCGCCGTGGTCGCCGCGCAACTTGTCGCCGACGGGGTCGAGATCCTGGCCGGCCACAAGGCGGTGCGCGTCGAGGCCGGCCCGGTCGTCGTCGTCGAGGGGCCGGAAGGCGAGCGCCGCATCGAGGGCTCGCACCTGCTGGTCGCCGTCGGTCGCAGCGCCAGCCTGGACAGCCTGAATCTCGCCGCCGCCGGGGTCGAGCGCGACCGCGCGGGCGTCGTGACCGACCGCTCCCTGCGGACCAGCAACCGCCGCGTCTTCGCCATCGGCGACGCCGCCGGCCGGGGCCAGTTCACCCATCTGGCCGGCGCCCACGCCAGCCTTTTCGTGCGCAAGGCCCTGTTCGCCGCCCCGATCAACGCCGACGCCCTGATCGTGCCGCGCGTCACCTACAGCAGCCCCGAACTGGCCAGCGTCGGCCTGACGGAAGCCCAGGCCCGCGAGCAGCATGGCGATGACATCCGGGTCCTGGTCCAGCCCTTCGCCGACAATGACCGCGCCCAGGCCGAGGGCGACGTACGCGGCTTTGGCAAGCTGATCACCACCCGGCGCGGCAAGATCCTCGGCGTCACCCTGGTCGGCGCCCATGCGGGGGATCACCTGCCGATCTGGGTGCTGACCATGACCGCCGGGCTGAAGCTGAGCCAGCTGACCTCGATGATCGCGCCCTATCCGACGCGCGGCGAGATCAACAAGCGCCTGGCCGGCCAGTGGTACACCGGCGCCCTGTTCTCGCCGGCGACACGCCGGCTGGTCTCGGTGCTCAAGCGCCTGGGCTGACCGGGCGGGGTTTTCAATCGTCGCCCGCCTCCGCGCGGCGGCCAACACGGGAGGGGGAGCCCATGGTGAAGTTTCGCGACGGCTGGGTGAGGCTGGTCTTCGTCCTGGCCCTGCTGCTGCCGGTCTGGTTCCTGGTGGCGGCGCTGGGGACCAAGTTCGGCCTGCTCGACTGGCGGATCGGCTTTGGCCTGATGGTCTTCCGGCTGGGCGCGCTGCTGCTGCTCGGCGTGCTGGGTCTCAGCGTGATCGGGCTGCTGCTGGCCCTGCTGGTCAAGCCCCGGCGCGGCTGGGGGCGGGCCCTGGCCGCGCTGCTGATCCCGGCCCTGGCGCTGGGCTTCGCGGCCAGCGTGATGAGCAAGGCCCGGGCCGTGCCGCCCATCCACGACATCTCGACCAACATCGAGGACCCGCCGGTCTTTTCGCGCACCGTGCTGGATGCGCGCGGCGCGGTGGGCGGATCCAATCCTGTACGGTCCCTGACCGAACCGTCCCCCGCCCTGAACGGCCGTTCGGTCGGCGAGGCGGGCCGCGCCGCCTATCCGGACATCGCCCCGGTGACGCTGGCCGGGACCGTTCCCGAGAGCCTGGAGCGCGCCGCCGCCGCCGCTCGCGATCTGGGCCTCAAGGACGTGCGCATCGACAAGGCCGCCGGGACCGTCGAGGCGGTGGCCGAAAGCTTCTGGTTCGGCTTTCGCGACGATGTGGTGATCCGCGTCCGTCCCGGTCCGGACGGCCAGGGCTCGGTGGTCGATATCCGCTCCACCTCGCGCGTCGGCCAGAGCGACCTGGGCGCCAACGCCGCCCGCGTCCGGGCGCTGATCACGGCCATCAAGGCGGGCTAGGCCCGGCTGCTTACGGCCTCCGGAACGGTCCGGCGAGCAGCCGGACCAGGCCCAGCTCCTCGCGGGAGCGGCGGTCTTCGAGGCCAAGCGGCATGTCGTCGTGCCCCTCGCGCGGCTGGTCGCGATAGCTGCCGAACATCCGGTCCCAGCCCGAGATCAGGAAGGCGAAGTTGCTGTCGGTCTCGTCGCGATGGACCGAATGGTGGACCCGGTGCATGTCGGGCGTGACGATGAGCCGGCGCAGCGGCCGGTCCAGCCAGGCCGGCAAGGCGATGTTGGCGTGGCTGAACTGGGCCGAGGCGTTGAGCAGCACCTCGAAGACCAGCACCGCCAGGGCCGGCGCGCCCAGCAGCACGACGGCGGCGATCTTGACCAGCATCGAGACCACCATCTCCAGCGGATGGAAGCGGCCCGCCGAGCTGACGTCGAGGTCCAGGTCGGTGTGATGCACGCGGTGCAGCCGCCACAGCCAGGGTGCGGCGTGAAAGGCCCGGTGCTGGGCGTAGATGACCAGGTCGAGCGCCAGGACCGACAGCGGGATCGCCAGCCAGGCCGGGGCGGACAGGGCGTTGAACAGCCCCCAGCCACGGTCCGCCGCCCACAACGCCGCCCCGACCGCGGCGAGGGGAAACAGCAGCCGCAGCAACAGGGTGTCGATGGCGAGGATGCCGAGGTTGGCCGGCCAGCGCGCCCGCCGCGAGGCCTGCGGGCGCCGGCGGGGCGCCGCCAGTTCCGACAGAGCGAGCGCCGCAAACACCCCGCCAAAGGCCAGCAGCCGGACGAGCGGCTCGCTCACCCCGCCGCCCCGTCCCGGCTGCGCGACATGAAGGCGGCTGGAGCATCCATCATCGAGCGATTGTGCCGGGCGCCGCAACAGCCGACAACCGAGGCTCTGTTGCGGAATGAGGCCCCAGAGAATTGAGCGCCTGTGCGCCGGTCGGCCCAATGCCGAAGCCTTGACTTCGACCCTGCGGCAGAACGTCCGGGACGAGACCGACTGAAATGAGGCAATAGGCGAACGCCTTGGGAATGCAAGTCCGCCCCATCGGCTGCACCCCCCTGTTCATCCCCGGGGCTGGCGTTCCCGCCCCGCCCCGGCTACCAGCCCGCCGCATGATCCGCCTCGACAACATTTCCAAGCAGAACGGCCACCAGCTCCTGTTCATCGACGCCTCCATGGGCGTCCAGAAGGGCGAGAAGGTCGGCCTTGTCGGGCCGAACGGGGCGGGCAAGACGACCCTGTTCCGCATGATCACCGGCCAGGAGCAGCCTGACGACGGCCTGGTCGTCATCGATCCCGGCATGACCATCGGCTACTTCAGCCAGGACGTCGGCGAGATGTCGGGCCAGAGCGCGGTGGCCGCGGTGATGGACGGCGTCGGCCCGGTCAGCGCGCTCGCTGCCGAGATGGCCGACCTCGAGGCGGCGATGGTCGATCCGAACCGCGCCGACGAGCTCGACGCCATCATCGAGCGCTACGGCGAGGTGCAGGAGCGGTTCCAGGAGCTGGACGGCTATGCGCTGGAGGCGCGGGCGCGCGAGGTGCTGGCGGGCCTCAGCTTCAGCCAGGAGCGGATGGACGGCGACGTCGGCCTGCTGTCCGGCGGCTGGAAGATGCGGGTGGCGCTGGCCCGGATCCTGCTGATGCGGCCCGACGCCATGCTGCTGGACGAGCCCAGCAACCACCTGGACCTTGAAAGCCTGATCTGGCTGGAGGCCTTCCTCAAGGCCTACGACGGCGCCCTCCTGATGACCTCGCACGACCGCGCCTTCATGAACCGCATCATCGGCAAGGTGGTGGAGATCGATGGCGGCTCGCTGATCACCTACTCCGGCGATCTCGACTTCTACGAGGGCCAGCGGGCGCTGGGCGAGGCCCAGCGGCAGGCCCAGTACGAGCGCCAACAGGCCATGCTGGCCAAGGAAATCAAGTTCATCGAGAAGTTCAAGGCTCGCGCCAGCCACGCCGCCCAGGTGCAGAGCCGGGTCAAGAAACTGGACAAGATCGAGCGGGTCGAGGCGCCCCGCCGCCGCCAGCAGGTGCAGTTCGAATTCCAGAAGCCGCCGCGTTCGGGCGAGGACGTCATCAGCCTGCGCGGCGTGCACAAGGGCTATGGCGCCCAACCCATCTACGAGGGCCTCGACTTCCTGGTCCGGCGCAAGGAGCGCTGGTGCGTGCTGGGCGCCAACGGCGCCGGCAAGTCGACCCTGCTCAAGCTGGTGGCCGGCGCCACGACGCCCGACCGGGGCGCGGTCAACATCGGCGCCGGCGTGCGCATGGGCTATTTCGCCCAGCACAGCATGGACCTGCTCGACGGCGAGGAGACCATCTTCGAGGCCCTCGACCGCGCCTTCCCCCAGGCCGGCCAGGGCCAGCTCCGCACCCTGGCGGGCTGCTTCGGCTTCTCGGGCGACGATGTCGAAAAGCCCTGCCGGGTTCTCAGCGGCGGCGAGAAGGCGCGGCTGGTCATGGCCATGATGCTGTTCGACCCGCCCAACCTGCTGGTCCTGGACGAACCGACCAACCACCTCGACATGGCCACCAAGGAGATGCTGGTCGCCGCCCTGGCCGACTTCGAGGGCACCATGCTGTTCGTCAGCCACGACCGCCGCTTCCTCGCCGGCCTGTCAAACCGCGTCCTCGAACTCACCCCCGAAGGCGTCCACCAGTACGGCGGCGGCTACACCGAATACGTGGAGCGCACCGGCCAGGAAGCGCCGGGACTGCATCCGGGGGGGTGAGGGGGTAGTCGTTGTGAGTTGGCAAGGCCGGGACGGACTCTTGTCCTTAGTTTGGAGCGGCCCGCCGTGCCGGCTAGACGTTGGTGAAGGGCTGCTTCTGACTCAACGGAGACCTTGGAGGAGTCCGCTTCCTGGATGTCCTACCCCGGACGGCGCCCAGTACCGGGCAACCGCTCACCCATCGCGAGCACATAGTTTGCACCCTGCAGTCCCTTGGGATGGGAACCAGCCCAAAGCAGATAATAGAGAGGGTGTCCTTTGGTGTTCCGGATGAGCTTAGGCTGAGAGACTAGGCCGAATGCATCCTTCAGATGCGCCATATAGAATCTGAGTAGACGTGCTCGGGCATCTCGACGCTTTTCAAGTGCGTTCGTGCCCTCGGGCAGTCCGAGGAAGAGGCCGGGATCGGTCGAATATGCCTCGTCCCACCAGCCAACCGGGAAGAACGCGTCGAGCTGGGCGCGCCAGTTCTCTGGCATCTGCCCGTTCACCTTGATTAGCCGGTTGATCGCCATATCGAGGGGGAGGTTGATCAGTACCTCGAAGACGCCCGTGGACGCCAGGGCCGACACGGTTTGCCACTCCATGTGGGCTCCGAACGGGTCCAGGAAGGCGACGCCGCGATGGCGAGCGGGATCAGGCTTCTTCGAGAGGACCCAGGCGACCTCACTTGCCGCCGTGCCCTCTCGCACGGTGATGCGCCGACGATCCCCGTACTCGGCCTTCAAGTCCCGCAGCATCTGGATCCGTGTGCGATCGGCGTCGATGAAGATGTAGGAGTCGAACGGGTTAGCGATCTCGAGACTGCGCCGGGGGCTGCCCAAGATGAACTCTTGCTGTTCGGCGTCGATTTTCGACGCGACCCCAAGGTCGAGCCCCCCCTCTGGAGATGGAGATTGCTTCCGCCCCCTGATCCTTGCCCGGCCGCCGCCGGCGAAGGCGTCTAGGAAGATCGTCTGCCACTGGCTCTGATTCTTGAGGACCTTGGTGTAGTAGTCGAGGTACCGCTCCAAGGCGTCGAGCTTTTCTCGCGCCCAAGGGCCAACCTCAGCTTCTAGCGGCGAATCGGCGCTCATTCCGCCGCGATGGTCGCCACAGACTGCCGTTGTGGGAACTCGCTCCACTCACGCCCGTCAAGTTCACGGCCTCCTGATTTCGGACGTAGGCCGCCCCATTGCTTGAAGAAGAACGCCGTTCCCGACGCAAGGCATTGATCCCTTACCTCGCGAACCCATTCAATCGCCATTGGCCGAGCGCCGGGGCCGCTCTCGCCGCCGACGATCACCCAGGCAATACCGCTCAAGTCCAACTCCCCGACGGGACCGAGCAGGGGCTCGATCGATAAGAACCGGATCGTAGCGGGGGCCTCAGCCACGTGTCTCAATCGCGCCGCCGCGGCGGAGTCCTCGATCGAAACCCCGCACCAGATGTGCGCGGGGGCACGTCGATCTCCGTAGCGGCGCCGGAGAAAGTCACGCATGAGGGAGCTTCGCTTCGTCAGGACCTGATAAGTGTGCCAGTGCGCCGCCTCCATGGCGTCGAAGACGCGGTCCGTGAACTCGAACGGCACGTCCTTGTGGAACAAGTCGCTCATCGAATTCACGAAGATCATGCGCGGCCGCTTCCACTGTAGCGGCTGACCAATTCGTTCGGGGCGCAATTGTAGGTCGAATCCGTGCTCGAAGGGGTGGCCGACCGTCCCGCGGAAGCGCTCCGAAAAGCGCTCCGCGTAGCAGTGATCGCAACCTGCCGTGATCTTGGTGCACCCGGTGACCGGGTTCCAGGTTGCGTCGGTCCATTCGATCGAACTGATCTCGGCCATAGATCACCTTGAACAAAACGGGAACATAGCAGTTCCCAGCTTCGTTCAACAGACGGTCATGAGTCCATTAAGGAGAAGTGATCAGCTGGCGACCCGCCAGACGATTCCTTGAATGGACCACGTACAGGCCAAGCTCCGAATGTCTTGATCCGGTGCCGATCCCGATGTCCGCAACTGGCGCAGAGCGGAGTTTGCCTGTCAGCCGGAAGCCGTCCAACCGCGTCCCACACGCCCACCAACAACACCCACAATACCAATGGCGGAGAGGGCGGGATTCGAACCCGCGATACCCTTGCGAGTATGCCGCATTTCGAGTGCGGTGCTTTCAACCGCTCAGCCACCTCTCCAACCGGGTGAGGGGCCGTTGGGGGCCCCTTGAGCGAAGGCGCGGAACCTAGCGATGCGGCCGTCGCTTCGCAAGCGCGGAATCAGCCTTGCGGTTTCGGCCACAGGACCATCTGGGTGCAGCGGAACAGGGCGATGAGTTTGCCGCTGTCGCGGTGGCGGACCTCGGCGTCCCAGACCTGGGTCGTGCGGCCGCCGTGGACCAGGCTGGCGGTCGTCTCGACCACCCCTTCGAGGGCCGTGCCGAGGAAGTTGGACTTCAGCTCGATGGTGGTGAAGCCGGCCGCGCCCTCGGGCAGGGACATCACACAGCCATAGCCCGCGGCGCTGTCGGCCAGGGCGATGACGCTGGCCGCGTGCAGGAAGCCGTTGGGCGCCATGTGGTGGGCCGCGACGGTGAAATGGCCGCGGGCGAGCCCGGCCCGCACCTCGTCCCAGACGATCTCGAGCACGCCGGGCAGCTTGCCCTTCTGCCGCTCGGTGAAGAAGGCGACGCCGTCGTCGGGGCCGGGCCTTGAGAGGGTGGGGGCGGACATCGGGGCGGACATGGGGGGGCGGCTCCTCGCGCCGGTTTTCAGCCCGCCCAGACTGACAGGGCGCCGCGCGCGGAAGGCAAGTCCGTTTTCAAAAGAAATTATCTCAATCAATAGAGATTATCTGGCCGTCAGATCAGCCCCGCCGCCTTGGCCTCGGCCGACAGGGCGTCGCGGAACTTCGGGTGCGCCAGGCTGATCATCGCCCGCGCCCGCTCGGTCATGTTCAGGCCCTTTAGGTCGCGCCAGCCGTATTCGGTGGCGACGATGTGCACGTCGTTGCGCGGCGTGGTCACCGGCCCGTCCAGCCGGGCGACGATGCGCGAGACCTCGCCCTTCCTGGCCGTCGAATGACAGGCGATGATCGACTTGCCCCCGCGCGAGGCGTAGGCGCCGCGCACGAAGTCCAGCTGGCCGCCGGCGGCGCTGTACTGGCGCCCGCCCATGTGCTCGGAGTTGCAGGCCCCCGACAGGTCCATCTGGATGGTGGCGTTGACCGAGACGACGCGGTCGTTGCGGGCGATCACCGCCGGATCGTTGACGTGCTCGACCGGCCGGCTCTCGACGGCGGCGTTGTCGTCGATGAAGTCATAGAGCGCCCGGTCGCCCATGGCGAAGGTGAAGATCGACCGGCCGGGGTTGGTCGTCTTGCGGGCGTTGGTCACGGCCCCGCACTGCATCAGCGACATCAGCCCGTTGGAGAACAGCTCGGTATGCACCCCCAGGTCCCGGTGGCCGGACAGGGCGGCGCAGACGGCCTCGGGCAGGGCGCCGATGCCCATCTGCAGGCAGGCGCCGTCCTCGACCAAGCCCGCGATGGTGCGGCCGATGATGTCGTCCTCGGCCGTGCGCGCCCGGACCGGGCTCTCGAACAGCGGCAGGTCGTTCTCGACGATGGCGTCCACCTGGCTGACGTGGATCATGCCGCCCCGCACGCGCGGCATGTGGCGGTTGACCTCGACCACCACCCGGCGGGCGCTGTCGATCAGCGAGCGGCCATAGTCGTTGCTGGTCCCCAGGCTGAAGAAGCCGTGGGCGTCCATCGGCGAGACGGTGGTGACGAAGGTGTCGATCGGCTCGGGCTCGCTCATCAGCCGAGGCGCCTGGGAAAAGGCGCCGGGCACGAACCAGATGGTCTTGCGCCCCTCGGCCGCGCCGCGCTCGGCCAGCATCCGCTCGACCGGCCCCAGGAAGAAGCAGTGGGGTCGGATGCGGTCCATCAGCTCGTAGCGCAGCACGCTGGCGCCCGCATGGGGCGTCGAGTGGAAGTAGTAGAGGCGCACCTCGTCGATCTCGTCGGCCTCGGCCCGCGCCGCCAGCGCCTGCAGCAGGGCCGGCGGCTCGGCCAGGGCCATGCCCATCGCCACACGGTCGCCCGAGGCGATGGGACTGACGGCCTCGGCCGGCGTGGTCAGGCGGGCGGCGTAGAGGTCGCTGGGGCTCATGTCGTTGCGTCTCACCGGGCGTGGGTGCAGCCGAAGCCCTGCTCGTAGACCGCCTCGGCCTCGAAGACGAGCGCCCGCGCCGTCACCCGCGCCTGCCGGGGCATTCGCGAGCGGTCGATGTCGAGGCTGAAGCGCCGCTCGAACAGCGCCGCGTCGCTGCGGCAGCTCGCCTCGCTGCGGCCGGCGACGAACAGGCAGCTGCACATCTGCTTGGCCATGTAGCGCGCCCCGGTGCGGGGCCAGGGCGCCAGCTGGGTCCAGGCCAGCGCCGCCCCTGCCAGGACCACAGCCAGGGCTGACAGCAGGATCAGGCGGCGACGGGTCATGGCGGGCCTCCGGCGGGATGGCCCCTGTCTACAGGGTCAGGCCGCCGTCGACGATCAGCGTCTGGCCGGTGACGTAGGAGGCCAGCGGCGAGGCCAGGAACAGGGTCGCCCCGGCCATGTCGGCCGGCTGGCCCAGCCGGCCCAGCGGGATGCCGCGCAGGGCGCCGGCCAGCCGCTCGGGGTTCTCGGTGGTGACCTTGGTCAGCTTGGTGTCCACCAGCCCCGGCGCGACGCCGTTGACCCGCACGCCGTCGCCGGCCCAGGCCTGCGCCAGGGTCCGGGTCAGGGCCACGGCCCCGGCCTTGGAGGCGTTGTAGGCGGGGTTGCCCCGGGTGGCGTGGAAGGCGGCGGTGGAGGAGATGGTGATGATGTTGCCGCCGCTGGCCTTGAGGTCGTCGAGGAACTTCATCGAACAGGCCATCAGGCTGTCGAGGTTGACCCCGACCACCTTGCGAAAGCCGTCCATCTGGAATTCGCCCTTGCGGTAGATGACCGTGCCCTGCGCCAGCACCAGCACGTCCAGCCCGTCGAACGGTTTGGCCGCCGCCTCGACCGCGGCGCTGTCGGAGGCGTCGACCTGGGCGTAGGTCAGGCCGGACAGGTCGCTGCCGTCCTCTGCGCGATAGTCGCCCTGCGGCCGGGTGCCCCAGACCGCGACGGATGCGCCCCGCTCGCGGAAGGCGTGGGCGATGCCGTTGCCGATGCCGCTCGAGCCGCCGACCACCAGCACCCGCTTGCCCGTGAAATCCAGATCCATGCCCGTACTCCCCTGGCGCATTCGGCCCGTTCAGACAGGGGTCGCGCGCCGCGCGTCGACCGCCCAGCGTTCGTATGACCCGTCTTCCGCCACGACATGCAACACGTCATGCAGGTTGATGGTCGGATCGCAGTGGCCGGGCTGCAGCCAGACGATCCGGCCCAGCGTCGGCGCGTCCGCGGGCCAGGGCGCGGCCGGGTCGGCGTCCAGCGCCTCGACCGCCGTGACGAAGTCGCCGCCCTTCAGCATCGGGATGGCCGAGGGGTGCAGGATCATGCCGTGCTCGTCGCCCATCGGCCGCCACAGCGAGCCCTTGCCGGCGCCGGAGGCCACCCGGGCCGGCGGCCCGTCGCTGCTCAGCGCCTTGAAGCCGGCGTCGACGGTGACGTGGCTCTTGTGATTGGCCGAGACCACGCTGGCGGCCAGGAACATCGCCTGCCGGAACCGCCAGCCGCCCTCGCCCGGCGCCCCGCAGTCCTCGTACTCGACGTCCATGACCGCATAGCTGCCGGCCTGCAGCTCGGTGAACACCCCGCTCTTCAGGTCGAAGGGGTGGGTGCCGGTGCCGCCGCCGGTGATGACGCCGGGCGCCAGCCCCGCCTCGGCAAGCCGGTCGCGGACCCAGGCCGCCCGCGCGACCACCGCCTCGTAGGCGGCCCGCCGGGCCTCGCCGCCGGCGATATGCTGCACATGGCCGGCATAGGCCTGGATGCCGGCGAACCGCAGGCCGCCGGTCCCCGCCGCCAGCCGCGCCAGCGCCACCGCCTGGTCCGGATGCACGCCGGTGCGGTGGGTGCCGGGGTCGATGTCCAGCACCAGGTCGATCTCGACGCCCGCCGCGCGCGCCGCCTCGCCCAGCCAGCCGATCTGGTCGGCGTGGTCCGCCGTGGCCCCTATCCGCGCCGTCCTGGCCAGCGCCGCGATCCGCCCGGCCGCCCAGCGGGCCGAGGGCGCGGTGACCAGCACATCGCCGATCCCGCCGGCGACGAAGGCCTCGGCCTCGCCCACCGTCTGCGCGCACAGCCCGACCGCGCCCCGCTCGACCTGCCGGCGGCCCAGCGCCGAGCACTTGTGCGTCTTGCCGTGCGCCCGCAGCCGCACCCCGGCGGCGTCGCACAGCCCCTGCATGGTCGCCAGGTTCTCTTCCAGCGCGGTGCGGTCGATGACCAGGGCGGGGGTCTGCGGCGGGGTGAAGTCGATCATGGCCCAACCCTAAGCGCCGCCCCTCCCTCCTGAGAAGGCCCCGCTGTCAGATGCGGCCGGCCAGGATGTTGGCGAACAGGGCCGGGTCGACGTTGCCGCCCGACAGCACGACCCCGGCCGTGCGTCCCTCCAGCGGGATGCGCCCCGACAGCAGCGCCGCCAGCCCGACCGCCCCGCCCGGCTCGACCACCAGCTTCAGCCAGGCGAAGGCGTAGCGAACCGCCTCGGCCGCCTCGGCGTCGGTCACGCTGACCGCCCCGGCCAGCGTCCGCTGCATGATCGGGAAGGTGATCGCGCCGGTGATCGGGGCCAGCAGGGCGTCGCAGATGGACTTGCCGGACTGGTCGCCCCGCACCCGCTCGCCCGCCGCCAGCGACCGCGCCGCGTCGTCGAAGCCCGCCGGCTCGACGCCCCAGACCTCGACGCCCGGCGACAGATGCCGCACCGCCGTCGCCACGCCCGACACCAGCCCGCCGCCGCTGACCGGCGCCAGCACCAGGTCCAGCGACGCCCCCAGCGCCCGCGCCTGGCTCGCCATCTCCAGCCCCGCCGTCCCCTGGCCGGCGATGATGTCCGGATCGTCGAACGGCCAGACGATGGTCATGCCCCGCTCGGCGGCGATCGCCTGGGTGATGGCCTCGCGGTCCTCGGTGTAGCGGTCGTAGAGCACCACCTCCGCGCCGTAGTCGCGGGTGTTGGCGATCTTCAGCGGCGGGGCGTCGGCCGGCATGACGATCACCGCCGGCGCGCCCGTCAGCCGCGCGGCCAGCGCCACGCCCTGGGCATGGTTGCCCGACGAGCAGGCCACCACCCCGCGCTCCAGCGCCTCCGGCTCCAGCCGCGAGAGCCGGTTCATCGCCCCCCGGAACTTGAAGGCGCCGGCCCGCTGCAGTGTCTCGGCCTTGAGCAGCACCCGCCCGCCCAACCGCTCGTTCAGCGCCGGGCTCTCGACCAGCGGCGT
This sequence comes from Caulobacter sp., assembly GCA_046295055.1. Taxonomy (GTDB): domain Bacteria; phylum Pseudomonadota; class Alphaproteobacteria; order Caulobacterales; family Caulobacteraceae; genus Caulobacter. Next base: position 51,938 of record JBKBOD010000012.1, on the reverse strand, counting down.
CATCACCGCCAGCCCCGCCAGCCGCCCGGCGGCCGCCTCGATGTCGGCGAAGGTGACGTCGGACATGGCGGCTCCCGGGGGTCGAAGGACGGTTCCCGCTCTAGCCTCTTTGCAGCGCCCCCTCAAACCCGTAACTGATGGACGCAAGCGGAGCGGGAAACCCACATGCGGACCAAGTTGCTGTCGGCCCTGGCGGCCCTCTTCCTCGGCCTCGGCGCCGCCCCGGCGATGGCCGGCGAGCTGGGCGTCGGCCTCGCCGCCCACGACGTCGACCTCTGGAAGGAGCAGTGCTGCTTCGAGAGCGGCGGCAACCTCGAGGTCCACTGGCGCAGCGACCCGATCGAGGCGATGAAGTCCGGCGGCTCCTTCCGCCTCTGGGCCTTCGCCTCGGGCAACAGCGACGGGGGAACCAACTTCGTCGCCGCCGGCCTGATGCGCCGCTTCTGGGACGGCGACCAGAAGCTCTACGCCCAGCTCAGCGTCGGCCTGGGCGTGCATGACGGCCCCGATGAGGACTTCCAGAAGACGCCGGACCGCATCTACTTCGGCAGCCGCGTGCTGATCGCCACCGAGGCCTCGGCCGGCGTGCGCCTGAACGAGGACTGGTCGGCCGAGGCGGCCTATTTCCACCTCAGCCACGGCGGCCTCGCTGGCGACCAGAACCCCGGCCTCGACGTCATCAGCGTCCGCCTGATCCGCCGCTTCTGATCGCCGCGCCTCGGCGCCCCAGCCTTGCCGTCAGGGCGCCTTCTGGGGCAATGTCCTCCGCCTACGGCCGGTCGGGCCGCGCGTACGGGGGCGTAAGCGTCATGTTCAGGGCTCGCAAACGGGTCGGCCTCGCGGCCGCCGCGATCGGCGTCATCGCGATGGCGGTCTTCGCCATGGCCCAGGCCAAGCCCCCCGGACAGCTCACCTACATCCACGCCGGCCGCCTGCTGGCCGATCCCGCCAGCGGCAAGGTCGAGCGCGAACGCACCGTCGTCGTCCAGGACGGCCGCGTCCTGCGCATCGAGGCCGGCTATACAGCGGCGCCCGAAGGCGCTCGCGTCATCGACCTCAAGGACCGCTTCGTCCTGCCCGGCCTGATCGACAGCCACGTCCACATCACCCACCAGAACGGCCCTACCGGCGCGCTGGACCGCTACACCAAGAGCCGCTCGGCCCTGGCGCTCGACGGCGCCAACTACGCCCGGCTGACGCTCGAGGCCGGCTTCACCACCGTCGCCGATCTTGGCGGTCCCAACGAAGCGGTCTTCGCCCTGCGCGACGCGGTCGCCGCCGGCAAGGTCCCCGGCCCCCGCATCATCGCCGCCGGCTCGTCGGTCTCGGTCCATGGCGGCCACGGCGACGGCGCCAACGCGGTGCAGGAAGACCTGATCCCGCACTTCCGCTCGCCCTCGGTCTGCTCCGGGGCCGACGACTGCCGCCGCGCCACCCGCGAACAGGTCCGCGCCGGGGCGGACATCATCAAGATCACCGCCACCGGCGGGGTGCTGTCGCCCACGGCGGCGGGCCTCTCCAAACAGTTCTCGGATGACGAACTGCGGGCCATCGTCGAGACCGCCCATTCGATGGGCCGCAAGGTCACCGCCCACGCCCACGGCGCCGACGGCATCAACAGCTTCCTCAAGGCCGGCGGCGACTCCATCGAGCACGGCACCTACATCGACGCGGAGTCCATCCGCCTGTTCAAGGCCACCGGCGCCTGGCTGGTGCCCACCCTGATGGCCGGCGACTTCGTGGCCCGCGAGGCCCAGAAGCCCGACACCTGGATGGTCCCGGCGGTGAAGGCCAAGGCCCTCGAGGCCGGTCCCAAGATGATCGACATGGCCCGCCGCGCCTGGGCCGGCGGCGTGCGGATCGCCTTCGGCACCGACAGCGGCGTCTCGCCCCACGGCGACAACGCCCAGGAGTTCGCCCTGCTGGTCAAGGCCGGCATGAGCCCCATCGACGCCATCCGCGCCGCCACCGTCTGGGCGGCCCAGCACCTGGGCCTCGACGGCCTGATCGGCTCGCTGGCGCCGGGCAAGGCCGCCGACATCGTCGCCGTCGCCGGCGATCCCCTGACCGACGTCACCGAGCTGGAGCGCATGCGCTTTGTGATGAAGGGCGGCGTCGTCTACCGCGAGGATTAGGTCACGGCGCCCAGCAGCAGCGCCGAAAAGCCCGCCTCGTCCTCGAACCGCGCCCGCACGGGCCAGCTCGCCACCCGCTCGCGCCAGGCCGGCGGCAGCCGCACCCAGTCCTTCTCGGTGGTCAGCAGCCCGGCCCCGAAGTCCGCCGCCCGCCCGGCCAGGAACCGCAGCGTCGCCTCGTCATAGGCGCCATGGTCGGGAAACGGCGCGAAGTCCTTCAGCTCGCAGCCGGCGGCGATCAGCGCCCGCTCGAACTTCCACGGCTTGCCGATGCCGGCGAAGGCCAGTTGCGGCCCGGGCGGGGGCGGTCCCAACGGCTCCAGCCGCGCGATGAACACCGGCGCCCCGCCCAGCAGGGCCAACAGGTCGGGATCCGCCGCCTCCAGGTCCGCCGGCAGCAGCAGGACCACCGCGTCCGCCCGCGCCAGACCCGCCTTCAGCGGCTCGCGCATCGGCCCGGCCGGAAACACCGCCCCGTCGCCGAACGGCCATTCGTTGTTGCGGGTCTCGCCATCGACGACCACCAGCGAAAGCGCCTTCTCCAGGCCGGGATTCTGGTGGCCGTCGTCCATGACCACGGCCCGCGCCCCGGCCGCCACGGCCGCCGCCGCCCCGGCCGGCCGGTCACGCGCGATCCAGAAGGCGCCGTCTTGGCCCAGCATCAGCGGCTCGTCGCCGACATCGGCGGCGGTATGGTGCGCCGGATCCACCCGCAGCGGCCCGGCCTCCCGCCCGCCATAGCCGCGCGACAGACCGTGCGCCTCGACGCCGGCCTCGCGCAGCAGCCGCAGCGCCTCGCGCACCACCGGCGTCTTGCCCGTGCCGCCGACGGTGACATTGCCGACGCAGATCACCGGCGCGCCGGGATCGACGGGGCGGGCCCGCGCGATCTTGGCCGCCGTCACCCCGGCCCAGATCCAGCTCAGCGGCGTCAGCGCCATCCGCGCCACCACGCCGGGCGCTCCTTCCCGCACATACCACCAGCGCGGCGTCGACAGCTTCATGGCAACAGGCCCTCCAACTCGCGCCAGGCCGCGTCCAGCGAGGCTGTCTGCGCCTCGGCGAAGGCCCGGCCCGCCTCGCCCGCCGCCCGCGCCGCGTCGGGATCGGACAGCCATTCGGTCAGCGTATCGGTCAGCCCGGCAGCATCCGAGACGATCCGCGCGCCGCGCCCGGCCATGGCCTGGTACAGCTCGGCGGCGTTGAACACCTCCGGCCCGCTGATCACCGGCGCGCCCAGCCGGGCCGGCTCCATGGGATTGTGCCCGCCAACGCCGGGGACAAAGCCGCCGCCCATCACCACCACGTCCGCCAGCCGGAAGAACAGACCCATCTCGCCCAGCGTATCGGCCAGGTACAGCCGGCTGGCGCTGTCCGGCGCCTCGCCGCGCGAGCGCACCGCGATGGTTCCCCAGTCGGCTCCCAGCGCCGCCAGAACCGCCGGCGCCCGTTCGGGATGGCGAGGCGCGACGATCAGCAGGGCCTCCGGCGCCGCCCGCGCCATGGCCTCGCGCGCCGCGCCGGCGATCAGCGCCTCCTCGCCCTCATGGGTGCTGGCGGCCAGGATGACCGGCCGGTCGCCGATCGCCGCCCGCATCGCCGCCAGATCGTCCGCTTCGCAAGGCAGCGGATCGCCGACCAGTTTCAGGTTCAGCCGCCCGGCGATCTCGGTGCCGAAATAGGCCAGCCGCTCGGCCGAGGCCTCGTCCTGCGGCATCACCAGGTCATAGGCGCCGACCAGCCGCCGCGCCGCCGCGCCGACCCGGGCCCAGCCGCGCGCCGTCTTCATCGTGATCCGCGCCGACAGCAGCGCCAGCCTGGCCCCCCGCGCCCTGGCCCCCAGAATCAGGTTCGGCCAAAGCTCGCTCTCGACGAAGATCGCCAGGTCCGGCCGCCAGTGGTCGAGGAAGCGCCTTGCGGCGCCGGGCGTGTCCAGCGGGGCGTACTGGTGGATGGCGCCGGGCGGCAGCCGCCGGGCCAGCAGGGCGGCCGAGGTGACCGTGCCGCTGGTCGACAGGATGGCGACGTCCGGCCGCTCGGCCCGCAGCCGGGCGATCAGGGGCAGGACCGACTGGCTCTCGCCGACGCTGACGCTGTGGATCCAGACCAGCGGCCCTTCGGGGCGCGGCGCCGAGGCCCGGCCCAGCCGCTCGCCCAGCCGCGCGGCGTCCTCCTTGCCCTTCGCCGCCCGGCGCGCCAGCAGCCCCGGCGTAAACGGCTCCAGCAGCGCCACGCCCGCCCGATAGAGGATCAGCGACAGGGGCTCCACGCCCTCAATGTCCCCCGTGCGCGCCATGCGCGGCCGCCAGCCGGCAGGGCCCGCGCGCGCCGGTCTCGATCTGCAGCGTCGCATGGCCGATGCGGAAGCGGTGGACCAGCTCGTGGCAGACCTCGTCCAGGAAATCGTCCTGGTCGGTGTTTTCCGGCCGCGTCAGATGGGCGGTCAGGGCCGTCTCGCTGGTGCTCATGGCCCAGATATGCAGGTCGTGGACCTCGGTCACGCCCGGCCGGCCGGCCAGCCAGGCCTTGACCTCGTCCGGGTCGATGCCGCGCGGGGCGGCGTCCAGCGCCAGGTCGAGCGAGTCGCGCAGCAGGCCCCAGGTCCCCGCCACGATGACCCCGGCGATGATCAGGCTGATCACCGGGTCGATCCAGGTCCAGCCCGTCGTCCAGATGCCGATGGCGGCCAGCACCACGCCCAGCGACACCGCCGCGTCCGCCGCCATGTGCAGGAAGGCGCCCTTGACGTTCAGGTCTTCCTGGCCGCGCATGAACATCAGCGCCGTGGCGGTGTTGATGACCACGCCGATGGCCGCGACGATGATCACCGGCCCGGGCTCGATCGGCTGGGGATCGCCAAAGCGCCGCACCGCCTCCCAGACGATGGCCCCCACCGCCAGCAGCAGCAGACCGGCATTGCCCAGCGAGGCCAGCACCGTCCCCTTGCCGAGGCCATAGGTGCGCCGCCCCGCCGGCGCGCGCCGCGACAGCACCACCGCCCCCCAGGCCATCAACAGGCCCAGGACGTCCGAGAGATTGTGGCCGGCGTCGGCCAGCAGGGCCAGCGAGCCGGTGACCAGCCCGGCGATGGCCTCGGCCGCCACGAAGGCGATGTTCAGCCCGGCCCCGATGGCGAAGGCGCGGCCGAAATCCTTGGGCGCATGGCTGTGCCCGCCCGGCCCATGGTGATGGTCCCGGTGGCCGCCGTGGTGGTGGTCATGCCCGTGATGGGAATGGCCGTGATGGGAGTGGCCCTGATGGGAATGGTCATGCGGCATCGGCCTTGGGATAGCCCCGCCGCCGGGGCCAAGGAAGACGTTATTGAGTACCGGGCGCGATGGATCGCAAGCCCGCCGCCCCAAGCCCGCCCTTGATTTTGTCCCCATTCAGAGACATATTGTCGGAATGACCGCACGCCAGAAAGCGCCCGCCCAACTCCGGCCCGGTGTCGCCGAAGCCGGAACGCCTTTCCGGCCCGCGCCGTTCGGCGGGTTGCTGGGCGCCGATGGCGTGGATGTCGACCGCACCGCTGAGGTCTTCAACATGACCAAGGGCCAGTTGGCCGAGACGGTCGGGCTGGCCCCCGACACCCTCCAGAAGGCGGCCCGTCGCAAGGCGCCCCGGACCCAGGCCCGGGTCACCGAGCTGATCGAGATCATCGCCCGTATCGAGGCCTGGGCCGGCGGCCGCCCCCAGGCCCTGGCCTGGTACCGCGCCCAGCCGATCGCCGCCCTCGACGGCCGCACGGCCGAGGCGCTGGTCAAGTCGGGCAAGGCCGGGCTGGTGCGCGACTACCTCGATCACCTGGCCCTGGGCGGCTTCGCCTGAGGTTCGAAGGCCCCGCTTACCGGGCGCACGATCCGCGCTGGTCCTTCACCCCGCTGTCCGGCGATGGCGCGGCCATCCATGGCGGCCGGTTCAATCCGAAGGGGACGCCGGCGCTCTACCTGGGCCTTTCGCCGATGACGGCGATCAAGGAAGTCGGCCAGGGCCTGGCCCTGAAGATCGAGCCCCTGCTGCTCTGCAGCTACGAGGTCGATTGCCAGGACATTCTCGACCTGACGACGGCGGCGGGGCTCAAGACCGCCGGCGTCCCGGCGACGGACCTCGCCTGCGGCTGGATGCTTCTGGCCCATGAGGGCGGGACGCCGCCGACCTGGACCCTGGCCCGGCGGCTGATCGCCGACGGCATGGCCGGCGTCATCGTCCCCAGCTTCGCCCCCGGCGCCACGGCCCAGGATCGCAACCTTGTCCTCTGGCGCTGGGGGCCGGACCTGCCGCACAAGGTCAATGTCCACGATCCGTCGGGTCGGTTGCCGAGGAACCAGCTGTCCTGGGGCTGACCCGTTCATCATGTTCGGAAAGGGCTGGTTAGTTTGGCCTTCGGACAGTGTGCTCGGAGGCGCCGGATGACCGCGACAGCAAGGGAGCAGCGACTGCGGCGGCTTCAACGCCGGTTCGACACCCTGCATCGCCGGATGGATCAGGGCGCCTGGCGTCGTCGGCAGGTCCGGCGGCTGGCTCGTTGGGCGCCCCTTCTCCTGCTGGCAAGCTTCGGAGCCTTGGCCGTCGAGCTGGCTAGTCCCGCTTCCCTGCCTCAGACCATCGGCGACGCCGTCACGGCCGCTGCCGCCTGGACCGCCGGGTTGATCAGCACTCCACCCGGTTGACCGGCATCCCGGCCGCCAGTCCGCCCAGCGAGGTCTCCTTGTAGATCTCGTTCATGTCCTCGCCGGTCCGCTTCATGGTGGCGATGACCTTGTCGAGGCTCACCGAGTGCTGGCCGTCGCCCAGCATGGCCAGCCGGGCGGCGTCGATGGCCTTGATCGCGCCCATGGCGTTGCGCTCGATACAGGGGATCTGCACAAGCCCGCCGATGGGGTCGCAGGTCAGGCCGAGGTTGTGCTCCATGCCGATCTCGGCGGCGTTCTCGATCTGGGCGTTGTTGCCGCCCATCACCGCCGCCAGCCCCGCCGCCGCCATCGAACAGGCCACCCCGACCTCGCCCTGGCAGCCGACCTCCGCCCCGCTGATCGAGGCGTTCTTCTTGTACAGCGCGCCCACGGCCGCCGCCGTCAGCAGGAAGGTGCGCCGGCCCTCGACCGTGCCGCCCATGAACCGGTCATAGAATCGCAGCACCGCCGGCAGCAGGCCCGCCGCGCCGTTGGTCGGGGCGGTCACCACCCGTCCGCCGGCGGCGTTCTCCTCGTTGACCGCCAGGGCCCAGAGGTTGACGAAGTCCATCGCCGCCAGCGGGTCGCTGATCTGTTTCTCGACCCGCGCCATGATCGCCTGGTGCACCTGTCGCGCGCGCCGCTTCACCGACAGTCCGCCGGGCAGGACGCCGTCCATCCGCACGCCCCGGTCGATACAGGCCTCCATGGCCGCGAAGATGCCGTCCAGCCGCTCCAGCACCTGCGCCTCGGGCGCCCGCGCCAGTTCGTTGGCCAGCATCACCCCGGCGATGGTCAGCCCGGCCCCGTCCGCCATCTCGACCAGTTCGGCCCCCGACTGGAACGGATAGGGGATGTCGGCCTCCGACGGATCGGGCGCGTTCGATCCCATCTCGGCCGCCTCGCGCACGAAGCCGCCGCCGATCGAGAAGTAGGTCCGCGCCAGCAGCGCCGCGCCCTCGGCGTCGAAGGCGGTCAGGGTCATGGCGTTGGGATGCTCGGGCAGGCGCTGGCGGCCGGCCCAGACGATGTCCAGCGCCTCGTCGAAGGCGATCTGTTGCGCCCCGCCCAGCCGCATCCGGCCGTCGGCCTTCAGCGCCTCCAGCGCCGCCTCGCCCGCGTCGGGGTCCAGGCTGGCCGGCTCGAACCCCATCAGGCCCAGCATCACCGCCCGGTCGGTCGCATGACCCCGGCCGGTCAGCGCCAGGGAGGCGTAGAGCCGCACCTGCACCCGCGCCGTCGCCGCCATCGCCCCGGCCTCGCCAAGGGCGCCGACAAAGCGCACGGCGGCCGTCATCGGCCCCATGGTGTGGGAGCTCGACGGCCCGACCCCGGGCTTGAACAGGTCAAAGACGCTGGCGGTCATGGCGCGGCCTCGCCGATGCCCGGGACTACTTGCGCTGTCCCTTGCTGGCGTCGCGGACCGCCTTGAACTCGGCGCCCTCGCCCCACTCCGGCCAGGCGGTGGAGTTGGCCAGGTCGCTGCCGAAGTCGAACAGCAGGGTCAGGTCGGCGACCATGCCGTCCATCGGCCAGTCCGCCGCCCATTCGTCGGCCGGCTGGTGATAGCGGTCGCGGGTGTACATCGTGTTCCAGGCCTTGGCCGCCTCGGCGCCCTCGCCCTCGACCTCCGAGCCGGAGCGGAACGACACCGCCGGCACGCCGCGCTTGGCGAAGGGGAAGTGGTCGGAGCGGAAGAACAGGCCGGCTTCCGGGTTGGCGTCCGGCGTATGCACCCGGCCGCGCGCCTCGCCCTTGGCGATCAGCATGTCCAGCAGCTCCAGCCGGATGCTGCCCGAGGAGGAGAAGTCGCGGGTCGCCCCAACCGGCTTCAGCGCATCGGTGTTCAGCACCCCGACCGTCTTCTCCAGCGGATAGAGCGGGTTGGCGGCGTAGTATTCCGAGCCCAGCAGGCCCTTTTCCTCGGCGGTCACCGCCAGGAAGACCACCGACCGCGCGGGCGGCTTGCCCTTGGCGTAGGCCCGGCCCAGCTCGATCAGGGCGCCGGTGCCGGTCGCGTTGTCCACCGCGCCGTTGTAGATCGCATCGCCGCGCGCGTCGGGCCGCCCGACGCCCAGGTGGTCCCAGTGGGCGGTGTAGATGACGTACTCGTCCGGCCGCTCGGCGCCCGGGATGATGCCGACGACGTTCTTGCTGACGATGACCTCGGCCTTGACCTTGTAGTCCGCCGACAGGGTCGCCTTCAGGTCCACGGGCTTGAAGTCCCGCGTCTGGGCCTTCTTCTTCTCGGCCTCGAAGTCCAGGCCGGCGGCCTTGAACAGGTCGACCGCCAGCTCGCGGGTGATCCAGCCTTCCATCGGCGCGTGCGCCTTGGCCGGGTCGGCCCGGACGATGTCGAACATGGTGTTGGTGTTGGAATTCTTGACCGTCGCCCAGCCATAGCTGGCCGGCGCCGTCTCATGGATCACCAGCACGCCCAGCGCCCCCAGCCGGGCCGCTTCCTCGTATTTGTAGGTCCAGCGGCCGTAGTAGGTCATGGCCACGCCGCCGAAGTCGCCCTTGCCGGTCTCGAAGTCCGGGTCGTTGACCAGCACGACGATGATCTTGCCCTTGACGTCCAGGCCCTTGAAATCGTCCCAGTTGCGCTCAGGCGCGGTCACGCCATAGCCGACGAAGACCAGCGGCGCGTCCTTGATGCTGATGCTGTCGACGCCGGTCTGGGCGGCGCGGATGGCGATCTCCTCGCCCTGGGTCAGGGTCCGCGCCTTGCCGCCCAGGCTCACGCTGGCGGCCACCGGGCCGACGATGTCGAACTTGGCCAGGGGCACGTCCTGGGTCCACAGCCGCTTGCCGTCCTTCAGGTCGCCGCCCGGCTGCATGCCGGCGGCCTCGAACTGGCGGGACAGGTATTCGACGGTCTTGGTCTCGCCGGCGGTGGCAGGGCCGCGGCCCTCGAACTCGTCGGACGACAGGATGCGGATGTGTTCGTTCAGCTTGGCGCCGTCGATCACCGGCTCGGCCGCCATCGCCGACAGCGGCAGGACGAACAGGGCGCTGGCGAGGAGAAATTTCTTCATGTCGGGCTTCGGGCTCCAGAGCAGGCGTCGCTTGATGGACGCTCTTTGCGGGACGTTTCTTGCGCGCCGGACCCTACAGATGCGCGGCGGCGCCCGCCAGAGGTGCCGGAGCGGATAAAGTCTTGTTCGGCGCTCCCGCGCCGCGCGCCGCGCCCTACTCCCCGAACCCCTCGCCCGGCGTCATCGGCGCCAGCCGGATCAGGCGGCTGTCCTCGACGCCGGCGGTGCGGTGCTTGACCACCTCGCGGTAGCTGGGGTCCGTGACCATGGCCAGGAAGGCCCCGGCGTTGGGATATTCGGCGATGAAGGCCAGGTCCCAGCGCTCGTCCTGCGGGCCGGTGACCACCGTTTCCGGCCGCCCGGCCCAGACCTGCCGTCCGCCGACCCGGGCGAAGACCTCGGCGCTCTCGCGGCCGTAGGCCCGGTAGGCGTCCAGTCCGGTTCGCCCCTTGCCGTGCTCGGGATGTCCCTGCGGATAGTCCGCCAGCGGCCGCAGCCGCACGAGGTTGAGCATCTGGATCGGCGTGTCGCGCGGCAGCGCCTTGAAGGCGTCGAACTGGGCGCGGCTGGGGTCGATGCTTCCGGTCATGGTTCTCCCTCCCTGGAGCGCCCAGCCTAGACCGGCCCGGGTCCGGCGAGAACCGCCTCGCATTGTCGATAATCGACAACAATCGTCGCCCTCACGGCGACAGCGCTGTCTCGGGTCGTTTCCGGCCGCTACAGGCGACTACAACGACGTGGGGATTTGCACCCCCACTCCGACCACGGTCTGTAGCAGACCGCCCCACCTGCAACCTACCTGATCCCCGCATCCGGCCCACGGCTGTATCGCCACAGTTCCCACGGATTCCGGGCGTTTTCGCCCTAAACCCCTGACGCCGCTTTTCTTTTCCCGTGGGGGACCCCCGCAACAGCTAGTCGCGCAGCGGATCGGCCGCGTCCGGCGAGGCGTAGGTCAGGGCCATGAACACGTCCTCTAGGTCGGGGTCCTCGGTGGCGATGTCGCGGATGTGCAGCCCCTGGCCCCGCACCGCCGCCAGCACCTGCTCGACGCTGGACTGGCCGGTCTTGTAGGTCACCGCGAAGGCCCCGCCCGGCCGCAGCCGCGTCTCGAACCCCGCCAGCTGCGGCGCGTTCTCGACCGGATTGTCCGGCGTGACGATGACGTTCCGCGTATCCAGCCGCCGCAGCAGCACTTCGGTCGGCTCGCTGGCCACGACCTCGCCCCGGTTGATGATGGCGATGCGGTCGCACAGCTCCTGGGCCTCTTCCAGGTAGTGGGTCGTCAGCACGATGGTCACGCCCTGGCGGTTCAGCTCCAGCACATAGCTCCACAGCTGCCGGCGCAGCTCGACATCGACCCCGGCCGTCGGCTCGTCGAGGATCAGGACCGGCGGGTTGTGGACCATGGCCTTGGCCACCATCAGCCGTCGCTTCATCCCGCCCGACAGCTGCCGCACATAGGATTTCGCCTTGTCCGACAGGCCCAGCGCCGCCAGCAGCTCGGCCGTCCGCCGCTGGCCCTTGGGCACGCCGTAAAGCCCGGCCTGGACCTCCAGCGATTCCTGCGGCGTGAAGAAGACGTCGGCCGCCAGCTCCTGGGGCACCACGCCGATGGCGGCGCGGGCGTCGCGCGGCCGGGCGTCGATGTCGCGGTCCCAGATCCGCACCGTGCCGGACGTCTTCTGGGTCAGGCCGGCCAGGATGTTGATAAACGTGGACTTTCCCGCGCCGTTCGGCCCCAGCAGGCCGAAGATCGAGCCCCGCGGGACCTTCAGGTCGATCCCGTTCAGCGCCCGCTTCTCGGGCGTGGTCTTGGTGGCGGCGTAGGTCTTGAAGACCCCTTCGGCCTCGATCGCGTACTGCGGCAATTCCATGCTTGTCTGCCCGGATCGGCGGCGTCCCGATTGACGCAAGCCCGACCCCCCGCCTAGGTAGGCGCGCCGAGGCCGCGCGCCAAGGCGCAAGACCGATCAGGGGACCCCTCGCCCGCCATGGCCCGCAAGACCGCCGCCACCCGCCCGACCGCCACGCCCAAGGCCGCGATCGGCTCCGAAGCGCCCGAGACGGTGATCGTGCACAGCCACCGCATCGCCTGCGAAGGCGTCGGCGGCGCGCTTGGCCACCCGCGCGTCTGGCTGGAGCTGGGCGAGGCCGGCTGGGTCGACTGCCCCTATTGCGACCGCCGCTTCGTGGCCGCCACCGCGCCGGGCGACGAGGACGAGCGCACCGCCCCCGGCGTCTACGAGGGCTCGGCCGGCCACTGACCGCCGACCCGGTCCGATTTCCGCCAGCAGGCCCCGCCGCCGCGCGCTAGAACCCTTGCAGCAAGGGAGCGCGCCATGAGCCAAGCCGAGACTTTCCACGCCCTGCACGCCGGACCGGACGTGCTGGTCCTGCCCAATGCCTGGGACGCGGCCAGCGCCGCCCTGATGCAGTCCGCCGGCGCGCGGGCGGTGGCGACCTCCAGCGCCGCCGTGGCCTGGGCCCGCGGCTGGCCCGACGGCGACGCCCTGCCGATCGACCTGGTGATCGAGGCCGTGGCGCGGATGGCGCCGGTCCTGTCGGTCCCCCTGACCGCAGACTTCGAGGGCGGCTTCACCGACGACCTGGACGTCCTGGCCGAGAACATTCGCCGCGTCGTCGGCGCCGGCGCCGTGGGGATCAATCTGGAGGACGGCGGCCGCGATCCGGATCTTGCGGCCCGCAAGATCGCCGCGGCCCGCGCCGCCGCCGAGGCCGCGGGCGTGCGCCTGTTCATCAACGCCCGCACTGATGTCTACCTGCGCGGGCTGGCGCAGGGCGAGGCGGCCGAGGCCGAGACCCTGAGGCGGGCCGCCCTCTACGCCGGGGCCGGCGCCAGCGGCGTCTTCGTCCCCGGGCCCGTTGACGAGGCGCTGATCGGCAGACTGGCGGCGGGCATTTCGTTGCCGCTGAACATCATGGGACGGGCCGGCGCGCCGGACGCCGCCCGGCTGGGCGCGCTCGGCGTGCGGCGGCTGAGCTCGGCGACGGGCCCGTTCCGCGCCGCCTACGCCACCCTGGCCCGGCTCACGGCCGACTATCTGGCCAGCGGCGACGCCAACGTCTTCGCCGGCCCCGGCCAGGGGCTGGAAGACCTCAACGCCCGCTTCAGCCGATAGTCCCGCTACTGGCCGCCGGCGTAGTTCAGGTCGATCGGCAGCTTGATACGGGCCCCGGCGGCGGGGCGGCCGTCATCGGTCCAGGGATTCATCTGCATCAGCCCGGCGATGGCCAGCGCCGACTGGCCAAAGCCCAGGTTGACCGGCCGCTCGCGCGTCACCTGGCAGTCGGTCAGCCTGCCGTCCGCCCCGACCAGGCAGTCGACCGTGGCGCGGCCTGCCTCGACTCCGGCGTCGGCGGCCTGCGCCGGATAGACGGCGACCACGGCCTCGGGCCGCAGGGCGGTGATCCAGCGCGGCTTTTCCACCGTGCGGGCCCGGGCGGCGCTGCTGGCGGGGTTGAGGAACCGGAAGCTGACCAGCACGTCGGACTGGGCGTAGCGCGCCGATTCCTGGGGCGTCAGCTTCATGCGGAACTTGCCGCTGAGGGACAGGGCCGCGCGGCCAAACTCCGAGGCTGACGGCCTGGCCGAGGCGACGATGCAGCGATCGAGCGAGCCGTCCGCGCCCAGGGCGCAGCGCAGCACCGCCACCCCCTCCTCGAGCGAGCCGGCGCTGGCCGGCCAGGCGGCCGCCATGTCCTCGAAACTCGGCGCCCGCTCCCAGACCGGCTCGAGAATCACATAGCGGGCGCTGGGCGTGGGCGAGCTGATCCTGACCGGGATGGTCACCTGGCCGCCGGCCACAGGCTTGCCCTCGACCGTCATCGGCCTGAAGCGGGCGGTGTCCGTCAGCATCCGGATCGAGGCCTCGCCAAAGCCCATGCCCCAGGGCGCCTCATCCAGGACGACGCAGTTCTCGATCCGCGTATCGAGGCGAACCGCACAGCGGATCGTCGCCTGCCCGCTGATGCTGCGGTCCATCACATCGGCCGGATAGTAGCGGATCATTTCCGAGCCGGACGGCCGCTTCAGCCAGTCCGGTTTCCCGACTTCGCCCACGTCCTGCGCCCCCGCAGCGCCCCCCGCCATGCAGGCGGCAAGGGCCGCCGCCATAATCACTCCACGCACGGAAACATCCTCCCCACAACTCTGGGGCAATGTGGCAGAGCCGCCGGACCGACGCAAAGGCATGGCGCGCGAGACCTGCGCAATCGCCTGCTGACCCCGCGCGCGGCAGCCACTATCTTCGCGCCATGACCGACGCCGAAGCCCCCGCCGAAGACCGCCCGCTGACCCAGGACGGCCCGCCGATCCGGCTCTATCTGATCGACGGCTCGGGCTACATTTTCCGCGCCTATCACGCCCTGCCGCCGCTGACCCGCAAGTCGGACGGCCTGCCCATCGGCGCCGTCTCCGGCTTCTGCAACATGCTGTTCAAGCTGTTGCGCGACACCAAGGAAGAGGCGCCGACCCATCTGGCGGTCGTCTTCGACCATTCGGAGAAGACGTTCCGCAACCAGCTCTATGACGGCTACAAGGCGCACCGCCCGCCGGCGCCGGAGGACCTGGTGCCGCAGTTCCCCCTGGTGCGCGAGGCCACGCGCGCTTTCGGCGTGCCCAGCCTGGAGCTGCCGGGCTACGAGGCCGACGACATCATCGCCGCATACGCCTGCCGCGTCGCCGAACTGGGCGGCGAGGTGGTCATCATCAGCTCCGACAAGGACCTGATGCAGCTGGTCAATGACCAGGTGTCGATGCTCGACACCATGAAGAACCTCAAGATCGGCCGCGAGCAGGTGATCGAGAAGTTCGGCGTGCCGCCCGAGAAGGTCATCGACGTCCAGGCCCTGTGCGGCGACAGCGTCGACAATGTGCCGGGCGCGCCAGGCATCGGCGTCAAGACCGCCGCCCTGCTGATCAACGAGTACGGCGACCTGGAAACCCTGCTGGCCCGGGCCGGCGAGATCAAGCAGCCCAAGCGCCGCGAGACCCTGATCGAGTTCGCCGACCAGATCCGCATGTCCAAGGCGCTGGTGACGCTGGACTGCGACACGCCGCTGCCCGAGCCCATCGACGCGCTGAAGGTGCGCGACCCGGACAAGGAGGAGCTCGGCGCCTTCCTTTCGAAGATGGAGTTCACCAGCCTGACCCGCCGCGTCGGCGAGGCGGCGAATGGCGGGGGCATGCCGCCCCAGAAGCTGGGAACGGGCAAGCTGCCCACGGCGCCGGTGACCACCGCGCGCTTCGCCCCCGCCATGCCGGCCCAGGCCAGCGACATCGCCGCGCGCCACCCGCCGATCGACACGGCCGCCTACGCCTGTGTGCGCGATCTCGAGACGCTGGACGCCTGGATCACCCGCGCCCGCGCGGCGGGCATCGTCGCCTTCGACACCGAGACCGATGCGCTGTCGTCAGCCACGGCCGGGCTGTGCGGGGTGTCGCTGGCGGTGGCGCCCGGCGAGGCCTGCTACATCCCGGTCGGCCATTGCGAAAAGGACGGCCTGGCGCTGGAAGCCGCCGCCGACCTCGAGCAGATCCCGCTGGAGGCCGTGATCGCCCGGCTGAAGCCTCTGCTTGAGGATCCCGCCGTCCTGAAGGTGGCCCAGAACGCCAAGTACGACCTGGCGGTCCTGTCGCGGCACGGGATCGCGGTGGCCCCGATCGAGGACACCATGCTGATCAGCTATGTCCTCGAGGCCGGGCTCCACAGCCATGGCATGGACGAGCTGGCCAGGCTCTGGCTCGAACACAGCCCGATCCCGTTCAAGCAGGTAGCCGGATCGGGCAAATCCGAGATCAGCTTCAAGCATGTCGCCCTCAAGGATGCGACCGCCTATGCGGCGGAGGACGCCGACGTGACGCTGCGCCTGTACGAGGTCCTGCGGCCGCGGCTGGCGCAGGAGCGGCTGCTGACCGTCTACGAGACGCTGGAGCGGCATCTGCCGCCCGTGCTGGCGCGGATGGAGAACGCCGGGGTCAAGGTCAACCCCGAGTACCTGCGGCTCCTCAGCCACGACTTCTCGATGCGTATGAGCGAGTACGAGGCCGAGGCGCACCGTCTCGTCGGCCGGCCGTTCAACCTGGGCAGCCCCAAGCAGATCGGCGAGGTGCTGTTCGACGAGATGAAGCTGGAGGGCGGCAAGAAGACCGCCACCGGCCAGTGGGCCACCGACTCCGACGTGCTGGAGACCCTGGCGGCGCAGGGCGAGACCCTGCCGCGCGTCCTGCTCGACTGGCGCCAGCTGTCCAAGCTCAAGGGCACCTATACCGACAACCTGGTGGCGGCGATCGCCCCCTCGACGGGCCGCATCCACACCGCCTACGCCCTGGCGGCGACGACGACCGGGCGGCTGTCGTCGTCCGACCCCAACCTGCAGAACATCCCGATCCGCACCGAGGAAGGGCGCAAGATCCGCAAGGCCTTCATCGCCGAGCCGGGGCATGTGCTGATCAGCGCCGACTACAGCCAGATCGAGCTGCGGCTGCTGGCCCATGTCGGCGACATCCCGCAACTGAAGGCGGCCTTCCGCGAAGGCCTGGACATCCACGCCATGACGGCGTCCGAGATGTTCGACACCCCGATCGAGGGCATGCCCAGCGAGGTTCGCCGCCGCGCCAAGGCGATCAACTTCGGCATCATCTACGGCATCAGCGCCTTCGGCCTGGCCAACCAGCTTTCGATCCCCCAGTCCGAGGCGGGGGCCTATATCAAGACCTACTTCGAGCGCTTCCCCGGCATCGGCGCCTACATGGATGCAATGCGCGCCCAGGTGCGCGAGCACGGCTTTGTCACCACCATCTTCGGCCGCAAGATCCACATCCCGGACATCAAGGGAAAGAGCGTCGGCCAGCGCCAGTTCGCCGAACGGGCGGCCATCAACGCCCCGCTGCAGGGCGCGGCGGCCGACATCATCCGCCGGGCGATGATCCGCATGCCGGCGGCCCTGGAGGCCGAGGGCCTGGCGGCGCGCATGCTGCTGCAGGTGCACGACGAACTGGTGTTCGAGGCGCCGGAAGCCGAGGCGGAGCGCACCGCCCAGGTTGTCCGCACGGTGATGGAGTCAGCCGCCGAGCCGGCCGTGGCGCTGAGCGTGCCGCTGGTCGTCGAGGCCCGCGCCGCCGCCAACTGGGACGAGGCGCACTGAGGCCTGTCTAGAACCGGTCCTCGTGGACCTGGCGCATGAAGCGTCCGGCGACGTAGGCGAAGGCCCAGCCATAGCCTTCCTCGGTGTCCGGAAGGCCGACCAGGCTGCGGAACTGTTCCGCCATGGGCTGGATCTCGCGGGCGGCGGCGTCCGACTCCCCGTCCACGCCCAGCTTGGCGACATAGTCGCCATCGGCCGTCCGCAGCTGTTTCCAGGCCGCCTCGCGCCGCTCGGGGGTGACGCCATGCTGCTTCAGCATCCATCGCTCGGACTGCAGCTGCAGTTCGTAGGCGCGATAGGCGAAGATGGCGTCATTGTTGACCTGGCCGTCCCGCGTGCAGGCGCGCACGGCGGCGCCCAGGAGCGCGGCGTCGACCTCCTCGCTGTCGAGAGCCGTGCGCAGGCTCTCGCCATAGGCCGCGTCGAGACGGGCGATTTCGGCGGCGGGCAGATTGCGCCGCACGCAGGTCGCATCCCCGGCGAAGGCCGCCGCCGGGACCATGAGTGCTGCGAGGACCGCCATGGCTGCAAGACGCTGGATCATGATGGTCAGAACCTCGGCTCGAAATATTCGACCAGCAGACGGCCGATGACATAGCCCCCGACATAGTTGCCGGCCTTGCCGTTGGGCGGCACGCCGAGCGCGCGAGCCATGGACTCGATGGCCTCGCCGAGGGGGCCGGGCGCCGGGTCGCCGTTGGCGAACACCCTGGACGGGATGGAGGGGTCCTTGCCGGGACCGTCGCGCCAGGCGCGGTCTAGCCGGGCCTTGTCGAAGCCCATGTTGCGCTCGAGCCAGAGGGCCGAGCCGTCCATCAGCTCATAGCCGCCCAGGGCCGGGCCGGCGGCCGCCATGGCCGCATCCTCGATCGGGGCGCAGGCCTCGAACGCGACGTTCAGTTCGTCCTGGGTGTAGGGGTTGAGCCGCCTGCCCTCGTCGAAGTCGCGCAGGAAGGCCGCCCGGACAAGCTCGCGCTTCTCCTTGGGCAGCTTGCCCCAGATACAGGCCGCCTCGCCGGCCGCCGCCGGGACGGCCGAAAGGGCCAAGGCGGCCGCAGCCGCCAGTCCGATGAGCAGACCGCGCATCACGCCCCGACCTGCACCAGCACCCAGACCGCTCGACCAAGGGCGCCGAACAGCAGCACCGCCGTGGCCAGCGCCTGGATCATGAAGCCAAGCTCGCGCTTGGACGGATCGCGCACGTAGCCGAGCGCGTAGAGGATCCGGCCGAGGATCCAGACAGCGCCGACGATGGCGGCGATCAGGTCCGTCCAGAGGTAGGCGAAGAGCCAGAGGGAGGGCAGGTAGATGACCAGCCATTCCAGGGTGTTGGCCTGGACGCGGATGTGACGTTCGAGATCGGCGTCCCCGACCATGGCCGGCGCGGCGATGCCGCTGCGACGGCGGGCGCCGCCGACCCGCAGGATCATCCAGACATAGACGAGAAGCGAAACGCAGGTGACGATGACGACCCAGCTGTGCGGCTGCATCGCGGACCTCCCAGGATGTTTGCGGCGGTCTGCTCGCCGCCCCCGAGGGGGCAAGCTGTCACGCTTCCGGATTTTTCGCCATGGGGTGAGTGACGCCGCCGCGTGGTTGGGGCTTGAGGCAGGCGCGCGCGGGGTCTAGACCGCCCGCGACCGTTATCCACATCGACCCTTTTCGGAGACTTCCATGGCCCGAGCCAAGATCGCCCTCATCGGCGCCGGCATGATCGGCGGCACCCTGGCCCACATCGCCGCGCGCGAAGAGCTGGGCGACGTCATCCTGTTCGACATCGCCGAGGGCACCCCGCAGGGCAAGGGCCTGGACATCGCCGAAGCCAGCGCCGTGTTCGGCAAGGACGTGACGCTGAAGGGCGCCAACGACTACGCCGACATCGCCGGGGCCGACGTCTGCATCGTCACCGCCGGCGTGCCGCGCAAGCCCGGCATGAGCCGCGATGACCTGCTGGGCATCAACCTGAAGGTCATGAAGGCCGTCGGCGAGGGCATCAAGCAGTACGCTCCCAACGCCTTCGTCATCTGCATCACCAATCCGCTGGACGCCATGGTCTGGGCCCTGCGTGAGTTCAGCGGCCTGCCGCACGAGAAGGTGGTCGGCATGGCCGGCGTCCTGGACAGCGCCCGCTTCGCCTACTTCCTGGCCGAGAAGACCGGCGTGTCGGTCGAGGACATCCACGCCTGGACCCTGGGCGGTCACGGCGACGACATGGTGCCGATGGTGCGCCACTCGACTGTCGGCGGCCTGCCGCTGCCCGACCTGGTGGCCCAGGGCTGGATGACCCAGGAAGAGCTCGACGGCATCGTCAAGCGCACCCGCGGCGGCGGCGGCGAGATCGTCGCCCTCTTGAAGACCGGCAGCGCCTATTACGCCCCCGCCGAGAGCGCCATCGCCATGGCGACCAGCTACCTCAAGGACAAGAAGCGCGTCCTGCCCTGCGCCGTCTATCTGAACGGCCAGTACGGCCTGAAGGACCTGTACGTCGGCGTCCCGGCGCTGATCGGCGCGGCCGGCGTCGAGCGGATCATCGAGTTCTCCACCAATGACGAGGAGAAGGCGATGTTCAAGAAGTCGGTCGAGTCCGTCCAGGGCCTGATCGAAGCCTGCAAGCAGATCGAGCCCTCGCTGGCCTGATCGGGCGAAATCCTCTCCCCTCCGCCGGTTCCGGCCGGAGGGGAGCCGGGGATCCATTGATGACCAACACCGCCTTTCCCCCTCCGGCGCTGGTCACCGTGCCCGTCGAAGGCGGCGCGCCGTTCCCGGTGCGCCGTATCCTCTGCGTGGGGCGCAACTACGCCGCTCACCGCGCCGAGATGGGCGGCGATGACCGGGACCCGCCCTTCTTCTTCGCCAAGCCCGCGGACGCCATCGTGCCGCCAGGCGAGAACGTTCCCTATCCATCGGCGACGGCGGACCTGCATCACGAGATCGAGCTGGTCGTGGCCATCGGACCGGACGGCGTCTTCGGCTACGCGGTCGGCGTCGACCTGACCCGCCGCGATCTGCAGGCGGCCGCCAAGGCCAAGGGCCAGCCCTGGGACGCGGCCAAGGGCTTCGACCGTTCGGCCCCGATCAGCGCCATCCGCAAGCTGGACCGGCTCGGCGACGCGGCCATCAGCCTGTCGGTCAACGGCGAGATGCGCCAGAAGGCCCGCATTGGCGACATGATCTGGTCTGTGGCGGAGATCGTCGAGCAGGCCGGAAAGCTGTGGGACATCCAGGCCGGCGACCTGATCTTCACCGGAACGCCGGAGGGCGTCGGCCCTCTCTCGAGAGGCGACCTGGTCGAGGGGTCGGTCGAGGGGGTCGGCTCGCTCAGCTTCGAGATCGTCTGATGAAGCTCTACAGCGCCTGGCGCGCCTCGGCGCCCTATCGGGTCCGCATCGCGCTGAACCTCAAGGCCCTGCCCTTCGAGATCATTCCCATCGACCTGGTGGCGAACGAGCAGGGCGGCGAGGCCTATCGCGCCCACAACAGACAGGCCCTGGTGCCGACCCTGGACATCGGCACGGCCGAACTGACCCAGTCGCTGGCCATCCTGGAATGGCTGGAAGAGACCCACCCGGAGCCGGCCCTGCTGCCCCGGGACCCCATCGCCCGGGCGCGGGTGCGGGCGATGTGCGGCATCATCGCCTGCGACATCCATCCGCTGAACAACCTGCGCGTCCTCAAGACCCTGGCAGGTCTCGGCGTCGAGGAGACGGTCCGCAACGACTGGGTTCAACGCTGGATCGGCGAGGGATTCACGGCCCTTGAGGCAATGATCGCCGAACACGGCGGCCAGTTCGCTTTCGGCGACACGCCGACCCTGGCCGATTGCGTGATCGTGCCGCAGATCTACAACGCCAGGCGCTTCAGCACTGACCTGTCGCCCTATCCGCGCCTGCTGGCCGCCGCGACGCGCGCCGGCGAGCATCCGGCCATCGCGGCCGCCCATCCCAACCACCATCCCGACGCCAAGGAGATCATCTGAAGTGCTCGATGACCTGAAGGCCAACAACCGCGCCTGGTCCGCCCGCAAGACTCAGGTCGACCCGGAGTTCTTCCGCCGCCTCGAGAACCAGCAGAGTCCCAAGTACCTCTGGATCGGCTGCGCCGACAGCCGCGTCCCGGCCAACGAGATCGTCGGCCTCGACCCGGGCGAACTGTTCGTCCACCGCAATGTGGCCAACCTCGCCCCGCCCCAGGACGCCAACTATCTGTCGGTGCTGCAGTACTCCGTGGATGTGCTGAAGGTTCGCCACATCCTGGTGGTCGGCCACTACGGTTGCGGCGGGGTGGCGGCGGCGGTCGATGGCCAGCGACGGGGGCTGATCGACCACTGGCTGCATCCGATCCGCGAGGTTCACGCCCATCACCGGTGCGAGCTGGAAGCCATCGAGGACGATCGGGCGCGCTGGGACCGGCTGGTTGAGCTGAACGTGGTCCGCCAGGTGAAGAACGTCGCCAGCGACATCTTCGTCCAGGACGCCTGGGCGCGGGGCCAGGCCCTGTCCGTGCACGGCTGGGTCTATTCGCTGAGCAATGGCATCGCCAACG
Organism: Caulobacter sp.; assembly: GCA_046295055.1. Lineage (GTDB taxonomy): Bacteria > Pseudomonadota > Alphaproteobacteria > Caulobacterales > Caulobacteraceae > Caulobacter. Next base: position 30,380 of record JBKBOD010000012.1, on the reverse strand, counting down.
ACCTCAACGTCACCGTCCGCAAGATCGACGACGTGGCCGAAGTGCTGGGGGACTTCTAGCCGCCCCGGGGTTCAGGGGCCGCCTCCGCGCCCGCCCCTACTCGCCGCCGCGCAAGCGGGCGAACAGGGTCTTGAAGTCCACCTTGCCGCTCGACATCGCCCCGGCGCGGAACGCGCGGCCGGCGATCCAGACGACCACCGCCACGGTGGCCAGCATGACCGCGCCGGTGCCGATCACCTGCCAGAGGGGCGGGTTGGACGCGGCGCGTGCTGTCATCATGAAGGGCGTGAAGGGCGGGATCCAGGACAGGATCTCCAGCGCCGGCGTATCGGGTCGGCGCAGCGCCTGGCTGAGGAACAGCACAGGTATCGTCAGCACGATCATGATCGGACCCAGCAGGGTCTGGGCCTCGCGCGTCGTCTCGCAGAACGAGCCGATGGCGGTGAAGATGGCGGCGTACATCAGGTAGCCGGCGACCAGATAGAAGATGAAATAGAACAGCAGTCCGTTGCCGAGCAGCAGGCTGGACACGCCGGCCGCCATCTGCGGCGCGGCGCTGGCGAGGCCGAAGGCCCCGATACCTCCCCATACGCCGAGGACCGTGAAGGTCACGGCCGCAACCCCGAGAATCTTGCCGAACAGGATTTCGGGCACGGTCGCCGAGGACAGCAGCACCTCCAGAACCTTGGACGACTTCTCCTCGATGACGCCGTTGAGCAGGATGCCGGCGCCGGTGAAGATCACGCTCCACAGCAGCATGGCGGCTCCGAAGCCGACGATGCCGGGCAGGCGGTTGGCGATCGAGGCGCGCTCGGCGGTCTTGGGCGCGAAGTCGGTGACGCGAGGCTTTAGGGCCGCGGCCTCGGCCAGAAGGCGGCGATCGACCCCGGCCGCCTCGAGCTTGCGGCGCTCCATCTCCTGGCGCACCGCCGAAGTCACCTGCGACGAGACGCCAAGAAGCGGATTGTCGGTCCAGACGTCGACGGCGATGTCATCACCCGATCCATGGATCACGAAGGCGCCGGCCAGGCGGCGGTCGCCATCCAGGCGCTCGTCGCCAGACAGCCAGGGCCGGAGCGCCTGACCAATGGCGGCGGGCTCGGACGGCAGGGCCAGCGGCGGATCGACGATGCGGGCCTGTTCGCGGCGCAAGGCGCGCGGAGCGCCCGGCCGGGAAACGCCTTCGAGCGCCTCGCGGACGGCCGGCGTGAAGGCCTGGCCCGGCGTCTGGTCGACGACGACCACGGCGGGCGCCGGCGTCGTCGCTTCCATCATGCCGGTGACGCCCAGCACCAAGCCCATGCCCAGCGGGACTGCGATCATCGACAGCCAGAAGCCGACGGTGCGCACATAGGCGAGGTACTCGCGGCGGGCGATGACGAACAGACGACGCATCAGGCGGCCTCTTCCGGTTGGTCGGCGGGACCGGGGTCCTGACCGGTGAGGACGATGAAGGCGTCATGCAGGGTCGGCTCGCGCAGTTCGAACCGCTGGATATCCAGCCCCCGGGCGAAGGCCGTCTTCAACGCCTCCTGGCCGGCCGCGCCCGAGCCGAGCGCGCAGGTCCGGCGACTGCCGCCGGTCTCAAGCGCCTCGCTCGTCACCTGGCCAACGCCGGGCAGGGCGGCGGCATCCTCGGCCGAGAGCGCCCCTTCGAGGATCAGGGCGCGGGGCGCCTTTGCCTTTGCCTCGGCGACCGTGCCGTCGAACGCCTTGCGCCCGCGCGCCAAGAGGACAACCTGGTCGCAGAGGCGTTCGGCGTGCTGCATGACATGAGTGGAGAAGACCACCGTGGCGCCGCGCTCGGCCAGCCCCCGGATCATGGCTTCCAGAGCCTGCTGGTTCACCGGGTCGAGGCCGCTGAACGGCTCGTCGAGGATCACCAGTTCGGGCTGGTGGGCGATGGCCGCGATGAGCTGGACCTTCTGGGCCATGCCCTTGGACAGCTGGCGGATCTGGCGGTTCTGGGCTTCCGCCAGGCCTTGCTGCTCCAGGAGCATCCTAGCGCGCTTTCGGGCTTCAGCGGGCGCGACGCCCTTCAGTCCCGCCAGAAAGACGATGGCTTCGACGGCCGTCATGCGGCGGTAGAGGCCGCGCTCCTCAGGCAGGAATCCGATGCGGTCGCGTACACTGCGGCCGTCCGGAGCGCCCAGCACTGACAGCCGGCCGGACGTCGGTTCGCTGAGACCAAGGACCATTCGGATGGTCGAGGTCTTCCCGGCGCCGTTGGGGCCCAGGAAGCCGAGAATCCGGCCCTGCCGCGCCGAAAAGGACAGATCGTCGACCGCTGTGAAGGCGCCGTAGCGCTTGGTCACCTGGTCGAGGGTCAGAGCGGCGTCCATTGGAACTCCCGGATTGTTCCGGCCACCATCGGGGCCGGACCTGCACAGGCGGTTAACCGCCCGAGGCCAGCCGGTGAAGGCGCAGGATGGCGTCGACGATCACATCCCGGTGCTTGAGCCCCAGCATGTCGGCGTGGCCCGCTTCGGCGATGTTGAGCACCGAGCCCTGGCGACTGACTTTGCCCGGCCGCGACTGGAACTCCTTCCAGCCCGACAGCGGGCCCTCGCGAACGGGCCCGGCGGTGACCACGGCGACCGGCAGGTCCGGATCGTAGGGGGCCGTCGCCTTGCCCTGCTCGGAACTCGCCAGCCATCCGGCGACTTCCTCGGCGGCCCAGCGATTGTGGCGACCCGAACCGAAGGCGCGCTTCTTTTCGCCTTGGGCGGCCGGCGGCAAGCCGATGCGATCGCCGATGAACGGCGCCAGGGGCTTCATCAGCCCGAGGGAAGCGAAGACGCCCCCCAGACGCGAGATCGAGGCGAAGCGGCCGATCCACAGCTTGGCGACAGGCAGGTCCGCCGCCTCGGGCGGGGCCGCGTCGAGCAGCACCAGGCCGGCGACCCGGTCGCGATTGCGGGCGGTGAACATCCGCAAGTGCAGGCCGGCCATCGAGTGGCCGACGACGATGTAGGGGCCTTGCTCGCCCGAAGCCTTCAGGAGGGCCTCAAGGTCGCCGACGATGGCCTCGCTGAGGCGCGGCCGGGGCCCGGGATCGGAGCGGCCAAGACCGGCCCGATCATACGCGCAGCTGCGGACGCCCCGGGCCGCCAGTCCTTCCTGCACGGCGCCGAAATCGGCGGACAGACCAAAGGCGCCCGCCTCGAAGACCACGAGAGGCCCGGCGGCGTCAGACGGGCCGGCGCAGACCATGTGCAGGCGGCGACCGCCGATATCGACCATGCGACCGGGCGGGTCGGCGGGGGCGAACAGCGACATCAGGCCTCCGAAGGCGATGAGCAGGACGAGGAGCAGGGCAAGGAAGGCCGCTCCGCGACCCGCCGCCCCCAGGATGGCCTTGAGCATGGCGGCAATCTAGCCCAGCCTGCGCACAGGTCGAGAGCGGGGAGGCTTTCGCGATGATCAGATTGATACTGGCGGTCGTTGTCGGCGTCGTGGCCGGCGCATCCGTCGTGGCCCTGGGACAATGGATCGGGCACCGGATCGTGCCGCCGCCGTCGATTCCCGATCCAAGCGACATGGAGGCGGTCAAGGCGATGATCGCCGCGTTGCCGCCCCAGGCCTTCATTCCGGTGCTGGCGTCCTACTTCGCCGGCGCCCTGCTGGGTCCCGCGGCGGCGCTGGCGGTGGCTCGGGGACGGCGGCTCGCGGGCTGGACCTGCCTGGCGATCCTGTTCCTGTTCGCCGTGGCGAACATGGTCATGCTGCCGCATCCGCTCTGGTTCACAGCGGGCGTGGTGGTGGTCTACGCGGCAGGCGGGTTCATCGCCGATCGCTGGCTTGGCCGACGGGCCTGATCGGCGTCAGAGCGAGGGGACCGAAAGCGGCTGTGCCTTCACGTCCGGCGCGGGGGCGGTGTCAGGCCGCCGACCGCCAGCGCCGCGCACGACCTCGTCGAGGTCGACCTTCTCTCGGCGCGGCGGGGCGGCGGGAGCGGGAGCTGCGGTCATCGCGGGCTGGGCGATAGTCGAGACCGGAAGCGCAGCGGGCCTTGCCGTCTCGGCGCGGGGCTGGATGACGGTGCGAACGCGGCCATCGGCGGCGGCGCTCGTCGTCAGGCCATGGCTCGAGCCGGTGATCTCGGACTCCGCCCGGGCCGCGGGCTGACGGGCGCTGCCGGGCCAGTTGGACACCACGGCCACGCGCACCCGGCGGGAGTAGCGCGCCGCATCCTCGATCGGCAGCGCGTCGGCCGAAGCGAAGCTGCGACCGATGAAGCTGGCGGGGTTCAGCGGCTTGCCATCCTTGCGAAGCTCGAAGTGCAGGTGGGAGCCGGTAGAGCGGCCGGTGCCGCCGACGTAGCCGATGACCTGGCCTGCGGCGACGGGGACGCCCGGCTTGATGCCCTCGCCCGTGCGGCCAAGGTGGGCGTAGAACGACGTCAGACCATCAGCGTGGGCCACCTCGACATAGCGCCCATACGAAAGGGAAAATCCGGTGCGGGTGACGGTGCCGCCGAGCGTGGCCCGAACGCCGGCGCCGGCCGGGGCGGCGATGTCGACGCCCTCATGCAGGCGGCCGCCCTCTTCCCAGGGCATGCGCCGCATCCCGAAGGGCGAGTTGATCGCATAGCCCGGCAGAGGTTCGCTGAACGCAATCGTCGCCAGAGCGTTCATGTCTCCGGCCGCAGCGTGGCGAACAACCTGGACGCTGGCCGCGCCAGGCAACGGAGAAGCGATCTGGGGACGCTCGGGGCGGGTCGCGCTGGTCATGGCGAAGGCCGCGCTCATGGCGAACACGCCGCCGACAAGGCCGGCGACAACCGGAATGGCCGCATGGGCGGGGCTCTTCGGCGAAGCCGAGGGGCGAACAGTCAAAGGTCAACCTCGTATCGGGCCGCGCCGTCAATCAGCCGACGAGGTCGGACGGCTGGACGCGACAGGGGCATGGGTCAGGCTCAGGACCGGAAGCAATGCCCGGCGTTTCTGGCCTAAAGAGGGCGCCCCCATACGGTTATTTTGCGCGATGATCAAGTTTCGCGCGGCCAAGGCGCGAGTCTCCGCGATGTGCTGGCGAGCATTCCAGCGTCGCCTTGCCTTGCCGATGACCTGAGGCTGGCCACAGCTTTCCCTTGAGCCACAGGACCTATACGTCGCGGGACAGGCGGCGGATTCATCCGGATCCGGATGTTCGCTCGCCCGACCAGGACCTGGCCGGGCGAACAGGTTTCAGCGTGTTGCGGGCGTCCCGATCAGTGGACCGAAACCGGGGCCAGTTCGTGGGCCAGGGCCGCGGCCACCGCGGTGTCGCGGTCGCTCATGACGGCGAGTCGAGCGCCATCGGCGCCGTGCACGGCATAGAGCGTCTGTTCCGGATCGAGCTCGACATCGCTCAGGGCGCCGGCCGGCGTGCTGGCGATCAGTTCGGCGCCGCTGACGGGGCGAACATAGACCAGACTGGGCGCGCCGAGGGCGGCGAACGCTTCGGGGGAAAGTTTGAGAGCCTTTTGTCCTTGGGGCGTCATGCGACCACCTCCTTCACAGTAAGCAACGCTCCGATCGTCCGCTGGTTCAGCCGGCCGAACGGATGGGAATGCGCAGAACCTTGCGCTCGACCTGCGGCCGCACGAGATCGATGTGCAGCAGGCCATGTTCGAGAAGCGCGCCCTCGACGACCATGCCGTCGGCGAGCACGAAGGCGCGGATGAACCCGCGGGCGGCGATGCCGCGATGCAGGAAGGCGCGATCAGGTCCCTCGGCAGCGTCTCCGCGACGACCGGCGACGGTGAGTTGCTCACCCTCGACCTGAACCTCGAGTTGATCGGGCGAGAAGCCGGCCACGGCCAGGGTGATCCGCAGACCCCCGTCCTCGCGCGCCTCGACGTTGTAGGGCGGGTAGCCCTCTGTGGCGGCGCGCTGGGCCCGCTCGATCAGGCCGCGCGTATGGTCGAAGCCCAGCAGAAAGGGGCTGTCGAAATGGATCGTGCGTCCGGTCATGGCCCGCGTACCTCAAGAGTCCTGGTTAGCGACTCCCGCAAGGGCGGCCCGGAATCGGCGCCGGCCCTTGCGGCTGCCCCTAGAGGTGGCGATTGTGGCTGCGCTTCGCAAGTGAGACGAGGCGCGTGGGAGGTTGTGCGATGATCTGGGTTCGGCAAGCGCGGGGCCTCGCCCTCGCGGCGGGAGTGGCGGCTCTGGCGCTCGGCGGGCCGGCGCTGGCGCAGACCGAAGGCGAGCGCCTGATGACCCAGGCCATGGAGCAGGCCAAGTCCGACCCGGTCGGGGCCCTGGCCACCATGAGGCGTGCTGCGGCGACGGGGGATCCCGAAGCGATCAACGCCCTGGGCGTCTTCCGCATCCAGGGCGTCGGGGCGCCGGCCGATACAGCCGAAGGCCTGAAGCTCTGGGAGGAGGCGGCCGACAAGGGGGCCAAGGGCGCGCGGGTCAACCTGGGTCGTCTGTGGCTGGCGGACCCCGACCCGCGTAACGACGCCAAGGCCTTCGGCTATGCCGAGCCGCTTCTGGAAGACCCCAAGGTGCGGTCGGCCGTGCTCTATCCAGCAGGGCGCGCGCTGATCTTCGGTTTCGGAACGCCACGCGACCTGAACCGGGGTATGGCGCTGCTGGTCGAGGCCGAGGCCCACGAGGAAGACAACGCCGACCTGCTTTTCCTTCTGGCGCGGGGCTATCAGGCGGGCTGGGGCGGGCTCACCGTCGATCCCGCCCGGTCCACCGCCTACTTCCGCCGGGCCGCGGTGATGGGGGACGAGCGCGCCCAGTGGTACTACGGGATGGCGCTGCTCAATGGCCAGGGAACGCTCGTCAATGCCCGGGAGGCCTGGCGCTGGGTCAAGGCCTCGGCCGACCAGGGATACATCTTCGGCATGAACAGCGCCGGCGTCATGCTGGCGATCGGCCAGGGCGTGGCCGAGGACGACGCCCAGGCCCGCGTCTGGTACGAGAAGGCGGCCCGCGCCGGCTCGACCCATGGCATGGGCAGCCTGGCGATGATGCTGATGACCGGCGAGGGCGGCGCCGTCGATGAGGTCACCGGCCAGGCCTATCTGGAATTGGCCATGGAGGCGGGCGGGGACAGGCCCAAGGCCATGCTGAGCCGGTTCGGCATCACCCCTACGCCAGAGCAGCGCAAGCGCATCGACAGGATCAAGGCCGACTGGAAGCGAACCGCCCGGCCGCTGAACCCGGAAAGCTGACAAATGGAAAGGGCCGCATCCTTTCGGATGCGGCCCTTATGGTGGAGCTAAGCGGAGTCGAACCGCTGACCTCTTGAATGCCATTCAAGCGCTCTACCAACTGAGCTATAGCCCCGAGGTCGGGTTTCCCGCCGGCTGCTGGCGAGCCAGCAGCGGCGAGAGGGCGGGGTAATAGGCCCTCGCCTCGCAGCGATCAAGCCCCACCCCGCCGGATTTTTTCGTCAGTTGTCGTCGTCGTCCTCGCCGGGGAGTCCGTCGATGTCGTCCTCGCCGAAATCGTCCTCGTCCTCGTCTTCGAGGAACGGCACGTCTTCGCCTTCGACGTCTTCGATATCCTCGTCCTCGGCGAAATCGACGCCGATGTCGTCACCGCCGGCCGGAGCCTTTTCGGTGTCGTCATCATCGTCGTCAGATTCCAGCGGCGTCGCCGCCGCCTCGTCGTCGATCTCGGGGGTGTCGTCGACCTCGTCCTCGAAGCCGTCGGAGTCGGCGTCGGCGGCCTTGGGCTTGGCGACGGCTTCGTCGTCCTTTTCCTCGGCATCGTCATAGTCGGTGGCCGCCACGCGCGATCGGACGCGGCGGTTGCGCACCGCTTCTTCAGGATCGAAGCTCTCCCCGCATTTGGGGCAGGTGGCCGGACGGCGGTTCAGGTCGTAGAATTTCGCGGAGCAGTTCGGGCAGATCTGCTTGACGCCCAGTTCGGGATTGGCCAAGGCGGCCCTCTCTTCAGGTAGGCGGTTGAAAAGCGGCGGCTCCCTTGCCACGCGAAGGGGGCGCTGTCAAAAGGCTTTCCCCTCGCCCGCCAAGCCAAGATTCAGGGAGCCCAGCGTCCGGCATGCCGACCGCCGCCCTTTCGGCCCGTCCCGGCACCGCCCTGCGCGGCCGGATCCGTGTTCCCGGCGACAAGTCTATCTCCCATCGCGCCCTCATCCTAGGCGCCCTGGCCAAGGGCCGGACAACGGTCGAAGGCCTGCTCGAAGGCGACGACGTTCTGGCCACCGCGCGCGCCATGCAGGCGTTCGGCGCAAGGGTCGAGCGAACGGGCGAGGGCGCCTGGACCATCGACGGCCAGGGCGGCTTCATCGAGCCCGACCAGGTCATCGACTGCGGCAACGCCGGCACTGGCGTGCGGCTGATCATGGGCGCCGCGGCGGGCTTTCCGATCGCCGCCACCTACACCGGCGACGCCTCGCTGCGGAAGCGGCCCATGGCGCGGGTTTTGACCCCGCTGGGACAGATGGGCGCGGTCTGGCTGTCCCGCGAGGGCGAGCGCCTGCCCCTGACCCTGCGCGGCGCTGGCATGCAGGGCATCCGCTATGTGCTGCCCATGGCCTCCGCCCAGGTGAAGTCGGCGGTGCTGCTGGCCGGGCTGAACGCGGACGGCGATACAGTCGTCGTGGAGCCCGAGGCGACCCGCGATCACACCGAGCGGATGCTGCGGGCCTTCGGCGGCGTGGTCGAGGTGTCTGATGGTCCTGAGGGCCGGACCATCCGTCTCCCCGAGGGCCAGACCCTGACCGGTTGTCACGTGGCGGTGCCGGGCGATCCTTCCTCCGCCGCCTTCCCGCTGGTGGCGGCCCTGATCACGCCGGGTTCGGAGGTGACGGTCGAGGGGGTGATGCTCAACGCCACCCGCACCGGCCTGTTCGACACCCTGGTCGAGATGGGCGGCGACCTGACCATCTCGAACCGCCGCCAGGCCGGCGGCGAGGAGGTCGGCGACATCACCGCGCGCTATTCGCCCCTCAAGGGCGTCGTCGTGCCGCCGGAGCGGGCGCCGTCGATGATCGACGAGTATCCGATCCTCGCCGTGGCCGCCGCCTTCGCCTCGGGCTCGACGGTCATGCGCGGGGTTGGCGAGATGCGGGTCAAGGAGAGCGACCGTATCGCGCTCATGGCCAATGGTTTGGCGGCCTGCGGCGTCGGCGTGGAGGAGGAGCCCGAGGGCTTCACCGTCGTCGGGACCCAGGGCGGCAACCATCCTGTGCAGGGCAAGGCGCATGTGGTCACGCATGGCGACCACCGCATCGCCATGAGCCACCTGGTGCTCGGCCTGGCGGCCGACGGCGAGGTCGAGGTGGACGAGCCAGGAATGATAGCGACGAGCTTCCCCGGGTTCGTGGAGCTGATGCGCGGGTTGGGGGGGGATATCGGATGAGCCGCCCCTTGGCGCACAGGCGGCGGGGTCCCGGCGTTCGCCGGGATGAGCGGTAGCAGATGGGCTTTGTGATCGCCGTCGATGGCCCTGCGGCCTCCGGAAAGGGCACCATCGCTGTCCGCCTGGGCCAGCTCTACGGCTATCCGGTCCTCGACTCCGGGCTGCTCTATCGCGCCGTCGGCGTGCGGGTCCTGGCCGAGGGGGGCGATCTCGACGACATGGCGCACGCCACCCGTGTCGCCCGTACTCTCGATCCGGCCAGCCTGGAGAATCCCGAGGTGCGCACCCGCCGGGCCGGCGAGGCGGCCAGCCGGGTGGCGGTCTACACCTCCGTGCGCGAGGCCCTCCGCGACTTCCAGCGCCAGTTCGCCGCGCAAGAGCCCGGCGCCGTCATCGACGGCCGCGACATCGGCACCGTCATCGCCCCGCACGCCGACGCCAAGCTGTTTGTCACCGCCACGCCCGAGGTCCGGGCGATGCGCCGCTGGAAGCAGCTGACGGGCCAGGGCGAGGCGGTGGCCTATGACGACATCCTCGATGACATCCGCATTCGCGACGAACGCGACAGCGCCCGCAGCGACAGTCCGATGGTCATCGCCGACGACGCCGTCTTGCTCGATACCAGTGAAATGGATATAGAGCGCGCCTTCGATGCGGCCCGCCGCATTGTCGAAGCCGCGCGCGCCCGGACCTCTCCAGAGAGCTAAGGGCCAATCCAACCGCGCGGCGAGCGGGCCAGACCTGATTACCCCTTCAGAACCGAACGCCCGGACTCCCGGCTGCATGCCGCCGTTCGTTCCCCAACAGAGACGTAAGTAGCCACATGGCTGATGATATGAACTTCAACCCGACCCGCGACGACTTCGCGGCCCTCCTCGATGAAAGCCTCGGCGGCGCCAGCGACTTCGCTGAAGGCACCGTCGTCAAGGGCAAGGTCGTCGGTGTCGAAAAGGACATCGCGATCATCGACGTTGGTCTGAAGACCGAAGGTCGGGTGAACGCCAAGGAATTCGGCGTCGACGAGAACGGCAAGGCCACCGTCAAGGTCGGCGACACCGTTGAGGTCTTCCTCGAGCGCGTCGAGAACGCCATGGGCGAAGCGGTCATCAGCCGCGAGAAGGCCAAGCGCGAAGAAGCCTGGACCCGCCTGGAAGAAGTCTTCGCCCGCAACGAGCCGGTCAACGGCGCGATCGTCGGACGCGTCAAGGGCGGCTTCACCGTCGACCTCGGCGGCGCCAGCGCCTTCCTGCCGGGTTCGCAGGTCGATATCCGCCCGGTGCGCGACGTCGGCCCGCTGATGGGCAAGGAACAGCCGTTCGCCATCCTCAAGATGGACCGCCCGCGCGGCAACATCGTCGTGTCCCGTCGCGCCATCCTGGAAGAAGCCCGCGCCGAACAGCGCACCGAGCTGGTCAGCCAGCTGCAGGAAGGTGAAGTCCGCGAAGGCGTGGTCAAGAACATCACCGACTACGGCGCGTTTGTGGACCTGGGCGGCATCGACGGCCTGCTGCACGTCACCGACATGAGCTGGAAGCGCGTCAACCACCCGAGCCAGGTCCTGGCCGTGGGCGACACCGTCAAGGTCCAGATCGTCAAGATCAACCCCGACACCCAGCGCATCAGCCTCGGCATGAAGCAGCTGCAGTCGGACCCGTGGGACGGCGTCGAAGCCAAGTACCCGGTCGGCGCCAAGTTCACCGGCCGCATCACCAACATCACCGACTACGGCGCGTTTGTTGAGCTGGAAGCCGGCGTTGAAGGCCTGGTGCACGTCTCGGAAATGTCCTGGACCAAGAAGAACGTCCACCCCGGCAAGATCGTCTCCACCTCGCAGGAAGTGGACGTCATCGTGCTGGACGTCGACGCCTCCAAGCGCCGGGTCAGCCTGGGCCTCAAGCAGGCCGCGGCTAACCCGTGGGAGAAGTTCCTGGCGGATCACCCGATCGGCTCGAACGTCGAAGGCGAAGTCAAGAACGCCACCGAGTTCGGCCTGTTCATCGGCCTGGACGGCGACATCGACGGCATGGTCCACCTGTCCGACCTCGACTGGAGCGCCTCGGGCGAAGAAGCCCTGGCCCGCTACAAGAAGGGCGACCTGGTCAAGGCCCGCGTCCTGGACGTGGACGTCGAGAAGGAGCGCATCAGCCTGGGCGTCAAGCAACTGGCCGGCGACCCGCTGGCCGGCGACGGCTTCCGCAAGGGCCAAACCGTGACCTGCACCGTCACCGAGGTCACCTCGGGCGGCATCGAGGTGAAGTTCGGCGAGGAAGACGCGCCGATGACCGCCTTTATCCGCAAGTCGGACCTGTCGCGCGACCGCCAGGAGCAGCGCCCCGAGCGCTTCGCCGTCGGCGACCGCGTCGACGCCATGGTCACCAATGTCGACAAGGCGGCCCGCCGCGTGTCGGTGTCGGTCAAGGCCCTGGAAATGGCCGACGAGCGTGAAGCCATCGAGCAGTTCGGCTCGTCCGACTCGGGTGCGTCGCTCGGCGACATCCTGGGCGCGGCCCTCCGCGAGAAGGCCTCGAAGGACTAAACTGTCCGCAAGGACGGTTTGCAGCGGCGGTCCGGGTCTCCCGGGCCGCCGTTGTCGTTTCAGGGCGTCGGCGCCGAAGCTGATTCCAGCAGGGCCTGCGTCTCGCGGGCGCCGGGCTGGATATCGAGACTGGCCCAGCTCGCCCCCGCTGTCCGCATCGCCGACAGGGCGGCCACGGACCGCACCCCATGCGCCATCACGCCCGGACCGATGGTTTGCAGCGACAACACCCGCCGGGCCGGGGCCTCGGGATCTGCGCCCAGGTCCAGCCGTCCGGCCTCGACGGCGACGCCCGACAGACCACAATCGGCCAAGCAGGCAACGAGCGCCGCCGAAGGCTCGATCCGCGCCAGAACGCCCCGGAAAATCGGCGTCAGGCCCCCCGCCGCCTCGCGAATGGTCGCGCCAGGCGCGCCCTCATCCAGCCCGACCACCTCGCAGACGCAGGCGACGCCCCGTTCAAGCTGTCCCTCGGCGACCCGGCGAAGCAGTCGTCGCCGGGAGGAAGGCGACCGCGCCGTGCTCCAGGTCACCGGCAGGAACAGAAGAGGCGGCGGCTGGCCGTCCAGCCGGTCCCCGGACGGCGGAAGGGCGCCGAAGGCGTGCTCGGCAATTGCAAGGTCGAGCCGCTCCGCATCGACCGTGTTGAGGGAGGCAGGATCGACCTGAACGCCGCCGACGCCCGACTCCCTGAGGGTCAGCCTGAGCGCCCGTCCGCGCATGCCGCCCTGTCGCAGGCCAATGACCGGACGCAGCACGCCATCAAGAACCAGAGAGACTCCCGCCGACATGCGCAGACGCGCGCGCACAGCCGGGCCACGCAGGCCGGCGGGCCCCTCGCGGTCCGGTTGGTGGATTCGCGCGTCGGGGGAATGCCGCATCGCCTCGCACCTGTGCTCACGCTGAGTATGTTCGTGCGTCATTGCCGGGCGTTTAACGCCCCCTTGGTCCATGCAACCCCTTGAAGACTCAAGGCGAGTTGGGCAAAGGTCGGGCAGGCCTTACGCGCCGTCGGGGATGTTCGATGATCAAGTCCGAGCTGATCGCCAGTCTGGCGGCGGAAAACCCGCACCTGACCCAGAAGGATGTCGAGCGGGTGGTCGGCGTCATTCTCGAGCGCATGATCATCGCCCTGGAAACCGGTGGCAGGGTCGAGCTGCGCGGCTTCGGCGCCTTCTCCGTCCGTTCGCGACCCGCCCGCTCGGGCCGCAACCCGCGCACCGGCGAGACGGTGGACGTGAAGGCCAAACATGTGCCCTTCTTCAAGAGCGGCAAGGAACTGCGGGCGCGGCTGAACGCTGATTGACCCGCCACAACCGGAGGGTCATCCCATGAGCGTCGTCAGCGAATTCCGTCAGTTCATCTCTCGCGGCAACGTCATCGACCTGGCCGTCGGTGTCATTATTGGCGCGTCGTTCGGCAAGATCGTCACGGCCCTGGTCGACGGGGTCGTCATGCCGCCGATCGGCGTGATCCTGGGCAAGGTGGACTTCTCGGACCTCAAGCTGGTGCTGGTGCCGGCCGATGCGGCGACCGATACAGCCGAGGCGGCCATCATGTGGGGCGCCTTCGTCAACACCATCGTCCAGTTCCTGATCGTCGCTGCGGCCGTGTTCCTGCTGGTCAAGCTGGTAAACACCCTGCGCCGCCAGGAGGCCGAAGCTCCAGCGCCGGCCGCACCGCCGGCCCCCACGCCCAGCGAGGCGCTGCTGACCGAGATCCGCGACCTGTTGGCCAAGCAGGAGGCCGCCCGTGCGGCCGAGGCGGCGCCCGCGCCCAAGGCCCGGGTGGTCAAGGCTGTTGTTCCGACCAAGGCGGCGGGCAAGCCCGCCCCGAAGAAGGCCTGAGCAGCCTCTCGGATGATGGCCTGACATGGCGGGCGCCAAGATCTGCGGGTTGTCCACCGCCGAAACGGTCGACGCCGCCGTTGCCGGCGGCGCGGCGTTCATCGGGCTGAACTTCTTTGAGAAGAGCCCGCGCTATGTCACGCCGCGGGCGGCGGGCCTCCTCGCCGCGAGGGCGCGGGGCGCGGCGCGTGGCAAGCCGCCGGCGATCGTGGCGGTAACGGTCGATCCGTCCGACGGACTGGTCGACGAGATCATGCACGAGACCCGGCCGGACTTCATCCAGTTGCACGGCAAGGAGAGCCCTGCCCGCGCCGCCGCGGTCCGGGCGCGGAGCGGCGCCGGGATCATCAAGGTGCTCTCGGTCAGCGACGCTTCCGACATCGCCGCCGCAGCGGAATGGGACGATCTGGCGGACCACCTGATGTTCGACGCCCGTCCGCCGAAGGATAGCCCCCTGCCGGGCGGGATGGGCGCGAGGTTCGACTGGACCCTGCTGGCCGGCCGGCGCTATCGGCGGCCGCACTTCCTGGCCGGTGGCCTCGACCCCTGGAACGTTCGCGAGGCCCTGGCCCTGTCAAACGCCCCGCTGGCGGACGTTTCCTCTGGCGTGGAGCGGGGGCCGGGGATAAAGGACAGCGCCTTGATCACGGCCTTTCTGGACGCCGTGCGCAGCGTGTGAGCCCGACTTGAACGCCCCGCTTAAGCCCAACGACTGGAACGCCCTGCCCGACGCGCGGGGAAAGTTCGGCGAGTTCGGCGGCCTGTATGTGGCCGAAACCCTGATGCCGCTGGTGCTCGACCTCGGCGAGGCCTACGCGGCCGCCAAGGCGGACCCTTCGTTCCAGGAAGAACTGGCCAGCTTCCACCGGCACTACACGGGCCGGCCGAGCCCGATCTATTTCGCCGAGCGGCTGACCGCCTACTATGGCGGCGCGAAGATCTACTTCAAGCGCGACGAGCTGAACCACACCGGGTCGCACAAGATCAACAACGCGCTCGGCCAGATCCTGCTGGCCCGCCGCATGGGCAAGACCCGGATCATCGCCGAGACCGGCGCCGGCCAGCATGGGGTGGCCACCGCCACCGTCTGCGCCCGCTTCGGCCTGCCCTGCGTGGTCTATATGGGCGCCACCGATGTGGAGCGGCAGAAGCCCAACGTCTTCCGCATGAACCTGCTGGGCGCCGAAGTCCGCCCCGTCACCTCGGGGACCGGCACCCTCAAGGACGCCATGAACGAGGCGATGCGCGACTGGGTGACCAACGTCCACGACACCTACTACCTGATCGGCACCGCCGCCGGCCCGCACCCCTATCCGGCCATGGTCCGCGACTTCCAGTCGATCATCGGCCATGAGGCCCGCGCCCAGATCCTGGAGGCCGAGGGTCGGCTGCCGGACGCCGTGGTCGCCTGCATCGGCGGCGGCTCGAACGCCATCGGCCTGTTCCACCCCTTCCTGGCCGACGAGGGCGTGCGACTGATCGGCGTCGAGGCGGCCGGCCACGGCATCGAGACCGGCCAGCACGCCGCCAGCCTGACCGGCGGTCGCCCGGGTGTCTTGCACGGCAACAAGACCTACCTGCTGCAGGACGACGACGGCCAGATCATCGACGCCCACTCGATCAGCGCCGGCCTCGACTATCCGGGCATCGGGCCGGAGCACAGCTTCCTGCACGACACCGGCCGCGCCGAGTATGTCAGCGCCACCGACAAGGAGGCCCTGGCCGCCTTCCAGCTCTGCGCCGAGCAGGAGGGCATCATCCCGGCGCTCGAACCGGCCCACGCCCTGGCCCGCGTCGGCGATCTGGCCCGCGAACTGGGCAAGGACGGCGTCATCGTGATGAACATGTGCGGCCGCGGCGACAAGGACATCTTCACCGTCGCCGAAGCCCTGGGGCGGACGATTTGAGGCTGCTGCTGTCCTTGCTGGCGCTAGCGCTTGTGGGCTGTTCGACTTCCGTCGATCGGGCGTTCAGCGGTGGCCCGCCAATGCCTACGGCATGGGCTGACGCCGTGGAGGCGGTCGGCGCAAGCCGTTGCTCGGACCTGACGGCCGACTTCGAGCGACCTGATGGATTCGGGACGGTGCGCATTGTCGGGATTTCTGTCGATGATGCCGACGCCGTGGACTGCGTCGCCGTGCTGGCCAGCGAGCAAGGCTTCGTCGATCGCGTCAGCAATGGACTGCGCGCTGATGGATGGAGGGTGTCGGAAGTCGATGCCGACGGAGGCGTGTCGTTCGTCAAGCAGACGGGGAGGAGCTGTCAGACCTTCAGCCTTTCATCTGCATTGAGCCTACTGCCGATCAAGCCGGCCCATCACGTGACCTGGCTCGCGACGGTCAGAAACGACTGCAAATCCAAGGCCTGACCGTGAATCGCATCGACACCCGCTTCGCCGCTCTCGCCGCCGAAGGCCGCGCCGCCTTTGTCGCCTATGTGATGGGCGGCGATCCGGACTACGACCGCTCGCTCGAGACCATCCGCGGCCTCCCGGGCGCCGGGGTCGACATCATCGAGCTGGGCTTTGCCTTCTCCGACCCGATGGCCGAGGGGCCGCCGATCCAGCGCGCGGCGCTGCGGGCGCTGAAGGCCGGCATGACCCTGAACCGCACGCTCGAGCTGGTCGCCGACTTCCGCAAGGCTGACGCCGAGACCCCCGTGGTGCTGATGGGCTATCTCAACCCGCTGTTCAGCGCGGGCTACAAGGCGTTCGCCGCCCGCGCGGCCGAGGCGGGCGTCGATGGCCTGATCTGCGTCGACTGTCCGCCGGAAGAGGCGGACGAGCTGACAGACGCCCTGGAGGCTAATGGCCTGTCGCTGATCCGGCTGACGGCGCCGACCACCGATGACCGGCGCCTGCCGGCCGTGGTCAAGCGGACCAGCGGCTTTGTCTACTACGTTTCGGTCGCCGGAGTGACCGGCGTGAAGTCGGCGGACGCCGGGGCCGTCGCCCCCGCCGTGGCGCGGGTCAGGGCGGCGTCCGGCCTGCCGGTCGCGGTGGGTTTCGGCATCCGCACGCCCGAGCAGGCGGCGGCCGTGGCGCGGGTCGCCGACGGGGTTGTCGTCGGCTCGGCCTTCGTCGATGAAGTGGCCGATGGTCTGGCGTCGAACGAAAACGTGACCGAAAGAGTTCTTTCCAAGGCGTCCGCATTGGCCAAAGCTGTGCGGGCGGCGCGAGTCGAACAGGCTTGAGACGACAAGACGATGGCCATGTCTGAATCCAAGGGCGACAAGCCCACCCGCCCGCCGGCTCCGGCACGCGAACGAAGCGGTTGGCTTTCGCGCATCGCGCCTGGCGTGCGCGGCGCGTTCGCCAAGCGCGAGACGCCCGAGAACCTGTGGGTCAAATGCCCCGACACCGGGGAAATGATCTACCGCCCGGACCTGGAGGCCGCCCAGTGGGTGACGCCCGCCGGCAGGCACATGCGGATCGGGCCCAAGCTCCGCTTCTCCTACACCTTCGATGACGGCCAGTTTGAGACGCTGCCGGCGCCGGCGGTGGTCGAGGATCCGCTGAACTTCTCGGACGGCAAACCCTACAAGGACAGGCTGGCCGCGGCGCGCAAGGCGACCGGCGAGCCCGACACCATGGCCTTCGCCTTCGGCAAGGTCGGCGGCGTGCCGACCGTCGTGCTGGTGCAGGATTTCGCATTCATGGGCGGGTCGCTGGGCATGGCCGCCGGCGAGACCTTCATCGCCGCCGCCAAGGCCGCCGTTGAGCGCCAGGCGCCGCTGGTCATCTACACCGCCGCCGGCGGCGCGCGGATGCAGGAAGGCACCCTTTCGCTGATGCAGATGGCCCGCACGACCCTGGCCATCCAGGACCTGAAGCGCGAGCGCCTGCCCTATGTCGTCGTTCTCACCGACCCGACCACCGGCGGGGTGACGGCCAGCTACGCCATGCTGGGCGACATCCACCTGGCCGAGCCGGGCGCCCTGATCGGCTTCGCCGGTCCCCGGGTGATCGAGCAGACCATCCGCGAGACCCTGCCGCCGGGCTTCCAGCGGTCGGAGTTCCTGGTCGAGAAGGGCATGGTCGATCGCGTCGTCCGCCGGGACGAACTGCGGACCATCCTGGGCTCGATCCTGGGCACGCTGATGAGCGGCCGCGCGCGCCGCAAGGCGGCCTGACCTTCATCTCCCCAGCGGACCGGGCCCTCAGCCATGTCTGACCACCTGCGCGCCCATGACGCGGCGCTGGAGCGCCTGCGCGCCCTGCACCCGCGCAAGATCGATCTTTCGCTGGGCAGGATGCGGCGGCTGTGCGCGGCGCTGGGCGATCCTCAGCGTCGCCTGCCGCCGGTCATCCATGTGGCCGGCACCAACGGCAAGGGCTCCACCGTGGCCTTCCTGCGGGCCATGGCCGAGGCCGAGGGCCTGCGGGTCCATGTCTTCACCTCGCCCCATCTGGTGCGGTTCGCCGAGCGGATCCGGCTGGCGGGGACGCTGATCAGCGACCCCCATCTGGCGGAGGTTCTGGCGCGGGTCGAGGCGGCCAACGGGGGCGAGCCGGCGACCTTCTTCGAGATCACCACGGCCGCCGCCTTCCAGGCCTTCAGCGAGGTCCCGGCGGACCTGCTGCTGCTGGAGGTGGGACTGGGCGGGTCGCTGGATGCGACCAACGTCATCGAGGCGCCGGCGGTGTCGGTGATCGCCCCGGTCGACCATGACCACCGGGAGTTCCTGGGCGACAGCCTGACGGCCATCGCCGGCGAGAAGGCCGGGATCATCAAGCCCGGGCGTCCCGTGGTCTGCGCCTGGCAGCAGGAGGAGGCGTTCGCCGTCATCGAGGCCCGTGCGGCGGCCCTGGGCGCGCCGCTGACGGCCATGGGGCGGGACTTTGACGCCTATGAGCAGGGGGGCCGGCTGCTGGTGCAGTTCGAGGACCGGCTGCTGGACCTGCCGGCGCCGGCGCTGAGCGGGGGCCACCAGTTCGCCAATGCCGGGCTGGCGGCGGCGGCGGCGCTGGCGCTGGGCGGGATCGGCGAGGGAGCCATCGCCGAGGGCGTGGCCGGCGCCCGCTGGCCGGCGCGGCTGCAGCGGCTGACGGCCGGGCCGCTGGCGGCGCGGGCGACGGCGGCGGGCTCGGACCTGTGGCTGGACGGCGGGCACAATGTCCATGCGGCAAGGGCCCTGGCCGACACCCTGGCCCGCTGGAAGGGCCGGGACGGGCGCGAGACGGTGCTGGTCTGCGGGCTGCTGGCCAACAAGGACGCCGAGGGCTTCTTCGACGCCCTGCGCGGTGGGCCGGCCGAGGTCATCGCCACGCCGTTCGAGGCCGAGGCGGCGAGCCCGCCGGAGCGGGTGGTCGCGGCGGCGCGAGCGGCGGGGCTGGCGGCCCGGGCGGCGGCCTCGCTGGACGAGGCGCTGGAACTGGCCCTGGCCGGGGGCGGGCATCCCAGGCGCGTGCTGATCTGCGGATCGCTCTACCTGGCCGGCGAGGTGCTGGCGCTGAGCCCCGAAACCTGGCCGATGTAACAGCCGCCCGGAGGGGTCCCCCACGCGAAAAGAAAAGCGCATTCAGGGGCTTGCGGCGATTCCGCCCGTATTCCGGGGGATTTGTGGCGATACAGCCGTGGGCCGGATGTGGCGGTCTGGTGGGTGATGCGTAGGTAACGGCGTGACAGCCGTGGGGCGATGGGGGGCCGCCGATCCCCACGGCCTGTATCCGAATTGTAGCGGCCGGCGGAGACGCGCGAGGCGCCTGGCGCCACATCGGCGCGCGATGTTGTCGATAATTGACGTCGGCAGGGCGGCGTCAGCGGCCGGTGCGCAGCCCCTCGATGATGCCGGCCAGCGCCGCGCGCCAGGCGGCGCGATCCGCCTCGCCGGCCATCAGGGCGGCGCGGTCGAACAGGGCGCCGAGCAGGTCGGACAGTTCGCGCACCGGCAGGCGGCGCAGCACCCCGGCGTCCATCGCCCGCGCCAGGCCCTCGTCGAGGGTGCGGCGGGCATGGGCCGCCTCGCCCGCCTCCAGCCGCTCGCGGCCGAGCACGGCGGGGCCGTCGACCAGCAGGATGCGACGACGCCCCGGATCGGCCATGGCGTCCATGAAGCCCTCGCCGCCGGCGATCAGCTGATCGACGAGATCGCCGGAGGTCGCCGCCGCCCGGGTGATGTGTTCGGCCACCGCCGCCTGCTCGGCCTCGACCACGGCGGCGAACAGCGCCGTCTTGTCCTCGAAGTGATGGTAGAGGGCGCCGCGCGTCAGGCCGGCCGCAGCGACGATGGCCGGCGTGCCGGTAGCCTGGAAGCCCTGGTCGGCGAAGAGACGGCGCCCGGCCGCCATCAGGGCCTCGCGGGTGGCCTGGGCGCGGTCGGCGTTGGTGCGGCGGACTCTGGTCATGAGGCAATTTACATACACGCTGCATGTATGTTAAGTGCATAAACATACAGCCTGCATGTTCACGGAGACCGACATGCGCACGACCAGCTACTACCCCGTCATCCTGACCCGCGACGTCGCCGGCACGGCGGCCTTCTACCGCCGCCACCTGGGCTTCGAGGCGGCCTTCGAAGCCGACTGGTACGTCCACCTGACCGCCGAGGACGGGCGCCGGAACCTGGCGGTCCTGGACCATCGGCACGAGACCATCCCCGAACTGGCGCGCGAGCCGGTGGCCGGGATGATCCTCAACTTCGAGGTCGAGGACGTCGACGCGGTCCACGCGCGCATGGCGGCGGCGGGGCTGGTGATCCTGACCCCGCTGCGGGACGAGCCCTTCGGCCAGCGCCACTTCATCACCGCCGATCCCAACGGCGTGCTGATCGACGTGGTCACCCCGATCCCGCCCTCGCCGGAGTTCGCGGCCATGTACAGCGAGGCGGCGCTGCCGGGGTGAGGGGTGCGTCCTTCGACACGCGCTTCGCGCTGCTCAGGATGACGGGCTTGGGTGGGCCCCTCCACCATTCGCTGCGCGAATGGTCCCCCTCCCCCTGTTCGCCCGCAAAGCGGGCGGGGGAGGATCCAGGTGCAGGATGCTCCCCGCTGCGAAGCAGCGAACCGGGGGAGCGGGCGGCGAAGCCGACTGAGGGGGCTCTTCCACCCTGCGTCCTTCGACACGCGCTCCGCGCTGCTCAGGATGACGAACACCGCGCCATCACCCCTCCACGTCATGCTGAGCAGCGATCCGAACGGATCGCGTGTCGAAGCACGCACCCCCCTTCCCCCTCAATGGGGGAAGGGCGGGGTTGGGGGTGTATCCCTGGTGATTCCAGAGGGGTGAAAGAGGGCGCCGTCGCCCTTTCATGATCCACCCGCACCTCCTCCGCGCACACCCCCACCCAACCCTCCCCCATCGAGGGGGAGGGCTTTGGACGGTGCAGGATGACGGAGAGAGGCGAGAGCAAAGAAAAAGGGCGGCCCCTTTCGGAGCCGCCCTCTTGGGTTTCAGCGGATCGCCGCGATCAGGTGGTGACCGCGTCTTCCGGCTCGACGGCGTCCTTCTTGGACAGGTCTTCGCCGGTTTCCTGGTCGACGATCTTCATCGACAGCTTGGTCTTGCCGCGATCGTCGAAGCCGATGAGCTTGACCTTGACCATCTGGCCTTCGGTCAGCACGTCGCTGGGCTTGTTGACCCGCTCGTTGCTGATCTGGCTGACGTGGACCAGGCCGTCCTTGGCGCCGAAGAAGTTCACGAAGGCGCCGAAGTCGACGACCTTCACGACCTTGCCGTTGTAGATCGCGCCGACTTCCGGTTCGGAAGCGATCGACTTGATCCAGTCCTTGGCGGCGTCGATCTTGGACTGCTCGGAGGCGGCGATCTTGATGGTGCCGTCATCGCCGATGTCGACCTTGGCGCCGGTGGTGGCGACGATCTCGCGGATCACCTTGCCGCCGGTGCCGATCACTTCGCGGATCTTGTCCGCGGCGATCTTGATGGTCTCGATCTTGGGCGCGAACTCGCCGAGCTCCTCGCGCGGCGCATCCATGGCCTTGTTCATCTCGCCGAGGATGTGATCGCGGCCTTCCTTCGCCTGGGCGAGGGCCTGCTGCATGATCTCGATGGTGATGCCCGAGATCTTGATGTCCATCTGCAGCGAGGTGATGCCGTCGCTGGTGCCGGCCACCTTGAAGTCCATGTCGCCGAGGTGGTCCTCGTCGCCGAGGATGTCCGACAGGACGGCGAAGCCGTCGCTCTCGAGGATCAGGCCCATGGCGATGCCCGACACCGGACGGACCAGCGGCACGCCGGCGTCCATCATGGCCAGCGACGAACCGCAGACCGTGGCCATCGAGGATGAACCGTTGGACTCGGTGATCTCGGAGACCAGGCGGATGGTGTAGGGGAAGTCTTCCTTGGTTGGCAGCATCGGGCGCAGGGCGCGCCAGGCCAGCTTGCCGTGGCCGATTTCGCGGCGGCCGGGGCTGCCCATCCGACCGGTTTCACCGACCGAGTAGGGGGGGAAGTTGTAGTGCAGCA
The DNA here is from genome assembly GCA_046295055.1 of Caulobacter sp. Lineage (GTDB taxonomy): Bacteria > Pseudomonadota > Alphaproteobacteria > Caulobacterales > Caulobacteraceae > Caulobacter. Next base: position 8,245 of record JBKBOD010000012.1, on the reverse strand, counting down.
GGAAGGATTCCTTGTAGGTGCCTTCCAGGGCGTCGATGAACTGCTCGTCGTCGCCGGTGCCCAGGGTGGCGACCACCAGGGCCTGGGTCTCGCCGCGGGTGAACAGGGCCGAACCGTGGGTGCGCGGCAGGACGCCGACTTCGCCGAGGATCGGGCGCACGGTGCGGACGTCACGGCCGTCGATGCGCTTGCCGGTGTCGAGGATGCCGCGACGGACCACGTCCGCCTCGAGTTCCTTGAACACGCCGGCCAGCTTCAGCGGGTCGTAGCCTTCGGGATTGGCTTCGCTCTTGCCGAGGGCCGCGATGGCCTTCTTCTTGGCGGCGCCGATCGCTTCGTAGCGGTCCTGCTTCTTCTGGATGGTGTAGCCGGCGGCGATGTCGGCGCCGACGAGGGCCTTCATCTCGGCCTTGATGGCGTCGGTGTCTTCCGGCTCGAACTCGAAGGGCTCCTTGGCGGCGTGCTCGGCCAGTTCGATGATGGCGTCGATCACCGGCTGCATGCTGTCGTGGGCGAACTTGATGGCGCCCAGGACGACCTCTTCGTTGAGTTCCTGGATTTCCGACTCGACCATCATCACGGCGTCGGCGGTGCCGGCCACGACGAGGTCCATCTTGGTTTCCTTCATCTCGTCGGCGGTCGGATTGAGGACGTACGCGCCGTCCACATAGCCGACGCGGGCGGCGCCGATCGGGCCCATGAAGGGGGCGCCCGACAGGGTCAGGGCCGCGCTGGCGGCGACCATGGCCAGGATGTCGGGATCGTTCTCGAGGTCATGCTGCAGCACGGTGCAGACGACCTGGACTTCGTTCTTGAAGCCCTTGACGAACAGCGGGCGGATCGGACGGTCGATCAGGCGGGAGACCAGGGTCTCCTTTTCCGACGGGCGACCTTCACGCTTGAAGAAGCCGCCGGGGATCTTGCCGGCCGCGAAGGTCTTTTCCTGATAGTTGACGGTCAGGGGGAAGAAGTCCTGGCCCGGCTTCTGCGTCTTGGCGAAGACGGCGGTGGCCAGGACGACGGTCTCGCCCAGGGTGGCCAGAACGGCGCCGTCGGCCTGACGGGCGATGCGGCCGGTCTCGAGGGTCAGCGTCTTGCCGGCCCAGTCGAGGGACTTGCGTTTGATATCGAACATGTCGGTTCTTTCTCTCGTGTCCCGCGGGCGTATTCCCGGCGGGGGCGGACAGGGCGGGGGCCGCGAGGGCGTTTCCGGTAATCCTCTCCAGTGTCAGGCCCGGCGAGGATCACGTTGAACCCTCGAGCGAACAGTTTGGGGACGCATCCCCGCCGCCGGCTCCCAGGACCTGGGGGGAGCGGGCGGATAAAGATCAGGGGGCGAAACCCGGTCCCGGATTTCGCCCCCTTGGGTGGTCTTAGCGACGCAGGCCCAGCTTTTCGATGAGCGTGGCGTAGCGGCTGTTGTCGGACTTCTTCAGGTGGTCGAGGAGCGAGCGACGCTGGGAAACCAGCTTCAGCAGGCCGCGACGGCTGTGGTTGTCCTTCTTGTGGGACTTGAAGTGCTCGGTCAGGTTGGCGATCCGTTCGGAAAGGATGGCGACCTGGACTTCGGCGCTTCCGGTGTCGCCCTCGGAACGGGCGTGTTCGGCGATGAGCGCGCTCTTGCGCTCGGCAGTGATCGACATCGGGCTTTCTCCGCTCAGGTGAGATGGAAGATCCGGACCGGATTGAGCTTGCCGGCGCGCATCTCGGCCAGGGCCGCCAGTCTCCCCCCGTTCACGGCCTGAACCAGCCGCGAGTCGCCCGAAAGCTTCTCACGCAAGGCTTCGACCTGTCGGGGAACGAGAACGATGGACCGTCCCTGGGCCAGCCGGAAAGCGTCCTCATCGGTCAGGGCCAACGCCGGGATGTCGTCCAGCGCGGTCTCGACCGGGAGCAATGCCTCCGGAAGGCCGGCCTTATGGCGCAAATCTTCCAGTTTTTCCAGCGTTATCGCATTGTCTTCCCCGAAGGGGCCGACGCGGGTGCGGCGCAGGGCGCTGATATGCGCATGGGCCCCCAGCCGGGCGGCCAGGTCGCGGGCGAGCGCGCGCACATAGGTGCCCTTGCCGCAGTCCATCTCCAGCTCGATGTGGTCGGCGTCCGGGGCGTCGATGACGCGGATGGCGTCGATGCGGACCGGCCGGGGCTCCAGCTCGAAGGCGACGCCTTCGCGGGCCAGGTCATAGGCCCGTTCGCCATCGACCTTGATGGCCGAGAAGTTCGGCGGAGCCTGCATCACCTCGCCGACAAACTCGCCCAGCACGGCCTCGACCTCGGCCGGGGCCGGGCGGACCTCGCTGGTCCCGGTGGTCTGGCCCTCGCGGTCGAAGCTGGCGGTCGAGCGGCCCCACTCCAGGGTGAAGCGATAGGTCTTGTCGGCCTCCATCAGGAAGCTGACGGTCTTGGTCGCCTCGCCCAGCGCGATCGGCAGGATGCCGGTGGCCAGCGGGTCGAGCGTGCCGGCGTGGCCCGCCTTCTGGGCGTCGAACAGCCAGCGGATCTTGCCCACGGCCTGGGTCGAGCCGAAGTCGTACGGCTTGTCGAGATTGACCCAGCCGCTGACGGCCTGGCCCTTGCGGCGACGCCCCATCAGTCGTCCTGCCGGCCGATGTCGGCCTGGACGCGCGGGTCGGAGAACAGGCGGTCCATGTGCGAGGCGGCGTTGAAGCTCTCGTCGTGGATGAACTTCAGGTCCGGGGTGAACTTCATGTCGATGTGACGGCCGAGCCGGCCGCGCAGGAAGCGGGCGGCGCGGTTCAGGGCGGCGACGACCTCGGTCGTGGGCTGGCCGGCGACGCTCGCACCCTCGACCCCGGCGCCGAGCGGCTCGACGAAGCACAGGGCGTGCTTGAGATCGGGGCTCATGCGCACCTCGGAGACGGTGACCGAGACCCCGCTGAGGGCCGGGTCGGAGATCTCCTCCTCGCGCAGGACCTCGACCAGGGCGTGGCGGATCAGTTCGCCGGCGCGCAACTGGCGCTGGCTGGGGCCGGTTTCCCGGCCGCGGGGATTGCCGTGGCGGCTCATGTGGTCAGACCCTGTCGTCCGGCGGGGGATCGAACCCCGCGATGAAAGGGCGCGCTTCTAGGCTTTGGGGGGCGGGCTGTCCAGTGGCGGGGCCTGTCGCATCTGGCCAACGGCGCCTCGGCCGCCGCGAGAATTCACTTCTCCCCTTGCGGGAGAAGGTGGCGCGAAGCGCCGGTTGAGGGGTTGAAGTCTCTCGAAGCTGCGTAGATGCGATTGATACAGGCGTCGTCAGGGGCCGGCGCGGCCCCTCATCCGGCGGCCTCCGGCCGCCACCTTCTCCCGCGAGGGGAGAAGGAAACCGGGTGGAGGGATCAGGCGTCGAGGCGCTGGTGGAAGAATTCCAGGGTGCGGGCCTCGGCTTCCCGGGTCGGGCCGGATTCGGCGAGGTGGAGGGTGAGGACCGAGTGGGGGGCGCGGCCCGTGCCCTGCTTGCCCTCTCGCGGGTCGATCCGGCGGGATTCGAAGCGGTCGCCGAAGGTTTCCTCCAGCATGTCCATCCGCTCGCCCGGCACGAAGGGATCGCCGTTGAAGGCCAGGCCGATCATCGTCAGGTCCTCGTTCTGCAGCCGCTGGCGGGCGCAGGAGATTTCGACGGGGGATGCGTCGATGCGGTCGCGCCCCTTCTTGCCGAGCGGCAGGGAGGGCTGGGACAGCACCGGGGCGACCACCGAGGGCTCGGTCATCATGGCCAGGGCGAAGCCGCCGGTGAAGCACATGCCCAGCGCCCCGACGCCCTTGCCGCCGCATTCGGCGTGGGCCTTGCGGGCCAGGGCCCGCAGCCAGTCGACGATGGGGCTGGAGCGATCATTGGCCCAGGCGTTGAACTCGCGCCGGATGCAGATGTTGAGGAACATCTGCTGTATGGCGTAGCCGGCGCTGACCGGCTTGCCCGGCTCGCCGAACAGGCTGGGCATGAAGACGGTGAAGCCGGCGTCGGCCACCCGGTCGCCATAGGCGATGACCTGGGGATGCAGGCCGGGGATCTCGTGCATGATGATGACCGCCGGGCCCTGGCCGCGACGATAGACGTCGCGCGCCCAGGGGCCATCCTTGAACCGGAACTTCGTCCAGCCCGCCAACGCCTCGCTCATTCGCCCGCCTCCCGTTTCACCGACCGAGGGTAGGCGAACGGACGCGACGATTGGAAGGATAATCAGCTGCCCGGGCGGCCGTAGTCGGGACGGAAGACCGAGTCGGTGGGGTTGGACGAGTTGGTGCGGGGCATGACCCATTCGCCGCGCCAGGTGAAATCCATCGCCGCGCAGAGGCGGGGCTGGCCGGTGGCCGGATCGTCGCCGAAGGCATGGACCCGCAGGGGCTTGCGGTTATAGACCGCGCCGATGGCCAGCCAGCCGCGCTTCGACCCGGGGCAGAAGGCCTGGATCATCACCCGGCCCTGTTCCTTTTCGGCGTCGATCTCGTAGAGGTCGCCGCGCCCGGCGTCGTCGCCCATGAGGGCGTCGAGCTGGCGGTTGACCGCCGCGTCGCGCGAGGGTTTCGGCACGACGCCGACCGGCACGGCCGTGGCGCGCACCGCCAGGATGCGGGTGCGGAAGAAGCTGCGGGTGAAGACGAAGGTCAGGCCCGCCCCGGTCAGGCGGCGGGCGTCGGGCGAGGCGCTGTCATAGGTGACCATGCGCTTGTCGGCGGCCTGGGCCGGGGCCGCGGCGGCGAGGGTCAGCAGGGCGGCGAGGGCCGCGGCGAGCGTCTTGCGGAACATGGGGGCCTCCTGGACGCTCAGCGGCCGAGCTTCAAGTCGGAAACATCGCCCTCGAAACCGGACAGCTTCCAGACGCCGTCGATCAGGGTGAAGGTCAGCAGGCAGGGGCCGTGCTTCTTTCGGGTGGCGCAGACGCGACCGTTGTCGAGATAGCGCAGCGAGCCGGCGATCGCCACCCGGCCGGGCAGCGGCTGGTCGGGGCGGTAGCCGTAGTAGTAGGCCACCGAGCGGAAGGTCGAGGGCTGGACCAGGGCCTTGTCGGCCATGTCGGCGATGGCCGGCGCGGCCAGGGCGCCCAGCGCCATCAGGGCCGGATCGTCGGTGGCCTTGCGCGCCTCGGCCACCAGCCGGGCCTCGACCGAGCGCTTCAGCGCCTTGCGGTCGACGCGGGCGTTGAAGGCGGCGCGGTCGTCGTCGCGGATGGCCACCAGCAGCGCATGCACATCGCCGGCGGCGTCCAGCCGGGTGGCGGTGGCGCATCCGGCCAGAATGGCGGCGGCAAGCGTCAGGAGGACGAGGCGGCGAAACATCGGGTCATCCCTGGGCCAGGTTGGCGGCGGTTTTGGGGCGGATCATGCCCCGGCCGACTATCCGGCAAAGCGGGCGGGCTCTCAAGCGGTCGGGGGTGGGCCGTGGTTCCACCGCATGCCCTCGCGAAGGCGGGGGCCCAGTCGAGGGCGGCCAATCCCGGATGGGCGCCCGGACACACCGTATGGACGCCCGCCTTCGCGAGCGTGATCGGTGGCGAGGGGACCTTTCGCGCCTTCCCGCGCGGATGCATCAGCCTTCGGCCGGCCGGGGGGCCAGCGGACGGGGTTGCCCCGCCTGCGGATCATCGCAGGGCGTCTCCACCCAGTCGCCATAGCCGATCGTGAAGATCACGAGGACCTCGTGGAGGCCGGCGCCCAACGAGAAGCGTTTCGACAGGCGGAGACTGGCGGTGCCGAATCCATCGTCCTGCGGCGTTTCCGAAACGACGGTGCAGGCTACGCTCCCATCGGCGGATACGCACTCCATCAGGACGCGGCCGGAGACGAGTCGCCGCATGGCGCGGTCGGGATAGAAGCGGTGGACGCCTGTGTCATCGATCAGCGGCGATCGGCCATCGACCAGAGCCAGGACCTCGTACTCCGGCCCGAGGTAGCAGGCCTGGGGCTGGGCGGCCTCCGCGGCGGAGGCGGCCATCAGCGCGGTCAGACCGGCCACGGCGCATTGGAGGCGCTTCACGATGCACTCCCCTGTCATCGGTAGAGACGGTGATAGAAGCATGGCGGCCGCCTCGTGGGCCAGCCTGCTTCGACCCGGTCGCCATCCAGCAACGAAGAAGGGCGCGGGCCTTGCGGTCCGCGCCCTTCTCGAAGGGTCCGAAGTCGTCGTCCGTCAGAGCGAGCGGGCGACTTCCTCGACGGTGAAGCACTCGATCTCGTCGTTCTCGCGGATGTCCTGGAAGCCCTGGAACGCCATGCCGCATTCCATGCCGTTGGTGACTTCCGCGACATCGTCCTTGAAGCGCTTGAGGGTCTGCAGGGTGCCCAGCTCGAGCACGACGATACCGTCGCGAACGATCCGCACCTTGGCGCCCCGGCGAACCACGCCTTCGGTGACACGGCAGCCGGCGACCTTGCCGACCTTGGTGATGTCGAAGACCTGAAGCACGCGGGCGTAGCCCAGGAAGGTTTCCCGCTGGGTCGGCGCCAGCATGCCCGAGAGCACGCCCTTGATGTCGTCGATCAGGTCGTAGATCACCGAGTAGTAGCGGATCTCGACGCCTTCGCGCTCGGCCAGGTCGCGGGCCTGTTTCGAGGCGCGGACGTTGAAGCCGATGATCGGCGCGCCGGCCCCCTTGGCCAGCTGGACATCGCTTTCGCTGATTGCCCCGGCGCCCTGGAGGATGATCCGGGCGCGGACCTCGTCGTTGCCCAGCTTTTCCAGCGAACCGGCGATGGCCTCGACCGAACCCTGGACGTCGCCCTTGATGACCAGCGGCAGCTCGGCGACCTTCTTGGCCGTGAGCTTGGCCATCATGTCGGCCAGCGAGGTGGTGGCGGCGCCGGTGACGGAGCCCTTCTCGCGCTTCTTGCGCTCGCGGTACTCGGTCAGCTCGCGGGCGCGGGCCTCGTTCTCGACCACGGCGAAGACGTCGCCCGGAGACGGCGCGCCGTCGAGGCCGAGGACCTCGACCGGCGTGGCCGGGCCGGCCTCGGTCAGCTGCTCGCCGCGCTCGTTGAGCAGGGCGCGGACGCGGCCGTAGTTCGAGCCGGCGACGACGATGTCGCCGCGCTTGAGCGTGCCGCGCTGGACCAGCACGGTGGAGACGGCGCCGCGGCCCTTGTCGAGCTTGGCCTCGATGACCACGCCCTCGGCCGTGCGGTCGGGGTTGGCCTTGAGGTCGAGCACTTCGGCCTGGATCAGGATGTTCTCGATCAGGTCGTCCAGGCCCTGGCGGGTCTTGGCCGAGACCTCGACCACCTGGGTGTCGCCGCCCAGGCTCTCGACGACCACCTCGTGCTGAAGCAGTTCGTTGATGACGCGGGTCGGATCGGCGTCCGGCTTGTCGATCTTGTTGATCGCCACGATCAGCGGAACACCGGCGGCGCGGGCATGCTGGATGGCCTCGGCCGTCTGCGGCATGACGCCGTCGTCGGCGGCGACGACCAGAACGACGATGTCGGTCACGTTGGCGCCGCGGGCGCGCATGGCGCTGAAGGCGGCGTGGCCGGGGGTGTCGAGGAAGGTCACGCGCTGGCCGTCGGCCAGGCGCACCTGATAGGCGCCGATGTGCTGGGTGATGCCGCCGGCCTCGGCCGCCGCCACGTCCGTGGTGCGCAGCGCGTCCAGCAGGCTGGTCTTGCCGTGGTCGACGTGGCCCATGATGGTGACCACCGGCGGACGCGCCTCCAGGTGATCGTCATGGTCGTCGGCGGAGATGAAGCCCTCCTCGACGTCGGCCTCGGAGACGCGCTTGACGGTGTGGCCGAACTCGGTGGCCACCAGTTCGGCGGTGTCGCTGTCGATGACGTCGTTGATCTTCAGCATCACGCCCTGACGCATCAGGAACTTGATGATGTCGACGCCGCGCACGGCCATCCGGTTGGACAGTTCCTGCACGGTGATGACGTCGGGGATGACGACCTCGCGGGCCACGCGGGCCTGCTCGGCCTGACCGCCGCGGCGCTTTTCCTTCTCGCGTTCACGGGCCCGGCGGACCGAGGCCAGCGAGCGCATGCGCTCGACGGCGCCCTCGTCGTCGCCGGCCACGGCCTGGATGGTCAGGCGGCCTTCGCGGCGCTTGGGCTCGCCCTTGGTGCGCGACACGGCCTTGCCGGGCGCGGCGCCCTTGCGACGATCGTCCTCCTCGTCCGGACGACGGTCGAGGTTGGCCGAGCCGGGGCGGGGCGCCGAACGGGTGGCGCGCTGGATCTCGGGCGTGGCGGGCGGAGCCGCGCCGGCGCCCGGGCGGGGGCCGCGCGGGCCGGCGCCCGGGCCGGAACCGGGCCG
>JBKBOD010000011.1:0-77400 GCA_046295055.1 Caulobacter sp. | reverse complement strand
CATCAGCGCATCCACAAAGCTGAACTGACCCGTCCGCTTCACCGACATCACCGCTCTCCCTGCAACACCATCAGGGAATCACGACACGGCAATTACGCAAAGGTCCCCTTGCGGGAGAAGGTGGCGCGAAGCGCCGGATGAGGGGTTGATGACTCTCGAAGCTGCGTAGCGCCTGTTGGGGCCGGTATCGTCAGACGCCGGCGCGGCCCCTCATCCGACGGCCTCCGGCCGCCACCTTCTGCCGCAAGGGGAGAAGGAAAACGCGCGTTGGCGGCAGAGCCTCCGTTGGTCGCGACCCTAGTACGGAATCTCTTCCGGGGGGCGGGCCGATGGCGGGTCGGCGGCGCGGGGCTGGGGGTCGGGCGGGGGTTGCTCGCCGCCGAGGCCGATGCCCGACAGGATGTCCTCGATGGGGCTGCTCTCTCCGGCCGGCGGGGCGATGACGCCGCCGGGGATCGGCTGTGACTTCAGGCGCGGCAGGGCCTGGCCCATGAACCGCTTCCAGATCTGGGCCGGGGCGCCGCCGCCGGTGACGCCCTTCATCGGGGTGTTGTCGTCCTTGCCGGTCCAGACGGCGACGACGAAGCCGCCGGTGTAGCCGACGAACCAGGCGTCGCGATAATCGCTGGTGGTGCCGGTCTTGCCGGCGATGTCGTAGCCGGTCACCCGCGCGCTGGCCCCGGTGCCGCCGGTGACGACGGTGCGCATCATCTGGTTCATGTACTGCAGGGCCGGCGAGCCGATCACCGAGCGGCGCGCGGGCCGGTCGAGGTTGTGGTCGTAGATGACCTTGCCGCCGGCGGTGCGGATGCGCTGGATCGCCCAGGCCTGGGCCTTGAAGCCGCCGTTGGCGAACGGGGCGTAGGCCTGGGCCATCTCCAGCGGGCTGACCTCGACCGCGCCCAGGGCCATGGAGGGGTCCTGCTGGATCTTGGAGGTGATGCCGAGGCGCCGCGCGGTGGCGGCGACGTTGCCGGTGCCGACCTCGGACGCCAGCCGGGCGGCGACGGTGTTGATCGACTGGGCCAGGGCCTGCTGCAGGGTCATGGGACCCAGGAAGCGGCCGGTGTAGTTGCGCGGGCTCCAGTTGCCGATCTTCACCGGCTCGTCGACGACCATGACGTTGGGCGTTCGGCCCTGTTCCATGGCCGTCAGGTAGACGAAGGGCTTGAAGGCCGAGCCGGCCTGGCGACGGGCGACGGCGGCCCGGTCGAACTGGCTCTCGCCATAGTTGGCGCCGCCGACATAGGCCCGCACCCGGCCGTCGCCGTCGATGGCGACGAGGGCGGCCTGCTGCACGCCGCGGCTGGTGTTGGCGCTCACCCCGGCGCGGATCGCCTGTTCGGCGGCCGCCTGCATCGGCAGGTCCAGGGTGGTCTCGACGATCAGGTCCTCGGTCGGCTCGCCGACGAGGGCGCGGACCTGGCTGTCCATCCAGTCGGTGAAATACTGCGCCCGCTGGTTGGCGAGGACGGCGGAGACCCGGACCGGCGTCTTGACCGCCTCGGCCCGCTGCTCGGGCGTGATGGCCTTGATGCGCACCATCTCGTCCAGGACGATGGTGGCGCGGCGGGCGGCGCGCTCGCTGGAAGAGACGGGCGAATAGCGGCTGGGCCCCTTCATCATGCCGGCCAGCAGGGCGGCCTCGCCGACGGTCAGTTTGGCCGCGGGCTTGTTGAAGTAGCGCTGGGAGGCGGCCTCGATGCCGTAGGCGCCGGCGCCGAAGTAGACCCGGTTGAGATAGAGGGCGAGGATCTCCTTCTTGGAGAAGCGGATCTCGAGCCAGACGGCGAGGATCAGCTCCTGGACCTTGCGTCGCCAGTTCTGGTCGAGGGTCAGGAACAGGTTTCGCGCCAGCTGCTGGGTGATGGTCGAGCCGCCGGCGACGATCTCGCCCGCCTGCATGTTGCGCACGGCCGCCCGCATCATGCCGATGGGGTCGAAGCCCGGGTGCCACCAGAAGCGGCGGTCCTCGATGGCGATGAAGGCCTTGGGCACATGGTCGGGCAGGGCGTCGAGGTCGACCGGCGGGGCGTACTGGCTGCCGCGCACGGCGATCAGGGCGCCGGAGCGGTCGAGGTAGGAGATCGACGGCTGGCGCGTGACGTCGTTCAGCTTGGACACGTCCGGCAGGTCGGTGGCGAATACCGCGAAGAAGGCGACCAGGAAGATCAGCCCCCAGACGCCGATGACGGCGCCCCAGTAGAGAAAGGCCTGCAGCGGGGTGCGCTTGCTGCCGGAGCCGCCGGCCTGGGGAGTCGCCATGAGTGTCGTCTTCGGATCCGCGTTGGTTCGACCGGGCGGGTTTAACCCAGCCCGGGGCTCGCCTCCATCCTCGATGAAGGCCATGAACAGGGCCTTTTCGCGGCCATCGCCGCCCGTTCATGCAGCGGTCAGCTTGGCTCCGTGCAAATTCGGTCCAGCCACAGCATGGAGACCGTCTCGGGAGGGCGGGTGACGGCGATGAGCGAAGAGAACAGGAAAGGCCCGCCGCGCGGGCGCACGGCCCTGGTGATCATGGGGCTGGCGGCGCTGGTGTTCGCCGGGTCGCTGGCCATCAAGCCGGCGCAGGTGATCGAGACGGACCCGCTGGCCACGGCGGCGGCGCCGGTCGAGGAGGCGCTGGCGGCCGCGCCGCCTGGGGAGGCCCCGCCGCCGGCCGAGGTGGCCGCGGCGGCGGCGGACGGCCTGGCGCAGGCGGGCGAGGAGGCTTCTGCCATCGACTGGGCGATGATCGGCTCGGCCGCCACCTTCGCCCTGTCGGGCCTGGGCGCCATCTTCGGCATCGTCTTCGGCTGGCGGGCCGACCGGCGCAAGGAGCGGCTGGCCAGGCTGCGCGAACGGGAGCTGGAGCTGGAGATCGCGCGGCTCAGGGCGGCGGCCTAAACGCATCCGAAACCGTTGTCGGGTAGGAGTTCGCGCCAGTTCCTTCGCGTCGCGAGCCATCCCGTGCAGATCGACATCGTCCGGCCTGAGGCGTTGACGCCCGAGGAGATCGCCCGCTGGGGCGCGCTCCAGGGCGCCTGTCCCATGCTGGACAGCCCGTTCCTGTCGCCGCACTGGGCGCGGGTGGTGTCGCAGGCGCAGGGGCCGCGCGGCGGCGCCCGGGTGGCGGTGATGCGGCGCGACGGCTCGGCCGACGGCTTCATGGCCCTGCGCGCAGGCGCCTTCTCGGCCATGCCTGTGGGCGCGCCGATGTGCGACTACCAGGGCCTGGTCGCCGAGCACGACCTGGACGTCGACCCGGCGCGGATCGTCGAGGCGCTGGGCGTCGGCCGCTACGACTTCAGCCACATGATCGCCAGCCAGGCGGCTTTCGCCGGCCATGTGAAGGGCGCGGAGCTGTCGTTCGTCATCGAGACGCCGGAGGGCTATGACGCCTACGCCGCCTCGCGCCGCGAGGCCGGGGTCTCGGCCCTGAAGGACGCCGACAAGAAGCGGCGCAAGGCCGAGCGCGAGATGGGGGCGGTGACCTTCACCGCCTTTTCCCGGTCGCAGGCCGACTTCGACCAGCTGATCGCCTGGAAGCGCGCCCAGTGGCGGCGCACTGGCCAGACCGACGTGCTGGCGACCGGCTGGACCAACCGGCTGGTGCGCAACCTCTTCCAGAGCCGCGATCCGGACTTTGGCGGGGTGATGTTCACCCTGCACATCGGCGACCGGCTGGCGGCGGCGCAATTCGACCTGCGCGGCAAGGGGACGATCCACAGCTGGCTGATCGCCCACGACCCGGCGTTCGACCGCGTCTCGCCGGGGATGCTGCTGTTCCAGGACATCCTGCGCTGGATGAGCGACACGCCCTACTGGCGGCTGGACCTGGGGGCCGGCGATTACCGGTTCAAGCGCGAGCTTTCCAACCTGCAGATCCCGGTGGCGCACGGCTTTGTCGGGGTGCTGTCGCCGGCGCTGCTGCTGCGGCAGGCGGCCTACGGCCTGCGGCAGGCGGCCGAGTCGCTGCCGCTCGGACCGGTGTCGGCCCTGCCCGGCAAGGCCATGCGGCGGCTTGACCTGATCCGCGGTTTGCGGTGAAGGCTGGCGCCCCTTCCGGACGGGCGTACCAGGCGCAATGACCCTTTCCATCGACGATATCCGCGCGGCCGCCGACCGGCTGGCCGGCCACATCGAGCGCACGCCGCTGCGTTTCTCCCGGACGCTGTCGGAGATCACCGGGGCGCAGGTCTGGGTGAAATTCGAGAACCTGCAGTTCACAGCCGCCTACAAGGAGCGCGGGGCGCTCAACAAGCTGCTGCTGATGAGCGAGGCCGAGCGCGGCCGGGGCGTCATCGCCGCCAGCGCCGGCAACCACGCCCAGGGCCTGGCCTATCACGCGACGCGGCTGGGGGTGCCCTCGACCATCGTCATGCCGCGCGGCACGCCGTTCGTGAAGGTCGAGCACACGCGCAACCACGGCGCCACGGTGGTCATCGAGGGCGAGACCTACGACGACGCCTACGCGCACGCGATGAAGCTGAAGGACGAGCGGGGCCTGACCTTCGTCCATCCGTTCGACGATCTCGACGTGATGGCCGGCCAGGGCACGATCGCGCTGGAGATGCTGGAGGACGAGCCGGGGCTGGAGATCCTGCCGGTGCCGATCGGCGGCGGCGGGCTGATCAGCGGCGTGGCCACGGCGGCCAAGGCGCTGAACCCGGACATCCGCATCATCGGCTGCGAGCCGGCGATGTACCCCAGCTTCACGGCCAAGATGCGCGGCATGAACGGCCAGTCCGGCGGCCAGACGATCGCCGAGGGCATCGCGGTCAAGCAGGTGGGCGAGCAGACCTATGCCGTGGCCCGGCCGCTGGTCGAGGACGTGCTGCTGCTGGAAGAGCCGTTCATCGAGCGGGCCGTGGCGCTGTACTGCAATGTCGAGAAGACGGTCGCCGAGGGCGCCGGCGCGGCCAGCCTGGCGGCGCTTCTGGCCTATCCCGAACGCTTCCGGGGCAGGAAGTGCGGGCTCATCCTGTGCGGCGGCAACATCGACACCCGGCTGCTGGCCTCGGTGCTGACGCGCGAGCTGGTGCGCGCCCAGCGGATCATCTCGCTGCGCATCATCGGCGACGACCGGCCGGGCCTGCTGGCCACGGTCTCGCGCGTGATCGGCGAGATGGGCGGCAACATCATCGAGGTGGCGCACAACCGGCTGGCGCTGGACGTTCCGGCCAAGGGCGCGGAGTTCGACGTGATGATCGAGACGCGCGACGCCCGCCACACCCAGGAAATCATGGACGCCCTGCGCGAGCAGGGCTATCCGCCGCGCGCGGTCTGATCCCGCGCCATCCGCTACTGGAGCCCTCCATGCGCCGCTTCGCCCGTCTCGCCCTCGCCGCCGTCGCGGTGCTCAGCCTCGCCGCCTGCGGCAACGAGAAGCTGGCCAAGGAAAACCTCCAGGAGGGGACTGAATTCCTCGAGACCAACGCCAAGGCCGAGGGCGTCAAGGTCCTGCCCAGCGGCGTGCAGTACCGGGTCATCCGCTCGGGTCCGTCAACCGGCGTCCAGCCGCGCCGGGGCGACGAGCTGAAGGTCCACTACGAGGGCAAGCTGCTCAACGGCACGGTGTTCGATTCCAGCTACGAGCGCGGCGCGCCGGCGGTCATGCCCTTCCGCAGCCTGATCAAGGCCTGGATGGAGATTCTGCCGATGATGCGCCCGGGCGACGAGTGGTTCATCTATGTGCCGCCGGAAATGGGCTACGGCGAGGACGGCGGCGGCCCGATCCCGCCCAACGCGGTGCTGATCTTCCGCATCGAGCTGATCGACGTCCTGCCGGCCGGCGGCAATCAGGCCCAGGGCTGACGCAGCCCGCCGTCAGTCGGTGAACACCACCGTCTTGCGGCCATTCAGCAGAACCCGATCCTCCAGCCGCCAGCGCAGGGCCCGGGCCAGCACCCGGCGCTCGATGTCGCGGCCCTTTCGGACCAGATCCTCAGGCGTGTCGCGATGGCTGATGCGCTCGACGTCCTGCTCGATGATCGGCCCCTCGTCGAGGTCGCCGGTGACATAGTGGGCGCTGGCCCCGATGACCTTCACCCCCCGCGCATGGGCCTGATGATAGGGCCTGGCGCCCTTGAAGCCCGGCAGGAAGCTGTGGTGGATGTTGATGCAGCGGCCCTCAAGCTTGGCGGCCAGGCCGTCCGACAGGATCTGCATGTAGCGGGCGAGCACGACGATGTCGGTACGGGTCTCGCGGATCAGGGCCCAGAGCTGGGCCTCCTGTTCCAGCTTGGTGTCCTTGGCCACCGGCAGGTGGTGGAAGGGCAGCCCCTTCATGTCGAGATGGCGGAAGGTCTCGGCCGGGTGGTTGGACACCACCGCGGCGATGTCCATCGGCAGTTCCTCGATCCGCCAGCGGTAGAGGAGGTCGGCCAGGCAGTGGTCGGTCTTCGAGGCCAGGATCATCACCCGGTAGCGCTGGGCCGGGTCGCGCAGGCTCCAGTCCATGGCGAAGGCGGCGCCGACCGCCCCGAAGGCCTCGCGCAGGTCCCCGGCGTTCGCCGCACCCGGGTCGAACACCACCCGCATGAAGAAGGCGCCGGTCTCGGCGTCGTCATACTGCTGGGCGTCGAGGATGTTGCAGTCGCGCTCGGCCAGGAAGGTCGAGACGGCGGCGACAATGCCCCGGCGATCGGGACAGGACAGGGTGAGGATCAGGGCCGGCTTGGTCATTTCGGGGATGGCGCGTAGCGGCGGAAACCCGCCCCGGCAAGAGCGCGCGGCCTCGCCCCGGCCCGCCGGAGGGCGCCGCAGACCCGGCCGGCCGGACAGGGCTTTGCGCGATCAGAGCCATAGCGGGCAGCGACGGGCGCGGATTGGTCGCAGGCGGCGTCAACCTGCTGCCGCCGGGGGCGAATTGGGCTAAAGCCGCCCCATGAGCTCAGACGCCCTGCACGACCGCGCCCTCGACATCCTCGCCCAGCTGGTGGGGTTCGACACGACCTCGCGGCTGTCGAACCTGGAGCTGATCGCCTGGGTCGAGGCCTATCTGGCGACGCTGGGCGTGGAGTCGCGCCGCGTCGCCAGCGCCGACGGGGCCAAGGCCAACCTGATGGCGCGCATCGGCCCGGCGGGGCCGGGCGGGGTGATCCTGTCGGGCCATACCGACGTGGTGCCGGTCGATGGCCAACCCTGGAGCAGCGACCCCTTCGTGCTGACCGAGCGCGACGGCCGGCTCTACGGCCGGGGGAGCGCCGACATGAAGGGCTTCATAGCCCTGGCCCTGGCGGCCGCGCCCGACCTGGTCGCCGCCCCGCTGGCGACGCCCGTCTGGCTGGCCCTGTCCTATGACGAGGAGATCGGCTGCCTTGGCGCGCCGTCGATGATCGAGGCCCTGGCCATGCAGGAGCCGGCGCCCGCCCTGGCCATCGTCGGCGAGCCGACGGGCATGGAGGTGGTCGGCGCGCACAAGGCCATCCTGTCGGCGCGGGTGACGGTGACCGGCCGCGAGGCCCATTCCAGCCAGACCCACCTGGGCGTGTCGGCCAACATGGCGGCGCTGGAGCTGATGGGCGAACTGGCGGCGCTGGCCCGTCGGCTGGAGGCGGATGCCGATCCCGCCTCGCCCTTCGAGCCGCGCCACGCCACCCTGACGATCGGCCTGATCGAGGGCGGGACGGCGGTGAACATCCTGGCCCGTCGCTGCAGCTTCGCCTTCGACCTGCGCTGCCTGCCGGGCGAAGACCCGCACGCCCTGCTGGCCGGCTTCTTCGACAGCTGCCGGACGATGGACGCGGCGTTGAAGGCCCGGGCCCCGGAAGCGGGCGTCACGTTCGAGATCCTGGGCGATGTGCCGCCGCTGGCCCTGCAGCCGGGCGGTCCGGCCGAAGCCCTGGCGCGGCGGCTGGCGGGCGACAACGGGCCGCTGCGCGCCGTGCCCTACGCCGCCGAAGCCGGCCAGTTCCAGCAGGGCGGCTTTCCTGTGGTCCTCTGCGGGCCGGGCTACATCGACCAGGCGCACCAGCCCGACGAATGGATCGAGATCGCCCAGATGCGGCGCGGCGCGGCCTTCATGACGCGCCTGGTTGAGGCGATGCGGGGGTAGGGGGCGAGGGGTGTTCGCATCCTGCGTCCTTCCGCACGCGCTTTGCGCTGCTCACGATGACGGACTTGGACGCCCCTTGCAGGCTTCTGCGCAATCGGGTTGCGCTGGCGACTTCGACCCTCAGCGATCGGCCATAAGCAAGTCCAGCCTCCCTTTGGACTTCAGGCCAAGGCTCGCATAATCCTTGCTCGACAGGTCGACGACGATCAGGCCGTCCCGAGACTCCAATAGGTCCGAGCCGTAGTAGAGGGCGCTCAGAAGGTCAGCCGCACTCTTGCTGGACTTGATGACGTAGACAGAAGTTGTCTCGTTAAAGGCCGTTCCGCCTGTGGCCTCGGACCTGACGGCCTTGTCCACGGAGGCGCAAATCTCGGAATAATTGGGTTTGTCGCCAATTCGGAAGCTGATCACGAAAACTGCCATGTGAGGGCCTCCTTGCTTGACGCCGCATGGAGTCGACCGGGAGTCCCGAGTCTGGCGTCATGAATCTCCAATCGAGGCCGCTCCATCCAGCGTCTTTCGGGGGCGCGGGTCAGTCAGGTTCATGGTGGGCGCCCTCCAACGCTCCAAACCTAACCGATGCGGTCTGCATTTGAAGTGGATAGCCCGCCACGAGGGGAGGGCTTTGGAGTGCCTCCTTGGACACGCGCTCCGCGCTGCTCAGGATGACGAAAAGGGGTGTGTGGCTACGGCGTCTTGCCGGGCCAGGTCAGGTAGCCGTCGCGGTCGAGGCCGACGTAGGAGCGGTCGTGGTCGCGGCGCTTTTTCTTGCCGCGCCGGCCGCGGTCGTCGTCATAGCCGTAGCTTTCACGCCGGCCGTAGCCCTCGCGGTATTCGGAGCGACCGCTGTAGCCATAGCCGGTCTCGGAATAGCGCCGGCGTTCGCTGCGGGTCTCGCGTTCCTCGACGCTGACCTCGGTGCGGACGTAGGCGCCGCCGGAGCGACGGTAGCCGCCGGCGTATTCGCCCTCGTCGAGATAGCCGACGCCTTCGGTTCCCGACCGGCGGTAGCCGCCGGCATAGCTGTCGCGGCGCGCCGAGGCCTTGCGAACGGTGCGGCGCTCTGCGGTGCGATAGCGAACGGGCGGCGTGGCGGCCTCTTCGGCGCGGGTCGAGGCGGCGGCGCCGGCGGCCGCGGCGCCAGCGGCCCGGCCGGTCTCGCCGTGGGCGGAGCCCTTGCCGTCGCCGGCCTCGGCCGTCTCGGCCGGCGCTTCCTTGCAGACCGGCTTGCAGCAGCAGTCGGCCGGCGCCTCAGCCTTGCGCGAGAACTCGCGGCCGTCACAGGCCGCCAGGGTCAGGGCCGCCAGGCCGACGACGGCGAGAGCGAGGGGGCGGGAGGTTGGCAGTCGCATGGGCGGGCGCCTTCAGGTTCGTCACGGCGGACTCGTATCGAACGAAGCCTGCCTCGCCCGGCGGGCGAGCGCCTCTCCATTCACCCGTCGAGGGAGGGGTAAGGTTACCGCACGCGCGCCCGGAGAAGCGCCCGCGCGCTCCAGGCCACTGCCAGGCCGACCGCCACCCCGAGGGTGTTGGCCACCGCGTCGATGGCGTCGCCCTGGCGGCCCAGGGCCATGGCCGCCTGGAGGATCTCGACGCCGACGCCGAACGCCACCAGGCCGACAGCCAGCCGGCCCGAGCGGTCGGGGAAGGCCCAGGCGCCGATGAGGGCCAGGCCGAAATAGGCGATGGCGTGCTGGGCCTTGTCCCACAGGCTGACGCTGACCGGCAGTTCCTCGATGGGGCTGAGCGACAGCCAGGCGATGACCAGCAGGGCCAGGACGAACAGGCCGATGCGGACGGGCCGGGGCGGAAGAAGCAGGGACATGGCGCCAGCCTTGCCGACTTTGCGGGCGTCCGGGAAGGGCGTTTCCCTGCGAGGGGAAAGCCTCTACAGGCTTTCGCCCAGAACGACAGCGAGGGCGCCCATGACGGTTCAGGCGGTGATTTTCGATTTCGGCGGGGTGATCACCTCCTCGCCCTTCGAGGCCTTCAACCGCTACGAGGCGGAAAAGGGGCTGCCGCACAACCTGTTCCGGACGGTCAACGCCACCAACCCCGACGGCAACGCCTGGGCCCTGTTCGAGCGCAACGAGATCGACGCCCCGGGCTTCGACGCCATGTTCCTGGAGGAATCGACCGCTCTGGGCCATCCGGTGCGCGGCGCCGAGGTGTTGACCCTGCTGTCGGGCGATGTGCGGCCGCGGATGGTGGCGGCGCTGAAGGCCTGCAAGGCCCGTTTCAAGGTCGGCTGCATCACCAACAACGTCCAGACCGGCCATGGCGCGGGGATGTCGGGCACCTCGGAGAAGGCGGCCCAGGTCGCCGGGATCATGGAGCTGTTCGACGCGGTGATCGAAAGCTCGAAGGTCGGGCTGCGCAAGCCCGACCCGCGCATCTACCAGATGATGTGCGAGCTGCTGGAGGTCGAGCCGGCCGCCTGTGTCTACCTCGATGACCTGGGAATCAACTGCAAGCCGGCGGCGCAGCTGGGCATGACGGCGATCAAGGTCACCGGCGAGGCCCAGGCCCTGGCCGACCTGGCCCGGGCCACGGGACTGGACCTGTCATGAGCCGGCCGGCGAGGATCGGCGCGGCCGAGGCGCTGGCGGGACTGCCGGACTGGAAGGCGGCCGGCGAGGGGCGCGACGCCATCGTTCGCACCTTCGTCTTCGCCGACTTCAACGCCGCTTTCGGCTTCATGGCGCGCGTGGCGCTGAAGGCCGAGACCATGGACCATCATCCGGAATGGTCGAACGTCTACAACCGGGTCGAGGTGCTGCTGGCCACCCATGACGCGGACGGGGTCACTGCGCTGGACGTCGAGCTGGCCCGGTTCATGGACCAGGCGGCGGCCGGCGCGGCCCGCAACACATAAATCCGGACCAGGGAGAGAGACGATCATGGCGAGCGGCGACCGCGTGGCCGGAAAGAAGGCCTTCATCACCGGCGGGGCCCAGGGCCTGGGCGCCGGCGCCGCTCGGCGGCTGGCCGAAGAGGGCGCGAAGGTTGCCCTGGCCGACCTCAATCTCGAAGGCGCGCAGGCCGTCGCGGACGAGCTGAACGCCGCCCACGGGCGCGGGACCGCCTTCGCCTACCGGCTGGACGTGACCAGCGAGCAGGGCTGGATCGAGACGCTGGAGCGGGCCAACGCCGACATGGGCGGCATCTCGGTGCTGCTGAACAACGCCGGCATCAGCCGGGGCGGCGACATCGAGGCCTGTTCGCTGGAGGATTTCCGGGCGGTGATGAGCGTCAACGTCGACAGCGTCTTCCTGGGCGCCAAGCACGCCATCCGCTACCTGCGCGACAACCAGCCCGGCTCGATCATCAACATCTCCTCGATCGCGGGGCTGATCGCCAACCACAATGGCCCGGCCTACAACGCCTCGAAGGCGGCGGTCTGGCTGCTGAGCAAGAACATCGCCCTCTACTGCGCCAAGCAGAAGATCGACGTGCGCTCCAACTCGATCCATCCGACCTTCATCGACACCCCCATCCTCGACCCGATCCGCCAGCGGTTCGGCAAGGAGGAGGGTGAGGCCAAGCTGGGCCGGCAGGTGCCGCTGGGCCGTATCGGCAGTCCGCGCGACATCGCCGACGCGGTGCTCTACCTCGCCAGCGACGAAAGCCGCTTCATGACCGGAGCCGAGCTGAAGCTGGATGGCGGCATCAGCGCGATGTGATCGCGCATTTCGGCAGGGCGCCGCCTTGACTCCGTCCGGCGCTCTCCCTAACTCCGGCGCGCCGTTGGCACTCAACGGGGGCGACTGCTAACAGCGGCCCCGGGGCGCCGACGAAAGCATTTGACATCAAACCGTCACGACGGAGACGACCCGATGAAATTTCGTCCGCTTGGCGACCGCGTCCTGGTGAAGCGCGTCGAGGAAGAAACGAAGACCAAGGGCGGGATCATCATCCCCGACACCGCCAAGGAAAAGCCGCAGGAAGGCGAAGTGGTGGCCGTTGGCCCCGGCGCCCGCGACGAAGACGGCGACTACATCAAGATGGACCTGAAGGCCGGCGACAAGATCCTGTTCGGCAAGTGGTCCGGCACCGAGGTGAAGGTCGACGGTGAAGACCTGCTGATCATGAAGGAAAGCGACGTCCTGGGCGTCATCGAGGCCTGACCGGCTTCGCTTCCTCACAAGAACCTCAAGCACAATCGTATCTGAAAGGGACCTGAAATGGCCGCCAAAGACGTCTATTTCTCCTCCGACGCCCGTGACCGCATGCTGCGCGGCGTCAACATCCTCGCCAACGCGGTGAAGGTGACCCTGGGCCCCAAGGGCCGCAACGTGGTCATCGAGAAGTCCTTCGGCGCCCCGCGCTCGACCAAGGACGGCGTTTCGGTCGCCAAGGAAATCGAGCTGGCTGACCGCTTCGAGAACCTCGGCGCCCAGCTGATCCGCGAAGTCGCCTCCAAGACCAACGACAAGGCCGGCGACGGCACCACCACCGCCACCGTCCTGGCCCAGGCGATCGCCGTCGAGGGCCTGAAGTCGGTCGCCGCCGGCATGAACCCGATGGATCTGAAGCGCGGCGTCGACAAGGCCGTGGCCAAGGTCATCGAGGAGATCAAGTCGACCTCCAAGAAGGTCTCGGCCAACAGCGAGATCGCCCAGGTCGGCACCATCTCGGCCAACGGCGACAAGGAAGTCGGCGAGATGATCGCCCGCGCCATGGAAAAGGTCGGCAACGAGGGTGTCATCACCGTCGAGGAAGCCAAGACCGCCGAGACCGAGCTCGACGTCGTCGAGGGGATGCAGTTCGACCGCGGCTACCTGTCGCCGTACTTCATCACCAACGCCGACAAGATGGAGGCCGTTCTCGAAGAGCCGATGATCCTGCTCTTCGAAAAGAAGCTGTCGGGCCTGCAGCCGCTGCTGCCGGTTCTGGAAGCCGTGGTCCAGTCGGGTCGCCCGCTGCTGATCATCGCCGAGGACATCGAGGGCGAAGCCCTGGCCACCCTGGTGGTCAACAAGCTGCGCGGCGGCCTGCGCGTCGCGGCCGTCAAGGCTCCGGGCTTCGGCGACCGCCGCAAGGCCATGCTGGAAGACATCGCCATCCTGACCGGCGGTGAAGTCATCAGCGAAGACCTGGGCATCAAGCTCGAGAACGTCACCCTCGACATGCTCGGCAAGGCCAAGAAGGTCACGATCACCAAGGACGACACCACCATCGTGGACGGCGTCGGCGCCAAGGACGGCATCGAGGCCCGCATCGCCCAGATCAAGAAGCAGATCGAGGACACCACCAGCGACTACGACAAGGAAAAGCTGCAGGAACGCCTGGCCAAGCTGGCCGGCGGCGTTGCGGTGATCCGCGTCGGCGGCGCCACGGAAGTGGAAGTGAAGGAAAAGAAGGACCGCGTCGATGACGCCCTCAACGCGACCCGCGCGGCCGTGGAAGAAGGCATCGTCCCCGGCGGCGGCGTCGCCCTGCTGAAGGCGTCGAAGGTGCTGGCCGACCTGACCGGCGACAACGACGACCAGACCGCCGGCATCGCCATCGTGCGTCGCGCCCTGCAGGCCCCAATCCGCCAGATCGCCGAGAACGCCGGCGTGGAAGGCTCGATCGTCGTCGGCAAGATCCTCGACAGCGACAGCGCCACCTTCGGCTTCAACGCCCAGACCGAGCAGTACGTCGACCTGGTCCAGGACGGCGTCATCGACCCGGCCAAGGTGGTCCGCACCGCCCTGCAGGACGCCGCCAGCGTCTCGGGCCTGCTGATCACCACCGAAGCCGCCATCGTCGAAGCCCCGAAGAAGGCCTCGGCCGGCGGCGCCCCGGGCGGCATGCCCGGCGGCATGGGCGGCATGGGCGACATGGACTTCTAGTCCAGGTCACTCACCGACCGAGTATGGGAAGGGCCGCTCCGCAAGGGGCGGCCTTTTTCATTTTCCGATCCTTCTCCCGCCCGTCGGGAGAAGGTGGCCCCGAAGGGGTCGGATGAGGGCAGCGCCGCCGCTTGACGCGCCGGCGCCGGTCAGCGAATGTTCTGTTTATGTTCACTATGCGCGCCCGGATTTTCGCCAAGACCATGCGTAGCGCGCCGACCTACAGCGAGGCGCGCCTGTGGGCTGCCTTGCGCAACCGAAGACTCGCCGGCCTGAAATTCCGCCGACAGGTTCCTGTCGAGGGATACATTGCGGACTTCCTTTGCGTCGAGGCCGGCCTGATCGTCGAGGCCGACGGGCCGCTGCATGAAGACAGCGCCTATGACCGCACGCGGGATGGCTGGTTGATGGTCGCCGGTTACCGCGTCCTGCGGTTCACCAACCAGCAGATTTGCGATCAATTCCCGTCGGTGTTGGCGACCATCTGCGTGGCGGCCGGAAGACAGCCTTCGGACGGCGGCGCTGCCCTCATCCGACCCCCTTCGGGGGCCACCTTCTCCCGACGGGCGGGAGAAGGGACCTGATGGGTCTTCAGTTCCGGGCCGGGATGGGCTGGACGTATTCGCCCTTGGCGCCGGCCTGGTCGGCGAACAGCTTCTTGCGCGGGCCGAGGTAGCCGAACAGGAAGGCGGCGACCTTGCGCATCTGGATCTCCTCGCTGCCCTCGGTGATCCGGTAGCGGCGGTGATGGCGATAGATGTGCTCGAAGGCCTTGTGGCGGGAATAGCCCATGCCCCCGTGCACCTGCATGGCCCGGTCGGCGGCCTCGCAGCAGAGGCGGTTGCCCCAGTAGTTGCACATCGAGACCTTGTCGGAGAGTTCCTTCTCGATCTGCTTGTGCTCCATGCGGTCCATCTGCCAGGCGGTCTGGCGGATCAGCAGGCGCAGCATCTCGCACTGGGTGGCCAGCTCGACGAGCGGGAACTGGATGGCCTGGTTGTCGCTCAGCGGCTTGCCGAAGGGCTTGCGTTCGCGGGCGTAGCGGACGCTTTCCTCGATGCAGTAGACGGCCGCGCCCAGCGACGAGGCGGCCTGGCGGATGCGGTTCTGGTGGACGAAGGACTGGCCGAGCCCGAGGCCCCGGTCGATCTGGCCCCAGTAGCTGTCCTCGGGGATCCAGCAGTCGAAGCTGATGCGCGGGTGGTCGGTGGGCATGTTGAAGGTCCACATCCACTCTTCGATCTTGATGTGCTCGCGCGGCACGATGAAGCAGGTGATGCCGGTGGCGTCGCCGTCCTTCCCCGATGTGCGGGCGAAGACCATGACGTGGCTGACGGCGTGCATGCCGGTGGTCCACATCTTCTCGCCCTTCACGCGCCAGCCGGGCTTGCCGTCCTTGTCCTCGCGGACGCCGGTGGTCTCCATGAAGGTGGCGTCGGAGCCGTGGTTCGGCTCGGTCAGGCCGAACGCGGTGCGCATCGTGCCGTTCAGCACCTTCTCGCCGTCGCGGGCGTACTGCTCGGGCGTGGCGAACTCCTTGAACATCAGGATGAAGGGGTTGTTGCCGACGATGCTGTGCTCGGTCTGCAGGTCGTTGAACAGGCCCAGCCCCTTGGCGGCCAGGTGTTCGCGGATCACGGCCATGTCGAAGTTGGAGCCGGCCTTGCCGCCCATGTCCTTTGGCCAGGCGTAGCGCAGGTGGCCGGCCTCGTCGGCGACCTTGCGGCATTCGGCCAGCAGCTCTTCCCACTCCTTGCGGGGCAGGCCGTTGTTGTCCCAGTCGGTGCGGGCGTGCTCGCGGCGGTGATCGAAGAAGCGGTCGTTGTCGTCCCGCCGCTGGATGGGGTCGATCTTCTCCTCAATGAAGCGATCCAGCTCGGCGAGGTAGTCGACAAGGTATTGGGGCAGGGCGAAGTCCACGGCCGTCTCTCCCATGATCCTGGTTGGTTGTTGGCCGCAGTATGCGCGGGCTTACGCGCGCGGCAACCGTGACCCGGCGTCAAGCCGCGCCCGAAAAACTTGCAGACATGCTCAAAAAAGGTATTGCATCGATGTAAGTTATCGTTGATATCTAAGCAGTGCTCAGTTCGAGAGGCGCCGAAGGGTGGGGATACCCGGCGGCAGACCCGCCGACCGATCGGGGCAATCAGTTTCGATCTCGATCCAAGCGTACCCGTTTCCACCCCGATCCACCGGAGGGCTCACCATGAAGCTCCAAGTCACCGCGCTCGCCGCCATCATCTCGCTGGCCGCCTCGGGCGTCGCCTTCGCCGACGGCAAGATCGTCGCCACCCTGAAGCAACCGGTCGCCGCCAAGACCAAGGTCGTCGCCGCCGGCGCCGTCTTCGTCTGCGAAGGCAGCACCTGCGTCGCCACCGTGGCTCCGGCCCGCACCGACACGACCAAGGGCTGCAAGGCCCTGGCCAAGGAAGTCGGCGCCCTGGCCGCCTTCGGCTCGCTGAGCAACGACGACGTCGCCAAGTGCGGCGCCGGCCGCAGCTAGGCCAGAACTTCCGCCGGCGCCTGCGGGCGCCGGCGATCTGTCGAGCAACCTGGCCGGATTTCCGGCGACGGAGCGCGGCAAGCGCTTCGCCGAGGGGGACGATCCCGCGATCGTCCCCTTTTCTGTATCGGCTTTCCTGTTCCGCCGTTTCGCGCCAGAGGATCGCGGCATGTCCACGCCCCGCCTTTCCGCCCTCATCGAAGACGCCCTGGCCCAGGCGGCCGGCCCCGCCGACAAGGCCTTCCCTGTCTCGCTCGCGCTGGACTACGGCGTTGACGGAGAAGGGGAAATCCGTGTCGAGACGACGATCGACCGCGCGACCCGCAGCCTGAAGTTCATCAGCGCCCGCGCCCTGTGGCCCGATGGCCGGGTGGCGGCGGGGGCCCAGGCGGTGTTCCGGCTGAAAGCCTGACGCTGGGGCGCCCGACGGTCGGGGTTCCAGCTTATTTTTCCACGGCGTTGCGACGCACAACAGCCCGTGCTATCAGGCGCGCGGCTTCGGGTCGGGTGTCCATTCGGACCCTGTTTCTCACGTGCTTTTCTCAAGCGCTTTCAAGCCTTTACGATCGCGGCGGAGATTCTCCGATCGCGGCGGAACAGACGCACCGGACGGACCAAATTGGCGGACGACAGCAAGACGACGGATGCGGGCCAGCGTTACGCCCAGGCCCTGTTCGACCTGGCCCTCGATCAGAAGGCCCTTCCGGCCATCGAGGCCGACCTTGAAACCCTGTCCCGCGCCATGGCCGACAGCGCCGACCTGCGCCGCCTGATCGCCTCGCCGGCCTTCTCGGCCGAGGACAAGGGCAAGGGCCTGGTGGCCGTGGCGGTCAAGGCCAAGATCGGAATGACCACCGCCAAGTTCCTGGGTCTGCTGGCCCAGAACGGCCGCGCCCGCGACCTGCCGGCCGTCATCGCCAGCTTCCGCAAGCTTTCCGCCGCCCATCGCGGCGCCGTCACCGCCGAGGTCGTCTCGGCCGTCCCGCTCTCCGCCGCCCAGGCCAAGGGGGTCGCCGCGGCCCTGCGCCAGGCGCTCGGCAAGGAGCCGGAAATTTCCACCCGCGTTGATCCCGCCCTTCTGGGCGGCCTCAAGGTCCGCGTGGGCTCTCGTCTGTTCGACGCTTCGCTGAAGTCGAAGCTCGACTCCCTGAAATTCGCCCTCAAGAGAGCGTAAGACCATGGACATCCGCGCCGCCGAGATTTCGGCCATCCTCAAGTCGCAGATCGCCAACTTCGGCGAAGAGGCGGACGTTTCCGACGTCGGCTCCGTTCTGAGCGTCGGCGACGGCATCGCCCGCGTCTACGGTCTGGACAGCGTCCAGGCCGGCGAAATGATCGAGTTCCCGTCCGCCGGCGTGAAGGGCATGGCCCTGAACCTCGAGCGCGACAACGTCGGGGTCGTGATCTTCGGCTCGGATGCCGAGATCAAGGAAGGCGACGAAGTCCGTCGCCTCGGCGAGATCGTGGACGTGCCGGTCGGCAAGGGCCTGCTGGGCCGCGTCGTCAACCCGCTGGGCGAGCCGATCGACGGCAAGGGCCCGATCGCCGCCACCGAGCGCCGCCGCGCCGACGTCAAGGCTCCCGGCATCATCCCGCGCAAGTCGGTGCACGAGCCGGTGCAGACCGGCCTGAAGGCCATCGACACCCTGATCCCGATCGGCCGCGGCCAGCGCGAACTGATCATTGGCGACCGCCAGACCGGCAAGACCGCCGTGGCGATCGACACCATCCTGAACCAGAAGGCCGTCAACGCGGCCGGCGACGAGAGCGCCAAGCTCTACTGCATCTACGTCGCGATCGGTCAGAAGCGCTCGACGGTCGCCCAGATCGTCAAGACGCTCGAGGAAGCCGGCGCGCTGGAATACACCATCGTCGTCGCCGCCACGGCCTCCGAGCCGGCCCCGCTGCAGTTCCTGGCCCCGTTCGCCGGCTGCGCCATGGGCGAGTGGTTCCGCGACAACGGCATGCACGCCGTCATCATCTATGACGACCTTTCCAAGCAGGCCGTCGCTTACCGCCAGATGTCGCTGCTGCTGCGCCGTCCGCCGGGCCGCGAAGCCTACCCGGGCGACGTCTTCTACCTGCACAGCCGCCTGCTGGAGCGCGCGGCCAAGCTCAACGAGGACAACGGCTCCGGCTCGCTGACCGCCCTGCCGGTCATCGAAACCCAGGCCAACGACGTCTCGGCCTACATCCCGACCAACGTCATCTCGATCACCGACGGCCAGATCTTCCTGGAAACCGACCTGTTCTTCCAGGGCATCCGCCCGGCCGTGAACGTCGGCATCTCGGTGTCGCGCGTGGGCTCGTCGGCCCAGATCAAGGCGATGAAGACCGTCGCCGGCCCGATCAAGGGCGAGCTGGCGCAGTACCGCGAGATGGCCGCCTTCGCCAAGTTCGGTTCGGACCTCGACGCCGCCACCCAGCGCCAGCTGGCGCGCGGCGAACGCCTGACCGAGCTGCTGAAGCAGCCCCAGTACGCCCCGCTGTCGGTCGAGGAGCAGGTCTGCGTGATCTACGCCGGCACCCGCGGCTATCTCGACGGCATCGCCACGGCCCAGGTCGGCCGCTTCGAGCGTGAGTTCCTGGCCCGCCTGCACAGCCAGCACCAGGACCTGCTCGACGCCATCCGCACGACCAAGGCGCTGTCGGGCGACCTCGAGGACAAGCTGAAGGCCGCCTTGGCGGACTTCACGGCGACCTTCGCCTAAGTCCGGCTGGAGCTGACGGAGAGAAGAGCCGCCCATGGCCAGCCTCAAGGAAATGCGCAATCGGATCTCGAGCGTGAAAGCCACGCAGAAGATCACGAAGGCGATGCAGATGGTGGCCGCCGCCAAGCTGCGCCGCAGCCAGGACGCCGCCCAGAACGCCCGGCCCTACGCCGAGCGCATGGGCGCGGTGATCGCCAATCTGGCGGCCGGCGTCTCGGGCGACGGCGCGCCGGCGCTGCTGGCGGGCACCGGGTCCGACCGGCGTCACCTGGTTGTCGTCGCGGCCGCTGATCGCGGCCTCGCCGGCGGCTTCACCTCGTCGATCATCCGCGCCGCGCGCGACAGGATCGCCAGCCTGCTCGCCGAGGGCAAGGACGTCCGGATCATCACGATCGGCAAGAAGGCGCTCCCGCCGCTGCGCCGCCTGTACGGCGACCGCATCATCGAGAGCTACGACCTGTCGGCCGAGAGGTCCCTGACCCTGTCGGTGGCCCAGCCGATCGCCGAGCGGATCATCAGCCTCTACGAGGCCGGCGAGACCGACGTCGTCACCCTGTTCTACAGCCGCTTCAAGTCGGTGGTCAGCCAGATCCCGACGGCCCAGCAGCTGATCCCGGCGGTCGTGGCCGCCGGCGCCGAGCCGAGCGACCTCGGCGGCGCGACCTACGAATACGAGCCGAGCGAGGAAGCCATCCTCGAGACCCTGCTGCCGCGGAACATCACGGTGCAGATCCTCTCGGCCCTGCTCGAGAACATGGCCGGCTTCTACGCCAGCCAGATGAGCGCCATGGACAACGCCACGCGCAACGCCGGCGACATGATCAACGGCCTCACCATCCAGTACAACCGAACCCGCCAGGCGCAGATCACCAAGGAGCTGATCGAGATCATCTCCGGCGCCGAAGCCCTCTGACCGAATAAAGATCGCACGGAAGACCACGCACATGGCCACCGCTCCCAAGAAGCCCGCCGCTCCCAAGGCCGCCGCCGCCCCGAAGGCCGCCGCGACCAAGGCTCCCGCCGCGAAGAAGCCGGCCGCCAAGGCCGCTGCTCCGAAGGCCGCCGCCGCCAAGACCCCGGCCGCCAAGCCGGCCCTGACCGGCGCCACCGGCCGCATCACCCAGGTCATCGGCGCCGTCGTCGACGTGGCCTTCGAAGGCCAGCTGCCGGCGATCCTCAACGCGCTCGAGACCGAGAACCGCGACCAGCGCACCGGCGAGACCTTCCGCCTGGTCCTCGAAGTCGCCCAGCACCTCGGCGAGAACGAAGTCCGCTGCATCGCCATGGACACCACCGAGGGCCTGACCCGCGGCCAGCCGGTGGTCGACACCGGCGCCGGCATCCGCGTTCCGGTTGGACCCGGCACGCTCGGCCGCATCATGAACGTCGTCGGCGAGCCGATCGACGAAGCCGGCCCGATCAACACCTCGACCTTCAACGTCATCCACCGCGAAGCCCCGAGCTTCGAGGAACAGTCGACCTCGGCCGAAGTCCTGGTCACGGGCATCAAGGTCATCGACCTGATGTGCCCCTACACCAAGGGCGGCAAGATCGGCCTGTTCGGCGGCGCCGGCGTCGGCAAGACCGTGACGATGCAGGAGCTGATCAACAACATCGCCAAGGCCTACGGCGGTTACTCGGTGCTGGCCGGCGTCGGCGAGCGCACCCGCGAAGGCAACGACCTCTATCACGAGATGATCGAGTCGAAGGTCAACGTCGACCCGAAGGAAAACAACGGCTCGACCGAAGGCTCCAAGTGCGCCCTGGTCTACGGCCAGATGAACGAGCCCCCCGGCGCCCGCGCCCGCGTCGCCCTGACCGGCCTGACCCAGGCCGAGTACTTCCGCGACGTGGAAGGCAAGGACGTGCTGCTGTTCGTTGACAACATCTTCCGCTTCACCCAGGCCGGCGCCGAAGTGTCAGCTCTGCTGGGCCGCATCCCCTCGGCCGTGGGCTATCAGCCCACCCTGGCCACCGAGATGGGCAACCTGCAGGAGCGCATCACCTCGACCACCAAGGGTTCGATCACCTCGGTCCAGGCCATCTACGTTCCCGCCGACGACCTGACCGACCCGGCCCCGGCCGCTTCGTTCGCCCACCTGGACGCCACCACCGTTCTGAGCCGCGACATCGCCGCCCAGGCCATCTTCCCGGCCGTTGACCCGCTGGACTCCACCAGCCGGATCATGGACCCGCTGGTCATCGGTGAAGAGCACTACAAGGTCGCCCGCCAGACCCAGGAAATCCTGCAGCAGTACAAGCAGCTGAAGGACATCATCGCCATCCTGGGCATGGACGAGCTGTCGGAAGAGGACAAGCTGACCGTGGCCCGCGCCCGGAAGATCCAGCGCTTCCTCAGCCAGCCGTTCCACGTGGCCGAGCAGTTCACCAACACGCCCGGCGCCTTCGTCGAGCTGAAGGACACAATCCGCTCGTTCAAGGCCATCTGCGACGGCGAGTACGACCACCTGCCGGAAGGCGCCTTCTACATGGTCGGCACCATCGAGGAGGCCGTCGAGAAGGCCGAGAAGATGGCGGTCGAGGCCTAAGGGTCCGTTCGATGGACGATGCCGCCGGCTTCTGCTGCGAAGACATGGAGACCTGCCTATCGGCGGGTCCCGAGGCGGTGTTGTTCGAACACGACAGCGGCCTGATCCTGCTCAACGCGGGCCGGACCGAGCAGGACGGCGAGGAAGGACAGCTCTTTCTCACCGTCCAGTTCTGTCCCTTCTGCGGGACCGAGCTGCAGACCGACGACGATATCGACGCCGCGCTGGAGGCGGTGGACTAATGGCTGAGAAGTTGCAGTTTTCCCTGGTGGCGCCCGAGCGCGAAGTCTTCTCCGGGCAGGTCGACCGCGTCGACGCCCCCGGAGTCGAGGGCGACTTCGGCGTCCTGGCCGGCCATGCGCCGTTCATGACCGCCCTGCGCGAAGGCAAGGTGACCGTGATCGACGGCGCGAGCACCCGGGTGTTCGAGGTTCACGGCGGCTTCGCCGACGTGACGCCCGCGGGCCTTACGATCCTGGCCGAACACGCGATCGAGACGGCCTAAAAACTACGGCCGTCATTTTTTC
The DNA here is from genome assembly GCA_046295055.1 of Caulobacter sp. Taxonomy (GTDB): domain Bacteria; phylum Pseudomonadota; class Alphaproteobacteria; order Caulobacterales; family Caulobacteraceae; genus Caulobacter. The sequence goes on along the minus strand of JBKBOD010000011.1, from coordinate 55,235 downwards.
ACCGCGAATCTGTCGCACGAAGGGTTGCGAGGGACGCATCGGCGGTCTTTGATGCCGCCACCATAGTGAAGAAGGGGTGCTCACCATGCGCGTCGCCGTCCTGTCCGTCCTTCTTGCCGGCGCCGTGAGCGTTTCGGCCATCGCCCAGGAAACCCAGCCGGTCGAACCGCTGGCCGGCGCGCCTCCGGCGCCCGTGGCCGTCCCGCCGGCCGACCCCGCCGCGCCGCCGACCCCGGCCGATCCGGCGGCTCCGGTCGCGCCGATGGCCCCGCCCGTTCCGGTCGCGCCGCCTCCGCCGCCTCCGCCGCCACCCCCGCCGCCGGCTCCGACCGAGCAGACCTCGGTGGTGTTCTACAATCTGCTGCAGAAGCTCTGCATGCCGCTGGTCCGCGGCGGCGACATCAACAAGCTGGCGCCGAGCCTGGGCTTCAAGCAGAAGCGCGACGGCACCTGGGAGTGGCAGTACGCCAAGGGCTACAAGGCCATCACCCGCGACCCGGGCAACAACCCGCAGGTCTGCGTCGTGACCGTGCAGCATCCGGTCGACGGCCTCGAGGCGACCATCACCGACATCCATGGCTGGGCCATGTACCGCGACTGGACGCTGGGCGACGGCGGCAAGCGCGTCACCGACATGGAGCGGACCAACCGCAAGTGGGAAAGCATCACGGCCGAGTCCTTCGAGGCTATCGTGCTGATGACCGTGCGCAAGCCGAACGGCCAGCCGATCAACAGCCGCTGGGACCAGACCGACCTGATCTACAGCTACCAGAAGAACTGAGCAGACTCCCTTTTGGCGCGCGTTTCGTCCGAAAACCGGTTCCCACTTTTCGGAACGCGCTCTTCTGACCCCGGCGGGGACGACCCCGCCGGGCTTCCTCTCAGGCGGGACGGCCCGCGCTTTTGAAGAAAGGCGCAACCCATGGCCTGGATCATTCTGTTCATCGCCGGTCTGTTCGAGATCGGCTGGGCCGTCGGACTGAAGTTCACCGACGGCTTCACCCGTTTCTGGCCGACTGTCTGGACGGCGGTCAGCCTGGTCGCCTCGATGGCGCTGCTGGGCTGGTCGGTGAAGACCCTGCCTCTCGGCACGGCCTATGCGGTCTGGACCGGCATCGGCGCGGTCGGCACGGTGGTTGTCGGCATCCTGCTGTTCAAGGAGCCGGCGACGGTCGCGCGGCTGGTCTGCGTGGCGATGATCGTCGCGGGCATTCTCGGGCTCAAGCTGTTCTCCGGACCCGCCTGAGGCAGCCGGTCTGCGCCGGTCAGCTCCGGCCGGCGCAGGCGCGCACGTGCACCAGGCAGCGCTCGGCGACGGCCTCCCAGCCCGGTTCTCCCGGCAGCCAGTGGCTCATCTCGGTGAAGACCTCGACCGTGCCGCCGAGGCGCTCGGCCGTCTGGCGCACGGTCGCTGGCGGGTGGATCACGTCACGGCCGCCGGCCAGGGCCAGCACCGGCACGCCCAGGCTCCGCGGCGCCTGGGTGGTCATGAACGGGTCCATCCACCAGTTCAGCGTCTCCCACAGGGCGCGGCCGCTCTCGGGGCCCATGCGGCCAAATACCGTGTCGCGGGCTGCACGGTCGAGGCGGTCGAGGCTGTAGGTCCGGGCCAGGCCGTAGTCGGGCGGAATGGACTGCAGCCAGAATGGGCCCAGGGCGTAGAGGCCGACGGCGCTGGCGCCTTCCTCCATGGTCGAGCCATAGACGCCCCAGGGCGCCGAGGGCGCCAGCAGGATCAGCCCCGAAAGCCGGGCGCGCGCGGCCGCCAGCTGGGCCGCCAGCCCGCCGAGGGAATGGCCGATCACCACCGGCGGCGTCTCGAAGCGGTCGCAGGCCTTCACCAGCGCGTCGGCATAGTCGCGCATCGAAAGGCCCGCCGGGTTCTGGCCCGGCCCGTGACCGGGCAGGTCGGGCGTCTGGACGTTGATACCGGCGGCCTCGAACGGGCGGCGAAAGTCGTCGAACACCCAGCCGGCGCAAAAGGCGCCGTGGACCATCACGACCGGCGGCAGGTTGGCGGCTTGCGGAATATCAGCCGGCCTTCGGCTTGCGGGCGGGCGTCTTCGCCTTGGCCTTGGCCGGCGCCTTGGGCTCGGCCGGAGCCTTCGCCTTGGCGGGGCTCTTGGCCGTAGTCGTAGCCTTCGCCTTGGCAGGCGCCTTCGCCGCCGGCTTCGTCGTCTTGCCGGCGGCGGCTGGCGCGGCCTTGGCCTTGGGCGCAGTCTTGGGGGTCGCGCCGGCCTTCGGCTTCGCCGCCGAAGCCGCAGGGGCGGCAGCCTTCGCGGCGGCGGCCTTGGACCCGGTCGCCGGCTTGGCGCTTGCCGCCTTCCTGGCAGGGGCGGCCTTGCCGGCGGAGGTCTGTGACTTGGCGCGGGCCGGCGCGGGCTTGGCGCCGGGTTTCGCGCCCGAAGCGGCCGCCGACGGGGTCACGCCGCGCGACTCCAGCCAGGCGGCGATATCGGCGATCACCTGATCGGTACCGGCCTCGTCGACAATCCAGTGGGCGTTGTCGGGATACTCGCGATACTCGCCGCCGACGCGGGCGTACTTGGCGCCCACCCGCCGGACATCGGCGATCGGGGTGGCGCGATCCCTGGCTCCGCCGATCGTCAGGACCGGGATGGTGATGCGGGTCTCGTCGATGGTGGCGATACCGTGCGGATCCTTGTCGGGATAGGCGATGTCGGCATAGACGCCGCCGCTGTCATAGACCGACTGGGCGAAGATGGCGGCGTGCCGGGCCTTGGGCACCAGGTTCAGCACGCCCCAGGAAAAGCCCGAACGCCATATGCGATGGGACTTGGTCTCGGGCGCGCCGGTGAAGAGGATGTTGGCGAAGGTGAAGGCCTGGGCGAGGGAGCTGCCGCTGCGGGCGTCGGCGGGCGAGGCGGGGGTCAGCAGGACGGCGGCGCGGCCGACGCCGCGCTCGGCCAGCTTCTGGACGATCAGCCCGCCCATCGAGTGGCCCATCAGCACCGGGGCGACGCCCGTCTCGGCCTCCAGCTTGCGGGCGGCCGCCTCCATGTCGTCGACATAGTCCTTGAGGCGCACCTTCGGCAGGGCGGCCGGCGGATTGGCGGTGGTCCGAAGGTCCGGCTTCAGGGTCGGGGCCTCGACCCGCCAGCCCTTCTCGCGGAAGGCCGGCGCCAGGCGCGAGAAGGCCTCGCCCGTCGAGCCCACGCCATGGATCATCAGGATCGAACCGGTCATCGTCTTCCCCGCAAGATGTCGAAAGGCCTCGACGACCCGCTCATAGGCGCCGCGCTTGAAGGGTATGACGAGGTCCGGCGCTTCGTCGAGTCGCCCCCAGCGCCAGCTGTCGAATTCGGGCTCGCCGTGGGCGTCGAGACGGATCTCGCGTTCCTTGCCGGTGAAGCGGAGGGCGAACCAGACCTGCTTCTGGCCCCGCCACCCCTTGGCGATCTTCGAACCCTGGGCCTCGGGCGGAAAGTCGTAGGTGATCCAGCCCTGGGTGCGGCCGATGACTTCGACCGAGGTGACGCCGGTCTCCTCGGCCAGCTCGCGCAGGGCGGCGGCCTCGACGTCCTCGCCCTCGTCGACGCCGCCCTGCGGAAACTGCCAGCGATGGGCGCCTCGCGCGGCGCCGGCGCGCCGGCCGTACCAGACGCGGCCGTCGCGATGGAACAGGACGACCCCGACATTGGGCCTGTGGCTGGGATAGTCGCTCACCCTTCACCCCTCGCGCCGGATCGTCCGGCGGGGCTGTTCTTGCGCGGCGCGGGGCCGGATCGCAAGGGTGGGATCAGCGGCTGCTCATCAGGGCGGAGGCCGGCGCCAGCTGGAAGCCGCGCCCGTCCAGCGAGCGGGCCCATGCGGCGGCGGTCTCGATGGTCACCGGATAGGCGAAGCCCGAGCCCAGGGCTTGGCCCCGCGCCACGGCCGACGCCTCAAGGGCGGCGAACTGGCGGGCGATGGCCTCGGCCGACAGGTCCTCGTCGACGATGCGGTCGGCCGAAGCGCGGAAGGGGCCGCCGTTCTTGCGGGCGGCGACGCCGTCGTCGATGAAGGCGATCCCGCGCTGGCGCAGCACGCCGGTGAAGGCGCCCATGGCGGTGTTGGAGGTGACGAACCGCCCGCCCAGATAGTTGGTGACGCCGAAGTAGCCGGTGGCCCGCGACAGCAGCCATTCGGTCTTGCGGACGGTTTCGGCGGGCTGGCCGCCGGCCAGAAGGGTCATGGGGCCGGGATCGTTGGACGGATAGTCATCCGGCTCCATCGGCGCCTCGAGCAGGACCTCGTGGCCGTGGGCGCGGGCCAGATCGATCCAGCCCTGCAGGCCCTCGGCGTAGGGAGCGAAGGAGAGGGTGACCTCCGGCGGCAGCTCCTCGATGGCCCGGCGCGTGTATTCGGGATTGAGGCCGAGCCCGCCGACGACCAGCGCGATCCTGGGCTTTCCGTTGGCCTTGAAGGGACGGGCGTAGGCCTGGGCGGGATTGCGGCCATCGCTGGCGATGATCGGCAGGAGCCCGCCGCCGGGGCCCGGCGCTGTCAGGCCGGCGATAGGGGCGGCGGCGAGCGGGCTGCCCGGGCGGGGCGGACCGGCGCCATCGATGCCGCCGCCGCCAGGCAGGGTGATGACGGCCGAACCGCCGAAGCCGGCGTCGGCCATCTCCACCGGCTCGGCGGAGAGCAGGTATTCGTCGGTCACAACCTCGGCCGCCTCAGGCTCCTGGGGCAGGGCCTCGCGCCAGCCCGGCACCTCGGCGCCGGCGGCGGCGGCCTGGGCCAGCGACAGTCGGATGGTCGGCGTGCCCGCCTTGGGATCCCCGGCGACGGTGATCAGCACCGCGAGGGTGATGAGGAACAGCAGGCCCGCGCCGCCGGCGCTGAGCCAGGGGTTGCCGGCCACCTTCAGGGCGACCGCGCGGGCGCCCTGCAGGCGGTCGGCGGGACGGCCGGGAGCGGGATGAGGCTTCTGCGGCTTGCGCGAGAACATGACGGACGACCGGACTGGCGGGATCGTCCGAAAGGTGAAGCGGTATGGTTAATGAAGCGGTAAGCGCGCCACGGTCCATCGCGCGCCCCGGCAGGGAACGCGATGGACCTGGAGGCTACTTCTTGGGTTGCGGCTTGCCGACCACCGAGGCGACCTTGGGCTCCTTGGGAGCGGGGGTCGGGAGCTTCGGCGTGGCGGCGACCGAGCCGTTCTTCAGCACGTCGACTGCGCGGGCCAACTGGAAGTCCTTCTTCTCATCGAAGGATTCCGGCGGCGCCTCGGCGGGCTTGTGGGCTCCGCGGCGCTCCTTGCCTTCCTCGGCGTCCAGTGAGTTGCGCAGGCTGGCTTCGCTGAACTGGAAGGCGCGGTTGGCGATGTTCTCGGCCTGCTCGCGGGTGGCGGCGACCTCGAGATCGGGCTCGATGCCCGTGCGCTGGATCGAGCGGCCGGCGGGGGTGTAGTAGCGGGCGGTGGTCAGCTTGACCGCGCCATCGGCGCCGCCGCGCAGCGGGATGACCGTCTGCACCGAACCCTTGCCGAAGGTGGTCAGGCCGACGACCTCGGCGCGCTTGCGATCCTGCAGGGCGCCGGCGACGATCTCGGCCGCCGAGGCCGAACCGTTGTCGACCAGCACCACGACCGGCAGGCCGTCCAGCAGATCGCCGGGGCGGGCGTTGTAGCGTTCGATATCAGCCTTGTCGCGACCGCGCTGGCTGACGACCTCGCCGCCGTCGAGGAAGATGTCGGAGACGCCGACAGCCTGTTCCAGCAGACCGCCCGGGTTGCGGCGCAGGTCGAGGATCATGCCCTTCATCTTGGGGTTCTTGGCCTTGAGGTCGAGCACCGCGGCGGTGACTTCCTCGGTGGCCTTCTCGTTGAAGCTGGCCAGGCGCACGTAGCCGTACTCGCCTTCCATCCGGTAGACGACGACCTTCTGCTTGATGACCTCGCGGGTCAGGGTCACGTCGAAGGGATCGGTCTTCTCGCGGGCGATGGTCAGGGTGACCTTCTCGCCGGGCTTGCCACGCATCTGCTTGACGGCCTCGCTGACCGGCAGGCCGATGACGCTCTTGCCGTTGACGGCGGTGATGTAGTCGCCGGGCTTGAGGCCCGCCTTGTCGGCCGGCGTCCCGTCCATCGGGGCGATGATCTTGACCACGCCCTCTTCGCTGGTGATCTCGATGCCGAGCCCGCCGTATTCGCCGCGGGTGTTGTCCTGCATGTCGCCGAAGCCTTCCGGCGCTAGGTAGCCGGAGTGCGGGTCGAGCGAGACCAGCATGCCCTCGAGGGCCGCCTGGATCAGCTTCTCCTGATCGACCTCGGTGACGTACTGCCGCTCGGTCAGTTCAAGGACGTCCCCGAACAGCTCGAGCATCCGGTAGGTCTCGGCCTTGGGCTGCGTCGCCTGGGCCTGCTGGCTGATGTAGGCCATGCTCCCGGCGCCGAGCACGAAGGCGCAGGCGCCGACGATGAGGTGTTTCTTGAACATGGCCGACCTTAAGACTCCCAATGCGGCTTCATGAAGGCCGCAAACCATTGCAACACAAGACCGTTTACGAACGGCGCCGTCACTGCGCCGCCAGCCACCGGGACGGATCCAGAGGCGCGCCCGCCCGTCGAAGTTCAAGATAGAGCTCCGGCGGCCGTCCGCTACCCTGGGCCATGCGCCCGACCACCTGACCAGCGGAAACCGTCCGGCCTGGCGGCATGGTCGCCTGATCCAGCCCGGCAAGCACCAGATGGTAGGCGCCGGGCGTTCTCAAGATCAAGATGACGCCCCAGCCGGTGACCGGCCCAGCGAATTCAACCGTGCCTTGAACGGGGCTGACCACGGCGCCGCCGTGCTGCGCGCGCAGCCACAGGCCGGGCGAGCCGGGCGCCGAATATCCTCGCACCACCGGGCCGGCGACGGGCCGCAGCAGGCGGCCCGGTCCCGAGCCGGCGGGCGCGGCGCGCGGGAAGCTGTCGACCAGGGCGCCCGGGCCGCCGGCCTCGCGGCCGGCCTCCAGCGCGGCCGGACCATAGCGGCGCTCGATCTCGCTCTGACGGGCCAGCAGGCGGTCGAGGTCGCTCTGGCGTCCCGCGAGCTGGCTTTCGGCGGTGAACAGGGCGGCGTTGGCGCCGGCGGCTTGGCGTCTGAGAGTGGCGATCTCCCGGGCCTCGACCGAGAAGGCGTCGGCGCGGCGGCGAAGCTCGGGCGTCATGGCGCGCATCAGGATCGCCGCCCGCACGGCGTCGCGGGCATCGTCCGGGCGAACCAGCAGCGCCGGCGGCGGGTCGCGGCGGAACAGGGCGAGGGCGGCGAACAGCCGACCCAGCCGGCCGCGCTCGCGGCCAAGCTCGCCAGTCAGGGCGCTCTCGCGGGCGTTCAGAAGGGCGAGACGCTGGCGGGCGGCCTCGACCGCGCGGCTGTCGCCGGACTGATTGGCGACGATACGGCGCAGATCAGCCCGCAGGGCGATGATCTCGCGCCGCGCCGCCTCGCGGCTTTCGGCCTCGTCCGCCCGCACGCCGGGGGACAGTAGCAGCATGGTCTGGGCCGAAGGCGCATCGGCGGGCTCCTGCGCCGCGCCGGAGACGGCGAGCGCGCTGAGGAAGACGACGCTGACGATGGCCAGGGAGCGCATGGATGGAGGCAATACAACACATCGGCCCGGCTTTCGCGCCCCTCAAAACAGGGGCCGGCGGTGAGACGATCAGTCGCGGTGATAGGGGCTGCCGGCCAGGATGGTGACGGCGCGATAGACCTGTTCGGCCAGCATCACCCGCGCCAGGGCGTGAGGCCAGGTCTGGGGCCCGAACGCCAGGGTCTCGTCGGCGCGCTGCAGGATTGCGGGGTCCAGTCCGTCGGCGCCGCCGATCAGCAACACCATCCGCCTCGCGCCATCGTCGCGCAGGCGGCCGATGCGCTGGGCGAAGGCGCGGCTGGTGAAGGTGCGGCCGTGCTCGTCGCAGGCGACGACATGGGCGCCGTCCAGGTGAGGGGCCAGGACCTCGGCTTCGGCGGCCTTGCCTGGCTTGCGGGCCTCGACCTCGACGATCTCGACAGGCCCCAGGCCCAGGGCGCGACCCGCCGCGGTGGCGCGGCGGGCATAGTCGAGCGCCAGTTCGCCCTCGACCGTGCGGCCTAGGCGATGGACCACAAGCAGGGTGACCTTCACCGGCGGGTCAGCTGACCGCGGTGCGGGCCGCCGGCGTGTCGACCGACCAGATCTTCTCGATGTTGTAGAAGCTGCGCACCTCGGGGCGGAACAGGTGGACGACAAGGTCGCCCGCGTCGATCAGCACCCAGTCGCAATGCGGCAGTCCCTCGACGCGCGCGCGTCCATGGCCGGCGTCCTTCAGGGCGCGCAGCACATGGTCGGCCAGCGCCCCGACATGGCGATGCGAACGGCCCGACGCCACGATCAGGGAGTCGGCCATCGGGCTCTTGCCCTTGAGGTCGATGAAAACGATGTCCTGAGCCTTGTCGTCATCGAGCCTGGTCAGGATCAGATCTTCGAGCGAGCCCTGTCGGGGCTCCTCGGCGGAGGTCGCCCTGGGCGTCTCCTGCGCGCTCGGCGCTAACTCGCGGTCCAGCGGAATACTCCTTGGGTCATCTCGCCAAGACCCCCCATAGCAGGTTTTCGCCGCCGCGTCAGGACGGATGATTCGCAAGCCTTCGCAGCAACCCTGCGATGGCCGCATCACCCCTTGGCGCCAGCAGCGGCAAGGTCGGCGCGCGACGCGCGACGGCCGCTTCGAGCGCGGGCCGGTCGCGCCGGTCGAAGGCGAGAATGTCGGCGAACATCGCCGGGTCCAGCCCGTCGCGGCAGCCTGCCGGCAAGTCGGGTCGGGGGCGCCCGACGATCCCCCGCCAGGCCGCGCGCCACAGACGGACAGCCAGCGGCTGGTCCAGCAGCACGGCGAGGTCCGCCCGCGCCACCCGCCCGGCCAGGGCGAAGTCGGCGAAATTGCCGTCGATGACCCAGCGGTCGGCGGTGGTCGCCGCTTCGATGGCGGCGGCGAACCGATCCGGGTCGCCCGGTGTCCAGTCCGGTCCGTACCAGATGGCGTCGAGGTGAAGCACAGGCAGGTGCAGAGCCGCGCCGAGGTCTCGCGAGAATGTCGATTTGCCGACGCCGCTGGAGCCGAAGACGAGAATCCGCCGCATCACGCCAGTCTAGGCGCGCGAGAGCCTGCTCTCCACAAAGTATCAATACCCGCGCGTCTATAGAGGCCGACGATGCGCGCCCGGCCCGTTTCCATCTCGAGACGATTCCTCGTCAGCGTCGGACTTCTGTCCGTGGCTGTGACGACGATCGCCTTTCTGGTGGCCTTCCTGGCGTTCCAGCGCGAACTGCAGCAGCGCGAGATCGCCTACCTCCAGGACTATGTCGCCCAGCGCACGCTGCAGGAGGAACGGCGCTTCACCGACCTCGCCGACGCCCAGCGCGACGCGGGCAAGGCGTTGCTGCTGCGGATGGCGCAATTGTCGGACGCCGAGGCCGAGCGGCTGTTCGAGCAGTACTTCCCGCTGCGGCCGGACGGCACCCGGCGCAGCCTGCCGGATTCGTTCGACGGCCGGCGCATGGCCGATGGCGACTACATCTATGGCGTCGGGGCCTTTATCGCCGACGGGGCCAATGTTCCGCTCGAGGAGAAGAAGGCGCTCATCGCGGCCTATCATGTGGCGCCGCACTTCGGCGAAGCGCTGGTGACGCGGTACGACAACTTCTACTTCTTCACGCCCAGCACCCGCCTGGTGATGTTCGGGCCGAATCGTCCCGACCGGTTGATGTTCTATCGGCAGCATGCGCCGGCCGACATGAGCATCGCCCACGAGCAGATGTCCCGGATCACGCTGCCGACGCAGAATCCGGCTCGGGTGATCCGCTGCACAACCCTCCAGCGGCTGATCCAGGAGGACGCCGGCGAACGGCTGGCCACCGGCTGCATGACGCCCGTCGATCTCGATGGCCGGCACCTGGGGGCCTTCGGATCCTCCATCGAGCTTTCCGGCTACTTCACCCGCGCCATCGCCGCCACCAGCCGCGGCTCGGTGAACCTGATCACCACCGCCGAGGGCGACCTTCTCGCCTATCCCGGATTCGACACGCCTGGCGTGGCCACCGAGGCGACCGTCGCCGCCTATGAGCGGGACATGGGCCTGCGGGGCCTGCTGAAGACCATCCGCGAGCGGGGCGCCGACGAGGGCGTGGTGGCCAGCCCCGACGGCCGGTACATCATCGCCTACGGGCGCCTCAACGGGCCGGACTGGTATTTCCTGATCCGCTATCCGACCAGCGCGGTGATGCTGGCCGCGGCCCAGTCGGCCTCCTGGGTGCTGGTGCTGGGGCTGCTGGCGGCCATCGCCCAGGGCCTGATGATCATGGCCATGGCGCGCAAGACCATCGCCCGGCCGCTGCGCCGGCTGGCGCTGTTCGCAGAGGATCGCAGCGTCGATCCCAAGCGGCCGATGGCGCCGCGCGCCGCCGCCGCCCTGTCGGCCATCGAAGCCCGCGAGGACGAGATCGGCGCCCTCGCCAGGGCGCTGAAGGCCGCGCGCGACCAGGCGGACCATACGCTCGAAGACCTCGAGGCGCGGGTGCGCGCCCGCACCGCCGAGCTTGAACGGGCGAACCAGGAAAAGTCGCGTTTCCTGGCCAACATGAGCCATGAGCTGCGCACTCCCCTGAACGGCGTTGTGGCGGTCTCCGAGACGCTGGCGCGGGAACAGACGACGCCGAGGGGCCGTGACCTGGCGGAACTCATCGTCTCATCGGGCCGGCTGCTGGAGCAGGTGCTCACCGACATCCTCGACTTCTCGAAGATCGAGGCGGGCGAACTGCGGCTGGAGACCTCTGCCTTCGATCCCCGCGTGCTGGCCGAGCGCATCGCGGCCCTTCACGCCGAGGCGGCGGCGGCCAAGGGGCTGGCGCTGATCTCGACCATGGATGAGCGGGCCGAGGGCCTCTGGCGGGGCGATGCGGTGCGCATCACCCAGATCCTCTCCAACCTGCTGTCGAACGCGGTCAAGTTCACCGCCGCCGGGCAGGTTGCGCTGCATGTCGGCACACAGGACGGCGCCCAGGGTCCAAGCCTGACCTTCAGCGTCAGCGACACCGGGATCGGCTTTGACTCGGCGGCCGGGGAGCGGCTGTTCCGACGCTTCGAGCAGGCCGACGCCTCCATCACCCGGCGGTTCGGCGGCACAGGCCTGGGGCTGGCCATCTGCCGGTCGCTTGCCGAACTGATGGGCGGAACCATCTCGGCCGCATCGACGCCCGGCAAGGGATCAACCTTCACCGTCAGCCTGCCGCTGGAGCGCCTGGGCGAGACCGAAACCGCCGGGGAGGCCGCGGTCGCGCCGGACGCGGAGACCCAGGTCGATGGCGTCCATGTGCTGCTGGCCGAGGATCATCCGACGAACCAGCGCGTCGTGCGGCTGATCCTCGAGGCTGCAGGCGTTCGTCTGACCGTGGTCGAGACCGGCGTCGAGGCGGTGGCGGCCCTGGCGCGTCAGAGGTTCGACGTCGTGCTGATGGACATGCAGATGCCCGAGATGGACGGGCTGACCGCCACGCGGCTGCTGCGCGAGCGCGAGGCCGCCACCGGTGCGCCGCGCACCCCGGTGATCATGCTGACCGCCAATGCGCTGGACGAACATGTCCAGGCCAGCCTGGCGGCCGGGGCCGACGCCCATCTGGCCAAGCCGGTGCGGGCAGACGGCCTGCTGGCGGCGGTCGCGCGGGTCCTGGAGGACCAGTCGGACGACCTCGCGGCCGTCGTCTGATCAGGTCAGGCTGTTCAGGAAATCAAACGCCCGGGGAAGCTCCCACCAGTCCTCGTCGTCGTCGGTGAACAGGCGACCAAGGTTCCAGCCGATCGTCCGGCCCCTGCCCGAGATCAGGGCCAGGCTCGGCATAGGCGTGCGGTCGGGCTCGATCTCCGAACGTCCGAACCACTTCAGCATGGCCGCCTCGAAGGCCTCTGTGGCCCGGGCGTTCTCGATGTGGCCGACGCCGAGACGCTTCAGTCGCCAATCGGCGATGCGGTCGCTGGCGTCGTCGAAGGCGCGAACCGTGACCACGCGGGTGCGCGAGCCGGCGGCGGCCAATCTTTCGACCATCCTGGCCTGGCCGGGCTTGTCGGCGAGACAGGGTCCGCACCAGCTGGCCCAAAGCACCAGCACAGTCGGCCGCCCGTCGAACCAGGCTTTGAGGGTCTGCTCGCCGGAAGCCAGCCGTACCGGCGCGTTCAACGGAATGTCGCCCCGGCTGCGAGGCACGCGCTGCCAGGGCGCGAAGCCCGGATGCCGTGAGGGGTCGGCGGAGAGCGCGGAAGTCGGAACTAGGCTCGTGGCCGCCAGTCCGGACAGGGCGGCGCGACGCGATACCGGGGGCGTCATGGCAGGCGAGAACTCCGGACTGCGAGCGCAGGACGCTAGACCATGACTGGCCAGCGGGGAACCGCGCAACGGGCGCCAGGCGAGCGCCCGCTATCCACGCCAGGCCAAACCCGCTAATGCTCACCGCGAGCATTTCCCTTGGAGACCTTCCGGACGCGGACTGATGGACGACGGCGGCCTGACATTGCGGGAGCGGATGATCGCCATGGGGCGGTCGGCCAAGGCCGGCGCGCGGGCCCTGCGTCTGTCGTCGGCCGACCAGCGCACCGCGGCGATCCGGGCAATGGCGGTCGCCATCCGCGCCAGGTCAGCCGACATCCTGGCGGCCAACGCGCGCGACATCGAGGCGGCGCGGCGCAATGGCGTGCCGGCGCCGATGCAGGACCGCCTGCTGCTTGACGAGGGCCGGATCGAGGCCCTGGTCGATGCCGTCGAGGCGATCGCGGCGATTCCTGATCCGGTCGGCGCGGAGATGGCTCGTTGGACCCGGCCCAACGGCCTGGACATCGCCAGGGTGCGGACGCCGATCGGCGTCATCGCCATGATCTACGAAAGCCGGCCCAATGTGACGGCCGACGCGGCGGCGCTGTGCGTCCGCTCGGGCAATGCGGTGATCCTGCGCGGCGGGTCCGAGTGCGTGACCTCCAACCTCGCCATTCATGCCGCGGTGGTCGATGGGCTGAAAGCCGCCGGCCTGCCGCCCGAGGCGGTGCAGATCGTCCGGACCACCGACCGCGATGCTGTCGGCCACATCCTTTCGGGCCTCGATCGGCAGGTCGACCTGATCATTCCGCGCGGCGGCAAGAGCCTGGTGGCCCGGGTGCAGGCCGAGGCCCGCGCGCCGGTCCTCGGCCATCTCGAGGGGCTGAACCATGTGTTCGTCCACGCGGGGGCCGATGTCGCCAAGGCGCGGGACATCATCGTCAACGCCAAGATGCGGCGGGTCAGCGTCTGCGGCGCGGCCGAGACCCTGCTGGTCGATCGCGCCGCCGCCGCCCGGCTGTTGCCGCCGCTGGCCGACGCGCTGATCCAGGCCCGCTGCGAGCTTCGCGGCGACGCGGCGGCCCGGGCCATCGAGCCGGCGATGGCGGCTGCGGCGCCGGCGGACTGGACCACAGAGTATCTGGCACCCGTTCTGGCCGTGGCGATCGTCGACGGCGTTTCCGGCGCGGCGGCGCACATCGCCGCTTACGGCTCGGGCCATACCGACGCCATCGTCACGGAGGATACGGCCGCCGCCGAACAGTTCATCGCCGAGGTGGACAGCGCCATCGTGCTGGTCAACGCCTCGACCCAGTTCGCCGATGGCGGCGAGTTCGGCTTCGGCGCCGAAATCGGCATCGCCACCGATCGCCTGCACGCCCGCGGCCCTGTCGGCGCCGAGCAACTGACGACGTTCAAGTATGTGGTTCGCGGGACCGGCCAGACTCGTCCCTGAGGCGGGCCGGCCGCGCGCGCTCCGGACAGGGTTCAACCTGTCTCCGGGCATGCGGGTCGGCCTGTACGGGGGCTCGTTCAATCCCGTGCACGAGGGGCACGCCCACGTCGCCCGCACCGCCATGCAGCGGCTCAAGCTGGACCGCGTCATCTGGCTGGTCTCGCCCCAGAACCCGCTCAAGTCGCGGCGCGAGACCGCGCCCCTGGCCGAGCGGATGGCCGCCGTGGCGCGCGCCGCCCCCGGACCGGACATGATCGTCAGCGACATCGAGACGCGGCTGGGCAGCCAGTACACGATCGACACCCTGCGCCTGCTCCGCGCCCGCTATCCGGGGGTGAAGTTCGTCTGGATCATGGGCGCTGACAGCCTGAAGGATTTCCATCGCTGGCGTGGTTGGACCCAGATCATGCGCGAGGCGCCGGTGGCGGTGATCTCGCGGCCGTGGGCGTCACTGAAGGCCCGCTTCTCACCCGCCGCCCGCCGGTTCGCCCACGCCCGCCGCCCCGCCCGGGAAGCCGCCCTGCTGGCCGACCAGGCCGCGCCGGCCTGGGTCTATCTGTCGGGGCCATTCAACTTCGCCTCGTCGACGGCCTTGCGCGAACGGCTTCGCGGGCGCTGACATAAGGTCTTGAGTGACGCCGGGTGAGGGGGTCTAGGCAGCCGCCCAACGATCGTCACGCTACGTCTCTGGAGCAGACAGACCATGCCTGAAGCCCTGATTATCGACGCCGTCCGCACCCCCCGGGGCATCGGCAAGATCGGCAAGGGAGCCCTGGCCGAGATTCACCCGCAACAGTTGGGCGCGACCGTGCTGAAGGCGCTCGCCGAGCGCAACGGCCTCGACACCGCCGAAGTCGACGACATCATGTGGGGCACCAGCGCCCAGGTGGGCGCCCAGGGCGGCGATCTGGGCCGGATGTCGGCGCTCGACGCCGGCTACAACGTCAAGTCCTCGGCCATGACCCTCGACCGCTTCTGCGGCTCGGGCATCACCAGCGTGAACCTGGCCGCCCACGCCATCATGTCGGGCATGGAAGACCTGGTCATCGCCGGCGGCACCGAGATGATGTCGATGGCCGGCCGTCGTTCGGCCGACAGCGGCCCGGTGACGATGGACCGCGGCAACCTTCGCCTGCGCGCCAAGCATCCGCAGTCGCACCAGGGCGTCTGCGCCGACGCCATCGCCACGCTGGAAGGCATCACGCGCCAGGACGTCGACGCCCTGGCCCTGGAAAGCCAGAAGCGCGCCGCGGCGGCCATCGCTGGCGGCCACTTCGACCGGTCGCTGGTCGCGGTCTACAACGAGGACGGCAGCCTGGCCCTGGACAAGGAAGAGTTCCCGCGTCCGGGCACCACGGCCGAGGGCCTGGCGGCGCTGAAGCCGTCGTTCGAGGCCATGGCCGACATCCCGCTCGACGAGCAGGGCACGACCTACCGCAAGCTGATCACCGCCGTGTATCCGGACCTGGACATCCAGTTCATGCACCATGCCGGCAACAGCTCGGGCGTTGTCGACGGCTCGGCCGCCCTGCTGCTGGCTTCGCCGGAATACGCCGCCAAGAAGGGCCTCAAGGCCCGCGCCCGCGTGGTCGCCACGGCGAACATGGGCGACAGCCCGACCCTGATGCTGAACGCGCCCGTGCCCGCCGCCCGCAAGGTGCTGGAGAAGGCCGGCCTGAGCATCGACGACATCGACCTGTTCGAGATCAACGAGGCCTTCGCCGTCGTCGCCGAGAAGTTCATCCGTGACCTCAAGCTCGATCGCGACAAGGTCAACGTCAACGGCGGCGCCATGGCGCTGGGCCATCCGATCGGCGCCACCGGCTCGATCCTGATCGGCACCATGCTGGACGAACTGGAGCGCCGCGACCTCAAGCGCGGGCTGGTCACGATGTGCGCCGCCGGCGGCATGGCCCCGGCCATCATCATCGAGCGCGTCTGATACCGACGGCCGCATGAGCCGGTGGAAGGGGCGTCGCCATTGGCGGCGCCCTCTTTCTTTGGCGTCCGGTTCTATGGCGTCCGGCGCCGGCCAGCCCAGGCTGTGACGGCGATACCGCCGCCGATCAGGAGGACGCCGGCGGCGTGATAGCCGTGGAACGGCTCGCCCAGCAGGCCGATGGCCAGCACCGCGCCAAACACCGGCATCAGGTGCATGTACTGGCCGGCGGGACCGCTGCCGATCAGCTCGACGCCCCGGTTGAAGCAGAGATAGGCGATGAAGGAAGGGAACAGGGCGACATAGGCCACGCCCGCCAAGGTGGAGGGACTGACCACCATCTGCCGTCCCTGCACGAGTTCGTGGATGAAGAAGGGTGCGGTGACGAAGGCCGACGCCACGAACGTCGCTGCCAGCAGGCTCAGTGGATGGACCTGCGGCTTGCGGCGCAGCAGCAGGCTGTAGCCAGCGTAGAGCACCACCCCGACCAGGATGATCCCGTCGCCGGGATTGAGGCTGAGGCCGATCAGCGACCAGGGGTGGCCCTCGCTGATCACAACCAGCACGCCCAGCAGGGACAGGGCCACGCCGGCGAGCGCGCCGGGACTTGTGCGTTCCCGCAGGAACAGGAAGGCGAAGGCCAGGATCAGGGGCGGGATGGCCGCCTGCATCAGGAGGCTGTTGAGGGCCGTGGTGCTCTCCAGGCCCCAATAGAGCAGCGCCCCGAACGAGGCGACGCCTGAGACCGCCAGCAGCAGGACCATCTTCCAGCGCCGCAGGAGTTCCGGCGCGTCGCGCTTCAGGTGTGGCCAGGCCAGGGTTCCCACCAGGAGGCTCGCCAGCACCCAGCGCCAGAAGGTCAGGGTCATGGGCGGAACCTGTCCGGCCAGCGCTCGGCCGGCGATGGAGTTGCCCGCCCAGAACAGCATGGTCGCGGCCAGCAGCAGCGGCGCGTTGCGCCACAGCCGGGCGCCCGGTCCCCCCGTCCCGTCCATGGCGTCAGACGCCTACGGACAGGATTTCGACCTCGCCGCCGGCGACGGCGACGACATCACCCTCGGCCTTGCCCATCAGCGCGCGGGCGATCGGCGAGACGTAGGAGATCGACCCGGCGGCCGGATCGGCCTCGTCCTCGCCGACGATGCGGAAGCTCTGGCGCCGGCCATCCTCGCGCTCGAAGGCGACGACCGAGCCGAAGCGGACGACGCCGTCGTCGGCGGGCGGGTCCATCGGCTGGGCGCTGGCCCGGCGGGCCGAGTAGTAGCGCAGGTCGCGGGTCGCGCGGGCCATGGCGGTGCGGTCGGCCTGAACATCGCCCTGCTGGGCGGTCACATAGGCCGCCTTGGCGGCGGCGAGGGCCTCGTCCAGGGCGGCAAGCCCGGCTGCGGTGACGAGGTTGGGGTGCGGGGAGATCGGGCGGTCCGGCAGGTCCGCCGCCGTGGCCTCCAGATCCCCTTCCTTGGTGAAGGCGACGCTCATCGGTGCAACCTACGCCGCCGCGCCGGCCCGTGGAAGCGGCGCTACAGCAGCAGGGCGTTGTCGTCGGGCACGGGCGCGGCGAGGGGGGCGACGGCAGGCGGCGGAGTCTTCGCGGGTTCGGCTGCCGCCATGGGCCGGGTCTGGCGCAGGAGGCGGGCGACGCGCTTGAGGAACAGCTGGTCGTCGAACGGCTTGGCCATGTAGTCCTTGGCCCCGAGGCTCAGGGCCGAGCCGACATCGGCGCCCGCGTGGCGGGCCGTCAGCACCATGGTCGGCGGAGGTTTGCGGCCGGCCGCGGCGAGGGCGCGCAGGACGCCAAAGCCATCCAGGCGCGGCATGCTGATATCCAGGATCATGGCCGAGATGGTTCGCGAGAACAGCTCGGTCATCGCTTCGACGCCGTCGCGAACGGCCAGCGCGCGATAGCCGGCGATCTCGAGCCGGGTGACCAGCAGCTCGCGGATCATTTCGTCGTCATCGACGACAAGGATCAGGGGCTTGTCACGCCGCAGCATGGTCAGCCTCCCGCGTCGCCAGATCGTCGCACAGCGCTGCCTGCAGGGCGCCGACAAGGCCGGCCATGGTCAGGGGCTTGTCGAGCACCCCGTCGAACGGGCGTCCGGCCGTCAGGTCGGCGGCGTCGGCCGTGAAGGCCAGGATCGGTGTGCAGTCGTTTGGACCCCCGCCGGTGCGGATCGCCTCGGCGGCCTGGCGGCCGTCCACGCCCGGCATGCGCAGGTCCATCAGGATGACATCGAAGACCGCCGTGCGCGCCGCCTCGATGCCTGCCTCGCCGCCGGCCGCCACGGTGCAGCTGGCTCCCAGCAGGCCGAGCATGCGGCTGATCAGTTCGCGGTTGGCCGGGTTGTCGTCGACAGCGAGCACCCGGACGTCGGCCATCAGCGCGCCCTGGTCCTCGTCGATCACGGCGGCGGTGACCAGTTCGGGCGTCAGGGCCACGGGACAGGGCAGGTCGACGCGGAAGGTCGAGCCCTCGCCGGGCCGGCTCTCGACCGAGATGTCGCCGCCCATGGCCTCGGCCAACCCCTTGCAGATGGCCAGGCCAAGCCCGGTTCCGCCATGGCGGCGGGTGGACGAGGCGTCGACCTGGGAGAACTTGCGGAACAGCAGGCTGCACGCCTCTTCCGTCAGGCCTGGTCCGGTGTCGGTGACCGACAGGCTTGCGCGGCCCTCGCGCCATGTGAGGCGGGCGGTGACGCCGCCGTGCTCGGTGAACTTGACCGCGTTGCCGACGAGATTGAGCAGGATCTGGCGTACGCGGCCGCCGTCCAGCATCACCCAGGGCGGAGTGGCCGCGTCGATCTCGACCTCAAGAGTGAGTCGCTTGGCGACCGCCTGGCCTTCGAGCAGGGCAACCGCCTCGGCGATCAGGCGGCGGATATCGCACGGCTCAGGCCGGATGTCGGCCTGCCCGGCCTCGAGCTTGGAAAAGTCGAGGATGTCGTTGACGGTCGCCAGCAGGGCGCGGCCGCCGCTCTGGATGCGGTCGGCGTGGCCGGCGGCGTCGGCGGGCAGGTCGCCGCGCGAAGCCAGAAGGCTGGAGAAGCCCAGCACGGCGGTGAGGGGCGTGCGGATCTCGTGGCTCATGTTGGCCAGGAACTCGGCCTTGGCGCGGGCGGCGGCCTGGGCGGCTTCCTCGGCGGCGCGAAGCGAGCGGATCAGCCGCGCTTCGGCGGCGCGAAGGCTGGCGATCGGCAGGCTGGTGAAGAAGCTCACCGCAAGGAAGGTCTGCAGGACCAGCAGCCGGCTCGAGCGATCCTCGATCATCAGCATCGGCCCGATGCCCGCCATGGTCGCCAGGCTGGCGATGGCGCCGACGATGACGAGCCCGATGACCGCGCCGGAAACGCCAAGGCGCCAGGCCGCCAGCAGCAGGAAGGGCGGGGCGGCGAACAGCATCGGCAGGTCCGACTGCAGGAAGACCAGGCTGGCGGCCATGGCGATGAGCACCAGGGTCCAGCCCTCGCGGCGGAAGTCCGGCGCATCGTCCGGGCGTCGGTCCGACGTCAGGGCCAGCAGCGCCGGGGTCAGGACCAGCAATCCCATGGCGTCCGCCAGGCCCCAGCCGAAGGCGGTGGACAGCACATCGGCGCCCGAGCGGCGCACCACGATGCCGGCCGCCAGCAGCGCGGGCAGGGCGCAGGCGGCGGCCGCGGCGATGACGAAGATCATCAGGTCGCGCGGA
Organism: Caulobacter sp.; assembly: GCA_046295055.1. Lineage (GTDB taxonomy): Bacteria > Pseudomonadota > Alphaproteobacteria > Caulobacterales > Caulobacteraceae > Caulobacter. The sequence goes on along the minus strand of JBKBOD010000011.1, from coordinate 35,829 downwards.
CGGCCGATGTCGATGCCGGGGCCGACAAGGCGGCGCAGGACCAGGGCGCAGCTGGTGTATTCCAGCATGTTGCAGGCGCTGAGCATGGCTGCCGTCCGCGGGCCGTTCCCCGAGACGATGTCGGTCGTCATGCTGGCCGCCCAGGCGGTGGCGATGAGCCAGGGCCAATGGACGAAACGGCTGCGCAGCAGGCAGGCGAGGACGACCGCGTTGGCGAACCAGATCGGCGCGGCCTGGCCGTGATCGCGCGGAACCACGATGCAGAGATAGCCCAGCGAAAAGACGACGGCGGCCAGCAGGGGCAGCTTCACCCAGAGCGGCAGGCGGGCGACAGGCGATGGGATGGCGTCGTCGGTGAGCATGGCCGGGGAGTGTGCCGCACGGCTCGGAATCTTTGGTAAACGGCGCTTGGGAGCGACACCCTGTCCCGCGCCGGCGGGGCTGATCGCGCCAGGACCGGCGGCGCCCTCTTCACAGGCCGCCTGCATCCGGTGTATCCCGACGCCGACCAAGACCATACGGGACTGACGATGGCTTCCGAATATCACCGCGGCGAGATGGACATCCAGGAGCAGGTGGCCACCTATGACGCCTTCATGGGCCTGACCAAGTGGGGCTCGCTGGCCCTGGCCGTCAGCCTGCTCATGCTGACCCTCTGGTTCTGCACCCCGGCCGGCTTCTTTGGTGGCCTGATCCCGGGCGTCGTGCTGGCCGTCGTCGGCGTTCTGCTGCTGCGCGACAAGAAGTCGGCGGGCCACTAGCCGACCGCCAGCCCTTACGGGACAAGCGATTGCAGCCGGCGGCCCCTGGTCGCCGGCTTTTTGCTGCCCGCGTTACGCTGCGTCGCGGCATAATATTTCCTGGCGCGAGGGCGCGGGCTCGACAACGGGCAAGTTTCTCCCCTAAACAGGGCCGCGAAGGCCGGGTTCTGACGGCCTGTCCAGGCATCGGCCATCGGGGGAGTTCAGCGGCATGACCGTCATTGCGGTGACCCGGGAGCGTCGGGCGGGTGAGACCCGCGTTGCGGCGACGCCGGAGACGGTGAAGAAGCTGATCGCCGCCGGGGCCCAGGTCGTCGTCGAAGCCGGCGCTGGCGCCGGCGCCTCGATCCCGGACGCGGAATTCGCGGCCGCCGGCGCGACGGTCGAGGCGGCGCTCAAGGGCGCCCTGGCCAAGGCCGATGTGCTGTTCAAGGTGCGCGCGCCCGAGGCCGAGGAGATCGCCGGCCTGAAGTCCGGCGCCGTGGTCGCCGCTACACTCAATCCGCATCAGGACCGCGCCACGCTGGAGGCCCTGGCCAAGGCGGGCGCTACCGCCTTCGCCATGGAATTCGTGCCGCGCATCACCCGGGCCCAGGTGATGGACGTGCTGTCCTCCCAGGCCAATCTGGCCGGCTACCGCGCCGTGATCGAGGCGGCCGAGACCTTCGGCAAGGCGCTGCCGATGATGATGACCGCCGCCGGCACCGTCGCTGCGGCCAAGGTCTTCGTGATGGGCGTTGGCGTCGCCGGGCTGCAGGCCATCGCCACCGCCCGCCGGCTTGGCGCGGTGGTCACCGCCACCGATGTGCGGCCGGCCACCAAGGAACAGGTCGAGAGCCTGGGCGCCAAGTTCCTTGCGGTCGAGGACGAGGAGTTCAAGAACGCCCAGACCGCCGGCGGCTACGCCAAGGAAATGAGCGCCGAGTATCAGGCCAAGCAGGCCGAGCTCACCGCCGGCCATATCGCCAAGCAGGACATCGTCATCACCACCGCCCTGATCCCCGGCCGGCCTGCGCCGCGCCTGGTCACGGCGGCCCACGTCGCCAGCATGAAGCCGGGCTCGGTGCTCGTCGACCTGGCCGTCGAGCAGGGCGGCAATGTCGAGGGCGTCAGGCTGGGCGAGATCGTCACCACCGACAACGGGGTGAAGATCGTCGGCATTCCGAACCTTCCGGGCCGCATCGCCACCGACGCCAGCGCCCTCTACGCCCGCAACCTGCTGGCCTTCTCGACCCTGCTGCTCGACAAGGAGGGCGCCCTGGCGCCCGACCTGGAGGACGAGATCCTCAAGGCGGCCCTGGTCACGTCCGGCGGCGCCATCGTCCACCCCAGCCTCGCCGGCTAATCCCTTTCGAAGGAGCCATCGATGGAAGTCGATCCCACCATCTTCCGCCTGGCCATCTTCGTGCTGGCCATCTTCGTCGGCTATTACGTGGTCTGGAGCGTCACGCCGGCCCTGCACACGCCGCTGATGGCGGTGACCAACGCCATCTCCTCGGTGATCATCGTCGGGGCGCTGATCGCGGCGGCGGCGCACGGCGCCGGCGATACCGAGGCGGGCGTCAATGTCTGGATCTCCAAGGGCGGCGGCGCGGTCGCTGCGGCCCTCGCGGCGGTCAACATCTTCGGCGGCTTCCTGGTCACCCAGCGGATGCTGGCCATGTACAAGAAGAAGGACAAGGCGAAGTGAGCGGCCCGCTCGCCGCCCAACTGCTTGGCTACGCCTGCGGTCTTGGCGGCGTGGCGGGCATCTCGGCCTACATCTGGGTGGTGCTCAAGCGCCGTCGCTGGCTGAACAGCGCCGGCCTGCTGCTGACCGCCCTCGCCCTCATGCAGCTGTCCCTGCTGATCCAGCAGAACGGCGACCTCGTCGGCCTGCTCCAGGCGGCCTTGGCGGTCGGCCTGCTGATCGCGGCGGTCGCCGTGCAGCTGGTCGCCGCAGTTCGGGCCCGTACGCCCTGGGATGGCGTTGACCGGCGCCAGGAGTGGGACGGCGTCGAGCGCCGCGACACCGGCGCATGAACCTCAATCCGACCAGACGTTCGATGTCCATCGAGACGGGAACCCCCGCATGACCGCCAACCTCGCCGCCATCGCCTACATCGTCTCGGGCGTGCTGTTCATCATGGCCCTGCGCGGGCTCTCAAGCCCCGAGACCAGCCAGGCGGGCAACCGCAACGGCATGATCGGCATGGCCATCGCCGTGGGCACCACCCTGGCCACGCTCTGGGGCCAGGGCCTGCTGGACGGCGTCACCATCGGCCTCATCCTGGCCGGCGTGGCGGTCGGCGGGGCGGTGGGGGCGGTCATCGCCCGCCGGGTGGCCATGACGGCCATGCCCCAACTGGTCGCCGCCTTCCACAGCCTGGTCGGTCTGGCCGCCTGCCTGGTCGCGGTCGCCGCCATCTACACGCCGGAGGCCTATGGCATCCTCGGCGAGGGCGGGCACATCCACGGCCTGTCGCTGGTGGAGCTGTCGGTGGGCCTGGCCATCGGCGCGGTGACCTTCACCGGCTCGGTGATCGCCTTCGCCAAGCTTAACGGCAACATGAGCGGCGCGCCCATCCTGCTGCCCGCCCGCCACCTGCTGAACATCGCCATCGCGGCGGCCATCGTGGTGCTGATCGTGCTGCTGGTGCTCAGCGGCGGCGAAGCCAAATGGGCCTTCTGGGCCATCTTCGCCCTCAGCCTGCTGATCGGCGTGACCCTGATCATCCCGATCGGCGGGGCCGACATGCCGGTCGTGGTCTCGATGCTGAATAGCTACTCGGGCTGGGCCGCCGCCGCGCTCGGCTTCACGCTCGAGAACATCACCCTGATCATCACCGGCGCCCTGGTCGGCTCCTCGGGGGCGATCCTCAGCTACATCATGTGCAAGGGGATGAACCGCAGCTTCATCTCGGTCATCCTCGGCGGCTTCGGAGCCGATGACAGCGCCGCGGCGGCCGGCGGCAGGGTCGAGACCCGCCCCGTGAAGCAGGGCAGCGCCGACGACGCCGCCTTCATCATGAAGAACGCCAGCAAGGTGATCATCGTCCCGGGCTACGGAATGGCCGTGTCCCAGGCCCAGCACATCCTGCGCGAAATGGCCGACAAGCTTAAGGAGGAGGGCGTCGAGGTGAAGTACGCCATCCACCCCGTCGCCGGCCGCATGCCCGGCCACATGAACGTGCTACTGGCCGAAGCGAACGTCCCCTATGACGAGGTCTTCGAGCTGGAAGACATCAACAGCGAGTTCTCCACGGCCGACGTCGCCTTCGTCATCGGCGCCAACGACGTGACCAATCCGGCCGCCAAGACCGACCCGACCAGCGCCATCTATGGCATGCCGATCCTCGACGTGGAAAAGGCCCGCACTGTCCTGTTCGTCAAGCGGGGCATGGCCTCGGGCTATGCGGGCGTCGAGAACGAGCTCTTCTTCCGCGACAACACCATGATGCTGTTCGCCGACGCCAAGAAGATGGTCGAGGGCATCGTCAAGGGACTCTGACCCGAAGGGTGACTCGGCGCGAGGGCTGGGGCAGGCTGGCGCCATGTCCCGCCGCCTGAGCCCGATCCTGCGGTTTGTCGCCCTGAGCCTGGCCGTGGCGGCGGTCTTCTACGCGGCGGCCGTCGGCTATCTCCATGCCAACCAGCAGCGGATGCAGTACTTCCCGGCGACGGGAGAGCAGCGCATCGACCCGGAGGGGCCGCCGATCCAGCGAGTGACGATCCGGACCGCCGACGGCGAGACCCTGGTCGGCTGGTACTTGCCGCCGGAAGAAAACTATCCCGTCTTCCTCTACTTCAACGGCAACGGGCTGGGCCTGGCCGACTATGGCGGCCGCTGGCGCGAGATCGCCAACGGCGGGGCGGGCTTTCTGGCCATCGGCTGGCGCGGCTTCAGCGGGTCCACGGGCGAGCCCAGCGAGGCGGGCCTGCGGCAGGATGCGGCCGCCGCCTACGGCTGGCTGGTTCAGCGCCATCCGCCCGAGGCCATCGTCATCCACGGCTACAGTCTCGGCACGGGGCTGGCCGTCTGGCTGGCGGCCGAGCGGCCGGCCAAGGCGCTGATTCTGGAGGCGCCGTTCACCAGCGCGCTGGATGTCGCCCGCGAACGGGTTCCCTGGGCGCCGGTGGACCTGCTGCTGCGGGATCGATACCTGTCGCGGGACTGGATCGGCCAGGTGCGGATGCCGGTGCTGATCGCCCATGGCGACCGGGACGCGCTGATTCCCATCGCCCACGGCCGGGCCCTGTTCGCCCTCGCCAACCAGCCCAAGCAGTTCGTCGAGATGCGGGGATCCGACCATGCCTCGCTGACGGCGGACGGGCTCTATGGCCGGATCTGGGACTTCCTGATCGACCTGCCGGACGAGCGGCCCCGCGACCTGCGCTGGCGTTGAAGGCCGGAACCCGCCCAGCGATCAGGCCGCCGAGGGCTGTGCGTCGTCGCGGCCGAGAAGGGCCAGGATGGCTTCGGGCGAACGCGCGAGGCGCAGCTGGGCGCGCAGCTCCGCCTGCCGCATCAGGCGGGAAATCCGCGCCAGCGCCCGCAGGTGGTCGACGCCGCTGTCCTCGGGCGACAGCAGCACGAAGAGCAGGTCGACCGGCTGGCCGTCCAGCGCCTCGAAGGCGACCGGGGCTTCCAGTCGGATGAACATGGCGCGCGGGCGGTCGAGGCCCGGCATGCGGGCGTGCGGCACGGCGACGCCATAGCCGACGCCGGTCGAGCCGGCGGCTTCACGCTCAAGCAGGGCGTCGAGAACGGTCTGTGCATCGAGGTCAAACAGGCGCGCGGCAGCGTCGGCCGCGGCCGAGAGAACCTGACGCTTCGTACCGCCGCTGGCCTTGGCCCAGACAGCCCGGGCATCCAGCAGATCACCAATGAACATAGTTCGAGACAGCCCCGGGAGGTGAGATTGGCTGGAAGACCGGGCGACACAAGGGCCTATCCCTTGTGTCCAGATCCGTTCAGCGACTTGGTCCGTTCTGGGTCGATCCAGCCGATGTTGCCGTCGGCGCGACGATAAACGACGGACAATCCGCCATGAGCGGCGTTCCTAAACACGATTGTCTGGGATTCGGTCAAGTCCAGTTCCATGACCGCCATTGAAACAGTCATCGACTTCACTTCCATGACGCTCTCGGCGATCACCATGGCCGCGGGGGCGCCGGCGGCGTCGTCCCAGTCCTCGTCGTCGGAGTCGTCCGGCGCGCGAAGGGTGGTGTAGGCGGCCATCGAGGCGGCGGCCTTGGCTGTGGCCTGGGGGCTGTGGTCCTTCAGCCGGCGCTTGTAGCGCCGGATCCGGGTTTCCATCTTGCCCAGGGCGTCGGTGAAGGCCGCATGGGCGTCGCCGCCCTCGCCCTTGCTCTGCAGGCGCTGGCCTGAGGCCAGATGAACCTGACAGTCGACCTGAAAACTGTGACCCTCCTTGCGCACCGTGACGTCGGCGTCGCCGCCGCGGTCGAAGTATTTGCCGATGCCTTGAGAGAGTTCCTCGGTGATACGCGTCGTCAACGCTGCGCCGACGTCCACGTGTTTTCCAGCGACTTGGATCCGCATGCGCATACAACGCGCCTGTCGCCGGTTGGTGTCAATAAATCGAGCGGCCGATCAGCCTTTTGTGACGTCAGCCAAGGCCGACGAAATCCATCAGCTGGCGGAGGGCGAAGAGGGCCGCCTGGGCGCCGATGACCAGCAGGCCGGCGCTTATCGCCGCGGCGATGTAGCCGAGGATCACCAAGGCGCCGTCGCGCTGGACCATGCCCAGCCCCAGAAGGGCGATCGCGGCCGCCGGCGCCATGTTGCCGAGCGGGATCGGCAGCAGCAGGACCAGCGACAGCAGCAGGCAGACCAGACCGATCACCCGGTCGCCGACGGGGCCGAACAGGAAGGTCAGCCTTGGCCGCGAGAGGTGCTCGACCTTCTCCAGCCAGGGAATGATTCGGCGGAAGGCCTTGCTCAGGGCCTGGCCGGGGATGCGCCGCCGCGCCAGGAAGCGGGGCATCCAGGGGGTGTGGACCCCGATCATCAGCTGCGGCGAGAAGAGGACCAGCGGCAGGCCAAGGACGCTCGAGGAGCCGGGCGGCAGGGGCAGCCAGTTGGGGGCCGAAAAGGCGAACAGCAGCGCCCCGAAGGCGCGGCGGCCCAGGTGCTCGACCATCTCGCCGACGGTCAGGCCGCCGTCGACCTCGTCGGCCAGCTCCTCGAGCATGTCCGACAGGGCGAGCGTGCGTTCGGGCATGGCGACGGAAGTCATCGTCTCATCCGGTCCGGAAGGCCGGGTCCCTGGTCATCATGGCGCGCCCCCTTGGAAACGCGGGCGGGCGGATCCGGTTCGAGACGGCGGCGCTCAGACCGCCGCGCGGAGCATCCGGCGGCGCTCGACGGACGAGGGAATGCGCATCGCCTCGCGGTACTTGGCCACCGTGCGGCGGGCGATGTCGACGCCGGCTTCCTTGAGGATGTCGACGATGGTGTCGTCGGAATGGACGTCGGACTCGGTTCGCTCGGCCTCGATCAGCTGGCGGATGCGGTGACGCACGCTCTCGGCCGAATGGGCCTCGCCGCCGGCGGAAGAGGCGATGGCGGCGGTGAAGAAGAACTTCAGTTCGAACAGGCCGCGCGGGGTGGCGATGTACTTGTTCGAGGTCACCCGGCTAACGGTGGACTCGTGCATGCCGATGGCCTCGGCGACGGTCTTGAGGTTCAGCGGCCGCAGGTGTTCGACGCCGAACGCGAGGAAGGCGTCCTGCTGGCGGACGATCTCGCTGGAGACCTTGAGAATGGTGCGGGCCCGCTGGTCCAGGCTGCGCACCAGCCAGCCGGCGTTGGCCAGGCAGTCGGACAGGAAGGCCTTTTCCTGGTCGGTGCGGGCCTTGCCCGAAACCTGGGCGTGGTAGCGCTGGTCGACCAGCACCCGGGGCAGGGTGTCGGAGTTCAGCTCCACTTGCCACAGGCCGCCCGGCCCCTCGCGCACATAGACGTCCGGTGAAACCGGCTGGGCGGGCTCGCCGCCGAAGGCCGCGCCGGGCCGGGGCGTCAGGGCCTTCAGCTCGGCGATCATGTCGCGCAGGTCCTCGTCGTCGACGCCGCAGGCCTTGCGCAGGGCGGCCATGTCGCGGCGCGCCAGCAGGTCGAGGTTGGACAGCAGGGCGTCCATCGCCGGGTCAAGCCGATTGCGCTCCCTGAGCTGCAGGGCCAGGCATTCGCGCACGTCGCGGGCCATGACGCCCGTCGGCTCGAAGCCGTGCAGCACGCCAAGCACGCCCTCGACACGGTCCAGACCGCAGCCCAGCCGCCCGGCGATCTCGCCGAGGTCGGCGCGCAGGTAGCCGCCATCGTCGACGGCGTCGATCAGCACCGCGGCGATGGCCCGGTCCGGCTCGCTCAGGCCGGCGACGGCCAGCTGGTCGTGCAGATGCTCGGCCAGGGATTTCTCGCGGGTCAGCCGGCCTTCGAGGTCGTCGTCGCCCTCGAAGCCGCCGCCCTTGCCGGCGCGGGACCAGTCGACCTGGCCGCCGACATTGGCGGCGCCGTCGGCGGACTCCCCGCCGTCGCGCTCGCCGGGGCTGGCGTCGTCGTGGGCCATATCCAGCTCGCCGGCGGCGGCGCCATCCGGCATTTCGTCGGAGGCGGCCTCGGCGCGGTCGACGCGCGGGCCTTCCTCGTCGCGGTCGGGCTCGGGCGTGTCGCGCTGGAGCAGCGGATTGCGCTCCAGCTCGGCCTCGACAAAGGCTTCCAGCTCGAGGTTTGTCAACTGCAGCAGCTTTATCGCCTGCTGCAGCTGGGGCGTGATGACGAGCCCCTGCCCCTGCCGAAGTTCCAGTCGTGGTCCGAGCGCCAACCCGCCCTCCCATGGGTGTCAGGGGCGCAGGGTCGTCCAGGGGTGGTTAACAGGGACCTTAAGCGGCGCCGTTCTTGCAGGCGGCCCGCTGATCCGGCCTCACCCGCGCTTGGCGTCGCGGACCTGGGTGACGACCTCGTCGGGCAGATTGTGCGGCAGGGGACGCACAAAGCGGCCGCGCGGATCCATCAGATAGACCACTAGCGAGTGGTCCATGGTGTAGTTCTCGCCCTCGCCGACCTTGCGGGCATAGGCGTTGTAGGCCTTGGCGGCGGCCGAGGTCTGGGCCTCCGTGCCGGTCAGGCCGAGCGTTCCGGCCGGGGCGCCGTTGGCTGACAGCCAGTCATTGACGGCCTTGGGCGTGTCGCGGGCCGGGTCGATGGAGATGAAGACGATCCGGACATCCTCGCCCAGCGGCCCCAGGTCGGCCTTGGCCTTCATCAGGGTCTGGAGCGAGGCCGGGCAGAAGTCCGGGCAATAGGTGAAGCCGAAGAAGACCATGTTCCACTGGCCGTTCAGGACCTTTTCGGTCACCGGCTTGCCGGTCTGGTCGACCAGTTCGAAGGGGCCGCCCACCGCGCTGGGCGGCGGCGCCTTGCGGAACATGCCGGTGCTGAAGGCCAGGGCCAGGGTGATGATCAGGCCAAGGCCCACGGCGCCCCAGAGGATCAGTCGCGTGCGTTGCATGGGCCTCTGGTCTCCGGCTCGGTTCTGGTCGATCCTCGCGCCATGACGACCACGGCGCCGCAAGACCCCTTCATGGAGTCCGCGATCAGGCGGGCTCTCGATAGGCCCGCCGACATCGCGGCGCAAGACGCCGGGCTGTGGACCCTGGGCGGGGCGCGGCGGGCGCGGCTGCGCATCCGGACCCTGATCACGATCCGCTGGCTGGCGGTGGCCGGCCAGCTGGTGACGGTGCTGTTCGTCCACTACGGCCTGGGCTTCGACCTGCCGCTGATCCCCTGCCTGGTGCTGATCGCGGTGTCGGCCTTCCTGAACCTGCTGGTGCTGCTGGCCGACAACCGCCAGCGGCAGATGGCCGACTGGGAGGCCACGGTCCAGCTCGGCTTCGACATCCTGCAGCTGTCGGGCATGCTGTATCTGACGGGCGGAACCATCAATCCCTTCTCGGTCCTGCTGATCGCCCCCGTCGTGCTGGCGGCGGCCACCCTGCCGTTCCGCCAGGTCGTGGCGCTGGGCCTGCTGGCGATCGGCTGCACCGTCGTGCTGTCGATGAACGCCATGCCGCTGCCGGCGGCGACCGCCGCGCCGCTGAACATCCCCCTGGCCAACCGCGTCGGCAACGTGCTGTCGCGGGTGCTCGGCATCGCCTTCTGCGCCGGCTACGCCTGGCAGGCGGCCAGCGAGGCGGCGCGGATGGAGCTGGCGCTGGACACCACCAACGCGGTGCTGGCGCGCGAGCAGCGGCTGTCGGCCCTGGGCGGGCTGGCCGCCGCCGCCGCCCATGAGCTGGGCACGCCGCTGGCGACCATCTCCATTGTCGCCAAGGAGCTGGCCCTGACCGCGCCTCCGGGACCGATCAAGGAGGACGCCGACCTGCTGGTCAGCCAGGCCGAGCGCTGCCGCGAGATCCTGAGGCGGCTGACCGCCGATCCCAACGCGGCCGACGAGATGCACGCCCGCGTCGGCCTGGCCCAGCTGCTGGAGGACGTCATCGCCCCCTACGCCCGCGACCCGGACGTTCGGATCGAGGCGGTGGTGTCGGGCCCGCGCGGGGCCGAGGCCCCGGACCTGCGGCGCCTGCCGGAGGTGCAGCATGCCATGGCCTCGTTCGTCGAGAACGCCACCGACTTCGCCGCCGGCGAGGTGCTGCTCAAGGCCGGGTTCGACGAGCGGCACATCACCATCGAGGTGCGGGACGACGGCCCGGGCTTCTCGCAGGACATCCTGGCCAAGCTGGGCGAGCCCTATGTCACCAGCCGGCCGGGGGCGGAGGGTTCGCGGACCGGCCACATCGGCATGGGGCTGGGTTTCTTCATCGCCAAGACCCTGCTGGAGCGGACCGGGGCCAAGGTCAGCTTCAGCAACGCCCGGGGCGGCGGGGCGGTGGTCACCGCCCGCTGGCCGCGCCAGGCGATCGAGGCCTGAGCGAAGCGCTACAGCGGTGTAGCAGGGGTCCCCCACGGGAAAAGAAAAGCGGTGTCAGGGGTTTAGGGCGAAAACGCCCGGAATCCGTGGGAACTGTGGCTATACAGCCGTGGGCCGGATGCGGGGATCTTGTGGGTTGCAGGTGGGGCGGTCTGCTACAGACCGTGGTCAGAGTGGGGGTGCAAATCCCCACGGCGTTGTAGTCGCCTGTAACGGCCGCCACGACAGCTCGACGCGGAAGTGGCTGCCGCTGCCGGAATCTTGTCGATTGTTGACAATAGCGCGCGCGACCCGCGAGGCCTCGCCGGGGTTGATCCGATGTCCGAACACACCGCACAATGCGTACGACTCAAGGTCTGAAGTCTGGAGCCCCGGCATGACGGACACGGCCGACACCATCGCCGCCCTCGAGGACCGCAGCCTGCTGGTCATCGACGACGACGCGCCGCTGCGCACGCGGCTGGGCCGGGCGCTGGAACAGCGGGGGTTCGCGGTAGCCCTGGCGGGCAGCGTCGGCGAGGCCATCTCGGCCATCCGCGACACGCCGCCGGCCTTCGCCGTGGTCGACCTCAAGCTGGATGACGGATCGGGCCTGCAGGCCGTCGAGGCCGTTCGCCACGCGCGGCCGGACGCGCGGGTGGTCATGCTGACCGGATACGGCAACATCGCCACCGCCGTGGCGGCGGTGAAGGCCGGGGCGATCGACTACCTGGCCAAGCCGGCCGACGCCGACGACGTGGTCCGGGCGCTGCTGGCCCAGGGCGGCGACGCCCCGCCGCCGCCGGAAAAGCCGATGAGCGCCGACCGCGTGCGCTGGGAGCACATCCAGCGGGTCTACGAGCTGTGCAACCACAATGTCTCGGAAACGGCCCGCCGCCTGTCGATGCACCGCCGCACCCTGCAGCGCATCCTCGCCAAGCGGGCGCCCAAGTGAGCGTCGCGGCGGCCTGGGCGGCGGCGGGCGTCGGCCTGCTGCTGCTGGCGGGGCCGGCCCTGGCGCAGGACGCTCCGGCCAGCGGCTGCGCCTACATGGTCCAGCCGCCCGGCGGACAGATCGAGATGCGGCCGGCCGAGGGGCTGGACGCCATCTTCACCGATGCGGAGATCCAGCCGCCGCCGCCCCCGGCCGGGGCGCGGGTGGTCGGGGTGACCTGCTGGCGGGCCGACCTCGTGCCGGCGGCCTTCGACGACCGGTCGATCTCGACCCTGGGCGTGCCGCTGTACGTGAATGCCGGCGAACGCCAGATCGTGCTGGAGATCCATGCCGGCCGGGTCGCCTACCGCATGGTGCGCGGCCAGCTTCGCCGGGCCGAGATCGACGCCCTGGGCCAGAGGCTCAACAGCTTTCAGAGCCGCCTGAACGGCAACTGAGCCGCCGGGCCAATTCGGTCGGTCAGCCGGCCGCCGACCGCATCGCCGCCAGCCGGCCGAACGCCAGGGTCAGAGCCTTGCGCCGCGCCCCGGCCAGGGGCGCTCGCGGCGCCTCGCGCACCACCGCCCCGCCAAAGCCGTCGGCGACGATCAGCCCCGGCTCGTCCGGCAGCAGCGCCATGGGAAACTCCGGCCCGACGGCGAAGAAGAAGGCGTCGCAGAACGGCTGATACTCGCCCCACTTGCGGTCGCAGAGATAGTCCTCGGCGCTCGACTTGACCTCGACGATGACGATCTCGCCGCGCGGCCCCAGCGCCATCAGGTCGGCCCGCCGCCCGTTGGGCAGCCCCACCTCGGCCAGCGGCGCATAGCCCATGTCCACCAGCAGCCGCGCCGCGCCCCGGGTCACCGCCAGGGTGGTCTCCGGGCGGCTGATGGTCACGAGGGTGAGGACGGCCTCCATGGGCGGCACTCTATGTTCCGGTTTCGTTCGGGACAAGGGCGGGTGTTTTTGGTGGTTCTTGGTGGGGCATCGTCCGGCAAATGCCGGGACGGAAAGCGCTTCTAAATTCCGCTGTTCAACTTGCGTGGCTGCGATGCGAAGCGCAGTTCTGAAAAGCCGATCTCGCGCCAGATGCCAGGATTTTCGCGCCCTCTCTCAAACGACACACCATCGCGGTCGCAACCTGCAAAGCCAGCATAGCGATCGGCGAGGTTCCCGATTCGGTTGGTGATGATGCGGAAAGGGTCTGGTGCGCGCGTCATTAGGATTCGACCATCGCGAAAGTGGAACACGGGCGCGCTTGCTGGAAATCGATCCCTGACCCGAGACGCCAGATCTTCTTGAATCGGGCACCCCTCTGGTTCCAGTAGGAACAGCATCGCGGAGGGGCCCGACCCAGGGACTGCTGAATTGAAATAGCTGCCTATCGGGCCGCCAAGGGGGAACTCAACGAAATCATTCTCGGAGTTATGGATGGCCCAACTGTCGAAAGCCGATAGCTCACTACTCAATTCCCCGGCGATATCTGCGCACGTTCTTTCATCCCCGATACGAAACACAAGGCCATTCTTCCATGTGTATCCGCCGCCCGCCTGTTGAGCACTAAACAGAAGGTAGTTGTCTCTCCAGTCCAGGCTCTCGACAAGCGGCAATAGGACGTCATCTGATAGGTCGACTGCCAGCCGGGTGCGGAGAAATAGAAACTTCTCGGTGTATTCGGTCATGCAACCTCCAAGTAAGGCCTAGAACGTCAAGAATCGCGAGCATGCAAGGTAGATAATCGTCACGGTGGTCCGACCAGCGTTGGAAGATCAAACTTGACCGTGCGCCCTCGCGAAGGCGGGGGCCCATGGGGGCCAGCCGCTGCCGCCGTGGCGGGTCGGTGCGCGCGGTGTGGACGCCCGCCTTCGCGAGCGTGATCGGGGGTGGGGGTGGTGCGCGATCTCGTGGGGCGCCGGCGTCAACCGCCTCTGCGCAGCTTCGAGAGTCTTCAACCCCTCATCCGGCGCTTCGCGCCACCTTCTCCCGCAAGGGGAGAAGGAATCTCTAGCGGCGGCTGTTTCGGGTGGGCGGCGGTGCGGCTTAGGCGGGGGGTTGCCGGGGTTGTTCCAGGCGGCTGGTGTCGTAGCCGAGGGCCTTGATGCGGGCCAGGGCGGCGGACTTGGCGGCGGGGGTCATGACGGCCTTGCGGCTCATCAGCCAGACATAGTTGCCGCCGGGGGTGGCCATGATGGCCCAGGCGCCGTCGGGAGCGGTGTCGAGGATCCAGTATTCCTGGCTGACCAGGCCGAAGAAGCGGGCCTTGAACTTGGCGTTGCCCGAGCCCGGGACGATGGCGCCCTCGGCCTTCCAGACCTTGGCGGCGCCGCCGGGCGAGCCCTTGCGGCAGGTCTGGGTCATCAGGTAGCGGCCGCCCTTTGCCGGCGCGAACTGGCTGGTCGGCGCGTGGCAGTCCTTCTGGTTGCCGTTGGGCGTGCGGGCGATCTCGTACCAGGTCCCGCTGTAGAAGCTGGCGGAGATGGGCTTGGCGGGCTGGGGCGCGGCGGCCGAGGCGGGGAGGGCGGCCAACGCCAGCGCCGCCGCGGATGCGAGGGCGGTGGAGGTCTTCATCCGCCGCTATTTAGCGCAGCAGGCCCAAAAACAAAACGCCCCGTTCCGCGAGGGAACGGGGCGTCGGAAGTCGTGGGCCGGAGGGCGGCCTATTCGGCGGCGATGCTCACCGGACGGGCGCCATCCTTGAAGTTGATGGTCTGCAGGTAGCGGATGCCGTCTTCGGCGATGTCGTCGCCGACCATCCGGTCGCCCTCGGCCTTGAGTTCGTCGAGGTCGACGTACATGGCGTAGAAGGCGCGGGTGCGCTCGGTGATGATGCCGGCGTTGAGGAGCGTCTTGACCAGCACGCGGAAGATGTTGGTCTGCTCCTTCATGTTCTCGCGACGGGCGTCGTCGGTCATGATCTGGGCGAACTCGGCGACGACGCGCTCGGGATCGAGGCCATAGGCTTCGTACAGGTCGCGCTGCTGCGTCGGGCCGACGAGGTTGAACAGCACCGCCTGGAAGCAGTGGGCGGCCCAGTCCTCGATGATGGCGTGCTCCTCGGCCGAAAGCTTGGGTACGGTGCGGTCAGCCCAGATCTTGCCGAACTTGTGGTGGAACGCCTCGTCGGTCATCACCAGCTGCAGCAGCTTCTTGCCGAGCGGGTCGTTGATCGAGTTGAACAGGCTGGCGAAGGCGCCCATGGCCAGGCCCTCGACCAGCATCTGCATGCCGATGATCTTCTTGTAGACCTCGGGCGCGTCGATGATCTCGACCAGCAGGGCCTTGAGCGTCGGGCCGCACTCGACCGGACGGCCCCAGCGGGCCTTGATGTACTTGGCGAAGGCGGTGACGTGACGCGCTTCCTCGCGGGTCTGGTTGGCCGCGTATTCCTGGGCGCCCTGGTCCTTGAGGACGTGGCAGAGGCTGGCCGACAGGTTCAGCGCGCCCTGCTCGCCGTGCAGGATCGAGGAGAAGATCCGCAGGGTGTTGTCGTTGATGAAGCGGGTGCGGATCTTGGGATCCGACAGGTGGTTGGAGACGTAGTCGGTCTGCAGGGCGACCACGAACTCTTCCGGAACGAGCGGCTCGTTCTCCATGTCGAAGGGCTCGTCGAAGTCGATGTAGGCCTTGTCCAGCGGATCCCAGAAGTGGTCATGGGTGGCGCTGATGATCTTGTCGAAGGCGGTCGAGCGGTTGTTGTAGCGGTCGAGTTCGAGCATCGACTCGAAATCGTTCGGCGCCACGGCGTCGTACATCGCGTCCTTGGTGATGTTCTTGTCGGTCATAGCGGCTCTCCTCCAGCGGCCAAATGGAAGCGGGCCCTTGGCGAGCCTCTGTCCAATGTGAACAGTGTCCACTTTATGCGGGACCCGTCAAGCAAAAATGACGGGGGCGTCACCTTTGGGGGTTGGGGCGCCTTGGGGGGCGGCCCTGGCCTGCGTCCTTCGACACGCGCTTCGCGCTACTCAGGATGACGGGCATGGGTGGGCGCGCACCCCTATTCGTCATGCTGAGTAGCGATCCGGCACGGATCGCGTGTCGAAGCACCCACCACCCTTCCCCCTCAATGGGGGAAGGGCAGGGTTGGGGGTGTATCCCCCGAGCAACCGGAAAGACCGAATAGGGCGTCGTCGCCCCTTCATGATCCGCCCGAACCTCCTCCGCGCGCACCCCCACCCAACCCTCCCCCATCGAGGGGGAGGGCTCAGGCGCAGCTACGCCCGGGTGTTGCGGAAGCGGCCGCCCTGGGCGGCGAGGAGGGCCAGGATCCATTCGTCGGGGATCAGCTTGGCGAGGGCGGCGATGGCCTTGTTGGGGGCGCCGGGGACGCAGACGGGCCGGCCGGCCTCTGCCGCCTCGTAGCCGTTGGCGGCCACCTCGTCGGCGCCCAGCCACAGCCAGCGGGGGGTCGAGCGGGTGACCAGATCGCGCGTGCCGTTGACGTCGTGGAACTCGCTGAAGGTGAAGCCGGGGCAGAGGGCGGTGACGTGGACGCCGGTGTTCTGGGTCTCCAGGTGCAGGCTCTGGGAGAAGCGCACCAGATAGCTCTTGGAGGCGGCGTAGAGGGTGTGGCCCGCCGCGCCGGGCAGCAGGCCGGCCAGGGAGGCGACGTTGACGATGCGGCCAAAGCGCCGCTCGACCATGCCCGGCAGCACCCGGTGGGCCAGCTCGGCGGGGGCGGTCATCATCAGCTGGATGAAGTCGCGCTGGTCGGCCCAGGCGGTCTCGGCATAGAGGCCGGGCAGGCCGAAGCCGGCGTTGTTGACCAGGGCGTCGACCTCGCGCCCGTGGGCGGCCAGCTCGGCGAGGATCTTCTCGGGCGCGGCGGGATCGGACAGGTCGGCGGCCACCGTCAGGGTCTCGACCCCCGAGCCCAGGGCGATGTCCTCGGCCAGGGCCGCAAGCCGGTCGGCGCGCCGGGCGGTGAGGGCGACGTCGTAACCCTGGGCCGCATAGATGCGGGCGAAGGCGGCGCCGATGCCGGCGGACGCGCCGGTGATCAGGGCGAGGCGTCGGGCCATGGGCGGGAAACGGGCTCCGGTCGGTCTGTGCCCCCGAAACTGGCCTGCGCCGCCGCCGAGTGCAACGTGATCCTTTGGCGGGGGTGGGTGCGTGGTGTGTGTGTGCGTGCTTCGACACGCGATCCGTGCCGGATCGCTGCTCAGCATGACGAAGAGGGTGGGTTCGCTCCAATGCCCGTCATCCTGAGCAGCGCGGAGCGCGTGTCGAAGGACGCACCCTGCAAAGCCCTCCCCCTCGATGGGGGAGGGTTGGGTGGGGGTGTGCGTGGAGGAGGTTCGGGTGGATCATGAAGGGGCGACGGCGCCCTTTTCGGTTTGTCCGGCCAAACCGGGGATACACCCCCAACCCTGCCCTTCCCCCATTGAGGGGGAAGGGTGGTGGGTGCTTCGACACAGGTGGGCGCGCTCCCAAGCTCGTCATCCTGAGCAGCGCGTAGCGCGTGTCGAAGGACGCAGGGTGGAAGAGCCCCCTCAGTCGGCTTCGCCGACAGCTCCCCCGGTTCGCTGCTTCGCAGCGGGGGAGCATCTTGCACTGGTGTTGCGGCTAGATCTGAAGATCCTCCCCCGCCCGCTTTGCGGGGCTAACAGCCAAAGAGGGCGACTCCGGCGCCATCGGCGACGGGGTGGAGGGGGTGTGAGCCGGCTGCTCCCAGCGGGTCAGGCCGCGGTTGTTTCCTTGAGGAGGTCGGCGACGGTGATGCGGGCCAGGCGGTCGGAGGCGGCCTGGTCGGCGGCGCGGATGGCGGCGCTGACGGCGTCGGGGATGCGTTCGCCGACCGGGCAGCCCTTCACACCGGCCGGGGCGACGCCCAGGTGGGTGCAGCCGTCGACGGCGCGCAGGACCTCATCGAGGGTGATGGCGGCGGCCGGGCGGGTGAGCCAGGCGCCGCCGCCGGCGCCCATGCGGGTGCCGATCAGGCCGGCCTTTGCCAGCATGGCGGTGACGCGGCGCACGACGACCGGATTGGTCGGCATGGAGGCGGCCAGCTCGGCGCTGGAGATGGCGCGCGCCGGGGCGTCCGCGTCCTTGTGGGCGAGGTAGGCCAGGGCATGGGCCGCGACGGGGAATTTCTGGCTGTCCGACATGTTCGCACAGGGAAAGGTAGGCGCCCTTTGGCCGGGCGCAATGGAAATCACATCGGCGGGAGCGGGCGGGGGCGCTTCCAAAGGCCGATTGATGCGTTCATGGAAAGGGTGTATCGCGCCGCCCGCGCCATGATGGCGCCCTCCGCGAGGCCCCGTTCCGGCCCATGGATCAGGATCGAATGGCCTCCGAGCCCGACCAGGCGGCAAGCGCCGCCCAATCTCCCGCAACCGATTCCGCCCAGGCCGCGCAGAGCCACGGCCATCATGGCGGGTTCTGGGCCCTGGCGCTGGGCGCGATCGGCGTCGTGTTCGGCGACATCGGCACCAGCCCGCTCTACGCCATGCGCGAGGCGCTGGCCCATTCCAAGAGCGGCGGCACGAGCGAGCTGGCCGTGCTGGGCGTGGTGTCGCTGGTGATCTGGGCCCTGATCCTGGTGGTGACGATGAAGTACGTCGTCCTGCTGATGCGGGCCGACAACAAGGGCGAGGGCGGTACGCTGGCGCTGATGGCGCTGGCGCGGAAGACCCTGGCCAGGCCGAACGGCAAGCGGTCGGCGACGGTGTTCTTCCTCGGCGTGATCGGGGCGGCGCTGTTCTATGGCGACGGCATCATCACCCCGGCCATCTCGGTGCTGTCGGCCGTCGAGGGCCTGAAGGAGGCGCCGGGCCTGTCGGGCCGCGTCGACAACATGATCCTGCCGATCTCGGCCGGCATCCTGATCGCCCTGTTCCTGGTGCAGTCGCGGGGCACGCATCGCATGGCCGCCTGGTTCGGCCCGGTCACGGCGGTCTGGTTCCTGGTGCTGGGGGGCCTTGGCCTCTACCACCTGTTCGACGACCCCTCGATCCTGCGCGCCTTCAGCCCGCACTATGGCGTCGCCTTCCTGCTGGAGAACGGCTTCCTGGGCTTCGTCATCCTGGGCAGCGTCTTCCTGGCGGTGACCGGCGCCGAGGCGCTGTACGCCGACATGGGCCACTTCGGGAAAGGCCCGATCCGGGCCGGCTGGCTGTACCTGGTGTTTCCCTGCCTGGCGCTGAACTACCTGGGCCAGGGCGGGCTGATCCTGGCCGACACGGACGCGCGGTTGAACCCGTTCTGGGAGATGGTGCCGCAGTTCGCCTACTGGCCGGTGCTGATCCTGGCCACCGTTGCCACCGTCATCGCCAGCCAGGCGGTGATCACCGGGGCCTTCTCGGTGACGCAGCAGGCGGTGCAGCTGGGCCTGCTGCCGCGCATCGACATCCGCCGCACCAGCGAGACCCAGGCCGGCCAGATCTATGTGCCGCAGATCAACACCATGCTGATGGTCGGGGTGCTGATCCTGCTGTTCAGCTTCCAGACCTCGAGCGCCCTGGCCGCCGCCTACGGCATCGCGGTGACCGGCTCGATGTTCGTCGACACCCTGCTGGCCTTCGTCATCGTGCGGTTCCTGTGGAAGTGGCGCTGGTCGGCGACGCTGGCGGTGCTGCTGCCGCTGGTCGCCATCGACCTGACCTTCATCTCCTCGAACCTGCTGAAGATCCCGCAGGGCGCCTGGATGCCGCTGGTGTTCGGGGCGGTGCTGGTCGTCATCATGTGGACCTGGACGCGGGGCGCGGCCCTGCTGACCGAGAAGACGCGGCGCGACTCGGTGCCGCTGTCCGACCTGATCGGCATTCTGGAGGCGCGGGCGCCGCACCGGGCGCCGGGGACAGCCATCTTCCTGACCAGCGACCCGGACATGACGCCGGTCGCCCTGATGCACAATCTCAAGCACAACAAGGTGCTGCACGAGAAGAACATCATCGCCACGGTGCGCACCGGGGAGACGCCGCGCGTGGCCGAGGCGGACCGGGTGAAGATCGAGGCGGTCAACGACGACTTCAAGAAGCTGGTCATCACCTATGGCTTCATGGAGACGCCGAACGTGCCCAAGGCGCTGGCGCTGTGCCGCAAGCAGGGGCTGAAGTTCGACATCATGGCCACCAGCGTGTTCCTGGGCCGCCGCTCGATCGTGCCCAGCGCCAACAGCGGCATGCCGTTGTGGCAGGACAAGCTGTTCATCTTCCTGATGAAGAACGCGGCCAACCCGACCGACTTCTTCAAGATCCCGCCCGGCCGGGTCGTCGAGCTGGGCGCGCAGGTGACGGTTTAGGGCGGACCGCGCCCGGCCCGGGTGCTAGATTGGGCCCATGCTTTCGATCCTGTCCTTCGCCGGCGACGCCTTCCAGATCCTGGGGCTGGCGCTGATGTCCAGCCTGTCGCTGGCCGCGCACCGGCGCATACCGGCAGGAACCTCGACGCCGGTGGCCTTCTCCGGAGAACGGGTGCTGGTGCGGGCCCCCAGGCTGGCGGCGCTGTGGCTGTTTCCGGCGGTGGTGCTGGTCTTCGGGCTGTGGAGCAAGGCCGAGAGCCTGGCGCCCGACCTGAACACCAACGGCGGCATCATCTGGCTGTGCATCCGCGCCACCGTCGCGCCCCTGGCGGCCCTGGCGCACATGGCCCAGGTCCGCCGCGCCCTGACGGCGCTGGAGCGTGAAGGGGTGCTGTGACGGTCAGGCCGAGGCCGGCTTGACCATCGGCAGGCTGACCGTCGCGGGGCGTCCCATCGCCAGCAGGGCGTTGGCCACGGCCGGCCCGATCACCGGCGTCGCCGGCTCGCCGACCCCGCCCGGCGGATCGGTCGAGGGGACGATGTAGGTCTCGACCGTCGGGGCCTCGTTCAGCCGCAGCACCCGGTGGGTGTCGAAGTTGGTCTCCTGGACCGCGCCGTCCTTGAGGGTGATCTGGCCGAACAGCGTGGCCGACAGGCCGTAACAGATTCCGCCTTCCATCTGGGCGGCGATCTGGTCTGGCGAGACGGCCGTGCCGCAGTGGATGGCGGTGACCACCCGCCCGACGCGGGGCTCGTTGCCAGGGGCGATGCGCACCTCGGCGATCTGGGCGACCACCGAGCCGAAGCTCTCGTGCACCGCCACGCCGCGGGTGTAGCCCGCCGCCGCCGTCGGGCCGGCCTTTTCCACGGCCAGGTCGAGCGCCGCCAGATGCCGCCTGGCGCCGGCCTTCTCATAGAGGGCGCGGCGATAGGCGATCGGGTCCTTGCCGGCCTTGCGGGCCAGCTGGTCGATGGTGTGCTCCATGACGAAGGCGGTGTGGGTCGCGCCGACCGAGCGCCACCAGAGGACCGGCACGCCGACGTCCGGCAGGGCCACCTGGGCGTCGACGTTGGGCGTGGCCTTCAGATAGGGCGAGCCCAGCGTTCCCTCGACCGCGGTCTCGTCGATCTTGGGCGTGCCCATGGGCGAGCCCTTCATGATCGACTGGGTGACGATGCGCTGGCGCCAGCTGGCGGGGAAGCCGTCCTTGTCGAGGCGGACCTGGACGGTGTGATGCACCAGCGGCCGGAAGTAGCCGGCGCGCATGTCGTCCTCGCGGGTCCAGACCAGCTTGACCGGCGTGCCGCCGCCGACCTTCTTGGCGATGTGGACGCACTCGACGACGTAGTCGGACTGGAAGGTCGCGCGGCGGCCGAAGCTGCCGCCGGCGAACAGGGTCTCGATCTCGATGGCGCCGGGCAGGTTGCCGACGATCTTCGCGGTGTTGAGCTGGTCGATCGAGGGGATCTGCGAGCCGAAGCTGAGCCGGGCGTTGTTGCCCTTGACCCGGGCGACGCAGTTCATCGGCTCCATGGCCGCATGGGCCAGGTAGGGGAAGTCGTAGGCGACCTCGAACAGCTCGCCATCGGTGACGGAGGCGACGTCGCCACGCGTCTCGAACGGGGTCCATTTGACGTCCTCGCCGCCCTTGCCGGCGGCGATGTCGCGGTAGCCGGCGAGGATGGCGTCGGAGCCGCGCTTCTCGGCCTTGTCCTCGTTCCAGGTCGCTTTGAGGGCCTCGCGGCCCTTCATCGCCGCCCAGACGCCGTCGGCGACGACGGCCACGCCGGTGGGGATCTTGAACACGTCCTTCACGCCGGGGACCTTGCGGGCCTCGGCGTCGTCGAAGCTGGCCAGGACGGCGCCGAAGCGGGGGGCGTGCAGCACCATGGCGGTCAGGAGGTCGGGCTCCTTGACGTCGATGGTGTAGATGGCCGTGCCGTTGCTCTTGGCGACGCTGTCCTTGCGGCGCACCCGCTGGGTGCCGATCAGGGTGAAGGCCTTGTGGTCCTTGAGGACCGGGTTCTCGGGCGGGGTCACCTTGCCGGCGTCGGCGACCAGTTCGGCGAAGCTGGCGGCCTTGCCGCTGGCGGCGTGGCTGACGACGCCATCCTTGACGGTGATGTCGGCGGCGCCGACCTGCCAGCGGTTGGCGGCGGCCTGGACGAACATCGCCCGCGCGGCCGCGCCGGCCTTGCGCAGCTGTTCCCAGCTGTTGGGAATGGCGGTCGAGCCGCCGGTGCCCTGGGCCCCCATGCCGAGGTTGGCGTAGAGCTTGGTGTTGGCCGGCGCCTGCTCGACCTTGACCCGCGCCCAGTCGGCGTCGAGCTCCTCGGCCACCAGGGCGGCGAGGCCGGCGTGGTTGCCCTGGCCGAACTCGATGTGCTTGCTGATCACCGTGACCGCCCCGTCGGGATCGATCTTGATGAAGGGGCCGAAGACGCCGGGCTTGACCTTGCTGCCGGCGCTGAGGGCGTCGCCCATCGAGCAGCCGACCATCAGGGTCCCGCCGACCACGGCGGCGCCGACGACGACCTCGCGGCGGGTCGCGCCCTTGCGCGCGGCGCCGGCGGCCTGCTCGGCCAGGTTCCGAAGATGCCGGGTCATTGGCCGCCCTCCGCCAGAGCGGTCGTCGCGGGCAGGGCCTGGGCGATGCCGGCCGCTTCCTTGATGGCCGCGCGGATGCGCTGGTAGGCGCCGCAGCGACAGATGTTGCCGCTCATCGCCTCGTCGATCTGCTCGTCGTTGGGCGAGCGGGTCGCGGCCAGCAGGGCGGCCGCGCTCATGATCTGGCCCGACTGGCAGTAGCCGCACTGGGGCACATCGAGTTTGGCCCAGGCCTGCTGCACCGGGTGCGCGCCGCCGAGGCCCTCGATGGTGGTGATCTTCACCCCGACCAGGGCCGAGGCGGGGGTCGAGCAGGCGCGGATCGGCTGGCCGTCCGCATGGACGGTGCAGGCGCCGCACTGGGCCACGCCGCAGCCGTACTTGGTCCCGGTCAGCCCGAGGCTGTCGCGGATGACCCAGAGCAGCGGAACATCGTCCGCCGCCTCGACCGATACGGTCTTGCCGTTGATATCCAGGCTGATCGCCATCGGGCCCCTCCTCCAAAGGACAGATGCTGGCGCCATCTTAACGCCGTTCACCGGGGGATGCGCCAGCGTAAAAATGGAGGGAGCCTCCACTTTTTCAAGGAAGGCTTCGCGCGGGCTGCGCGGCGGCGGGTCTTGCGCGCAGGCCGCCAGCGGCCGATGAAGCGTCATGGCCCTGACCCTTCCCCCCGGAACCACCCTCGTCGCCGCCACCCACAACCCCGGCAAGGCGCGGGAGCTGGCGGCGCTGCTGGATGGCCGGTTCACCGTGCTGCACGCGGGCGCGCTGGGCCTGCCGGAACCGGACGAGACCGAGAGCACCTTTGTCGGCAACGCGCTTCTCAAGGCGCGGCACGCCGCCGAGCGGTCGGGCCGGATCGCCCTCGCCGACGACAGCGGCCTGTCGGTGGCGGCGCTGGACGGGGCGCCCGGCATCTTCTCGGCGCGCTGGGCGGGGCCTGGAAAGGACTTCGCCGTGGCCATGGCCAAGGTCGAGGAGCGGCTGATCGAGACGGGCCGCGAGGATCGCTCGGCCTGGTTCACCTGCGCCCTGGCCGTGGCCTGGCCGGGCGGGCCGGCGGTGGTGGTCGAGGGCCGCGTCGACGGCGCGCTGGTGTTTCCGCCAAGGGGCGAGCGAGGCTTCGGCTACGATCCGATCTTCCTGCCCGAGGGCCACGCCGAGACCTTCGGCGAGATGGACCCGACCGCCAAGGACGCCATGAGCCACCGGGCGCGGGCGTTCGAGATGCTGAGAGCCGCGCTGTTTTGACCGGCTCCGGCCCGCCGCTGGGGATCTATATCCACTGGCCCTACTGCGCGCGGATCTGTCCCTACTGCGACTTCAACGTGGTGCGCGACCGCAAGCAGGCCGAGCAGGCGGCGCTGACGCGGGCCATCGCCGACGACCTGCGCGCGCACCGCGCCCTGACCGGGCCAAGACCCCTGGCGTCGATCTTCCTGGGCGGCGGCACGCCGTCGCTGATGGACCCGGCCTGGGCGGCGGAGCTGATCGCCCTGGCGCGGTCGCTGTGGACGCCGGCCGGCGAGATCGAGGTGACGCTGGAGGCCAACCCCACCGACGCCGAGACCGACCGCTACGCCGCCTTCGCCGAGGCGGGGGTCAACCGGCTGTCGCTGGGGGTGCAGGCGCTGGACGACGAGAGCCTGGCCTTCCTCGGCCGGGACCATGACGTCGCCGCCGCGCGCCGGGCCGCGCGGACGGCCGCCAGGCGCTTCGACCGGCTGTCCATCGACCTGATCTACGCCCGGCCGGGCCAGACGCCGGCCGCCTGGGCCGAGGAGCTGACAAGGGCCATCGACTGGGGCGCCGAGCATCTGTCGCCCTATCAGCTGACCATCGAGCCGGGGACGGCCTTCGACCGGGCGGTGCGGCGCGGCCGGTTCAGTCCGCCGGACCAGGACCTGGCCGAGGCCCTGTACGAGACCACCCAGACGGTGCTGGAGGCGGCGGGGTTCGAGGCCTACGAGGTGTCGAACCATGCCCGCGGCGAGGCGGCGCGCTCGCGGCACAACCTCGTCTACTGGCGGGGCTGGGACTATGTCGGCGCGGGGCCGGGCGCCCATGGACGCCTCACCCTGGAGGGACAGCGCACCGCGACCGGCGCGCACCGGGGCGTCGCCGACTACATCGCCGCCGTCGCCCGAGAGGGAATAGGCCATGCCGAGCGGGAGGCCCTCTCGCCGGTCGAGGCGGCCGAGGAGCGGGTGCTGATGGGGCTGCGCACGCACGAGGGCGTGGCCTTCGCCGAGCTGGCGGCGCTGGGCCTGACGCCCGGACATGCGGCCGTGCGAGAACTGGTCGAGGCCGGCGCCCTGGCGGACGATCCGGCCCGGCTGATCGCCACGGCGCGCGGGCGACCGATCCTCGACTGGGTGACCGCCCGGCTGGTTACTTCATCGTCGGGATGACGAACGAGGAATCGCCGACGTCGCCTTCCGGCCAGCGGGCGGTGACGGTCTTGACCTTGGTCCAGAACTTCACCCCTTCCATGCCGTGCTGGTTGGTGTCGCCGAAGGCGCTGCGCTTCCAGCCGCCGAAGGTGTGGTAGGCCACCGGCACCGGGATCGGCACGTTGATGCCGACCATGCCGACGTTGACCCGGGCGGCGAACTCGCGGGCGGCGCGGCCGTTGCGGGTGAAGATGGCGACGCCGTTGCCGTACTGGTGCTTGCTGGGCAGCTCCAGCGCCTCCTCGAAGCTCTCGGCTCGGACCATCTGCAGGACCGGGCCGAAGATCTCCTCGTGGTAGGTCTTCATGCCGGGCTTCACCCCGTCGAAGAAGCTGGGGCCGATGAAGAAGCCCTTCTCGTAGCCCTGCAGCGAAAAGCCGCGACCGTCGACGACCAGTTCGGCGCCCTCGTCCTGGCCGATCTGGATGTATTCGGCGATCTTGGCGCGGTGGGCGGCCGAGACGACCGGGCCGTACTGGGCGGCCGCATCGGTGCTGACGCCGACCTTGAGGGTCTCGATCTCGGCGACCATCCGCTCGCGCAGCTCATCGGCGGTGGCCTTGCCCACCGGCACCACGACCGGCACGGCCATGCAGCGCTCGCCGGCCGAGCCGAAGGCGGCGCCCGACAGGTCCTTGACCACCTGGTCGAGGTCGGCGTCGGGCATGACGATGCCGTGGTTCTTGGCCCCGCCCATCGCCTGGACGCGCTTGCCCGCCAGCGTGCCCTGGGAATAGACGTAGTGGGCGATGTCGCTGCTGCCGACAAAGCTGACGGCCTTGATGTCGGGGTGCTGCAGGATGGCGTCGACGGCCGCCTTGTCGCCGTGGACGACGTTCAGCACGCCCTCGGGCGCGCCGGCCTCCATCATCAGCTCGGCCAGCCGCACCGGCACGGTCGGATCTTTCTCGGACGGCTTGAGGATGAAGGTGTTGCCCACCGCGATGGCGACGCCGAACATCCACATCGGGATCATGGCCGGGAAGTTGAACGGGGTGATGCCGGCCACCACGCCCAGGCTCTGGCGCATGGAATAGACGTCGATGCCCGGGCCGGCGCCCTCGGTGTACTCGCCCTTCAGCGCATGGGGGATGCCGCAGGCGAACTCGATCACCTCCAGCCCCCGCTGGATGTCGCCCTTGCTGTCGGCGATGACCTTGCCGTGCTCGCCGGAGAGGATTTCGGCCAGCTCGTTCATGTTCGCCTCGACCAGGCGCTTGAATTCGAACATCACCCGCGCCCGCCGTTGCGGGTTGGTGGCCGACCAGCCGGCATGGGCCCTCAGCGCGGCCTGCACCGCGCCGTCCACCTCGTCCGTCGTCGCCAGCTGGACCCGCGCCTGCACCTCGCCGGTGTTGGGGTTGAAGACGTCGCCGTACCGGCCCGACACGCCCTGGAGGGTGCGGCCGTTCACGAAGTGGTGGATATCGCGCATGGGGCGCTCCCGAAACTGACGGTGGAGGCGCCTTTTATGCCCTTGGGCGCGGCGACGCCAGCGCGGCGCGCGGGCTTCCGCAACGTCCCGCCTTCACCGCGGTTCAAACGCTCGTTAGACTTGACCCATGTCCGACGACCTGACCGAGGCGCAGTCCGCCGCCATTCCCGAGGGCTACAAGCTTCTCAACTGGACGCGCGGCTTCGGCCGCCAGATCGGCCCCCTCTACGAGAAGCATGACGCCCAGGGCGCGACCCTGGCCTTCCGGGTCGAGGAGCACCACACCAACGGCATGGCCAACTGCCACGGCGGCATGCTGATGAGCTTCGCCGACATGGCCTGGGGCCGGGTCATCAGCGTGGCCAAGAGCCACTACTGGGTGACGGTGCGGCTGACCTGCGACTTCCTGTCGGCCGGCAAGCTGGGGGACTGGATCGAGGGCCGCGCCGAACTGATCGCCGAGGAGGACGATGTGTTCACCGTGCGGGGGCGCATCTGGTCCGAGGACCGGCTGATCATGACCGGGACCGGCGTCTTCAAGGCGGTCGGACCGCGTCCGCCGCGGCCCGGCGAGAAAGCCTATCGCGAGACCGCCGATGCCTGACGACCAGCCGATACCGGCCGACTACGCCGCCCCGCTGGCGCCGTTCAACGGCGAGCGCCCGCCGGCCCCCGCCTGGTTCGAGGCGGCGCTGGCCCAGGCGCCCGAGCGCGGGGCCTTCGAGGTGCTGGGCGCGAGCATCGAGCTTCTGACCTGGGGCGAGGTCGGCAAGCCCGGCGTGCTGCTGCTGCACGGCAACGGCGCCCATGCCGACTGGTGGAGCTTCATCGCCCCGATGCTGGCGGCCGACTACCGGGTGGCGGCGATCAGCTGGTCGGGGATGGGCAATTCCGACTGGCGCGAGGCCTATGACGCCGAGATCTTCGCCGCCGAGATCTTCGGCGCGATCGAGGCCGCGTCGCTGGAGGCGGACGGTCGCAAGGCCATCGTCGTCGGTCACAGCTTCGGCGGCTTTCCGACCCTCTATTGCGCGGCGCGCTATCCCGAGCGGCTGCGCGCGGCGGTCATCCTGGACACCAATGTGCCGCCCCCCGAGCGCCGCTGGCGCGGGCCGCCCCGGCGCGGGCCCAAGCGCGTCTATCCCGACCTGACCAGCGCCCTGGCCCGGTTCCGCCTGGCCCCTCCACAGGGCTGCGAGAACCTCTATATCGCCGACCATATCGCCCGGAACTCGCTGCGCGAGGCGACCGGCGAGGACGGCGAGCGGGGCTACAGCTGGAAGTTCGACCCGCTGATGTGGGAGAAGTTCCAGATGCCCGACCTGGCGGCGATGATGCCGCAGATCGGCTGTCCCACGGCGCTGGTCTGGGGCGAACGCTCGGCCCTGATGCCGCAGGACATCCTGGACTACATGTTCGAGCGGCTGCCGGCCGACGTCGTGCGGTTCAGCATCCCCGACGCCGACCACCATGTGATGATCGACCAGCCGCTGGCCACGGCCGCGGCCCTGCGCGCCCTGCTGGCGACCTGGCCGTAGCCCGGCGCGGGGTTCAGGGCGTGTCGTAGACCTCCAGCGCCACGCGGCCGTAGAGGTAGAGGGTGGCGTAGGCGAGGGAGTCGGAATTCACCGGGATGCCCAGGGCCTTGAGGAAGGGCTCGCGCGCGGGCGCCAGCCGCGCCTGGGCGTCGGCGTCGCTGCTGGTGCGCATCGTGGCGCGGCTGTCGCGAAGCAGCTGGGGATCGACGGCCTTCCAGGCGCTTTCGACCCGCTCGGGCGTGACGCCCGGCTGGCGCACGAACCAGCGGACGGCCTGCATCTGGAACTCGTGGCCGGCCAGGGCGACCATGGCGTCCATGACCTTCTCTTCGGTCGGGTCCTCGATGCAGGCGGCGGCGGCGCTCATCGCCTCGTCGGCGGTGTAGATCACCGCCTGGGCGCCCTCGCGGCGGCTGCGGTCGTAGAGCGCGTCGACCTGGTCGCGCTTGGCCTTGGGCAGGGCCTTGTAGATGCAGTCGGCCGTGCCCGCCGAGGCGGGCGAGGAGACGGCCAGAACGGCGAGGGCCGCGCCAAGGGCGGCGGCGACGAAACGGATACGCATGACTTCCAAACTCCCCCGGGCCGAGCGCCCACGATGTGGAAATTACTCCAGCGGCGGCGGCGCGCAATGTTGCGTTCCGTCGCGGGGAATC
Source organism: Caulobacter sp. (assembly GCA_046295055.1). Taxonomy (GTDB): domain Bacteria; phylum Pseudomonadota; class Alphaproteobacteria; order Caulobacterales; family Caulobacteraceae; genus Caulobacter. Next base: position 7,285 of record JBKBOD010000011.1, on the reverse strand, counting down.
ATGGTCTTCTGAAGGCGCAACCTGTGGGGAGCCGGCGCGTTGCAACGACGCTGGAGGATGCGCATGAAAGACGTGATGTACTGGATGCTCGCCGCCCCGACGGGCGCCCTGCTGGCCGTGGCCATGCTGAAGCTGTCGGGCGGGATCTGAGCCTGGAAAATCCACCGGGGCGGGGAAATCATCCCTGCCTGGTGGAGCCGAGGGGAGTCGAACCCCTGACCTCCTCATTGCGAACGAGGCGCTCTACCAACTGAGCTACGGCCCCCTCCCAGGCGAGGGAAGGGCGGCTCATAGGGCCGCCGGGCTTGACCTGTCAAGGCGCGACGCGGCCGGAACTCGGCGTCCCGCACGTCCATGACGACAGCCCGCCCTCAGGCGCATTGGCGCCGATAACCGGTTCCCACCCGCCGGAACGCGCTTTAAGAACCACAGCAATCAATCCGGAGCGCTGTTCATGGGCGGAGCCCTCGTCTGGCTGATCAACGCCATCCTCAACCTGGTGATCCTGCTGGTGATCATCCGGGCGATCCTGAGCTGGCTGATCGCCTTCCAGGTCATCAATTTCCGCAACGAGTTCGTCCGCCAAGTGTCGATGTTCCTCGACGCGGTGACCGACCCGATGCTGCGTCCGATCCAGCGCATCATGCCGCGACTGGGCGGGGTGGATCTCAGCCCGATCGTGCTGATCCTGGGGCTGGGCTTCCTGCAGGTGCTGTTCAACCGCACCCTGGCGCCGGTGCTGATCAGCGCGCTTGGCTGACGCTCCGGGCGGCGGGACGGCGCGGATCGTCGTGCGGTTGACGCCGCGCGGCGGCGGCGACCGGCTCGACGGCTGGGCAAGCGACGCCGCCGGCCGATCGTTCCTGAAGGTCCGCGTCAGCGCGCCGCCCGTGGACGGCGAGGCGAACCAGGCGCTGGAACGGTTGCTGGCCCGGGCGCTTGGCGCGCCCCGCTCGGCTGTCGCCATCGTCGCCGGCGCGACGGCCCGCCTGAAACAGGTCGAGATCGCGGGGATGGACCAGCGAGAGGCGGAGGCCAGGCTGGGACGGCCTCCGGGCTAGCGCGTCTCAGGCGGCCCGGCTGGCGGGCGCCGTGTCCGGAAGCCGGAACCGGCCCACCAGACCGATCAGGTCGGCCGCCTCATGGCTCAGCGAATGGGCCGCGGCCGTGGTCTGCTCGACCATGGCGGCGTTCTGCTGGGTCACCTGGTCCATGCCGCCGACGGCGACATTGATCTCCTGGACGCCGCCGGCCTGCTCGCGGGCGGAGGCGGCGATCTCGCGGACGCGCGCCTCGGCCTCGTCGGTGCGGGCCAGGATGTCGCGAAGGGCCCGCCCCGCCGCCGCGACGAGATCGACGCCCTCGCCGACGCGGCTGGAAGACTCGGCGATCAGCCCCTTGATGTCGCGGGCCGCCTCGGCCGAACGCTGGGCCAGGGCGCGCACTTCCTGGGCGACGACGGCGAAGCCGCGTCCCGCCTCGCCCGCCCGGGCCGCCTCGACCCCGGCGTTCAGCGCCAGGAGGTTGGTCTGGAAGGCGATCTCGTCGATCACCGAGGTGATGGTGGCGATTTCGCCGGAGGCGCTCTCGATCGCATGGACGGCCGAGACGGCCCGGTCCATCTGCTCGCCGGTCCGCCGGGCCTCGTCGCCGGCCGTGGAGACCGCGAGCCGGGCCTGATCGGCGGCGTCGGACGCCATCCGCACCTGGGAGGTGATCTGTTCCAGCGCGGCGGCCGACTCCTCGAGACTGGCGGCCTGATGCTCGGTGCGCCGCGACAGGTCGTCGGCGGCGGCGGTGATCTCGCGGGCGCCGTGGCCCACGCGCTGCGAGGCCTGGCGGATGTCGTCCAGGGTCGCGGCGAGCCGTTCGGCGGCCAGGTTGTAGTCGCGGCGCAGCTGTTCGTATTCGGCCGGCAGGGGCTGGTCGATGCGGGCGGCGAGATCGCCCTCGGACAGGCGCGAAAGGGCGGCGCCGATGGTCGCAAGGGTCGAGGCGCGGGCGCGTTCCTCGGCCAGGCGCGCGGCCTCGCCGCTGGCGCGGGCCTCCTCGGCGGCGCGGCGGGCCGCCTCCTCCTGTTCGCGCAGGGAACGGCGCTCGGCGACGCCCTGGCGGAATGTGGCGACCGACTGGGCCATCTGGCCCAGTTCGTCGTCGCGGCCGGCGAAGGGCACCTCGCGGCTGTAGTCGCCCCCGGCCAGGAGGCCCATGTAGTCGGTCATGGCCGCCACGGGGCGCAGGATGCGGCTGCGGACGAACCAGATGGCGGCGCCGATCAGCGCGCCCAGAAGCACCATCATCAGGCCGATCAGGATGGCGTCGCGGACGACCTCTTCCTGCGCCTCGGCCTCGACCTTGGCGCCGCGCGCCGCCGCCAGCGGCACCATCGCTTCGACGGCCGCCTTCTGGTCGTGGAACGCCTTGTCGACGGTCTCGACGGCGCGGGCCAGGGCGGCTTCATCACCGCTTCGCGCGGCCGGGAGCAACTGCTGGTCGATCGCCGTCCAGAACCGGTCGGCGGCCTCCTGGGCCGGTCCATGCAGGATGCGGGCGATCTCCGGGTCGAGCCCGTGGTCGCGCCAGAAGGCGGCGCGGGCGGCGTAGTCCTGCTTCAGCCGCGCCAGCTCGGGCGCCGCCTGGGGGGCGGTCTGCGGCCGGACGGCGACCTCGGTGGCGATCAGGTTGGCCTCGACGAGGTAGAGAGGCGGGGGCAGGATGTCGGCGATGAAGTCCTTGCTGTCGATGACCGCCTGGTAGGGCTCGCCGCCGATCCGTAGGTTGTTGATCGCCACGCCGGCGACCGCGCCGCCCGCCACGACGCCAATGGCCAGAGCCAGGCCGAAACCGGCCGCGACAGTGGAAATTCGCATGCGTTACTCCCGAGAAACCGGGGGCAAGTGCGACCGCGACGCTTAATCGAACCTTGATACGGAATTCTCCCCGTGGACGATCACGGGAGCCTCTCACCGCGACGGTTGCGATTTAACCCTCGCCTTGAGCGAGGCGGCCCGAGTTGGGCGCTGGGACGCCCCGGAACGGGCGAGCCGCGACAATCTGACCGAGGAAATTGGGGAGGTGTTCGAGGCGCGATTCCTACTGTGCTTGACACAGTAGTCCGGCGGCGCCATTACTGTGTGCAACACAGCAATGGGTGGCGCATGGTAGAGCGGGACAACACGGGGCTGACAGAGCTACGGCGCGGCGCCGTGGTGCTGGCGGTGCTCTCGCGGCTGCGCACGCCGCAGTACGGCTATTCGCTGAAGCAGGCGCTGGCCGAGGGCGGGATGCCGGTCGAGGAAGGCACGCTGTATCCGCTGCTGCGGCGGCTGGAGGCGCAGGGGCTGCTGGCCAGCAGCTGGAACACCGACCATGCGCCGCCGCGGCGCTACTACCAGCTCAACGCCGACGGCGAGCAGGCCCTGGCCGTACTGGCGGGCGCCTGGCGCGACCAGGTGCGGGTGATCGACGGATTTCTGGAAGGGGTGGGACAATGAACGCCGAAGCGGTGATCGAATCCTATGTGCGCGACGTCGCGGCCTGTCTGCCGCGCGACCGGCGCAACGACGTGGCCTTCGAGCTGCGGGCGCTGCTGGCCGACGAGCTGGCCGCCCGGGCCGAGGCCGAGGGCCGCGCGCCGGACCGGGCCATGGCGCTGAAGGTGCTGCAGGGCTTTGGCCGTCCGGGCGAGGCGGCGCGCCGGTATCACGAGCGGCCGGCGATCATCGAGGCCTCGGACACCCACCACTTCATGCTGTGGTCCATCGCGGGAGGGGTGGCGATCGGCGTGCTGAAGGCGCTGGACCGGGACGGCGAGATCGAGTCGGAACTGGTGCTGACCTGGCTTGGCCTGCTGGTGATCGTCTTCGGCGTCCGGGGCTGGCTGCGGCGGCGCGATCCGGCCTCGCTGGGATGGAAGCCGACGCGCGGGCCGGACTGGATGCCGCGCTGGCAAGCGACGATCGCGCTGGTTTCGACGCTGATCTTCCCGGTGGCGATGTACGCCGACCCGGTGAGGTTCGCCGAGACGGCCTTCCTCGGTTACATCCCGACCAGCGGCCTGGCGCTCACCGAGGCCTTCGCCGGCAGCTGGCAGCGGGCGTTGACGATCGGGATGCTGGCGGGACAGGCGCTGCTCTACGGGGCGGTGCTGATCCAGGGCGGCTGGCGGTCGTGGAGCCACTGGACGAGCGCGGCGCTGAACCTGCTGCTGGGCCTGGCCTTCGTGGCGCACGCGGCCCCGATGGCCGGGCCGGACGGGACGCTGTTCCAGGTCTTCGAGATGCAGCGGGCCAACGCGGTCGCGGGGCCGATCTTCACCCTGCTGGGCGCGATGATGATCCTGGGCGGGCTCTATGCGACCTGGGTGGCGTGGTCCGCGCCGCGCCCGGCGATGAAGGGCGCGCGCTGACGGAGCGGCCGGGAAGGCGTCTGCCGGACCCCGGGCGGGTCCGGCAGGCCTCCATTCGTCAGCCGACCTTCTGCAGCTCGGCTTCCAGCTTCAGGGTCACCTCGTCGCTGATCGCCGGGACGTAGGTGTCGATGCCGAAGTCGCTGCGCTTGATCGAGGCCTCGCCATCGAAGCCGATGGTGTAGGTCTTGTTCAGCGGGTTGGGCCCGGCCTGGTTGAAGCGGGCCTTGACCACCACCGGGCGGGTCACGCCGTGCAGCGTCAGGTCGCCGGTGATGTCGGCGGTGCGCTCGCCGGTCAGAGCGATCCGCGTCGCCTTGAAGGTGGCGGTGGGATAGCGCGCCACATCGAGGAAGTCCGGCGCTTTCAGATGGTTGTCCAGCGCCTCGTTCAGCGTGCCGACCGAAGCGGTGTCGACGGTCACCGACAGCCGGGCGTCGGCCGGGGCGCGGGGATCCAGGGTCAGGTCGCCCTCGACCTTGCTGAACTGGCCGACGTAGGTCGAGAAGCCCAGATGGTTGACCGACCAGGTGATCTTGCTGTGCGAGGCGTCGAACCGGTAGGCGCCCGCCTCGACCCTGGCCGGATCGCGCGTCAGCCCGTCCTGGGCCACCACCGCCAGCGGCGCGATCAGCAGAACAGCGCCAAGGCCGGCGGCGGCGAGTCGGGGAAACCGGATCATGAGGGGGAGCTCCATGCTTGAGAGTGTGGCACCCGCCTCAGATAGGGGCGCTGAATAATACCGCAACTGTGTCAGTTGCGGAAATGTCTGGCGAACTCGATGGGGCGCGATCGGATCGAGGGAGAGGGGGATGGTGCCGCCTAGGTGACTCGAACACCTGACCTACGCATTACGAATGCGCCGCTCTACCGGCTGAGCTAAGGCGGCCCATGGGGCTGCGGACCCGTGGGGGCCCGACCGGAGGGGCGCTATTTAGCGGGACGCGGGGCGGTTGCCAAGCGGCGTCGGCGGCGCGGGGCCGGCGGGGCCGCGGGCGGCGGGGGATCGCCGCCGGGATCGTCGTAGCCCTCGACGCCCGGATCGTCGGGGATCGGCAGCACGCTGGGCAGGCCCTGTTCCGCCGCACTGACGAACGGGGTCGATTCCACATAGGCGGCCGGAAGCTCGGGCAGGTCGCTGAGCGTGCGCTCGCGGCGCTCCAGGCGCGGGTGCACCAGCTCGCCGGTCTCGGCGTAGGTGGAGACCAGACGGGCCCAGTCGGAGGGCTGGTAGTTGAAGGCGCGGCCCTCAGGGTCGAGGTCGGACCAGTCGGGCTCCTGCGGGGCGGCGGCGCCGCGCGAGGCCCAGGCGCGCGCCTCGTCGGCGGCGCCGGCGGCGTTGGCGGCGCGGGCCAGCAGGCCGGCCAGCCGGCGGGTCAGCGGCTCGCGCTCCAGCTCGGCCGCGGCCTGGCGGGCGACGCCGATCTCGCCGGCGATCAGGGCCTGCTCGACGACCAGGATGCGGGCCTCGCGGCTGGCTGGATTGAGCGCGGCCAGGGCGTCCAGCCGGCGGGCGCGCTCGCGCGGGGTCTCGGTCACGACCAGGTCGCGGTAGGCCAGCCAGAGGGCCGGATGGGGCGCGGCCTTCCAGCCGGCCTCGAGGAAGCCGGCGGCGCGGCTGGTCTTGCCGTCGGCGGCGGCGAGGCGGGCGGCCATGACCGCGCCGGGGGCGAAGTCGGGGGCCAGCCTGGCGGCCTGCGCGGCGTTGTCGAGGGCCTGCTTGCGGAGCTTGTCGTCGGCGCTGGTCTCCTGGCTGGCGGCGAGGGCGGCCAGCAGGGCGGCGCGGGCGCGGTCGGCGACGATCGGCGAGACGATCTTGCGGTCGAGCGCGCTCTTGACCAGGTCGAGCGCCCCGGACCAGTCGCCGGCTTCCAGCCGCGCCTCGAGCACGGCCCGCCAGGCCCAGCGCGAGGTGCGGGCGAGGCCATATGCCGTCTCGGCGTGGCGCAGGGCCAGCGTCTGGTCGCCCTCGGCGACGGCGATCTGCATCAGGCCCTTGAGGCCTGCGAGGCGCAGTTCGGGGATGCCGACCATGGCGCCGTAGGCGGCCTTTGCCCCGGCCGTGTCGCCGGCGGCCTCGGCGGCCTGGGCGGTCAGCACGCGGACCAGGGCCGGGTTCTCCTCGCCCAGTTCGGCGGCCTTGTGCGCCAGGCGGCGGGCCTCGGCCCCGTCGCCGGCGGCGGCGGCGATGAAGCCGCGCGTCAGGGTCTCGGCCGCCTCCTTGCGCCGGCGTTCCTCGCGGGCGCGGGCGCTGCGGCCGGGGGCCTCGATCAGCCAGATCAGCAGCCGCCACAGCAGGGTGGCGGCGAGGGCGGCGAACAGGACCAGCAGGGCCGCGCCGGCGGCGGTCATGTCCATGCGCCAGCCAAGCCAGATCAGCCGCGCCTCGCCGGCGTCGCCGCCGATGGCCAGCACGGCGATGGCCGCCGCGACCACCAGGGTCAGGATCAGGGCGGCGCGGATCATCGCGTCAGGCTCTGGCGGGCGCCGGTCAGTTCGGCGAGCGCCTGGGCGCGGATGGCGGCCAGATAGCGGTCGAGGGCGACGCGCTGCTGGGCCCGGGCGCGCCAGCCGGCCATCGCCTCGCGCGCGCCGGGGGGCAGGGCGTCCAGCGCCGTCAACGCGCCTTCGAGGTCGCCTTCCATCACCCGCTGCTCGGCCCGGGCGAGGATGGCGTCGACGCCGTTCCCCTCGACGCCGACACGGCGCAGCGTCACCACCCGCGACAGGGCGTGGAGGATGCGGTCCAGCACCCCGGCGTTGGGACCGGGCTCACGCGCGGCGGCGGCGGCGCGGCCGGCGGCGGGCTCGAACTCGCGGGCCAGGGCCAGCCGGCTGGGCGCGCCGGTCTCGGCGAGGGGGCGCAGCGCCCGCGCC
>JBKBOD010000010.1:0-86273 GCA_046295055.1 Caulobacter sp. | reverse complement strand
GGCCAGGGCCCGCCGGCTGGGCGCGCCGGTCTCGGCGAGGGGGCGCAGCGCCCGCGCCTCGGCCGACAGCGGCAGGGCGCGTTCGAGCGCGGCCAGTTCGGCGGGGAAGGGGCGGGAGGTCTCGGCGGCGTCGGCCAGGGTGGCGGCGGCGAGCGCGGCGCCGGCGGCCCCCAGGGCCCGCTCCTGCGACGCCTCCAGCGCGGCCAGCCGGGTGGACAGGACATCAACCTCGGCGGCCTCGATCGCGGCCGACGCGGGGGTCGCATCGCCAGGCGCGCCGGCGAGGGGCGGGGTGAAGGCCGGCAGGGGGGCGGGCTGGGCCGGCTGCGGGCTGGCGGGGGCCGGCGCGGCGGCGCCCGAGCCCATGACGCGCTGGGCGAACTGGGAGCCGGCGAAGCCCAGGATCACGCAGACCAGGCCAAGGGCCACCGCGCCGCCCACGCCGATGCCGCCGGCGCGGCGGCGGGCGAACTCGGCCGGATCGCGCGGCGGGGCGATGTCGTCGGGCTCAGACGGGGCGCTCATGGCGAATCGGTCCCTGGCCGGTTCAGGCTTTGGACAGCACCTTAAGCAGACTGTCCTCGTTGGGGAACGGGGCGATGCGAGGACGCGGGCCGGCCAGGAGTTCCAGCCGCTCGGCCGCCGCCCTCGAGATGCAGATCGCCGGGGCCGGAAGGGGCCGCTCGCCCAGCCATCCGGCCAGGGCCCGGGCGGCGCGGGGCGAGTGGATCAGGATGGCGTGCAGCTGGCCCGATCGCAGAGGGTCGGGGTCCGGCGCGATCTCGGTGGTCTCGTAGACTGTGGCCCGCTCCACGACGATGCCCAGCGGGGCGACGGCGCCGGCGAGGTCTCCGGCCGGTTCCGCCGCCGACAGGTGCAGCAGACGCGCGCCGGGTTTGAACCGGCGGCCGATCAGGCGCGCCAGGTCGCTGACATCGCCCCGGGCGGAGATCACCTCGGCATGGCCGGCCGCGCGCGCCGCCTCGGCGGTGGCGTCGCCGACAGCCAGGACCGGCGTCTGGTCGGCTGCCTCGACGGCCGGGGGCGGGGCGAACCGTACGCCGTTGAGGCTGGTGAAGACCAGGGCGTCGTAGCCAGCAATGTCCGGCCGGGCCCCGATACCGCGCACCGACAGCAGCGGAGCGACCAGCGGCTGGAAGCCAAGCGCGCGCACCCGGGCGGCGGTCGCCGCGGCGCCCGGCTCGGCGCGGGTGATCCAGACGGCGCGTTCGACCTGCATCCCGCAAGGCTGGCCCGGCCGCGTTTCGGGATCAAGCCTTGCAGCCCCGGGGATTGGCCTTGCGCCCCGCGTCCTGTAACGAGCCGGCTCGTAATTCCCGCGCCCGCGAAAGGCCGCCCCGCATGACCGCCCTTTACGACGTCGCCGCCATCGGCAACGCCATCGTCGATGTGATCGCTCCCGCCGAGGAGGGCTTCCTCCACGCCGAGGGGCTGGTGAAGGGCTCGATGCAGCTGATCGACGAAGCCCAGGGCGTCTCGCTCTACGGGCGGATGGCCCCCGGCATCGAGACCAGCGGCGGGTCGGCGGGCAACACGATCGCCGGGGTCGCCAGCCTGGGCGGCCGCGCGGCCTATATGGGGAAGGTCGCCTCGGACCAGCTGGGCGGCGTCTTCGCCCACGACATGCGCGCCATCGGCGTCCATTTCGACACCGCGCCCCTGACGCAGGGACCGGCGACGGCCCGCTGCCTGATCAACGTCACGCCCGATGGCCAGCGGACCATGTGCACCTACCTGGGCGCCTCGACCGAGCTGACGCCCGACGATGTGCCGGCAGAGCTGATCGAACAGTCGGCCATCGTCTATCTGGAAGGCTATCTGTTCGATCCCAGCGAAGCGCGCCGCGCCTTCGCCAAGGCGGCGGGCCTCGCCCACGCCGCTGGCCGGATGATCGCCATCACCCTGTCCGACAGCTTCGTGGTCGAGCGGCACCGGGGCGAGCTGCTGGGCTTCATCGAGACCCAAGCCGACCTGGTGTTCGCCAACGAGGCGGAGGTGAAGGCCCTGTTCGAGACCGACGACTTCGACCTCGCCGCGGCCAGGCTGGGCGCCATCACCCAGGTCTGCGCCATCACGCGCTCGGAGCAGGGCTCGCTGGTGCTGGCGGGAACCCAGAGCCACCGCGTCCCGGCCGATCCGGTCGATCGGGTGATCGACACCACCGGCGCCGGCGACCAGTACGCCGCGGGCTTCATGTTCGGCCTGGCGCGGGGACTGTCGCTGGAGACCTGCGGGCGCCTGGGCTCGCTGGCGGCGGCCGAAGTGATCGCCCATTATGGACCCCGTCCCCAGACCTCGCTGAAGGACCTCGCCCTCGCCAAGGGACTGCTGTCATGAGCCGGATCGCCGAAGTCACCCGCAACACCAAGGAAACCCGGATCAAGGTCTGGATCGACCTCGACGGCACGGGCGAGGCGACCATCTCGACCGGCATCGGTTTCTACGACCACATGCTTGAAAGCTTCGCCCGCCACGGCGGTTTCGACCTGAAGGTCGAGACGCAGGGCGACCTGCACATCGACATGCACCACACCGTCGAGGACACGGGCATCGTGCTGGGCATGGCGGTCAAGCAGGCGCTGGACGGCTTCAAGGGCGTGCGGCGGTTCGGACACGCCTACATCCCGATGGACGAGACGCTGACGCGCTGCGCGCTGGACCTGTCCAACCGGCCCTACCTGATCTGGAAGGTCGACTTCTCGCGGCCAAAGGTCGGGGAGATGGACACCGAGCTGTTCAAGGAGTTCCACCACGCCTTCGCCATGAATGCGGGCGCCTGCGTGCACCTGGAGACCCTGTACGGCGACAACACCCACCATATCGCCGAGAGCGGCTTCAAGGCCCTGGCCCGCGCCTTGCGGATGGCCGTCGAGATCGACCCGAAGGCCGGGGGGCAGGCCGTCTCCACCAAGGGCGTCCTCTAGGGGGGGGCCTAAGGGGACTCCTTCTCCCTAAAGGGGAGAAGGACACCTCTAGCGGACTGACCCTGAGCGGAAAGGAGGGTTCGGAACAGATGACCACCGTCGCCCTCATCGACTACGGGTCGGGCAACCTGCGCTCCGCCGAGAAGGCGCTGGTCAAGGCTGCCTCGACGCTGAAATCAGCCCCGACCATCACGGTCACCGCCGATCCCGACATCGTGGCGAAGGCCGACCGGATCCTGCTGCCGGGCGTGGGCGCCTTCGCCGCCTGCATGGCCAACCTTCGGGCGCGGGACGGGCTGGTCGAGGCGCTGGGCGCGGCGGTGCGCCGGGGCGTCCCGTTTCTGGGCGTCTGCGTCGGCATGCAGCTGCTGGCCGACACCGGGCTGGAGTTCGGGGCCACGCCGGGTCTTGGCTGGATCCCCGGCCAGGTGCGCCGCCTGGAGCCGCGCGATCCCGCCGCCAAGGTGCCGCACATGGGCTGGAACACAGTCGTGCCCGCAAGTCCGCTGTTCGCGGGCCTCGGCATCGCCCCGCACATGTACTTCACCCACAGCTTCGTCTTCGATCCGTCCGACCCGGGCGACATCGCGGCGACCTGCGACCATGGCGGGCCCTTCGTCGCCGCCGTGTCGCGCGACAATGTCATGGGGGTGCAGTTCCACCCCGAGAAGAGCCAGGTCGCCGGGCTGCGGCTGCTGGGCAATTTCCTGGAGATGACCCCGTGATCCTCTATCCGGCCATCGACCTGAAGGACGGTCGCTGCGTGCGGCTTCTGCACGGCGACCTGGAGAAGGAGACGGTGTTCAACACCTCTCCCGCCAACCAGGCCGAGCGCTTCCAGCGCCAGGGCTTTTCCTGGCTGCATGTGGTCGACCTGAACGGCGCGGTCGAGGGCCGTGCGGTGAACATCGAGGCGGTCGAGGCGATCCTGTCGGCTGTGTCGATCCCGGTGCAGCTGGGCGGCGGTATCCGTACCCTGGGCCAGATCGAGGCCTGGATCGAGGCCGGCGTCAGCCGCGTCATCCTGGGCACCGTGGCGGTGCGCGAGCCGGCCCTGGTGAAGGCCGCCGCCGCCGAATGGCCCGAACAGATCGCCGTCGGCATCGACGCCCGCGAGGGCATGGTCGCCACCCAGGGCTGGCTGGAGACCTCGGAGGTGGAGGTGGTCGAGCTGGCGCGCCGGTTCGAGGACGTCGGTGTGGCGGCCCTGATCGTCACCGACATCGGCCGCGACGGGGCCATGACCGGGGTCAATGTCGAGCTGACCGGCCGCACGGCGGACGCCGTGTCGATTCCCGTCATCGCCTCGGGCGGCGTCGCCAGCCTGGACGACCTGGCGGCGCTGAAGGCCCGGCCGGGCGTGGCCATCGCCGGCTGCGTGCTTGGTCGCTCGCTCTATGAGGGCGCCATCGACCCGGCGCGGGCGCTGACCCTGGCCGCCCGCTGATGCTGAAGGTGCGCGTCATCCCCTGCCTGGACGTCAAGGACGGCCGGGTGGTGAAGGGCGTCAACTTCGTCGCCCTGCGCGACGCCGGCGACCCGGTGGAACAGGCGGCCGCCTATGACGCCGCCGGGGCGGACGAGCTGATGTTCCTCGACATCACCGCCAGCCACGAGGGCCGGGGCGCCATCCTGGACGTCATCGCCCGCACGGCCGATGTCTGTTTCATGCCGGTCTCGGTGGGCGGCGGGGTGCGGACGGTTGAGGACGCCCGCCGTCTGTTGCGCGCCGGCGCCGACAAGGTCAGCGTCAACACCGCCGCCGTCGAGGATCCGGACCTGATCAGCCGCCTCGCCGACGCCTTCGGCAGCCAGGCGGTGGTCTGCGCCGTCGACGCCAAGGCGCGGCCGGAAGGCGGCTGGGGCGTGTTCACCTATGGCGGGCGGACCGACACGGGCCTCGACGCGATCGCCTATGCCGCGCTCGCGGTCGAGAAGGGCGCGGGCGAGATCCTGCTGACCTCGATGGACCGCGACGGGGCGAAGAACGGCTATGACATCGGCCTTCTGCGAGCGGTCACGGCCGCCGCCAGCGTGCCGGTGATCGCCAGCGGCGGGGCGGGCGGCGTGGAGCATCTGGTCGAGGCGGTGCGCGAGGGTCATGCCGACGCGGTGCTGGCGGCCTCGATCTTCCATTTCGGAGAGGTCAGTATCGCCGGCGCCAAGCAGGCGATGGCGGCGGCCGGCGTGTCGGTGCGGCTGGAGAAGGCGGCATGAGCGAACTGGGCGACACTCTCGACCGCCTGTGGGCGACGATCGACAGCCGCAGGGGCGGCGACCCTGCCGCGAGCTGGACGGCCAGGCTGCTGGCCGATCCCCGGCTGGCGGCCAGGAAGCTCGGCGAGGAAGGGCTGGAAGCGGCCCTGGCGGCGGCAGTCGGCGACAGGGAAGGCCTGACCGCCGAGGCGGCCGATGTCCTCTACCACCTGCTGGTCGCCCTGGCGGCGGGCGGGGTGACGCCGGACGAGGTCGCCGCTGTGCTGCGGGCCCGCGAGGGAACCTCGGGCATCGCCGAGAAGGCCGCGCGATAAGGCCTTCGCGGCCTTCGCGGCGCTATTCCGCCGCCATGGCCAGCGGCGCGGTGCGTGCGCCGCGCACCAGCCGCCCCGGAAGGGCGCCGGTCGGCTCTCCGTCGCGATAGGTGATCTCGCCGGCGACGATGGTGGCGACATAGCCGTCGGCCCGCTGCATCAGGCGGCGGCCGCCGGCGGGCAGGTCATAGCTGACGGTCGGGGCGTGCAGGGTCAGGCCCTCGTAGTCGATGACATTGAGGTCTGCGCGATAGCCTGGCGCCACGAGGCCCCGGTCGAGCAGGCCGACCGCCTCGGCGGTGTCGCGGGTCTGCATGCGGATGACCTCCTCGACCGCGAACTTCGGCCCGCGCACCCGGTCCCGCGTCCAGTGGGTCAGCATGGTGGTCGGGAAGCTGCCGTCGCAGATCATGCCCACATGGGCGCCGCCGTCCGACAGGCCGGGCACCGTGTCGCGATGGCCCAGCATGGCGTAGCTGGGGTCCAGGCTGCCGTCGGCGTAGTTGAGGAAGGGATGGTAGAGCATGCCCCGCCCGCCGTTCGACAGCATGTGGTCGATGGCGAGATCCTCGGGCCAGACGCCCATGCCGGCGGCCAGCGCCTTGACGGTCCGGTCGGGCCCCTGCTCGTAGTCGGGCGTCTCGCCCAGCAGGTACATGTTGTCCCAGGCCTGCAGCATGCTGCCCCGGAAGGGGCCCTTCACATCGCCGCTCTCGTTCAGCAGCCGGGCGCGGAAGGCCGGGTCGGCCAGCTTCGCCGCCCGCTCGGCCAGCGGCAGGTGGGCGATCTCCTTGTAGGTCTCGGTCGGGCTGAACGGGTTCATAGTCAGCTCGAGGCCAAACAGCACCCCGACCGGGCGGCCGCAGACCTGGGCCTTGATGGCCACGCCGGCGTCGACGGCCTCGGCCACCTTGTCCAGCATCATCCGCCAGAGATCGGGCGCCTTGGCGCTCTGGGCCAGGGTGAAGCTCAGCGGCCGGCCGCTCTGTTCGGCCAGGCGGCGGAACATGGCGATTTCCTCGACCGGATCGGGGGCGAAGTCGCTGACCAGCTGCAGCACGCCCTTGCCGGCGGCCTTCATGCCCATGGCGATGCCCATCAGCTCGTCCTCGGCGGCGGTCAGGGTGGGCGTCGGCTGGCCGTCGCTGGTGCGGTGGTTGAGGGTGCGGCTGGTCGAAAAGCCGATGGCGCCGGCCTCCATGGCCCGCTTGGCGATCGCCGCCATGGCGTTGATGTCGGCGGGCGTGGCCGGCTCGCGGTTGGCGCCGCGCTCGCCCATCACATAGACCCGCAGGGCCGCGTGCGGCAGCTGGGCGCCGATGTCGACGTCGAACCGGCGCGCCTCCAGCGCATCCAGATAGTCGGGAAAGCTCTCCCAGTTCCAGGGCAGGCCCTCGGTCAGGACCGGGAAGGGGATGTCCTCGACCCCTTCCATCAGGCGCACCAGCCGGTCGTGGTCCTGCGGCTTGCAGGGGGCGAAGCCGACGCCGCAGTTGCCCATGACCACCGTCGTCACCCCATGGCCCGACGAGGGGTTCATCCGCTCGCCCCAGGTAGCCTGGCCGTCGTAGTGGGTGTGGATGTCGACGAAGCCCGGCGTGACCAGCCGGCCGGTGGCGTCGATCTCCTCGCGCCCGCGGGGCAGGTTCGGCCCGACGGCGGCGATCATGCCGTCGCGAACGCCGACGTCGGCCACGAAGGGCGCGGCTCCCGTGCCGTCCACCACCGCGCCGCCGCGCAGCACCAGATCGAAGGCGTGCTCACCCATGGCGTCCATCCCTGACTTATCGTTGTTCAGCCAAGGTTCGGACTCGTTGACGCGCGGGTCAACCCGTGACGCTGGGGAACGCGCGGTGTTGTGACCCTACTTCAGCATCGCCCCGGCCACCCGGCGGCAGGTCTCGGCCGGGCATTCGGCGGGGTTGGCCTCCGGCGCCCGGACCAGCAGCAGGCCCAGCGGCCGGGCCCGGCCCTTGGCCTCGATGGCCAGCCGCGTCAGCAGGTCGGCCAGCGGATCGTTGGTCTCGACCATGTATTCGCGCACGCCGGCCGAGCCGGTCACCTCCCGCGGCGCGGCGGCGGCGCAGGTGACCGACATGCGGTCGCGGAAGGCGGTGATCGCCGTCACCTGGCAATCGATCCAGGCCCCGCCTTCGGGCGCCTCCTGCGCGCCGGCGCTCCCGGCGGCCAGGGCAAGACCGGACAGCAGGGCGGCGAGGGCGAGGGTGTGGCGCATGGGCGGACGCTGGAGCGTCCGGCAGGCATCGTCAAGTCGCCGGCGTGCCCACCCTCACGTTTACGCTCGCGTGATCTTTCCCTTGCGCCAGCCTTCCCCTAGGGTCGCCGCCGACTTTCAAACCAGTGTTTGAATCGATCGAGGAATCTTCATGCGCGACGCCGTCATCGTCTCCTACGCCCGCACCGGTCTGGCCAAGTCCGTGCGCGGCGGCTTCAACAACACTCACGGCGCCGCCATGGCCGGCCACGCCATCCAGCACGCGGTCAGCCGCGCCGGGCTCGAAGGGGCCGAGGTCGAGGACGTGATCATCGGCTGCGGCGGCCCCGAAGGCGCCACCGGCATGAACGTGGCCCGCAACGCCGCCATCTGGGCCGGCCTGCCGGTGACCACCAGCGGCACGACCATCAACCGCTTCTGCTCCTCGGGCCTGCAGGCGATCGCCTCGGCCGCCCACTATGTGAAGAACGAGGGCGCGGACGTGGCCGTCGGCGGCGGCGTGGAGTCGATCTCGCTGGTCCAGCAGGGCGGGCACATGAACCGCCACTTCATCACCGAAGAGAAGCTGATGGAGATCAAGCCGGCCCTGTGGATGGCGATGATCAACACCGCCGACATCGTCGCCAAGCGCTACAACGTCGCCCGCGACTATCAGGACGAGTACGCCCTGCGCAGCCAGCAGCGGATCGCCGCCGCCCAGGCCGCCGGCCTGTTCAAGGACGAGATCGTGCCGATGGCCACCAAGATGAAGGTGGTCAACAAGGAGACCAAGGAAGAGAGCTTCGTCGACTACGTCGTCGATCGTGACGAGTGCAACCGCCCCGACACGACGCTGGAAGGCCTCGCCTCGCTGCAGCCGGTGATGGGCCCGGGCAACTTCGTCACCGCCGGCAACGCCAGCCAGCTGTCGGACGGCGCCGCCGCCGTGGTGGTGATGGAAGCCAAGGAAGCCGAGCGTCGGGGCCTCAAGCCGATGGGCGCCTTCAAGGGCTTCGCCGTGGCCGGCTGCGAGCCGGACGAAATGGGTATCGGCCCGATCTACGCGGTGCCGCGCCTGCTCGAGCGTCACGGGCTGACCGTCGACGACATCGACATCTGGGAACTGAACGAGGCCTTCGCCTCGCAGTGCCTCTACAGCCGCGACAAGCTGGGCATCGACCCGGAGAAGTACAACGTCAACGGCGGCTCGATCGCCATCGGCCACCCCTTCGGCATGACCGGCGCCCGCTGCGTCGGCCACGTGCTGATGGAAGGCCGCCGCCGCAAGGCCAAGCTGGCCGTGGTGACCATGTGCATCGGCGGCGGCATGGGAGCCGCCGGCCTGTTCGAGGTGTATCAGTAGCCTCCGCAGGTCGGAGGACGGCGCCCATCACTTGCAGGTGGTGGGTCTGCCGGCTTCCGAGACCTTCCGAGTTCTTGACAGGGCGCGTCCGGTCGGGCGCGCCCTTTTCGTTGTGCTTGACGAAGTCTGGCGCCGGAACCCGGCCGTTAGCGGCTCGTTAAACCGCGAGGCCGCATTGTGGCGGTCAGGGAGAAACAGCCATGGCCGTCAAGGCCCTCTTCGCAGCCGCCGCCGCGCTCGCCGTCGCCCTGGCGATGCTGCTGCCCGTGCCCGGCGCCCAGTCGAAGCCGGCGAAATCCCAGATCCCGACGCTCGAGCTCGGCGACAGCTGACAGCCTAGGCCGGCGGCAGCTTGTCGAAGTCGGCCTTGCTGATCGCGCAGCCCTTCAGGGTCTCGGCGCCCAGCCGCACCTCTGCCGTATAGGGATAGACCCGGTCGCTCATGCCGTCCGAGCACTGGCCCGCCTTGATGGTGGCGATCACGCTGACATCGCCGGCCTGGGCGGTCCAGACCGCGCCGTCGGCGACGGTCGCCAGCCCGGCGTTGGCGGCGGTCAGGTCCGGATGGTCGGGCCGCGTCAGGGTCGCCGTCTGGCCGACGATATCGAGCCGCCAGAAGGGCTCGGTCCCCATCAGCGCGAAGGGCTGATCGAAGGGCGCGGCGGCCGGCATTTCCGGCGCGGGCGCCTCGGGCGGAGCGTCGGCGGGCGGCAGGGCCTCGCCGCCGCCGGGCGCCTCGGGCGCGCAGGCGGACAGCAGGGCGGCGCCCAGGACGAGGGGAAGGACGGCGGCGACGGGGCGGCGCATCGGGGATCTCCGGTTCGGGCTTCCTCGCCCGCGCGGTCAGGTTAGACTCACCTTCGATGAGTCGGAATGGCCCCCTGCGCTTCTACGAGTTCTTCGCCGGCGGGGGCATGGCCCGGCTGGGGCTGGGCGACGGCTGGCGCTGCGACTTCGCCAACGACTTCGATCCGGTCAAGGCGGCGACCTACCGGGCCAACTTCGCCGACGCGGCGGCGCATTTCCACGAGGGCGACGTCTGGCGTGTGGAGCCGGCGGACCTGGCCGGCCAGGCGGACCTGGCCTGGGCCTCCTCGCCCTGCCAGGACTTCAGCCTGGCGGGCGGCCGCGCCGGCCTGGGCGGCGGGCGTTCGGGCGCCTTCTTCGGCTTCTGGCGGCTGGTGCAGGCGCTGGGCGGGGAGGGCCGGGCGCCCCGGGTGGTGGTGATCGAGAATGTGGTCGGGTTGCTGACCTCCAATGGCGGGCAGGATTTCACGGCGCTGTGCGGCGCGCTGGCCGAGGCGGGGTACCGGTTCGGCGCGCTGGAGATCGACGCCGCCCGCTTCGTGCCCCAGTCGCGGCCGCGGGTGTTCGTCATCGCCACTCGGGAGCCGCCGCCGCCGGGCCTGGTCGGCGACAGCCCCTGGCGGACCCCGGCCATCCTGGCCGCGCGCGGACGTTTGCCCGAGGCGTTGGCGGCGGGCTGGATCGACTGGGCGCTGGCCGCGCCGCCGGCGCGCAACACCGCCCTGGCCGACGTTCTGGAGCCCGACGAGGCCGTCGCTTGGCGCGATGCGGCCCGCACCTCCGAGCTGCTGGCGCAGATGTCGCCGCTGCACCGGCGCCGGCTGGAGGCCGCAGCGGCGGGCGGCCGGGCGGTGGCGACCGTGTTCCGGCGCACACGGGCGGGCCGTCCCCGGGCCGAACTGCGGCTCGACGGGGTCGCCGGCTGCCTGCGCACGCCCAGGGGCGGCTCCTCGCGGCAGATGATCGTCGTCGCCGATGGCGGCGAGGTGCGCTCGCGGCTGCTGACCGCGCGGGAGGGCGCGCGGCTGATGGGCCTTGGCGACGACTATGTCCTGCCCCGGGCGCAGTCGGGCGGGCTGCATGTCGTCGGCGACGGGGTCTGCGCGCCGGTCGTGCGCTGGCTGGCGGCGGGCCTGCTGGAACCGCTGCTGGGCCGCGCGAGGCGGGTCGCGGCCTGACGCCAGGCCGCACCGCACTGGCGCCGGAGCCGCCCGACGCCTAATCTCCACTTCAAAGCTCAACTTTCGCCGCGAGGCCCCATGTCCGCCTACGACGCCGCCCGCTACGCCCGCGCCGGGCGCGGCAAGATCTTCGACTCGGTGCTGGACCTGGTCGGCGATACGCCGCTGGTCCGCCTGCCCCGGCTGAGCGCCGAGCTCAAGCCGCGCGGCGAGGTGGTCGCCAAGCTGGAGTTCTTCAACCCGCTGGCCAGCGTCAAGGACCGCATCGGCGTGTCGATGATCGAGGAGCTGGAGGCGACCGGCAGGCTGACCCCCGGCGCCACCATCGTCGAGCCGACCAGCGGCAACACCGGCATCGCGCTGGCCTTCGTGGCCGCCGCCAAGGGCTACAGGCTGATCCTGGTCATGCCCGAGAGCATGTCGATCGAGCGCCGCAAGATGCTGGTCCTGCTGGGCGCCCGGCTGGAGCTGACGCCGGCCGAGAAGGGCATGCGCGGCGCCGTCGCCCGGGCCCAGGAACTGCTGGAGGAGATCCCCGGCGCGGTGATGCCGCAGCAGTTCGAGAACGCCGCCAACCCCTTGATCCACAAGGTTTCGACGGCCGAGGAGATCTGGAACGACACGGCCGGCCGCGTCGACGCGGTCGTCTCGGGCGTCGGCACCGGCGGCACGATCACCGGCGTCGGCCAGGTGCTGAAGGCCCGCAAGCCCTCGCTGCGCATGGTCGCCGTCGAGCCCGAGAACAGCGCCGTGCTGTCCGGCGGCCAGCCCGGTCCGCACAAGATCCAGGGCATCGGCGCGGGCTTCGTGCCGGGCATCCTGGACCGGGGCGTCATCGACGACATCGTCCAGGTCAGCAACGACGACGCCTTCGCCATGGCCCGAAAGGCCGCGGCGGTCGAGGGCCTGCCGGTCGGCATCTCCTCGGGCGCGGCCCTGACGGCGGCCTTCGACCTGGCCGGGCGGCCGGAGTACGAGGGCAAGCTGGTCGTGGCCATCATCCCCAGCTTCGCCGAACGCTACCTGTCGACGGCGCTGTTCGAGGGCCTCTAAGGCCCGGCGGTGAGCGACGTCTTCACCCCGGAGAAGCGGTCGGCCGTCATGCGGCGGGTCAAGGGGCGCGACACCTCGCCGGAGCTGAAGGTCCGGCGGCTGCTGACCGGGCTGGGCGCGCGCTATCGGCTGCATCGCAAGGACCTTCCCGGAAGGCCGGACATCGTCATGCCGGGGCGGCGGCTGGCGATCTTCGTGCATGGCTGCTTCTGGCATGGCCATGACTGCGCGAGGGGCGGACGGGTCCCCAAGGCCAACCGCGACTACTGGCTGGGCAAGGTGGGCCGCAACCGGGAGCGGGACGGGGACAGCCGCGCGGCGCTGGAGGCCGCCGGCTGGCGGGTCGAGACGCTGTGGGAATGCGAGATGAAGGACGAGGCCGCCCTGGCCGGGCGGCTGGCGCGGCTGCTCGCCGAGACCGAAGCGCTACAGCAGTACAGCAGGGTCCCCCACGGGAAAAGAAAAGCGGCGTCAGGGGTTTAGGGCGAAAGCGCCCGGAATCCGTGGGAACTGTGGCCATACAGCCGTGGGCCGGATGCGGGGATCAGGTAGGTTGCAGGTGGGGCGGTCTGCTACAAACCGTGGTCAGAGTGGGGGTGCAAATCCCCACGCGGTTGTAGTCGTCCGGAGCCCGGGTGAAACACGGCCGACCCGGTTGTCGCCGGGTCGACCCTGAGTCTTGTCGATTATCGACAACGCATCCGTCAGGCGGCGGCGCGGACCGGGGCGGCGGCCATGGCGGCTTCGAGGGCGGCGTAGAGCTGGGCCGGCTCGATCGGCTTGGCGACATGGCCGGTCATGCCGGCGGCGAGACAGGCCTCCCAGTCGCGGGCGGTGGCCGAGGCGGTGATGGCGATGACCGGGGCGTGCTGGTTGGGACCCGGCTGGGCGCGCAGCCTGCGGGTCGCCTCGCGGCCGTCCATGTCGGGCATGTAGACATCCATCAGGATGACGTCGAAGGGCTCGACGGCCAAGCGCTCCAGGGCCTCCTCGGCCGAGGCGGCGGTCTCCGGAACGATGCCCAGCGGCGCGAGGACAAGGCCGATGGCCTGGCGGTTCACGGCATGGTCGTCGACGACCATGACCCGCGCCTCGAGCGCCTGGGGCGCCTGGGCGGCGGCCGGGGCGTCGGCGGCCGGAAGTTCCAGCGACAGGGTGAAGGCGGCCCCCTGGCCCGGCGCGCTGGCGGCGGTGAGGTCGCCGCCCATCAGGCGCGCCAGCTCGCGGCTGATCGCCAGGCCAAGGCCCGTGCCGCCATGGGTGCGGGCGGTCTGGGCGCCCAGCTGGTCGAAGGGCGTGAACAGGCGGGCGACCTTCTCGGGCGTCATGCCGGGGCCGGTGTCGATGGCGGCGATGCGTACCGCGTGGCGCCCGTCGGCCGGGGTCGAGGACAGCCGCAGGGTCACCGAGCCCTCGCTGGTGAACTTCAGGGCGTTGGAGATCAGGTTGTTGAGCACCTGGCGGACGCGGGTCGGGTCGCCGACCACCCAGGCCGGCAGGCTGCGGGCGCCGATAATGCGCATCCGCAGGCCCTTCTCGCGGGCCTGGGGCCGCCACATGCGGACCGCGTCTAGCACGCAGCCGCGCAGGTCGAAGGGAATGGACTCGACGCTCATCCGGCCGGCTTCCAGCTTGGAGAGGTCCAGCAGGTCGTCCAGCAGGGTGGTCATCATGCGGCCGGCGTCGGCGATCAGCCGGCCCTGGGGCGCGCCCTGCTTCTCGCAGTCGGCGGCGCCGGCGAGGATGGCGCTGATGGGGGTGCGCAGCTCGTGGCTGACCACGGCGACATAGGCGCTCTTGGCCTCGGTGGCGGCCTCGGCCTCGGCGCGGCGCAGCTCGGCCTCGGCGCGCGCCTCATCGCTGGTGCGGCGGGCCTCCTCGGTCGTGATCCAGGCGCCGACGATGTTGAGCATGACGAGGCCGACCCCGATCATCATGGTCGCCAGCAGCGGGCCGGTCGTGGCGCCCGCGTCGAGCAGCGGCATGGTCAGCAGGTACAGGCCATAGGGCAGGCAGGCGGCGGCGAAGGCGATGCGCGAGCCGCGGCAGATGGCGATCAGGTTGGTCATGGCGCTGGCGACGACAACCATGCCCAGCGCCGGGCCGTAGCGCTCGACCCCGACCCAGAGGGCGGGCGCCAGGGCGCCGAAGATGATGCTGGACGGCAGGAAGGAGATCAGGGCGGCGCGGGCGGCGGCCATCGGGGTCGCCGGCGGATTGCGGACAATCATCCGGCCGGTGCGGTCGTCGAGCCACTGGGCGGCGAAGTACAGCCCGGCCCAGATCCAGACCCAGGACCAGCCCAGCGAGACCTGGACGCCGCCGGCCGCGACGATGGCGGTCAGCAGGCGGACCCACATGTGACGGCGCCGCGTCTCGACGACGCTCGCCAGCCCAAATTCGTCTTCGGCGACCTTTGCCGACATCTCTCAATCCCCCGATCGAAGCGGCGAGACTGACTCGGCTGTTCCTAAGGTTCAGTGAAAGAACGACGATCTGCGAGATGGTTAACGCGGGGTGTAGATCGGGGGGTGGGGTCGTGGGCCTCCATCCCCGATCACGCTCGCGAAGGCGGGCGTCCATGCAGCGCGCACCGATCCGCCACGGCGAGCGCGGCAGGCCTCGCATGGGCCCCCGCCCTCGCGAGGGCGCGCGGTGGGTGAAGCCGCCGCGAGGCGTTCCTTCTCCCCCTGCGGGAGAAGGTGGCGCGAAGCGCCGGATGAGGGGTTGAAGACTCTCGAAGCTGCGCAGTGGCGGTTGACGCCGGCATCGTCAGACGCCGGCGCGGCCCCTCATCCGACGGCCTCCGGCCGCCACCTTCTCCCGCGGGGGGAGAAGGAAACTCTGGCGGCGGCTGAAGGCCCTACGCCGCCTTCTTCGCGCCGAAGCGGCCGTAGAAGGTTTCGCCCTTGGCCGCCATGTCGCGGAGCAGCCTGGGCGGGGCGTAGCGGCTGCCGTACCGGGCGGTGAGGGCGTCGCAGGTTTCGACGAACTTCGCCACGCCGACGCTGTCGATCAGGCTGATCGGGCCGCCGGTCCAGGGCGCGAAGCCCCAGCCCAGGATGGCGCCGACATCGGCGTCGCGCGGGTCGACGACCACGCCTTCCTCGAAGCAGCGCGCCGCCTCGACCGCCTGGCGGTAGAGCAGGCGGGTGCGGATTTCCTCGATCAGGGCGGGATCGGCGTCCGGCGTCTTCACCTCGACCAGGTCCTTGAGGCCCGGCCAGAGGGTCTTCTGCCCGCCATCGGCCGGATAGTCGTAGAAGCCCTTGCCGTTCTTGCGGCCGAAGCGCTGCAGGTCGACGACCATTTTGGTGATCAGGGCGTCGACCGGCCCGCCGACATACTGGTCGCCGAGGTCCTTCTTCGTCTGCTCGCGGACCTTGTAGGCGAGGTCCAGGGCGACATCGTCGTTCATCTCCAGCGGCCCGCGCGGCATGCCGGTGGCCCGGCCGACGTTGTCGATGATGGCGGGGGCGATGCCCTCGGCCAGCATCTCCAGCCCCTCCTGGATGAAGGTGCCGAAGCAGCGGCTGGTGTAGAAGCCGCGGGAGTCGTTCACGACGATCGGCGTCTTGCGGATCTTCAGGACGTAGTCGATCGACTTGGCCAGGGTCTCCTGGCTGGTCGCCTTGCCCATGATGATCTCGACCAGGCCCATCTTGTCGACCGGCGAGAAGAAGTGGATGCCGATGAAGTTGGCCGGGCGCTCAGACGCCTCGGCCAGGCCGGTGATCGGCAGGGTCGAGGTGTTGGAGCCGAAGACGGCGGTATCGGCCAGCTGGGCCTCGGCCTTCTTCGTCACCTCGGCCTTCAGTTCGCGGCTTTCGAACACCGCCTCGACGACCAGGTCGCTGCCCTTGATGAGGCCGTAGTCGGTGGTCGGGGTGATGAGGGCCAGCAGGGCGTCGGCCTTGTCCTGGCTCATCTTGCCGCGCTTGACCGCCTTGTCGACCAGGCCCTTGGCGTAGGCCTTGCCCTTGTCGGCGCCCTCCTGGGTCACGTCGATCAGCACCGTCTCGATGCCGGCCTGGGCCTGCACATAGGCGATGCCGGCGCCCATCATCCCGGCGCCGAGCACGGCGACCTTCTTGACCTCATAGGCGGGAACGCCGGCCGGGCGGCTGGAGCCCTTGCCCAGCTCCTGCATGGACAGGAACAGGGTGCGGATCATGCCGCGCGCCTGGGCCGACTGCATGGTCTTGAGGAAGTAGCGGGTCTCGATCCGCAGGGCGGCGTCGATCGGAACCTGCAGGCCCTCGTAGAGGCATTTGAGGATGTTCAGCTGGGCCGGGTAGTTGCCGTAGGACTGCTTACGCAGCATGGCGTTGCCCATGATGAAGACCTGACCGCCGCCGGGGCTGTAGGGGCCGCCGCCGGGCAGGCGGAAGTCCTTCTTGTCCCAGGGCGCGACCGGGTCGCCCTTGTCCTTGATCCAGGCCTTGGCGGCGGCGACGGTCTCGCCGGGCTCCACCACCGCGCCGACGACGCCGTTGGCCAGCGCCTCCTCAGCCTTCATCGGATTGCCCTGCAGGAGGTAGGGGGCGGCCTTCATGGCGCCCATGATACGCGGCAGGCGCTGGGTGCCGCCGGCGCCGGGAAGCAGGCCGACCTTGGACTCCGGCAGGCCAAGCTGCAGCTTCGGGTTCCTGGCCGCCACGCGGTAGTGGCAGGCCAGGGCGAATTCCAGCCCGCCGCCCAGGGCCAGGCCCTCCAGAGCGCAGGCGATCGGCTTGCCGCAGGTTTCCAGCGCGCGGAAGGTCTTGTTGAGGGTGAAGGCGCCGTCGAAGGCGTCGCGCAGCTTTTCTTCCTCGCTGCGGGTGTCGGCGCCTGCGCCGCCGGCCTGGCCGCCCAGTTCGCCGAGATCGGCCCCGGCGCAGAAGCCGCTGGCCTTGCCGGACGTGATCACCGCGCCCTTGATGTCGGCGTCGGTGCGGATGCGGTCGACCAGCTGGACGATCTCGGCGATCACCTTGCCGGTGAGGGTGTTCATGCTGCGGCCGGGGACGTCGAACGTCACCAGGGCGATGCCGTCGCCGTCGACCTCGATCTTGAAGTTTTCCATGTCTCTTTCCTTGAGGTCGGCGATCAGACGCGTTCGATGACGGTGGCGGTGCCCATGCCGGCGCCGACGCACAGGGTGACCAGGGCGGTCTCCTTGTCGGAGCGCTCCAGCTCGTCGAGCGCCGTGCCCAGGATCATGGCCCCGGTGGCGCCGAGCGGGTGGCCCATGGCGATGGCGCCGCCGTTCACGTTCATCTTGTCGTGCGGGATGTCGAGCATCTCCATCATCCGCAGCACCACCGAAGCGAAGGCCTCGTTCAGCTCGTAGAGGTCGATGTCGGCGACGGTCATGCCGATCTTCTTCAGCAGCTTCTCGGTCACGAACGAGGGGCCGGTCAGCATGATCGAGGGCTCGGACCCGATCGAGGCCATGCCCCGGACGCGGGCGCGTGGCTTGAGGCCGAGGGCCTCGCCCATCTCCTTCGTGCCGAACAGGACGCCGGCGGCGCCGTCGACGATGCCCGAGCTGTTGCCGGCGTGGTGGACGTGATTGACCTTCTCGACCTGCGGGTAGCGCTGCATCACCACCGCGTCGAAGGCCATCTCGCCGGGCATGGCGAAGCTGGGCGTCAGGCTGCCCAGCGACTGCATGGTCGCGTCGGGGCGCATGTGCTCGTCATGGTCCAGGATAGTCAGGCCCAGCTGGTCCTTGACCCCGAAGACCGACTTGTTGAAGCGGCCCTCGGCCCAGGCGCGGGCGGCGCGCTTCTGGCTCTCGATGGCGTAGGCGTCGACGTCGTCGCGGCTGAAGCCGTGCAGGGTGGCGATCAGGTCGGCGCTGACGCCCTGGGGCGCGAAATAGGTCTTGAAGGCGCTGGACGGATCGGTCGGCCAGGCGCCGCCGTCGCTGCCCATCGGCACCCTGCTCATGCTCTCGACGCCGCCGCCGATGGCCATGTCGGCCTCGCCGGTCATCACCTTGGCGGCGGCCATGTTGCAGGCCTCCAGGCCCGAGGCGCAGAAGCGGTTGATCTGAACGCCGGCGGTGGTCTCGGCATAGTCGGCGGTGAGCACTGCGGTGCGGGCGATGTCGGAGCCCTGCTCGCCGACCGGCGAGACGCACCCCAGGACGACGTCGTCGACCTTGCTGGTGTCCAGACCGTTGCGGTCGCGCAGCTGTTCCAGGACCTGGGTGGCCAGGGACAGGGCGGTGATCTCGTGCAGGGCGCCGTCCTTCTTCCCCTTGCCGCGGGGCGTCCTGACGGCGTCGTAGATGTAGGCGTCGGCCATGGGTGTCGGCTTTCCTTGGGTCAGCGTTGCTGTGGGGGTTCGATGACGATCTCGGTCTTCACCGAGTTGGCGATGAAACAGCCCTCGTGGGCTTCATGGTGCAGATGGTCGAGCTCCTCGGCGCTCGGCTCGCGGCCCTCGAAGGCGATGTCGGGGCGCAGGGCGACGCGGGTGACCGCGATCCTGCCCTCGGCGTTCTTGCGCATCACCCCTTCGGCCTCGTCGCGGTAGCGGATGACGGTGAAGCCGGCCTGGCGGGCGACGTGCAGGAAGGTCAGCATGTGGCAGTTGCTGATCGCCGCGACCAGCATCTCCTCGGGATCGACGGCGTCCGCCGCCGACCAGGGCGCCGGCACGACGTGGGGCGAGGCGGAGGCGGCGACGGTGATGCCGGCGTCGAAGCTGACGGTGTGGCGGCGGCTGTAGCGGCCGGCGACGAAGTCCTCGCCCGGCTGCAGCGCCCAGTCGATGGTGGCGGTGTAGCTGGCCATCAGGCGGTCTCCGGCGGGAAGGTGGCGGCCTCGACCCGGTTGCCGTCGAGGTCGCGGACGAAGGCGGTGTAGTAGCCGGTCATGGCGGCCTGGCGCGGACCGGGCGGGCCGTCGTCGGCGCCGCCGTGGTCCAGCGCCGCCCGATGGAAGGCGTCTACGGCGGCCTGGTCGCGGGCCCGAAGGCAGATGTGCAGCCCGCTGTCGCCGGGCTCGGGCGCGCGGTTCGGCCGATGGTTCAGCCAGACCTCGGGATAGCGCTTGCCGAAGCCGACGGTGGTGTCGCGCTCGACCAGCCGGCGGTAGCCGAGGGGCGCGAGCACCGCCTCGTAGAAGCCGGCCGAGGCGGCGAGATCGCGGACGGAGAGGGAGAGGTGGTCGATCATGCCACACCGCCGCCAAAGCCGCCGCGAGGTGTTCCTTCTCCCCTTGCGGGAGAAGGTGTCGCGAAGCGACGGATGAGGGGTTGAAGACTCTTCGAACCAGGTGCGGCGGTGAGGTCAGGCAGCGTCCGATGACGGCGCGACCCCTCATCCGACGCCTTCGGCGCCACCTTCTCCCGCAAGGGGAGAAGGGCGCCCAGAGGTTGCCCGGTCCTGTTCTGAACCATCGGCGCCGCTCCCGTCCGGTCTGCCTTACAGCGTCCTCGCGATCAGCACCTTCATGATCTCGTTCGTGCCGCCGTAGATGCGCTGCACACGGCTGTCGCGGTACATGCGGGCGATCGGGTATTCGGCCATGTAGCCGAAGCCGCCGAACAGCTGCAGGCAGCGGTCGATGATCTTGTTCTCGAGATCGGTGACCCAGTACTTGGCCATCGAGGCGGTGGCCGCGTCGAGCTTGCCCTTGAGGTGCTTCTCGATGCAGTCGTTGACGAAGACGCGGGCGACGGTCGCCTCGGTCTTGCATTCGGCCAGGACGAACTGGGTGTTTTGGAAGTCGAGGATCGCCTTGCCGAAGGCCTTGCGGCTCTTGACGTAGTCGATGGTCAGCTCCAGCGCCCGCTCGATGGTGGCCATGCCCTGGACGGCGATGTTAAGGCGCTCCTGCGGCAGCTGGCCCATGAGCTGGAAGAAGCCCTGGCCCTCGCTTTCGCCCAGAAGGTTGGCGGTCGGCACGCGGACGTCGTTGAAGAACAGCTCGGAGGTGTCGGCCGCCTCCTGGCCCAGCTTGTCGAGGTTGCGGCCGCGCTCGAAGCCTTCGGCGGCGTCGGTCTCGACCATGATCAACGAGGTGCCGCGCGCGCCCTGGGAAGGATCGGTCTTGGCCACCACGCAGACCAGGTTGGCGGTCTGGCCGTTGGTGATGAAGGTCTTGGAGCCGTTGATGACGTACTCGTTTCCGTCCAGCCGGGCAGTGGTCTTGATGCCCTGAAGGTCGGAGCCGGCGCCGGGCTCGGTCATGGCGATGGCGGCGACCAGCTCGCCGTTGGCCATGCGCGGCAGCCAGCGCCGCTTCTGGTCCTCGGTCCCGTAGTGATAGATGTACGGGGCGACGATGGAGTTGTGCAGCGACAGGCCGAAGCCGTCGACGCCCTTGAGGCCCAGCTGCTCCATCAGGATGACTTCATGGCGGTAGTCGCCGCCCATGCCGCCGTATTCCTCGGGGATCGACAGGCAGGCCAGGCCCGCCTCGGCCGCCTCGTTCCACATCACCCGCTCGACGACGCCGTCCTCGCGCCACTTGGCGACGCGGGACTCGGGGGCGTGGTCCTCGAAGAACCGGGCCACGGCGCTTTCGAAGATGACGATGTCCTCGTCGGCGAGGGAGGGGGTGCGTTCGACCTGAAGGGCGGCGGCCATGTCAGAAAGCCTCGGCGGGAAGTTGCATCAGGGTGGCCGAGCCGGTCTTCAGCTTGGCCAGGTGGGCGGTCCCCTCGGGGATGATCCGCTCGACGAAGTAGCGGCCGAGCACCAGCTTGTTGGCGTAGAAGGGATCGGCGTCGCCCCTGGCCAGGCAGGCCTTGGCCATCTGGGCCCACATGAAGGCCAGGCCCGTGATGCCGAACAGGTGCATGTAGTCGGTCGAGGCGGCGCCGGCGTTGTCCGGATTGGCCAGGCCGTTCTGCATCAGCCACATGGTCGCGTCCTGGAGCTGGGCCTTCACCGCGGCCAGGCCCTCGACGAAGGGCTTCATGCCCGCGTCCTGGGCGTTGGCTTCGACATAGGCGTCGATCTCGGCGAAGAAGCTCATCACCGCCCGGCCGCCGTTGGCCGCCAGCTTGCGGCCCACCAGGTCGAGCGCCTGAACGCCGTTGGTGCCCTCGTAGATCAGGGCGATGCGGCAGTCGCGCAGGTACTGGCTGGCCGGGTAGTGCTCGGTGAAGCCCGAGCCGCCGAAGACCTGCATGGAATCGACGCAGACCTTGAAGCCCTTGTCGGTCAGGTAGCCCTTCAGCACCGGGGTCAGCAGGCCCATGTAGTCGGCGCCCTTCTGGCGCACGGCCTCGTCGGGGTGGCCGTGGCTGAGATCGCCCTGCAGCGCGGTCCAGAACAGGAAGGCGCGGCCGGCCTCGATGATGGCCTTGCTGTCCATCAGCATGCGGCGCACGTCGGGGTGGACGATGATCGGGTCGGCCGGGCCGTTCGGGTTCTTGGGGCCGGTCAGCGAGCGACCCTGCAGGCGGTCCCTGGCGAACTCGGCGGCGGCCTGGTAGGCGGCCTCGGCCTGGGCGACGCCCTGCAGGCCGACGCCGATGCGGGCCTCGTTCATCATCACGAACATGATGCGCAGGCCGGCGTTCTCCTCGCCGATCAGGTAGCCGACGGCGTCATCGTAGGCCATCACGCAGGTGGCGTTGCCGTGGATGCCCATCTTCTCCTCGAGACCGGCGCACTTGACCCCCTCGTTGCGAGCGCCCACCGAACCGTCGGGGTTGGGGAAGTACTTCGGCACGATGAACAGGCTGATGCCCTTGACCCCCGCCGGGGCGCCCTCGATGCGGGCCAGCACCAGGTGGACGATGTTGTCGGCCATGTCGTGCTCGCCGGCCGAGATCCAGATCTTCTGGCCGGTGATGCGGTAGGTCCCGTCCGCCTGGGGCACGGCCTTGGTGCGCAGCAGGCCCAGATCCGTGCCGCAGTGCGGCTCGGTCAGGTTCATGGTGCCGGTCCATTCGCCGGTGACCATCTTGGGCAGGTAGGTCTGCTTCTGCTCGTCCGTGCCGCCGGTGTGGATGGCCGAATAGGCGCCGTGGGCGAGGCCCGGATACATCGAGAAGGCCATGTTGGCGCTCGACGACATCTCGCTGAAGCTGAGGTTGACCACGTGGGGCAGGCCCTGGCCGCCGTAGGCCGGGTCGGAGCCCAGGCCCGTCCAGCCGCCCTCGCACAGGGCCTTGTAGGCGTCCTTGAAGCCGTCGGGCGTGGTGACGGTGTTGTCGGGATGCCAGGTGCAGCCCTGCTTGTCGCCGACGCTGTTCAGCGGCGCCAGCACCTCGCCGGTGAACTTGCCGGCCTCCTCGATGATCGCCTTGACCACGTCCAGCGAAGCGTCGGCGAAGGCGGGCAGGTCGGCGTACTGGTCGATCTTCAGCACGTCCTCGAGCAGGAAGACGTGGTCTCGCACCGGCGGTTGATAGGCCATGGTTGTCCCGTGGTTCTGGGGGTTATGGATCGGGGTCCGGAAACGCAAAACGGGGCCGGCGTGAGCCGGCCCCCGATAACTGGATGTTGCGGGCGCTACTTGCCCATCGCCATCTCGGCGTGGCCGTCGAGCCTGGCGCGGAGCATCTGGTCGTAGTCGGCCGCCTTGGGCAGCAGGTCCGGACGCTTGTCGGCCAGGTGCCGCTCGAGGCGTTCGCAGGCGGCGTGCAGCTCGGCGATGGCGCCGTCGATGTCCTCGCGCTGGCGCTCCAGCACGACGATCTTCTCGCGGAATTTCTTGAGGCTGTGGGCGTTCTGGTGCGCCGCCTCGTCGCCCTCGTCGTACAGTTCGAGGATCTCGCGGATCTCCTGCAGCGACAGGCCGACGCGCTTGCCGCGCAGGATGAGGATCAGGCGGGCCCGGTCCTTGTAGCTGTAGACCCGGTTCATGCCGTCGCGGCCCGGCGTCAGCAGCCCCTTGTCCTCGTAGAAGCGCAGGGCGCGCGGGGTGACTTTGAACTCGTTGCAGAGCTGGCGGATGGTGAAGGTCCGCTCGGGACGTCGCAGTTCCATCGGCATCGTATGTCTCCCTTGGATGGGTCTTGGCTGCCCTTGGAACCGAACGCTAAATTCCTCTTACGTTAACGTCAAGTGGTTTGAGGGAAGCGCCGTGCACGCGAAAAGGGCCGGCCTCTTTCGAGACCGGCCCTTCCGCGGCGCCGTCGGAGGGACGGGTGGACGGCGCCGGCCGCGCCCCGGATCCCCGAGGACCGGGGCGCGGATCGCGGGTGTCAGGAGCGTCCCGCGTTAGCGGCCGTACGAGGCCTGGCTGTAGCCGGTGGGCCGGACGTACGAGCCGTGGACGTAGCCGACGCCGACGCCGTTGCGGCCGACCAGGACCCACTGACCGCCATTGGCGTAGGCCAGGGCCTGGAAGGTCTCGCCCCGCTGCAGGGCGCCGACCCGGCCGGCGCCGGTCGAGGGACCGGCCCGCAGGTTCACCGCGGTGGTGGCCACGAAGCGGCCGCCGGCCCGCTGGAACCGCGCGGGCTGCACGTAGGAGGCCAGGCGCTGGCCGCCGCTGACGTAGGTGCCGCGGTTGGCGGCTTCGTTGGTCTGGGCCTTGCAGCCGGCGTAGCCGCCGACGGCCGCGCCCAGGCCCGCGCCGACCAGGGCGCCGGCGGTCTGTTCGTTCTTGGCCACCTGCGACCCCAGCAGGCCGCCCAGCAGGGCGCCGATCAGGGCGCCGCCTTCCTGCTTGCCGCCGGGGGCGGAGCAGCTGAACGGCGTGTCGCGGTTCTGGGCCGCGGCGGTCATCGGGGCGGCCGCGACACCCATGGTCGCGGCGAGGGTCAGGGCCAGGCCGGCCTTGGCGATCTTGCTGTGCGCTTGCATGGTCATGTCTCCTCTTGAAAGCTCACGTCGAGGCGGAACCGTCCGTCTCGATGAGGAGGGTTATGAGCCCCCGCGCCTGAACGGCCCCGGAAACGGCCGTTATGTTGCGTTCAGGTGGGAAAACGGCCGTCGCGCCCATGCCTTACGGGAGTTTCACTTGCCCCTGGCGGCGGGGTCTGACTTGGTGAACCCGGGGAGTTGGGGCCTGTTCGCGGGCCCAGGGATCGCATTCAAGGGTGGAGCCGCATGCTCATCATCGAGAACCTGACTCACGTCTATCCCAACGGCCACAAGGCCCTGGATGAGGTGAGCCTGACCGTGCCCAAGGGCATGTACGGGCTGCTGGGCCCCAACGGCGCCGGCAAGTCGACCCTGATGCGGACCATCGCCACCCTGCAGGCGCCGACGGACGGTCATGTGCGGTTCGGCGACATCGACGTGCTGAACGAGCCCGAGCGGCTGCGCCGCACCCTGGGCTACCTGCCGCAGGACTTCGGCGTCTATCCGCGCGTGTCCGCCTACGACATGCTCGACCACATGGCGGTGCTGAAGGGCATCTCAAACCCGCGCGAGCGCCGCGAGACAGTCATGCGGCTGCTGGACCAGACCAACCTGCTGAAGGTCGCCCGCCGCGCCATCGCCGGCTTCTCGGGCGGCATGCGCCAGCGCTTCGGCATCGCCCAGGCCCTGATCGGCGATCCCGAGCTGATCATCGTCGACGAGCCCACCGCCGGCCTCGATCCGGAGGAGCGCAACCGCTTCCTCAACCTGCTGGCCGAGATCGGCGAGAACGTGGTCGTCATCCTGTCGACCCACATCGTCGAGGACGTGTCGGACCTCTGCCCGCAGATGGCGATCATCTGCGACGGCCGCATCGTCAAGACCGGCGCGCCGCTGGCGCTGGTCGACCAGCTGCGGGGCCGCATCTGGAAGAAGACGATCGACAAGGGCGAGCTGGAAGCCTACCGCGCCCGCTTCAGCGTCATCTCCACCCGGCTGTTCGCCGGCCGCACGGTGATCCACATCGAGGCCGACAGCGACCCGGGCGACGGGTTCGAACCGGTCGCCGGCGGCCTCGAGGACGTCTATTTCTCGACCCTGCGCACCTGCCGCGCGGCCGCCTGAGGAGGCCCGCCATGTTCGGCAAGATCGCCAGCTTCGAGTTCCGCTATCAGGTGAAGAACCCGGTCTTCTGGGTCGCCTCCGGCATCTTCTTCCTGCTCACCTTCGGCGCCATCGTCGTCGACCAGATCCAGATCGGCGGCGGCGGTTCGATCCACAAGAACGCCCCCTACGCGGTGGTGCAGATCCACCTGATCTGGTCGATCTTCTACATGTTCGTCACCACGGCGTTCGTCTCGAACGTGATCGTGCGCGACGACGAGACGGGGTTCGGCCCGATCCTGCGCGCGACGCGCATAAGCCGTTTCGATTATCTGTACGGCCGCTTCACCGGCGCCTTCGCCGCCTCGCTGCTGGGCTTCCTGGCGGTGCCGCTGGGCATCGTCGTGGGCAGCTTCATGCCCTGGGTCGATCCCGAAACGCTGGGCCCGGTGACGCTGGAGCCGTACGTGACGGCCTACTTCGTCTACGCCGTTCCCAACATCCTGCTGACCTCGGCGATATTCTTCGCCCTGGCCACCCTGACCCGCTCGATGATGTGGACCTATGTCGGCGTCATCGCCTTCCTGATCTTCTACACCGTCGCGGGCATCGCGCTGGACCGGCCCGAGTTCGAGCGCGGCTCGGCGATGTGGGAGCCCCTGGGCACCGCCGCCTTCGGCCTGGCGACCAAGTACTGGACGGCCACCGAGCGCAACAGCCTGACCCCGGCGCTGGAAGGGCTGCTGGTGTTCAACCGGGGCTTCACCCTGGCGCTGTCGGCCCTGTTCCTGACCCTGCCCATCCTGCTGTTCCGCTTCCAGTCGGGCGCCCAGTCCGGCAAGCGGTCCAAGGCCCAGAAGCTGGCCGTCGCCGCCGCCCCCGAGGCGCCGCCGCCGGGGCCGCTGGGCCGGCTGCCCAAGCCGCGCTTCGACGGCGCGACCGCCTGGGCGCAACTGATGGCCCGCACGCGGCTGGACATGGCGCAGGTGTTCCGCAGCCCGGCCTATGTCGTGCTGCTGGCGCTGGGCCTGTTCAATTCGATCGGCGGCCTTTGGTTCACCGTCGCGGAGGCCGGCTACGGCGGGGCGGTGCAGCCGCTGACGCGGGTGCTGATCCCGGCCCTGCTGGGCTCGTTCAGCCTGATCCCGATCATCATCGCCATCTACTATGCGGGCGAGCTGGTCTGGCGCGAGCGCGAGAAGAAGACGCACGAGATCATCGACGCCTCGCCGGTGCCAGACTGGGCCTATGTGGCGCCCAAGACCCTGGCCATCTCGCTGGTGCTGATCTCGACCCTGCTGGTCAGCATCGCCGCCGCCGTGGCCATCCAGCTGATCCGGGGTTCGCAGGACATCGAGGTCGGCAAGTGGATCGTCTGGTACCTGCTGCCGCAATCGGTCGACTGGATCCTGCTGGCCGTGCTGGCGGTCTTCATCCAGGCCCTGAGTCCGCACAAGTTCGTCGGCTGGGGGGTGATGGTCATCTACCTCATCACCACCATGACCTTCGGCAACCTGGGCTGGGACCACAACCTCTACAACTACGGCGGCACCATCGGCGTCCCGCTGAGCGACATCAACGGCCTGGGCGACTTCTGGAAGGGCGCCTGGTGGCTGCGGCTCTACTGGAGCGCCTTCGCGGTCATCCTGCTGGTGCTGACCTACGCCCTGTGGCGGCGAGGGACCGAGACCCGGCTGTGGCCGCGCCTGCGCCGCCTGCCCCGGCGGCTGACCGGCAAGGCCGGGGCGCTGTTCCTGGCCGCGCTGGTGCTGTTCGCCGCGGTCGGCGCGTTCGTCTACGTGAACACCAACATCTGGAACGAGTACCGCAACGGCGAGGAAGGCGAGAAGTGGCTCGCCGACTACGAGAAGACCCTGATCATCGACCGCAAGTTCGACCAGGTTCCCCAGCCCAAGATCGTGTCCATGAAGCTGGACGTCGACCTGCGGCCGCATGAGCCCCGGCTCGAGGTGCGCGGCTCCTATGTGGTCGAGAACCGCACCGGCCAGGACCTGAAGGAGATCCATGTCCGGTTCGACCGCGACCTGAAGGTCAAGGGCCTGTCCATCGAGGGCGCCCGGCCCAAGGAGACGCTGGACCGGTTCAACTATCGCATCTTCGTGTTCGACACGCCGATGCGGCCGGGCGACCGGCGGACAATGAGCTTCATCACCGAGCGCAGCCAGCGCGGGTTCAAGAACGCCGGCAACGAGAGCCGGGTCGTCGACAACGGCACCTTCGTCGACTCCTCGGAGTTCGCGCCGGCGCTGGGCATCTGGAAGTCGGGCTTGCTGCAGGACCGCGCCGAGCGTCGCAAGTACGGCCTGCCGGTCGAACAGCCGATGGCGCCCCTGGGCGATGCGGCGTCAAAGCAGTTCAACTATCTGCGCCACGACGCCGACTTCATCACCTCGGACATCACCGTGGCCACCGTGGCCGACCAGATTCCGATCGCTCCGGGCCGGCGGGTTTCCGACGTCACGCGCGACGGGCGGCGCATCTCGCGCTTCGTCACCGAGGCGCCGGTGCTGCCGTTCTTCTCGATCCAGTCGGCCCGCTACGAAGTCAGCCGCGAGAGCTGGAACGGCCTGTCGCTGGAAATCTACTACCACGCGGGCCACCCGTGGAACGTGGAGCGGATGAACAAGGCCATGAAGGCCTCGATCACCTACTTCCAGACCAACTTCAGCCCCTATCAGTTCGACCACCTGCGGTTCATCGAGTTCCCGGCCTACGCCAGCTTCGCCCAGGCGTTCGCGGGCACCATGCCGTGGTCCGAGAACCTGTTCTTCATCGCCGACTACCGCGATCCCGAGAAGATCGACATGGTCACCTATGTCGGGGCCCACGAGATCGGCCACCAGTGGTGGGCGCACCAGGTCGTCGGCGCCGACCAGGAGGGGGTGACCCTGCTGTCGGAGACCCTGGCCCAGTACTCGGCCCTGATGGTCATGAAGCAGATGTACGGCGAGGACCAGATCCGCCGCTTCCTGAAGTTCGAGCTGGACAGCTACCTGCGCGCGCGCGGCGGCCAGCCGCTCGACGAGAAGCCGCTGATCCGGGTCGAGCCGAGCCAGGGCTATGTCCACTATCGCAAGGGCTCGCTGGCGATGTACCGGCTGCAGGAGGAGATCGGCGAGGAGGCGGTGAACCGCGCCCTGCGCAACTTCCTGGCGGCGCACGCCTTCAAGGGCGCGCCCTATCCGACGGCGCGCGACCTGGTGACCTTCCTGCGGGCCGAGACGCCGCCGGACAAGCAGTACCTGATCGACGACCTGTTCGAGGCCATCACCCTCTATGACGTCAAGACCAAGTCGGTGAAGGTGACCGCCCGCAAGGACGGCCGGTTCGACGTCGAGATGGTGGTCGAGGCGCGGAAGATGACCGCCGACGGCAAGGGCAAGGAAACCGACAAGCCGATGAACGAGCCGCTGCGCGTGGGCCTGTTCACCGAGCAGCCGGGCAAGAAGGCCTTCACCTCCAAGAATGTCATCCTGCTGGAGCGGCGGCCGATCCGCACGGGGACCCAGACCCTGCGGTTCACCGTCGCCAAACGGCCGGTCTGGGTCGGGGTCGATCCCTACAACATCCTGATCGACCGAAACTCGGACGACAACCTGATGAAGGTGGGCGGCTAGACTGTCGGGCGAGGGGCGGCGGCAAGGCCCGTCGCCCCCTTGGCGGGGGACTGCGCGGGGCCCCATACTCCGCCCGGCGGGCGCCGGCCAATGATCGGCCGCATCCCGCCGGGGGCCGCGACATGATCAGCCGATACTTCCGCCTGGCCGAGCACGGGACCAGCGTCCGCACCGAGATGCTGGCCGGGGCGACGACCTTCCTGACCATGGCCTACATCATCCTGGTCAACCCGGCGATCCTGGGCGAGGCGGGGATGCCGGTGGCGGCCGTGGCGGCGGCGACCTGCCTGGCGGCGGGCATCGGCTCGATCCTGATGGGGGTGATCGCCAACTACCCGATCGCCCTGGCGCCGGGCATGGGGCTGAACGCCTACTTCACCTATACGGTCGTGCTGGGCATGGGGCTTCCCTGGCAGACGGCGCTGGGGGCGGTGTTCATCTCCGGGGCGGCCTTTCTGCTGATGACGCTGGCGGGCCTGCGGCAGCTGATCGTCGCGGCCATTCCCCGGCCGCTCTATGCCGCCATCGCCGCCGGCATCGGCCTGTTCATCGCCTTCATCGGGCTGAAGAGCGCGGGGCTGGTGGTGGCCAACCCGGCGACGACCGTCGCGCTCGGCGACCTGACCAGCCCCTCGGCCCTGGTGGCCGTGCTGGGGCTGGCGCTGATCGCCCTCTTGCAGGTGTGGGGCGTGCGGGCGGCCATCCTGATCGGCATCGTGGCGGCCAGCGCGCTGGGCTGGATGCTGGGGCTGGTGCAGGTGCGGCCGGCGCCGTTCGACCCCGCCGCCCTCACCGCCACCCTGTTCCAGGCCGATGTGCCGGCGGCGCTCGGCCTTGGCCCGAACGGGCAGGGGCTGAGCCTGGCGCTGGTCGAGATCCTGTTCGTCTTCCTGTTTGTCGACCTGTTCGACAACCTGGGCACCCTGGTCGCGGTCAGCCAGCGGGCCCGCCTGATCCGGCCGGACGGGACGATCCCGCGGCTCAAGCGCATCCTGACCGCCGACAGCCTGTCGGCCATGGCCGGGGCTCTGGCCGGGACCAGCACCACGGTCAGCTACATCGAGAGCGCGTCGGGCGTGGCGGCGGGCGGCCGCACGGGGCTGACGGCGGTGACCACCGGGGTGCTGTTCCTGGCGGCGCTGGCCTTCACCCCGTTCGCCCAGATGATCCCGGCGGCGGCCACCGCGCCGGCGCTGATCCTGGTCGGGGCGCTGATGATGGCGCCGCTGGCCCAGGCCGACTGGACCGATCCGCGCGTGGCCATCCCCGCCTTCCTGACGCTGATCATGATCCCGCTGACCTTCTCCATCGCCAACGGCCTGGCCATGGGGATCATCGCCTACGCCGCCCTCAAGCTGGTCAGCCCCAGGGTGCGCCGCGACGCGGAGGCGGACGCGGCGGGGGCGGCGGAGGGCGCGAATGTGGAAGCCGCTCCGGGGACCGGGGCCGGAACGGGTGCGGAGGCCGGGTCGCGGACCCCAGCCGAAGCGGACGCCGCCGCCCTCGCCGCCCGGCCCCGCCGCATCCACGGCCTGACCCTGGGCGACGCCTTCCTCTATCTGCTGGCGGCCCTGTGCCTGGCCCGCTTCATCTGGCTCGGCGGCGAGTAGCAATCACGTTTGCGCCCCGCCCGCCTTTCCGCTAGAGAACCCGCTCCCTGGTTCCAGGCACCCGTAGCTCAGCTGGATAGAGCGTTGCCCTCCGAAGGCAAAGGTCACACGTTCGAATCGTGTCGGGTGCGCCAGGGATTTCAATGACTTAGTTGGATGTGGCGAGGTGTCGGTCCTGCCCGAGTCACCACCTAGTCACCGCATCGAACTACGTCGCGGCCATTGATTTCCTTAAGGCAGTACGGCCATCTCGCTGGCCGCAGGGAGCCACATTGGCTGCCTATACGCGGCCGACTCAGCTGATGTTGTGGTCGTGGCAACGGACTGTATGGGATGACCGACGATCCGGATTTCGACTCCGACGGTGGGCCTCGACACTCGCAGGAGCGTGAAGCCGTCCTCAAGGCCTATCAGGAAGGACGCTTTGCGGACGCCTATACCGGCCTTCAAGGGACCATCTTGACCGAGTCGCTTGGCTATTTTGCGAGCGCCGGTGTCCACTTCGCGAGGCCGGAGGGCGACCTTCCTCCGGAGGAACTGTTGAGCGGGCTTGCCTTGGCGGCGTCCAGGGAAGTCGAAGAGAGGCTTCCGGATTGTCCAATCGCTCTCATGGTCGCGGCGGCGGCCATAGGGGCTGTCGCGCAGCTCCGCGCCGCGCTCGGCGAAGTCCTTCCACCGGACGCCAATTCGACTACCCAATGGATAGCTCGCTTTGCCCTGCTGGGTATGGAGCTCGGCCGCGCTGATCAAGCGCTCCATATGGTCCGGACCGGCGCGTTTGACGCCCTCGGCGAAATGGAGCTCATGAAGGAGCGTCGCCGCCTCGGCGCCGAAAAGACGAACGCCAAGAAGGCGACGGCGAAGCAATCGGCCCTTGCTGAGGGCATGAGGATTTGCGCCTCGAACCATCACCTTTCCAATGAGGACCTCGCGCTGTTGATCCGCCAGGCCGCGAACCTCACGACCACGATCAAGACGATGACGGAATGGGTCCGCAACTGGCGGCGCACCGGGCTGCTTTCGCCCATGGCTGAACCCTAACGCTAGCGTCACGGACTCGTTCGCTAGCGTTGTAGAACTGGACGCCAGCGTACGGCCCTTCGCCCTTGTTGCTCCCGTCATTCCCCCCGCTATTCGAGATGGCGTCGAAGCGCCGGGACTTGCCGGCGCGCTGAAGCGCAGGGGTTTTCCGCCATGCCCGCCACCGCCCATCGCCTGCCCGTCCAGGCCGCCGCCGAGCACCTCGGCCTTTCGGTTTCCACTCTCAACAAGCTGCGTGTCTTCGGAGGCGGTCCGGTCTTCCTGAAGCTTGGCCGCCGCGTGGTCTATGACCTCGCCGACCTGGACCGCTGGCTTGAGACCAAGCGCCGGCGTTCAACGTCAGACGACGGTTCGCAGGGGGTCCGGTGAGCCGGCGGCTCCGGCTCGATCCGCGCCGGGCCAAGCTGCATCTGAACTACACCGTGGCCGAAGCCGCCCGCCTGTTCGGCGTTCACCGCAACACGGTCAACGCCTGGCTCAAGGCCGGCCTGCGCAGCTTCATGGCCGGCCGGACGCGGCTGATCCTTGGGGAAGACCTCCGCGCCTTCCTGGAGAAGCGGCGCCGGTCCCGGCGCAATCCGCTGCGCCCTGGACATATGCATTGCATGGCCTGCCGCGAGGCGCGCACCCCCGATCCGGAACTGATCGAATGGGTTTCGAACAGCGCCGGCGGCGGCGGAAACTTGCGCGGCCTCTGCCCCCGGTGTGGCGCGCTGATGCATCGCAGGATCGGTCGGGCCGGCCCATCGGCGGCCGGATTCCCCGGAGCGGCCACGCGCCCGGACTCGCACCTATCCAATGCGTCGGGTCCCTGCGTGAACAGTGCAACGAGGAAGTCCGCATGAGCCCGCGCCACACACAGTCCCTCGCCGAGCCCTTGACCCGGTCGGGACGCCCTCCGGCGGCAGGAAAGCTGGAGCGCCTCCGGCGAGCGATGCAACACGCCCGAAGGCGACCCTCGCTCCCCACGCCCGAAGCGCTCCGGAGACGGAGCGCAACCTACACCGCCGGCCCGGTTCGGCCAAATCCTCGCCCCGCACGGCCGCCTCTGGAGCCCTGAACGATGCGCAAGATCAATCCGGCCAATGAACTGGCGAAACGCAACTATCTCGCCTGGCTTCGCAACGCGCGGGGCATGAGCCCCGCGACGATTGACCAGGCCGCCGCCGCCATCGACAGCTTCGCCGCTTCCACCCGGCAGGCCGATTTCAAGACGTTTCGGCGGGAACAGGTGATCAGCTACAAGGAGGCGCTCGCCCGGCAGGTCAATCCCGACACCGGCAAGCCCCTGGCCAAGGCCACGCTGAACAGCCGCGTGAAGGTCTTGCGCGCCTTCTTCGAGTGGCTGTCACAGGAGCCCGGCTATCGGCGGACGGTCCGCTTCTCGGACGCGGCCTATTTCAACCTCACCGCCAACGAGGCCCGGATCGCCACGGCCGCCCGGCCGCAACGGACGCCATCGCTGGAGCAGGTGCTTGCGGTCCTGGACGCCATGCCGGAGGAAACGATCGTCCAGCGTCGGGACCGGGCCTTGATCGCCTTCATCCTGTTGACCGGTGTGCGCGACAGCGCGGCTATCACCCTCCGCCTGAAGCACGTGGACCTGGCCAAGGGGCAGGTGAACCAGGATGCACGCGAGGTACACACCAAGCGCGCCAAGACGATTCAGACCTTCTTCTTCCCAGTCGGAGACCGGCCGCGAGACATTGTCGCCGACTGGATTGCAGAGCTGCGCGCGGTGTTGTTCGGCCCGGACGATCCGCTGTTTCCCACCACCCGCTTGGACCTGAACGCGGAAGGCCGGTTCGCGCCGGCCGGCGTCAGTCGTGAGGCCTGGACGACGACCGCGCCGGCCCGCGACGTCTTTCGAAAGGCGTTCGCAGCCGCCGGGCTTGAAACTTTCGGGCCTCACAGCCTTCGCCGCACCCTGATGCGGCTTGCCTATGACCTCAACCTCGGCCCGCGCGAACTGAAGGCCTGGAGCCAGAACCTTGGCCATGAGGGCGTGCTGACGAGCTTCACAAGCTACGGCGCGCTAGGGCTGGATGAACAGGCGCGGGTGATGGCCGCGCTTGAAGAGGCGCCGGTCAACGACACAGGCCCGGAAGATACAGAGATCATGCGCGAGATCGCTGCCCTTGCCCGGCGCATCCGGCGCGCCTGAAGGTTGCGTCGGCCCCGGCCGGCCGCCATTGTCCCACGAAGTGATTTGGGGAGTGGCGGCTTCGATGCCCACGCTGGACTGGCTCGGCAAACAAGCCGTCGTGAACCACCACCGGGAGGTTCCGACCCGGCTGCTTCACTGTGATTCAGAGCTGTCTTTCGGCGATCCTGACGCCGGCAACTTGCTTGTCCAGGGCGACAACCTTGAGGCCTTGAAGGCGCTGCTTCCCTATTATGCGGGCAAGGTGAAGTGCGTTTACATTGATCCGCCGTACAACACGGGAAATGAGGGATGGGCCTATAACGACAACGTCAATTCGGCGGAAATCCGTGGCTGGTTGAACAAGGTTGTCGGCAAGGAAGCTGAAGACCTATCACGTCACGATAAGTGGTTGTGCATGATGTATCCCCGCATCTGCATGCTCGAGGCGCTATTGGCCAATGACGGCGTATTGCTGTGTAGCATAAATGATGTTGAGCTTCATAACCTGAAGCAGATATTGCGCGATGTGTTTGGGTCTCAGAACGAGTTGGC
Organism: Caulobacter sp.; assembly: GCA_046295055.1. Classification (GTDB taxonomy): domain Bacteria; phylum Pseudomonadota; class Alphaproteobacteria; order Caulobacterales; family Caulobacteraceae; genus Caulobacter. The sequence goes on along the minus strand of JBKBOD010000010.1, from coordinate 52,326 downwards.
GACCTTTATTTGGGTTAACGAAGGAAACATAGACAATCAAAGCAAAATCAAAGTAAATCACGAATACGTTGTGGCCTTTGCCAAGCGTGGGAAAGACTTCAAGCCAGGCGCAGTAGTGGACCCTAACATTGAGGCCGGAAGCAAGCTTCAAAAAGAGAAAATATCCAACACTATTGTAAAAAATGGCCCCGCTAACCCTGTCTCTGAAATATTGCTCCCGAGAGGTTTCCCCGCAAACTTCGAAGAGGGCGAAATCCAGCCCTCTGAGAGTGATGAGTTTTGGCCCAAACTGTCAGAAGTAGCGCGGGTAAGGAATTCGAAGCTTGAGAACCCTGTCCGGGTTCGGAGTGGATGGAGCTCAAAAGCTCAATGCGAACTTTTCATCGCAGCTGGGTTTCACGACATCATCGACCGAAAGGGGCAGGCTACCCGCTTTCACATAACTAGCACGGGCGCTGTCTATGTAGAGAAGGATCGAGCAGAAGATCAAAGTCATGTCCTATCTGTATTGTCAGGGCTGGGCACGGTGCAAGAAGCGGCGGCAAAGTTGGCTCATATGGGGGTCGATTTTGACTACCCGAAGCCAGACAGGCTGATCTCTTATCTGATCTCGGCGGTTTGCCCTGATCGTGATGCTCTGATCTTGGACTCTTTCGCAGGCTCTGGAACCACCGGCCAAGCTGTAATGCAACTCAATGCTCAAGATCGCGGTGGCCGGCGGTGCATACTGGTCGAAATGAACCAAGGCGTCGCAACAGGCGTGACAGCCAAACGATTGAAGGCAGCCAACGACCAACTTCCAACCACTGAAGGCTATCGTTACTGCAATCTTGGCAAGCCTCTGTTTGATGAATGGGGAGGCGTGACCCAGGGGGTCGGCTTTGCTGATCTTGCCGCATTCGTGTTCTTCTCCGACACTGGCAGTCCGATCCCCGCCAAAGCTTCCCCCGGCAGCTCGCTTCTCGGAACTTTCCAGGGCCGGGCAATCCATCTGCTGTTTTCTGAGGATAGCGTCGGGGTCGCCAGCGCAGCGGCCGGCAATGTTCTGACTCTTGCCACCCTGGAGGCCTTGCCGCCGTTTGACGGCCCGCGCGTGGTCTATGGAGAAGGCTGCACCGTGCCGGCAGATCGGCTCGCTGCGGCAGGCGTGGTCTTCAAACAGGTCCCCTATCAACTCCAGGCGACGTGACGGCATGGACCCGACCTTCGCTCTCAAGAGCTATCAGCAGGACGCCCTGAACGCGGTCCGCAAATGGCTGGCGGAGGCCGCCGACAGCGGCGATGCAGATACCGCCTTCTACCGGGCCACCAAGCGCCCCTATCAGCCCGTGGCGGACCTTCCGGGCGTTCCCTATGCCTGCCTTCGCCTGCCGACCGGCGGCGGCAAGACCTTGCTGGCGGCTCACGCTATCGGCCTGGCGGCCGACGCCTTCCTGAAGACGGACGCGCCGGTCGCGCTTTGGCTGGTACCGTCCAACGCCATCCGCGAACAGACCCTTGAGACCCTGAAGGATCGAGCCCATCCCTACCGCCGCGCCCTGGCGGAGCGGTTCGGCGAAAATGTGCGAGTGATGACTGTCGCCGAGGCGCTTTACGCCAAGCGGCCGGACTATGACGGCGGCGCCGTGGTCATCGTGGCCACGCTCCAGGCCTTCCGGGTGACGGAAACCGAAGGCCGCAAGGTCTATGATCCGAACGGCGAGCTGATGGACCATTTCAGCGGCCTCACGGATGCGCAGGTCCGGCTGCTGGAGAAGATCGAGGGCAGCGGCCCGCCGATCCCATCGCTCTGCAATGTGCTGAAGCTGCGCCGGCCGATGGTGATCGTTGACGAGGCGCACAACGCCCGGACGGACCTGTCCTTCGCAACCCTGGCGCGGCTGGCGCCTTCGCTGATCCTGGAGCTGACGGCCACGCCGGCGGCGGATTCCAACGTCCTGCATCACGTCTCGGCGGCGGAGCTCAAGGCCGCCGACATGATCAAGCTGCCGATCGTGCTGCGCGGCCGGCCGGACTGGAAAGAGACCGTGCGAGACGCCCGGAGCTGGCTGGAAACGCTCACCGACAAGGCTCGCGCCGAGGAAGCCAGGACGGGCGAGTTCATCCGCCCGGTGATGCTGCTTCAGGCGCAGCCCAATTCGGCGGCCGGCGACCGCATCACGGTGGAGGTTCTGAAGAAGGCGCTGATCGAGGACTTCCAGGTTCCGGCGGACGAGATCGCACTGGCCACCGGCGACTACAAGGAACTCGAAGGCGTCGATCTGTCCGATCGGTCGACGAAGATCCGATACATCATCACCGTAGCGGCCCTTCGCGAGGGCTGGGATTGCCCCAACGCCTATATCCTCTGTTCGGTCGCGGAGCAGCACGGCAGCACGGCGGTTCAGCAAATCCTCGGCCGGGTGATGCGCCTGCCGAAAGCGCGCCGGAAGACGGACGAGGACCTGAACCAGGCCTATGCCTTCTCCGCCACCCGGTCCTTTCAGGATACCGCCAAGGCGCTGGCGGAAGGGCTGGTGGCCAACGGGTTTGAGAAGATAGAGGCCAGGGAACTGGTCCGGCAGGCGCCGAGCCTGCCGGGACTGGAGGATATCGGGGCGGTCTACTTCTCCGATCCCATCCCCGACGATATCGACCTGGAGCCCATCCGGGCGACGGTCGCGGCGACCACGGGCGGGCGGGTGACCGTCAACCCTGCCACGCGCCGGCTTGAGACGGCAGGCGGGCTTTCGGAGCAGGACGCCAAGACCCTGCTGCTTTCGGTTCCCGCCACCCTCGCCAAGACCCTTGAGGGCTTCGTGAAGCAGGCGCGGACGCCGCCGCCGCCCCCGATTGTGGCCCTGCCGGGCTTCTCCGTCCCGACCCTCTGCGTTCAGAGGGGCGGCTCCCTTGAGCTGTTCGGCCGGGAGCACTTCCTGGACCTGCCGTGGCGGCTTCAGGACTGCGACGCCTCCGCCATCCTGGAGGCCTTCAGCCCGCCCGCCGAACGGGTCGACGAGGCGCATCTGGACGTCTCCGATGCGGGCAAGATCGGGATCGAGTTTATCCAGGACCTGAACGAGCAGCTGTCGCTGGCCGTCGGTGACCGGGGGTGGGATTACCCGGCGCTTGTCCGTTGGCTGGATCGGCGGCTTGCGCCGACGACCCGCCAGGACGTGACGCAGGCGTCTTCCCTGGCCTTCATCCGGGCGGCGCTTGACGCCCTCATGAGCCCCAAGGGCGGCTATGCGCTGGATCGGCTGGCGCGGCTGCGCTTCCGCCTTGTCGATACCCTGGCGCGCCTGATCAGCGGCTATCGGGACGCGCGGCAGACGCAGGCTTTCGAGGCCTGCCTTTTCGGCGGCGCCCTGTCCTTCCGCACCGCCAGCGACCACGCCGTGACCTTCAGCGCCGAAAGCTACTTCGTCGATGGCCGCCACCGCTACGCCGGCCGCCACCGCTTCCCCAAACACCTCCGCCCTGACCAGATCGGCGAGATGAACAACGAGGAAGAACAGTGCGCCCTGGCCCTGGAGCTGAACCCCAAGGTGAAGCGGTGGGTCCGCAACCTTGAACGCCGGCCGACGTCCTTCCGGCTGGCGACTTCGTCAGACTGGTTCTACCCGGACTTCGTGGCCGAGCTGACCGATGGGCGGTTTCTGGCGGTCGAATACAAGGGTGGCCACCTGGCCGGGAATGACGACACGGCCGAGAAGGAACTGGTCGGCCGGAAATGGGCGGAGGCCTCCGGCGGGACGTGCGTGTTTGTGATGGCGCGGGACCGGGACTTTGGGGCGGTTGAGCGGGCGGTGGGCTAGGGGGACCGCTCAGGGCCCAGCAGCCTGGGTCAAGGGGATGGCTTGGTCCGGGTACGACAAGAAATAGACGGCGGAGAAGCCGCACCAATCCAAGACGGGGGCAGAGGTAAACATGGCGCGTCCGCTGTTGGCCCTTCTATCAGCAACTATCAGCAGCCGGACATCACTGCCGACTGCTTGGCGGTAGCGATCAAGGTTGAGCGACTTTGCCCTTACAATCTCCTGGACAAGGCGCGAGGGATCCTGGCGCACCCAACCGACTGCGTCACCGAGGGGTCGCCAAGTAGGGTGGAAAGCCTTCGAGACAAAGAGCTTTAGGCCTTTTGGGGTCCTTAGTTTGATTGGCCCTGAACCATCAAGCGCGGACATATCATTGGCGAGAAGAGCTTCTAAAATCTCCGTCGCATTAGACGGGGTGACGGCGCCAAGGACCTTTACGTCGAGGATCAGGCCTGTGCGCGCTTGATATTCACGCCGAACTTTATCGAGCAGCTTTGCTCGATACGCTTCGGCCTCCTTGAGCGCCGATCCTCCCCGGCGTGGACCTTGATCAACAAAGAGCTGAACTAATTCCAGACCAAAGAAGGATGATCCATCCGAAATGACGAAATCAGGATGTTCCCGATGCTTTTGAATTTCCCAGCGGACACCGAGAAGCCTTGCCGCCTCTTCGACAAATGCTGCTTCAACGGTTTTTTTTCTCTGCCGTGTCACTGGCGGCGAAGCGCAACGACTTCGACGTGAGCCCTAGACATCGCACCCTGAATGGCCGCCGCCGTTCGATCCGCCGCCGCCTTGATCGGGCTATCGGCAAGGTGCGCGTACTGCTGCGTCGTCTTCACGTCCCGATGGCCGAGGATCGCCGCGATCATCGGTAGCGACAGCCCCCCGGCCGCGCCAAAGCTGGCGAAGGTATGTCGCAGATCATGGAGGCGCACCCCGTCCAGGCTGGCGGCTTCCTTCAGCTTGAGCCAGACCTTCGGTGTGCCGACGTAGTGCTTCCCGGCGTCGCCCTCGGCCGGGAAGACGTAGGGCGATCCCTTCACCCGCTCCAAATCTTTGGATTTCAGTAAATACCTAAAATACAAAAACAAAAATCAACGATTTTTGCCTGTGTAGGTATTGTGCAGAAAAATTTGCGGAATCGATTTCTTCCTCCACGCATCTCCTTGCGACTCACCTCTGCTCCAGCGGGAGGGGTTCCGGGGCTAGGGGCGGAAGGAAAATCCGCGCGCTCGGCGCGGTTTCCCCCCTTTAGAACAGCTCGCCTTGGCGGCTCCTAACTGCGTATGCACGCCACTCGGGCTTTGTCGCCTCCTCGTTCAGCCACGCAACTATCTGCGCCACCACATCGCTACCATTGGCTTCAACAGTGCCGCAGGGGTGATAGTGGGATTTGTAGCCTGTTTCGGTGATTGGCAGCGGCGCGCGCGGCGGCTGGATGCTTTCAATCTCAAGATGGGCAATTACGCCCCACTGGACGGGGCTATAGGTCGCCTCGATCTCGATGCCTTCCCATTGGAAGCGGTAGGTCTGGGGCTGCTGCATGGTCAGCACCCCGCAAACACATGAACGGCGTCATGTGCGGTTTGGATGGTGAACAGGTCGCCATTGAGTTCGCAATCCCGCGCCATCGCTTGCCAGTCGATGTAGTAACGAAGGCTCTGCGGAATCGCGGTGGTTTCCTCGGTGATGTCCTGCACGTAATCGGCGAGGCTCTGATACTGTCCAAGGTGGCGATCATCGAGCGCGCTCCGCGCCTCCTCCAAGTCGCCGCAAAAGTGGTCGATAAGCTCTGCGCCTAGCGCGCCATGCTCTGCGATGAACGCAGCCAGTTCGGCTACGCGCTCGAAGCTGTCATATTCGTTGATGCGGATAGAGGCGAAGCCCTCATAATCATGGATAGCCCATTCTTCGGCGTCGGGAATTGGTGACTTCGCCAGCATGTCGCGGGTTGCCTCCCACATGCTCCACGCCTCGGTTGCCTCAATCCATGCGCCATGCAGGATGCCGTTGTTGTAGGCCGCCAGACAGGCCACGTAGATGCGCGGTTGTTCGGTTTGGGGGTGGTGGATTTTCATGGTTCTGCCCTCCTTTGGCAGCGGGTTTCAGATGCGTTTCTGAAACCCTGCCTCGTGGCGAACAGCGGGGGGCAAGCGGAGTAAGTCCCTTCGCGGGGAACCGGCTGCACGGAGCGCAAGCGAAGGAAGCTGGGCGGAAGGGACTTCGCAGCGCGCGAGGGGCAGAGCCCCAGCCTTATGCGTCAGGGATCGTCACCCGAATGGGCGGAAACCGCCGCGCGGGTTTCGTCGCGCCAGCGATAGAGCGCGGCCAGAATGGGACGCCCGAGCAAGATTGAACTTTAGAATGCTCTCAAGCGCATAGTATGCTCTATCTGAACAATCCGAATCTTCGCCCTTTCGGGCGTGAACACTCGAACAGACAATAATTTAGGGGCAGCAATACATGGCGGGAGCGACCTTTCAGACCAATCCAATCGACCTCCACCGGCTGCTTGATGAATGCCATCGGGGCATCATCCAGTTGCCGGATTTTCAGCGGAGCTGGGTCTGGGACGAAGATCGTATCAAGAGCCTGATTGCATCAATCTCCCGCGCTTTCCCTGTTGGCGCGTTGATGTCGCTCGACACAGGCGGCCCCGTTAATTTCAAGCCGCGTCCGGTGGAAGGCGCGCCACCCGAAGCGCGCCAGACAGCACCACAATCCCTCCTGCTTGATGGTCAGCAACGCATGACCTCGCTTTATCAGGTCACGCTGCGCGGCAAGGTGGTTGAAACTGAAACGCCAAAAAGGAAGCGTGTAAAACGGTGGTTCTACATCGACATCGCCAAAGCCATTGACGAGTCCGTTGATCGCGAAGAAGCCGTGATCGGCGTTCCCGAGGATCGCATGGAGCGTAAAGATTTCGGTCGAGACGTTACCCTCGACCTCTCGACGCCACAAAAGGAATATGCCGCGCTGATGTTTCCTGTCAGCCAGGTGTTCGATTGGGACAGTTGGCAGGACGGATTCAACGATCACTGGTTGGGCGATGAGCACAAGGATGTGCGCGAGCAATTCCGCACCTTCAAGAAAGAGGTTCTAGAAAACTTTAAAATGTATCGGGTGCCGGTCATCGCGCTTGATCGGTCCACCTCGAAGGAAGCCGTTTGCGTCGTGTTCGAGAAAGTGAATACAGGCGGCAAGGCACTTGATGCTTTCGAGCTGGTTACGGCCATGTATGCGGCCTCGGGGCACGAACTCCGTAAGGACTGGTATGGCGACGAAGGTGTGAAAGGCCGCCATCAGCGGTTTGCTGATACTTTGCGACCAGCGGATTCAGACGCAGGCATACTCGATGGCGTCGGCAATACCGACTTTTTGCAAGCGATATCGCTGTTCTACACCCGCGACCGTCGTCGCATGGCGGAGCAAGCGGGCAAGGTAGGTAAGGAACTGCCAGCGGTTTCAGGAAACCGCCAAGCCCTGCTCGATCTTCCCCTTGAAGCCTACAAGAAGTATGAGGCGCAGGTGGAGCGCGGCTTCATACAAGCCGCCAAATTCCTGCACATGCTGCATATCTACCGTATCTTCGATCTGCCCTATCAGTCGCAGATTGTGCCGCTGGCAGCGATCCTGGCAGACATCGGGGATGCGTGGGAGCATGAGGCAAACCGCGCAAAGCTGGTGCAATGGTATTGGAACGGCGTGTTTGGCGAGCTGTATGGATCGTCAGTTGAAACGCGCATCGCCAAGGACTTTATGGAAGTACCGGGCTGGCTGAAAGGCGGCACGGAGCCGACAACAGTGAGCGAAACGATGTTCCGCGCCGACCGTCTCAAGACAATGCGGATGCGCCTTTCAGCGGCCTATAAGGGCGTGAACGCGCTTTTGATGAAGGAAGGTGCGAAGGATTTTCGCTCCGGCCAGAAATTCGACCACACGGTGTTCTTTGGGGAGAACGTCGATATCCACCACATCTTCCCGCAGGATTGGTGCAAAACGCAGGGCATCAAGCCCGCCGTATTCGACTCCATTATCAACAAGACGCCCCTGTCCTATCGCACCAATCGGATCATCGGCGGGGTAGCACCAAGCGAGTATTTGGCGAAGCTAGAAAGCGGCAACGCCTCAACGCCACCGATCAGCGGCGACAATCTCGACAGCTATCTACGGTCACACTTGATCGACCCGACCCTGCTCCGTGCTGACCAATTTGACGCCTTCATGGCAGATCGGCAAAAGCGCCTGCTAGGCCTGATCGAAGCGGCGATGGGCAAGACAGCATACAGCGGCAACGTGCCCGAGGAAGGCGAGGATATCGAAGAAACCGAGGACACGAGCGAGGCGGAACTGAGCGTGCCTATCGCTTGAGGGACTGCGCCCTACCGAAGTCACTCATCTTCATGATCTTCTAAGCCCGGCGGGATTTCACCCGCGGCGATCAGGTCGGCAAGCTTCACCGCACCGCGCACAAGCGAACTTTTGATTTGCGTGGTGAAGGCGTCACGCTGTGGTGGTTCTTTGTATAAAATTGCATTTTGCAAATTAGTGTGGCTCGTGCCCTCGACGGTCACGAGGCGTGGGCGATATTCGCCCGGTCGCGAAGGGTCATTCTCCAACCTGTAGGTCATGAAGATGATGTTGACCTGCGGGTCATTCTTAACGTCTGCGGTTTTCATGAAAGCCGCCCGACCCAAGATATACTGATAAACCTGCTCGGGGATGACGGCGACGATCTTGGATTTCCAGTGATGGTGGAAATAGCCTTTGCGGATGAGCTGGGTGACGTAGCGTTTGTAGACGTTATCCCAATTGAAATTGTAGGTCGGGCGCTTCTCCAAATCTTGCGCAGCCCGCAGTGCCTGATAGGCCGGGAACGCCGAACCCGTGATGTCGATTGCCTGCAACTCGACCGATAGAAACTGGTCGATCTCATTGTCATCTTTCACATCGGCGATAACAAAATCGACGTTGCCAAAACCCGCCATTTTGACTTCGCGAGCGATCTGGGGATTGTTCGGCTTATCTCCCGGCCAGCAATGCTCGATGACCTCGGTGAGAAAATCGACCGCGTAAAATCGCTTCGGGCATACGAAGATCAAATCTTCTTCGGGGTTATTGGCCGGTCCATTTTTCCACAAGGTGCAGACAGGATACGGTTCGTTTGGAAGATTGGTGCTGCGCTTGGGGCAGCGCGTCTTGATAAATGGGCACAGAAATTCAGCCGTGGCTGGGTTTGCGCCTTTTACAGCCCTGCGACCAAGAACCTCGCCGATCATGCTTTCAGGATTACACGGCAATCTTCATATCCTCGCGAACCCGAGTGCGCTTTGGCGTAGCAACTTTCATCGAATCCGCTCGAAGCAAGGCCTCGGCGACGCGCTTACCCAGCAGCGGCGGAACGGCGTTCCCGACCTGAACATATTGCTCGGTGCGGCTTCCCTGAAACTCGAAAAAGTCAGGAAACGACTGCAACCGCGCCGCCTCGCGCACCGTCAGCGCACGGTCTTGAACGGGGTGAATGTAGGCCCCCCAATGCACATCGCATTTGGTTAGGATAGTACAGGCAAGATCAGTCTTGCGAGGACGGCCATATCTTTTCGTATGGTCACTACGCTTCGCGCGCTTCATGCCGTTGGGTAGCAGATGGTGCGGAATATCGCGCCACGATCCACCCGGCGGGATGTGCCGCATACGTTCCTCGTTGATTTTGGCGAGACGGGAGGCTGAATGGTTGGTCGGTGCTGGACAGTTTCCACGCAGCAGTGCTTGGTAGCCGTTCTGCGGAGATTTACGATAACCGATTTTAGCGCGTTCACCGTCACCGTTCTTCAATACTGGGAGGTCGGATATTGCATCCCAGACCGTGACAAATGGTTCAAGGCCGGGGCCATGCGTGGCCTTGGGAAACAGGATTGGCGCTCCGGTTCTTGTAGCGATGAAAAACACGCGGCGACGCTCCTGCGGAACGCCAAATTCTTCGGCTTTGAGAACTTGCATTTCGACGCGATAGCCGAGCTTGTTCATTTCCTTTTTAATTTCGTCAACGATGCCGCCGCCTGCAATCGACGTGATCCCGGTGACGTTTTCCATGACAAGCCAGCGAGGCTGAATGCCTTCAACAATACGGAGATATTCGCGAAACAGTCCAGCGCGCGGGTCACTGACGCCACGCTGATGGTTGTAAACGGAGTAGCCTTGGCACGGGGGACCGCCGACGATCACGTCGATTTCCCCCTTCTTCTTGCCCGCGGCCTTCAATAGCTGCTGGGGCGTGACCTTTTGGATTGGCCCCCCAATAAAAGTGGCTTCGGGGTGAGTGGCGGCGAATGTCTTTCCCGCCTGCTCGTCAAAATCTTGACCGGCCAAGACATGAAAACCCGCTTGGCGGAATCCTTCGGACAGTCCGCCTGCACCACAAAAAAGGTCGATGACCGTTAGCGAATGGTTCCTCATTATGCCCCCCTACGCTGCCGGGCCAGCGGCAACGGCATTTGATCGTCGTTCTTGTCAGCTCGATCAAGCAGAGAGCTTATCGCATGGCGACCTAGCCACGCCTTTGACACCTTGGATTTCTCCGCCAGATTCTCAAGGCGATCATATTCATCGTCCGTAAGATTGACTGTGATCCTATGTTTGGATGTCATGAGACTCACTCTGCTGCACGGTGCTGCACCTTGCATCAATTTGCCTCAACAGCAAGCAGATCGTCAAGAACAAAAGTGAAACACCATTTATGGTACTGCGCCTATAAGCGCCACCTAAATTATTCGGATCATTTGAAAATGCGCGAATAGCTTTTCAACGCATCCACGGCGGTTTCAGGAAGTGACGAGCACGGAAGAGTGCCCGCAGGCGGCGCGCAGATCGCGGCCTTGGGCTAGGTCGCGGGGCCATTGGCGGTGCAAGGAACATCGACCCAAAATCAGCCCCGTCAACGGCGTCACCTGTCGCCGAGCTGGAACCCGCAAAGAACTTCGAGGTGGCCTCGCTGTGGCTGGCGCTGCCCTTGTCGTCCTCAGTCTTCTTGCCACGACGCGCCACCGCCATGAACCTTGAAACAAGGCTCGGCAGGATGGCTACTGCCATACCGCGCACGAAGCGCGATACCGATTTCGCGGCTTGGGGCACAAGGCTGGCAATCTGCTGGATCAGCAGGCCCGGTTCCGATTGCAAGAAGCGCGAGCCCATCAGCGTGCGCGGGGATCGCGCTCCGGCCCTTCGCGGTCCTTGGCCAAAGCATCCCTGCGTCGCTGCTCGTATTCGCGCTCAAGCGCGATCGCGCGCTGCTCGTCCTCGACGCGGCGTTTAAGGTCGCGGGACTGCTCATCAAGGAGGTCGGCCCGCTCTCGCCCCTGCCGATCAACTAGCGTGTCGATTTCTGCACGCTGGGCAGCGTTGAGGCCGGATACCATGATGCGCACCTCATCATTGCGGCGATCCTCGGCATCGCGGGCGCGCTCGGCCTCGTCTGCGAGACGTTGGCGGCGCGCCTCCTCGTCCACGATTTCGCGGATGGTGCGGATCAGGCGGGTGATCCCGCCCGGCTCCTGTGGGCGGTCTTTGATCGTGCGTTGCGCCTGTTCCTGCGCGAATGACAGGATGGCCTTATCGGCGGCGGCTTGCTGGTTCTCCTGCAAGGTTTCGACCTCGCGGGCATGTCGCAATTCCTGCTCTTTCAGCTCGGCACTGTGGCGCTTGATGATCGCGCGGCGAAGGGAGGCGACGCGCTCGCGGTCGGCCTCGGACTGTTGCGGCGAGGTATTGTCGCGTTCGGGTGTGGACGGTTCAGGTTTGTCCTGATCTGGCGTTGGCTGCGCACGGGTGGCCTCGCGGATGGCGGCGCGGGCCTCCTTCACGCTGGGCAATAATTCAGGGTCGATGTCGGCCATGAAGGCGCGCAAGTCTTTGGCCTTCACGCCGGGAAGCTGGCGACCAAGGCTGTGGGCTTTGGCGTCGTCATCAAGGATCACGAAGTCGCGGCGGTCTCCCCGCGCCAGCACATATCCTGCATCTTCAAGCGCGGCCTTGAAGGCAGGGCCACCATCGCTGGCCTCGTAAAGCGCCGTGACGTGAGCTTTGCGTTCGCGGTGGTCGATGCCGCCGCGTTCTCGCTGTTGCCATTCGTCGTGGTTGACCTCGGCGGTGGGGAACTCGGGCTGGGCATCCCGGTCACGCTTGGCGTGTTTGCCGGGAACATGCTCATGCCCGAACTCTTGCTCCATGCGCAGACTGGCACGCTCGTGGGCCTGATAATTCATGCTGTCGGAGCGCAACGTCATGGTGTCCATATCGGCGCGTGCCCAGACAACATGGATATGCTCGCGCCCGTTCTTTTCGTGCATCACGACGGCACGGGGCTGGCCCTGTAGGCCAAGCTCCTCCTCCAAAATATCGACGGCCCGCATCCATTGCTGCGGGGTCATTTCATATTTGGCGTCGGGGTCGATGTTGGCATGGTAGAGGCCGAGTTTGCCCTTGGTGGCGAGGGTGTAGGTCTGCCAGTCGCGGAAGGCTTCGGCGGGCGTTCCTGCGGAATCCAGTTGCAGGATTTCGATGCGCTCGTTGGTGTCGGCGCGGCCAAGGTGTTGGGCGAGCTGGCTAGCGCCCGCCCGGCTTTTTCCCTTGATGATCACCGGCGTTCTCCATGCCGAGGGCTTCATAGATCGCGCCGACCACCGCGTGGTATTCGTGCAGGGCATCGCGCAGCACGGGCACATCAATGTCGAGGCCAAGATTGGTGTTGCGGGCGATCTGGTTGAGGTTGTTGCCGACGCGGTTCATGGCAGCCATAAGCTGCGCGAGGGTAGCATGTTCGATGGGGCGACGGCGACGCGCACGGGGGCCAGCTTCGTTGAGGCCAGCAGCACGGGCAAACGCTCCGACTGCGAGGCCAGCACGCGAAGCCCGTTCCTGATACCGGGCGTATTCTTCGTCGGTCACACGGAACGTAATGAGGCGCTTCCGTTGCCGTTTGTCACTTCCTGTTGCCACCCGCCCTCCTGTTATGAAGGGTTCCAAGGCACCGCCTTGGTCGGTTGCAGGCGCGAAATGCCTGCCGGGGGGCCGGGGTTCGCAATCCCCGGTCTGGGTTCCAAGGGGCATGAAAGCCCTTTGGTTGTGGCCGCTGCAATCAGCGGTCGGTGGGTTTCCAAGGGAGCGCGAAAGCTCCTTTGGAGGGATGACGAACAGATGCGGGGGGCGCATATGTTCATCATCCCGGTCCAGGGTGCATGGGGAGGGAAATCCCCTGCTCTGGAGGTTCCACAGGAGGGCACGAAGGCTCTCCTTGGTCGGGGATGCAACGGGGTCGAAGAACCCCTTGCCAAGGCGCGCGGTAATACCGCGCATGGCTTGCATATCCTGTTATTAGCATAACATGAGTTTGTGCAACTGTGAATTGCTAAGGGGGTACGGCGCGCAACTTATGTAGTAGTTTAAGGCTATGGCGCATACGGTTGTGTGCGTCTGATCTTGCCGTGTCGCAAATTTTTCGCCTTGGGCGTCCGCCACCAGTCCGTTGGAGACCAGCGACGGACAACATGATTAAAGCAGATTCGCCCGGAAATTTCCTTGCGTCTTGTGTTGCGGAACGTTGCTACTTTGCGGCCTGTTCCTGCCCGTCCGCACCCTGTCTGTAGGGGTTAGGGTCGATCACCAAGGGGTGCGAATAATAGAGCTGCATCGCGCCCTCGCGATACGGCAGGAACTCGTCGCGGATAGTCCAGTAATCCACGCCCCATATTTGAAACGGACGGCCAGCGGGCGGCAGCACGATGGCTCTGTCGCGCCCGAGCTGCATAACTTCGTCAGGGGTGAGCAGCGAGCGGCCCATCTCCCCATATGCCTTGCCGCTGGTGGCTTCGCCCTGTCCGGTCTGCCCCTCGTTCACCGTGGCGGTGCCGACGGTGCGCTGGCCAAGAGTGTCGGAGACATACTTGGCGGTGTCGTAGTCGCGCACGTTGCACAGCCATTTCCAGCCGCAGTTGGCAAGGATCGTGCGGGACTCCTCGCCATAGGTCGCTTTGAGCTGCCCCATGTCCTGCACGATCAGCGTATAGTCGAGGCCGTAGCCGCTCATGGTAGCAAGGTCGGTCGGCAGGTCGGGAATCTTCCCGAGCGCCGGTAGCTCGTCGATCAGCATCATGCCGCGTATCTGCCCGCGCGGTTTGGCTGTGCGGAAGGCATGGGCGAAAGCAGCGAGCATAAGGCGCAGCCATGTCGCCTGCGCTTTCATGCGGTCGGGCGGTATAACCAGAAACACGGTTTCCGACCTGTGTGGGAAGGTACGCAAATCGAAATCGGAGATAGCCGATGTTGCTTCTTTGAGGCGCTCGTCGCTGATGAAGCGCGTGGCCTCGGCCAGCGTGCGCAAAATCGAGGGCATGTCCCGGGAATCCCCCGAGGACACGAACGGCCCGATGTTCTCTGCAATCGCACCGCCATAGGCGGTGCTGGCTGCCATCGGAATGAAGTATTCCTTCTCAAGCCGATCCTGCGGGAGCGTGACGATCTGGCGCACGCGCGCCAATGTCTTCTTTTCGCGGTCACTGTCATTGTCGGCAAGCCAGAGGAACACGGCGGTCAGGATCGCTGTGGCGCTGCCCTCCCAATAGGCATTGCGCGGATCGCCGCTGCGGGCGCAGATGCTTTCCGCCATCGTGTGCGCGATGCTGGCGGCGTCGGGATCGCCGCGCTGGATCGCGTCAAGCGGATTGTAGCGCGACGTTGGCAAACCTCGCTTTGCCAGTTCATCGTCCAACACGCCCCACGGATTGAGAACGTGAACCTTATGGCCGGGCAGCTCCGCGCGTTGCCGCCCCGCAATGGCGGCGTTCTCGCCTTTGGGGTCGATGACCAGCATCGAGCCATCATAGCGCAGTAGCGTCGGCACGATGATGCGCGTGCCTTTGCCCGTTCGCGTCGGGGCCATGATGAGGGTATGCGCCTCAGGCTTTGTGAATACTGGCGGGGTTTTGACCTGCCCATCGGTGTGCTGCGGCCAGGCATATTTGCCAAGGAACACTCCGAACAGCGGCTCAAGCGGATGAACATCCATGTTCATCGCGCCCCATGTGGCGGAGCCGTGATTGTCGGTCAGTGGAGGGCGAGCACCGCCCCGATTGTTTCGGGTGAACATCATGCTGATGAGGATCAACACGAGCAAAGCCGAACCGATGATCGGCATAAGCGTGCGAAAGCTCACGCCGTCTTTTTTTATCTCCCGTGCCCGCTCGGCGGCTTCGCGTTCATCGCGGAGCTGCGCTTGATACTGCTTGTGCCCTGCGCGGCTGCCGCCGACGCCGGTTGAGTCAACGAAGCGTTCACGGAAACCCTCGGGGAGATAGAGCGTCGCCGTTTCCTGCGCGCGTTCGAGGTCGTGCTCGTAATGGACACGCGCGCGATTAAACACTTCTCCCCGTGTTTTGCACCAGAACTGCCAGCGTGCGCAGGTGTCCGTGAAGGTCGGATTCATGCGGTCGCGGAGGTCGTGGAAATTTAGCCAGTAGATGCGGATGCGCTGCGTCACGTCGGCAGGCCAGCGGCCTTCGGCGGTTTCACCCTGCAAACCTTTGAGCGAATTGGCCAGCATGGTCATGCGGCCAGCCTGACGGCCCGCAAGCTCTGCATCGCTGACATCGCCGGAACTGGCCGCAAGGTCGGAGCGCACACGCTGCGGGTCAGGAAAGCTGCGCAAGTAATCGGTGCGCAGCGTCGCGCCGATGGTGCGGTTGGCTCGGCGCTCTGCCTCCTGCCGGATAGCACGGCCTTGCCCAATCCGCTCCGCTGCTGCGTAGTTCTCGGAAAGCCGCTGACGATTGAGGGCAAACATGTCGGCGGCAAAATCGTCGGGCACATCGGCGCGGGCGCGTTCGCGCTCGATCAGCGCATTGTCGGTCAGTGCATAAGTGATCCCACGGGTGATCTGGTCGCGGTCTTGGGCGTGGCTGGCAACAGGCCAGGCAAGGCAGAAAGCGATCAACAGCCAAAGACGAATAATTCGATTCAAATAATTCCCTGCGCACACGAGTCAGGCTCTCTTTTCAGCGTCATTTCTCCGATTGTTCAAGCATTTCTGTGCAGGGCTTTAGAACGCGCCGATTTCTCCCTGTGCGCCGACGCCACACGGGCCTTCTTAATGGTCATCCTTGCAGGGGATTCGCCCTTTGGGCCGCAAGCCACTTCGCGGCTTCTCCACTGCGTTGCGTCGAGTGCGGCCAAGGCGAACGCCCTGCTTTCTGTCTGCCATGAAGGCCCGCGATGGTCGCGGCTACAGACTGGGAGAAAAATCATGTCGCTGTTTATCACCCCCGCCGAACTCGCTGGCATGAACGAACAGGAACTGCGCGCTCTCTACGGTCGCCTGCTGAGCGATCTGCGCCGTAACCCACAGTCCCGCTTCTTGACCTCTGACGTTCACGTTTCGCTGCGCCACGTCGAGCAGGCTTTGGCCCGTCTGGCGCAACGCTCGCGTCCCCCGCAGGGTCCGCGCTTCTGACGGAAGTGCAAGGCGACGCGCCGCCGACATCGCCGGCGGCGCGCGCGCTAGCCTAGTATTCACTGGCCAGCATGATGGTGAGGACTCGGATGGTCTGGGCGGGATCGGCCGGACATTCGGAGCCATAGAGGCAGTCCCGGTCGTAATAGTCGATCTTCCAGAACACCTTGCGGCCATCGACGGTGGCACAGCCGAAGTCGTGTTCGCCGTATGGATCGTTATCGGCGCTGAAATCGGTGAAGCGTTGCACCGCTTGCACGCAGCCGCTGGTGAAGCTGTCACCAAGGGCGGTGATGCCCTCGGTGATCAGGACGCGCCCGCCGATGAAGCACGTGCGGAACTGGTCGTTCAGCTCGCGGATACGCGATGCGGTTTGGAGGGGCGCGTTCATACCAGACCTCCTTGCGCCGCTTCGCGATCAGCTTTCGGGGTGAAGGCGCGAGCAACCAAGCGGCCCTGCAACGGGATCGCGTTGCAGCGCATGTTGAAGCCCTTGCCGTCCTGATGAAGCCACGCGGCCCCGATGCGGGTCCAGCGGGCATCCTTGCCGTCACCTTCCACGCACCAGAGCATGAAAGCGGGTGAATTTTGATCGACGTTCGCCATTGTCATTCTCCTTGAGATTGGAGGCGCGCAGACCATCTGCGGCCTCATGGGGAGAAGTCGGCGCGGCCCATCAAGCCGGTGGTCAACGCCGGGCGAAACCCGCCCGAAGGTGCAAGCTGCACAAGCCAAAGCGAAGCGAGAGGCGCGGAAGCGCAGGCGATTGACGACAGGCGGGGCTGTGCCAGAAGCGACCCAATAAGAGGCCGTAATGGACTGAAACGTGCCTTCCCTTGTTCTCAAGGAGACAAAGGCGACCGAGAAAATTCATCGTGTCGGTGCACTGATTTTCGCGTGGTGACGGTACGAGAAAACCCCGCCCGCCATCGGTGGCGGGCAGCATCACATCGGCATGTCAGGGTCATGCTGCTATGTGGTTTGCGGGCCTCGGAGTTGTGCCCAGTCGATGCGCAACCTGTTGCCCCGCACCTTGTCTTTAGGGAGAGCCTTGCGGTCAATGAGCTTGGCACGCACTTCAAAATCGGCGTTGATCTTAACGATCAGGACTTGGCTGAAATTCCGGTCGAGGTTGATCTCGACCACATCGCAATTCTTGAATGGCGTAATGGTCTTGACCTCGACGAAATGATTACCAAGCCGCCCGTCCGATCCCTTGGCGTAGTTCCGATGCAGCTTGATACCGTGCGTGATCGCCCCGTAAAGTTCGCCTATATCGCCGTAGACCTGCAAATGGCTGCCGGTGAGATGATAATATTCCTCGGCAACGCCGATCAGGGATTCAAAGATGGGCACCAATGACAAGTCGGCATTGGGATAACGGGCACCCCATTCCTTATACTGGATTTGCTGGTTAATCTCGTCCCAGCTTATCCATTCGCCGTCATCCCAAATGGCGTTGTCCGGCCCCAAGCCTTCTCCAGTCATGATTGCGGCTCCGCAGGCAACGCATAGCTGGTGCTACGCCCGCCTCCCGGTTCCTTGACCAAGATGCCGCGCTGAACGAGATCGGTGATGTCGCGCAGCGCAGTATCGGGCGAGGTTTTGGCGATGGTCGCCCATTTGGCGTTGGTCAGTTTGCCGTCGAAGCCATCGAGCAAGCGGTTGAGGATCTTGCGTTGACGGTCGTTCAAGGGCTGGTCTGCGACCGAATCCCAGAACCGCGCCTTGCGCATGACACTGGCGAGGATGATTTCGGCACCGTCGAAAGCGCGGTCAAGACAGCCGATGAACCACAACAACCAGGGCGTGATGTCCACGTCGCCTTTCTGCGTGGTTTCCAGCATGTTGTAATAGGCGTTGCGTTCAGTCCTGATCTGCGCGGACATGCTGTAGAACCGCTGCGCCGTGCCTTCCGCGCGCGCTAGCGCAAGGTCGGAAATGGCGCGGGCAATACGGCCATTGCCATCATCAAACGGGTGGATGGTCACAAACCACAGGTGCGCGACACCGGCTTTGAGCACGGGGTCGGGCTGGGCAGTTTCAAACCATGTGAGGAACTTCCCCATCTCAGCATAAAGCCGCTCGGCGTCTGGCGCTTCATAATGGACGCGCTCGCGGCCAATCGGCCCTGATACAACCTGCATAGGGCCATCGTCGCCGGTGCGCCAAGCGCCAACTGTGATCTTGCTCATGCCGCTGCGCCCTGTCGGAAACAGGGCAGCGTGCCAGTCATGCAGCCGCTCGGCAGTCAGCGGCTGGGCATAGTTCTGCGTGGCGTCGAGCATCATTTCGACAACGCCTTCGACGTTACGATCCGCTTGAACTAAGCCGCCAATGTCCATGCCAAGGCGTCGGGCGATGGACGAACGCACTTGATCGCGGTCAAGCACCTCGCCTTCGATCTCGCTCGATTTGATGACATCTTCGGTTAGGGCTTGCAGCACGGCTTCTTCGCGCAGCGGAAACCCAAGGGCTTCCATGTGCCCGATCAATCGCCCTTGGCGATGGCGCACGGCGGCAAGCGGCTGGGCGAGCTGCTCGTCGCTCCAGCGCAGATTTGGCCAATCGGCTCGTGCATGGATATACGTCATAATCACCGCACCTTCTGCGGCGATTATGACCCGTATTCGCCGAAAAATGCAAGATTATTCGCCGCATTAAATGCGGTGAATGCGCCCCATATTCGCCGCAAGGCTCGAAAATGCTGCCCTAAGCCCATGTGCGGGCTTAGTATTCCGCGAAGTAAAACGCCCCACCATGCTGTTAGCACTTGCAGCATTTGTTTATTTTCGGGTATGGTCCCATCAAGACGGACCCGTCAATCGGGTGGCTCGGCCGGGCGCCTATCCCTCGGACAACCAAACAGCGACACAGGCATCGCTCCGAGATGCTGGCTTCAGACGCCGGTGTGAACCGCCTCCGCTGAAAAATCCCTAGGTTTAATAAATGATCTCACTCGCCACGCTTCGCCGCGAATGGCTTTCTAACCCGCGCGGGGACATCCTTGCGGGAATTGTTGTTGCACTTGCGCTTATTCCCGAAGCCATCGGGTTTTCGATTATTGCAGGTGTCGATCCAAAGGTCGGGCTTTACGCCTCGTTCTCAATCGCGGTGATTACTGCATTGATTGGCGGGCGGCCCGGTATGATTTCGGCTGCCACCGCAGCTATTGCGGTATTGGTCTTGCCACTGATCCGCGATCACGGCGTTGAATATCTCTTCGCCGCGACCGTGTTGATGGGAATCATTCAGGTGATCGCAGGTTTTCTGCGGCTAGACCTGTTGATGCAATATGTCTCGCGGTCGGTGATTACAGGCTTTGTCAACGCACTCGCTATTCTCATTTTCATTGCGCAACTCCCCCAGCTTACCGGAGTGACATGGGTGACATACGCGATGGTCGCGGGCGGTCTTGCAATCATCTATCTCTTTCCGCGACTAACCAAGGCGGTGCCATCACCGCTGGTCGCCATTGTCGTTCTCACCACCATCTCGATTTATGGTGGCCTTGGTGTGAATACGGTTGGCGATATGGGGCAACTGCCCTCTTCGCTTCCCTTTTTCGCTCTACCAAATGTGCCGCTCACATTTGAGATGTTTCAGATCATTCTGCCCTACTCGCTGACGATGGCAGCAGTGGGCTTGCTCGAATCCATGATGACAGCACAGATTGTTGATGACCTGACCGATACTCCCAGCGATAAGCGACAGGAGTGCAAAGGCCAAGGTATCGCAAACCTCGTCACCGGCTTTTTCGGCGGCATGGGTGGCTGTGCCATGATCGGGCAATCGGTCATCAACGTAAAATCCGGCGGCAGCACCCGACTTTCGACAATGGTCGCAGGCTGTTTCCTGCTGTTCCTGATCGTTGTTCTTGGGCCACTGGTCAGCAAAATACCGATGCCATCACTTGTTGCCGTGATGATCATGGTGTCGATTGGCACGTTTAGCTGGGGTTCAATCAGGAACCTGCGCAGCCATCCGTGGCAATCATCTGTGGTGATGGTGGTGACAGTGGTGGTTGTGGTTTGGACGCATGACCTTGCGCAAGGCGTTCTTGCGGGTGTCATCCTCTCGGGATTGTTCTTCGCCAGCAAAGTGAAGAGCCTGTTCACCGTCGACGCCACTTTGTCGGCTGACGGCCAGACTCGTACCTACACTGTCACGGGACAGGTATTCTTTGCATCGGCTGATCGATTTGCTGAGGCATTTGACTTCAAGGAAGTCATCGACGCCGTGGAGATTGACGTATCGGGAGCCCATTTCTGGGATATTTCAGCAATTGGCGTGCTGGACAAAGCCATACTGAAATTCCGCCGCGAGGGCACGGAGGTCACGATTGTGGGCCTCAATCAGGCGAGCGCCATGATGGTGGATCGCTTCGCTATTCATGACAAACCGGGTGCGAGCGAACAGCTCGCCGGACATTGAGGAGAGCCGATATGAACCAGATTCTCGCATGTATTGATGCGTCGTCCTACGCAAACAGCGTTATCGATCTCACCGTCTGGGCGGGCAAGCGGCTCGATGCGACGGTAGAAATACTGCACGTCATTCAACGCAAAGATGCGGTTGCAACCCGTCATGACTTGAGCGGCGCTATCGGCCTTGGAAGCAAAGCCGAGCTGCTTGAGGAACTCACCCGCATCGACGAGGCGGAGGGCAAAATCGCCAAGGAGCGTGGCCGCATCCTGCTGGCGCAAGCCGAGCAGTTGTTAAAAGATGGCGGCTTAAGCAACGTCCACCAGTTGCACCGGCACGGCGGGATCGTTGAAACGATCATTGAACGCGAAGCCGAAGCCGATCTGGTGATCTTGGGCAAGCGAGGTGCATCCAGCGAGTTTGCCTCGGATCACATCGGATCAAAAATTGAACGGGTCGTTCGCGCAAGTGACAAGCCGGTGCTTGTCGCACCTTTGCAATTCACCGTTCCGACATCAGTCGTCATTGCATTCGATGGCAGTGATGCTGCTCTGCGGGCCGTTGATCTCGTTATTTTGTCCCCGCTCTTTGCCAACTTGGAAGTGCATTTGGTAATGGCTGGGCATCACGATACACCCCATCATCAAAAGCTGGAGGCTGCGGCAGCACGCTTCTCAGTCAAACCAGTATTACATCACGTTGAAGGGCGGGCGGACAAGGCAATCAGCGCATATATGACTGAACAACCGGCCTCGATCCTCGTGATGGGAGCATACGGCCATTCCCCGCTCCGCACACTGATCGTTGGCAGCACTACGACTGCGATGATCCGTACCGTTGATGCCCCTGTTTTGCTGGTTCGATAAGTGGCGCTTGATTTAGCCGCTATACGGGCACGGTTGGAGGAGCTTCGTCTCGCCACCTTTACGCACGAGGAACAGGCCAAAGCTGATAGCGCGCCCGTCCAGCTCGACCAAGAGAGCGTAGGTCGTCTATCGCGCATTGACGCGATGCAAATGCAGGCAATGGCGCTTGCCGTTCAAAGACGGCGGAAAATGGAGCGCGATCGTATTGATGCGGCACTCAATCGCCTTGAGAGTGGCGAGTATGGATATTGCAGCGTGTGTGGCGATGAAATCCCGCCAGCCCGCATCGCTCACAATCCAGCAGTTCTAACGTGTGTTGCTTGCGCCAAATAGCACCTTTCACTGCACCTCTACATCCCGCCAAGGATCGTCACCCGCATGGGCGGAAACCCTCATACGTATGTATTGCACGGGTTCGGTAGCGCCAGCGATAGAGCCCGGCCCGTCAGGGGCGGTGTAACAAATCGCAATCAAATTATCCTGTTTTCATGTTCAAATAGAGAGAGGAACAGCCAGTCGGGGTAGCAGCGGATGGATCAATGGGTTCCCGCTACGGACTTTATAGCCGCAGATGTCATCCGTTGGACGGAAGGCATCTATGATCGGCGCAAGCGCGGCAAGGCGCTGCGTATCGGAGAGCGTCTGGTTGCCGCCGAGGTTATCGAGCGCGGCAAGGACGGTTGGGTCACCCTGCTTGTTCGCGCCAGCACAATCACCAAAGATGAGGTGGCCGGAAGGTCTATCATTCGTTTGAAACCCGGCGAGGCTTTGCGTCGCGGGGAAAAGACGATCCTGCGGGGCAAGCCGCATCGTTTGCTATGGGATGATGAAACCGCAAGGCAGGCGGTCGTGCAGGGCAGTTCGCGGGGTTCGCGGTATATCAGGAAGGATGATGACGAGGCTTAAAGGCGATGGCCTGCCTACCGGCAGGCTCCGCAATCCATTGCCTCCGATTAGCCAGCGGCTAAGGCAAAGGCTTCGCGGAAAGACGCGATCATGGGGGTGCTTGAGGCTCAGCGCACCTTATTCCCAAGCTCGCTTGGCCGAACTCCACGACCAGGAAGCGCTAGCGGCGCGTCGTGAAATTCGGCAGAAACGCATAGCCCTGTTGCATCGGCCATCGAACTCGATGGCTTAAACGATGCGTGCTAGCGTTTGGGACGTCGGGGTTTCTCCGTCTGCTTGGCTTTGACGGACTCCACAGCTTTTGCCTTGGCTTCCAGCTTGTCGATTTCGGCGTTCATTTCGTTGTGCATGGCGTCCCATCCGCCAATGCCCATTAATACGCGGTCGGCATGTTTGATGGTGTTCACATGCCCATAATGCTGCTCGATCATTTTGACTGAGGTGCCCATCTGCTGGGCGAGGATATAGACATCCACCCCGGCGGACAGCCGCAGCGTGGCGTAGGTATGACGGAAGCAATAGGTCGTGCGAGGAATCCCGCTCGCGCCCTCTCGGAGTTCTGTATATTTAAGGAGTTCTTCTACGGTATCGCGGTAGAGCCATTTCGCGGGCTTACCGTTGATGATCGTGAATACGGGATCGTCCTGTTTGGTCGCCTTGGAAAGCTCGCGGACACGGTCTAGATATTTTCCAACGCTGATAGGGGCAATGAGTTTGCGGGTTTTGCCCTTGCCCTGAACATAGAGGACAAGGATTTCTTGCCCATCCTTGTCCTTGGCGGTTGTGATGTCCCGCCAGCGGAGATTCTTCGCTTCGGGCGGGCGCATCCCTGTGTTGCACATGATGAGGATGAAATTGTAGCAAATCTGGCGATACCAAACACCCTGTGGCGTGGTCGCCTCCTTCATCCATTTGCGGCCTTTGGTATGAAGCTTGCGATACTCCTCCAGCGTAAATTCATCGCGGCGGTTTGTTTTGAGCTTTGGCATTCCCTCGAAGCGATGATGCGCAGGCACATATCGCTTACTGATGGCGAAATTCATGATGGCGGCGAAAATGCTCATTTCGATGCGAATGGTCGAATCGCTAATGATGCTGTTGCGGCGTCCCTTGCCATTTTCACGCCGCCATAGTGGATATTCAGACCAGCGATCCTGCGTAACAAGATGAACCTGCGTGCTGCCGACATAATCTTTGAGAGGGCCATTAACCTTATTTTTGACATTCATGGCCCGCGCCTGACTGACTTCACCAGCGTTGGCACGCCGCTGCTGAGCATCGGCGTATTCCTCTGCGACTTGCGAAAAAGGACGATTGAACACGGGGACATCGTGCTTCACCCTAAAACGGATGTCGGCATATTCGTCCAGCGCACGGTCACGCGCCGCCTGCCGATCCGCCGTGCGCAGCGAGATTGTCTTGTAGCGATCCTCGTTCTGTATCCTGACGCGGCAATAGTAATTGTCGTGCCCGACATCGCCGCGCCGGAAGATGATTAGGCCGGGTTTGACCTGCTCTTTATCGAGGATGAAACTCATTTCTTCGCTTCCCACTGTGCAGAAACTGTGCAGAATAGCGGTGTAAGTTATTGATTCACCGAAACTGTGTAGGCTCTGTGTAGGTAATTGTAGCAAAAAAAGCTGTTTATTTATAGTGGTTTGTTATAATCCCTTCACTCGCTCCACATCATTGAGCGCCTGAAGCGCCGCCGCGCCGATCGGAACGATCCGGGCGCCGGTCTTGGAGTCCTTCAGCGCCAGGCAGGACCGTTCAAAGTCCACTTCGTCCCAACGCAGCCCCTCGATCTCGCCCTTCCGGGCGCCGGTGAGTGTCAGGAGCCGGATCACGGCCAGTCCCCGCCCGTTGACCCCCGTGCTTTCGGCTTCGGCCATCGCGGCGGTGAGGCGCGCCAGTTCATCGGCCGACAGAAAGCGTTGCGACTGCCGGTCACGATAGCGCTCCACCCCACGGACCGGATTGTCCGGCCGCATCCCTTCCTTGACGGCGAAGGCGAAGATGGCGCCGAGCAGCCCGACCGTGCGCGTCGCGGTGCCCTTTCCACCCCGCGCGGCCGGATCCTTAAGCCGCCGACGCTCGGCGGTCTTCAGCGCCGCGCCCTTCAGGCCCTTGGCGCGCAAGGCGGCGACAGACGGCTTGGCCGGCGCGGCGGTCTTTCCCGCCGCCACGTCGCGCATGAACCGCGCGACGTCGGAGGATGTCACTGACGATACCGGCCGGGTTCCCAAGAGGGGCTTGATATGGGCGGCGATGCGCGACCGGTCGGCCCGAAGCGTGCTGTCCTTCTTCGCCCCGGCGCCATCGGCGAGATAGCGATCGCAGAGCGCGGAGATAGTCAGCTCGCCGCGCGCCTTGATCCGTTCAGCCTGCGGGTCCTTCCGCGCGTTGGCGGCGGCCAGGACCTTGATCGCTTCAGCGCGAGCCGTTTCCGGCTCCAGGACCCCATGGCGGCCAAGGGTGAACTCCCGGCGCTGCGAAGCCCGGCCTTCGCCGACCCGGTACCAGACGAAGTAGGTCTTCACGCCGTGTTTGGAGACCTTCAGCCCGAAGCCCTTCAGCTCGCTATCCCAAAGCCGATAGGCCGCTTCTTCAGGCTTGGCGGCGTCCACCACCCGCTTGCCGATCTTCGCCACCCGCCGAGCCGCTTCCATCATCACCTCCCGTGGTGACTCAGCCTCTCTGAGTCACCACCAAGTCACCACCGCGCGGAAAGCCCGGCGCAACTGTGTGCCACGTGAGGGCGCGAAAGGGCAAGAAAAACAGGATATTGGACCATTCAGGGAAACTGGCGGAAAGCCTGGAAAACGCTAGACCTTAGCCCTCCGAAGGCAAAGGTCACACGTTCGAATCGTGTCGGGTGCGCCATTTCTCGGGACGGGGCCGACCTAGTCTGCGACCATCTTTGTCCACGGCCCGTTTGCGGCGTGCTGATCGCTGCGGGATGATCGTCCAGGCCCGAACTCAGAACATGCCGTTGGGGTTGGCCGATTGCTCCGGAATGATCTGGAGCACGTCCCAGTGTTCGACGATCTTGCCGTTCTCATCGAGCCGAAAGATGTCGATGCCAGCGTAGTCATGATCTCCCGGCCAATGCTGGTGACAATGCAGGACGACCAGATCGCCTTCCGCGATCGCCCGGCGCACCTCGACCCTCTTGCCTGGCCATTCCCGCGCCATTCGCTCGAAATAGGCGATGAAGCCCTCCTTGCCGGTCGCGACATGGGGGTTGTGCTGGATGTAGTCGGCGCCGGCATAGCGCTCGATGGCGTCCCGCGGCCTGCATTGGTTGAACATCAGGTCGTAGAAGGCGATCACGTTCGACTTATTGCTTTCGAGGTCGGCCATGCTGTCCTCCCGTGTTCCTGAAGTCCGCCGCCCTACGGCATCTTGCGGCGCCAGGCGCAGCGTTCGCAGACGAGGGTGCCGCGGACGCTGTTGCTGACCTTCCAGATGTGGCCGACCCTCAGGCAGCGGAACAGTTTTCTCCAGCGCATCGGGGGCTGACCTCAGTTGGCGGTGAAGCCGCCGTCCACAACCAGTTCGGAGCCGGTCATGAAGGCCGAGCGATCGCCGGCGAGGTGGAGGATGGCCTGGGCGATGTCCTCGACGCGACCCATGCGGCCTAGGGGGTGTCGCTGGGCGAGCTGGGTGCGGGCCTCGTTGTCGCCGACGCCGAGGCCGGCGGAGAAGGCGGCGACGACCTCGTCGCCCATGGCCGTCTCGATGACGCCGGGATGGACCGAGTTGACGCGGATGCGGGCGGGGGCGAGCTCCATCGCCAGGCCCTTGGTCATCAGCCGGACCGCGCCCTTGGAGGCGTTGTAGCAGACCGCCCCGGCCGAGCCGACGAGGCCGGCGATCGAGGAGAGGTTGATGATCGAGGCGCCGCCGCTCCAGCGGCCGGCCCGCGCCGCCAGCAGCGGTATGGCGGCGCGGCAGCCGAGGAAGACGCCCTCGACATTGACCGCGTGCACGCGGCGCCAGTCCTCGAGGCTGGTCTCTGTGACCGGCTTCATCAGGAACAGGCCGGCGTTGTTGACCAGGATGTCGAGGCCGCCGGCCTGGTCGGCGATAGTCGCCATCGCTTCGGCCCATGCGGCTTCGGAGGTGACATCGAGCGCCAGCGCCAGCCCGCCGAGTTCCTCGGCCAGCTCGCTGGGCGGTGCGAGATCGGCGACGACGACCTTGGCCCCCGCGCCGGCCAGCGCCCGCGCGGCGGCGGCGCCGATGCCTCTCGAGGCCCCGGTGACCAGGGCCACCCGTCCGCTCAGTTCCGCCATGTTCCGCTCCCGCGACCCTGTTTTCTGTTTCCGCCAGCTTGGCTGCATGACGCGGCGGACGACAAGTGCGTCATGACGCGATGTGAGCGCCAAGGATCAGGGCGGTTGCGAACAGAAGCCAGTCGTTGACCACATGGGCGATGGTCGAGGACCAGATGTTGCGGGTCAGCAGGGAGGGCAGGATGAGCACCAGCCGGGCGACGCCGATGGTGGCGAAGGTCTGGACCAGGTTCCAGCCGTAGGTCGGCAGATGGAGCGCGGCGAAGAGCAAGGAGACGCCGACCAGGGCCAGCAGCATGGCGACCGGCCTGGGCAGGCCCAGCGGGCCGAAGGCCAGGGTGAGCAGCGCCAGGAACGGGATGACCGAGATCAGCTCCTCGCCGAAGAGCTGCAGGGCGGCGTGAACGAAGAAGTTGACCAGTTCCGCCGGTCCCATGGCGGCCATCAGGGCGTTTGCCGGGTTGCTGGTCGAAGGCGTGCCGGCCTCCATGACCACAAGGCCGACCAGCAGGGTGACGACGAGGTTGAGCAGGCCGAAGGCCAGGCCGATCAGGGCGTCACGCCAGGTCAGCCGGCGAAAGATCGCGGTCCAGCCCGCCCCGGCCGCCAGCCGCAGTCCGATCAGGGGCAGGGCGACAAACAGCACGGCCGCCGGCCACTGTCCGGCGAAGGGCAGCAGCAGACAGGTGAACCCTGCCGCCACCCCGGCGAGGGCGAGAGCCCAGCCTCGCGCGCCGAGGCGCACCGGAACGCCGGCGTAGTAGGGCAGGTCTCCTCGCGGAGTCGCCAATCCGTCCCGCGCCATGCTGTCCCCCGCTCGCTGTCGAGGGATACTGCCTGCGCGACTTCCTATCGTCGAGGTTGAACGGGCGGTGCGCTTCTGATTGGCTGGGCGTGTCGGGCCGAAAGCGGGAGTTGCGCCATGAAGATGACAGTTCCGGTCCTCGCCCTCGTGGCGCTGGGTGTCGCCGCCTGCGGCCAGTCGGGATCGTCCGAGCCAGCGGCGGTCGCCTCGTCCGAGGTCGCCGCGCCTGAAGCCGCTCCGTCCCTGCCGACGGTCGACGAAGCTGGCGCCCGCCGATTCCTGCAAGGCGACGGCGTACTGACCAGCCTCGATTTCGATCGGGACGGCGCCGCCACGGTCAAGGGCGTGGTCAGCGGCGATACGGCTCCGGTGTATGCGGTCCCGGTCGCGAAGGGCCAGACCGTCAAGGTCCGGATGGAGACCGCCAGCAGCAATCTCTACTTCAATGTCAGCGACTCCGCTGATGACAGCGGCGCGGCCCTGTTTCGCGGCGAGGTCGAAGGGGCGGAGGCCAGTCTGACCGCCGACAGGGACATGACCTATGTGATCACCCCGTTCCAGCCGCGCGCCACGGCGCGGCGAGGCGCGTCGGGCGACTTCTCGCTGACGATCACCCGCCAGTAGCGCGGAGGGCCGGAGCGCGCGGCTCCGGCCCATCCCGGCCTTTCGGTCAGGCGCCCGGCTGGGCGCCCAGGCTGGTCGGCTCGGCGGGGGGAAGGCCGGACCGTTCGGCCTGATCCATCAGCTCTTCCTTGCGCTCGAACATGCGGCGGCCAAGCTCGTCCATGTCGAGGCCGGCCTTGCGGGCCTGGCTGAACATGCCTTCGACGCGCTTTTCCTCTTCCTCCACATGGTGCTCGATCTGCTCCTGCAGGACCTTGACCTTGGCCTCGTAGAAGGCGTCGTCGGGGCCGCCGGCCTCGATCTCGTTGATCAGCACCTTGGCGCCGTCGTGCTCGACGATGGCCTCGTCGACGAGGTCGTCCTCGATCGCGCCGCGGCAGGCCGGATAGAAGATCTCTTCCTCGATCTGGGCGTGGATCTTCAGCTCCAGGCAGATCTTCTCGGCGATGCGCTGCTTGGCGCCGTCGCCGCGCGCGGTCTCGAACTTCTCGAACAGCTCCTCGACCGCCCGGTGGTCGGCCTTCAGCAGGGCGATGGCGTCGGGGGCGTCGTTCTTGGGGGTCTGGGTGGTGCGGGCCATGGGGTGTCTCCTCTTCCGGGGAGCAGAACGACGCCGGTGGCCGGTCGTTCCTGTGTCGGCCAGCCGACGGGCCTTGCCCGGCGAGGCCAAGCGGCGCCACAGTCGGCCATGGCCGCCGCCTTCCTTCCCCGCGAACTCCATGAGCTCGACGGCATCAACCTGCTGACGCTGGGCAAGTCGACCGTCACCCTTGGCGGGCTGATCACCGGCCTGGTGATCATCGCCGTGGCGCTGATCGCCGCGCGGCTGGTCGGCGGGGTGTTCCGGCGGCTGCGCGAGCGGGCCGGGACGCGGGCGCCGTCGGTCTACATCGTCGAGAAGCTGGCGGTGTACGGGCTGGTGCTGTTCGGGCTGACGACGGGGTTCTCCTCGATCGGCCTGGACCTCTCGTCCCTGACCCTGTTCGTCGGCGCGCTGGGCGTGGGGCTGGGCTTTGGCCTGCAGGGCGTGGTCAAGGAGCTGATCAGCGGCTTTCTGCTGCTGTTCGACCGGCTGGTGCGGATCGGCGACTATCTGGAACTGCAGACCGGCGAGCGGGGCGTCGTGGCCGAGATCGGGCCGCGGGCCACGCGCCTGCGCAACAACGACGACCTCGATGTGCTGGTGCCCAACAGCCGGCTGATCGAGGCGCCGGTGACCAACTGGACCCACCAGAACGGCACGCGCCGGGTGCATGTGCCCTTCCGGGTGGCCTATGGCGTGGACAAGGAGGCGGTGCGGGATGCGGTGCTGAAGGCGGCCCATGCGGTGCCCTTCACCCTGCCCGACACTGACCAGCGCAAGACCCAGGTCTGGCTGGTGGGGTTTGGCGACAGCGGGCTGAACTTCGAGCTGGTGGTCTGGCCGGCGCTGGAGGCGGTCAAGCGGCCCAACGCCGCGCACGCCGCCTATACCTGGGCCATCGAGGACGCGCTGCGGGGCGGCGGGTTCGAGATTCCGCTGCCGCAGACCGATTTGCGCGTGCGCTCGGTGCTGGGCGACGAGGGCGAGCAGGCCAAGGCGGCTCTGGGCATGCGGGCGGCAAGACGCCGTCCGGCGCGGCCGCCGTCGACCAGCCACAACGACGCCGCCGAGGACCTGATCCGCGGCGCCGAGCAGGATGCGCAGAACCCGGCGCCGGGCGCGCCGCCGCTGGCAGATCCGGACCCGGCCCCCTGACGACGGGGGCGGGGGTTCAGACCTCGGCCCAGCGCCGCAGCAGGTTGTGGTAGCAGCCGGTCAGGGCGATCAGGCTGGGGTGCTCGTCGCCGACGTCAGCCCGCAGGCGCTGCATGGCCATGTCCATGTCGAACAGGATGGCGCGGGCGGCGTCGTCGCGCACATGGCTCTGGATCCAGAAGAAGCTGGCCACCCGGGCGCCGCGCGTGACCGGGGTGACCTGGTGCAGGCTGGTGGCCGGGTAGAGGATCATCGAGCCGGCCGCCAGCTTGACCGACTGGACGCCGTAGACGTCCTCGACCAGCAGTTCGCCGCCGTCATAGCTGTCGGGATCGGCGAGGAAGAGGGTGGCCGAGAGATCGGTGCGCAGCCGCCCGCCGCCGCGCAGCGGACGAAGGGCGTTGTCGACGTGGGAGCCGAAGCTGTGGCCGCCCTCGTAGCGGTTGAACAGGGGCGGGAAGATGCGCGCCGGCAGGGCGGCCGACTGGAACAGCAGGTTGCCGGCCAGGGCGCGCTCGATCTCGGCCCCCAGCGTCAGCGCCGCCTCGCAGGTCTCGGGCAGCTGCAGGTTCTGCTTGGCCAGGGCCGACTGGTAGCCGGCGGTCGCCTTGCCGTCGGCCCAGGGCGCGCTGTCCAGGACCGACCGGAACCGGGCGAGCTGATCGTCGGTCAGAACATTCTCGATCTGGATCAGCATCGCCGGACTCCCGCGGGCTCAGAAGGCGAGGTTGAGGGTCAGCACCGCCGAGCGGGCGGCCGAAGGGACGCTCTGGCCGCTGGCGAAGGTCTGGAAGTAGGTCTCGTCGGTCAGGTTGTTGACGTTGAGGCGCAGGCCGACCCGGTCGGTGAAGCGGTATTCGACGAAGGCGTCGAAGACGGTGTAGTCCGGGGCGGTGATGACCAGGTTGCCGGTGGCGCTCTGGCGCACGTCGCTGGTCCGCTCGGCCATGTACTGCATGCCGCCGCCGATGGTCAGGCGGTCGGTGACGGCGTAGCTGGTCCAGAGGCTGAGGCTGTGTTCCGGCAGGTTGTCCAGCGCCTTGCCGCGCTCGAAGGCGTTGTTGCTCTCGGTGACCTCGCCCTTGAGGTGGCTGTAGCCGAAGAAGAGGTTCCAGCCCGGCAGGACCTCGCCGATGACGGTCAGCTCGAAGCCCTGCACCTGCTGCTCGCCGTCCAGCACGATGGGCGGATCGCCGGGGTTGACGCCCGGGGTGCGGGCGTTGGTCTTGGTGATCTGGAACACTGCGCCGGTCAGGGCCAGCTTGCCGCCGAAGGCGTCGTACTTGGCGCCCAGTTCCCAGCTCTGGCTGAGCTCGGGATCGACGTTGAAGGCGGCGGCGGTGGTGGGCGCGTTGTTGTTGCCGCCGGCCAGCTGGACGATCTCGGCCCGGCCGGTGGTCTCGAAGGCGGTGCCGTAGGCGAGGTAGAGGCTGGCGTTGGGGACCGGCTTGTAGATCAGGGCGGCGTTGCCGCTCCACTCCCTGTCCTCGGCCGACAGGTTGGTGACGAAGCCGGGGAAGGCGCCGGTCTTGTCGATGCCGCGCACGGTGGTCTCGACCTGGTCGTAGCGCAGGCCGAAGCTGGCTTCCCACTGCGGGCTGAAGGTCAGGCTGTCGAAGACGTAGACGGCGAACAGCTCGGTCTCCACCTCGGCGCGGGTGCCGTTGTAGGGGATCGGCGCGGCCGCCTGCAGGACCGGGTTGAACAGGTTCATGGTCGGGCCGTTGGCGTCGAGCCGGCGGCGGTTGCTGCTCTTCTCGTTGGAGATCTCGAAGCCGGCGACCAGGGTCTGGCTGACCGGGCCGGTGTCGAAGTCGAAGGTGACGTCGGTCTGGTTGATGAAGATGGTGTCGGTCTGATCGCGGGGCTTGCGGTTGCCGACGGCCAGGGTGGTCGCGTCCAGGGTGGTGACGGCGCCGACGAAGCGGGGGGCGGAGACCACGACGTCGTTGTGGGTCTGGCCATAGCGCAGCTGCGAGCGGACCTTGATCGCCTCGCTGAAGCGGTGGTCGAGGCGGACGGTGGCCACGTCCACGGTCACCTTCCGATAGTCGGTCGAGTAGCCATAGAAGTTGGACGGATTGACCGGCGCGACCTTGCCGCCGAAGGGGCTGGCGGCGAGGGTCAGGTTGCGGGCGTTGGGCAGACCGTAGTCGGGGACGTCGTCCTGTTCCTGGCGCAGGTAGCTGACGACCAGGGTGGTGTCGCGGTCGAGGCCGAAGGCGATCGAAGGGGCGATGGCCCAGCGTTCGTTGCGGACCTGGTCGCGGCCCGGCTCGTCGGCGCTGTGGACCATGGCGTTGAGGCGCAGCGCGATGCCGGCGTCCTCGGAAATCACCAGGTTCCAGTCGGTCGTGGCGCGGTAAAGGTCGTCGGTGCCGACGCTGAGGTCCGCGCCGAAGCGGCTCTCGAGCAGGGGTGCGCGGCTGACGATGTTGATCGTGCCGCCGACATTGCCCCGGCCGGCGTAGGCCGAGGAGGGGCCCTTGGTCACCTCGATGCGGTCGGCGTTGAAGGGGTCGCGGAAGTAGTTGCCCATGTCCCGGACGCCGTCGGACAGGATGCTGTCGCGAGCCGAGAAGCCCCGGACCTTCAGGGCGTCGCCGCTGGGCGGGTTGCCCTCGCCGGCCTGGAGGCTGATGCCGGTGATGTTGCGCAGGGAATCGCGCAGGGTGCGGCGGCCCTGCTCGGCGAGCAGCTGGTCGGGGACGACCGTGATGGTCTGGGGCGTGTCGACGAGCGGCTGGGGCGTCTTGGGCGAGGACAGGGCCTCGGTGGCGTAGCCGCCGGTGATGACGACGGCGTCGACATCGGTCGGTTGGCCGTCCTGCGCCTGGGCGGCGGTGGCCAGCATGGCGCCGGCGGCTCCGGCGAAGCCGGCGGTCATCAGGCCGCGGCGCAGGCCCTGGGTGGTCTTGGTCATCGGATGCCCCATCTCACGACCTTGGCCGGTCGTTTTACTAATATGCATTCGCAAGACGAATTAGGTCAGGCGCGACTGGTTTGCAATCGCACTTTTCGCATCGCGAAGGGCCTGGCGGTGCCAGTCCCGGACAGGGCCCGGCGGGGCGGCGGCCAGTTCGGCGCGATGCCAGGCGGCCAGCCGCAGCAGCTCGGCCGGGTCCACAGGACGGCAACCGCCGTGCAGGCCGCCCGGACGGGCCAGGGGCAGGGGGCCGCCGAGCGCCAGCACCTCGCCGCCGCAGCGCCAGTAGAGGGCGGTGCGGCCATCCGGCGGCCTCAACGCCCGGCCCTCCCGGCGATCCGGAACGCGCGGCCCTGGCTGACCAGCCAGTCGGCGGGGATCGGGCCGCGGGTCAGGCGGCAGAAGCGGGTGGCGGCGCGGTCGAACCACCAGGCGATCGCGCCCTCGGCCTCGAGGGTCCAGAAGACACGGCCATAGTCCGGCTCACGGGCGCCGCAGGGGCGGCGGCGGGGCAGGGTCTCGAACCAGGCCGGGTCGGCATGGGTCACCGGGCGGTGGAGAGTCAGGTCGGGGATCGGGGGAGGGGTCAGGGCGGATGTCCGTCGTTGTTGTCGAAGTGGACGGATATTGTATTAAAAATACAGGGGCGAGGCGCGGCGCGGGAACGGCGCCCGTCAGCGGCCGGAGAGGCCCGGTTCAGGGTCCTGTGTC
The DNA here is from genome assembly GCA_046295055.1 of Caulobacter sp. Classification (GTDB taxonomy): domain Bacteria; phylum Pseudomonadota; class Alphaproteobacteria; order Caulobacterales; family Caulobacteraceae; genus Caulobacter. Next base: position 18,728 of record JBKBOD010000010.1, on the reverse strand, counting down.
GGCCTCCCGACAATCGCCCCAGTTTAGGCTGGACGAATACTTGCCATTTCGACCAGCGCGCCTGAATTGGGCCGACCCAAATCGAGGAAACTGACAACTTGCCGCATCAGCATTCACCGATTTTGGGTCCAGGAAGGCTCATGGCCGGCGCGGGGGGTGCGTCGCCGGCCATGAAATTGCTTTGGGGAATTCACCGCGTGTTCAAGCCACCCTTCGAAGGTTCCGGAATCAATCCGGGCAGGGACAAGTTTCTCTTCCGGGTCGGGGCCGACTACTTCCTGCGCCTTGCGGGCCTGGTGGCCGAGCCGTTCGACGGCGACCTGATGCTGGGGGTCACCTTCCTGGCGGTGGCCCAGGCCAGCGTGAAGCACCTCAACCATCCGACCCAGCTCAACCCGCTGGCGGTCGACGGGGTCTTTCCGGACGCCATGCGGCGGCCGGTGACCATCGCCTCGGTCGCGCGGGCCCTGAACCTGCCGCGCGAGACGGCGCGGCGGTACGTCCACCGGCTGATTGACATGGGCTATTGCCAGCAGACGGGCGCCCGGGGGGTCATCGTGCCGGCCGCGGTGATGGCCTCGCCGCAGGTCGACGCCATCGTGCGCGACAACCTCACCGCCCTGGACCTGCTGTTCGAGGCCCTGGACCGCTCGGCCGTCAGACCCTGAGGCCGACGAAGGGCAGGGCCCAGAGCAGCTCGACATCCTCGATCGGCTCGAACCGGGTGTTTATGCTCTCCAGCGTCCAGAGACCGGGCGCGGCGCCCCGGCGCAGGATCTTCACCACCTTGCGGCCGTCGGCCAGCCTGGCCATGACCTCCTGACCGACCAGCGGCGTGGGGTCGTCGAAGCGGCGGCCGAAGATCAGCCGCTCGCCATGCCGGAAGCGCGGCATCATGCTCTCGCCATCGACGGTCAGGACGATGCCCTCCTCGGGCACCTGGGGGTCCAGCCAGTCGGCGGCGGCGCCCATCTCGTAATCGTCGTCGAACAGGGCCTCGGCCCCGGCGGCCACCTTGCCCAGCACCGGCAGGCCGGTCCTGCGCGCCTTCATCGCCCCCTTGCCGGCGTAGAGCCACTCGGCCCGCACGGAGAAGGCGCGCGCATAGTCCTCGGCCTTGCGGAAGGAGAAGCTGGCATTGCCGTTCTCGTTGGAGGCGTAGGTGTTGGGGTTCCAGCCGAAGGCGCGGGCGGCCTCGGCGGCGGAGGCGTAGCCCTTGGCGCGGCGGGCGCGGCGCAGGCGTTCGGCGGCGGGAGCGGACGGGACCATGTAGGAAACCTACGTTAATTCCTGTAGGTTGTCTACAGATCGGGGTTGTGAGCGGACTGTATGTTTCGTACAGTATGGCCATGCGTAGCCACACCGACATCATCGCCGCCGCCGGCGGGCCGTCGCGGCTGGCCCGGGTGCTGAAGGCGCCGCCGGGCCGGGCGCACCAGTGGAAGCGGCTGGACTCCATCCCGCCCCGATACTGGCCCGGCATCGCCGGACGGGGCCTCGCCAGCCTCGAGGAACTGGCCGCCGCGGCGGCGAGGCGCAGCCGGGGCTGACGCCTCCGGACCCGACAATAACCCGACGGAGACAAGAGATGACCGCGACCGCCCGAACGGGCGCGGCGCCCCCGTGCGCCCGCGATCCAGACGATGCCCGCCAGGGCCCGGTGCGGCGACAGAGCCGCGCCTGGCCGCCCGAGCGGATGGCCCGCCTGCGGGCGCTGTTCGACGAGGGCCTCTCGCACATGCTGATCGCCGCCCGCATGGGCGTGGGCAAGGGCGTCATCAGCGCCAAGATCGCCCGGCTGGGCTGGCGGCGCGGCGAGACCGTCCGCACCCTGCGCGAACCGCCGCCGGTGGTCCCGTTCGACAGCGGCCGGGTGCGGCGGCTGGAGGACCTGGGCCGCAGCGACTGCCGCTGGCCGATCATGCCGGACGCGGCCGGGGTGCAGCTGTTCTGCGGCTGCCCGGCGGCGCCGCGCAGGCCCTACTGCGGGGCGCACGAGGCGCGGGCTCACCGGCGACCGCGCGCCTGGGAGCGCGACGCCGCCGCGCTGAAGGCCCCGCCCAAGCCGCCGGAACGGTTCGGCTGGGAGCGGTTCGGGTAGGGGTGTGGGTGCGGTGGCTCGGGTGGACCATTGAGGGGGGTGGCGCCCTCTTTCACCGCTCGCCCCGGCGAAGGCCGGGACCCACCCGCGTGATCTCGCTGCATCAGGATGGGCTGGACCAATACGCTGGCGGGTGTCCTGGCCTGACCCGCCGGCGCTCTCGCGGATGGATCCCGGCGTTCGCCGGGATGAGCGGAATGGGGGCGATGGCGCCCCTTTTCGGTTCCTCCGGCCACAGCACGGATACACCCCCAACCCTGCCCTTCCCCCATTGAGGGGGAAGGGTGGTGGGGCTTTGACACGCGGCCTTTGGCCGCTCCTCGGCATGGCGCCGGGGTTGGCAGCAGCGGGACGGGAACAGAGGAGGGGGACTTGGGCGAGGGTTCACGCACCCATGCCGAGATCATCGTCGCGGGCGGCCGGCGCCGGGCGTTGGCCGAGCGGCTGGGGGTCGCCTACGGGGCGCTGGGGCAATGGAAGCGGCGCGACCGGATTCCGGAGGCGCACTGGGAGAGGATCATCAAGGCGGGGCTGGCCAGCGATATCGAGCTGGCCTGGGCCGTGGAATGCCGCAAGCGGCCGGGGCGAAAGAGCCGGTCGCGCGGCTCGCTGCCGCCGCCCGATCCGGTCTGGGCCGAGCAGCGGAAGGCGCGCGGGGGCGCGGGGGAGCCGGGGCGCGACCTGGTCGCCGCGCGCGATGATCTCATCGCCTTCTGCGCGGTGATCGACATTCCGGGGCTGGAGCGGGGCGCCGACGGGCGCCAGGCGGGGCCGGCCGCCCATCACAGGCTGTGGCTGGAGAAGCTGGCGGCGGTGGAGCGGGGCGAGATCCGCCGGCTGATGGGCTTCATGCCGCCGGGCGCGGCCAAGTCGACCTATGCGGTCGATGTGTTCACGCCCTGGTTCCTGGCGCGGGCGTCGCAGCGCAGCGTGCTGGTCGCCACTTACGCCACCAGCCTGGCGCGGCGGCGGGGGCGCAAGGCGCGCTCGGTCGCCCGGCAGGCGGCCTTCGCGGCCGTGTTCGGCAAGGGCCTGGCGACCGGCCAGAAGGCCGACCTGAACTGGTCGCTGGACAACGGCTCGGACTGGATGGGCGCCGGCATCCTGGCGGGGATCACCGGCCACCGGGCCGACCTGATCGTCATCGACGACCCGGTGAAGGGACGCGCCGAGGCCGACAGCGCCCTGGTCCGCCGGCGCACGCGGGAGGAATTCGACGATACCATCCGTACACGGTTGAAAGCCGGCGGGCGGATCATCCTGATCCAGACCCGCTGGCATGAGGACGACCTGGCGGGGAGCCTGTTGCCGGCCGGCTACGACGGCCGCTCGGGCCCGGTCGCCTGCCGCGACGGGCAGGTCTGGGAGGTGGTCAACATCCCGGCGATGGCCGAGCGGCCGGATGACCCGCTGGGCCGGCCGGCAGGCGGATGGCTGTGGCCCGAATACTGGCCGGCCAGCCATTGGGAGCCGTTCCGGCTGAACCCGCGCACCTGGAACGCCCTCTACCAGCAGCGGCCAAGGCCCGAGGAGGGCAGCTATTTCGAGCGGGCGCGCTTCCGGCGCTTTCAAGACGCCGACCTGCCGGCGGGGCTGCGATACTATGGCTCCAGCGACTATGCGGTGAGCGAGGGGCGGGGGGACTATACCCGGCTGGTCGTCTGGGGGCTGGACGAGGCGCGCAACCTCTACCGGGTGGCGGCCTGGGGCGGGCGGACCGGGGCCGACGAATGGATCGCGCGCCAGTGCGACCTGATCGAACAGTTCCGCCCGCTCGGCGGCATCCGGCGCTGGTTCGGCGAGGCGGGGGTGATCCAGCGGGCGGTCGAGCCGATGCTGCGGGCCAAGCTGCGCGAGCGGCGGCTGAGCTGCGGGCTGCAGTGGCTGGCCTCGGCGCAGGACAAGACCAGCCGCGCCCGCGCCGCCCAGAGCCTGGTTCGCGAGGGCCGGGTGTTCGTGCGCGACGACGCCGACGGCGACTGCTTCATCGACGAATGCACCGCCTTTCCGGCGGGACGGCATGACGACGAGGTCGACACGCTGTCGCTGATGGGCCGGGTGCTGGACCAGCTTGGCGGGCCGGGGAACGGGCGCGTGGAGGAGTATGCCGAGACGGGGCCGGTGTTCGGGTAGGGGGGTATGGTGCGTGCTTCGACACGCGGCCGTTGGCCGCTGCTCAGCATGACGTGGAGGGGTTGGTTCGCGCCAAAGCTCGTCATCCTGAGCAGCGCGTTGCGCGTGTCGAAGGACGAAGGGTGGGAGAAGCCCCCTCAGACGGTCGCTGCGCGCCCGCCAGCTCCCCCAATTCGGCGCCTTGCGCCGGGGGAGCATCTTCGACTGGTGTGGCCGCTGCCACTGAAGATCCTCCCCCGCCCGCTTTGCGGGCGAACAGCCAACGAGGGGGACCCCGGCGCCATCGCGACGGGGTGGAGGGGGTATGCGCAGGAGGTTGGGGCGCCGCCCTGTTTCACCTCTCCTGAGAGGCCGGGGACACACCCCCAACCCTTCCCTTCCCCCATTGAGGGGGACGGGTGGCAGGTGGTCTCTTGCTTATCCGGTCAGGTCGCAGAGTTCGCATCTGACAGGCGCGATTTCCTTCTCCCCTCGCGGGAGAAGGGACAGCTCGCGGCGGCTGGGCTTCCGGCGCCGATATTCGAGCCCCTGTGCCGAGGGGGAAGGGTGGTGCGCGGGGTCTCAGCGGCGTTGGGAGAGGGCGCGGGCCTGGGTGGCGTTGTAGCGGCGGACTTCGCTGTTGAGGTCGTAGATGGCGCGGTCGCGTTCGTCGACGGCGTCGCGGAAGGCCATGAGGTCGGCGGGGCGTTCGAAGTAGTAGCTGCCGTCCTGCCAGCGGCCGCGCGAGCGGGCCAGGACGTCGATGACGGCCTCGGAGGTGGCGACGACCGTTTCGTGCAGGGACCAGAAATTGTCCTCGATCGGCTTGGCGGCGGCGGCCTGGTCGTCGAACATCTTGAGGGCGGGCAGGCGGATGCGCGGGTCGGACTGGGCCTCGATCTTGCCCCGTGCGGCGCGGCGACGCTGCTGGCTGAGGCTGTGATAGCGAGCGATGGTCTGGCGGCCCTCTTCCAGCAGGGCGCGGGTCTTGCGGTAGCCCGGGTCCCTGGCCAGCATCGACGGCTCCATGAAGCCCTTCTTGTTGATGGCCTCGAGGTCGCGCTCGAAGGCCCGGTTGTCGGCCTGCATCTCGGCCGAATAGTCGAGCATGACCTGGTCGTAGGCCTCGCGCAGTGGCCTTGAACCGATCTCGGCCGCCATGCCGATGAGGAACAGGGCGGCGACGGGCGTCGCCAGCGCCACCGCGAAGGTCGCGCCATAGTCGGCCAGGCCGCCCCGGTCGCCGCTGCGCCGGCCGACGAACAGATAGAGGGCCCCGGTGATGACCGCCGCGCCGACCAGGGCGCTGAGCATGACCGCGCCGCCGACGACGCCGAACAACCGGTCGAGGCCGCCGCCCGAAGCCGCCGCCATCCGCAGGACGACATAGCCGATGCTGAGCAGGCCCCACAGGAAGGCGGCGGCCAGGCCGATCAGCAGGAATTTCAGCGTGCTCTCGCGCTTGCGGTAGGTGCGGAACAGCGGTGTGTCTTCGGTCATGTCGTCCCCCGATCCGACTCCTGCCCAAGGTGCGCGATCCGGGCAAGAGGCCTTGGAGCGGCGGAGGCCTGACGGCCGCCGCATGGGATAATGGGACGCCGCTTCGACAAGCGGCTCGCAGAGGAGATGGAGATGGAACCCGACATCAGGCCGCCGCCCAAGGCGCCGCCCGCGCCGACGATCAACGAGGCCCGGATGCGGGCCGAGGAGATGGACCGCCGGCGACGGCGGCAGGGGCGGTCCTCGACCTTCCTGTCCGACGCCATGGGCCGCGCCGCCGGCGGCGTCGCCACCCGGACGCTGATGGGTTGACCTTGCGAGGGCGGCGGCCAGTGCTAGGTTGGCTTCAGCGGTCCTCGTGGGGAGGGCGAGCGATTGCGAGATTTCCAGCCATGGGCAAGATCCTGCCGGCCGTCGTCCTCGGCCTTTCCCTGACCCTCACCCAGGGCGCCGCCAGCGGCGCCTTCGCCCAGGCCCGGCCGGCGATGACCGCCTCGGCTGCCGACATCGCGCCCTGCATCTGGCGCGGCCTTCCGGCGGGCGACTCGCGGGCCATCCTAGGGGCGGCGACGATGGAAGATACCGTGGCCGGCATCCAGGCCGCCGCCGGGACGATGGGCAATGACCGGTTCTGGGCGCTGCTGACCGGCTGCGGCGTGACCGAGCAGACCTCCGGCAAGGCCGGCGAGCTGTTCGGCGGCTATGTCGGCAGGCTGTGGTCGGAGGGCAAGCTGTCGGCGCGCTGGTCGGCGACGACCCTGGACCGCGCCTATGGCCAACTCAAGCCCGCCGAGATCGGCTCGATCGTCAATGACGACGCCGGATCGGTGGCCGCCACCCAGCGCTTCTTCGGCCTGATCGGCGCGGGTCAGCCCGACAACGACACCACCCGGCTGCTGCTGGCCTATCTGATCTCGCGCGGCGGATACGACCGCGACGTGGCCGCCTTCGGCCGCTGACCCTCAACCTTTCGGACAGATGACGATGACGCGTAATGCTTTCGCCGCCCTGGCGCTGTCGGCGCTGCTGGGCCTGGGCGCCCTGACTGCCGCGGGTCCCGCCGCCGCCCAGGAACAGACCGCGAGCTGCATCTGGGAGCGCATGCCCCAGGACGGCCGGGCCAAGGCCCTGGCCGCCGCAGACGAGGCCGGCGCCATCGAGGCCATGGCGACGATGGCGGTCGACTTCGGCGAGGAGAACCTGGATGGCGTGCTCGCCGCCTGCGGCGTCAAGACGACCGAGCAGTCGCGCATCGCCGGCAAGATGTTCACCCAGCATGGCCTGCTGAAATGGGCCGAGAGCCGGCTGACCCACCGCTTCACCCGCGCCGACCTCGACGTCGGCTTCAAGGCCCTGACCCCGGCCGATGTCGCGGCCATGGCCAGGCTGGGCGACAACATGGACGCCGAGCTCACCGACCAGGACAAGGCGGCCATGGAGCGGTTCATCATCCCGCTCGTGCCGCGAAGCAAGGTCGACGCGGACCTGAACGGCGAGGAAGCCGATTTGCTGATCGGCTGGCTGGTGACACGGGCGCAACTGGATCGGGAGGCGGCCGCCTACAGCCGCCTGCCTCGCTAGGCGGGGGCGCCGCGCGGGGTTGGTCGAGGGGGACGTGCGTGCTTCGACACTCGATCCGTGCCGGATCGCTACTCAGCATGACGTAGAGGGTGGGCGCGCTCCAATGCTCGTCATCCTGAGTAGCGCGCAGCGCGTGTCGAAGGACGCACGCTCCAAAGCCCTCCCCCTCGATGGGGGAGGGTTGGGTGGGGGTGTGCGTGGAGGAGGTTCGGGCGAGTCATGAAGGGGCGACGGCGCCCCTTTCGGTCTTTCCGGCCAGACCGGGGATACACCCCCAACCCTGCCCTTCCCATTGAGGGGGAAGGGTGGTGCGTGCCAACCCAAGCCCGTCATCCTGAGCAGCGCGTAGCGCGTGTCGAAGGACCCCTCGCGGCGGCTGGCCCTCAGTCCAGCCGGACCGGCGGGATCGAGGCCAGCAGGGCGACCAGTTCGGCCTGGCGTCTCGCGCCGGTCTTCTTCAGGGCGCTGCCGAGTTGAACCCGCGCGGTGTTGATCGAGATGCCGCGCGTGGTGGCGTGCTCGGACACGGACTCGCCGTTGAGCAGGGCGCCGGCGAGGCGGCCCTCGGCATGGGTGAGGCCGAACAGGGCCTGGAGGCGGTCGAGCCTCTGGTCCTGTTCGCCGGCGGTCGAGAGGGCGACGAGGGCCCCCGACACCAGCGGCGAGCGCAGCGGCGAGACGGTGGCGGTACACCAGCCGGCCTGGCCGCGGATGCGCAGCAGGGCCGCGCCCGGCGAGGGATTGCGGCAGGCCAGGTGCAGCAGCTTCTGCAGGCGGGCGTCCTGGTCCGGGTCGCTGGCGGTGAGCCGGCCCTGGTCGATGGTCACCCAGTCGGCCGATTCCAGCAGGCCGGTGGCGGCGCGGTTGGAGACCTTGACCCGGCCGTTGGCGTCGGTGACCAGCAGGGCGACGGTGACGCTGTCCAGCACCTGTTCGGCGAGGGTCAGGGTGGCGCCGGCGCGGGCGGCGCGCTGTTCCAGCTCCACCGCCTGGGCCAGCAGGCGAAGGTGGCTCTCGGCGCGGGCGATGTCGTCGGCGCTGTAGGGTCCGGCAGCCTCCGGGCGGCTGACCATCAGCACCAGGTCGCCGTCGTCACAGGCGGCCGAGCCGATCAGCGTCCAGGTCGGATCGATGCCGCCGGGCTCGAGAATGTCCGTGAACAGAGCACTCTGTCGCCAGGCCTCCGGCCGCAGGTAGGTCTCGCAGCGGAAGATCTGTTCCCGGGCGCGGGGCCGGCGGGTGCGCCAGGGATCGGCCGCCCAGGCCTCCTCGGCCCCCTCAAGCCCGAAGGCGTTGTCGGCCAGCGGGATGAAGCCCGGGCCAAGCTCCAGCGTCGCCCGCGCCCAGACCGAGCCGGTGGCGCGCACGATTTCATGCAGCAGACGCACCTGGAGTCCGCCGCGCCCACGCTCGCCGGCGTCGGCGGGCGCGTAGTCCATTGCCATGTAGGCCATTCCTTGTTGTCCCCCGTCCCGCCTCGCACTGATGAGGCGGTCGCGATCTGTACGCACGCGAGACCCCTGTCCCCCAAAGGTCACGGCTCATGTAGAGCGACTAGAGACGTCATTGAAAAGGGGCGACGAAGATTTCTGACGGCGATGCTTCCCCAAAATGAACAGTAACCAGGCGTGGATCGCCGGGAAAGAATGCGGGGAACGGGCCGATGTAATTCACTCGAATTACGAGGTTGCTGGCCGGTACTGCCAAGCGGCGGCTGCTGATTTTCGTGTCCGGAGGGAAATACAGGCCCGGCGCCGGACTCTTCCGGCCATTTTGGGCGGATGGGGGTCGGCGGGCCGACAGAGACTAGTGAGAACGCACTAGAGCCGATGGATAAGGGATTACTCGGATAGCCGGAAGATAATCTTCGCTAAATCGCTAGTCACCATGCATTATTGAGGCTTCTTTCTTTCACTGTCAGGTCTTCGCCCTCTTTTTCGCGGGGAGGGGTCCCCGCATACCTTCTGGGGGGCATGACATGGCCAATATCAACGGCACGGCCGGCAACGAGACTCTGACCGGCGGCGCGAGCGCTGATTCGATCAACGGCCTGGGCGGCGACGACATCCTGATCGGCGGCGAGGGCAACGACACCCTGAACGGGGGCTCGGGCAACGACCGCATCGAGGGCGGCGCGGGCAACGACCAGATCGTCGGCGGCATCGGAACCGACACGGCGGTCTACGCCCACATGCTGCAGTCCGGGACGCCGGTGGCCAGCTGGTCGCCGGCCGGCGTGCTGACCATCTCCACTGCCGGCGAAGGGACCGACACCCTGAGCGGCGTCGAGTTCGTCGAGTTCAACGGCGTGACCTTCGCGGTCAACAACACCGCCCGCAACATCGTCGCCCTGATCCAGAACGACAGCAATTCGGTCGGCGAGAACGGCGGGACGGCCAGCGGCAACGTGCTGGGCAACGACTTCGACGTCGACAGCGTGCTGACGGTCAGCGGCGTGGTCGGCGGCGCGCTGGGCGAACCCCTGGCGGGCGCGCACGGGACGCTGATCCTGGCCGCGGACGGCTCCTACAGCTACAAGCCCAATGGCGATTCGTCCGGGACGGACGTGTTCACCTACCAGGTGACCGAGGCCGGCGCGGTGCGCACCGCGACGCTGACCATCAACGTCATCAACGAGAACGACGCCCCGGTGACGGGCGTGGGCGGCGCGACCCTGGCCGAGGACGGCTCCTATGACGGCAGTCTGGCGGGCCTGGCGAGCGACGAGGACGGCGACGCCCTGACCTTCGGCCTGTTCGGCGGGCCGGCCAACGGCGTCCTCGACCTCAACCCGGACGGGACCTTCACCTACACGCCGAACAGCGACTTCTTCGGCGAGGACGGCTTCTTCTACACGGTGTCGGACGGCAACGGCGGAGCCACGCTGGGCTACTTCAGCCTGACCGTCGAGGGCGTCAACGACGCGCCCGAGGCGCCGGACTTCTCGACCACGCTGGCCGAGGATAGCGAAGGGGTGCAGATCCCGGTGCTGAACGGCGGCGATCCGGACGGCGACGCGATCAGCGTCACGCACGTCAACGGGATCGAACTGGGCGAGGACGGCGTCGAGGTGGACGGCGGCCTGGTCACGCGGGTGACCGAGGGGCCGCACGCGGGCGAGCTGTTCTTCACCCCGAGCGCCGACTATTCGGGCGTGCCGAGCTTCACCTACACCCTGTCGGACGGGACGCTGAGCAGCACCGGCACGGTGTTCCTGGAAGTGACGGCGGTGAACGACGCGCCGACCGGCTACAGCTCGGGCGACACGATCGACGAGGACACGGTCCTGAACGGCTCGCTGTTCCCGCTGGCCGGCGACGCGGACGGCGACAAGCTGATGTTCCAAATGGTCAGCGGGCCGGCCAACGGCGCGCTGGACCTGGGCCCCGGCGGCAGCTTCACCTACACGCCCAACGAGGACTTCGCGGGCATCGATAGCTTCACCTGGCGGGTGTTCGACGGCCAGGCCTGGTCCGAGGTCTACACCCACGGCATCACCGTCAACGAGGCCAACGACGCGCCGGTCGGCGAGGACCTGGTCCTGTCGATCGACGAGGACCAGGCGGTCCTGATCGACGTGATCGACGCGGCGAGCGACGCCGAGGGCGATGACATCAGCATCGTCTCGGTCGACGGCCAGGCGATCGGCGAGGACGGCGTCGTGGTCGACGGCGGCGTCGTGCGGATCGGCAAGGGCGGCCAGCTGGAGTTCAGGCCCGATGCGAACTTCAGCGGCGAGGCGAGCTTCACCTATGTGCTGACCGACGGGACCACCCCGTCCGAGCCGGCGACGGTGACGATCAATGTGGCGGCCGTGAACGATGCGCCGGTGGCGGCGGAGTTCAGCGCCAACCTCGACGAGGACCAGCCGCTGACGGGCTCGCTGGCCGGTTTCGTGAGCGATGTGGACAGCCCCGGGCCATTCATCTTCGAGGTGGTGGGCGACGTCGCCCACGGCACGCTGACGTTCGACGAGCACGGCCAGTTCACCTACACGCCCGATAAGGACTGGAACGGGACCGACAGCTTCACCTGGCGGGTGCTTGACGGCGATGCCTGGTCCGAGCCGGCGACCTTCACCCTGAACGTCGCCGCGGTGAACGACGGGCCGGTGGGCGAGAGCTACGAACTGTCGATGGACGAGGACAGCAGCCTCGACATCGACGTGGCCGGCGACAGCTTCGACGTCGAGGGCGACGCGCTGACCGTGGTCGCCGTCAACGACCAGGCGGTCGGGCCGGACGGCGTGGCGGTCGAGGGCGGGGTCGTGACCCTGACCGAGGGCGGCCAGCTGCGCTTCACCCCGGACGCGAACTTCTCGGGCGAGGTCAGCTTCACCTACCGCGTGGCCGACACCAGCAATCATGCCTCCGACCCGGCGACGGTGTTCATCACGGTCAATCCGACTGAGGACGCGCCGGTAGCCCAGGACTTCGAGATCAGCCTGATCGAGGACAGCGAGGGCCATCTGTTCGACCTGCCCGAGGTGGACGCGGACGGCGACGAACTGTTCGTCTCGATCGGCGGCAATACCCTGGAGCTGGGCGAGAGCGTCAACGTCACCGGCGGCACGGTGACGCTGATGGAAGGCAACGACCTGTTCTTCGTGCCGAACGCCGACTTCAACGGCGCGGTCGAGTTCGACTATGTCCTGCGCGACCGGGAAGACGTGGGCGGGCCGTTCCCGGCCCCCTGGACGAAGACGGCGGGGAACTTCGTCGTCAACGGCGAGGACAGCGTCAGCACGGGCCAGAGCCCGACGGCCGCCAAGGGCGCGGTGAACGCCTATTTCGGCACCAGCCTGTTCGGCAACAACGGCATGGCCGCGGGCATCACCTTCAACGTCAGCGCGGGCGACACGGTCAGCTTCCAGTGGACCTATGTCGAGGCCCCGGGCGGGGTGGACCATGCCGGGCTGCGCTACACCAGCGCGGGGGGCGGTTCGTCCACCATCGCGACCTTCAGCAGCAACTCGCTCAGCTACAGCCAGGTGATGACCTTCACCGGCGTGTTCACCCTGGCCTTCGGGGTCATGGAGTACCAGAACGCGGCGGCGACGGGCGTCGCGACGCTGTCGGGCCTGACGATCAACGGCATGGCCGTGCCGCTGGCGACCCCCTCGCCGCAGACCAGCACCGGCACGATCAGCATCGACGTCGAGGCGGTCAATGACGCGCCGGAAGCGGAGAACCTCGAGTACGTCCTCGCCGAGGACCAGCCCGGCGGGCAGGTCATCGACGTGCTGGGCGAGGCGAGCGACGCCGACGGCGATGCGCTGTCGGTGGCCCTGGTCAACGGCGAGCCGCTGCCGGCCGAAGGCGCGGTCGTCGAGGGCGGGGTGATCACCCTGATCACCGAGGGCCCGAACGCCGGCAACCTGCTGTTCACGCCGGATCCGGAGTTCAGCGGCGCCATCAGCTTCGACTATGTCCTGACCGACGGCTCGGGCGCGGACAACGCGCTGTCGGAGACGCGGACGGTGGACCTGGTGGTCACGCCGGTGAACGACCTGCCGGTCGGCGAGGACGCGTCCGACACGCTCGACGAGGATGGCGCGCTGAGCGGCAGCCTGGCCGGGCTGGTGAGCGACGTTGACCTCGGCGACGGCGAACTGACCTTCGAGGTGGTCGACGCCCCGGTGAACGGCCAGCTGGTCCTGCTGGCGGACGGCACGTTCGACTATCTGCCGGAAGCCAACTTCGCCGGCTCCGACAGCTTCACCTGGCGGGTCTCGGACGGCGATGGCTGGTCGCAGACCTACAGCTACGGACTGACGGTCAACCCGGTGAACGACGCGCCGACGGCCGCCGACCTGACGGCCAACTACAACGAAGACTCGGTCATCACCTTCAACCTGGCGACCCTGGGCTCCGACATCGAGATGAGCGGGCTGAGCATCGCCTCGATCAACGGCGCGCCGATCGGCGAGGATCCGGTGGAGATCGAGGGCGGCACGCTGGCCCTCAACATGTTCGGCCAGCTGGTCTTCACGCCGGAAGCCAACTTCTCGGGCCAGGTCACCTTCGACTACACCCTGAGCGACGGCGAGCTGGAATCGGAGCCGGCGACGGTGACGGTGAACCTCGCCCCGGTCGATGACGCCCCGGTGGCCGAGGACATCAGCGTCTCGACCGACGAGGACAGCGACGGGGTCCTGATCGACCTGGCGACGCACGACGCCGACGGCCAGGCCCTCTACGTCTCGATCGGCGGCAATACCCTGGAGCTCGGCGAGACGGTCAATGTGGCCGGCGGCACGGTGACGATGATGGAGGACAACGACCTCCTGTTCGTGCCGAACCCCGACTTCCACGGCCAGGTCTTCATCAACTACACGCTGAGCGACGCCATCGCCCAGGCGGGCGGCGCCTTCCCGGCGCCCTGGCAGACGACGGCGGGCTCGTTCAGCGTCGTCGGCTCGGAGGCGGGAATCTTTACCGACAGCAACGTTTCGGCGGCCGACATCGGCTTGTTCGCCGGTGGCGCCGTCGGCGGCATCGACGGTGCGGCGGTCAAGATCGTCCTGGAGATGGAGGCAGACGACACCTTCGCCATCGACTGGCGCTTCGACCATGACGACGAACCAGAATATGCGGACTTCGCCTTCGCCATGGTCAACGGCGTGTTGTGGGCCAGCGCGAGCGCCGACGCCACGATCCCGCTGAGCTATACGGTGGGCGCCGCCGGAACCTATACCTTCGCCTTCGGCTCGATGAACGAAGGCGATGGCGGGTGGCTGAGCGACCTCTACCTGTCTAGCGCCAGCCTCAACGGGACGGCGATCCCGTTGGTATCGACGCCGGTCGTTCCGCTGAGCGACAGCGGCGTGATCTCCATCGCCGTCAACGCGGTGAACGATGCGCCGGAAGCGGCCAACCTCGAGCTGTCGATGGACGAGGACCAGGAAGGCGGCCTCGTGGTCGACGTGCTGGGCCAGGCCTCCGACGTGGACGGCGACACGCTGAGCGTGAAGCTGGTCAACGGCCAGGAGATCGGACCGGACGGCGTCGCCATCTTCGGCGGCGTGGTCACCGTGATCGCGGAGGGTCCGAACGCGGGCAACCTGCTGTTCACGCCCAATCCGGACTATTCGGGCGCGGCCAGCTTCTCCTACGTCCTGACCGACGGCGAGGCCGACACCGAGGAAGCGGCGGTCGATATCATCGTCAACCCGGTGAACGACGCTCCGGAGACGGAGGAGGGTTCGTCGGCCCTGGCCGAGGACGGCTCGATCGAGGGCAGCCTGGCGGGCCTGGCCAGCGACGGCGACAGCGAGGAACTGACCTTCGCCCTGTCGACGGGACCGGAGAACGGCGAGCTGGTTCTCAACCCCGACGGCTCCTTCACCTATACGCCCGACGCCAACTTCTTCGGCGAGGACAGCTTCACCTGGACGGTTTCCGACGGCGAGTTCACCACCAGCGGCACCTACAGCCTGACGGTGACGCCGGTGAACGATCCGCCGGTGGCCGAGTCCGTCGAACTGTCGGGCGATGAGGACGGCGCGGTGATCATCACCATCGCCGGCCTGCCCAACGTCGACCGGGAAGTGCTGACGGTCGCCACGATCAACGGCGAGGCCTTCGACGGCTCGGCCGAGATCGACGGCGGCGTCCTGACCATGGACGGCAAGGGCAACCTGGTCTTCACGCCGGACGCCGACTTCAACGGCGCGGTCAGCTTCACCTACAGCGTGACCGACGGCGAGCTGACCTCGGCCGAGGAGACGGTGGACATCGTCATCAACGCGGTCAACGACGCCCCCGAACTGGAAGGCGAGGCGAACCGCACCACCGACGAGGACACCGCCATCAGCGGCCAGGCGGCGGCGCCGACCGACATCGACAGCGACGCCGGGGACCTGGGCTATGTGCTGGTCGAGGGGCTGGACGGACTGACGTTCAATACCGAGACCGGCGCCTGGACCTTCGATCCGACCGGGATCCCGGCCTACCAGGGGCTGAATCAGGGCGAGAGCCTGACGGTCCAGTTCCAGTATGCGGCGACCGACGGCGAGTTGGAGTCCGACCCGGTGACGGTGCAGATCGTCATCGCCGGCCTGGTCGATGCGGTCTACGGCGGCGCGGGTTCCGACAGCATCACCGGAACCCCCTTCGTCGACCACCTGTACGGGCTGGACGGCGACGACACCCTGTCGGGCCTTGGCGACAACGACCGGCTTGACGGCGGCGCCGGCGACGACGTGCTGTCCGGCGGCGAGGGCGACGACCACCTGATCGGCGGCGACGGGCACGACGTGCTGGTCGGCGGCAAGGGCAACGACCTGCTGGAGGGCGGTCTCGGCGACGACATCTTCGTCGGCGGCGGCGGCCAGGACGTGGTGAGCTACGCCAACAGCCTGACGGCGGTGAACGCCAACCTGGCGACGGGCGTGGCCACCGGCGAGGGCATGGACCTGTTCAGCCAGGTCAACCGCCTCACCGGCTCGGGCTTCGACGATGTGCTGACCGGCAACAGCGTCAACAACCTGATGAGCGGCGGGGCCGGCAATGACGTCCTGTCCGGCGGCGAGGGAATCGACACCCTCTACGGTGACGACGGCGCCGACACCCTCTGGGGCGGCATCGGCGGCGACAACCTCTACGGCGGGGCCGGCAACGACCGCATCATCGGCGGTGTCGGCAACGACAAGATGTGGGGCGGCGCCGGCGCGGACACCTTCGTCATCCTGGCGGAGTCGACGGGCGGGTCGCTGGAGACCGACTTCATCCACGACTTCAACGCCGCAGAAGGCGATCGGGTCGACCTGTCGGCTATCGACGCCAACACGCTGCTGTCCGGCGACCAGGGCTTCAGCATCGTGAACTCGGTGGGCAGCGGCTACGGCGAGATGGTGCTGGTCTACGCCAACGGCCAGACGACGCTGCGGCTCTACACCAACGGCGACAAGACCGTGGACTACCAGATCCGCCTCGACGGCGATCACCGGGGCGTGCTGGGCGTCGCGGCGGATGCGCCGGAAGAGGTGGGCGGCTGGATCCTCTGACCGGCGCCTGACTGTGACGACCGCCCGGCGCTCTCCCGAGCGCCGGGACCTGATGGGCCCGCCCCCCTACCCCTCGGCGGCGCCATCACGTTCGACGACCGGCGACAGCCACGCCGGTCGTCGATGCGTTTTTGCGGGGCCACCCTGCGTCCTTCGACACGCGCTGCGCGCTGCTCAGGATGACGGGCTTGGGTGCGCGCATCACCGCTCTTCGTCATGCGGAGCAGCGATCCGGCACGGATCGCGTGTCGAAGCACACACTTCTCCCTTCCCCCTCAATGGGGGAGGGCCGGGGTTGGGGGTGTATCCCCGGTGTTTCCGAAAGGGGTGAAAGAAGGCGACGTCGCCCCTCCATGGTCCGCCCGGACCTCCTCCGCGCACACCCCCACCCAATCCTCCATCGAGGGGGAGGGCTTTTCGCAGTCGGCGGGATGAAGAGGAAGCCGCGAAGGTTTTTCGTTCGCGGGGCGGGCGTGGGATAATGGGGGACCGCTTCGATTAGCGGTCGGGCGGCCGCCGGGTCGTCGTCTTCTCCCTGTTCTCGACATCGCCGGAGGGCCTGCCGCGTGAGCGATTCCCGCGCTGAAGACGTATTGCGCCGACAATCCTGGATGGAGGCCGAGCGGGCCGGGCTGGATGGGCCCTGCCAGGAGATCGCCGAGCGGGTGCTGACCCGGCAGCAGGGGTTCGGCGGCATGGCGCGGGGCCGGCGCGAGGCGTCGGAGGACCGGGTGTTCGACAGCACCGCGCCGCTGGCGCTGGAGAAGTTCGCCGCCGCCATCGAGGGGATGCTGACCCCGCGCACCCAGCGCTGGCACGAGCTGAGCCTGAAGGCGCTGGACGGCGCCGAGCCCTCGCCGGCGGTGCAGGCCTGGCTGCAGGGGGTGAACCGGATGCTGTTCGCCGCCCGCTATGGGCCGGAGAGCAATTTCGCCAGCCAGGCGCACGAGACCTATGTGGGGTTGGGCGCCTTCGGCAACGGGGCGATCTTCGTCGACGAGGCGGCCGGCGGCGGCCTGCGCTATCGCGCCATTCCCTTCGCCGAGACCTGGTTCGCCGAGAATTTTCAGGGCGTCATCGACACCGTCCACCGCAAGTTCGAGCTGACCGCCCGACAATGGATGCAGCAGTTCGGCGCCGAGACGCCGGCGGCCATCCAGCGGGCGGCCGAGACCGAGCCGCACCGGCGGTTCGAGCTGATCCATTGCGTGCAGCCACGCGAGGACGCCGACTGGCGGCGGCTGGACTGGCGGGGCATGCCCTGGGCCAGCTGGTACGTGTCGCTGGAGGGCCGCAAGGTCCTGAAGGAGAGCGGTTACCGCACCATGCGCTATGCCTGCGCCCGCTATGTAACCGCGCCGCGCGAGGTCTACGGGCGCGGGCCGGCGATGACGGTGCTGGCCGACATCAAGACGGTCAACGAGCAGCAGAAGACGCTGCTGCGCACCGGCCAGCTGATCGCCGAGCCGCCGCTGCTGCTGTCGGACGAGGGCGGGCTGACGGGGTTCAAGCTGGCGCCGCGCTCGATCAACCGGGGCGCGCTGGGCTTCGACGGTTCGGAACTGGTCAAGCCGCTGTCGGTGGGGGCCAACCTGCCGGTGACGCTCGAGATGGTCGACCGCACGCGTGAGACGATCAACCAGGCCTTCCTGGTGACGCTGTTCCAGATCCTGGTGGACACGCCGCAGATGACGGCGACCGAGGCCATGCTGCGGGCCCAGGAGAAGGGCGCCCTCCTGGCCCCGGTGATGGGGCGGCTGCAGTCGGAGCTCCTGGCGCCGCTGATCCAGGCGGAGCTGGACATCCTGGCCGCCTCCGGGGCGCTGCCCGAGCCGCCGGCCGAACTGGCGGGGCTGGGCGATCTGGCGGCGGAGATCGAATACACCTCACCCCTGGCGCGGGCGCAGAAGGCCGACGAGGGTCTGGCGATCCTGCGCCTGCTGGAGGACGCCGCCAGCGTGGGGCAGTTCGACCCCGCCGCCGGTGCGATGATCAAGGGCCCCGAGGTCCTGCGCCGGCTGGCCGAGATCCGCGGCGCGCCGGCGGAGCTGCTGCGCAGCGAGGACGAGCTGGCGGCGATGGCGCGGGCGGTAGCGGGCGGGTGAGGGGTGTGCGTGCATTGGCGCGCGATCCTGAGCAGCGCGTGTCGAAGGACGCACCCTGCAAAGCCCTCCCCCTCGATGGGGGAGGGTTGGGTGGGGGTGTGCGTGCGGTGTTCCGGGTAGATCATGAAGGGGCGACGTCGCCTTCTTTCACCTCTCCGGAAATGCCGGGGATACACCCCCATCCCCGGCCCTTCCCCCATTGAGGGACCTTTGCATTACGCGGTCGTGGGGGTGGTTTGGCGGTTGGGGGGGCGTGGATACGCCCTTGAGCCCGCTTCGGAGGGTTCCGAAGCGGTGTTTTGGGGGTGATTGACGGGGTCTG
>JBKBOD010000009.1:0-93818 GCA_046295055.1 Caulobacter sp. | reverse complement strand
TCAGCGCATCCACAAAGCTGAACTGACCCGTCCGCTTCACCGACATCACCGCTCTCCCTGCAACACCATCAGGGAATCACGACACGGCAATTACGCAAAGGTCCCGCAAGGGGAGAAGGAAAATTGCAGTGCAGCCACCCTGCACCGGAGGCCGATGCACGGCGAGAAAATCTCTGCGGGCGATCAAGCGAACTGGGCGCCTGCGGGTGACAGGGCCATTGCCAAGCGACGCCGCTTCGTGATGTAAGTTTTTAAAGAGAACTAACTCGTGGAGCGCATCATGCCCCTCTGGAAAATCTACACGCCGCCCAAGGCCTTCACCCCGGAGGACAAGAAGGGCATCGCCGAGGCGCTGACCGGGCTCTACGGCCGGGTGATGCCGCGGTTCTATGTCGGGGTCGTCTTCCAGGAGGTGGAGGCGGACAACTTCTATATCGGCGGCGAGCCGACTGACCGGTTCGTCCGCATCTGGGTCGACCACATCGCTCGCACCTTCCGGTCCGATGAGGCGAAGGCAGGCTTCTTCAAGCGCGTGAACCAGCTTCTGGCCCCGTGGATCGCCGACCGGGGCTACGACTGGGAGATGCACGTCGACGAGACGCCGTTCGACCTGTGGACGATCCAGGGTCACTTCCCGCCGCCCGAGGGCAGCGAGGACGAGAAGCGGTGGATGGCCGAAAACCGCGCCTCGCCGCGCACGAACGCCTGAGGATGGAGGCCAGGATGACCAAGATTCCCCAAGGCCGGGCCGTCGTCACCGGCGCTTCGTCCGGGATCGGCGCGGCCTACGCCGAGCGCCTCGCCGCGAGGGGGCACCCCTTGCTGCTGGTCGCGCGCAGGGCCGAGCGGTTGCAGGCGCTGGCCGCCGAACTGTCGGCCGCCCACGGCGTCGATATCCAGGTCCTGGTGGCCGACCTGGAGGACCCGGCCGGCGTGGCCGCCGTCGAGGCGCGGCTGGCCGATCCCGACATCGCCATCCTGGTCAACAACGCGGGCGGCGGGGGCCTTGGCCCCACGGCCGCTGTCAGCGCGGACCAGATCGAGCGAACGCTTCGCCTCAACGTCCTGGCGCTGGCGCGACTGTCCCATGCCGCCCTGGCCGGCTTCCGGGCCAGGGGCGCGGGACTGCTGGTCAACATCGGCTCGGTGATGGCCCACGCGCCGTCAGCAGGCGGGGCGGCCTACAGCGGCTCCAAGGCCTTCGTGCTGAACTTCACCCGCTCGCTGGAGCTGGAGCACGCCGGCACGGCGGTGCAGGTCCAGTTGGTCATGCCGGGGCCGATCCGGACCGAATTCTTCAGCTCCCAGGGACTGAGCGACTCGGTCTTTCCCGACAGCGCCTTCCTGACGCCGCAGCAACTGGTCGACGCCGCCCTGGCGGGGGTGGAGGCCGGCGAGACGGTGACGGTTCCCTCCCTCGCCGATCCGGCGGTGTGGGAGCAGCTTGAAGCCAGTCGCCAGGCGTTCATGGGCGGGGTCGGATCAGGACAGGTCGCGCCGCGCTACCGCGCCGGCTGAGCAGGCGGGCGAACAGCGGGGAGAAGGAATGTTAAGCGGCGGCGGCTAGCCTTGCGGCATGGCCGCTCTCGTCAGCCTCATCGTTCCGACCCAGCGCCGCCCGGAGGGCCTGGCGACCGCCCTGCGTTCGCTCGTCGGCCAGACCGGCGTCGATCCTGTACGGCTGGAACTGATCGTCGCCGACAATGACGCCGCGCCATCGGCCCGGGCGTTCGTCGAGAGCCTGATCGCGCCATTCCCCGTGCGCTATGTGCATGAGCCGAAGCCCGGCGTGGCGAACGTGCGCAACGCCGCCCTCAGCGCCGCGTCCGGCGAACTGATCGCCTTCCTGGATGATGACGAGGAGGCGCCGGCCGACTGGCTGGCCCGGATGCTGGCGGCGATGGAAAGCCTGGGCGTCGATGTCGTCTTCGGCCCCGTGCGCGGACGGGCGCCGGAAGGGGTGACCGAGCATCGCGACTATCTGGAATCCTTCTTCTCGCGCATCGGCCCTGACCGCAGCCAGGTGCTCGATGGCTACTACGGTTGCGGCAACAGCCTGATCCGGCGGGCGGCCCTGCCGCATCCCACCGCGCCGTTCGACCCGGCCCGCAACGCATCCGGCGGCGAGGACGACCTGCTGTTCGGCCAGATGAAGGCGGCGGGAACGCGGTTCGGCTGGGCGGCGGACGCCTATGTCTGGGAAGACCCCGCGCCGGGCCGACTGACGCTGGCCTACACGCTGCGCCGGGCCTTCGCCTATGGCCAGGGCCCCAGCGAGCACGCGGCCGCCGAGAAGGACGCTGTCGGCATCCTTCGCTGGATGCTGGTGGGCATGGCGCAGACCGCCATCTGGGCTCCGGTGGCCGGGTTCAAGTGGCTGACCGGAGCGCCCGACAGGGCCCGGGCGCTGGACCGGCTGGCCCGGGGGCTTGGCAAGACGCTGTGGTTTCCGCCATTCGGCCAGACCTTCTACGGGCAGGCCGGCTGACGCCGGGTGAGCCCTTGCGCGGCCTCGCGCGGCGTCCCACAAAGGACCGATGAGTCCGTCCCGCACCATCACCCTCGACGGCGACCTGACCGCCGACGCCCGGGCGCTGCGGGATGCGTTCGGCTGTTTCACCACCGGGGTGACGGTGGTCACCACCTGTGGGCCCGACGGGCGGCAGGCGGGCTTTACCGTCAACGCCTTCTCCTCGGTCAGCCTCGATCCGCCGCTGGCCCTGGTCTGCGTCGACCTGAAGGCTTCCAGCCTGCCGATCCTGGACCAGGCGGGCAAGTTCGCGGTCAATGTGCTGCACGCCGACCAGGAGGACATGGCCCGCCGCTTTACCCAGAAGTCAGTCGACCGCTTCGAGGGCCTGGCCTGCGAGACCTGGGACCAGGGGGTGCCGATCCTGCCTGGCTGCATGGCCAACTTCGAGCTGGAAACCCACCAGGCCATCGACGCCGGCGACCATCGCATCTTCATCGGCCGCATCCTGAAGGTGCGGTTCGACCCCGACCATGAGCCGCTGGTCTATCTGCGCGGCCGGTTCCGGCGGGTGCATACGGACTAAAGCCCGATCAGAATGCTGAAGGGCGGGCTGTAGGTCTCCTAAAAAGACTGACAACAAAAGTCGCACCCCGCCTGACGTTGGGTCATACTTTTGCGCGGGCGGGGCATCGCCTATCTTACCGTGAACGTAAACGACAACCATCGTCGGGAGAGCCCCAATGGCCGAAGCCTATATCGTCGCCGCGCAACGCACCGCCGGAGGCCGCAAGGGCGGCCGTCTCGCCGGCTGGCACCCCGCTGACCTCGCCGCCCAGGTGCTGGACAGCCTGACCACCACCATCGACGCCGACCCGGCGATCTTCGACGACGTCATCATGGGCTGTGTCGGCCAGGCGGGCGAGCAGGCCGTCAACGTGGCGCGCAACGCCATCCTCGCCTCCAAGCTGCCGGAAAGCGTGCCGGGCACCAGCGTCGATCGCCAGTGCGGCTCTTCGCAGCAGGCCATCCACTTCGCCGCCCAGGCGGTGATGTCGGGCGCCATGGACGTGGTCATCGCCTCGGGCGTCGAGAGCATGAGCCGGGTGCCGATGGGCACGCCGTCGATCCTGGCCCTCAAGGCCGGCATGGGCAGCTACATGAGCCCCAACATCCAGGAGCGCTATCCGAACGTCCAGTTCAGCCAGTTCGCCGGCGCCGAGATGATCGCCAAGAAGTACGGCCTGACCAAGGACCTGCTGGACGAGTACAGCTACAACAGCCACCGCAAGGCGATCGAGGCCACCAAGGCCGGCAAGTTCAAGAACGAGATCGTGCCGGTGAAGATCAAGACCGCCGAGGGGGTCGAGGAAGATCACACCGTCGACGAGGGCATCCGCTTCGAGGCCAGCCTGGAAGCGATGAAGGGCGTCAAGCTGCTGCAGGAAGGCGGCGCCCTGACCGCCGCCTCGTCCAGCCAGATCTGTGACGGCGCCTCGGGCGTGGTCATTGTCAATGAGAAGGGCCTCAAGCAACTCGGCGTCGAGCCGCTGGCCCGTATCCACCACATGACCGTCATCGGCGCCGACCCGGTGATCATGCTGGAAGCGCCGATCCCGGCCACCCTGCGGGCGCTGGAAAAGACCGGCCTGAAGATCGACGACATCGACCTGTTCGAAGTCAACGAGGCCTTCGCCTCGGTGCCGACCGCCTGGCTGCAGCAAACCGGCGCCGATCCGGACCGGCTGAACGTCAACGGCGGCGCGATCAGCCTCGGCCACCCGCTCGGCGGCTCGGGCGCCAAGCTGATGGCGACCCTGGTCCACGCCCTGCACGACCGTGGCGGCAAGTACGGCCTGCAGACGATGTGCGAAGGCGGCGGCCTGGCCAACGTGACGATCATCGAGAAGCTCTAGGCTTTTCCAGGATCGAAAGATCGGGGCCGTCGGAGCGATCCGGCGGCCCTTTTTCGTGGCCGGCTATTCCAGGATTTCGGCCAGGTCCTCGAACAGGGCCGCGCGCCAGGGCTCCATGCCGGGGCGGCCGCGGGCGGCCTTGAGCACGGCGGCGGCGCGGCGGGCGGTGTCGGGATCGGCCTCGTCGACGGTCTCGATGGCCTGCAGCGCCTCGTGCGCCTCGGCCTGGCCGGCGGTGGCGACCAACTCGGCCAGCAGGTCGATGTGGTCGGAACAGTCGCCATAGCCAAGGGCATGGATCAGGCCCGCCCGATCAGGTCCGGGCGGGGCGCGGCCGATCAGGTCGGCCAGGACCGCTTCGAGACCGGCCGCGCCTTCCTCGGCCAGGCGCAGGGCGAGCTGGGCGCGCGCTTCGCCATCGGGTTCGGCTTCGAGAGCGGCGAGGAGTTCGGCGGGACTGGGCATGGGGGCTTGTCTAGCACGTCCTGCCCCCTCCCGTTCTAGGCCGGCGTCACCCGCCAGATGATGTTGCCCACATCGTCGGCGACCAGCAGGGCCCCGGCGGAGTCCTCGATCACCCCGACCGGCCGACCCTGGGCCTCGCCCTTGGCGTTGAGGAAGCCGCCGAGGATCTCGACAGGCTGGCCCGAGGGATTGCCGGCGGTGAAGGGCACGAAGATCACGCGGTAGCCGCTGGGCGGATTGCGGTTCCAGCTGCCGTGCTGGCCGATGAAGACGCCGCCCCGGTAGCGTTCCGGCAGCAACTCGCCGCCATAGAAGTGCAGGCCGAGCGAGGCGGTGTGGGCGCCCAGGGCGTAGGAGGGCTTGAGCGCCCTGGCGACCATCGCGGGGTTGGCCGGCTCGACCCGCTCGTCGACATTCTGGCCCCAGTAGCTCCAGGGCCAGCCGTAGAAGCCGCCGTCGCGCACGGCGGTCATGTAGTCGGGCGGGGTGTCGTGGCCGATCATGTCGCGCTCGTTGACGACCGTCCAGAGGAGGCCGGTGACCGGTTCGAAGGCCATGCCGTTGGGATTGCGAAGGCCGGAGGCGAAGATCCGCCGGCCGGAGCCGTCGAGGTTCATCGCCAGGATCGCCGCGCGCTCGCGCTCGGTGTCCATGCCGTGCTCGCCGATGTTGCTGTTGGAGCCGACCGACACGTAGAGCGTCGATCCGTCGGGGCTGGCGATGACATTGCGGACCCAGTGGTTGTTCGGCGCCTGGGCCGGCAGGTCGGCGATCTTGCGACCCGCGCCCTCGATCCGCGTCGCGCCGGGCGTATAGGTGAAGGCCACGACGCTGTCGGTGTTGGCGATGAACAGCTGGTCGCCGACCAGCGCCATGCCGATGGGCGAATTGAGCCCGGTGATGAAGGGTGTCTTCAGTTCGGCGACGCCGTCGCCATCGGCGTCTCGCAGCAGGGTTATGCGGTTGGCGCTGGGCACGCCGGCGCCGGCCTTCTCCATCATCCGCTTGGCCACGGCGGCCTCGATGCCCTTGGCCTCGCGCGGCGGGCTGTTGGCCTCGGCCACCAGGATGTCGCCGTTGGGCAGGCGGTAGAGCCAGCGCGGATGGTCGAGGCCTTCGGCGAAGCGCGCGACTTTCAGGCCTTCCGCGGGGGTCGGCGCGGCCCCGGCGGGCCAGCCGACCGCCTTGCGGGCGTTGATGGTCGGGATGGCCGAGGCCTTGGGCGGGGCCAGCGTCGGCTCGGCGCCATAGGTTTCCGACCCGTCGGACTTCGACGCCGGCTCGCAGGCGGCCAGCGCCAGGGCGGCGGCAGCGATGATCACGCGCTTCATGGTAGTCCCTCCCGTTGGCGGGGAAGGTAGGGCGCGGGACCGCTCGGGTCCATCCTCGGGGCGTTCAGACGGCGCGGCGTCTCGCTTCCGTAGCCAGATGGCGAAGCTCCTCGACGACGACGGAGATGTCCCGCGCGGCGCTCAGCATGAGGGGGCGCATCGTACGCCCGTCGGCGAGTGTGAAGACCAGATGTCGGCCGTCGACCTCGACGCCTTCGATATCCTTGAAGCGCGCGGACCATCCCGGAATGCCGATGAACTCAAGCCAGTCGCCATCTCTGACGAGAATGGCGGAACCTTGCGCCAGCACCTGCAGCAGTCTCGCCAAGGCATAGGCCAGGCCGGCGAAGCTGACCGCCAGGCCGACGAGGAAGCCAAGGGCTCCGTATCGTCCCGTTTCGACGTAGGCGGGAACCCCGCCTTCGCCGATGAAGGGCATGAAGAACAACAGGACGCAGACGCCGGCCGCTCCGATCAGTCGCAGGCAAGTCTGCGGCTGCGCGGCTCTCAGCAATACTTCCCGTTCGACGCCCATGCCCAACCCCACCCGCTGGGGATGACGTCTCACCCCAGCGAAGGCAGGTCCAGCTTCATCTCTCTGGCGCAGGCGATGGCGTCTTCGTAGCCGGCGTCGGCGTGGCGCATGACGCCGGTGGCCGGGTCGTTCCAGAGGACACGGCCGATGCGGCGGGCGGCGTCCTCGGTGCCGTCGCAGACGATGACCATGCCGCTGTGCTGGGAATAGCCCATGCCGACGCCGCCGCCATGGTGCAGCGACACCCAGGTGGCGCCGCTGGCGGTGTTGAGCAGGGCGTTCAGGAGCGGCCAGTCGGAGACCGCGTCGCTGCCGTCGCGCATGGCCTCGGTCTCGCGATTGGGACTGGCGACGGAGCCGGAATCGAGGTGGTCGCGGCCGATCACGACCGGGCCGATCTCGCCGCGCGCGACCATCTCGTTGAAGGCCAGGCCCAGGCGGTGACGGTCGCCCAGTCCGACCCAGCAGATGCGGGCGGGCAGTCCCTGGAAGCGGATCTTCTCGCCGGCCATGTCGAGCCAGCGGTGCAGGTGCTTGTTGTCCGGCAGCAGTTCCTTGACCTTGGCGTCGGTCTTGCGGATGTCGTCCGGATCGCCGCTGAGCGCCGCCCAGCGGAAGGGGCCGACGCCACGGCAGAACAGCGGGCGGATGTAGGCCGGCACGAAGCCCGGGAAGGCGAACGCTTCGGCCACGCCCTCGTCCTTGGCCACCTGGCGGATGTTGTTGCCGTAATCGACAGTGGGAACGCCGGCCTTGTGGAAGGCCAGCATCGCCTCGACGTGGGCGGCCATCGAATGGCGGGCGGCCTGCTCGACGGCCTTGGGGTCGCGCTCGCGGCGTTCATCCCATTCCATCACAGTCCAGCCGGCGGGAAGGTAGCCGTTGACCGGGTCGTGGGCGCTGGTCTGGTCGGTGACGAGGTCGGGCCGAACACCGCGCCGGACCAGCTCGGGCAGGATCTCGGCGGCGTTGCCGACGACGCCCACGCTGACCGGCTTCTTCTCGGCGCAGGACCGCTCGATGATGGTCAGCGCCTCGTCGAGCGTCGCGGCCTTCACGTCCAGGTAGCCGGTGTTCAGGCGCATCTCGATGCGGCTTTCGCGGCATTCGATCGCAAGGCAGGAGGCCCCGGCCATGACCGCCGCCAGCGGCTGCGCCCCGCCCATGCCGCCCAGCCCCGCGGTCAGGATCCAGCGACCCGCCAGATCGCCGCCGTAGTGCTGGCGGCCGGCCTCGACGAAGGTCTCGTAGGTGCCCTGAACGATGCCCTGGCTGCCGATGTAGATCCACGATCCGGCCGTCATCTGGCCGTACATCATCAGGCCCTTGCGATCGAGTTCGTGGAAGTGGTCCCAGTCGCTCCAGCGCGGCACCAGGTTGGAGTTGGCCAGCAGGACGCGCGGCGCGTCGGCATGGGTGCGGAACACGCCCACCGGCTTGCCCGACTGCACCAGAAGGGTCTCGTCGCCTTCCAGTCGCCGGAGGGTCGCGACGATGCGGTCGAAGCTCTCCCAGTCGCGGGCGGCGCGGCCTATGCCGCCGTAGACGACCAGTTCCTCCGGCTTTTCCGCCACTTCGGGATCGAGGTTGTTCATCAGCATGCGCAGGGGCGCTTCAGTCAGCCAGGACCTGGCCGACAGGTCGAGCCCGCGCGGGCTGCGGATCAGGCGAGTGTTGTCGATGCGGGTCATGGTTTGGCGGTCCAGTCGATCAGGTCGGTCAGCAGGCCCTCGAGCACCCCTTGCAGGCGCTCGGCGCGGGCGGGGTTCCAGGCGGGGATGGCGAGGTCGCCCGGCTCGTCCATGTAGGCGCGCTGGGCGATTTCCATCTGCAGCGCATGGACGTTGTCGGCGGGACGACCGTAGTGGCGGGTGATCCAGCCGCCCTTGAAGCGGCCGTTGGTCACATGGCTGAAGCCCGAGGCGGCCATGGCGCGTTCGGCGACGGCCACGGCGCCCAGGTCGGCGCTGGCGCCGTTGAAGGTTCCGAGGTTCAGCGCGGGAAGCTCGCCCTCGAACAGGCGCTCCACCCGCGAGCGGATCGAATGGGCGTCCCACAGCACGACGCGGGGATGCAGGGCGCGCAGGCGGGCGATCTGCCCGGCGAGGGCCGCATGGTAGGGCTGGAAGTAGGCCTCGCGCCGCCGCGCGATCTCGGCGGCGTCCGGCGCCCGTCCCGGCCGGTACAGCGGGGCGTCGTCGAAGGTCTCGGTCGGGCAGAGCCCGGTGGTCGCCTGGCCCGGATAGAGCGACTGGCCCGAAGGGTCGCGGTTCACGTCGATCGCGGTGCGGGAGATGTCGGTGCGGACGACCGTTGCGCCGAGCGCGGCGGCGAAAGCGTAGAGCTCGGGGATGAACCAGTCGGCGTCATGGATCGCCAGGTCATGGGAGACCAGCCCAGGCGCGATCTCGGCCGGAATCGTCGTGCCGGCATGGGGAATGGAGACGACCAGTGGGGCGGCGCCCTCGTGGACGTGGAGCCAGGGCGTGCTCATCGCGCGGACTCCGGCGCGGGGGTCAGCGGCCTGTCCCTCATGAGGCGATCCCGGGCAGGTCGCCGGCGGCCGCCCTGGCCAGCGCGCCGCTCTTCACCAACTCGGCCGCAGTCTCCATGTCGGGGGCGAAGAAGCGGTCGTCCTCGAGGTGCGGGACGCGGCTGCGGAGAAGCGTCCTGACCGCTTCCAGCGGAGGGCTGGACGTCAGCCCGCCGTGGAAGTCGCAGCCCTGGGCCGCGGCCAGCACCTCGATGCCGACGACTTGGGCGGCATTCTCGGCCATGGCCAGCAGGCGGCGGGCGCCATGGGCGGCCATCGAGACATGGTCCTCCTGGTTGGCGCTGGTGGGGATGGAATCGACGCTGGCGGGATAGGCGCGCTGCTTGTTCTCGGAGACCAGGGCCGCGGCGGTCACCTGCGGGATCATGAAGCCGCTGTTCAGGCCGGGGCGCGGGGTGAGGAAGGCGGGGAGGCCGCTGAGCGCGGGATCGACCAGCATCGCCGTGCGCCGCTCGCTCATCGAGCCGATCTCGCAGACGGCCATGGCCAGCATGTCGGCCGCGAAGGCGACCGGCTCGGCGTGGAAGTTGCCGCCGCTGATCGCCTCGCCGGTGTCGCTGAAGATCAGCGGGTTGTCGGTGACGCCGCCGGCCTCGACGCCCAGGGTGTCGGCAGCCTGGCGGATTACGCCAAGGACCGCGCCCATCACCTGGGGCTGGCAGCGCAGACAGTAGGGGTCCTGCACCTTCTCGCAGTCGGCGTGGCTGGCGCCGATGGCGCTGTCCTTGAGCAGGCTGAGCAGGGCCGCCGCCGTCTCGGCCTGGCCGCGATGGCCGCGCAGGGCGTGGATGCGCGGGTCGAACGGCGCGGTCGATCCCTTGGCCGCTTCGACCGACAGCGCGCCGGCGACCAGCGCCGCCTGGAACACCCGCTCGATGCGGAACAGGCCGGCCAGGGCGCAGGCGGTCGAGAACTGCGTGCCGTTGAGGAGGGCCAGCCCCTCTTTGGGGCCGAGGTCCAGCGGGGCGAGCCCGGCGCGCGCCAGCGCGTCGCTCGCCGGCATCCGTTCGCCCTTCAGGAAGGCCTCGCCGACACCGATCATGGTCGCGGCCATGTGCGACAGCGGCGCCAGGTCGCCCGAGGCGCCGACGCTGCCCTGTTCGGGGATCAGCGGCAGCAGGTCCGCGGCCAGCATGGCTTCCAGCATCCGCACCGTCTTCGCCGCCACGCCCGAGGCGCCGCGACCAAGGCTCGCCATCTTGAGGGCCAGCATCAGCCGGACGACGTCCGGTTCCAGCGGCGCGCCGACGCCCGCGGCGTGCGAGAGCACGATATTCCGCTGCAGGGTGGCCAGGTCCCCGGTCTCGATGCGGATATTGGCCAGCTTCCCGAAGCCGGTGTTGACGCCATAGACCGCCGCGCCGGCATCGACGATCCGGGCCACGGTCGCCGCGCTGGCCTCGATGCGGGGCCATGCATCTTCGCACAGCCGCGCCGGCGCGCCTTCGAACACCGCCCGCCAGTCGGCCAGATCGGCTTCGCCCGGAACCAGAACGACGGGCTGGGTCACGCGACCTCTCCTTCGAAGATGCGGGCATGCAGCGGATTGCGGCCCAACCAGTAGACCAGCTCGACAGGCCGGGTTGCGTCCCAGATCGCCAGGTTGCAGGCCTTGCCGGCTTCCAGCGAACCCATGTCGCCCCAGCGACCGAGCGCCCGCGCCGCCTCGCGCGTCACGCCCGCCAAAGCCTCGTCGACGCTGAGGCCGAACAGGACGACGGCCATGTTCATGGCTGTCAGGATCGAGGTCAGGGGCGAGCTGCCCGGATTGCAGTCGGTCGCCACCGCCATCTTCACCCCGGCCTCGCGGAACAGGGCGACGGGCGGCTTTTCCTGGTCGCGCAGGGCGTAGAAGGCGCCGGGGAGCAACACGGCGACGGTCCCCGCCGCCGCCATGGCTCGGGCGCCCTGCGCGTCGGTGCGCTCGAGATGATCGGCGCTCAGGGCGCCGAACTCGGCCGCCAGGGCCGCGCCGCCGCCGGCCGTGCGCTGGTCGGCATGGAGCCGTACGGGCAGGCCATGGGCCCGGGCCGCCTCGAACACCGCCCGCGTCTCGGCCGGGGTGAAGGCGCCGTCCTCGCAGAAGGCGTCGACGGCGTCGGCCAGCCCCTCTGCAGCCGCTGCGGGGATGATGCTGCCGATGATTTCAGCGACGTAGCCGGCGCGGTCGTCGCGGCGTTCCGGCGGAATGGTGTGGGCCGCCAGCAGGCTGGTGACCACCTCGACAGGCCGCCGCACCTCCAGGGCCCGCGCCGCGCGCAGCATCTTCAGCTCGTCGTCGAGGGTGAGGCCATAGCCTGACTTGACCTCGATGGCGGTGACGCCCTCGGCCATCAGGCGGTCGAGCCGCTCCAGCGCGCCTTCGACCAGCGTCGCCTCGTCGGCCGCGCGCGTCCGGGCCACGGTGGAAATGATCCCGCCGCCGGCTGCGGCGATGGTCTCGTAGGTCTCGCCACGCAGCCGCATCTCGAACTCGTCGGCACGGTCGCCGGCAAAGACCAGGTGGGTGTGGCAGTCGATCAGTCCCGGCGTGACCAGCCGTCCGTCCAGCGCGATTGTCTCGGTCGCGGTCCAGCCCTCGGGCAGGTCATCCACCGCGCCGACAAAGGCGATCCTTCCGCGCACCGCGCCGACCGCGCCCCGCTCGATCAGGGCCGGCCCGTCCTCCGCCAGGGTGGCGATGCGGCCACCGGTCCAGATGCGGTCGAAGTGCATGGAATCTCCGGATTGAGCCTTGAGATTATGTCTAGACATAAGGCGCTGGCAACCTGATCCTGCCGCAATGCAGACGACCCTCTTCCTCGATCGCGCCCTGTTGCCGGACGGCTGGGCGCGCGATGTGCGCATCAGCAGCAGCGACGGCGTCATCACGGCGGTCGAGACCGGCGCCGCGCCCCGCTCGGGCGAGGCCCGCGAGGCGCTGGGTCTGCCCGGCGTTCCCAACCTGCACAGCCACGCCTTCCAGCGCGCCATGGCGGGCCTGGCCGAGCGGCGCGGACCGGCCCGCGACAGCTTCTGGACCTGGCGGGAAGTGATGTACCGCTTCCTGGGTCGGCTGGACCCCGACACGGTCGAAGCCATCGCCGCCTACGCCTTCGCCGACATGCTGGAAGGCGGCTTCACCGCCGTGGCCGAGTTCCACTATCTGCACCACCAGCCCGACGGCCGGCCCTATGCCGACCGGGCCGAACTGGCGCTGCGCCATCTGGCGGCGGCGGATGAGACAGGCATAGGCGTCACCCTGCTGCCGGTCCTCTATGCTCATGGCGATTTCGGCGGGGCGGCCCCGACAGAGGGTCAGCGTCGCTTTCTCAACGACCCGGACGGGCTCGGCGAGATCATCACGCGCGCCCGCACAGCGATCGGTGACCGGGCCGACCGGCGGGTCGGGGTCGCGCCGCACTCCCTGCGCGCTGTGACGCCGGACGAGCTGGCGGCGGTGCTGCCCCTGGCCCCGGACGGGCCGGTGCATATGCACGCCTCCGAACAGACGCGCGAGGTCGAGGACAGCCTGGCCTGGTCCGGCAGGCGGCCGGTCGAATGGCTGATCGAGAACGCCGGCGTCGACGCTCGCTGGTGCCTGATCCACGCCACCCACCTGACGCCGGAGGAGACCCGCGCTCTTGCGGCGAGCGGCGCCGTGGCCGGCCTCTGCCCGATCACCGAGGCCAACCTGGGCGACGGCGTCTTCCCGGCGCAGGACTATCTGGCCGTCGGCGGCCGCTTCGGCGTCGGCACCGACAGCAACATTGCCGTTGGCGCGGCAGAGGAACTGCGGGCGCTGGAATACGCCCAGCGCCTGACCACGCGAGGCCGCAACCTGCTGGCGCCGGGCGAGGGGGCCAGCACGGGCCGTGCGCTGCTGGACG
This sequence comes from Caulobacter sp., assembly GCA_046295055.1. Taxonomy (GTDB): domain Bacteria; phylum Pseudomonadota; class Alphaproteobacteria; order Caulobacterales; family Caulobacteraceae; genus Caulobacter. The sequence goes on along the minus strand of JBKBOD010000009.1, from coordinate 80,678 downwards.
GCGCGCTTGCGGGCGGCGCCCAGGCGCTGGGTCTGCCGATCGGGTCCTTGGCCGTTGGCCTCCGGGCGGACGTCGTCTGCCTCGACATGGACCATCCCGACATGGGCGGACGGGACGGCGACCTGGCCCTCGACACCTTCGTCTTCGCTCTCGGCCGTTCGGCCATCGGCTCGGTCTATGCCGGCGGCCGAAGGGTGGTGGAGAAGGGACGCCATGTCGGCCGCGCGGCGATCGACGCCCGCTACCGCCGCGCGCTCTCGGACCTCATGGAGGCCTGACCGTGTCCCGCCCCGTTCACGAGGCGATCCGCGCCAGTCTCGAGCAGGAGATCCTCTCCGGCGCTCTTCCACCGGGCGCGCGGCTGCCGACCGAGACGGAGCTCGCGGCCCGCTGGGCCTGCGCCCGCATGACGGCCGGACGGGCGCTGAACGCCCTGGCCCAGGCGGGCATGGTCGAGCGCCGTCGCAAGGCCGGGACCGTCGTCGCCCGCCGCACCGTGCAGCAGACGGTGCTCGACATCCACGAGATCGCCGCCGAGGTCCGTGCCCGGGGACAGGTCTACGGCTGGAAGCGGTTGCAGATGGGGCAGGAGGCGGCCGGGCCGCTGGAAGCCGAGCGCCTCGGCCTGGAGAAGGGCAGGGCGGTGCTGCATGTGCTGGGCCTGCACCTGGCCGATGGCGAGACCCACGCCCTCGAGGAGCGCCTGATCAACCTGGGCGCCGCGCCGGACGCGGCCGGCGAGGCCTTCGAGGGTGAACCGCCCGGCGCCTGGCTCTTGCGTCACGTCCCCTGGGCGGAGGCCGAGCATGCCATTCGCGCCCTGGCCGCCGACGCGCTGACCGCCCGCCGCATGGGCCTGTCTCGCGGCGCGGCCTGCCTGTCGCTGGAACGCCGCACCTGGATGGCCGGCCGCTGCGTGACCTTCGCGCGGTTCCTGTTCCCGGCCGATCGCCAGACCCTGGTGGCCCGCCTGCGCCAGCCGTAGAGCGCCGGACGGAACCCCGCCGCTGTCCTGACGGTTTCATCGAACACCGTCGCGCCCGGGAGCCGCTCTTGCCCATCCGATCCGTCCTGCTTTCCGCCGCCTGCATCGCCACGCTCGCGGCCTGCGCCAGCCCGAGCCAGTTGCCGGAGTCGGCGGGCTATGGTCCGAACCCGACGCTTCCCGAGCCCCAGACCAGCCTGTTGCCCGAACTCAACGCCCGCAAGGCGGTCGGCTGGCCGGGCGGGCGCATGCCGGTCGCGGCGCAGGGGTTGAAAGTCCAGGCCTTCGCCTCGGGCCTCGATCATCCGCGCTGGATGTACCGCCTGCCCAACGGCGACATCCTGGTGGCCGAGGCCAACGCCCCGCCGAAGCCCGATGGCATGGGCGGCATTCGGGGCGCCGTCCAGAAGCAGGTCCAGAAGTTCGCCGGCGCCGGCGTGCCCAGCGCCAACCGCATCACCCTGCTGCGCGACGCGGACGGCGACGGCGTCGCCGAACTGAAGACGCCCTTCATCACCGACCTCTACTCGCCGTTCGGCATGGCCCTGGTCGGCGACCGGCTCTATGTGGCCAACGCCGATGCGGTGGTCAGCTTCCCCTACCGCGAGGGGGACACGCGCATCACGGCGGCGCCGACCAAGCTCACCGACCTGCCCGGCGGGCCCCGCAACCACCACTGGACCAAGAACATCATCGCCAGCCGCGACGGGACGCGCCTCTATGCGACCGTCGGATCGAACAGCAACATCGCCGAGAACGGCATGGCCGAGGAAGAAGGCCGCGCCGCCATCTGGGAGATCAACCTGGCCACGGGCTCGAAGCGCCTGTTCGCCACCGGCCTGCGCAATCCCAACGGCATGGACTTCGAGCCGGAGACCGGGACGCTGTGGACCGTGGTCAACGAGCGCGACGAGATCGGCCCGGACCTCGTGCCCGACTACATGACCTCCGTCCGTGACGGCGGCTTCTATGGCTGGCCCTGGAGCTACTTCGGCCAGGTCGTCGACCGGCGCGTCGAGCCGGCCAATCCGGACATGGTCGCCAAGGCCATCAAGCCGGACTACGGCCTGGGCTCCCACACCGCCTCGCTGGGCCTGACCTTCTACACCGCCGACCTGATGCCCCGGTACCGGGGCGGCGTCTTCATCGGCCAGCACGGCAGCTGGAACCGCCGGCCGCCGAGCGGCTACAAGGTCGTGTTCGTGCCGTTCTCCGGCGGCAAGCCGGCCGGCCAGCCGCAGGACGTTCTCACCGGCTTCCTCGACGAACGCCAGCAGGCCATGGGCCGCCCGGTCGGCGTCACGGTCGACGCCAAGGGCGGCCTTCTGGTCGCCGACGATGTCGGCAACATCATCTGGCGGGTATCGCCGGCCTGACGAGCCTCAGCTCAGCGAGCCGGGGCGGGCCACCGGATGGCTGCTGGACAGGCCGCCGTCGACGACCATCGCCTGGCCGTTGACGTAGGAAGCGTCGTCGCTGGCCAGGAACAGGGCCATCTGCGCGATCTCGACCGGCTGTCCGGCGCGGCGAAGCGGATTGAGCTGGCCGATCTTGCCTTCCGAGCCCCTGGCGCGGGCGCCGTCGAAGATCGGCTGGGTCATGCCGGTCTCGATCAGACCGGGGCAGATGGCGTTGACGCGCACGCCGGTGCCGCCCAGTTGCTGGGCCGTGGTCTGCACCAGGCTGATGACGCCGGCCTTTGAGGCGCTGTAGGGCGTGCCGCCGGCGCCAGAGCGCAGGCCCGCGACAGAGGCGGTGCAGATGATCGAGCCCTTGCCCTTCGGCGCCATGACGCGGCTGGCGTGCTTGATCATCATCGCCGGGCCCACGACGTTGATGCGCAACAGGCCCATGAAGCTGTCCTCGGTCAGCTCCGGCAGGGTGATCCAGCCGCCCGAGACGCCGGCGTTGGCGAAGGCGATGTCCAACCCGCCATATGTCTCGACGGCCTTGTCGACCAGGGCGGCGACCTCGGTTTCAGAGCCCGCGTCGCCGGTTACGGCGATGGCCTTGCCCCCTGCCGCGACGATGTCGGCGACGGTCTTCTCGACTTCCGGCGCCCGGTCGAAGGCGACGATGCTGGCGCCTTCCTCGGCGAACAGCTTTGCGCTGGCCCGGCCGATACCGCTGGCCGCTCCGGTGATGATGGCGACCTTGCCCGACAGACGTCCCATGGTGTTCTCCCTGTGTCGGGCGTGACACTAGGGAAGGTCAGGGTTTCAAACAAGTGTTTGGCTGGCCGTCTCTTCGAGCAGGCCGACGACCTCGCCGGGGTGGGAATAGTAGACGAGGAATCCCGCCTCCTTCAGCTGACGCACGTTCGCGCCAGGGAGCGCCGAGGTCCAGACGGCCTGGCTGTTCGGCCACTGGAGGCCCTCGCAGAACAACAGACCCCAGCTTTCGCCGCCGATGGCCGAGGGGATCGTCCAGCCCAGGGCATAGGCCGCCATCTCGGCGACGAAGCCGGCGCTGGATCGGGCCGACAGCCCCTGGCTGTCGCGGATAAGCCTGGCCATCAATGCCGGGTCGTCAACCACGGCGCGGTCGCCCGGCGCACCCTCCAGCGAGCGACGAAGCGTACGAGCCATGAGGTCGCTGCGGGCCTGACGGCGCAGCATCTCGGCAAAGGTCGCGATCAGCTCGGGGTGCTTGAGGAGGGTTCGCGAGACCTGGCCGATGAGCGACCGGTGCGAGCGCTCGACAGTGGCGGGGGGACGCGGGTTGACGAGCAGGCCGGCGGCGACGCGATCGCCATGCCGCTCGGCGAAGGCCAGGCCCGCCGCCGTGGCGCCGTCGCGCACCAGCACGTCGGTCTTGCGCAGCTTCAGAAGGTCGAGCACCTCGGCCAGGTCGTCGGCCTGTGCGACAAGATGATCTCCATCTGCCGGATCGCTCAGGCCGAAGCCCGGCCGTTGGGCGACGATCGGCCGGTAACCGGCCTTGTGCAGGGCGGCCACGAAGGGCAGCGGCAGGATGCGCCCGGTCGAGAGGCCGTGGAACACCGCCACCGGTCGCCCGCCCTTGGGGCCATAGTCGGTGAAGGCGACCCGCCGGCCATCCGGGCGGCTGATCAGGCGCACGCGCCCCTCGGGATCGAGGGGCTCGACGACTGTCTCCGACGCCCGGGTCAGGGTCGTCAGCATGCCCGCCTCGACGGTCAGCCGCACCAGGTCCTTGGCCTTGTTGACGCCGGTCTTGGCGAACACCGCCTTGAGCTGGCCGCGCACCGTGGCTTCCTTGACGCCCAGGGCGGCAGCGACCTCTCGGGCGGTCAGTCCCTCGGCGAAGCGGGCGGCGGCGCGCGCCTCGGCCGGCGTGGCGCCGAACAGGGCCTGCAGCACCGCCTCGACATCGCCGGCGTCGCGGCTCAGCCCGCTCATGAGGTCCATCATCCGCCGCACCAGATCCGGCGAGCGGCGGGCCCCGGCCTTGCGCATGGCCTTCTTCAGCGCCTCGCGCGCGGTTTCGCGGCCGACGCCGATGCGCTCGGCCGCCTCGTTCAGGCTGCTGGCGTCGAGCAGCGCCTCGCAGAGGCGCGCCTCCAGCGGGGTGAGCCCGAAGGCCTGGGCCGCCCGGGCCGCCAGAGCCCCGTCGCGGGACGGCGCAAAGCCCAGCAGCGCGACCCGCCGCCCGGGCAACTGCATCTGCGCCCGGCTTTCGGGAGACAGCGGCCAGCGGAGCGCCGAGGGGTCGGCGCTGGCGCTCGTGGCGATGACGCCGCCGTCGCAGGTCTCGACCAGGCCGGACGCCTGGCCCTGCTTCTGCGCCAGGCGGATCAGGCGGCGAAAGGCGGGAATGTCCAGCGGGTTGCCGAACCAGCGGATGAAGGCCGGGTCGGCGTGGGCCAGTTCGCCCGACGGCGAGATCACCGCGGTGCCGACGGCGCCGGCCATGGTCACCGACACGTCGCCCACCGACGCATCCAGTCGCGCGGCCTCGGCCAGCGCCTCGGCCATCGAGGCCGGGTCGTAGGTGACGCTGGCGTAGAGGCTCGACCAGCCCTCCAGCACCGCGTCGACCGGCGCGCCGCTGGCCGTATGGCCGCGGATCAGGTCTGACAGCAGGGGCTGGTCGAGCGCGAGGCTCACGGGGGGCGATGTCCTCAATCAGGCGGTCGAGTCGATGACCGCCGGTCTGTCTAGCATGGATGGCGCCAACCTTCGGCGCGGCGCCCTTCCAGTACGCGGCCGGGCGGCAAGCAGATTTTCTGACTGGCGCCGAATTTCAAACAGATGTTCAAACGTCGCAGCCTCATTCCGGAGACAAGCCTTGAGCGCCGAGACCCTGTTCCGCCCCCTCCAGATCAAGTCGATGTCGCTGAAGAACCGCATCGCCATGGCGCCGATGACGCGGTCCTTCTCACCGGGCGGCGTCGCGACGTCCGAGGTCGTGGACTACTACCGTCGCCGGGCCGAGAACGGCGTCGGGCTGATCATCTCCGAGGGCACGGGCGTGGCCCGGCCGGCCTCGATCAATGACCCGAACGTTCCGCGATTCCACGGCGAGCAGGAGCTGGCCGCCTGGAAGGCGGTGATCGACGCGGTCCACGCCGCCGGCGGGGCTATGGCGCCCCAGCTCTGGCACGTGGGCGCGGTGCGCACCCGCGACCCGGTCTGGACGCCCCCCGGGCCATACGACAGCCCTTCGGGCCTTTCGCGCCCGGGCAAGGAGTTCGGCGCCCCGATGACCGACGCAGAGGTCGCCGACGCGATCGACGCCTTCGGCAAGGCTGCGGGCGCGGCCAAGGCGCTGGGCTTCGACGCGGTCGAGCTTCACGGTGCGCACGGCTATCTGATCGACCAGTTCTTTTGGGAAGGTGTCAACGTCCGCGGCGACCATTGGGGCGGGGCCACACTGCCTGAACGCAGCCGGTTCGCCGCCGAGATCCTGAAGGCGGTCCGGGCCCAGGTCGGGCCCGACTATCCTGTCATCATCCGCCTGTCGCAGTGGAAACAGCAGGACTACGACGTCAAGCTGGCCCACAGCCCGGCCGAGATGGAAGCCTGGCTCGCGCCCCTGGCCGACGCCGGGGCGGACGTCTTCCACTGCAGCCAGCGCCGTTTCTGGGAGCCGGAGTTCGCCGAGGTCGACGGCGAGGCGGGCCTCAATTTCGCCGGTTGGGCGCGCAAGCTGACCGGCAAGCCGACCATCACGGTCGGCTCGGTGGGTCTGACCGGCGAGTTCATCGCCGCCTGGGGCGGCGAGCAGAGCCAACCGGCCAGCCTGGACAACCTGCTGGAACGGATGGAGCGCGACGAGTTCGACATGGTCGCCGTCGGCCGCGCCCTGCTCCAGGACCCCGAATGGGTGCTCAAGGTCCGCGACGGCCGCAGCGAGGACCTGATGGCCTACGACCGCAAGGCGCTGGGCGTGCTGTTCTAGAAGCGCGTGCGAGTCGTGAGCTTCAGGCGTTGAAGTTCAGCTTCAGGCCCGGCCTCGGCCATGTCGCCTTGTAGAGCTTGCCGGTCCCCGAGGCGGTGATCCAGGCGGTGCGCATGTCAGGGCCGCCAAAGCAGATGTTGGTGCAGAGCAGGTCCGGGAACGGATAGTGCTCGGTCGTTCCCGACGGGTCGAAGGCGGTGATGCCGCCATTGATGATCGTCGCGACGCAGACCTTGCCGGAGGCTTCGACCGCCAGGCTGTCGAGCAGCTGGTAGCCCGGCAGGTTGGCCACGACCCGTCCCGGCTGGAAGGGCGGCGGCTCCGACAGTTCGCCCGGCGCGCTGACGTCGAACGCCCAGAGCCGGCCCAGCATGGTGTCGGCCATGTAGACCACCTTTTCGTCCGGCGAGAGGCCGACGCCATTGGGACTGACCATGTGGTCGCGGTGGCGCACGATCTTCGAGCCGTCGGGGCGGGCGTAGTAGAGGCCGCCGAACTTCTTGCCGTCCGGCGTCGAACAGCCGTGGTCGCTGAACCAGAAGCCGCCGGTCTTGTCGAAGACGAGGTCATTGGGGCCGACAAGCCGCTTGCCGTCGCAGGCCTCGTACAGGGTCTCGATCTTGCCGGTCTTGAGGTCCAGCCGCTGGATGGATCCCCCGACATGGCTTTCGGGCGTCGGGCCGGGGATCAACAGTCCCTGGGCCTCGATCCAGGTGAAGCTGCCGCCGTTGTTGGTGATGTAGATGGCCCCGTCAGGGCCCACCGCCGCGCCGTTCGGGCCGCCGCCGGTCTCGGCGACCACCTCCTTGCGGCCATCGGGTGTGATCCGGGTCAGCCGCTGGGCGGCGATCTCGGTGAGGATCACCGAGCCGTCGTTCATCGCGATCGGGCCTTCCGGAAAGCGGAGTCCCTCGGCTACCAGTTCGATGTCCACGGCGCGTCTCCCTCGCATGTTCTGTTTGCGGGGATTGAACCGACTGACGCGGGGTCAGCGCAAGCGCCGAGATCAGCCTCGCTCCAGCACCCGGAACACGAAGGCGTGGTCGTCCTGCTCGCCCGCGGCATGAACCTCGCGCCTCGTCTCCACCCAGGCGGCCTCGTCGAAGGCGGGAAAGAAGGCGTCTCCGTCGGGCGTGGCGTCGACCTCGGTCAGGTAGAGGCGCCGGGCTTTCGGCAAGGCCAGTTCGAAGAGGGCCGTCCCGCCGATCACGCAGACCTCTGCGGCGCCGTCGTCGGCGGCCTGCTCGCGGGCGGTGGCCAGCGCCTCGGCGAAGTCGTCGAAGGCCACCGCGCCTTTCGGCTCAAAGCTGCCATCCCGGGTCAGGACGATGTTGAGCCGGCCCGGCAGGGGCTTGAGCGGCAGGCTGTCCCAGGTCTTGCGACCCATGATCACCGGCTTGCCCAGAGTGTTGGCCTTGAATAGCGCCAGGTCGCTCCTCAGCCGCCAGGGCAGGCCGCCGTCGCGGCCGATGACGCCGTTTCGCGCGCGCGCGACGATCAGGGCGATGGGGATGAGGCTCATGACCCCAATCTAGGACGACTCGCCCGGGCCCGCACAGGCCTTCGCCATCCTGACGCCGGGTCACGGTTGCCCGGCCCGCCCACAGGCCTACCATCGTCGCCGACCAAGGGAGGGCGCGCCATGGACGACACGGCGATCGAGATGCACCTGGCCAGGACCGGGCCGGCAGATGTCCTGCAGCGACGCGAGGTCGTGCTGGGACCGCCAGGGTCGGGCGAGGCGCGGGTCGCGATCGAGGCGACGGGAGTGGCCTATGCCGACGTGGTGATGCGACAGGGTCTCTACCCGGGTGTTCGCGCGCCCGTGACTCCCGGCTACGACCTTGTCGGACGGATCGAGGCGCTGGGTCCTGGCGTCGAGGGTCTGGGGGTCGGCCAGCGCGTGGCCGCACTGACCATCACGGGCTCCTACGCCAGTCGCCGCAATGTCGAGGCCCGCTGGCTGGTGCCCGCGCCTGAAGGCGTCGACGCCGGACGACTGGTGGCCGCGGTGCTCAACGGCCTCACGGCCTGGCAGATGTTCACCCGTATCGCGGTGGCGCGCGAAGGGGAGTGGGTGCTGGTCCATGGCGCCGCCGGAGGGGTCGGCGCCCTGCTGCTCGACATCGCACGCCGCGCCGGAGTGCGGACCATCGGCACGGCCTCGGCCGGGAAGAGGGCCGTGGTCGAGGCGCGGGGTGGCGTTCACCTCGACTACCGCACGGTCGATGTCGCCAGCCGCGCCCGTGAGATTTCCGGCGGCGGGGTCGTCGCCGCCTACGACCATATCGGCGGCAAGCATCTCAAGACGGTCTCCCAGGCGGCGCTGCGCATGGGCGGAACGGCGATCCTCTATGGCGGCTATGACGCCACGCGGGGCGGGCGGCTGCGGCCGGGCGCGATGATCGACCTGCTGCTGAACGCGGGGGTCTCGACCCTCAAGCTGTTCAGCCAGAGCCAGGGCGTTGTCGGCTACAACGTGTCCTACTGGCGTGACGCCCGACCCGAGACCTATCGCGCCGATCTCGCCCTGCTGATGGATCTGGTCGGCCGGGGGGAGATGGACCCGCTGATCGGCGCCGACATGCCGCTTGGCGAGGCCGCCGCCGCGCACAGGGCGCTCGAGACCACGGCGGTCAGCGGCAAGATCATCCTGCGACCCTGACGCGGTCCCCCCGTCACCGCGCGCGGGGCGTCACGCGCATTGCGACCTGGTCCGGCGCACCCAGTCTTCCGTTTGGACAGGCGATCGGCCTGAACCGCAGGTCATGGCACAGGCGCACCTCGCGCAGGCGGTTGCCGCTGGCCACGGCGATGAAGATGGCTCGCCGGGGCAGGCCCGGATTGGCGGCTGCGAAGGCGTCCCGCAATTCGCCGGCCAAGACCACGCCGTCCGGCCCCGCCAGGGCCTCCGGATCAGGCCGTTCCAGCCGGTCCCAGAGGGACCTGGCCTGGTCGAAGTAGGCCTCGGGGCTTTCCCAGGCGCAGACGCCATGGGCGGCCCACTCGTGCTGCTGCAACTCCGCCGAGGGCGTCATGCACCAGTTGCGCCGCACCGTCTGTTCGGCGATCGGCGTGGAGGGGCGGCAGTACCTTGGATGCTCGCCGTCGGTGGAGTTTGGCCACAGGCCGTGCAACGTCCAGCCAAAGGCGGCGCCCAGTGTCGCCACATCGTCGCGCCGGCCGCGCGCGTATTCCGGCTGCCAGCTGATCGCCAGCAGGTGGTAGTCGGGCGTGAAGTCTTCGACCACCTCGCCCGGCCGCGGCGCCTTGGCCGGAATCTGCGGGATGACGGCGGGAACGTCGCACGAGGGGTCGGCCTCGGCGGCCACGACCGGCAAGTCGGCTTGCGGAGCCTGGGCCTCGCAGGCGACCAGAGCCAGCGCCGCAAGAGCGAGGCCGGGCCAGCGAGCGATGGCGGCCAGGCGGCTCACCGTGAACCCGTTCCGGATTCCGACCAGATCATGACGATGGCGGACATCGATGGCTCCGGTTTCGGGGCAGTCCGGAGGACGCCGAGATTGAGGTCCGTCGTTTCCCAGGTCTCGAAGCGAGCGCCGCCGTCTTCCCGCACAATGCGATCGCCCAGCTCTAGCCTGGCGGCCTTCTGGGTCACCGCCGCTCGGAGCCGGTCGTCGGATTCGAGCGCCGGCCAGGTCGCAACCGAGCAGCCGATGGAGCCGGGCTCCGAGGTGCGGTCGATGTAGAGCTGCACGACATCGCCCTCGACCACGCGGCCCCATTGGTCGGCCCGCTCGCCGGGCCGGAAGCCTTGCCCGGGCAGGTAACTGGCCGGATCGGCGCCGGCCCTGAGGGCCAGACACTGGTCCATCCCCCGGATGAGGGCGTCCTGGCGTGTTTCGGCCGGCGCTTGCGCGGACGCCGACACCGCGAGCGCGGCCACACCGACCAGCACGCCGGCCGCCGCCAGCGCGCGAGCCCAGCCGCCAGCTATTCCCATAGAACCATCACGCCAGACATGCCTCCGGGCAGGCCTTCGCTGGGTTCCGAGACCCCGACCGAGAACCCGATGTAGGGCTGGCCATCCGGCGTTTCGAAGTTACGCAGAACCGAACCTTCGCCGGATGTGTCGCTGCCCTTGTCAATGAGCCCGAGCTTGCCGGCCCGCGCCGAGACCGTCGCCAGAAGCCGATCGTGCGGCGCGTTGGCCGGCGAGGCGAGCGCGGCGCACCGCCCCTCCTCTCCGGGCCCAGGCTTGTCGGCGGTGAACCAGAGCACTCGCCCGTCCAGCCGCCGGATCCAGCGACCCTGCTCGTCCGGCGCATAGCCGCGCGCCTTGGCGATGGTCTCGAACGCCTCGCCTGACCGGATACGCAGGCAATCCTCGAAGCCCTCGATCTGCGCGGCCTCGACGGCCGGCGAGGGGGCGGGCGTCTGCGCCGATGCCGGCGCGCCGATGAGGCCGGCGGCCAGCGCGGCGAGTCCCAGGGCAAAGCTGTTGCGCCTGGCGATCATCGGCCGGCCACCCAGCTGTAGACCAGCAGCGACATGCCTTTCGGCCGCTGGCTCGAGGGCTCGAAACGGACCCAGGTCAGGGTGATGCCGTTGTCGGCGGTGCTGAACTCGGTGACCTTGCCGCCCTGGGTCGTGGTCCAGTCCGGCCTGCGCTGCAAGCCCAGCGCCTCGGCTCTGGCCGTAACCCGGGGAAGCATGGACGCATCGTCGATCGGCGGCTCGATCCCGACGCCGCAATTGTGCAGCACAGTGGTCGGGTTCACCTGGGCCGTCTCGTAACGCAGGCTGACATTTCGCCCGCCCACGGTCTTCCAGCGGGTGTTGTTGTCCTCGACCGGCCCGAAGGCGAGGCGCTGAGCCATCGCCGCTTCGTTGCCGCCGCTCTTCAGCGAGATGCAGCCCTCGAGCCCCTCCATGAGGACCGTCTGGATCGAGATAGGCGGGGCGGTCTGGGCGTTGGCCACAAGGCCGGCGCCGGGCGCCGCCGAGGCGAGCGTGATCGCAGCCGCGAAGATGACGGGTTTCATGTGATGCAACTCCCCCTCAGACCCTGAACTGGCCGGGTCATGATCGCCAAGGACGAAGGTCGGGCGGCCTCGCGCCGGGGTCAAGCCGCATTCAGCCGGTGGCGGCTATCAGACGGCGATCGGCGCCTTGATGCCGGGATGCGCCTCGTAGCCCTCCACCGTAAAGTCCGACAGTTCGAAGGCGAAGAGATCGCTCCGCTCGGCGATGCGCATGGTCGGGAAGGGCAGGGGCTCGCGCCGCAGCTGCTCCTTGGCCTGGTCCAGATGGTTCAGGTAGAGGTGCGCATCGCCGAACGTGTGCACGAACTCGCCGGCCTGCAGGCCGGTGACCTTGGCCACCATCATGGTCAGCAGGGCATAGCTGGCGATGTTGAAGGGCACGCCCAGGAAGACATCGGCGCTGCGCTGGTACAGCTGGCAGGACAGCTTTCCGTCGGCGACGAAGAACTGGAACAGGCAGTGACAGGGCGGCAGCGCCATGTCGTCCACGTCCGCCGGGTTCCAGGCGCTGACGATGTGGCGGCGGCTGTTGGGATTGGTGCGGATCTGTTCGACCACGGCGCTGATCTGGTCGATCACGCGGCCGTCCGGCGCGGTCCAGCTGCGCCATTGCTTGCCGTAGACCGGGCCCAACTCGCCCTCGGCGTCGGCCCACTCGTCCCAGATGCTGACGCCATGATCCTTGAGATAGCGGATGTTGGTGTCGCCGCGCAGGAACCACAGCAGCTCGACGATGATCGAGCGCAGGTGCAGCTTCTTGGTGGTGAGCAGGGGGAAGCCCTGCGAAAGGTCGAAGCGCATCTGGCGGCCGAAGACGCCCAGAGTGCCCGTGCCGGTGCGGTCGCCCCGCTGGACTCCGTTCTGCATGATGTCGACCAGCAGGCCCAGGTACTGCCGCTCGGGATGATCGGCGCCCGCCTGGAGCGGGGCTGCGGAATTGAGGGTCGCGAGGACGGTCATGGGCGAATCACCTGTCTGCCGGACAGAGTGTGTCTCACCCGCGGCCGCGCCGCCGATCACATCTTTACCTCCCGAGGCGCCCGGCTGGGGATAACCGGCCGGGCCCCATCGATCAGAGCAGCCACCCCGCCGTATCGCCGGTGACGTCGCCACCGACACGGAGCTGCAGGTCGGCCAGACCGTCGCCATCGACATCGAGGCGGATGACCGTCTGGTTCTGGCCGGCGACGTAGAAGACGAACATCTCGCCCGCCGTCCTGGTGAACCCGTTCTCGGCCAGCACGAACGCCTGGTCGCCGCCGTCGACGCTGTTGGCGTCGATGGCGCTGAAGTCGAACCGGTCGCCCTCGGCGGTGGAGAAGTCGACGATGTTGTCGAGCTCGCTCGAGCCGACACCGATGCTTTCCTGCAGGTAGGTGAAGGTGTCGGCGCCGAGGCCGCCGATCAGGGTGTCCTTGCCAAGACCGCCGATGAGGATGTCGTCGCCGTCGCCGCCATTGAGGGTGTCGTTGCCGGCAAGGCCCGACAGGGTGTTCTCGCCGACGTTGCCGGTGAGGTTGTTGACCAGTTCGTTGCCGGTCAGGTTCAGGTCCTGGATGCTGAGGAGCTCACCGTTCTCGACGTTGGCGCCGAGCGTCAGGCTGATGGTGGTGCGAACAAGGTCGATGCCCTCTCCGACGTTCTCGGTGACCGTGTCGTTGATCGAGCGCACCATATAGACGTCGTTGCCCGTGCCGCCGGAGAGGCTGTTCACGCCTGTGCCGCCGTCGAGGTAGTCGTTGCCACCGCCGCCGATCAGGGTGTCGTTGTCGGCCCCGCCGTCGAGGCGGTCATTGCCCGTGCCGCCGGTCAGAATGTCGTCACCGGCCTCGCCGAACAGCTTGTTGGCCCCGGTCTCGCCGAACAGCTCGTCATCGCCGTCGCCGCCCCAGAGGTTGTCGTTGCCGGCCCCGGCGTAGAGCTCGTCATTGCCGTCGCCGCCGTAGAGCCTGTCCTGGCTGTCGCCGCCGTCGAGGATGTCGTCGCCGCCGAGGCCCTCGATGACATCCTTGCCGCCCAGGCCGTCGATGGTGTCGGCGCCCGCGGTTCCGGTCAGCTCGTCGTCGCCGGGGGTAGGGCTCGGCGCCGCGGCGGCGGTGGTGAAGTTGAGGTCGGTGGGATCGTACAGGCCCATGAAGACGGCGCCGTCGCCATCCACGAAGGTCTCGTCGTCGATCAGGATGTAGTAGTTGGTGCTGGCGGCCAGCGTCACCGACGGGTCAATGGTCCAGGTCGTCCCCGACCCGGTGACCTGGGCGCTGCCGACCGAGATGGTCTCGATCAGCACGCCGTCGCCGCGGTAGAGATAGATGTTGCCGGCGCCCTTGGTGACGCTCTCGTCGAACGTCAGGACGATGTTGGCGCCGACGGCGACGTCCGTTCCGCCGTCGGCCGGGGTCGAGGCCGAGATCGTCGGCGGGCTGTCGTTCTGGCGGAGCACCGTGAGGTTCGCGCCATCGCGAGACACGATGTCGGCATCGCCGTCGTTGTCGATGTCGGCGACGAAGACCTGGGTCGGCGAGACCTGGAACCCGGTGAAGTCGAAGCCGGCGAAGGGCAGGCCGGCCGTCGCGGCGTCGTTGAAGCGGACGAACGTCCCGTTGTCGTTCCGGAAATAGCCGATGCCCGCGCCGGCGGTATTGCCGTCCTGGAACAGGATGTCGATGTCGCCATCGCTGTCGAAGTCGCCAAAGATCATCCGGCTGTCGAAGCCGCCGGTATCGCCCAGCGGATCGGCCTGCAGGGTCATGGTCCCGTTGTCGTTGCGATACAGTGCCAGATCCCCGGACTCCCGGGAGAGGATGTCGTCATCGCCGTCGTCGTCGTAGTCGACCACCGTCACCGAATTGGGCGAAATCTGCGCGTTGGTGAAATCGACGCCTTCGAAGGGAAGGCCGGCGGTGGTCGCGTCATTGAAGCGGACGAAGGTCCCGCCGTCATTGCGGAAGTAGCCGATGCCCGCACCGGCCGTGTTGCCGTTCTGGAACAGGGCGTCGAGGTCACCGTCGTTGTCGAAGTCGCCGAAGACCATCCGGCTGTCGAAACTGCCGGTGTCGCCGAAGGGATCAGCCTGGCGTGAGAACGAGCCGTTGTCGTTGATGTAGACCGCCAGATCGGCGGACACCCGCGAGACGATGTCGTCGTCGCCATCGCCGTCCACATCGACCACGAACACCTGCGTTGGCGAGATCTGGGCCGTCGTGAAGTTCACGCCCTCGAACGGCAGGCCGGCCGTGGTGGCGTCATTGAAGCGTACGAACGTCCCGTTGTCGTTGCGGAAATAGCCGATGCCCGCGCCGGCGGTGCTGCCGTCCTGGAACAGCACGTCCAGGTCGCCGTCGTTGTCGAAGTCGCCGAAGACCATGCGGCTGTCGAAGGATCCGGTGTCGCCGAATGGGTCCGCGATTTCGGTGTAGGTGACAGGCATGACGTTTCCTCCTGATTGTGCGTCCCCGGCCAGACCAACCAACTCGGGTAATCACCCTGTAGTATGGCGACGCCCCGGAATGGGCCATACTCCATATGGGTATAGTCGGTATCGGGCCCTTCAGCCGCCACGCGACGCTATCATGCAAATATAGATTGTAAACGATGATGGGCGCCCTAAGGTTGTCTCAATCAAGAGCGATCAGGGAGGCGCGTCATGAGTGAACCCTACATCGGCCAGATTCAGGCCTTCGGCTTCGACTTCGCCCCTCGGGGTTGGGCGTTGTGCAACGGCCAGTTGATGTCCATCGCCCACAACACGGCCCTGTTCTCGCTGATCGGGACGACCTATGGCGGGGATGGCATCACCACCTTCGCCCTGCCGGATCTCCGTGGCCGGGCGCCGACGCACTGGGGCCAGGGGCCTGGCCTGTCAGACTATGAGATGGGCGAAATGTACGGCCAGCAGACGCACACCCTGATCTCCACCGAGATGCCGGCGCACAATCACATCCTGATGGCCAACGCCGGCACCGCCGACGCCAGCGATCAGCCTGCGAACAACCTGCTCTGCCAGGCGCATGACGCTTCGACGGGCAGCGGCATCAATGTCTATTCGCCGCACGCGAACACGACCATGAGCCCGATGGCCATCAGCGTGTCGGGCGGCTCGCAGCCGCACAACATCCAGGGGCCGCGACTGACCATCAGCTTCTGTATCGCGCTGGAAGGGATCTTCCCCAGCAGGGGATAGGAACGATGGCTGATGGCGGGCCGCGACCGGATAGCCCGCAGCGCCCGCCGGTCGAGGCTCTGTCGTGGCGGCGACAGGTCCCCGCCGATGCGCCCTTCGACGCCCGGCTGTTCGCGGAAGTCACCCGGCACGCCCTTGGCCTGCCGGAGGCGCTGTTGCCGGCCGCGGTGATTGAAGCCCAGCACCGGTCTCGCCAGGACACCTACCAGGCTTTGCATGGCTCGGCCGAGGCGTGGATTCTCGAGCTGGCGGGCGAGCCCGTGGGCCAGATCCTGCTGGAGACCCGGCAGGGCGAGCTGTTCATCGTCGATATGGCCCTGCTTCCCGCAGTCCAGGGCCGCGGGCTGGGGCGCCGGGTGATCAGGACGGTTCAGACAATGGCGGCCGCCGGGGGGCGCGGGATTCGCGCCCATGTCGCGGCCGGCAACGCCGCCTGCCAGGCGATGATGCGGGCCTGCGGCATGATCCTCCATCCCGATCCCGGCGCGGCCTACTGGCGGCTGGAATGGGCGCCGCCGCCGCCGCGCTGATCAGCCGGCGAAGCCGCCCTCGTCGAGGAAGGCCTGCTCCTCTTCGGTGGTCTCGCGACCCAGCGCGCGGTTGCGATGCGGGAACCGGCCGAAGCGGGCGATGATGTCGCGGTGAACAATCGCGTATCGCAGGGTCTCTTCGTCGCCCGCGTCGTCCATCAGGCCCTGGCAGAGCGAGACGCAGAGTTCCTGGTCGGCCAGGTCCTCGCTGTGCTCCAGCGGCAGGTAGAAGAACGGCCGCAGCGCCGCCTCCACCCGGGTGTCGAAGCCGGCGGCCAGCGCCGTTCTGGCGATGGAACGCGCCTTGGGATCGGTGGCGAAGGCGTGGCCGGAACCGCGCCAGAGATTGCGCGGGAACTGGTCGAGCAGCAGCAGCAGCGCGAGGCTGCCCTCGGGCGTCTCGGACCAGCTGTCGTAGTCGCCCCGCGCCGCGGCGTGATGAACGGGCTCGAACCGCAGGCGGATGGCCTCGTCGAAACGGTCGTCCTTGGCGAACCACTTCTTGCGGCCGGCGGCGGTCCAGAAGGCGATGACGTCGTTGGGATGGGCGCTCATGTCGGCAAGCTGACCATCGATGGCGCTTCGTTCAAGTCCGGTTCATGTTCAATGTCTGATGAACGAGGCCAGATGGGACACATCCCGCCGAGCGCCGATTGATATGGCGCCGGCCGCCGGAGGCAGGAATGAAGAAGATACTCGTGGCCGCGACCGCGCTGGCCATGCTGATGGGCACGACCGCCCTGGCCCAGCCACGCGACAGCGGCCGCCAGCGTCCGGCCGACAATAACTCAAGCGCCGACACCCCGCGTCCGCCGCCGCCTCGCGCGGAGCCGCGCGGCCAGCGCCAGGGTGCGCCCCCGAACGCCGGCCAGCGCGGTGCCCGCGCGGGCGGCCAGCCTGATGGCGGCCAGCGGCCTGGCGGCCCTCGCGCCGGCGGACAGGAGCGTCGCGGCGATCAGGGCCAGTTCCAGGGCGGCCGCGGCCGTCCGATGCCCCAGCAGGGCCAGCCCGGCCAGCGCACCTCGCCGGATCGCGGGCAATGGGATCGCGGCCAGACCGACCGCGCCCGTCCAGCGCCCGGCAGCGGCCAGCAAAGCTGGGATCGCAATAACGACGGGCGGCCCGACCAGCGGTCGCAAAGGCCGGGGCAGGGTGGTCCGGGCGGCGGCGGCCAGGGCTGGGATCGTGATCGGGACGGGCGTCCCGATGGTCGGCCGGGCGCCGGCGGCGGTCGCGGCGACTGGAACGACCGCGATCGGGGCGGTCGCGACCGGGATGGCCGTGATCGGGACGGACGTGATCGCGATGGCCGTGACCGCGACGGTCGCTGGGACCGCGATGGGCGTCCCGGGCCCGGAGCCGGCGGCCGCGATCGCGACGGCCGGCCAGGCTGGGACCGCAACGACCGCCGTCGCTGGGACGGACGGCGCCCCGGCGAGGGCCGCGATCTTCGCCGGCGCGACCGCGACCGGCGCTGGTATGACGAGCGCCAGTGGCGGCGCAGCTACCGCGCCTCGCGCCGGTTCAACTTCGGCATCTATGTGCGGCCCTACAACTGGTACGCCTACAACTGGGCCTACGGCGATTTCCTGCCGTCCGGCTGGTATGGCTCCAGCTACTATCTCGACTGGTTCCGGTTCGGTCTGCCCGCCCCGCCGATCGGGACTGAATGGATCCGTGTCGGCGACGACGCCTATCTGGTGGACGTCTGGACCGGCCGCGTCCTGTCGATCTACTACGATCTCTTCTGGTAGCGGGCCCGCCCGCCACGACGATCAGGACCCCGGAGGCGACTCCGGGGTCTTTTTTGTTCGCGCGGCTCTCCGCGCGAAGAGCCACACCTTGACGCCGGAGCAAATTTCCGCTCGATAGCCGGGCTTTGCTGCACCGCCGTTGCGCGGGCGCAGCGCAAATGACCTGTCTGGAGAACAAATCATGCGCGTCTACTACGACCGCGATGCTGATCTGGCCCGCATCCTGGACCGCAAGATCGCCATCGTAGGCTATGGCAGCCAGGGTCGGGCGCATGCGCTTAACCTCAAGGACAGCGGGGCCGCCAACGTAGCCGTAGCCCTTCGTCCCGACTCGGCGACGGCCAAGAAGGTCGAGGCCGACGGCCTGAAGGTGATGACGGTCGCCGACGCGGCGGCCTGGGCCGACGTGCTGATGATCCTCGCTCCCGACGAACTGCAGCGGGGCATCTACAACAACGAGATCGCGCCCAACATCAAGGACGGCGCGGCCCTGCTGTTCGCCCACGGACTGAACGTGCACTTTGGCCTGATCGAGCCCAAGTCGACCATCGACGTGCTGATGGTCGCGCCCAAGGGCCCTGGCCACACCGTGCGCGGCGAGTACGAGAAGGGCGGCGGCGTGCCCTGCCTGATCGCGGTGCATCACGACGCTACCGGCAACGCGCTGGACCTGGGCCTGGCCTACGCCAGCGCCATCGGAGGCGGCCGCTCGGGCGTCATCGAGACGAACTTCCGCGAGGAATGCGAGACCGACCTGTTCGGCGAGCAGGCCGTGCTGTGCGGCGGCGTGGTCGAGCTGATCCGGGCCGGCTTCGAAACCCTGGTCGAGGCCGGCTACGCGCCGGAGATGGCCTATTTCGAATGCCTGCACGAGGTGAAGCTGATCGTCGACCTGATCTATGAAGGCGGCATCGCCAACATGAACTACTCGATCAGCAACACCGCCGAGTACGGCGAGTACGTCACCGGCCCGCGCATCATCACCGCCGACACCAAGGCCGAGATGAAGAAGGTGCTGGAAGACATCCAGT
Organism: Caulobacter sp.; assembly: GCA_046295055.1. Lineage (GTDB taxonomy): Bacteria > Pseudomonadota > Alphaproteobacteria > Caulobacterales > Caulobacteraceae > Caulobacter. The sequence continues at coordinate 61,813 of JBKBOD010000009.1, read as the reverse complement.
CCGGCCGCTTCGTCCGCGACTTCATGGCCGAGAACGCCGTGGGCCAGCCCAGCTTCAAGGCCACCCGCCGCCGCAACGCCGAGCACCCCATCGAGGAGGTCGGCGAGCGCCTGCGCGGCATGATGCCCTGGATTACCAAGAATAAACTGGTGGACCGCGCGCGGAACTGATCCATATCCCGCCTCGTCCGGCCATGGCGCCGGACGGGGTTGGAGATCACTCGTGAAAGCGCTTGCCGCCGCCCTGCTGGGCGCCTCCGTTCTCGTGGCCGGGCCCGCCCTGGCGCAGGACCGTCCCGTCGATGTGTCGTCGGTCGAGGTGATGGCCGACACTTCGGTGCGCCTGTCCGTCGTCGTGGCCGGCGACGTCGAGGCGCGCACCACCATCGTCAGCGCGCCGCTCGGCCTGACCTGCGGCGGCGCCGACTTCCAGTACACGCCCAAGGAAAACCGCCAGTGCTGGCTGTGGGTCCGGCGCAACCGCCCCGTCCTTCTGGCCGCCCAGGGCCAGGGCCGCTATGGCGTCGACTGGACCGTCCGTTGGGTTGGCTGCGAGCCGATCGAGAACGGCTCTGTCTGCCGCGTCAGCCCCACCGCCGAGACCGAAGTGGCGGCGATTGTTTCCAGGACCGGCGCCAATCCGTAAACTCGCGCGATGCGTCGCATCGGCAGTCTCTACCTCGCCACGCCTGATGGCGGCTTTCCCGGTTCCGACGAGCGTCTGACACGCCGCACGCTGATCGCCGAGGGCAGGGGTTTCACCCTGCGCACGCCGGCGACGCCGCCTGCGTCGGGCGAGCCGGACGAGATCGTCGCCCGCGCCCTCTATGCCGACAGGGTTTCGCTGATGCGCCAGGTGGACGGCGGCATCGTCAACCTCACGCCCTTCCGCGGACCCGAGGCGTCGTCCCAGACGGCTTTCGAGATGGGCTTTCTCGCCGGCCTGGGAAAGCCGCTCATGGCCTGGATGAACCTGAGTGACGAGCTCGACGCCGAGTACCGCGAGCGCATCGAAAGCTGGCTCGGCGCGCGTCAGGATGAAACGGGCGCCTGGCGCGACGGCGATGATTGCCTGATCGAGGATTTCGGCCTGCCGGAGGGGCATATGCTGTGGTGCGAGGCGCGACGCATGTTCCTAATCGTCACCGATGATCCGCTTGACGATCAGACCGGCTTCGAGATGTGCCTGGACGCCATGAAGCTGTACGCGGAGTGATTTCGCGCCGCCGCGCAACCCGAAACCAACATCGGCGTTAGCGCTGAGAGCCGTGAACCCTTCCGGCTCGGGGGACGCACCTTGGAACTGCCAACGTTTTCGCCGGCCATGCTCAGCGCTGGGCTGCTGGTCCTGACTCTCGTGCTGTTCGCGACGGACAAGGTACGGCACGACCTGGTCGCCGTGCTGGCGCTGATCGCCGCCGTGTTCCTCGGTCTGGTCGAGCCGGACAAGGCCTTCTGGGGCTTTGGCGACAGCGCGGTGATCACCGTCGCGGCGGTTCTCGTCATCGGCCGGGCGGTGGAACTGTCGGGCGCCGCGACCATGCTGGTTCGCGGCGTGATGCCGGCCGGCGCCCCGTTGCCGGTGCGGCTGGCGGTGGTGCTGGTGCTGGGCGCGCTGCTCTCGGCCTTCATGAACAACATCGCCGCCCTCGCCATCACCATGCCGGTGATGATCCGTGTCTGCCGCGACGGCGGCGTCAGCCCGGCGGTAGGCCTGATGCCCCTGGCCTTCGCTACCATCCTCGGCGGGATGACCACCCTGATCGGCACGCCGGCGAACCTGATCCTGTCGACCGTCCGCGAGGAGACGCTGGGCGAGCCGTTCGGATTTTTCGCGATGACGCCCGTCGGCGGCGCGGTGACCCTGGTGGGCCTGGCCTATCTGCTGATCGTCGGCTGGCGCCTGGCGCCAAAGCGCGACGCCGGCGCGGCGGAGGAAGACGAGAGCCTCCGCGTCTTCGAGCTCTGGGCGCCGGCCAACTATGCCCGCACGCTCGAAGGCACCAAGCGCGAGCTGAAGGAAACCGGCGCCTCCCTGCTGGCGGTCTGGCGCGACCACCAGCGGGTGACGCCCGCCGACGACGAGCTGATCCTCCCCGGCGACACCCTGATCGTGTCCGCCCGCAAGGACCCCTGGCTGGTGGCCAAGCCGCTGGAGCTGCGCTTCGAGGCGGCCAGGACCGACACCGACGACGCGGTAACCGCACGGCTGGTCGTCAGTGACGGATCCAGCCTGATCGGCTTCTCCTACGGCGTTATCGAGGCCCAGACCGACGGCGAGCTCAAGGTCATCGCCGGCGGGGCCCGAATGGCGCGCGAGCGAAAGCCGCTGCGCACCATGCTGTTGCGTCCCGGCGACCAGATCGTGGTGCAGGGGCCGGCCGACATGCTGGCAGACTATGCCCGCTTCGCCCGGCTTCTGGAGCTGGATCGCCGGCTGACCGCGCCCTTGCGGCCGCGGCGGGCGGCTCTGACCGTCGCGATCTACGCGGCGGCGGTCGTGGCCACGGCGGCGTTCGGCACGCCGGCGGCGATCGCCTTCATCGCAGCGGCCGGCGCCATGGTCGCGCTGCGCCTGCTGCCGCCGGAGGAGGTCTACCGCTCGATCGACTGGCCGGTGATCGTGCTGCTGGCGGCGATGATCCCCGTTGGCCGAAGCTTCGGCGACAGCGGCGCCTCGGAGATCGCCGCCCAATGGCTGAGCGGCCTGTTGGGCAACGCCACCTTCTTCTGGGCGCTGGCGGCCATGACCCTGGCGACGGCGATCTTCTCGATGTTCCTCAACAATGTGGCCACCGCGATCGTCATGGGGCCGGTTGCCATCCATGCGGCGCAGGCGCTGGACGTTTCCCCCGATGCCTTCCTTCTGGCGGTGCTGATCGGCGCCTCGTCCGACTTCCTCACGCCCATCGGCCACCAGAACAATCTGCTGGTCATGGGGCCGGGCGGCTACCGGTTCTCTGACTATCCGCGCATCGGCGTGCTGATGATGGCCTGCGTCGTGCTGACCACGGCCTTTGTCCTGTCGCGGCTGTACGGCTAGGTCCAGCCGAGGGCCGCCTCGCCCCTCAGGATCGCCTCGACCTCCGGCCGGTGCCTGCCGCCGTCCCGATCGTGCAGCACCAGCGCCGGAAGCAGCATCAGCGGCGCCTTGCCTGTCCGCGTCGCCCGCACCAGCACCCGCTTGGCCGGCTCGTCTGCGAACGGCTGGATCGGCCGGATGCGGAACGAGCCGGCCTTCGGCGCCAGCAGCCCCAGAATGTCGGCCAGCCGGTCCGCGCGGTGGATCAGGGTGATCGTCCCCCCCTCGCGAACAGCCTTGAGCAGGAACGCCGTCCAGGCGCCCAGGCCGGCGTCCGCCATCCAGGCGCCGGACTTCTCCGGCGCGGGCCCGCGCAGCGCCGCCGGGTCATCGAAGAAGGGCGGATTGCTGAACGCCGCATCGAAGGTCGCCAGGTCCAGGGCGCGAAAGCCCGCCTCGACGTCGCCCTCGATCACCGAGACCCGCCCGGCGAGACGATTGGCCGCGATATTCTCCCGCGCCAGCGCCGCCGCCGCGCCATCCCGCTCCAGCCCCGTGAACTGCGCCTCGGGCCGGCGCCAGGCCGCCTGCAGCAATGCTGCGCCCACGCCGCTTCCAGCCTCCAGCACCCGCTGGCCCGGCGCCGCCTCGCAACAGGCCGCCAGCAGGGCGGCGTCCATGCCGGCGCGATAGCCCCGGGCCGGCTGGCGCACCGTGAGACGTCCGCCCAGCAACCGATCTTCGGTCACATCCATTCCGGTCAAACGACGCCTTGTGCTAGTGCTTGGCCTGACCTATCCCGCACCGGTGTCAGCGGCAACCGCCGCACCGTATCAGGAGCCGCCCCCGTTGGACGTCGTCAACGCCGCCATTGAACGACCGGCGCCGTCCGTCGACCTGCTGGTCGAGCTGGGCGGACCCGACATGGCGTCGGTCAACGCGCTGATCACGGCCCGCATGCAGAGCCCGGTGGCGGTCATCCCCGCCCTGGCCGATCACCTGATCAACGCGGGCGGCAAGCGGCTGCGTCCGCTGTTGACGGTCGCGGCGGCCCGGCTGTGCGGCGACAAGGGCGAGGGCGCGCTCAAGCTCGCCGCCGCCGTCGAGTTCATCCACACCGCCACCCTGCTGCACGACGACGTCATCGATTCGTCCCAGCTGCGCCGCGGCAAGGTCGCGGCGCACCTCATCTGGGGCGCGCCCTCCAGCGTGCTGGTCGGCGACTATCTGTTCGCCCGCGCCTTCGAGCTGATGGTCGAGGCCGGCTCCCTGCGGGCTCTGGACATCCTGGCCAAGGCGGCCGGCGTCATCTCCGAGGGCGAGGTGCTCCAGCTGACGCGGTCGCACGACCTCAAGCTGTCGCAAGATGTTTACCTCGAGATCATCCGCGCCAAGACCGCCGAACTGTTCGCCGCCGCCGCCGAGGCCGGCGCGGTCGCCGCCGGAGCGAGCGAGGAGGTCCAGCGGGCCCTGCGCGCCTACGGCCTCAATCTGGGCCTGGCCTTCCAGCTGTCCGACGATGCGCTGGACTACGACGGGACGACCGAGGACCTGGGCAAGAACGCCGGCGACGACTTCCGCGAAGGCAAGGCGACGCTGCCGCTGCTTCTGGCCATCAAGGCCACCGGCGCCCAGGAGGCGGCGTTTTGGGAGCGGACCATCGGCCGGCGCGAGCAGACCGACGAGGACTTCCGCCGCGCCCGTGAACTGGTCCGCGCCACCGGCGCCGGCCAGGCGACGCTCGATCTCGCCGCCGCCTTCGCCGCCGACGCCAAGGCGGCGTTGTCGGTGACCGCCGCCGGTGACTGGCGACAGGCGCTGGAAGAGCTGGCGGACTTCGCGGTCAGCCGTCGGGCCTGACCCCTTGAGCGGCGCGGCGCAGCCCCGGCGCATCCTGGTCATCAAGTTGTCGGCCCTGGGCGACTTCATCCAGGCCACCGGACCGATGAAGGCCATTCGCCAGGCCCACCACGACGCCCATCTGGTGCTGCTGACCACCGGGCCTCTCGTCGGCATGGGCGAGGCCTGCGGCTGGTTCGACGAGGTCTGGACCGGCGGCCGACCCCGATGGACCGACCTTGGCGCGGTCTGGCGCCTGTTGCGGCGGTTGCGCGGCGGACGGTTTGATCGCGTCTACGACCTCCAGACCCAGAGCCGGACGATCCGTTATTTCCAGCTGATGGGACCCAGCCGGCCGGACTGGTCGGGCAACGCACCGGGCGCGCGATTCTACTATGGCGGCCCTGATCGCGACCGGCTCCATGTGCAGGACAGCCACCGCGAGCAACTCCGCATCGCCGGCATCGACGCGGTCCCGCCGCCGGACATCGGCTGGCTGACGGGCAGGGGTGGGCTGGCGCCGGCCGGGCCCTACGCCCTGCTGGTTCCCGGCGGCGCCCCGCACAGGCCGGCCAAGCGCTGGCCCGCCGAAGGCTACGGAGCCTTGGCCGCCTCGCTTATCAGCCAGGGCGTCACGCCGATCGTGCTGGGACATGGCGAGGAGGAGGCCGCGCTGGCGGCTGTCATCACCGCGGCGGCGCCGGGGGCGCTCAGCCTTGTCGGCCGCACCGGCTTTGGCGACATCGCCGACCTGGCGCGCGGCGCCTGCGTGACGATCGGCAACGACACCGGCCCGGCCCATATCGCGGTCGCCGCGGGCAGTCCCGCCGTCGTGCTGTTCAGCCACGAGAGCAATCCCGACCTCAGCGCGCCCCGGCCGATCAGCCCGTCGCAGGGCGTCGAGATCGTGCGCCGGCCGGACCTTGCCGATCTGGCGGTCGGGGAGGTCGTGGACGCGATGGAGCGGGTCAGAAGCCGGTAAACAGCCGGCCCAGGGCCCGGCGTATATCGTCCTCCTGCGCCGCGAGGCTGGCGACGGGGGCTTTCAGAACGCGCCGCTCGACGGAGCCAAGGTCGGTCAGCGAGAGTACGAGAGGCTGGCCGCTGACCCGGACTGCAACTTCCAACTCGCCGACAGTCAGTTCGCGATCGGCCAGCAGCGGCGCGACAATGACAACCGCCAGATCGATCAGATGGTGCGATGACAGCACGACAAGGAATGGCGCCGACCTGAGGGTCCTGGAGGACGGGTTCGGAACGACGTCAAACTGCCTCACGCGCTACCAGCGCCGCCATTCCGAAGCGATGAGGCCGCGATCGGCGATACGCTGGTTGTGCTCGCCAATGGCCTCGGCGTTTTCCTCCGCCCAGCGCCGCGCTCGACGGTCGCTGTCAGGCTGCGCGTCAAAGGGCGCTCCTTGTTCTGACAGCCCCGTGGCGAGCGCCTCCGTCAACGCGGCATGAACAACCTGCGACAGGTCCAGCCCGGCCTCTTGCGCCCTGTCCGCGAGGGCGGCGTCAATCTCTACGGTGATGCGCCGCTTGGCCATGGCGCGAGGCTAGCACAGCGCCGATGCCGGTTCGAGCCGTCCCCGGCGACCGCTCTAGCGTCGCCGCTCGTGGGTGTGGTCGGGCGCCAGCACGGGGGAAAAGCCCATCGCACGCCAGAAGCGCGGCGCGACGCTGCTGGCCCGGGCGTTGACGGTCAGAAGCCCGGCCTGGCGCAAACCGTGGGCGATCATGTGCTCGGCCAGCATCCGCCCCACGCCCAGCCGGCGAAACACCGGCGCGACATACAGCCGCCGCATCCGCATCGCCGGCTCGGCCAGATCAGCCTGGGGCGTCACGCCGCCCACCCCCGCCAGACTTCCGTTGACGTAGGCGGCAAACAGGGCGCTCGGCGCGCTGAAGCGCTCAGAGCCCGTGAACCAGCCCAGCGCCAGCAGATCCATGTTGCCGACGCCTTCGGCCGCCGCCTGTTCGCGCAGGAACTCGAAATGCTCCGGAAGCTGCTCGCCGACCGGGACAATCATGATCCCGGACCGATCCGTCACAGCGCTTTCCGCGCGAAATCTCGCCACGCCCGGCTCCCCATCCGACCTGCCCTCGCATCCCCGCCCGGAAAGGGCCATATGTTGGCGGGGCGCGCCATGCGACCGATGGAAACAGGCTGATGATCCGACTGATCCTGAACATCCTCTGGTTCATTTTCGGCGGCTGGCTGTCTGGCCTGCTATGGCTGCTCGGCGGTCTGATCCTGGCCATCACCATCGTCGGCCTGCCCTACACCTTCGCCGCCTGGCGCATCGCCGGCTTTTCCTTCTGGCCCTTCGGCCGCGAGGTCGTCAGCCGCGAGCTGATCACCGGCAAGAGCGACCTTGGCACCGGTCCGCTGGGCGTGGTGCTCAACGTGATCTGGTTCATCTTCGCCGGCTGGTACATCGCCCTCAGCCACCTGCTGATCGCGATCGCCGAGGCGATCACCATCATCGGCATTCCCTTCGCCCTGAAGGATCTGCAGTTGGCGGTTCTCGCCCTTGCGCCGGTGGGCAAGACGGTGGTCGAGAAGCCCTAGCTACCTGGTCACCAGAAGGACCACCCCGATTGTGGCGATACCGGCAAGCACCGTAGCTGCAGAGAAAAAGCAGATCATTGCTGCTGCCTTATATCGCTTCGCCAAGAGATTTTCGGCGGCGAGTTCGGCCTCCTCGCGAGCGCTCCAGGGTCCACCATCCATCTGCACCAGGTTCTTTCTGGCGAGCACAAAGTAGTGGTTGCCATCGTGGTAGTGGCCTTGCGAGCGCAGAAACATACTTGTGAACGCAATGATTGTGCTGATCGCACAGCCAGCGGCGACTCCCCAGAATGCCTGTCCCGAGAGCCCTAGGGTCTTGAAGAGAGCGATGGCCCCGATGCCACCGCCGACCAGATAGCGGCAGAGTTCTTTTTGCAGGTCATTGGACAGTTGCCACTCGTGGCGGCCAGGATCTGTCAGCGTTCGCTCGATCTCAGCGCGCCTTTCCCGCCGGACTTCATAGACTTTGGTGTCCCGATCAAAATCCGACATCGAGGGTTCAGCTCGGCCCGATCATCTTCTCCGGCCGCATGTATTCGTCGAACTCCGCATCGGTCAGGTAGCCGCCGCCGACGGCTTCCTCGCGCAGGGTGGTGCCGTTCTTGTGGGCCGTCTTGGCGATCTTGGCGCAGGTGTCGTAGCCCAGCTTGCCGTTCAGGGCGGTGACCAGCATCAGGCTGCGCTCCAGGCCCGCCTTGATGTTGTCCTCGCGCGGCTCGATGCCGACCACGCAGTTGTCGGTGAAGCTGATCGCCGCATCGGCCAGCAGACGCACCGACTGCAGGAAGTTGTAGGCCATCACCGGGTTGAAGACGTTGAGTTCGAAATGGCCGCTGGCGCCGGCAAAGGTCATGGTCGCCTGGTTGCCGAACACCTGGGCGCAGACCATGGTCATGGCCTCGCACTGGGTCGGGTTGACCTTGCCGGGCATGATCGAGCTGCCCGGCTCGTTCTCGGGCAGGTTCAGCTCGCCGAGGCCTGCGCGGGGACCCGAACCCAGGAAGCGGATGTCGTTGGCGATCTTGAACAGGCTGCCGGCGACGGTGTTGATGGCGCCGTGGGTGAAGACCATGGCGTCGTGCGCGGCCAGGGCCTCGAACTTGTTGGGGGCGGTGGTGAAGGCCAGGCCCGTGATCTCGGCGATCCGCTCGGCGACCTTCTCGGCGAAGCCGATGGGGGCGTTCAGCCCGGTGCCGACGGCGGTGCCGCCCTGGGCCAGCTGCATCAGCATCGGCAGGGTCTGCTCGATCCGGTAGATGCCGTTGGCGACCTGCTGGGCATAGCCGCCGAACTCCTGGCCGAGGGTCAGGGGGGTGGCGTCCTGGGTGTGGGTGCGGCCGATCTTGATGATGTGGGCCCAGGCCTTGGACTTGGCCTCCAGGGCGGCGTGCAGGTGCTTCAGGGCCGGGATCAGGTCGTGGACCACCTGTTCGGCGGCGGCGATGTGCATGGCCGTCGGATAGGTGTCGTTCGACGACTGGCTCATGTTGACGTGGTCGTTGGGGTGGACGGGCTTCTTGCTGCCCATCTCGCCGCCCAGCATCTCGATGGCGCGGTTGGAGATCACCTCGTTGGCGTTCATGTTCGACTGGGTGCCCGATCCCGTCTGCCAGACGACCAGCGGGAAGTGGTCGTTCAGCTTGCCTTCGATGACCTCGTTGGCGGCGGCGACGATGACCTTCTCGAGGTCGGGGCTCAGCCGGCCCAGGGCGGCGTTGGCCTCCGCTGCGGCGCGCTTGACGATGCCGAGGGCCCGGACCACCGGCAGCGGCTGCTTTTCCCAGCCGATCTTGAAGTTGCCGATCGACCGCTGTGACTGGGCTCCCCAGTACTTCGAGTTGTCGACTTCGATGGGGCCGAAGGTGTCGGTCTCGGTGCGGGTGGTCATCGGGCGGTCCCTGAAACAAGCGTTGGCAGGGGTTTAGCGCCGGAGGGGCAGACTGCAAGACCGCGCGAAGCTAGAAGGGCGAATGAGCGACGACTGGACATCCCACGGCAAGGTGCGCGCCCGCGAGGCGGGCGGCGTACTGGAGATCGTCGTCGATGGCCTCACCACCCAGGCGCGCTACTACAAGCCGCTGATCTACGAGTTCTTCCGCAAGAGCTGGCGGGGATCGCGGCCGGCCTGGGGTGATTTCTCGGTCGAGATCTTCATGGACTACACGGGCGATCCTCCGTGGCTGGACCTCGACAATCTCGCCAAGGCCCTGCTGGACGCCGTCAAGGGCTATGCCTTCCATGATGACGCCCAGGTCTGCCGGCTGCTGGTCGAGCGGCGGGCCGGCGAGCGCGAGCGCATCACCATCCGGGTCGAGAAACGTTCCGGCTGACGACGCCGAGGCTCAGCGCGAACGGCTGGGCGGCGGCTCCATCGCCAACGCCACCAGCGTGGCGTAGCCGACCAGCAGGAAGGCGCCGTAGCGACCCTGGCTGACCTGCTCGAACTGCGGGAACACCGACAACAGGTTGATCATCGCCAGCGAGCCCCCGACGATGCCGGGCGTGGCGAAGATCAGCGCTGGGAGCAGACGCCGACCGCGCGGGATGCGCCTCAGCCGGGCCGTCAGGTGGAAGATCAGCATGACGCCAGTCGCCGCGATGGCGGCATTGATGACGTAGAACCAGAAGGCCTGCTCAAGCAGCTCGCCGCCAAAGGCGCCGTAGAATGCCGTCACCGCCAACCAGGCGAACACCCCGGCCAGACCAAACGCGATACCGTCCCACTTCGACACGACACCCACCCCATGCCACTGATGACAAGGGTTGCGCTGCGAGAGCCGTGCCGACAAGGGGCGGTTTGTCGCGCCCGCCGCAATGTCTGTGGATGACCGCCGGGGCGGCGCCGCTCAGCCGCCCCTGATCAATTGGCCCAGGGATAGATCGCCCCGCGCGTGGCCAGGGCCAGCGAGAAGAGGGCGAAGATCACCACCGTCGCGGTGAACCGCAGCTTGCGTCCGGGCGACCAGCTGTCCAATCGCCGCCCGCCCCGCCAGACAAAGACCAGCAGCGCCAGCGAAACAACGGTCAGGACGGCAGCCACCAGAGCGGCGGCCGACGCCGTGATCAGCAGGCCGTTAGGCCAGTCGAAGAAGATCTTCGCGATGTCGCCGGTCTGCCGCGCCCAGAGGCCGAGACAGGCGAAGGCGATGAGCCAGAGCACCGACTGAATCGTCTGGATCAGGCTGGCGCGCGCCTGGACCGTCGTCTGCCGCTGGTTCAGGCGAAGGCGAAGCCCGGCCCCGACCAGGGTCGCCGCGGAGGCGATCGCCGCCAGGACCGCCAGCCAGGCCAGCAGGGTCTGGCCGCCGAACAGGCCAACCCGGGCGCTGTAGGTCGCGCCGATCGAGTCGTAGTAGCCGACCGCCCGCCCGTTCTCGATCCGGAAAACGATCTGGCGATCGCCGGACGCCGACCGGAAGCGTCCATCCGTCGATGCCGGCGTCCACAGGCTGGACCCGTTGCGGCCGCGTATGACGAGCTGGCCGAGGTCGTCGACCGACACCGAAACGCGGCCGTTGATCAGGCCGATGAACTTCTCGGCGCCGTGGAATGCGCGCCGCGACGAGAGGTATTCCCCCTCGAACATGCCGGCATTGTCCTTCAGCCACTCCGAAGCGACTGGCGGCCGGATGGCTTCGCCGCCGACGTAGAAGCGCTGGACGATGCGGTTGGCCAGAGTCGCGGTCAGGCCCTGGCCGGTCTCGGTGTTCACCGCCACGAAGACGCCCAGGCCCAGCGACGGGATCACCACCATGTTCGACCGGAAGGTCAGGGTGGAGCCGTCGTGACCGTAGCCGACCCGCCCGCCCGGCAGGCTGTATTCAATGAAACCATGGGCGAAGCCGCCCGCTCCCGGCGCCGGGCGGCCGGCGACACGCTGGAACGCCGCCGCGGTCTGGGGGCCATAGATCGTCTGTCCGTCGAGGGTCCCGCCGTTCAGCAACATGGTCATGTAGCGGGCCATGTCGCCGGCGGTCGAAGACGCGCCGCCCGCCGGCGCGACCTGGCTGGTGTACTCGTAGGGACGCCTGGTCCAGGACGAGCCGGTCCAGAAGTAGCCCTCGGACAGGTCTGCGGCCAGGCTCGCCGGCATCGGTCCGGGCAGGCCCTGGCGCGGTGGGTAGGGGTCGCGGAAGCTCGTCCGCCACATGCCCAGGGGCCGGGTGATGTCCTGCTCGATCACGGTCTCGAACGGCCGCTGGGCCTGCCAGGCGACGGCCGCGCCGGCCAGAGCGGTGCCATAGTTCGAATAGGCCGGCCGCGTGCCGGGCTCCCACTGGCGACGTGGGCGCTCCTGGTCGAGATAGACCAGCTGCGACCGCACCCGTTCGGGGTTGCGCTCGAACAACTGGCCCAGCGCGCGATCCTCGAAGCCGGGCTGGTGGGTCATCAGGTCGATGACGCGAATCTGGCGGCCGAAACCCTGGTCGGGCACGCGGGCCCGCTCGGGCAGGTAGAGGTTGATCGGCGCATCCAGCTTCATGCGGCCCGCCTCGACCTGGCGCATGACGGCGATCCAGGTGAAGGTCTTGGAGATCGACGCCAGGCGGAACAGCGACCGGTCCGGATCGACACGCCGCGCCGGGCTCAGCCGGTCATAGCCGTAGCCCTTCTTGAGCACGACCCGGCCGTTCTGCACGACCGAGACCGTGACCCCGACCACCTTGTCGCGGGCCATGGCCTCGCCGACCACCCCGTCGACATAGGCTTCGAGCTGCGCCGGATCGAGCGGCGTCACGCCCGGTGCGATCAGGCTGGGGGCAGGCGCGGGCGCGGGAGTCTGGGCGGCGGGGCGGGGAGCGGGGCGGACGGTCCTGCGCGGCGCGGGCTGCGCTGGCGGCGCCGTGGTCGCATAGGGAACCGGTGCTGAGGGCAGCGCCGGTGCGGGCTCCTGCGAATATCCGGTCACCGGACCGGCTCCGATGATCAGGGCCAGGGTCGCGGCCATGGCCGATCGAAGGCCGGTCCTCAAGGTCACTGGGTCGCTCCCGTCATCATCCAAAGCGGCCCGTCGCGGGCCGTCATGCCGTAGGGGCTCCGCCTAGCCCTACTTGCCGAAGGCGTAAAGCGGCAGCAGCGGCTGGATGCCGGGACCGATCCACACCTGCGGCTCGGAGGGCGGCGCAGCCCCCGTTTCGCGCTCCATGCGGCGCACACAGGCCAGCACGGCCGGCGGCAGGGCGGCGAAGGAGTCGACGCCGTTGGCCGCTTCCAGGAAGCACTCGTCGAAGTAGGGATAGGTGTTGTTCTCGCCGCAACCGAACGAGCTGCGGTCGCGACGGGCGGCGGTCATCACCAGCCGGTCATCCTCGCGCAGGGCCAGCATGTGAGCGCCGGAGAAGCAGGTCGAGACGACGACGATCGTCGGCCGTCCGGGACAGGCGCTGTTGACCAGCTCAGCCATCGCCACCGGGAAGATGAAGGACTCCTTGGTCGGATCCTCGTTGTTCAGATAGGCGCCCTGCGGGATGCCGTGCGAGGTGAAGTAGAACAGGCAGCCGCCCTTGGTCTTGCCTGCCATCGCCTGCAGGTTGTCCTGGATGTTGAACAGGGTGCTGCGCTGGGGCTTGGGATTGTAGCGGTCCGGCCGCACCGAGAACTGGCGAACATTGGCCGGCTGGAAGCCCATCCGGTCGACCAGCACCTTGGCGATGTCGCGCCGGGCGTTGTCGAACGCCTCGGTGTCGCCGCCGCGCGAGCCCTTGAAGTCGCCGGCGACAACCACTGCGACCCAGTCGGTGAACGGCCGCTTGGGCGCCGCGGGGGCCGCGCCGGCCATGGCCAGGGCCAGAACCCCGATGGCGATGGCGATGGTCTTCCGCATCAGGGTCTTCCTATTTCTTGAAGGACTTGAAGGGGGTGGGCATGGCCGTGGCCGTCGCCTTGGCGAGCAGCCGGTCGTTGTCGTCGTAGAGTTCGCCCTCGAGGAAGGCGATGGTCTTGCCCCAGCGGGCGACCGTGCCGACGCCGCGCAGGGGGCCGGGCATAGCCGGGCGGAAGAAGCTGGTCTTCATCTCCAGCGTCGGCATCACGCTGGTCATGCCCGAGGCGACGAGGCCAGCCACCGACATGCACTCGTCCAGCATGGCGCAGACATAGCCGCCCTGGACCTGGCCCATGGGATTGCACAGCAGGTCGGCCCGGGCGTCGAACGCCACTTCCACCCGCCGTTCCGCCTGGCTGACGGACAGCATGCGGAAGCCCAGCGTCCGGGAGCCGGTGGGCTGGGATTTCGAGTTCTGGAAGCGCTGGAGGATCGCCTCGTCGCTGATGAGCTCGGTCTGGTCGGAGGCGATGTCGGTCATTTCTTCCGGAACTGGTCGAGGGAGACGACCTTCGAGGCCGGCGGCCCGTCGGGATCGGTATTGGTGTCGGCCTCACCGCCTTCGCCGCCGCCGATCGCGGCCGGCGCCGGTTCTTCCAGGTCGGGGTAGCTCTCGGGCGGCTCGAACTGCAGGCCGAACTGAACGTAGGGGTCGAAGAACCGCACTACCGCCGCATAGGGAATCGACAGTCGCTTGGGCTGGCCGCCGAACTTGAGCGTGACCGCGAAGAAGGTCTCGCCCGGGGCCAGGTCCCAGTACTGATGCTGCAGGACGATGGTCATCTCGTCCGGGTATTTCGACAGCACTTCCGGCGGCCCCGAGACGCCCGGCGCCTGGGTCTTGAAGGTGACGTAGAAATGGTGCTCCCCGGGCAGGCCGCCCGGCGCCGCGGCGCGCTTCAGCGCGGCCTTGACCACGCCTCGCAAGGCGTCCTGGGCCATGGCCTCGTAGTGCATCAGATCCTGGGGCGGCTGGTCCTGAGCCATGGGGGGAACGCTCGCGGGGCTGTTACCGAAACAGGGTAGCGGGTCGCGATGCGCTCGCAAAGCAGGACATGCAGCAGGCGAGGGCGGAATCGCTCAGCCGTCGCGCTCCTCGGACGCCGGTCCCTGGCGGCGAAGCGCGGCGATGCGTAGGGCGTTGGTCGTTCCGGGCTGGTTGAACGGCACGCCGGCGGTCACGACCACCTCGTCGCCCCAGGTCGCGAACCCCTCCCGGCGCGCGGTCTGCAGGGCGCTGTCGACGGCGCCCGTCATGCTGCCGTGCGGCTCGATGACCACCGGGTGCACGCCCCAGACCAGCGCCAGGCGCCGCGCCGTGGTCGTCTCCGGCGTCAGGCCGAGGATGGGCGCCGTGGGCCGCTGCCGGGCGATGCGCAGCGCTGTGGAGCCCGAATGGGTGAAGGCGGCGATCGCCTTGGCGCCGGCCTGGTCTGCGACGTTGCGCGCGGCCGCCGCGATGGCGCCGCCGGATCCCGTTTCCGGGGCCAGCGGATGCTCGTCCATCGCCGCCCGCCAGGTTTCGTCCCGCTCCACCCGCGTCAGGATGCGGTCCATGATGTCGATGGCTTCAAGCGGATACTGGCCCGCCGCCGTCTCGGCCGACAGCATCACCGCGTCCGCTCCCTCGAACAGCGCGCCGGCCACGTCCGAGGCCTCGGCCCGGGTCGGGGTCGGCGAGGAGATCATGCTCTCCATCATCTGGGTGGCGACGATCACCGGCCGCCCCAGGTCGCGCGCCTTGCGCACGATGCGCTTCTGCGCCAGCGGCACTTCTTCCGGCGGCAACTCCACGCCAAGGTCGCCGCGCGCCACCATCACCGCGTCCGAGAGGGCGATGATCTCGTCGAGGTTGGCCAGCGCCTGCGGCTTCTCCAGCTTGGTCAGGATCCAGGCGCGGCCGCCGACCAGCTCGCGCGCCTCGATGACGTCCTCGGGCCGCTGCACGAACGACAGACCGATGAAGTCGACGCCTTCTTCCAGCGCGAAGGCCAGGTCGGCGCGGTCCTTCTCGGTCAGGGCCGGGATGGGCAGCATCACGTCCGGCACGTTGACGCCCTTGCGGTCGGAGATCCGGCCGGCCACGACGACCGTGGTCTCCAGGTGGTCGGCCCGCACATGGTCGACGCGCAGCCGCATCTTGCCGTCGTCGATCAGCAGCATCATGCCCGGCCGGGCGGCGCCGATGATCTCGGGATGCGGCAGCTGCACGCGCCGCACGTCGCCCGGCGTCGGCGACAGGTCCAGCCGGAAGCCCTGGCCCTTCTGCAGGATCGCCTGGCCGCTGGCGAAGCGCCCGATGCGCAGCTTGGGTCCCTGGACGTCGGCCAGCACGCCGATGGGCCGTCCCGTCTTGCGCTCCAGCTCGCGGATGGTCGCCAACCGGGCGGCGTGGTCCGCGTGGTCGCCATGGCTGAAGTTCAGCCGGAACACGTCTGCGCCGCCCTTGAGCACCGCCTCGATCATCTCGGCTGTCGACGTCGCCGGACCCAGGGTGGCGACGATCTTGGCCCTGCGGCGGCGGAGGATGTGATGGCGGCCGGGCATTCGGGCTCCCTGCGCGCGATTGTCGGCCGCGCTGTTCAGGCGTCCGGAGGTGGCCAATATCGCGCCGCAGGTCAACGCCTCTCGCAACGCCGCGCGAGGACGTGAAGGGCGCCCGGACCATGCAGCCAGCGACGATCAAATGTGGAAGGTGGGGGATTCTGTTGCCAGGCTCCCGCCATATTCCCTTAGGAGAGGGGGGCGCCTCGTCCGCATATGTGGAAGGTGGGGGGCTTCTGTTGCCAGGCGCCCGCAATATTCCCTTGGAAAAAGGGGGCGCGCCTCGTCTGCATATGTGGAAGGTGGGGGGCTTCTGTTGCCAGGCGCCCCCCGGGCCCCGCCTGAAGGTGCTAAACCCGCAGGGCTTTAAGGCGAATTCGCCAGCACCGCATTACGCAGCGACAGCAAACTCTTCAGCGAAGTTATCGTTCGCAGTTAGTTTAAAGACCCGGAACGGTGGGTCATGCCGAGAGAAAGCAACACCTTTACACGTCTGTCGATGCTGATCGGCCCCGCATTTCCCGCGATAACTCGGGAGGTGTTGGTGGAGCCGCCGGGAATCGCACCCGGGTCCAGTCCGCTTATTTCGTGCGCGTTTATCTCCATAGTCCGGGCAAGCCCGAACAGGTCCAATATAGGGACCAATGCCTGCCGAGGGAATAACCGGCCGCCACAAATGACCGCCGCCCGGATATTCAGCCGCCCACGGGCACGCTGATCTCGCCGACCAGATAATCGGCGCACCGGCCCTTCAAGCCGACCCGCTCGCCGCGATCCTCGCACAGCACCGTGCCGCCGCGCCGCGACAGCTGGCGGCCGACCAGCAGCGTCTTGCCCAGGCGCTCAGCCCAGTAGGGCGTCAGGGCGCAATGGGCGCCGCCGGTCACCGGGTCCTCGTCTATGCCCTTGGACGGGGCGAAGAAGCGGGAGATGAAGTCCCAGCCCTCCGGCCCCTCGTGGCGGGCGGTGATCGCCACCCCGATGTTGTCCAGCGGACGGCAGAAGCGGGCCAGGGCCGCGAAGTCCGGCGTCATCGCGCCGATCGCCGCCGGATCGTCGAACACCGCCAGCATGGTCGGCCCCTCGACGACCGCCCGCGGCCGGGCGCCCAGCGCCTGCACCAGCGCTTCAGGCGGCGCGCCCTCCACCCCGCGCCGGGCCGGAAAGTCCATCTCCAGCAGGCCGTCGTCCCCGCGGGTCACCCGCAATGGCCCGCTATGGGTCTGGAAGACGATCTCGTCGCCCGCGAACCCCAGGTGGCTGAACAGCACATGGGCGCTGGCCAGGGTGGCGTGGCCGCACAGCGGCACCTCCACCTCCGGCGTGAACCAGCGCAGGCCGAACCCCTCGCCCTCGGCGACGAAGAAGGCGGTCTCGGCCAGGTTGTTCTCGGCGGCGATGGCCTGCATCAGGACCGGCTCGATCCAGGCGTCCAGCGGGACGACCGCGGCCGGATTGCCTTCGAACGGCCGGTCGGCGAAGGCGTCGACCTGATAGAGGGGCAGCTTCATCACAACGGGTCCTCGGACGCCGCCTCGGGGCCACTTCGGCTCATCTGGCGGGCGAGACCCTTCTGACAGACCCGCCCGGCCCACGCCACTTCGCCTACATCCCGACCGCGCCGCGCTCGATCGAAAGCACGCCCGTGCGCGACAGCTCCACCAGCCCCAGCGGCCGCATCAGCTCGACAAAGCTGTCGATCTTGCTCGGCGCGCCGGTGATCTCGAACACGAAGCTCTCGGACGTGGTGTCGATCACCTTGGCCCGGAAGATCTCGGACACCCGCAGCGCCTCGACCCGGTCGGTCCCCACGCCTCGAACCTTGACCAGCGCCAGCTCGCGCTCGACGCCGTTGGGGTCGCGGGTCACGTCGTGCACCCGGCGGACGCTGACCACCTTCTCCAGCTGGGCCTCGATCTGCTCAAGCACGTGGGGCGCGCCCCTTGTGACGATGGTGATGCGGCTGGTGTGCGCCCGGCGGTCGGTCTCGGCCACCGTCAGGCTCTCGATATTGTAGCCCCGCGCGGCGAACAGTCCGACCACGCGGTGCAGGACGCCGGCCTCGTTGTCGACCAGCAGGGCGAAGGTGGCCAGGTTCTCGACCTCGTCCTCATGGCTGAGGTCGTATGCCGAGGCGGGGGCGGCTTGGGTGTCGGCCATCAGACGAGTCTCCGGCCCGCTTCATCGATCACCGAGCCCAGGTCGTCCAGTTCCTCGGGCAGGATCATCTCGTTGTGCGCCTTGCCTGACGGGATCATCGGCAGGCAGTTCTCGGCCTTCTCGACGCGGCAGTCGAAGATCACCGGGCCGGGGTGGTCGATCATTTCCTGGATCTTCGCGTCCAGCTCGGCCGGCGTCTCGGCCCGGATGCCCTTGGCGCCGTAGGCCTCGGCCAGCTTGACGAAGTCGGGCAGGCTCTCCGAATAGCTGTGGCTGTAGCGCTGGCCATGCAGCAGTTCCTGCCACTGGCGCACCATGCCCATCCATTCGTTGTTGAGGATGAAGATCTTGACCGGCAGCTGGTACTGAACGGCCGTCGACATCTCCTGGATGCACATCTGGATGCTGGCTTCCCCGGCGATGTCGATGACCAGCGAGTCCGGATGGGCCAGCTGCACCCCGACGGCGGCCGGCAGGCCATAGCCCATCGTCCCCAATCCGCCCGAGGTCATCCAGCGGTTCGGCTCCTGGAAGCGATAGAACTGAGCCGCCCACATCTGGTGCTGGCCGACCTCGGTGGTGATGTAGGCGTCGCGGTCCTTGGTCAGGGCGTACAGCCGCTCGATCGCCTGCTGCGGCTTGATGGTGGTCTGGCTGGCGCCGTAGCGCAGGCACTGAACCGCCCGCCAGTTGTCGATCTGCCGCCACCAGTCGTCCAAGGCCTGGCGGTTGGGACCGTGGCCGCCGGCCTTCCACGCCGCGATCAGGTCGGCCAGCACGCTGGCCGCGTCGCCGACGATCGGCACATCGACCCGCACATTCTTGTTGATCGACGAGGGGTCGATATCGATGTGGATCTTCTTGGAGCCGGGCGAGAAGGCGTCCAGCCGGCCCGTCACCCGGTCATCGAACCGCGCGCCGACACAGACCATGACGTCGCAGTCGTGCATGGCGTTGTTGGCCTCGAAGGTCCCATGCATCCCCACCATGCCCAGCCAGGCCGGATCGGCGGCCGGAAACGCGCCCAGGCCCATCAGGGTCGAGGTCACCGGCGCTCCGGTCATGGCCGCGAACTCGCGCAGCAGCCGGCTGGCCTCGGGGCCCGCGTTGATGACGCCGCCGCCGGTATAGAAGATCGGCCGCCGGGCGCCGGCGATCATCCGGGCCGCCTCGGCGATCCGGCCCGCATCGCCCTTGGTGCGCGGCGCATAGGCGTGGGTGAAGGCGACCTCGTCCGGTCCCTGGTAGTCGCCCCGGGCGAACTGCACATCCTTGGGAATGTCGATCAGCACCGGGCCCGGCCGGCCGGTCGTGGCGATGTGGAAGGCCTCGTGCAGGATGCGCGGCAGGTCGCGAATGTCCTTCACCAGATAGTTGTGCTTGGTGCAGGCGCGGGTGATGCCGACCGTGTCGGCCTCCTGGAAGGCGTCGGTGCCGATCAGGTGCGTCGGCACCTGGCCGGTCAGCACCACCATCGGAATGCTGTCCATCAGCGCGTCGACGATGCCGGTGATGGCGTTTGTCGCCCCCGGGCCGCTCGTCACCAGGACGACGCCCGGCTTGCCGGTCGAACGGGCATAGCCCTCGGCCGCATGCGTCGCGCCCTGCTCGTGGCGCACCAGGATGTGCCGCAGCCGCTCGCCGTGGGCCTGGTTGTCCTGGAACAGCGCGTCATAGATCGGCAGCACTGCCCCGCCCGGGTAGCCGAACATGACTTCCACGCCCTGGTCGATCAGGGCGCGAATGACCATCTCGGCGCCCGTCATGCTGCGGGTGTCGGCCTCGGTCTGGGCGGGAGTGGCGGTCTGCTGGGCGGTCATCTCGAAAGTCCGGAGTTCAAGGCAACAAAAAAGGCCCGCTAGGGGCCTTGGCGCATGCGGCCGAATGGCGTGCTGGGGGTCACGCCACGGTCGGCCGCTTTGTAAGTACGATGCTCACGGTGCGCACGAAGTTTGCTCCAAATCCACAAAATCGTACATGCCACGCCATGCGTCCGGGGTCAAGGCGAGTGGCGGCGCAAGTTTCTGCCTCATCCTCAAGGCCCGCTCCTCGATGAGCCGATTGGGTGGGCGCGCGTGGAGGAGGTGCGAGCGGACCACGATGGGGCGCCGTCGCCCCCATATCCGCTCGCCCCGGCGAACGCCGGGGCCCATCCGCGTGATCTCGCTGCTTAAGGATGGCCGTGATCAAGCGGCTGGCAGGCGTCCTGACCTGACACGCCGGCGCTCTGGCGGATGGATCCCGGCGTTCGCCGGGATGAGCGGGGCGCGGCAAAAGCATGGCGAAGAGGGCAGGGCCCGCACCCACTCCCGTCATCCTGAGCAGCGCGAAGCGCGTGTCGAAGGACGCACCCATCGGCGCACGCAACCCACGCCCTACCGCTGATCCGGTCCCGCCAGCAGACTCGCCCACTGCTCGTCCGGGTCCAGGCTCATCACGCGCGGCCAGTCGCCCATCTGGTTGCGCAGCCAGGTCAGCTGCCGCTTGGCGTAGCGGCGCGTCTCGCGGCGGGCGTCCTCCAGCGCCTCCTCCAGGCTCGCCCGGCCCGCCAGGCAGTCGGCCAGTTCCCGCACCCCCACCGCCTTCATCACCGGCAGGGCGGGGTCCAGGCCCCGCGCCGTCAGCGCCGCCACCTCCTCCAGCGCGCCCCCCTCGACCATGGCCGCCAGCCGGGCGTCGCAGCGCCCATAGAGGGCCTCCCGCGGCGGCTCCAGGGCCAATGCCCGCCAGCTTCCCGCCGCCAGCGCCGGCCGGGTGTCGGCCTGCCAGGCGGTGATCGGCCGGCCGGTGTGGGCCATGACCTCCAGCGCCCGGACCAGCCGCAGCCGGTCGCCCGGCGCGATCCGCGCCTCCGCCGCCGGGTCCGCCTGCGCCAGCCGCGCCCGGGCCGCCGCCTCGCCCTCGGCGTCGAATCGCGCCGCCTCGGCCTGCCGCACCGATGCGGGAACCGGCGGCAGCTCGGCCAGGCCCTCGGTCAACGCCTTGAAGTACAGCCCCGTCCCGCCGACCACGATGGCCGGCCGACCCCGCCCGTTGATGGCCTCGATCAGGGGAACCGCCGTGCGCAGCCAGCGCCCGACGCTCCAGCCGTCCGCCCCGTCGGCGACCCCGAACAGGTGATGCGGCGCTGTCGCCTCCTCCTCCGCCGATGGCCGGGCGCTCAGCAGCCGCAGGTCGGCGTAGAGCTGCAGGGCGTCGGCATTGACGATCTCGCCCCCCGTGTGGAGGGCCAGGCGCAGGGCCAGGGCGGACTTGCCGCTTGCGGTGGGTCCGGCGATCAGCCAGATGCGGGGCTCCATGACCCTATCCATCACCCTTGTCAGCCCCGATCCGCAAGCCGTCGAACGCGCTGTCTCGCGCATTGGCGAACTGGTGGGAGCCACCGGCTCCGACTCTCTCGGGCTGGGCGCGGTGGACCTGCAGGGGCAGGGCGATGCGGTGATGCTGCGTCCGCTGCTCCAGGATGCGCTTGAGGACCTGCCCGTCGATCTCTGCGTCCAGCCGGCGGCCGGCCGCCGCAAGCGCCTGCTCATCGCTGACATGGACTCGACCATCATCGGCTGCGAATGCCTCGACGAACTGGCCGACTTCGCCGGCGTCAAGGCGCAGGTCGCCGAGATCACAGAGCGGGCCATGCGGGGCGAACTGGAGTTCGAGGGGGCCCTGCGCGAGCGGGTCGCCATGCTGCGCGGTCTTGGCCTGGAGGCGCTGGAGGCCTGCTACGAGGCCCGCGTCCGGCTCAACCCCGGAGCCAGGACTCTGGTCCGGACCATGGCCGCCGGCGGCGCCCGCTGCCTTCTGGTTTCGGGCGGGTTCTCGTTCTTCACCGCGCGCGTCGCCGCCGCGGCCGGCTTCCACGAGGATCGGGCCAACACCCTGATCGATGACGGTCGGGCGCTCACCGGCCTGGTCGGCGAGCCGATCCTTGGCCGCGAGGCCAAGCTGGCCTCGCTCAAAGGAGAGGCCGCGCGCCTCGGCCTTGGCGCGGACGAGACTTTGGCGGTTGGCGACGGCGCCAACGATCTGGCGATGATCGAAGCGGCGGGCCTGGGCGTCGCCTACCGCGCCAAACCTGTCGTCGCGGCCCGGGCGCATGCGCGGATCGACCATTCGGACCTGACCGCGCTGCTCTACTTCCAGGGCTATCGGGCCGGCGAGTTCATCGACTGACCGGCCCCTCAGGGCCTACTGGCCCGAGCCGCCCCGGCTGAAGTAGCGGAAGAACTGGCTGTCGGGCGACAGGACCAGCGTCGCGTCACCCTGGGCCATCGAGGCTTCATACGCCTGCATCGAGCGGTAGAAGGCGGCGAAGCTGGGATCGCGTCCGAAGCTGGCGGCGAACAAGCGGGCCCGTTCGGCGTCGCCCTCGCCTCGGATGCGCTCGGCATCGCCGGTGGCGGTGGCGACGATCTCGCGCTTCTGCTGGTCGCCTTCGGCGCGGATGCGGGTGGCTTCCTGCTTCCGGGCCGCTTCCATGCGGCTGTAGACCGCCGCCTGGTTGGCTTCGGGCAGGTCGGCCCGCCGGATCCGCACATCGATCACCTCGATGCCCAGGCGCGAGGTCTGGGCCTGCCTCGCCAGGTTGTCGCGGATGCGGCGCATCAGGGCGGGGCGTTCGACCGAGATGATGTCGTCCGAATCGGCCTGGCCGAGTTCCTCGCGAAGGGCGGCGTTGAGGCGCAGCTTGAGGCTGGCCTCGGCTTCAGTCTGCGTGCCCAGCGTCACATAGAACCGCAGCGGGTTGCTGATGCGGTATCGGACATAGGCGTCGACCACGAGGCGTTCCTGGTCGCGCGCGATGATCTCGCGTTCCCGTTCTTCCAGCGACTGGTTGCGCCGGTCGAACAGCACGAAGCTCTCGACGAACGGCACCTTGACCTTCAGGCCGGGGCCATCGTTGGTGCCGGGCGCGTTGACGGTCCGCACCACCTCGCCGAAGCGGATGACCAGGGCCTGCCGGGTCTGGTCGACCACGTAGAAGGTCTGGCTGGCCAGCACCAGCGACGCGGCGACGACGACGCCGATGAGCGTGAGGCGGTTCTGGTTCATTGGCCGGCCCCCGAAACGCGAGGCTGCGTGGCGACACCCGGTCTTGGCTTGAAGACATCGGGCGAGAGGACGACCGGGGCAGTCACGCCCTTGCCGTCGATGATGACCTTGTTGGACCGGGCCAGAACCCGCTCCATGGTTTCGATGTACAGGCGGTCGCGCGTCACGCCGGGCGCGAGGCGGTACTGCTCGTACACCTGGTTGAAGCGCTCGGCCTCGCCTCGGGCCTCGTTGACGACCTGCGCCTTGTAGCCAAGCGCCTGCTGGCGGATGCGCGCGGCCTCACCCTGGGCCTCGTTGATGGCCGTCTGCTTGTTCTGGCCAGCGGTGGCGACGTCCTGGAAGGCGCCGACGACCGGCTTGGGCGGCTGGGCGTCCTCGATCTGGACGCTTTCGACGATGATCCCGGCGTCATAGGCGTTGAGGACCCGCTGCATCAGCTCGGCGGTCTGGATCTGCACCTGCGCCTTGCCGGTCGACAGGATGGGATCCAGCCGGCTGCGGCCGACGACCTCGCGCATGGCGCTTTCGGCCACGGCCCGGAGCGTGCCCTCGGCGTCCGAAACGTTGAACAGGAACTTGCCGGGATCGGAGACCCGCCAGTTCACGGTGAAGCGCAGGTCGACGATGTTCTCGTCGCCCGTGAGCATCAGGCTTTCCTGCTGTCCGGCCGCGTTGTCGCCGCCGATGGTGGTCTTGCGCAGGGTCATGGGCACCTTGCGCGCGCTTTCGATCAGCGGCACGCGATAGCCGATGCCGGGCTCGTAGGTGCGGGTCCAGGCCCCGAAGGTGGTGATGACGGCGCGCTCGCGCTCGCCCACGACCACAATGCCCGACGCCAGCAGCAGCAGCACGCCCAGGCCGGCGATCATCGGCAGGTAGCGCATCACGCCGTCTTCTGCGCCCGGGCCGGCCGGGCCGCGGCCGCCGCCGCCCAGCGCACGGCGCAGGCGGGCCGACCAGGTCGCGATCAGCTCGTTGAGATCGACGCCTTCCGGCGGGGGGCGGCGCGGGCCGCCGCCTTGCGGGCCACGGGGACCGCCGCGCGGTCCCTGCGGATCGTCCTTGGGGCCTTGCGGCTTGCCGCCTTCCGGCGGCGGCGAACCCCAGGGTCCGGGGTTGGCATTGTCATTCCAGGGCATGAAGCGGGCGTGTTTCCGTCCAGGTTCTCAGGGGCGCCGGTCTTGCCTGACCGGGGGTCCGGTCGGGCCAGGCCGCGGGGCGGGTTGCAAACCGGCGCTGCGAGCCGGATATGTGACGCCTAGCCCCTCAAGGCAAGTTGAACCGACATGACTAACGTAAATGCGGCCGATCGCGAAGCCGCACTCGCTGTTCTCGACGCGATTGTCGACCCGGCGTCCGGCAAGGGCCTCGCGGCCGCGGGCCTCGTGCAGGGGCTTGTCGTGCGGGACGGCGCCGCCGGCTTCATCCTCGAGGTGCCGGCCGCCCAGGCGCCCCGTTACGCCCAGGTGCGCGAGGCGGCCCAGGCCGCGCTGGCCGCCCTGCCGGGGGTCAGCCGCGCCCAGGTGGTGCTGACCGCCGAGGCGCCGGTCGGTCACGTCCGGGCGCGCAAGTCCGCCCGCCTCAGCCCCGATCCGGCGGCCGAGCCCCGCGCCAGCCAGGCCGAGAAGCCGCCACATGTAAGGCGCGTCATCGCTGTGGCCAGCGGCAAGGGCGGGGTCGGCAAGTCCACCGTTTCGGTCAACCTGGCCTGCGCCCTGGCCAGGCAGGGTCTCCGCGTCGGGCTTCTGGACGCCGACGTCTACGGCCCCTCCGCCCCGCGCATGATGGGGGTGGACGCCGAGCCGGCCTATGTCGACGGCAAGCTGGAACCGCTGTCGGCGCATGGCGTGAAGGTCATGTCTATCGGCTTCATGGTCGAGGAGGGCGCGCCGATGATCTGGCGCGGGCCGATGGCCAGTTCGGCCGTGCGCCAGATGGTACAGGATGTGCGCTGGGGCGTCGAAGCCGAGCCGCTCGACATTCTCGTCGTCGATCTGCCGCCCGGCACCGGGGACATCCACCTGACCCTGGTCCAGAAGCTGGCCGTCGATGGCGTGGTGATCGTCTCGACGCCGCAGGAAATCGCCCTGATCGACGCCCGCCGGGCCGCCGCGATGTTCGCCAAGACCTCGACGCCGATCCTTGGGGTGATCGAGAACATGGCCTGGTTCGCCGGACCGGACGGGGCCCGTATCCCGATCTTCGGAACGGGCGGCGCGGCCGAGGAGGCGCGGCGCCTGGGCGTGCCGCTGCTGGCCGAGGTGCCGCTGGAAATCCCCGTGCGCGAGGCCGGCGACGCCGGCGCTCCCATCGTCGTCAGCGCGCCGGATACGCCGGCGTCCCGCGCCCTGGCGGCGGCTGCCGCCGCCCTGGCCCAGGGTCGATGACGCCCAAATGAAAAAGGGGCCGGATCGCTCCGGCCCCTTCCAGGTTTGCCAGGCTTGCGGCGATCAGCCGCCGGCCATCTTGCGGAAGAACTTCTGGCCCTGCTCGCCGCCGGCGAAATAGGCCTTCTGGCCGGCTTCGTCGGTGATCTTGCCCCAGCTGTCGCGGACTTCCTCGACCGACAGGCCGCCTTCGCCGAGGTACACGCCCTCGGTCTCGATGATGCGCGACAGGGCGAACACGCCGGCGCCGGCGGTCAGGATGGCGCCCGTCGGGGCTTCGTCCGAGGCCAGGAATACCACGCCCGGGGTCACGTACTCGGGGGCCAGCTTGGCCAGCACTTCCGGCGGCATCAGGCCTTCGGTCATGCGGGTGGCGGCGACCGGGCTGATGGCGTTGACGTGGATGTTGTTCTTCTGGCCCTCGAGCTTGAGGGTGTTCATGAAGCCGATGATGCCCAGCTTGGCGGCGCCGTAGTTGGACTGGCCGAAGTTGCCGTACAGGCCCGAGGACGACGTCGTCACGACGATCCGGCCGTAGTTCTGCTCCTTCATGATCTCCCAGACGGCCTTGGTCGGCTTGACCGTGCCCAGCAGGTGGACGCCGAGGACGAACTCGAAGTCCTCGATGGTCATCTTGGAGAAGGACTTGTCGCGCAGCACGCCGGCGTTGGCGATCAGGATGTCGATGCGGCCCCAGGCGTCCATGGCCTGCTTGACCATCAGGGCGACGCCCGCGTCGTCAGTGACGCTGCTGCCGTTGGCGATGGCTTCGCCGCCGAGCGCCTTGATTTCCTCGACGACCTTGTTGGCGGCGTCCGAGCCGCCGCCCGATCCGTCCATGGCTCCGCCCAGGTCGTTGACCAGGACCTTGGCGCCGCGACGGGCCAGTTCCAGGGCGTGCTGACGGCCAAGGCCGCCGCCGGCGCCGGTGACGATCGCGACTTTGCCGTCGAAGCGGATATCGGCCATGAGTCTCTTCCCCTATGCGCTGCCGGGCCAACGCCCGTTTGAAGTCGGGCGGCGTTGTGCGGCGCGAAACAGGGGGCGTCAAGCCTCCCGCGACGCCCGGTCCGCGCCCCTTGCGGAGGGCGGACCGGGACTGTCGCAGGCTGTCGCGACGTCAGGCGGCGTCGGTCTCGCCGTTGAGGCTCTTGGCCAGGTCGAGCAGCCGGCGGCGCGGGCGCTCGCCAAGCTGGTAGTAGGCGCGGATCAGGTCGAGGGTTTCCTTGCGGGCGAACATCTCGCCCGAGCCCTCGCCGTCGTTCGCCGCCGGCAGTCGCGCGGCGTCGGCCGACAGGCCGTCGTAGAAGTAGCCGACCGGCACCTCGAGCGCCTCGCTCAGTTGCCACAGCCTGGCGGCCGAGATGCGGTTGGCGCCGCATTCATACTTCTGGATCTGCTGGAAACGGACGCCCACCGAGCCGGCCAGCTGCTGCTGGGTCAGACCCAGAAGCCGGCGGCGGCGGCGAAGACGCTTGCCCAGATGAACGTCGATGTCGTTGCCCATGGGCTTTTTGCCCCCTGAATGGTTAAGCCTGCGAGCCGTCCCGAAACGGAACGATCCGGGCTTCCTTCCGCAAGTCGCGCGCCAAGCGATCCCCCGTCCCGCGATTGCGCGTCGCGGGCGTATGACGCTAGTTACGGGCGATGGGTGACAGACGTATCTCAGCGGGTCAGGACCTCGCCTGGAGGCTGGAGGCGGTGGTCTTCGACGTCTTCACCTTCCTGGTGCGGCTGCTGCCGACCGATGTCGCCTCGGACCTGGGGGCCTGGCTGTTCCGCTGGTTGGGGCCGCTGACCCGCACGCACCGGCTGGCCCGCCAGAACCTGATCCTGGCCTTTCCGGACAGGGACGACGCCTGGCGCGCCCGCATCCTCGCCGCCCAGTGGGAAGGGCAGGGGCGCACCGCCTTCGAGTTCCCGCTGATGGACCGCATCCTGCCCTCGACCGGCCGTGTCGAGCTGGTCAACGGCGAGCGGCTCGACGAGATCGCCAGGGGCGGCCGCCCGGTCGTCTTCGTCTCCGGCCACTTTTCAAACTGGGAGGTCATGCCGGCGGCCATCGTCGATCGCGGCGTCGTCTGCCAGATGACCTACCGCGCCGCGAACAACCCCTACGTCGACCGCCGCATCCGCGACAGCCGCGCCCGCTATGGCGTCCAGCTGTTCGCGCCCAAGGGCGGCGACGGCGCGCGCGAGCTGCTCGAGGGCATGAAGAAGGGCGAGTCCGTCGCCCTGATGAACGACCAGAAGTTCAACCGCGGCGGCGTCGCCGCGCCCTTCTTCGGTCGTCCGGTGATGGCCGCGCCGGGCCCCAGCCGCCTGGCCCTGCGCTTCGGCACGGTGCTGCAGCCGATGTCGGTCCAGCGCACGCACCGGGCCAACTTCCGCGCCGTGGTCCACGATCCGATCACCGTGCCCGACACCGGCGACAAGACCGCCGACATCGCCGCCGGCGTGGCCGCCGTGACCCGTTTCGTCGAGGAGCGCGTGCGCGAGCGGCCCGAGGAGTGGTTCTGGGTCCACCGCCGCTGGCCCAAGGAGGCCTACGAGGAGCTCAAGGCCCGGGGCCTGGACTAGATCGCCAGCGGGCGCTGCCCGTCGACCGCCTCGGCGCGGGCGTTGTCGATGCCCGGCCGCAGGGGGCCGAAGTAGTCGTCCGTGCGCACGAACGGCCGCGGCCGCAGGATCACCGCCTCCAGCCGCTCGATGATCGAGCGCGCCGTCACCGGCTTGACGATGAACTCGCTGACGCCCGCGTCCCGCGCCTCGAACACGCGCGGCTTGTCGGCGAAACCGGTCATCATGATGATCGGCAGATAGGGGTTCTTGCTGTCGGGCGAGTTGCGCACCAGCCGGGTGAACTCGGCCCCGTCGAGCGGGTCCATGCGGAAGTCGACGATGGCCATGTCGGCCGGCCAGCTGCGCAGGATCTCCAGGCCGTCGGCCCCGTCCCGCGCCTGCCGCACGTCCCGCATCCCCAGGCCCTTGAGGATCATGGCGACGATCGAGCGCATGTGCGGGTTGTCGTCCACCAGCAGGACGCGCAGTGATTCCAGTCCCGCCTGCATGCGGATGATCGTCCCTCGGAGCCCGGTTGCGGGTCGTCTCTCTGCCCGCGCGAAGCGAACATGGCGACCCTTGTTCGCTGGCTTACCGGGGCCAGCCTTACCGAAACCTTACGAAGGCGCCCTTGCGGCGCCCACCATGAGCATCGGGTCGAGGTTCCGATCGCGCCACTTCATCCGCCAGCACAGGTGCGGCCCCGTCGCCCGCCCCGTCGCGCCGACCGCGCCCAGCCTCTGTCCCGCCGTCACCCGCTGGCCGGCGCTCACATCGACCCGCGACATGTGCAGGTACATGCTCACCAGCCCCTGGCCGTGGTCGAGCATCACCAGCCCGCCCTCGAAATGCATGCCGGTCGAGGCGAACGAGACCAGCCCGCCCGCCGGCGCGGTGATCGCCGTGCCCGTCGGCGCGGCCAGGTCGACGCCATAGTGCGGCCGGTTGGGCTCTCCGTTCAGGATCCGCTGGCCGCCGAACCGGCCGCTGACCCGCCAGCCGGGCAGGGGCATCTCGAACCCGGTCTGGAAGTCGTCGCCGTCGAACCGGCTGGCCAGCCCCTGGCTCTTGCGCGCCGCCTCGGCCCGGATCCGCTCCAGCAGCCTGGGATCGCTCGGCGACACCTGGTTCTTCGGCAGGCCGTCGATCCGCTGGATGTCGAAATCCCCCGGCTCGACGACGAACAGGTGCCGCGCCTCGCCCTCGTCGTTGCGCAGCCGCAGCTCG
Organism: Caulobacter sp.; assembly: GCA_046295055.1. Classification (GTDB taxonomy): domain Bacteria; phylum Pseudomonadota; class Alphaproteobacteria; order Caulobacterales; family Caulobacteraceae; genus Caulobacter. The sequence goes on along the minus strand of JBKBOD010000009.1, from coordinate 32,622 downwards.
CAGGACGCGGGGCTGTCACGGTCAAAACCGACCACGAACAGGCCGGCCGCCGAGGCGCGCCCCGTCAGCGCGCCATCCACCCACACCTCGGCTCTCGGAGTCGTGCGGCCAAAGGCGAAGCCGCCCTGGCGATAGCGCCCGTTCAGGGCGAGGCTCGGCGGCGCCGCCAGCGCCGGCGCCGCCGACGAAAGCCCCGCGGCCAGCCCGCCCAGCCCGACGATCAGCCCCCGCCGGTTCACCGGCCGGACTTGGCCTGCAGGGCTTGCCAGCGCTTGAGGGCCTCGGCCGGTCCGGCATAGGCCTCCTGCTGCTCGGGGCTCCAGTAGCGCAGCGCGTCGAGCGGGATGCGCACCCCGCTGACCGCGCAAACCACATGCTTGCCCGGCTTGAGAATGGCGAACTCGCCGTCACCGTAGTGCAGGGTGGCGATGTCGCGGCCGATGTCGCGGTCGTAGGCGTTCATGGCCCCAATGTAGCGAACCGCCGGCTCCGGGCCAATGGCGCCGCGCGTCGCTTCAGAACAGATCGCCCTGGCCGGGGGGCGACGACGCCTTCTTCGGCGAGGATTTCTGCGGAGCACGCGCCGGCGCCGGCGCCGTGGCCGCTCCGGCCTCGCCGTCGATCACCGCCTGGCGGCTGGTGTCCTCGAACATCAGGCTGACCGCCTCGCCGGGCGCCAGCCCCGCGCCCTGCCGCACGATCGTCCCGTCCGCGCGCGTCACCAGGGCGAAGCCGTTGCGCATCGGCCGCTTGGGGTCGAGCGAGGACAGCAGCTTGGCGGTCGCCTCGATGCGCCGCTGCCGGTCATCGAGAAGCCGGCTCCAGGCCCGCCCCAGCCGCAGCTCGGCCATCTCGGCCACCCGCTCGCGGGCCAGGGTGATGCGCCCCTCGATCAGCCCCGGCCGCAATCGCGACGCCGATCCGGCCAGCCGCCGGTCTTGGATCTCGACATTGCGGCGCAATCCGCCCGACAGGTGGCTGGCGGCATAGTCCAGCCGCTGGGCGGCGGCGGCGATCAGGTCCTGTGGCCGGGGCAGCCCCCGGGCGCTGGCGGCCAGGCGCGTGCGGCGGTCCTCCAGCGTGCGCTGGCCGCACTGGGTCAGCCGCTGGTCCAGCCCCGACAGCGCCGCCCGCAGCTCGGCCAGCACGGGCGTGGCCATCTCGGCCGCCGCAGTCGGCGTCGGCGCCCGCCGGTCCGAGACGAAGTCGATCAGGGTGGTGTCGGTCTCGTGGCCCACGGCGCTGATCAGGGGAATGGTCCCCTCGGCCACCGTCCGGGCCAGGGTCTCGTCGTTGAACGGCCACAGGTCCTCGACCGAGCCGCCGCCCCGTGCGACGATCAGCACGTCGGGCCGGGGAACGGGTCCGCCCGGCTGCATGGCGTTGAACCCCCGCACGGCGGTGCAGACCTGGGCGGCGGCGGCATCGCCCTGGACGACCACCGGCCAGACCACCACCCGGCACGGCCAGCGGTCGCGGATGCGGTGCAGGATGTCGCGGATCACCGCCCCGGTCGGGCTGGTGATGACCCCCACGACCGCCGGCATGGCGGGCAGGGGGCGCTTGCGTTCGGGCCGGAACAGCCCCTCGTCGGCCAGCCGCGCCTTCAGCCGCTCGAGCTGCGCCAGCAGCGCGCCGACCCCGGCGGCCTCCATCGTCTCGATGACGATCTGGTACCGGCTGCCGGCGGGAAAGGTGGTGATGCGCCCGGTGACCACCACCTCCATGCCCTGTTCGGGCCGGATCGACAGGTTGCGGACGCTGCCCTTCCAGACCACCCCGTCCAGCGCGGCCTTCTCGTCCTTCAGCGTCAGATAGACGTGGCCGCTGGAATGATGCGTCACCTTCGACAGCTCGCCGCGCAGCCGCACGAAGCCATAGGCGTCCTCCAGCGTGCGCTTCAGGGCGAAGGCCAGCTCGGAGACACTGTAGGCCTGGGAATTGGAGGCGGAGGCGGGGTCTGCGTCGGTCACGGCCCGACCATAGCCGATGGGTTCAGGTGGAACCATCTGAACCCTGAGGAGGGGTCCAAGCCTTTGTTTCCCTGGCGCATTTCAGTCGTCAGCCGGTTCCGGCGGAGGCCATCGCGCCCCCGCCGCGAGTCGCCGGGACAGGTCCCCATGCGAAAGAGGCGGGGACCGCCGGTCCCCGCCTCCCTCGCTCCCCCGTCAGTGCGGAAGATCAGATGTAGCGGCGCAGCGACCGCGCCAGCTCGTTGGCGCTGGGCTTCTTCTTGCCGGTCTGCACCGGCTGGTAGGCCACCCGCGCATGCTCGCCGCAGTAGGGGCCCTCGCTGGCGCGGCGGCCGCAGAAGGTGAACTCGTCGCTCGACGGATCGCCGATCGGCCACTTGCACATGTGGGCGCCCAGGGTCAGCACCGTGGCGGTGCCGGGCTCCTCGATGCGCACGGCCGGCAGGGACGGCGGAGAGACGGCCACGGCGGCCGGCTGGCTGACCGGCTCGGCCACGCGGCGCGGGGCCGGCGGCGCGGCGGCGGCGGGACGGGTCGGGCGCGGCGCCTTGAACACCGGCCGGGTCGGCTGCGAAGGCGCGGCGCGGCCCGAAAGGCCCAGCCGGTGCACCTTGCCGATCACGGCGTTGCGGGTCACCCCGCCCAGTTGCTTGGCGATCTGGCTGGCGGATAGGCCGTCCAGCCACAGCTTCTTGAGCACTTCGACGCGTTCGTCGGTCCAACCCATGTCCAACCCCTTCGCCTCAAAACAGTCGCTCAGCCCCCGCAGGCCGCGACCCTACATCTTGTGTTGGAACGCATGATCGAGCGTTCCCGCTACCAGATATCGTAAAGAATTTGTTAAGGGGCACAATATGCGCGGTGATTCCGTCCACAGAAACAACATCTTGAATCAGCGTTCCGCGAACATGCGCGGCGCCCGCCTCTTGCGCACTCCCGCCCCGGCGCGCACCTAGGGGCGATGAAGGACACAGCCGCCACCCCGATCCCGCCCCGGCCGCGCGACTACGCCGGCTTCAACTGGATGGGGTTCGCCACCCTCTACCAGCGCGAGGTGCGGCGGTTCTGGAAGGTCGGCATGCAGACGGTGGCGGCCCCCGTGGTCACGACCCTGCTCTACATGATGGTCTTCGTGGTCGCGGTGCGCGGCGCCGCCCCGCCGATCCACGGCGTGCCGTTCGCCCAGTTCGTCGCGCCGGGCCTCATCATGATGGCCATCATCAACAACGCCTTCGCCAACTCCTCCTCCAGCCTGCTCCAGGCCAAGATGATGGGGCTGACGCCGGACTTCATGACGCCGCCCCTGTCGCCGCTGGAACAGGTCTCGGCCTTCGCGCTGGGCGCCGCCACGCGCGGCGTCGTCGTCGGCGCGGTGACGGCCATCGTCATCGCCATCCTGGCGCGGGGCCACATCGCCGCGCCCCACCCCTGGGCCATCGTCTATTTCGCTGTCGGCGCCAGCCTGATCCTCGGCTTCGTCGGCATCCTCACCGGGCTCTGGTCCGAGAAGTTCGATCACCTGGCGGCGATCACCAACTTCCTCATCATGCCGATGACCTTCCTGTCCGGGACCTTCTATCTGGTCGACCGGCTGCCCGAGCCGTTCCGCACGCTCAGCCACTACAACCCCTTCTTCTACATGATCGACGGCTTCCGCTACGGCTTCATCGGCCACGCCGACGGCAGCCTGGTCGCCGGGGTGGCGATGATCGGCGTGCTGACCCTTGGCCTCGCTGTGACCTGCTGGCTGCTCTTCCGCGCCGGCTGGCGCCTCAAGACCTGATCCGGGGAGCATCCATGATCCTGCGACGCCTCGCCGTCGGCCTGCTGGCCGCCGCGCTCCTGACCGCGCCGGCGGCCGCCCAGCCTTCTCCTGTCCAGTCCCCGCCGGTTCAGGCCTCGCCAGACCTCCGCGCGGAAGTCGCCGGCTTCGTGCAGCCCACCCAGGCGGCCCGTCTCAAGGCGCTGACCGGCCTGCTGGATCGCTATGGCCTGCCCTACGAGATCCAGGCCTTCGACGGCGGCGAGCGCGGCAATCCGCAGAAGGGCTACAACGTCGTCGTCACCTTGGGCGAAGGCGACCGCGACATCCTGCTGACCGCCCACTACGACGCCGAAAAGCTGGCGGACGGCTCGCTCGCCGGCGGGGTCGTCGACAACGCCGCCTCGGTCGTCGCCCTGGTCCACGCCGCCCGCGACCTTCAGGGCCGCAAGCTCAAGCACCGCATCCGCGTGATCTTCTTCGACCAGGAGGAGCTCGGCCTCGTCGGCGCCCGGGCCTATGCCGACGGGCCCGATGGCAAGCGGGTCGCGGCCGTCATCAACTTCGACGTCAACGGCTACGGCGATGCGCCCTTCTTCGCCGACGCCTCCGGGCCTGGCGAGGTCACCCTCGCCAGGTCGGTCCGCCAGGGCTGCCTCGATGCCGGCGTCGACTGCATCGCCTTTGCCCGCTACCCGCCCAGCGACCACCTGGCCTTCCGCAAGATCGGGGCGCCGGCCACCTCGGTCAGCATCCTGCCACGCGGCGAGGTCCACCAGATGTGGCTGTTCCTCAACGCCGGCGCCGCCGCCGGGCTCGAGCCGGGGTTTGTCCCGCGCGTGCTGCGCCTGATCCACACGCCTCAGGACGTGATGGACGCCATCGAACCCCAGGCCATCGACCTCGCCGCCCGGCTGGCCGTTCGGCTCGTCCTCGCGGCCGACGCGGCTCATTGACAACCCGGCGTTCCGCCGCGACAACGCTGAGCCTTCCGGACCCCGCAGCCAGCGCTGCGGGGCCTTCACCTTTTGGGAGGCTCCCTTGACCAGCCAGCCGTCCGCCGCCACCGCCAACGACCACATCATGGGCGTGTACAACCGCGCTCCGCTGGCCGTCGCGCGAGGCGAGGGCGTCCGACTTTGGGATGACAAGGGCGAGGCCTACCTGGACTGTGTCGCGGGCATCGCCACCAACGGTCTTGGCCATTGCCATCCCCGTCTGGTCCAGACCCTTAAGGAGCAGTCCGAGAAGCTCTGGCACGTCTCCAACATCTTCCGCATTCCTGGCCAGGAAGAGCTGGCCGAGCGGCTGTGCGCCGAGACCTTCGCCGACGTGGTGTTCTTCACCAACTCCGGCACCGAGGCCATCGAGTGCGCCCTCAAGACGGCCCGCAAGCACCACACCGCCAACGGCAATCCCGAGCGGGTGGAAATCTACGGCTTCGACGGCAGCTTCCACGGCCGCAGCTACGCGGCCATCAACGCCGCCGGAAACCCCAACTATGTCGAGGGCTTCGGCCCGCGCCTCCCCAACTACTCCCAGCTCAAGTGGGGCGATCACGAGGCCATCAAGGCGGCCATCGCCAACCCCACGACGGCGGCCATCATCGTCGAGCCCGTCCAGGGCGAGGGCGGCGCGCGCGCCATGCCCGAACAGTGCCTGCGCGGCCTGCGCGACCTGACCCGCGAGCACGGCGTCCTGGTCATCTTCGACGAGGTCCAGTGCGGCATGGGCCGGACCGGCCGCCTGTTCGCCCACCAGTGGGTCGAGGACGCGGCGCCGGACATCATGGCCGTGGCCAAGGCGCTTGGCGGCGGCTTCCCGATCGGCGCCTGCCTGGCCAGCGCCGAGGCGGCCAAGGGCATGACCGTGGGCGTCCACGGCTCGACCTTCGGCGGCAATCCGCTGGCCATGGCCGTCGGCCTCGCCGCCCTGGACGAGATCGCCAAGCCCGAGACGCTCGAGAATGTCCGCGAAGTCGCCGGCTACTTCGTCCAACAGCTTTCCGGCCTCGCCGACCGCTATCCGGACGTCATCACCGAGATCCGCGGCAAGGGCCTGCTGATCGGGCTCAAGCTGGTGCCGAACAATCGCGAGTTCATGGCCCTGGCGCGTGACCAGAAGCTTCTGGTCGCCGGCGGCGGGGACAACATGGTCCGCATGCTGCCGTCCCTGCTGATCACCCAGGAAGAGGCGCGCGAGGCGGTGCAGAAGCTGGAAGCGACCTGCGAGGTCGTCCGGGCCAAGGCGGCTTCGGCATGAGCGCGGTCCGGCACTTCATCGACCTGTGGCGGATGGACGGCGCCGCCCTGCGGACCATCCTGGACGACGCCCATACCCGCAAGGCATCGCGCCGGGGCTGGACGACCGGCATGGTCGACCATGACGCCCCCGGTCAGGGACGTCGTCTGGCGATGATCTTCGAGAAGCACTCCACCCGGACCCGCTTCTCGTTCGACGCGGCCATGGCCCAGCTCGGCGGCTCGACCCTGATCTCGACCGCCTCCGACATGCAGCTTGGTCGCGGAGAGACCATCGAGGACACCGCCAAGGTGCTGTCGCGCATGGTCGACGCGGTCATGATCCGCGCCAACCGCCACGAGGATGTGCAGCTGTTCGCCCAGAACAGCTCCATCCCCGTCATCAACGGCCTGACCGACCGCAGCCATCCCTGCCAGATCCTCGCCGATCTCCTCACCTTCGAGGAGCATCGCGGGCCGGTGCGCGGCCGGACCCTGGCCTGGATCGGCGACGGCAACAACGTCTGCGCCAGCTTCATCCACGCGGCGGCCAAGTTCGGGTTCAATCTCAAGATCGCCTGTCCGCCGGCCTATCACCCGGACTTGCACGACCTCGCCCGCGCGACCGAGCAGCAGGGGCGGGTGGAGATGACCGACGATCCGGTCGAGGCGGTGCGCGGCGCCGACTGCGTCATCACCGACACCTGGGTCTCCATGGGCGATGTGGACGGCGAGGCGCGCATGGACGCGTTCGAGCCCTTCCAGGTCGACGACGCCCTGATGGACAAGGCCGCGGCCGAGGCGGTGTTCCTGCACTGCCTGCCGGCGCACCGGGGCGAGGAGGTGACCGACGAGGTCATCGACGGGCCGCGCTCGCTGGTCTGGGACGAGGCGGAAAACCGCATCCACGCCCAGAAGTCGATCCTGGCCTGGTGCTTCGGCGCCATCGGCTAGGCAGCTTCAGGCAAGCAGACACGATAAAGGGGCGGCCCCGCGAGGGACCGCCCCTTTTCTCTGCCCGCTGGCGCGGTCCCTAGTTGGGGATCGGCGCCGGGTCGGGCGTGGGCGTCGGCGCGCTGGTCGTCGAACCCGGGGGCTCGGGGGTGACGATCGGCGGCGGCGCGGGGACCGGCGACGGCGCGGGCTGGGGCGCCGGGACCGGGTTCAGGGTGACCTGGGCCGGAGGGCCAAGGACGGGCGGGGGCGGCACGGTCGCGCTGGCGTCAGCCGCCGCCTCGTCGGCGCTCGGCGCCTCCGGAGCGGGGGTGGCGCGGGCGGTCCGGACCGGCGCGGCGCGGCGGGCGGCCGGGCGCTCGACGACGGGCGGAGGCGCGGCCTCGGCGGTCTGCGTCGGGGTGGCCGGGGTGGTCGTCGCCGTCTCGGTCTCCATGGTCTCCATGGGCGTGATAGGCGCCGGCAGCGGCGTCGGCTCGACCGCGACTTCCGCCATCGGCACGCCTTCCTCGGACGGGCCGGTCATGATCACCGCGCCCAGGGCGACGACGGCGACCAGGGCCACGGCGCCGCCGGCGGCCATCAGCACGCCCTTGCTCGGGCCCGAGCCACGGCTGGCGCGGCTGCGGGTGGCGGTGTGGCCGCCGAAGGGCGGGGCCGCGGCGAACATCGAGCCTTCGGCCGTCGGGTCGGTCCGGGCGAGGGTTTCGCCGGGCCGGGGCGGAATCCGCGTGTCCGACGGGGGCGGCGCGGCCGGACGGGCCGCGGCGGGGGTGGCGGGAGTGGTGTCGCCGTCGCCGAAAAGGGCGCGGGCGGTTTCGCGATCAAGCGCCATATTGGTCTCCTTTGACCTCTGAGCTGTCGAGGTGAAAACGGCGTTCGTCTGATTCCGGTTCCGCCGATCGGGGCTCGACCACCTAGCGACACGCCGCTGAAGAGCGGAATAGTGAAGCGTTACAGAGGTGTATCGCTGAACTGCGAACTATCCTCTGAAAGGGCGCTGGGGCGGGTCCATCGTTACTGAACGGGGGATCGCCTTTATTTCGCCTCCTGCCGGCCGCCGATCGGCCTCAGCCGGCGCAGGCTTCGCCTGCGGCGCGAACAGGCTCGCGCGAAGGGTGAGGCGTTTGGGCCACGTTCACACGGCCGAAAGGCGGATCGGGCAACCTCGCCTTGCCCCGCCCAAGGGCGGCGGGCCATGGTGGCGGAAACAGAAACTCAAGGGGCGAGGGGTCCGGATCATGAACCTCAGGGCGCGGCTGGCGCGGGAAGTGAAGTTCTTCAAGGGCCTCAGCCGCACGCTCAAGTGGGTGAAGGGGATCGCCCCCGACAGCCCGAACCTGATCTGTGACGACCTCGAAAAGGCGGTCGACGCCCATCGCGACCGGCCGGCCATCACCTTCGAGGGGCGGACGCTCACCTACGGCGAGATGGACCAGCTGGCCAATCGCTACGCCCACTGGGCCAAGGAGCAGGGCATCACCCGGGGCCAGACGGTGGCCCTGTTCATGCCCAACCGGCTGGAATACCTGCCGATCTGGTACGGCCTGTCGAAGGTCGGCGTGGCGACGGCGCTGATCAACAACAACCTGACCGGCCAGGCCCTGGCCCACTGCCTGAACATCTCCGGCGCCCTGCACTGTCTGGTCGATGGCGAGACCAGCCCGGCCTTCGAGGCGGTGCGCGGCCAGCTTGCCCGTCACATGAGCCAGTGGACGCTCGGGCCGGTGTCCGGCGACCGGCGCGACCTGGCGACCGCTCTGAAGAGCTGCAGCCAGCTGCGGCCGGACAGGCTGACCGCGCGCGGCGACCTGCGGGCCAAGGACACCGCCCTCTACATCTACACCTCGGGCACCACCGGGCTGCCCAAGGCCGCCCGTATCAACCACATGCGCGCCCAGCTCTACATGCGCGGCTTCGCCGGCTCGACCGGGGTGGAAAAGTCCGACCGCATCTATCAGGTCCTGCCCCTCTACCACGCCACCGGCGGCATGTGCGGCATGGGCGCGGCCCTGCTGAGCGGCGCCTCCATCGTCCTGCGGCGCAAGTTCTCGACCACCTACTTCTGGGACGACGTGGTCGACGAGGGCTGCACCATGTTCGTCTACATCGGCGAGCTCTGCCGCTACCTCGTCAACGCCCCGGAGCATCCCAAGGAGCGGTCGCACAAGCTGCGTCTGGCGTTCGGCAACGGCCTGCGCGCCGATGTCTGGACCGAGCTGCAGTCGAGGTTCGGCGTGCCGCAGGTGCTGGAGTTCTACGGCGCGACCGAGGGCAACGTCTCGATGTTCAACTTCGACGGCAAGGTGGGCGCCATCGGGCGCATCCCCGGCTGGCTGAAGAAGAAGGTCAACGCCCGCATCGTCCAGTTCGATGTCGAGACCGAACAGCCGATCCGGGGGCTCAACGGCCTCTGCATCGAATGCGGCGTCGACCAGGTCGGCGAATGCCTGGGCAAGATCGACGCCGGCGACGCCCGCACCAGCTTCACCGGCTACGCCGACAAGGCCGCGACCGAGAAGAAGATCCTGCACGACGTCTTCGAGAAGGGCGACGCCTGGTTCCGCACCGGCGACCTGATGCGACGCGACGCCGAGGGCTACCTCTATTTCATCGACCGCATCGGCGACACCTTCCGCTGGAAGGGCGAGAACGTCTCCACCGGCGAGGTGGCCGAGAAGCTGGCCAGCATCCCCGGCGTCCTCGAGGCCAACGTCTATGGCGTCGAGATTCCGGGGCATGACGGCCGGGCCGGCATGGCGGCCCTGTCGGTCGACGGGGACTTCGACATCAAGGCCCTCTATGGCCAGGTCGAGCAGGACCTGCCGCACTACGCCCAGCCGATGTTCGTGCGCCTGCAGCGCCAGATCGAGACCACCGGCACCTTCAAGTACCGCAAGGTCGACCTGGTCGAGGACGGCTTCAATCCCGAGCGGACGAAGGAGCCGATCTACTTCAAGAACCCGGTCAAGAAGACCTACGTCAAGCTGACCAAGGCCGGCTACCAGAAGGTCCTCGAAGGCGCGTTCCGGCTCTAGGCGACGCGCGCGGGGCGCCGCGACTCCTCATTGTCGATAATCGACATTATTTCGGCGGCGCGGCCTCTGACCGTGCCCGGCTGTTCGCGCATGCCTGTCACAACCTGTGACAGGGGCGTGGGTATTGTATCCCTCCTTCGCCCCACCGCTGTCATATCACGCCCCACCGTTCACCCACCCGACACCCCCATTGGCGCCACGGCTGTATCCCCACTGTTCCCACGGATTCCGGGCTCAATTGGCTGTGTAGGGCGCGCCAGGATTTTCCGCGTGGGTGGGGGGCTAGAAGACCAGGAATCCGGTCCTCGGGAAGTGGACGTGAACCTTGCCGACCGCCGGGTCCTCCCGGGCGATGACCAGCCGGTCCAGCGTCGCCGCCACCAGCACCCCGCGCACCGGGTCCCGGCCGTAGTCGTCCGCCATGACCGTCACCTCGGCCCCGGGCGTCAGCATCTGCGGGTTGGCCGGATCGTGCGCCGGCGCCGGTCCCGGCTCCGCCTCCCGCGCCGCTGCCAGCGCCTCTGCCGGGGCCATCGCCTCCGGCCGCCCATGGCCGATGGCCGCCACCCGCTGCCGCCAATCGGCCAGCCGGGGCATGCCCTCGCTCAGCCGCTCCAGCAGCGCCGGCAGGTTCCGGCCCAGGAACCAGACGTTCATGTAGGCGGCGATATCCGCCAGCCCCGCCGCCTCGCCCGACAGCCAGTCCGCCCGGCCCAGTTGGTCCTCGATCCAGCCCGCCTGCGTCCGCCACTGCCCCGACAGCGGCGCCGCCGCCGCCTTCATCGCCGCCACGTCGAACGGCCGCCCGGACATGGCCTCCCGGTCCTTGATGAACGCCTCCGGCACATGCTCCCCGATCTCCCCGAAGATGATCGGCACCGTCGTCTGGAAGAACAGCCGGTCCGCCCAGAGGTTGACCGCCCAGTCCATCCCCCCACGCACCACCCCCACCCCGGGCCACCGCCGCTCGATCTCCGCCAGGATCACCTGCGTATCGCAGTAGACGTCCGCGCCGACCTGCATAGACGGCGTCTTCCGATATCCGCCGGTCAGCGGCGTGTAGTCCGGCTTGGGCATCAGCGAAGGAATCTCGACCGACCGCCAGTCCAGGCCCTTAAGCCCGAACATCAGCCGCACCTTCTCGGAGAAGGGCGAGGCGTCGAAGTGATGCAGGATCGGGGTGTCGGACATGGCGTGCTCCCTTGGCCCCGGCGGGCCTGCTGTTTGCGGGATTGGGGCCAGGGCGCCGTGGGGACCGTCTACGAAAAAGCACTTTACAATGCAAAGTAAGCTGCTAGCTATGCGTCAACGCCATCAAACGGGGCCGCGCAAGGAGGAGCCCGCCATGACCAAGGAACAGCTTCAGGACGTCCGAGCCGACATCGCCTTCATGCGAGCCCTCGCCGAGCAGGGCAGTCAGGCGCCGCTGCTGGGGGGCGGGATCATCGCCGCCGCCGGCGCCATATTCGGCCTGGCCTCGGTGATCCACTGGATGATCCAGAGCGAAATCCTGCAGGTCTCCCCCTGGTTCTTCATGGTCAACTGGATCGGCGCCGGCGCCGTCTTCGGGATCGCCTGCACCCTGCTGATCCGCCGCGCCCGCGGTCAGCCGGGCATGCAGTCGGCCATGAACCGCGCCACGTCTTCGGCCTGGTCGGCGGTCGGGTTTTCGATCTTCGTGACCTTCCTGGGCATGATGGCCGTGGCCTGGACCAGCAAGAGCGACACGGTCTTCTACCTGTTTCCGGTCATGATCCTGGCGCTGTACGGCGCAGCCTGGACGGTCGCGGCCGACTTCACCCGCAAGACCTGGATTCGCCTGGTGGCCCTGGCCTCGTTCGCCTCGGCCGTGCTGATGGGCCTGCTGACCAACCACCCGATGCAGATGCTGGCCTATGCCGCCGCCCTGTTCTTCCTGGCGTTCGTGCCCGGCCTGATCCTGCTCCGCCAGGAACCGTCGGACACCATCTAGGAAGGGGTCCGCCAATGGACGAGTTCGACATCGAGAAGATCGACGAGGTCATTCACGGCCGGGTCCGTCTGGGCGTCATGGCCTACCTCTCGGGGGCCGGCAGCGCCGACTTCAACGGCCTGAAGAATCGGTTGCAGCTTACGGACGGCAACCTTTCGGCCCACCTGCGCAAGCTGGAGGACGCGGGGTTCGTCGAGATCCAGAAGGCCTTCGTCGGCCGCAAGCCTCAGACAACCATCCTGATCACCGATCCGGGACGCAAGGCCTTCGCGGCCTATCTGGACGCCATGGCGAGGCTGGTGGACGGGGCGCGGTAGGCGCCAGCGGATCGCGGAATACAAAAAGGGCGGCGCCAGCTGGCGCCGCCCTTGTCGTTTGGCCATGGCGCTGCGGTTACTGGACCGGCTTGCCGTTGCCGTCGACCAGGATCACCGGGCCATAGCCCAGCGACTTGAGGCCGTCCTCGATCTTGGCCCGATCGCCGACGACGATCCAGATCACCTGGTCAGGCTTGATGACCTTGCGGGCGGCGGCGTTGACGCCGGCTACATCCACGGCCCGGATGCCCGGAGCGTAGGTGTCCCAGAAGTCCGGGGCGCGATCGAGCGTGACCAGGCTGGAGAGGGAGCCCAGCACTGCGCCGCCGGTTTCCCATTGTCCGGGCAGGGACTGGGTCATGTCGGTCTGGGCCTTGGCCAGTTCCTCGGCGGTGATCGGGCGCGGACCGACGACCTCGGTCAGTTCCTTGCGGAACTCGACCATCGACTCCTTGGTCTTGTCGGTCTGAACGCCGGCCTGGGCGACGAAGATGCGGGGCCCGGTGGGCACCATCACGCCGCTGCCCGCGCCATAGGACCAGTGCTTGTCCTCGCGCAGGTTCATGTTCAGCCGGCTGACGAAGGCGCCGCCGAACACGTTGTTCATCAGCTCAACCGCGCGCTCATCGGACTCATCGCGGGCCGGGGCCGGGATGACCGCCATGACGATCGATTGTTGGGCGCCGGGACGGTCGACCAGATAGATGGCGCCAGGGGCCACCTTCGGAGCCGGCAGTTCGGCCCGGGCCGGCGGCGGGGCCGGCTTCCAGGCGCCGAAGCGCGCCTCGAGCTTGGGCGTGATCTCGGCCATGGTGATGTCGCCGACGACCAGGATGGTGGCGTTCTGCGGCTTGATCCAGGTCTGGTGGAAGGCCACCAGATCCTCGCGGCTGACGCTGTTCAGCGCCGCTTCGGTGTAGTTGCGGCCGTAGGGATGGTCGGGGCCGTAGAGCTTCTCGGCGCGCACGCGGGCGGCCAGGGTCCCCGGCTGCTGCAACGCACGTTGAAGCCCGGCGATCTCCAGCTTGCGCAGGCGATCAAGTTCGGCGTCCGGGAAGGTCGGGCGCAGGATCACGTCGGCCATCAGATCGAGCGAGGGGTCCAGCTTGGCCTTCATCGCCGAAAGATAGACATTCGAGTACATGACGCCGCTGCCGGTCCCCAGCTGGGCGCCGAGTTCGGACTGCTCGCGGCTGATGTCCAGGGCGCTCTTCTTGCCGGCGCCTTCGTCCAGCATGGCCATGGCGAGGCCGGGAACAGCCATGTTCTCGGCCGTCATCTCGGCCTGACCGACCGGGAAGAGGATCTGGACCTGGACCACCGGCACGGCCGTACGGCGAACCAGCATCACCTTCATGCCGTTCGACAGGGTAGCGGTCTCGTACTTGTCGAAGCCGGGCGCGGCCACCGTGCCAACCTCCGGCATCGGCTCACGCTTGCCGGCGGCCTGGGCGGGGCCCTTGGCGTCGAAGGGGGTCAGTTCGAGCGTGAAGTCGCCATCGGTCAGCCAGCGGTTGGCGGCGGCCTTCACCTGCGCCGGCGTGGCGGTGCGGTAGCGCTCCAGCGTCACCTTGTAGGCGTCGGGCGAGCCCCGATAGACTTGGCTTTCGGCCAGGATATCGGACTTGCCGCCGAAGCCGCCGACGCGCTCGGCGCCGCGCACAAAGCCTGACAGGCGATCGACGCGGATCTTCTCGATCTCGGCCGCGGTGGGGCCATCGCGCAGCAGGATGGCCATCTCCTCCTCGACGATCTCCTCGATCTTCGAGAGGGGGACGCCCGGCTTGGCCGTCACCTGGATGTGGAAGGTCGAACCGATTTCACCCTCGGCGACGAAGGCGGTCACGGCGGTGGCGATCTGTTCGTCATAGACCAGGCGCTTGTAGAGGCGGGCGGTCTTGTCCGAGGCCAGGACGTCGGAAAACAGGCCCAGCAGGTCGGCGTCCTCGCTGCCGTACTCCGGCACGTTCCAGACGCGATAGAAGCGCGCCTGGGCGACGCGGTCCTGGACGGCGGCGCGCTGGCTGCCGGTGCGCTTGGCGACCCAGGCCTTCTGGCGGGCGACCGGCGGACCGGACGGGATGCGGCCGAAGTACTTCTCGGCCTTCTCGCGGGCTTCCTCGGGCGTGATGTCGCCGGCGAGGACGAGGACCGCGTTGGCCGGGCCGTAGTAGGTGCGGAACCAGTCCTTGACGTCGTCCAGGCTGGCGGCGTCGAGATCGGCCATCTCGCCGATCACGGTGTGGCCGTAGGGATGGTCGGCGTCATATACGCTGGCGGTGATGATGTCCCAGGCGATGGAATAGGGCTGGTTCTGACCCTGCCGCTTCTCGTTCTGGACGACGCCGCGCTGCTCATCGAGCTTGCCCTGGTCGATGGCGCCGAGCAGCCAGCCCATGCGGTCGCTTTCCAGCCACAGCACCTGGTCCAGGGCCGCCTTGGGCACGGTCTGGAAGTAGTTGGTGCGGTCGGTGTTGGTGGTGCCGTTGAGGTCGGTCGCTCCCAGCTTCTCCAGCGCCTTGAACCAGTCGGTGTTGAAGTTCTCCGAGCCGTTGAACATCAGGTGTTCGAACAGGTGGGCGAAGCCGGTCTTGCCCTTGGGCTCGTTCTTGGAGCCGACGTGGTACCAGATGTTCACCGCCACCACCGGGGCCTTGTGGTCCTCGTGCACGATCACGGTCAGGCCGTTGTCGAGGGTGAACTTCGTATAGGGAATGTCGATCGACGGCAGGTCGCTGCGGGCCGCCGGGGCCGACGCCGCGGGCTTGGCCTTGGCCTTGGACTGGGCAGCGGCGGGTACCGCCGGTGCAGCGAAGATCAGTGCGACGGCGGTCGCCGCGACAAGGCGTTTGGCAAGGCTCATGGAACTCCCCCAGAGGACTGCGGCGCAGGTCGAGGCCCGCGCGGATGGCGCGCAAACTAGGGCGCCGGCGTCGGTGGGGGAGGTTAAGGTTTTGTCATGTGCGCTGGGTCAGGCGCCGCCCTGGGCCTTGCCAGACAACCCTACCGCGGCGCCGCCATCGCCATGGGCTTCATGCCCAGGTCGCTGAGCATCAGGCTGTCCTCGTCCATTCCCGGCAGCGGGGTGGTCAGGAGCTTGCCGCCGACGAAGATAGAGTTGGCCCCGGCCAGGAAGCACAGGGCCTGCAGCTCCTTGCTCATGCCCTCACGGCCTGCCGACAGCCGGACCATGGATTTCGGACAGACCAGGCGGGCGACGGCGATGGTGCGAACGAACTCGATGCCGTCCAGCTCGCCCTCGACCTTGATCCTGTCGCCCAGCGGCGTGCCGCCGACGGGAACCAGCGCGTTGACCGGCAGGCTGTCGGGATGGGCCGGCAGGATAGCCAGCTGGTGCAGCAGGCCGGCACGGTCGGCGCGGGTTTCGCCCATGCCGACGATGCCGCCGCAGCAGGTCGACATGCCGGCGTCGCGGACGTGGGCCAGCGTGTCGAGGCGGTCCTGGTAGGTGCGGGTCGTGACCACCTCGCCATAGTACTCCGGCGAGGTGTCGAGGTTGTGGTTGTAGTAGTCGAGGCCGGCGGCCTTGAGGGCCACGGCCTGGTCGGCGGTCAGCATGCCGAGGGTGGCGCAGGTCTCGAGGCCCAGCGCCTTCACCCCGCCGATCATCTCGGCGACCTTGGGCAGGTCGCGGTCCTTCAGGTCGCGCCAGGCGGCGCCCATGCAGAAGCGTTGCGCCCCCCCAGCTTGCGCCGCCTTGGCGGCGGCGATGACGGTGTCGGCGTCCATCAGCTTTGAGGCCTGGAGGCCGGTCTTGAAGCTGGCCGACTGGCTGCAGTAGCCGCAATTCTCGGCGCAGCCGCCGGTCTTGACGCTGAGCAGCTGCGACAGCTGAAGCTCTGACGGATCGAACCAGCGGCGATGAACCTGCGCCGCCTGGAACACCAGTTCCATAAAGGGCAGCTCGAACAGCGCCTCAACCTCGGCCTTCGTCCAGTCATGACGGGGCAGTGCGGGGTCGATGAACTGGACGGGAGCGTTCATGGGTGGCCTCTATGGGGGGAACAGGCGGCGCCGTTCTAGTGCGGCGCGCCGGCAAGGGGAACCCTGACGATGGGGCAGGCGAGGCGCGGGAGCCCGTCGCCTCAGCCGCCCTTGTAGACCTTGCCGCCCTTCATGACGAAGCCCACGCTCTTGAGCACTGTGACGTCGGTCAGCGGATCGCCCGAGACGGCGATGACGTCGGCCCACTTCCCGGGCTCCAGCGTGCCGACCTCTTTCGAGAGGCCCAGCAGGTCGGCGGCGTTGACCGTGGCGGCGACGATGGCCCCCATCGGGGTCAGGCCGTACTTGACCAGCAGCTCGAACTCATCGGCGTTGCGGCCATGCTTGGAGACGCCGGCGTCGGTGCCGAAGGCGATCTTCACGCCGCGCGGCACGCATTTGCGCAGGCTCTCGCCGGTGATCGAGATGCGCCAGTCGATCTTGGTGCGGACCTCGGGGGTATAGGCGTTGGGATCGGCGGCGATCCGCTCCAGATAGCCGTTCACCGTCGACAATGTCGGGACGTAGTAGGCGCCGGTCTTGAGGAACAGCCGAATGGTTTCCTCGTCCATGATGGTGCCGTGCTCGATGCTGTCGGCTCCATAGGTGAGGGCCAGCTTGATGCCATCGGCGCCGTGGGCGTGGACGGCGACCTTCTTGCCATACAGGTGGGCAGTCTCGATCAGGGCCTTGGCCTCGTCATCGAACATCTGGGCGCCCAAGCCCGCGCCGATGCGGCTGTTGACCCCGCCGGTCGTGGCGATCTTGATGACGTCCACACCGCGCCCGACCTGGCGGCGGACGGCCTGGCGACAGCTTTCGGGACCGTCACACAGGTTCTCCGCGCCGATCGCCTCGTGCAGGTCGTCGGCCAGCCCGAGCCGGCCGTCCATGTGGCCCGACGTGGTGGAGATCGACTGGCCGGCGTCGACGATACGGGGGCCGTCGGCCCAGCCCTTTGCGATGGCGTCACGCAGTGCCAGGGTGACGCCCTCGCGGTCGCCTAGATTTCGAACGGTGGTGAAGCCCGCGTTCAGCGTCTTCCTCGCGTTCATCTCCGCCTCGTAGGCGCGTGCGGCGGTGGACTCCGTCACTCCAGCTACCAGGCCTGCCACGCCGGCGCGGTCGCTGGTCAGGTGCACGTGGCTGTCGATAAGCCCGGGCATGACGAACCGGTCCTTCAGGTCGATGACCTTCGCCCCGGGATAGCGCGCCGAGTCGATGTAGCCGTCGAACACGGCCTCGACCTTGCCGCCCCGAACGACAAGCGTCGCCTGCTTGCGCGGCGCCTGGCCTGGACGATCCAGCAGGGTTCCGGCGTGGATCAGGGTGACCGCCTCTGCTGTGGGCTGGGCGATGGCCGATCCGGCCAGGACCATCGCCGCGGCGGCGACCGCCAGGCTCTTCAGATGACGCAGCAAGACGGCCCCTCCCGACGACTGATGGCAAGGCCGCCAGCCTAGGGCGAGGACCTTGCGGGGACAATCGGGCTGCAGACCTTGCCGCGAATTAAGGAGCCGATGCGGAATTTGGCCAGTATCTCGATCGTCGGCTGCAAATCCCGGAACTCCCAATGATCCGCCCGACGCTGATATCCGCCGTTGCCCTGTTGCTGCTGATGGGAGCGGCTCCTGCCCCGGCGGTCCGCTATGTGGTCTCGCCTGTGATGGGAACGGCCGGGCTCGAGTCCGTGGCCGTAACGGTCACCTTCACGGGCGAGGCCGACGGCGAGACGCGCCTGATCCTGCCGGATGATTGGGGCGGACACCCCGAATTGTGGAAGCATCTCGAGGGGCTGACCGTCTCGGGCGGGACGGTCGCCGACGCCGGCCCCGCGGCCAGGACCATCCGCCATAAGCCCGGCGCCCTCCTGACGGTGCGTTATCGCCTGAAGAGCGGCTATCCGGGCGATCCTGGGCCCGGCAATCCCTATCGGCCGATCATCCGGCCCGGCTGGTTTCAGCTGATCGGCGAGGCCGCCTTCGTCGAGCTGGACGGATCGGTCGACAAGACGGCGGCGGTGACTTTCCGGGGCTGGCCAAAGGACTGGACCCTGGCGTCGGACCTCGACCATGAGCGGAAGGGCCGGCCGCTTTCGGTCGGCCACGCTTTGGAGAGCATCACCGTCGGCGGCGCTGACCTGCGTGTCGAGCGCCGTCAGCTGCCCGGCGGCGTCCTGCGGGTGGCGGTTCGCGGCCAATGGGAGTTCACCGACGCAGCCTTTGCAGACCAGGTGGCCGGCATCATCAGCGCTCAGAGGCGCTTCTGGGGCGACATGAACGAGCCATACTTCGTCAGCCTCATACCGCTGGCCGCCGAGGAAGGCTGGCGTTCGATCGGCGGCACAGGACGCGGCGACGCCTTCGCTCTGTTCAGCACAACCAACGCAAGCCAGGCCGACCTGCGCGGGCTGCTGGCCCACGAGCACGCTCACAGCTGGATCCCGGGTCGCCTGGGCGTGATGGGCTCGCCGGAGCCGGCCGACTACTGGTTCAGCGAGGGCTTCACCGAGTTCTACGCCACCCGCACGCTGCTCCGAGCCGGACTGATGACGCTGGAGGAGTATTCAGCCTGGCTGAACGAGGTGCTGGCGGCGCATGACGCCTCTCCCGCGCGAGGCCTGCCCAACAGCGCCATCATCGACGGCTTCTGGAAGGACCCGGCCGTGCAGAAGCTGCCCTATCGCAGGGGCGTGCTGATGGCCCTGCTCTGGGACGACCGCATCCGCCAGGCGACGGGCGGTCGTCGCGACCTCGACGATGTCGTTCTGGGAATGCGCGACAGAAACATCGCTACGACGCGCGGCATTCCCGTACGCGACAACCTGACCGCCGCCATGATCGCGCTCGGCGTCGATCCCGCCGCCGATATCGCTCGACATGTCGAGGCGGGCGAGGAGGTCGCCCTGCCGCGCGCGCTGTTCGGCGATTGCGGCGTGGTCACAGAGGAAACCCGAGGCCGGTTCGAGCGCGGCTGGGAGGCCGAGCAGCGCGGCGAGGATTGGGTGCTCGTGAAGGTGCGTCCCGGATCACGCGCCCACGAGGCAGGTCTGCGCGATGGCATGGTGCTGATTGCCCGCGTCGCCGGCACGCCAGGCGATGAGCGTCTGGCCTATGGTGTCAAGGTGCGGGAGGGCTCCGGCGAGAGGACCTACAGCTACATGCCGGTGGGCGAAGGTAGCTATCGACTGCGCACCTTCACCCTAACCACGGGGCTGGACGCGGCGGGACGCGAGACCTGCCGGCGGCGCATCTCGGGTGAGATATAAGGATATCCTTATATCCAGGTTGCCCCGCGGCGCCCCAGCGTCTATAGACCGCTCCAATCCGTACTTTCGCCGCAAGGAGCTATCCGTGGCCGACTACATCGTGCGCGACATCGCGCTGGCCGACTGGGGCCGCAAGGAAATCGACATCGCCGAGACCGAGATGCCCGGCCTGATGGCGGTGCGCGAGGAGTTCGCCAAGGACCAGCCGCTCAAGGGCGCCCGCATCGCCGGCAGCCTGCACATGACCATCCAGACGGCCGTGCTGATCGAGACCCTGCAGGCGCTGGGCGCCGAGGTCCGCTGGGCCAGCTGCAACATCTTCTCGACTCAGGATCACGCCGCTGCGGCGATCGCCGTGAAGAACACCCCGGTGTTCGCGGTCAAGGGCGAGACGCTCTACGAGTACTGGGACTACGCCCACAAGATCTTCGAATGGCATGACGGCGGCTATCCGAACCTGATCCTCGACGATGGCGGCGACGCCACCCTGCTCTGCGTGCTGGGCCCCAAGGCCGAGCAGGACCCGACCGTCCTGGACAACCCGCAGAACGAGGAAGAAGAAGCCCTGTTCGCGGTGATGAAGCGCTATCTGGTCGAGAAGCCCGGCTTCTATTCGGCGATCCGCGCGGCCATCACCGGCGTGTCCGAAGAGACCACCACGGGGGTTCACCGCCTCTACCAGATGGCCGCCAAGGGCGAACTGCCGTTCCCGGCCATCAACGTCAACGACAGCGTCACCAAGTCGAAGTTCGACAACCTGTACGGCTGCCGCGAGAGCCTGGTCGACGCCATCCGCCGGGGCACCGACGTGATGCTGGCCGGCAAGGTCGCGGTGGTCTGCGGCTACGGCGACGTCGGCAAGGGCTCGGCCGCTTCGCTGCGCAACGGCGGCGCCCGGGTGATCGTCACCGAGATCGACCCGATCTGCGCCCTGCAGGCGGCGATGGAAGGCTATGAGGTCCAGACCCTGGACGACGTGGCCGGCTCTGCCGACATCTACGTCACCGCCACGGGCAACAAGGACGTCATCACCGTCGACCACATGCGGGCGATGAAGCACAACGCCATCGTCTGCAACATCGGCCACTTCGACAGCGAAATTCAGGTCGCCGGCCTGAAGAACTTCAAGTGGGACGAGATCAAGCCGCAGGTCCACCACGTGGAATTCCCGGACGGCAAGAAGATCATCCTGCTGTCTGAGGGCCGCCTTGTGAACCTGGGCAACGCCACCGGCCACCCGAGCTTCGTGATGAGCGCCAGCTTCACCAACCAGACCCTGGCCCAGATCGAACTGTGGACCAACCGGGCCAAGTACGAGAACCAGGTCTACACCCTGCCCAAGCACCTGGACGAGAAGGTCGCCTTCCTCCACCTGGCCAAGCTGGGCGCCAAGCTGACCCAGCTGCGCAAGGACCAGGCCGACTACATCGGCGTGCCCGAGCAGGGCCCGTTCAAGCCGGATCACTACCGGTACTGATTGCTGCGCAGACGCATCGGGAAGGGGCGGGGGCGCGAGCCTTCGCCCCTTTTTCGTTGCGCCCCGGCGCAGCCCCCATTTTGGCCGTAGCGCCGCATTCGCCGGTCCGCTAATCCCAAGGCCATGCCCATGGCGCTGATCCTTTCCAGCCACGTCGCCGGCAGCCGCGTCGGCGGCCAGGTCCAGGCGCTGGCGCTCGCTCCGTTCAAGATCGACCCGGTCGTCGTGCCGACCGTGCTCTATGGCCGTCATCCCGGATGGGGCGCCCCCGGCGGGGCGCAGGTGCCGATCGAGGCGTTCGAGGGCATGCTGGACGGCATCGAGGCCAACGGCCTGTTCGGCCTGACAGACCTGGTCATCACCGGCTATTTCGCCAGCGTCGAGCAGGTCCGCGCCGCGCGCCGCGCCATCGAGGCGGTTCGCGCCGCCCCGCGCGAGGGGGCCTATGCGCGAAAGCCCTATGTGGTCGTCGATCCGGTGATGGGCGATTCCGGCAAGGGCCTCTACGTGCCTCCGGAAGTGGCCCGCGCCATTCAGGACGACCTTGTTCCGCTTGCCGATCTGCTGACGCCCAACGCTTGGGAACTCCAGCGCCTCTCGGGCGCGGACGTCCGCGATCCTGTCTCGGCGATGCGAGCCGCGCGTCTCATGGGCCGGCCGGTTCTCGTCTCGTCGGTCGTGCGCGGAGCCGAGATCGGCGTGGTCTACGCCGACAAGCGCGAGGCCTGGCTGGCCGCACACCAGCGGATGGAGGCCGTCCCGAACGGTACGGGCGACCTCTTGGCGGCGCTGTTCGCCGCGGCCATCCTGGAAGGCCAGACGCCGTCGTACGGCCTCGCCAGGGCGGTTGGCGGGCTTGCCGAAACGGTTGTGGCGGCCGGCATCTGGCAGTCGCCTGAATTGCCCGTGGTGGCCATGGGGCCCAAGATCAAGAACGCCAGCCCGATTGTGCGGATGGAGCGTCTGGCGTGAGCGATATCAACGGCTTCTGCGATCCGCGCTTTTCGGACGTGCTGGCGGCCTTCGAGGCCAACTTCGAAGAAAACCTCGAACTGGGGGCCCGTTTCTCGCTCACGGTCGAGGGGGAACTGGTCGCGGACCTGTGGGCCGGCTGGGCCGACAAGGCGCGGACGCGGCCGTTCGATGATCGCACCCTGACCATGGTCTATTCGACGACCAAGGCCGTCGCCGCGACGATGATCGCGCGGCTGGTCGAACAGGGAAAGCTGGCTTTCGATCAGCCCGTCGCCGAGATCTGGCCGGAGTTCGCCCAGAACGGCAAGGGCGCGATCACCGTCGCGCAAGTTCTCTCGCACCAGGCGGGTCTGCCCGGGTTCGTCGAACAGATCGACCCGGCCCTCTGGTTCGACCCGCCGGCCGTGGTCGAGGCGCTGGCGGCCAAGGCGCCGATGTGGACGCCGGGCAGCGCCAGCGGCTATCACGCCCTGACCGTCGGCTACCTGACCGGCGAGATCTATCGGCGCGTCGACGGGCGGAGCATGGGAGCCGCTCTGAAGGCCGACATCTGCGAGCCCGCTGGCCTGGACCTCTGGATCGGCCTGCCCGATGCGGAGCACGCGCGGTGCGCCGAGTTCAAGCCGCCGACAGCCCTGCCACAGTTCGGCGAGATCACTGATCCAAAGCGGGCGGCCTTCCTGACCCTGTGGGCCGCGCCGGCCGGGCGAGGAGCGGAGTGGCGGCGGCTCGAGGTTCCTTCCGCAAACGGCCATGCGACGGCCGAGGCGCTCGCGCGTTTCGCGGGCGCGCTGGCCACAGATGGAAAACTGGGCGGCGTGCAGCTGCTATCGCCCGAGGTGCGCGATGCGGCGCGGGCCGAGCAGATCAGGGGCCAGGACCTGGTCCTGCCCTACGAGCTCAGCTGGGGCGCCGGCTTCATGCGCAATCCGCCCAACATGTTTTTCGGGCCTGGCGAGCAGGCGTTCGGCCACAGCGGCTGGGGTGGAAGCTGCGCCTTCGCCGATCCGGAGGCGCGCCTTGGAGCCGCCTATGTGATGAATCGCCAGGACATCCACCTGATCGGCGATCCTCGCGCTCGCCGGATGATCCAGGCGGCCTACACGGCTCTCTGACCTGCCGCTGCGTCTAGGCTGTAGCGAGGGCGGCGGCGATGGTTTCCTCGGTCCAGGTGAAGCGTGACCGTCCCCGGATTTCGTCCAGCGGCGCGGCCGTTCCATTGACCAGATAGGCCATTCCGCGCCCGCTGAGCGGATCGACCCACAGGCCCGATACCAGCCCGTAGGCATTGCCGGCATGGCCGATCCAACCGGCGCATCCCGGGAACAGACTGTCGCCGCCGGCATTGGTCAGAACCTGCATGCCCAGCCCGTAGGCCAGGATCGCGCCGCCGTAGGCGTCGCCATTTGGCTTGTCGGCGTCGAAGCGCCAGACCGGCGTTGCCATCAGAGCGACGGTCTCGGGCTTGAGGATGCGGCCGTCATCAAGAGCGCCCCCGGCGGCGATCATGCGGGCGATGGCTTCCAGGTCGCGGGCGCTGGCGCGCAGGCCGCCCTGGGGCGAGAAGACAAAGCCGTTGATCGCTTCGTTGTAGTCGTCCGGTCCGAGCGCCTGTCCCTCCGGCGCGCGGGTGACGAGGACTTCGGGCGCGGCCGGTACCGGGCTGTCCAACTGTGCGATCCAGCGGCCCTCCGCGTCCCAAGGACCGTCCTCGGACGGCGCCTTGCGGTAGAGGCTGGCCGCCCACATCCGTTGGCTCTGCGGCACGCCACTCCAGTTGAAGCCGCAGGTCAGGCCCATGGGCTCAAAGATGCGGCGGGTCATGTAGAGGTCGAACCGTTCGCCCGTCAGGCGCTCGATGACCTGGGCGATCACCGCGAAGTTGACGTCGGCATAGGCGAAGTACGCGCCCGGTTGCTCGGTTGGCCGCCCGAACCATGCTCCATCATCCCACTGCCGTCCGCCCGGCGTCAGGGCGTCGGCGAGGCTGCGGCCCAGGCCGACCGGGAAGCTTGGGCCATTGCGCAGTCCCGAGGTGTGGGACAGCAGCATGCGGGGTGTGATCGCGACGTCCGGAAAGCCGGGATGCCGCAGCCGGAACTTCAGAATGTCCGAGACGTCTTCGTCCAGGTCGACGCGGCCCGCCTCCTGAAGCCGCATGAAGCCGATCGCCGTGGCCAGCTTGGAAATCGAGGCCACGCGCATCGGCGAGTCGAGCCGCATGATCCGGCCCGGCGGCTCTAGGCTGGCCATGCCTTCGGCGCGGGCGATCGTCGCCGCGCCGCCCGCCGACGGAAAGCCGATGGCGGCGAATCCCGGCACAGCGCGTCTGGGGTCGCCACCGCCTCGCGAGACAAGGTTCAGGGGGTCGGACTGGGCCATCGCCCCCGCTGGCGTCAGGGCAGCGGCGCCGGCGGCGGCGAACAGGGATCGTCTGGAAATCACGCTCAGGTCTCCTGCCCGCGATCATGCCACAGATCGGGGCAGTGGAGGGCAGTTCCTGTTCGCCGAGTTGTCGGACCCCCGTGTCTGCTTGATCGCGGCGCGGGGAGATCGCCGGCGCCCCCCGCTGGTCAGCCTGCCGTCGCCGGGACGCGCCGCGAGGCCTGCCAGGCGCCCCAGGCGAACACCGCCACGCCAGCCCAGATAAAGGCGAAGCTCGCCGCCCGCAGCGGGGTGAAAGCCTCGCCCAGCGCCAGGCCGACGCCGAACTGCAGGGTCGGCGCGACGAACTGCAGGAAGCCCAGGGCCGTCAGCGACAGCCGCCGCGCGCTCCATGCGAACAGCGCCAGCGGCACGACCGTCGCCGGGCCGGCGGCCATGAGGAGCAGGGTGACGCCCGGCCCGTCCAGGAAGTGGCCGCCGCCCTGGCTCTGCAGCCACAGGACATAGGCCAGACCCGGCAGTGTCAGATACAGGCATTCGATAAACAGGCCGGTCTGGGCGTCGGCCTTCACCTGCTTTCGGATCACGCCGTAGGCGCAGAAGCTGACAGCCAGGCTCAGCGAGATGATCGGCAGGTGGCCCAGAGCCGCCGTCTGAACCGCGACGCCGACCGTCGCCAGGGCGATGGCGATCTTGCCGGTGAGGGGCATCCTCTCGCGGAAGAACAGGGCGCCGACAGCCATGTTCATCAAGGGGTTGATGTAGTAGCCGAGGCTCGCCTCGATGACCTTGTTGGCATCGACGGCGACGACGTAGATCGTCCAGTTGACAAGGATGGCCAGGGTCGAAAGCGCCAGCAGGCCAAGCGTGCGGGGCTCCCGAAGCACCCGCAGAACCTCCGGGCCCTGCCGCGCCAGCCAGACGAGGCCGGCCGCCCAGAAGACGCTCCACAGCGTCCTGTGCGCGATCATCTCGGGCGTGGACACTCCAAGATTGCCCAGCAGATGGAAGTATAGTGGCAGGAAGCCCCAGACGCCGTAGGCCCCCAAGCCTGCGAGCAGCGCGGCCCTGCCTTCGTCCTTGGGTGGCGGCATGTTTGCGCCCTCCGAAATGCAGAAGGGGCCCGGAACCTGCGTCCCGGGCCCCCGATGTCCACCCGCGGCTTGCGGGCGGGATCGATCAGGCCAGGGCTCTCTGGCGGATGAGGCCGCGGTCGTGCAGCAGCTGCGCGATCTGGATGGCGTTCAGGGCGGCGCCCTTGCGGAGGTTGTCCGAGACCACCCAGAGGGCCAGGCCGTTGTCCACCGTCGGGTCCTTGCGGATGCGGCTGACGTAGACCGGGTGTTCGCCCTGAATGTCCTTGGGCGTCGCGTAGCCGCCGTCCTCGCGCTTGTCGATGACGATGATCCCGGGAGCCTCGCGGAGGATTTCACGGGCCTCGTCATCGTCGAGCGGACGCTCCAGCTCGATGTTCACGCTCTCGCCGTGCCCGACGAAGACCGGAACCCGGACGCAGGTGGCCAGCACCTTGATGTCGGGATCGAGCATCTTGTGCGTCTCGTCCCGCATCTTGCGCTCTTCCTTCGTGTCGCCGGAGCCGTCGTCCAGGAAGACGTCGCACTGGGGAATGACGTTGAAGGCGATCTGCTTGGGGTACTTCTTGGGCGGCGGGGCGCCGAGGACGAAGACGCCCTTGGTCTGTTCCCACAGCTCGTCCATGGCTTCCTTGCCGGTGCCCGACACCGACTGGTAGGTCGAGACGACGATACGCTTGATCTTGGCCGCGTCATGGAGCGGCTTCAGTGCAACCAGCAAACCGGCGGTAGTGCAGTTCGGATTGGCGATGATGTTCTTCTTGCGGAAGCCCTCGACCGCGTCGGGGTTTACTTCCGGCACGATCAGCGGGACGTCCGGATCCATCCGGAAATGGCTGGAGTTGTCGATCACAACCGGTCCGGCGGCGCCGATCTTCTCGCCCCAAGCCTTGGAGACTGATCCGCCCGCGCTCATCAGCACAATGTCGACTGTCGAGAAGTCGAACTGTTCTATGTCCTCGCATTTGAGGATCTTGTCGCCGAAGCCGACTTCGACGCCGATGGATTTGCGGCTCGCGATCGCGTGAATCTTGTCCACGGGGAACTCCAGTTCCTCGAGGATATTGAACATCTCGCGGCCCACGTTGCCCGTGGCGCCGACGACGGCGACCCGGTAACCCATCGAAGTCACTCCTGTCTTGAAGAGGGGGGACCGTTACGCCTGCGCGGCGGCGCATGCAAGGTGAGGAAAGCTGGGAGCGCGTTCAGGGAATAAGGCGATTTGGTGCAGGGACCCGGCGTACAGCCAGCGCGGATTCTGTTGCGGTCTTGTATTATTTATACATCGCGGCGGCGCCGGATGAAGTCGACGAAGGCGCGCAGGGGGCCGGGGACGAGGCGCCGGCTGGGATAGTAGAGGCTGGGACCGGGAAACGATTGTGACCAGTCGGGCAGCACCTCGACCAGCCGGCCGTCGGCGAGCTCGGCCGCCACGAACCCGGGGAAGGTGAACATCAGCCCGGCGCCCTCCACCGCGCCGGCGATCAGCACCTCGATGGCGTTGGTGACCAGCGGCGAGCGACCGGGCGCGACGCGCACGACCTCGCCGTCCTTCTCGAACTCCCAGGGGGTCATGGCGCCGCTGGGAAAGCGATGGCGGATGCTGGCGTGTCCGGACAGTTCGGCCGGATGGGTCGGGGTTCCCCGGGCGGCGAGGTAGGCGGGCGAGGCGACGAGGGCGAAGCGCATGGGCGGGCCGATGGGGACGGCGATCATGTCCTGCTCCAGCGCCTCCTCGAAGCGGACGCCGGCGTCGAACCCGGCGGCGAAGATGTCGACGAAGCTGTCCTCGACGACGACCTCGACGGTGACGCCGGGGTTCTCGGCCATGAAGGCGGGCAGCAGGGCAGGCAGGATCAGCCGGGCGACGACGCCGGAGACATTGAGCCGCAGGGTCCCCAGCGGCGTGTCGCGGAAGGCGTTGACCGCCTCGAGCGCGCTGGCGACGCCGCCCAGCGCCGGCTCCAGCCGTTCGAGGAGGCGGGCGCCGGCTTCGGTCAGGGAGACGCTGCGGGTGGTGCGATTGAGCAGCCGCACGCCCAGCCGGTCCTCGAGCCGGCGCACAGCCTGGCTGAGCGTCGAGGCCGACACCCTGCGGCTGACGGCGGCGGTGCGGAAGCCCCGGGCCCGGGCGACGGCGGTGAAGGCGTCAAGGTCGGCGAGGTCGATCATTGTGCGAAATTCCGAACGGGTCGTCAGGACTTGCGTGGATTATCGCACAGCGAACGAGGGCGCATAAGTCGGCCCGCACACAGGAGAGCAAGCCATGCAGACCCGTCCCCTCGGCGCCGCCGGCCCCACCGTTTCCGCCCTTGGCCTCGGCGCCATGGGCATGAGCGACATGTACGGACCGGCCGACCGGACCGAGAGCATCGCCACCGTCCATGCGGCCCTGGACGCCGGCATGACCCTGATCGACACCGGCGACTTCTACGGCAGCGGCCACAACGAGATGCTGCTGGCCGAAGCCCTGCAAGGGGTTGGCCGCGATCGCTACCAGCTGAGCGTCAAGTTCGGCGGCCTGCGCGGCCCGGACGGCGGCTTCGTCGGCTATGACAACCGGCCCAAGTCGATCAAGAACTTCCTGACCATGTCGCTGCGCCGGCTGCAGGCCGACTACATCGACATCTACCGCCCCTCGCGGCTGGACCCGGAGGTGCCGATCGAGGACGTGGTCGGGACGATCGGCGAGATGGTGCAGGCCGGCTATGTGCGCCACATCGGCTTGTCGGAGGTCGGGGTCGACACCATCCGCAAGGCGGCCGCGACCCATCCCATCTGCGACCTCCAGATCGAGTACTCGGTGATCACCCGGGGTATCGAGACCGCCATCCTGCCGGCCTGCCGCGAGCTTGGCATCGCCATCACCGCCTATGGCGTGCTGGCGCGGGGTCTGATCAGCGGTCACTGGAGCAAGGAGCGGCAGGCGGCCGGCCGCGACATTCGCGGCTTCAACCCCCGCTTCCAGGGCGACAACCTGGACCGCAACCTCGGCCTCGCCGAGACGCTGGGACAGATGGCGGGGGCCCGGGGCGTGACCACCGCCCAACTGGCGATCGCCTGGGTGGCCGCGCAGGGCCAGGACATCTTCCCGCTGATCGGGGCCCGCAAGCGCGAGCGGCTGGCCGAGGCGCTGGGCGCCCAGGCGGTCGCGCTGACGCCGGAGGACCTGGCGGCGATCGAGGCGGCCATCCCCCGGGGCGCGGCGGCCGGCGACCGCTATCCGACCGCGATGATGGCCCACCTCGACAGCGAGAAATAGGCTACCGGGGAGGTCATGGCGGAGCCGCGCCGGCGCTGGCATGGTTGGCGGCGCAACGCCCGGATGGAGCCGCCATGACCTTCGACGCCGCCGTGATGCCCTTCGCCAAGCTGATGGGCGTCCAGATCGTTTCCTCGGCCAAGGACCGGGTCGAGGGCCGCCTTCTGGTCCGCGACGACCTCTGCACGGCGGGCGGCATCCTGCATGGCGGGGCGGTGATGGCCTTCGCCGACAGCCTGGGCGCGGCGGGCGCCTCCCTGAACCTGCCGGCCGGCGCCCACACGACAACGCTGGAGAGCAAGACCAACTTCCTCGGCGCGGCAAAGGCCGGGACCACGGTGACCGGCATCGCCACACCCGTGCACGTCGGAGGCCGGACCAGCGTCTGGCAGACGCGGATCGAGGGCGAGGACGGCCGGCTGGTCGGGCTGGTCACCCAGACGCAGATGGTGCTGCAGAGGTGAGCCCGCGGGCGCACATCCTGGCGCCGGGCGAGGAAGCCCTGCTGGCGGACGGTTACGAGGCCATCGGCGAGGCGCGCCCCTCGGCCGAACGCTGCCGGCAATTGCTGGCCAATCCCGCCTTCGTCGGCGTGGTCGCCCTGGCGCCCGGTCCGGTCGGCTTCGCCTGGGGCCACATGCTGGCCCATCCGGAAGGCGACGCCCTGCTGCTGTACTCGATCGACGTGGCCGAAGGGGCCCGCCGCCAGGGCGCGGCCCGGGCGATGGTGGAGGCCATGAAGGCCCTGGCCGCCCGGCGGGGCTGCTATGAGATGTGGGTGGCGACCAACCGCTCCAACGCCGCCGCCATGGCCCTGTACCGGTCGGCGGGCGGCGTCTCGGACGCGGACGACGAGGTGGTGTTCGCGTTTCCGACGGACGGGTAGCGGGTAGCCGCTCCCGGGCGTGATCTCAGAAATCTCGTGTCAGTTCAGTTTCTTGTTGTCGTTTTGCAGCGCGAGGAGGCCAAGGCGAAGTTTTAGCGCGGCGCTCAAGCTAACGAACTCCTACCACGGGGTTGATTCACGCCCTCACAATCCTCAGGCTTGCAGTGGGGAAACGGGAGGCCTTTGCGTGTCTGTTCGGGTGCTGCCGGGTATCGTTGGCGGGGCGGCCTGCATCGCAATGGTCGGCGGGGTCGCGCTGACGGCCGCCTCCACCGGGATTGCCGCAGGCGCCGTCGTGGCCTCCGGGAACTTGCTGCTGAACCTCGCGCTTGGAAGCGTGGGTGAGCTCGTCAAAAGCTTTGCCGGTGCTGCGATCTCCGATCAGGGCCTCAGCGGCCTCAAGGCCTGGCTGGCGCGTGCTGACACGGGCAAACTTCCGATCAATCATGATCTGGCCCGCGCCATCCGACACGCCCAACTCGATGGGCTGGAACACCTTGTCTCGACCTTCGACGGCGCAGTCGAGCACCGGCGTTTCCGCCGCCGGGCCTGCGACTGGTTGAAAGCCGCCCGGCGAGAGGCTGATCGTCCCGACTTCATGGCGGGGCCGGTGTCGGCGGAGGACATCAGCCTCACAAACGGCGTCCTGGATCAGCTGAGCACGAACGCCGTTGATCCGGCGCGTTTCGGGCGCGCGCTGGACGATACGATGCTCGGGGAGTTTGCGTTCCATGGGTCGCGATGGGGTTGGTTGACACCTCCGGAGTTTGAAGCCGCATTCCGTGGGGAGGTGGCGGGACAGATAGGGTGGCGGTCAGCAACGGAGAGCTTCTTTGCTCACCGACTGAAGCGCGATGACGCCGTCGCGCTGCGCACCGCCTTCGAGTTTGAGCAACTGCGCGGCATCAACTCGAAATCCGATGCATTTGCCGACGCGCTGGCAAGCTCGAACACCGCCCTGAGCGCGCGCCTCGAGGAAATTTCCGCCAGGCTGGACGGTCTCGCCGCCGCCGAACGGCTCCGCGGTCACAGCCGAGAGGTCGCCTTCAGAAAGGCAGCCATCGCCGGATACGATGTTGATGAGGTTCTGGCGCAACTCAAGATCCAGGCCTCGGCCGGCACCGCCTGGACCCGAACCGCTCTTTGGGTCGATGAGCGCATCTGCTCGCTGGCGGACAGGGCCCTGCATGGTCGAGAGCAAGACTTCGAGGCTCTGGATGACGCCTTGAGCCGCAATTTGGGCCTTGTCGTCCTTACCGGCGCGGCCGGGTCGGGAAAGTCGTCGCTCCTGGCGCAGTGGATCGATCAGCTTCAAGGCGTGACGGTCGTCCGGCATTTCATCTCGGTGAATCAGGTCGATACAGTCGGTCCGGCCCAGATCGAGGGCCACCTCGCGGCCCAGCTGAGATCTGCCACGGGCGCGAACCCACGAAGCCATCTTGAGGGAAGCGGCCTTAGCCAGGAGATCACCGAGGCAATCTGCGCCTGGGACTGGAAGCAGGGATCGTCACGACTGGTCGTCGTTCTGGATGGTCTGGATGAAGCCTCCGACCTCGTTCCGTCGTTCGTTCCCCCAACCCTGCCCGATGGCGTCCTCATCGTCGTTTCCTGTCGGTCGGGGGCGGCTGATGAACGCCCTCCCATGCTGCGCTCCTGGCTCAAGCATATCGATGACGGGCGGGGCGGGGCCGTGCGGCGGCACATTCAGGGGCTGGACGTCGCCAGCCTCGAGAAATGGATTCTGGCCGAGGCCTCAAGGGTGAGCGCCGCCGAGGCGGCAAAGCTAGCAGGCACGCTCTTCAAAAATCTGGACGGTCTTCCACTGTTTGTATCGGAGGTCCTGCCGGATTTTCTCAAGGCATTGAACGATTTGCCAGATGGGGTTCCAGACCGGCAAAGCCTGATCAACGGCCCGATCCCGACGTCGTTCGAAAGCTACATCAAGGAGCAACTGCGGCAGTTGGAAGAGACCCATGGCGCCCCTTGGACCCACGCCATGCGGCGTCTGTTTTCTCTGCTCTGCGTCGCCAAGGGCGACATACTGGAGCTGGAAGCCCTCGAAATTCTTCAGAAGGCCGGCTGGGAAGCTGTTCAGATCGGTCAGCTCGATCCACGGGTCGCGAGGTGGTTTTCGTTCCGTGGTGCGATGGGTCAACGATCTCTGGCGTTTCACCACCCCTTGCTCGCTGAACGGTTCTCGGAGGTCATGGGACCCGAACTCTCCGCCGCCCGGGAAGCTTTGCTCGACTGGTGCCAGTCGGCGTGGCGGCCGAAGTCGGTTTTCGGGGACCCCAAGCCCGGCTCATCCTATGCGCTGGATCATATCGTCGCGCATCTTCTCTATTATGGGCCGCAGGGCCAATCTCTGGCGCGAGACCTCCTCTACGATCCTGAGTTTGTCTTGGCGCGGCTAGCCGATCACCAGAATGCGCCGAGACGGCTGCGACAATCGCTGGACGAGTGGGCCAGGCTGCCAACCGATTTGAAGGCGTCGGATCGCGCCCGGAGTTGGACGGGCTTCTGGGCCAGGAAGGAGCCCGCTGTCCTGTCGGCCTGGCGTCTTGACAGAACGACCCCGTCTTACGCGCAGGTCGTCCAGCATGCGCTTGGCGATGCGCTGATTGAGGATGCTGACGGTCAACCTCTGCCGCATCGTGTCCTGAACCCAAGAAGGCTCCCGCAATCTTCACTCCTACGGGCTCACGACGTCGAGGCATCGACGGCAATTGTGACGAGCCGTGGACAAGTCGTTACCGGCGGCCGGGATGGCCGGGTGCTGTTCTGGACGGCGGAGGGTGTCTGCCAGACCCCGCAGGCCGATCCGGCGCACAGCGGCGGGGTCAGAGGCGTTGTTGATCGTGGCGATCGGGGCCTGGTGAGCTGGGGCTATGATGGCCGGGTGCTGTTCTGGACGGCGGAGGGTGTCTGCCAGACCCCGCAGGCTGAGCCGGCGCACAGCGGCTCGGTCAGCGGCGTTGTTGACCTTGGCGATCGGGGACTGGTGAGCTGGGGAG
>JBKBOD010000008.1:0-132727 GCA_046295055.1 Caulobacter sp. | reverse complement strand
GGGGTGCGCGCGCCGGGGTTTCGGCGAGGCCTGTGATGGGCGCCGGCGCCCGCTCTCATCCCTTCGGAAAGAGCGCGGCTACACCCCCATCCCCGACCCTTCCCCCATTGAGGGGGAAGGGTGGTGCGTGCTTCGACACGCGGCCTTCGGCCGCTACTCAGCATGACGTAGAGGGGTGATGCGCCCACCATTGCCCGTCATCCTGAGGAGCGCGCAGCGCGTGTCCAAGGAGCAGGGTGGAAGAGCCCCCTCAGACGGTCGCTGCGCGACCGCCAGCTCCCCCTGTTCGCTGCTTCGCAGCGGGGGAGCATCTTGCACCGGTGCTGCGGTTGGCGCTGAAGATCCTCCCCCGCCCGCTTTGAGGGCGAACAGCCAACGAGGGGGACCCCGGCGCCGCCAATCGACGGAGTGGGGGGCGACGGGGTGGAGGGGGGCGCGCCGGGGGTGGCGACCCTCCCCGGAACTCCGGTCAGAAGCCCGGCGAATCCAGCCCGGGCTGGTGGATGGAGACGGCCTTGAACAGTTCGCCCATCTGGTCCGGGGCGATCAGGCGGGTGAGCTGGCGGCTGATCACGTCGGCGCGGTCGGGCCGGGCCGCCTGCAGCGCCTCGGCGCGGTGCTGGATGCCCAGCCGGCCGAGGAACAGGCCCTGCGGGATAGGTCCGGCGGTCTGGGCCCCGGCCGCTTCGGCGGCGCGCAGGACGGCCGGGAAGTCGGCGTGGACGGTCAGGTCGCTCTCGCCGGGCGCTTCCAGCGGGCCCAGCTTCTCGTGGCCCTTCAGCGCCTGCAGGGTGTCGCCGAATTCCGGCTCGCCGCGGCCGTAGTCGATCAGCAAGGCCGCGCCGCCGTCGCGGGCGATGCGCTCGCCAAGCTGGGCGCCGAAGGCCTCCTGGGCCGGCGACACCTCCAGGATCGTGCCTTCCGGGCCGGGGGGCTGGCCGTGGTCGCTGGGCGCGAGGCCGAACGCCAGCTCGCCATCGGCGTCCAGGCCGACCAGCCGTTCGACCCAGCCGCCGCCGGTCAGCACGAACTGGCGGGCGGGCAGGCAATCGAGAAGCTCGTTGGAGACCAGCACCATCGGCGCGCCGCCGGGAACCCCGTCCAGGCTGTCGGCCCACTGCGGCGTCAGCGCCGCCCCGGCCAGCCGTTCGGCCTGAGCCTCCCGCAGGGGCGCGCTGGTCTCGACCAGCCAGAGATCGGCCGCCGCGACGAAGTCGGGGGCCAGGCGCACGGCTCGCAAAAGGTCGCTCATCAGCGTGCCGTCGCCCGGTCCCGCCTCGACAAGGCGGAAGGGCGCCGGCTTGCCCAGCCGGGTCCAGGTCTCGACGGCCCAGAGCCCGACCAGTTCGCCGAACATCTGGCTGACCAGGGGGGCGGTGATGAAGTCGCCGCCGCCGCCCAGCGAGGGGCGGGTGGCGTAGTAGCCATGCTCGGCGTCATGCAGGCAGCGGGCCATGTAGTCGGCGACCGGGATCGGCCCGCCCTGGGCGATCTCGGCCTTCAGCCGGTCCTTGAGGCTCATTTGGCGGCCTTGGTCGCCTTCTTCGCGGCCTTCTTCGCGGCCTGGGGCGCGGGCGCCGGCTCAGGCGCCGGGGCGGCCTCCACCGGCAGCGGCTCCTTCAGCCCGCGCCAGACCAGCCAGGCGCCGCCGACCAGCATCGGGATCGACAGCATCATCCCCATGGTCAGGCCCAGCGGGAAGTCGGGCATGAAGCCGTCCGGCTCGCGGACGTTCTCGAGCAGGGCGCGGAACACCCCGTAGCCCAGCAGGAACAGGCCGGCGACGACGCCCCGGCGTTGCAGCCAAAGCTTCGAATGGGTCGCCCAGAACAGGATGAAGAACAGGACCAGGCCCTCGAGCAGCGCCTCGTAGATCTGGCTGGGATGGCGCGGGAACGGGCCGGCCTCGTTGGCGCGGAAGATGACGCCCCAGGGCAGCTGGGTCTCGCGGCCCCAGAGCTCGCCGTTGATGAAGTTGGCGATGCGGCCGAAGAACAGGCCGATGGGGACCGCCGGCGCGGTCAGGTCGGCCAGCTTCAGCAGGTCGATGCCGTTGGCTCGGGCAAAGCCGATCAGGGCGACCGCCACGCCGATCAGGCCGCCGTGGAAGCTCATGCCGCCTTCCCAGATCTTCACGATGTCCAGGGGGGCGGTCCAGATCAG
This sequence comes from Caulobacter sp., assembly GCA_046295055.1. Lineage (GTDB taxonomy): Bacteria > Pseudomonadota > Alphaproteobacteria > Caulobacterales > Caulobacteraceae > Caulobacter. The sequence goes on along the minus strand of JBKBOD010000008.1, from coordinate 130,564 downwards.
CTGCGGCTGGTAGAACAGCACATAACCCAGACGCCCGCCCAGGATGATGCCGAGGGTGATCCAAAGGATCAGGTCGTCGATCTGCTCGCTGGTCGCGGTGGCGGGCCGGCCGCCCCACAGCCGGCTGTTGCGGACCAGGGCGACGGCGTAGCGCCAGCCCAGCAGGATGCCCGCCACATAGGCCAGGGCGTACCAGCGGATGCCGAATTCCCCGCCCCATGGCAGGGGGAAGGACCAGCCACCGACGAAGGGCGAGATGTTGGGAAATTCCACGAAGGGGCTCTCGTTCGGAACGTTGATGAGCCGATTTAGACTCATTCCCCTTCGCTTTCACCCCTCGTTTCCCATATGAGGGAGACCATGCACACCCAGAACCCTTTCCTGGACGAGATCGCCAAGCTGACCACGGCCGCCGCGGGCCTCGCCCAGGCCGCCGGCGAGGAGGCCAAGTCGGCCTTTCGCGCCCAGGCTGACCGCTTCGCGGCGGACATGGATCTGATCCGCCGGGACGAGTTCGAGGCCCTCAAGGCCGAGATCGCCGCCCTCCGCGCCGAGGTGGCCGCGCTCAAGGCCGGCGCCGCGCCCGCAGCCAAGAGCGAGTAGCGCTCGCGCCTCGAACGAAGCGGTTGTGACGCACGCCGCGAACCAGACTAGGGTCAGAGCACGCGGGCGATTCGGGGGTCCCCGCCTCCGCGCCGGCCCGCTCTCGCAGGGGACCAGTTAAGCCCATGGACATCTCGCCTCCCGAAGACGACGACACCTTCCTGGCCCTCGATCCGCTCGAGGTCGTGGAACATGTGCTGTCGGCCGAGAACCTGACCTTCGACCGCACCGAGGACGGCGACCTGGCCTTCTCCCTGGCCGGCGACTGGAAGGACTACGAGCTCTGGTTCGCCTGGCGTCCGGAGGCCGAATGCCTGCAGCTGTGCCTCAGCATCGACCTGCGCGCCGCCCGCGATCTGCGCGCCCGCGCCTGCGAACTGGCCAACCTGGTCAACCAGCGTCTGTGGCAGGGCCATTTCGAGATCTGGGCCGAGGATGGCGAGATCATCTTCCGCCATGCGCTGGGCCTGTTCGGCGCCGAGCGTCCGACGCCGGGCCAGACCGCGGCCATGATCGACGTCGCCGTCGAGGCGGCCGACCGGTTCTATCCGGCGTTCGACTTCCTCATCGCCGGCGCCAAGTCGCCCGACGAGGCGATGGCCGCCTGCATGTTCGAGACCGTCGGCCAGGCCTGAGGGCGGCCGGACCAGCGTCGGCGTTTTGCCCGGGCGCGGCTGCGGCTATGGAGGGGGCATGACCCCGATACTTCTTCTCGGCGCCGGGCGCATGGGCGGCGCCATCCTGGCCGGTTGGCGACGCGCGGCCGCCTTCGCGCCGGCCGACATCCTGGTGCGCGAACCCTCGCCGGGGGCGCTTGACCTGTCGGGCATGCGGCTCAATCCGCCGGACGAGGCGCTGGCGGAGGCGCGCACCGTTATCCTGGCCGTCAAGCCGCAGGTCTGGCGGGCGGTCGCCGCCGAGGTCGCGCCCTTCCTGTCGCCGGAGGCGGTGGTCGTCTCGATCGCCGCTGGGGTGAGCGCTGCCGACATCGCCGAGGCCTTCGGCGGCCTGCGCGTGGCGCGGGTGATGCCCACCACCGCCGTCGCCATCGGCGAGGGCACGGCCAGCCTCCATGCCGCCGATCCCCAGGCCCGGGCGCGGGCGCACGCCCTGTTCGATCCGCTGGGGGTCGTCGTCGAACTGGCCGACGAGGACCAGCTGCACGCCGCCACGGCCCTGTCGGGGTCGGGGCCGGCCTATCTCTACGCCTTCGTGGAGGCGCTGGAGGCGGCGGGCGTCGCCGCCGGCCTGGCGCCGGATGTCGCCGCCGACCTGGCGCGCTCGACCATCGCCGGGGCGGCCCGGCTGATGCGCCAGAGCGGCGAGGAGCCGGCCGAGCTGCGCCGCCAGGTCACCTCGCCCGGCGGCACCACCGAAGCGGCGCTCAAGGTGCTGATGGCGCAGGACGGTCTCGCGCCGCTTCTGGAACAGGCGATCGCGGCGGCGACGGCCCGTTCGCGCGAGCTTGGCTGACACGCGGCCTTGATCCGGCCCTTCCTCAAGGGCAATCAGGGGGCCGCAGTCATCGAGGGCCGACGATGGACAATCCCTTCACCAGTCATCCGCGCGCGGTCGGCGAGTCCTATGGCGAGCACATGGGCGTCGCCTGGCGCTTCGGCTTCACGCTGCTGGGCGCGGGGCTGGCCTGCCTGGTGCATGGCCTGGCGCCCTGGATGTTCAAGACCACCGGCAGCCGCACGGTCATGAAGCTTCACGCCCGGCTGACCGGCCGCAAGCCCGACGGCGCCGGCTTTGGCGACTGGGAAGGGGCGGGCGTCTAGCGCGCGCCCTCAGGTCCGCGCCTTCTCCGCCAGGATCCAGCGGTCGATGCGCGCTTCCAGCAGGTCCATCGGCAGCGGCCCGCCCAGCAGCACCGCGTCGTGGAAGCGCCGCACGTCGAACCGCTCGCCCAGCGCCGCCTCGGCCCTGGCCCGCAGGGCGACGAAGCGCCGCTCGCCGATCTTGTAGGCCAGCGCCTGCCCCGGCCAGGAGACATAGCGGGCCAGTTCCATCTCGATGTTGTGCGGCGACAGGGCGCTGTTGTCGGTGAAACAGGCGCGGGCCTCTTCCAGCGTCCAGTCGAGGTAGTGGATGCCGGTGTCGGTCACCAGCCGGCAGGCCCGCCACATCTCGTAGGACAGCCGGCCGAAGTGCTCGTAGGGCGTGCGGTACATGCCCATCTCGATGCCCAGCCGCTCGGCGTAGAGGCCCCAGCCCTCGACGAAGACGGTCATGTCCGCGTCGCGCCGGAACGCCGGCAGCTCGCCCAGTTCCTGCGACAGCGCGATCTGCAGGTGATGGCCCGGAACGGCCTCGTGCAGGGTCAGCGCCGGCAGTTCGTACAGCGCCCGCTGGTCCAGCCGGCCGGTGTTGACCAGATAGCCGCCGGCCACCCCGGTCCGCGGGCTGCCGGGGAAGTAGCGGCCGGTCGTGTAGTTCTCCTCGATCTCGAGCGGCACGGGCCGCACCCCGTAGGGCAGGCGCGGCAGGGTGCCGAACAGCGGCGGCAGCCGATCATCGGCCCGCTTGGCGATCTCGCTGGCCTTCTCCAGAAGGTCCTCGCGCGAGGTGGCGTAGAACTGCGGGTCGGTGCGCAGGAAGGCCAGGAACTCGGCGAACGTCCCCTTGAAGCCGGTCTGCGCCATGACCGTGTCCATCTCGCCGCGAATGCGCTTCACCTCGGCCACGCCCATGGCGTGGATCTCCTCGGGCGTCATGCTGGTGGTGGTGTAGCGGCGCGCCAGCCAGGCGTAGTAGGGCTTGCCGCCCGGCAGGCTGCCGACCCCCAGGCCCTTGCGCGAAGCGGGCAGGTATTCGCTTTCCAGGAAGACGGCGAAGGCCTTCTGGGCCGGTCGCAGCCGGTCGCGCAGCACCGCCTCCCCGCGCGCCTTGAAGGCGGCGCGCTCGGCCGCCGGCACGCTGGCGGGCAGCCGGTCGAACGGGCGCAGCAGCGGGTCCTGGCCGGTGACCGGCGCGGCCGCCACCTGGCGCGACTGGGCCAGGACCAGCTCGGTGATGTTGCGCGGCTGGGTGAAGCCGGTGCGGATGCCCCGCCGAGCGTTCTCGGTCGCCTGGGCGTAGTAGCCCGGCGCCGCCTCCAGCCGCGCCAGCCAGGCCTCGGCGTCGGCCCTGGAGGTCATCGGCGCGGTGTCGGCCAGATAGGCCAGCAGGCCGTCCCAGGTGTCGTCGCTGGAGAAGGCGAAACGCGAGGTGTCGAACCGGATGGCCATGATCTGGTCGTCCAGCACGCGGCCCAGGATCGCGTGGTTGACCGCCTCGTCCTCGTCCAGTCCGGCGAGGGGGATCTTCTCCAGCCGCGCCTTGAACCCTTCCAGCGTGGCCATCCGCCGCTTGTCAGCTTCGAGCGTGACGTCAGGCAGCTTGCCCAGCGCCGCCTGATCGCCGTTCTGGCCGGCGCTGATCGGGTTTTCCTTCTGGCTCCAGGCCTCGTAGTCGCGGATCAGGCTGGCCAGGGCCGGATTGGCCTTGGTCGCCTTGGCCGTGGCGGGCGGGGCGCTGGCCATGACCAGGGCGCCTCCGGCGATCGCCAGCGGCGCGGCGGCGAGAAACAGGGCGGCGAAGGCGGCCTTGCGCATGATCGTTCGAACTCCCCGGACCGGAACGCCGGCGCAGGCTGTCAAACCCCGCGCCCCGGCGCAAGGAATGGCTTGGCGAACCCGCCGAAACCGGACAATCCTCGCCGCGTATCCGGGGGAGGATGGCATGAGTTTCCTGACGCGCCGAATGCCGATGGACGGCGGTGACGTGGCCGAGCATCACCGGCTGACGCCGACGCTGTCCTGGCCGCACCTGATCGCGCTGGGCGTCGGGGCCATTGTCGGCACCGGCATCTACACCCTCATCGGCGTCGGCGCCGGGCTGGCGGGACCGGGGGTGATGCTGTCGTTCGCCATCGCCGGCGCGGTCTGCGCCTGCGCCGCCCTGGCCTATGCCGAGATGGCCACTCTGATCCCCCGGGCGGGCAGCGCCTACACCTACAGCTACTCGGTGCTGGGCGAGGGCCTGGCCTGGATCGTCGGCTGGAGCCTGATCCTTGAATACACCGTCGTCTGCGGCGCGGTGGCGGCCGGCTGGGCCGGGCACGCGGCCGAGTTCGTGCGCGCCGCCAACCTGCCCCTGCCCGATGCGATGATGGCCTCGACCCTGGCGCTGGAGAACGGCGAGCTGGTGGTGCGGGGCGGCTTCAACATCCTGGCGGCCTTCATCGCCCTGGCCGTCGCCGGCCTCCTGCTGGTCGGCGCGCGGGAAAGCGCGACGGTCAACATGATCCTGGTGGTGGTCAAGCTGGCGGCGCTGGGCGTCTTCGTCGCCATCGCCCTGCCGGCGTTCAACGGTGCCCACTTCACGCCCTTCGCCCCGTTCGGCTTCTCCGGCGTCGACGACACCGGGACAAAGGTCGGCATCATGGCCGCCGCCTCGATCATCTTCTTCGCCTTCTACGGCTTCGACGCGGTGTCCACCGCGGCGGAGGAAACCAAGGATCCCGGGCGCAACCTGACCATCGGCATCATCGGCTCGATGCTGGCCTGCACGGCCATCTACATGCTGGTCGCCGCCGCCGCGATCGGCGCGGTCCTGCCCTCGGTGTTCGCCAGGTCCGATGCGCCGCTGGTCTTCGTCATGGACCAGCTGGGCCAGGGCGGCGCGGCCAAGCTGGTGGCCCTGGCGGCGGTGGTCGCCCTGCCGACGGTGATCATGGCCTTCATGTACGGCCAGAGCCGCATCTTCTTCGTCATGGCCCGCGATGGCCTGCTGCCCCGCCGCCTGGCCAAGGTCTCCAGTCGCGGAACGCCCAGCACCATGACCATCGTCACCGGCGTCCTCGCCGCCCTGCTGGCGGGCGTCCTGCCGCTGGGCGAGATCGCCGCCCTGGCCAACGCCGGCACGCTGGCGGCCTTCATCGCCGTGCTCGTCTGCATGATGATCCTGAGGGTCCGGGCCAAGGCCCTGCCGCGCGTGTTCCGCACGCCGCTCTGGCCGGTCGTCGGGGTGTTCGGCGTGGCCGGCTGCCTCTACCTGTTCACCACCCTGCCCAACACGGCGATCTGGGGCTTCTTCATCTGGAACGGGCTCGGTCTGGCGGTCTACCTGCTCTACGGGCGCACCCGCAGCGTGCTGGCCGGCCCGCGGCCCGAGCTCTGAACGCCCGGGCTAGCCGCCCCCGCCGACCATGCTCTGGCTGATCCTGTAGGCCGCCGGCAGGATCAGGACCCCCAGCAGGCAGGGGAAGATGAACAGGATCAGCGGCACCATCAGCTTGGCCGGCAGGGCCATGGCCTTTTCCTCGGCGCGCAGCATCCGCTTGGACCGCATGTCGTCGGAGAAGACCGCCAGGGTCTCGCCCAGGCTGGTGCCCATCTCCTCGGCCTGGCGCAGCATGGTCGCCAGCTGGCGCGCCTCGTCGATGCCCAGCCGCTCGGCGAAGGCTGTCCAGGCCTCCTTGCGCGACTTGCCGGCCCGCAGTTCCAGGGTCAGGAACCGCAGGTGGGCGGCCAGGTTGGGATAGCGTCGGCCCATCTCCTCGGCGACGCGGTTGACGGCCGCGTCCAGTGACAGTCCCGCCTCGACCGAGGCGACCAGCAGGTCCAGCAGGTCGGGGAAGCCCTCGGTGTATTCCAGCTCCATCTTGCGCCGCCGGCCCTTGACCACCTGGTCGGGTCCCAGGATCGCCGCGATGGCGAAGACGCCGGCCGCCCCGATGGCCGCCGGCCCGCCGATGCCGCTCATCGCCCAGGGCACGGTCAGCATGGTCGCGCCGGTGGCCACGATCAGCGCGGCGCCGCGCGCACCCAGATACAGGGCGACGGCCTCGCGGTTGTACCACCCCGCCTGGATCAGCCGCGCCCGCAGGGTCGAGATCTGGGCGGGGTCCTGGATGGCCATCTTCTCGCCCAGCCGCTTGACCCCGCTGACCACGCCGGAAAAGGACTGCCCGCCGCCGGGACGGACCAGGGTCGTCTGGCCGGCCAGGCGCTGCTTGCGGCGCGCCCGCGCCCCGGCCTCGCGGACCAGCGCCATGCCCCCGCCGCCGACCGCCGCCGAGATCAGGGCGGCCGAGACATAGGTCAGGATCTGCTGCATCAGGATCGGGTCCATGGCGTCAGATCCGCATGTCGATCATGCGCCGCATGACCATGTTGCCGAGGAACATCCAGACGCCCAGCACGGCCAGTCCGACCTGCACCGGCCGCTCGTGGATGACGCTGCCGTAGAAGGACGGGCTTGCCACCTGCAGGATCGCCAGCACCCCGAACGGGGCGCTCGTCAGGATGATGGCCGAGGCGCGGCCCTCCGAGGAGGCCGCCTTGATCTTCAGCCGCATCTTGTGCCGCTCGCGCACCGCCTTGGCGTTCATCTTGAGCAGGCCGGTCAGGTTGCCCCCGGCCCGTTCCTGCAGGCGGATGGTGGCGGCGAACAGGTCGACGTCCGGGTGGCGGCAGCGGTCGGCGATGCGGCCGATGGCCTGTTCCAGCGTGGCGCCATAGGCGATCTCGTCCCCGGCCATGCCGAACTCGCTGCCCAGGGGATCGGGCATTTCGCGACCGACCAGCGAAATCGCCGTGGGCACCGGATGGCCGGCCTCCAGGCTGCGGACGATGATCTCCAGCGCGTTCGGCAACTGCAGGCCGATGGCCTTGGCCCGGGCGCCGGCCTTGATCTTCAGGAACACGAGCGGGCCGGCCACGGCCAGCACCAGCCCGACGGCGCCCGCCGCCAGCGGCAGCCCCGTCCAAAGGAAGACGATCATCCCTGCCAGGGCGCCGCCGCCCAGCGCCATGGGAATCCACTTCTTCAGGTCGACGTTGACGCCGGACCGGATGACCAGGTCCGAGAACCAGCCCAGCCCCGCCTTGACCTCGCCATCCGCGGTCAGCCCGCGCTGCTTGCGAAGCTCGACGACCAGCGATTCCAGCGACCCGGTCTTTTCCACGGTGGCCAGCCGCTTGTTCACCTTGCGCCGGGCGACACCGACCCGCGCCAGGCCGACGGCCGCCTGCACGGCGGTGAACACCGCCGCGAAGACCAGGATCAGGAACGCCAGCCGGGCGTCGAGCGTGATCTCAGGCATGGCCTGCGCCTTGCTGGCTCGGGCTCATAGCGGCCTCTGGGGATCGAAGTTGCCGGTGTCGTATTGGATGCCCCGGCGGTTCATCTCGTCCAGGCACTTGGGGCGCAGGCCGGTGGCGCGGAACTCGCCGATCACCGTCCCGTCCGGCTCGGTGCCCAGCCGGTGGAAGCCGAAGATCTCCTGCATCTGGACCACCTGGCCCTCCATGCCGGTGATTTCCGAGACGCTCATCACCTTCCGCTTGCCGTCCGACAGGCGCATGACCTGGACGATCATCCCGACGGCGCTGGCGATCTGTCCCCGGATGCTTTCCGGCGTCAGGCTGAGGCCGCCCATGGCGACCATCTGCTCCAGGCGGGTGATGGCGTCGCGCGGGGTGTTGGCGTGGATGGTGGCCATCGAGCCTTCGTGGCCGGTGTTCATGGCCTGCAGCATGTCGAAGGCTTCCTCGCCCCGGACCTCGCCCAGGATGACCCGGTCCGGCCGCATCCGCAGGGCGTTCTTGACCAGTTCGCGCTGGCGGATCTCGCCCTTGCCCTCGATGTTCGGCGGCCGGGTCTCCATCCGCACCACGTGCGGCTGCTGCAGCTGCAGTTCGCAGGCGTCCTCGATGGTGATCAGCCGCTCGCCATGACTGATGGCGGCCGAGAAGGCGTTGAGCAGGGTGGTCTTGCCAGAGCCCGTGCCGCCGCTGATGACGGTCGAGACGCGCGCCTTGACCGCCCCATGCAGGAACTCGGCGACGCAGGCCGGCATGGCGCCGACGCCCACGAGGCGTTCCAGGCTCAGCGGCTTCTTGGAGAACTTGCGGATCGACACCGCCGCCCCGTCCACCGTGATCGGATAGATGGCGGCGTTGACCCGGCTGCCGTCGGCCAGGCGGGCGTCGACCATGGGCTGGCTCTCGTCGATCCGCCGGCCGACGGCGGCGACGATGCGGTTGACGATGCGCAGCAGGTGGTCGTTGTCGCGGAACCGGATCGGAGTCAGCTCCAGCTCGCCGCGCCGCTCGACATAGACCTGGTTGGGGCCGTTGATCAGGATGTCGTTGATCGACTCGTCCTTCAGCAGCGGCTCGATCGGACCCAGCCCGACCATCTCGTCGAACACTTCGGCGCCCAGCTGGTCCAGGTCATTGCTGTTCAGCGCCAGGCGGCCATCGCGGGCGAAGTCGCCGACCAGCTTGCGGACCTGGCGGCGCATCTCCCCCTCGTCCAGCTCGCCCAGCTTGCCGAGGTCGATCTCCTCGATCAGCCGCGCGTGCAGCCGAAGCCGCATGTCGAGCAGTTCGTTGTCCGGCTCCGGGGCCGGCGGCGGCTCGGCCTGCGCCAGCGCCTGCAGGGCGCCGGCGGTATCGCCGGGCGGGGGCGCGGTCGGCGAGGCGGGGTGCGGGGCGCGTCGGAGGCTGAAGCGGCCCATCAGGCGGCCCGCGTCTGGGCCGGCGCGGGCGCGGCCAGCAGCCGGTCGACCAGCTCGTCGACATCGCGCGCGATCCGCGACTTCGGGCGGTGCGAGCGGATCGGCCCGCCCAGGTTCACCGAGGCGGCCGCCGCCTCCCAGTCGCTGGTCAACCCCCCGTCGGCCTTGCGGCCCAGCGCCTTCTCCGCCTCGCCCATCGAGGGGGCAGGGCCGAACACCCGCTTGGCCAGCCGGTTCAGGATGATGCGCGGATGCGGGCCCTCGGGCAGCTCGGCCTCGAGCTCGCCGGCCAGGGCCCGCGCCGCCAGCAGCGCCGGCACCGTCAGCTCCGACATCAGCAGCAGGGCGTCCGACCCGGCGAAGACGTCCAGGGTCCAGGCCCGGCGATGGCGGGGCGCATCGACGATCACGAAATCATAGGCCTCGCAGGCGACCTCCAGCAGCCGCACGACCGCCTCGGGAGAGACGGCCTCGAACCCGTGCGGATCGCGCCCCTGGGCGATCAGGTCGAAGCCGCCCGGCGCGGGCGATGCGAACACCTCCAGCAGCGCCGCATCGATCCGCTCCGGCGCGTGCGAGGCGCGGCCCAGCATCATGTTGGCCGACGCGCCGAGGTAGGCGGCGGTGGCCCCGTCGGCGAGGTTCAGGTCGACCAGGGCGACACGCTTCTTGCCCTGGGCCCGCTCGGCCAGCGCCGCCGACAGTTCGATGGCCAGGGTCGTGGACCCGCAGCCGCCGACCGCGCCGGTGACGGTCCAGCAGCGCCCGCCGTGATGGGGCTGGGGCGCCGTCTCCGCCGGCTTCAGCAGCATCACCGCCGCCTCGGCCAGGTCGCGCGGCCCGAACGGCGCCTCTACGACATCCGACCGCGACAGTCGCAGCAACGCCCGCACCAGGCCGGCGGGCAGGTTGCCGCCGGCCAGGATGGCCGCCGGCGCGCCCGGCATCCTGGCCAGCTGGGCGATCGCCTCGGCCAGCACCAGGCCATCGGCCGCGTCGGCGTCTATGACCACCAGTTCCGGCTCGGTTCCGGCGGGCCAGGCGGGGAACGCCCCGCCCGGCGCGGCGACCTCGATCCGGGCGCCGGGAAAGGCTGAGCGGACGGCCTCTTCCAGGCCCTGGCCCAGGGCCAGTACGCGGCGATCGGCGAAACTCATGTCGAACGTCCTTCGGCTGGGGGTTGGAGGATCGGCCTGGCGTCAGCCCGGCGTCGGCAGGCCGGGCGGCGTCTCGCCGACGGGCGACGTCAGCGGGCGGTCCCAGACCAGGCCCTCGAAGATCACGTCGATGGCGCTGGGCTCATCGCCGGTCATCATCGGGTTGGGCGCCAGGGCGCGGCTGTCGGCGGCCGTGGTCAGGCGCGGCGTGACCAGGATCAGCAGCTCGGTCTCGGCCCGGCGCCAGCGTCCCGACCGGAACAGCGTGCCGATGATCGGGATGTCGCCCAGCCAGGGCAGCTGGCGCACCGCGTTGACGTAGTCCTGCTGGAACAGGCCGGCGATGGCGAAGCTCTCGCCGTCGCGCAGCTCGATGGTGGTCGACGCCCGCCGCACGGTCAGGGCGGGCAGCTCGTAATCGCCGATCCGCACGGCATTGGTCGGGTCCAGGGCGCTGACCTCGGGCGCCACCTTCAGCCGGATCAGGCCGCTGTCCTGCACCGTCGGGGTGAACTTCAGATTGACCCCGAACGGCCGGAACTCGACCGTCACCGCGTCGCGGCCGCTGGGCACCGGATAGGGGAACTCGCCGCCGGCCAGGAAGCTGGCTTCCTCGCCCGAGATCGCCGCCAGATTCGGCCGCGCCAGGGTGCGGATGACGCCCTTCTCCTCGAGCGCCCGCAGGGTGACGTCGATGGTCGTCGGGCCGACGTTGGTGGAGATGCCGAGCGTGCCCTGGGCGGGATTGTTGCCGATCAGGCCGAGGCCCGAGCTGAACACCACGCCGGAATTGTTGCGGATGCCGACGTTGACGCCCAGGTCCTTCAGGCTGTCGCGGCTGGCCTCGATGATCCGCACCTCCAGCATCACCTGCTGGGCGGCGCGGACGGTCAGGGTCGAGGAGACCGCCTGGGGCGCGTAGCGTTCGGCGATGGTGCGGGCGCGGGCGGCGGCCGAGCTGGTCGAGACCTCGCCGCTCAGCATGATGCCGTCCGCCAGGTTCGACACCCGGATCGTCTCGCCGGGCAGGGCCGCCGACAGGTCCGCCTGCAGGCCAGCCAGGTCGTGGCCGACCTTGACGTCGATGACCTCGATCAGCCGCTTGGAGCCGTCGTAGACCAGGATGTTGGTCGCCCCCAGCGTCTTGCCGCGGATGTAGATGGACCGGTCGGTGTTGGCGACGATCTCGGCGATGTCGGGTTGGGCGACGACGATCTGGCCGGCGGCGGCGTTCAGCCGGAAGGCCGTGGACTTGTCCTTGGCCACCGTGATCGCCCGGCTGGGCGCCGCTTCGGTGGTGAAGGTCGGGAAGTTGGTGTCCGGGATCGAGTTGCTGGCCAGGGTCGGGGTGACCTGGGCCCCGGCCGGGCCGGCGGCGATGGCCAGGCAGGTCAGGCCGACCATGGCGGCCCGGGTGCGTTGCGGGATCATCTACCAGCCTCCGGTCTGATCGGCGGGCACCTGGACGGTGGTCCGCTGCGAGCCCTGCACCACGGTCAGCGACCGCTCGCGCGGCGCGGCCGGCGTGGCGGGGCGCGGACGACGCGGGGCGGTGGCCACGCGCTGGGCCGGCGCGGCGGTCGGCTTCCAGCCCTTGTCGGACCATTCCAGCTTGCGGACCGGGCCCATGTCCTCGATTTCGGTCGCGCCCGTGCGGCGCAGGGCCAGCGACAGGGTGCCGAGCTCGGCCGCGACGGCCAGTTTGGCGGCGTCCTCCATCGACACCTCCAGCGTGGCGGTCTTGGGCACGAACTTGTCTACAGCCGAAGGGTCGGCGACCAGGTCCATGCCCAGCACCTTCACGTTCTGCAGGACGGGTCCGGACATCACGACCTTGGCGCGGCCGCCCTCGGGCTGGAACTCGGCCGGCTCCATGGCCACCAGCACATCGACGCGGTCGCCAGGGGTGACATGGCCGCCGCCGCCCGAGACGTCGTCGACCTTGATCGTATAGGCGCGCATGCCCGGCGAGATGGTCGCCGCCACGTTCGCCTTGACCCCGCCGCCCGACAGCTTGGCCGGCAGCAGCGGCTCGCGGGCGGTCAGGCGGGCCAGCGTCACGGGGGCCCCGCCGTCCAGCGCGGTAACCTCGTTGATGGTGCTGTAGGCGCCCTCCGGAACCGCGTCCTTGGGCAGCTTCAGGACCATCAGGTCCTTGGCCTCCAGCTTCTTGCCGAAGGGAATGTCGGCCTTGGCCGCGACCACGGGGACCAGCGACTCGGCCGGAGCCATCGCCGCCGCCTGGCCCTGTCCCGGCTGGCCCTCGGGCAGCCAGACCTTGGCGACCACCAGGGCGCCGACCCCCAGCGCCGCCGAGGCGCCGAGGCTGATGATGGTTCCCAGACGCATGACTGCATCCCCTGAAAGCCAGACCCGCGATGGCGCGGATTCCCCGAACTGGCCTTCAGTCTGAACGGGTGCGAATTATGATATGTTCAATTTATACAGTGAAGCAAAATAAAGCATGAGCAACCGACCTTGTGGTTACCGGATCGGAAACCATGAGTGCTTGCGTTTGTTCTATTTCGATACACGGGCGTGCGCCAGATTCCCCGCGACATAGGTCCGCGCCACGGCCTGCTCCTGGCCAAGGACCATCAGCGCCATCAGCCGGTCCTCGACATCGCGCGAGGCCGCCCACCGCTCCGCCAGCAGCGGCGAGGCGGCGGGGTCCAGCACCACGAAGTCCGCCTCCGCGCCGGGATCGAGCGTGCCGATGACCCCGGCGAGGTCCAGCGCCTCGGCGGCGGCGCGCGTGGCCAGGTCGAAGGCGGCGAGAGGCGAGAGGGCCTGGCCCCGCAGCTGGCCGACCTTGTAGGCCTCGGCGCCGTTGGCCAGCATCGACAGGCTGACGCCGGCGCCGATGTCGCTGCCCAGGGCGACGCGCACGCCCCGCGCCCGCGTGCGCTCCAGATCGAACAGGCCGCTGCCGAGGAAGAGATTCGAGCCCGGGCAGAAGGCGCAGGCGCAGCCGGCCTGCGCCATGCGGTCTAGCGCGCGGTCTTCCATATGCACGCAATGGCCGAACACCGACCGCCGGCCCAGCAGCCCGGCCCGGTCATAGACGTCCAGATAGTCGCGCGCTTCGGGGAAGGCGCGGGCAGTGGCCTCGATCTCGCGAAGGTTCTCGGCCAGGTGGGTCTGCATCCAGACGCCGGGGTGATCGGCCAGGATCCGGCCCGCCCCGGCCAATTGTTCGGGCGAGGAGCCCAGTGCGAAGCGCGGCGTCACCGCATAGCCCAGCCGCCCGCGCCCGTGCCACCGGTCGATCAGAGCCCGGGTGTCGGCCTCGCCGTCAAGCACCGTGTCGCGCAGGCCAGGCGGGCCCCGGTCCATCAGGCACTTGCCGGCGATCAGCCGCATGCCCCGCGCCAGCGCCGCCTCGAACAGGGCCTCGACCGATCCGCGATGGACCGAGCCGTAGACCATGGCCGTGGTCGTTCCGGCGGCCAGCAGGGCGTCGAGGAAGACCTGCGCCATGCGGCGGGCGTGGCCCGGGTCGGCGAACGCCCGCTCGGCGGGGAATGTGTAGCGCTTCAGCCAGTCCATCAACTCGCCGCCCGGCGCCCCGATCATGCCGATCTGGGGAAAGTGGACATGGGCGTCGACGAGGCCCGGGACGATCATCCGGCCGCGCAGGTCCTCGATCGCCAGGCCTTCGGGGAGGCCTGGCGACAGCGCCTCGAACGGGCCGACCGCCGCGATCCTGCCGTCCGCCGCCAGCAGCAGGCCGTCGGGATGGTGCGACGTCGCCCTGCCGGCCGCGCCTGGCGGCGCCCGCGTCCAGAGCAGTTCCGCGCGCCAGGCCTTGAGTATCGTCATGGGTGAGCGGGTCCGCGACATTCCGACGCGCCAATATGGGTAGCGGCGCTGCCCGGCGTCCTGAGAGCGTCACAGTTCGCGGCGCGCGGCGCGGCGGTCAACCCCGGGGCGGAGCAAGGCCTGGCGGGCGTCGCAACCCGAGGGCCCCGCCGCTTCGCCGAACGTCGCCGTTCGCCTCACGGGCGAGTTATTCCCCCTTTGGTGAAACGGCGTTCCGCCAACCCCGCGCGGTCCCCCCAAACGGAGCACGACCCCCCAAAGTTTCCCGATGGACGAACGCCACTATGCCGACTAGTTTCGGGGAACGTTGTTCCATACTGGGGGGAGAGGTGCGTCCGCGCGTCCCCCCGAAATTGCAAACCTGAGGGGGTTTCGCCTGATGTCGGTATCCAAGATCAAGGGCGCTCGTCGCCTGTCCCTGCTGGCCAGCTCTTCGCTGGTCGCCGCCAGCCTGATTACCGGCGCCGCGGCCGTCTCCAGCCTCGCGATCGCGCCCGGCGTGGCCCTGGCTGCCGACGAATGCGGCGATCCCTCGCTCAACGGGCCGGGTAATGACGTCTTCACCTGCGCCGGCGTCTATCCGGCCGGCGTCGACTACACCGGCACCACCAACGGCAACCTCCGCCTGAACCTCGAAGACGGCGTCGTCATCACCGGCGGCCTGCTGATCACCGGCAATCCGGCCGAGGTGCTGATCGTCACCAACGTGACCAACGTGGTCAATGGCGGCGATCCGACCATCACCAACGGCGCGGGCTACGCCATCGACGTCAACGGCGACGCCAGCGGCGTCACGGTCGACATGCGCACCAACGACGCCGGCGACGGCGGGCCGACCCTCAGCGGCCTGCGCGGCATCCGGGCGACGAACGACGGCGGCGCCACGACCGTTCGCATGAACGGCGGCGACATCACCACCACGGCCGGCTTCGGCATCTTCACCAACGCCGACACCACCGCCCTGGTCAGCCTGACCGGCCCCACGACGGTCTCCTCGACCGGCAACAGCGTCTACGCCCTGTCGGGCGGCGCGACGACCATCACCACCGGCGCGGGCGTCAGCCTGACCTCGACCCTGGGCACCGGCATCCGCGTCACCGCGGCCGGCGGCGCCAACATCACTTCGGGCGGTTCGATCACCGCGGCGGTCGACGGCATCGACGCGGTATCCAACGGCGGCCCGATCGTCATCGCCTCCAGCGGCGTGATCAACGCCGGCGCCAACGGCATCATCACCCAGACCTCGGGCGCCAACACCACCGACATCACGGCGACCGCCGACATCAACGCCGGCACGGGCGCGGGCATCCAGGTGACCGCCGTCAACGGCGCGGTGAACATCGACACCACCGGCGCCACCGTCACCTCGACCGGCGGCACGGGCATCGACGTCAACGTCAGCAACGCGGCGGTGGTCACCATCAACGCGGCCGACGTCTCGGGCGTCAACGGCATCGACGTGACCACCGGGGGCGCCGGCTCGGCCACGGTCATCTCGACGGGCACGATCACCGCCACGGGCGGCGTCGGCGTCAACCTCGACCTGAACGGCGGCGCGGCTGTCGCCGAGGTCAACAACGTCAACGCCACCGGCGGCTACGGCGTGATCGCCAGCTCCGCCACCGGCGGCGCCTCGGTGACCGTCAACGGCGCTGTCGTGGGCGACGGCGGCGTGGCCGCCGTGTCCGGCGGCGCGGGCAACGCGACCGTGCTCATCCAGGCCGGCGCCTCGGTCAACGGCACCGACGGCTTCAGCTACGGCGCCTTCGCCCAGACGACCGGCACGGGCACGGCGACTGTGACGCTCGGCGGCGACGTCGTCGACGGCGGCGTCGGCGCCTTCGCCGGCGCGGGCAACGTCCAGGTCACCGGGGCCGGCAACGTCTCCATGCTGGGCGCGTTCGACGCGATCGAGATCGCCACCACTTCGGGCGGCGTGTTCGTCAACCTCGGCGGCGCCATCACTTCGGCGACGGCCGACGGCATCGATGTCTTCACCACCAGCGGCGCGATCACCATCTTCAGCACCGGCGGCATCACCGCCGGCGACGCGGCGATCGAGATCACCAGCACCACGGGCGATGTCAGCGTCAACCTGTCGGGCGTGAACACCGCCGGCGGCACGGGCGTCGACGTGACGACCGGCGGCGTGGCCGTGGTCAACCTCTTCGGCGACCTGACCGCGGATGAAGGCATCTCGGTCACCACCAGCGGCGCCGGCGCGGCGCTGATCAACCTGGTCGCCGGCAGCACCGTCACCGCCACCGACCCGTTCGGCTACGGCGCGACCCTGACCACCAGCGGCTCGGGCCTCGGCCAGATCGTGGTCGAGGGCGACGTCCTCGACGGCGGCATCGGCGCCTTCTCGGTCGGCACGGGCGACCTGCTGATCAGCGGTGCGGGCAGCATCTCCATCTCCACCGGCTTCAGCGCGGTGGACACCTTCGCCGACACCGGCACGACCGACATCATCCTGTCGGGCGCGGTCACGGCCCTGGCCGGCGGCGACGGCATCAACGCCGTCAGCAACAGCGGCGACATCAACGTCACCTTCTCCGGCGTGCTGAACGCCGGCGGCGACGGCATCCTTGCCGACACCCTGACCGGCGCGGTCAGCATCAGCAACAGCGGCACGATCACCGCGGCCGGCACGGCGATCAACGCCCTGACCGACGGCGGATCGATCCAGGTCACCGGCAGCGGCGACATCGCCGGCGGCGGCGCCTGGGGCATCCAGGCGACCTCCGGCGCGACCGGCGGCGACATCCTGATCGTCTACACCGGCGACATCGGCGGGCCGGGTCTCAACACCACCGGCGGCGGCGTCCTGGCCACCATTCAAGGCGGCGTGGGCGATATCGGCATCAACTACCAGGGCAACGTCTTCACCGACGGCGGCGGTGTGTTCGGCGTCGGCGTCGGCGGCGCCAGCTTCGCCGACGACGGCAACGTCATCGTCACCTATGGCGGCGTGATGGAAAGCGGCACGGTCGGCGTCGCGGGGGCGATCTTCAACCCCGCCAACACCGGCGACGTCCAGGTCACGGTCCTCGACGGCTCCTCGATCGTCGCCGGCAATGTCGGCGTCCTGGCCAACAACTCCGGCGCGGGCGGCTCGGCCACGACCATCATCGGCGCCGGCGTGTTCATCGATCCCGATGACTACGGCGTCCAGACCTTCTCGGCGGCAGGCGACGCAACCTCGGTCACCGGGGCCGGCACGACCATCCTCATCACCAACACCGATGCCGACAACATCGCCTTCGGCGTCTACACCGAAAGCGGCGCCGCCGCTGACGCCGGCGTGGGCGACGAGGCCGTCGAGATCGGCATCGGCGCCAGCAACACCATCGTCATCGACGATGGCGCCGCCGGCGACGCCGATGGCGCGGCCGGCGTGTTCGGCCTGGCCACCGGCGCCGTGGGCGGGGTGCAGATCGTGACCGGCGACGACCTGGCGATCCTGATCACCGGCAACAACGCGGTCGGCATCGGCGCTTCCACCGACGGCGGCCTGATCGACATCCAGACCGGCACCGGCTTCATCGATATCCTTGGTCTCGACGGCGTCGACGGCGCCGGCGTGTTCCCGGGCGGCGCCGGCATCGGCGCCCTGTCGAACACCGGCGACATCTCGATCACCTCGAACGTGTCGATCTTCGTCAACAACGGCGCCCTGCCGACGGCCGGCATCTCGGCCCAGACGGGCGGCGCCGGTACGGTGACGGTGACCTCCAACGCCCAGATCCTCTCGGGCGTGGTCGGCATCAACGCCGAGGCGGTCGATGGCGACGTGCTGGTCGTCAACAACGCCTTCGTCGGCACGGCCCTGGGCTCGGCGATCAACGCCAATTCGACCGGCCTCGGCTCGGTGACGGTCGTCAGCACCGCCAGCGTCGGCTCGACGCTCGGCAACGGCATCACCGCCACCAACAGCGGCGCCGGCGGCTTCGTCTATGTCAGCTCGACCGGCCCGACCATCACCGCCGGCTTCGACGGCATCGTGGCCATCAACGGCAACGCGGCCAACCCCGACATCGTCCAGGTCGACAACGCCTCGGCCATCACCGCCAACACCACCGGCGGTCTCGGCTATGGCGTCTTCGCCCTGCAGAACGGCGACGGCGGCATCCTGATCAACCAGACCGGTTCGATCGCGGGCACCGCCTTCAACGGCATCGTCGCCACCAACGCGGGCGCGGCCGGCTTCATCACCATCCTCGACAGCGGCGCCGGCATCGGGACCGCAGGTGACGAGGTCACCGACACCGGCATCCTGGCCGCCGTCACCAACGGCGCCTCGACGGCCAGCATCAACGTCCAGTCGACCGGCAATGGCGGCATCTTCGCCGGCCTGAACGGCATCTCGGCGACCAACGCCGGCTCCGGCGCGGTGCAGGTCTTCACCACCGCCAGCGCGCCGATCACGGTCAGCGGCGCCGGCTTCGGCATCACGACCTCGGCCAACGGCGGCCTCAACCAGATCGCCAACAACGCGGCCATCACCTCTGGCGGCGCGGGCATCTTCGCCGGTAACGTCAACGGGGCGATATCCGTGGGTTCGGCCGGCGCCATCGTCACCACCGGCGGCGACGGCATCGAGACCGGCAACACCGGCGCGGGCGCGTCGACCATCCTGACGACGGCCAGCGGCACCATCAACGCCAGCGGCAACGGCATCGACGCCAACACCACCGGCAACGGCCTGATCGACATCGACGTCGGCGGCGCCATCACCGCCGGCGGCTTCGGTGTCGTGGTCGGCTCGGCGGGCGGCCCGGTGACGGTTGATACGACCGCCTCGATCAACGCGGTGTCCGACGGCATCAACGTCTTCACGGCCGGCGGTCAGATCGACATCGTCACCGGCGGCTTCGTCACCTCGACGGCTGGTCGGGGCATCGTCGCCGACGCCGCTGGCGGCAACATCACCGTCACCTCCAACGCCCTGGTCACCGCGTCCGGCAACGGCATCGCGACCTTCACCACCGGCGCCGGGACCACGACGATCGACACCAACGCCTCGATCATCGCCGGCGACCATGGCATCTCGGTCACCGGCGTCGACGGTCTCGTCGACATCGACACCGCCGCCAGCATCCAGGCCGGCGACGTCGGCATCCTGGTGTCCAACAGCGGCACGGGCGCCATCGACGTCGTCTCGGGCGGCGTGATCGTCTCCGGCGACGACGGCATCTCGCTGGCCTCGGCCGGCGGCGCCATCACCGTCGTCTCCAACGCCTCCATCGGCGCGGGCGGCGACGGCATCCAGGCCTCGACCTCGGGCGCGGCCATCTCGGTGACCAGCAACGCCCTGATCGTCTCGACCCTCGAGAACGGCATCCGCACGATCAACGGCGGCCTCGGCACGACCCTGGTCGATGTCAACGCCAACGTGACCTCGAACGGCCCCGGCTCGGCCGCGATCAACTCCAGCACCTCCGGCGCCGGCCTGATCACGGTCGATGTCGCCAACGGCCTGACCATCAACGGCTCGGCCGGCAGCGCCATCCGCACCACCAGCAACGGTGGCGCGGTGACGATCAACACCGGCTCCGGCTCGCTGATCACCGGCCTCGGCACGGGCGCCGGCTCCTGGGTCGTCGACCTGAACAACGCCGCGGGCGGCACCACGACGTTCAACGTCGGCGCCAGCACGCTGGTCCGTTCGGCCGACAACACCTCGGGCGGCTACGACGACCTGGTGATCCGCGGCATCGGCGGCAGCGTGGTGATCAACAACGGCGGCCGCATCAACGGCCGGGTCAGCTTCGGCGGCCTGACCGGCAATGTGGTGTTCAACAACACCAGCTTCTTCAGCTGGCACACCACCGGCGCCTCGACCTTCTCGGCCGGCGCCGACACGCTGAACAACACCGGTTCGATCTTCACCAACGCCGGCGGCGTGGCGACCAGCTGGGACTTCGGGGCCGGCGCGGACACCTTCGCCAACTCCGGCCTGCTGGTGGTGGGCGAGCCGACCCTGGCCGCCTCGACCCTGACCATCACGGGCCTCGAGACCTGGAACAACAGCGGCCGCATCGTCTTCGGCAGCGCGGGCAACACCATTGCCGCCGTCTCCGACGGCGCGATCGACGACCGCATCCTGGCCTCGGGCACGACCTTCAACGGCTCGGGCTCCAGCCGCCTGGTGATGGACGCCAACCTCGCCGCCGTCACCCAGACGAGCTGCGCGGTGCTCTCGGCCGCCGACTGCCTCAGCCTGACCGGCGGCAGCACCAGCGGTTCGACCCAGATCCTGGTCAACGACATCAGCATCAACCCGTTCGGGGCCTTCAACCCCGTCGGCATCGTGCTGGTGGATGTGTCCGGCGCCGGTTCGACCGCCGCGACCCACTTCTCGCTGGATCCGGCCTCCGACTACTGGCGCGCCGACCTCAGCTCGCCGGACGGCGTGCTGGACAAGGGCCTGTTCTTCTATGACCTGACCCTGAACGGCAGCAAGCAGCACGTCCTGGTGGGTCTGCCCGACGGCGAGGCCTTCGAGTTCACCACCGTCGGCACCGCCGCCCAGGCCGCCTGGTACACCACCACCGGTCTGTGGTTCGAGCGTCAGGCCGACATGCGCGACCAGCTGGACAGCATCTCGGGCAACGGCGCGGGCGTGTGGGTCAAGATCGCCGGCGCCGCCGCCGATCGCGACATCACCAACAGCTACGACCTGTTCGGGGTGACCTACAGCTTCGACACCTCCTACGACCAGCAGACGGTCGCCCTCGTCGGCGGCGTCGACTTCGTCGGCGGCGGTGGCGGCAAGGCCTGGGTCGTCGGCGGCCAGATCGGCTACGTCGACAGCGACGTGTCCTTCGACGCCTCGCCGACCGTCGCTTCGATGGAAGGCATGACCATCGGCCTGTACGGCTCGTACATGTCGAACGGCTTCTTCGTCGACGGCATCGTCAACGCCAACTACCTGGACCTCGACTACCAGGCCATCACCCTGGCCCCGGCTGGCTCGAACATCTTCACCGGCGAGGTCAACTCGCTCGGCTTCCAGGTTGAAGGCGGCTGGACCATGCCGCTGGGCGCCAACGGCTTCTTCGAGCCGGTCGGCAGCCTGTCGTACGTCACCACCGACATCGACTCGCTGACGGTGCCGGGCGCGACGATCGAGTGGGACGACCAGACCAGCCTGCGGGCCAGCCTGGGCGGCCGTCTCGGCCTGAACGCCGACCACGGCTCCTTCCGCACCAAGTGGGTCGTCCAGGCCCGCTACTGGAACGAGTTCGAAGGCGAGAACGACCTGGTCATCAAGTCGGCCGGTCCGGACCTCGGCCTCGGCGACGACTTCTCCGGCTCGTTCGGCGAAGTCGGCGGGACGATCAACGTCTTCTCCAACTCCGACAACTTCTCGGCCTTCCTCAACGTCGGCTACAAGTTCAACGACGACTACAAGTCGACCGACGCGAGCCTCGGCCTGCGCTGGCGCTGGTAGTCGGCCCAGACCACGAAAATGGGACGGGCCGGTCGCAAGACCGGCCCGTTTCCGTTCCGGGGCGCCCGATCCATCCGGTCCCGTGCTCGATCCATCCTTCAGGCGCTTCCGGGACCCGGTTCCAGGCCGGACTAGGCCGCGCCACCCTCACTCATCGTCAGACCCCGAACGGCGGCCATCGAGACCGACCGGCGGGTCAAAGGGAGCTTCCAACCATGGCCAAGTCCGAAACCGCCGCCACCGAAGTCGCCTACATCGACCGGCCCGATCTCGCCGAGACTTTCGCCGACAAGGCCCACCGCCTGACCTTCGATGGCCGCACCCTGCGCATCGAATTCTGCGTGGAGCGCCAGGACGACGCCGGCGCCAAGGCGGCCGCGCCCGTCTGCCGCCTGGTCCTCGACCTCGACGGCGCCGTCGACCTGTTCAACAAGGTCAACGCCCTGCAGGCGGCGATGGAAAGCCGCGGCGTCATCAAGACTCAGCGTAACCAGGCGGCCTGACCGCCCGGCCGCAAGGAGCCCGTCATGCGCATCGCCTATCTCGCCGCCCCGGCCGCCATCCTGGGCCTCGCCCTCGCGGCCCCGGCGGCGCCGACCGCCGCCCAGACCCAGCCCGCGCCCAAGCAGCAGCCGCGCCCCGCCCAGCCGGCGCCCGCCGCTCGCGCTCCGGCGCCGCCGCCGCCCGTTGTCCCCCTGCCGCGCGCGCTGACCGGCTACGCCCACCCGGACATCACCGCCGCCAACTGCCGGATCGAGACCCAGATCAAGGCTGTCTGCACCATCCCGGCCATGACCGCCGGCCGCTATGTCATCACCGCCAGCGGCACCTCGACCGCCACGGCGGACGGCGCCGGCCAGGCTGTGGTCCTGATCGTCGGCGGCCGGCCCTGCGGCCGGGCCGACCGGCGCGGCACGCCCCAGAGCCCCTGGCGCAGCGGCGCCAAGACCCTGACGGTCGCCTGCGACGTGATGATCCTCACCGATCGTCCGATCGAGGTCGTCGTCACCTATGCCGACGACAAGGCCACGCGCGATCCCCGGGGCCCGACCCTGAAGATCGACCGCGCGCCCTGGGATGGGGTAATGTCGGCGCAGTTCTACGTTCCGCCGGGCCAATAGGCCGCCCGGCCAGGGGAGATCGCGCCGATGGGCTTTCTGATCCGCTTCGCCTTCGCCGTCGCCGGCTTCTGGCTCGCCCAGCAGTTCGTACCCGGCATCGAGGCGGCGGGCTGGACCAGCCTGGTCATCGGCGCGCTCCTGCTGGGGATCGCCAACGCCATCATCCGGCCGGTCCTGGTGGTGGTCACCTTCCCGATCACCTTCATCACCCTCGGCCTGTTCCTCCTGGTCATCAACGCCGCCATGCTCGGCCTCGTCGGCTGGGTCATGAAGGGACTGGTCGTCGACGGCTTCTGGCCCGCCTTCTGGGGCGCCATCGTCATCGGCGTCGTCAGCTGGATCGGCGACAAGCTGACCGCCGAAGCCAAGGCCTGACACGCGTCTTCCCGGGCAGCGCGCGGCCGTTTCCGCAAAGCCCTCCCCCTCGATGGGGGAGGGTTGGGTGGGGGTGTGCGTGGAGGAGGTTCGGGCGGATCATGAAGGGGCGACGGCGCCCTCTTTCACCCCTCCGGAACCACCGGGGATACACCCCCAACCCTGCCCTTCCCCCATTGAGGGGGAAGGGTGGTTCGTGCTTCGACACGCGGCCATGGGCCGCTATTCAGCATGACGAAGCGTGCAGGCGTCCACCAATGCCCGTCATCCTGAGCAGCGCGCAGCGCGTGTCGAAGGACGCACCACGTCGGAGCCCCAGCCCACACACACTGGCGCCGGCCCGCCGCCTCTGTTAGAGGCGGGGCCATGACCCGCGTTCGGATGAGCTCGCGAATTATCCGCCCGGCGTGACGCCGCCGGGATCGGTCGCGCGCGCCGGGAGCTTCGCCCCGTCCGATCAATTCAGCATTCGAGTCGAACCATGGCCGACGACGCCACCCCCGCCCGCGACTATCGCCAGACCGTCTTCCTGCCCGAGACCGAGTTCCCCATGCGGGCCGGCCTTCCCACCCGGCTGGAGCCCCAGGTCCTCGCCCGCTGGCAAGCCGACGACATCTACAACGCCGTGCGAAAGGCGCGTCAGGACGCCGGCGCGCCGCTGTTCGTGCTGCACGACGGCCCGCCCTACGCCAACGGCGCCATCCATATCGGCCATGCGCTGAACAAGACGCTGAAGGACTTCGTCGTCCGCAGCCGCTTCCTGCTCGGCTTCGACGTCGACTACGTCCCCGGCTGGGACTGCCACGGCCTGCCCATCGAGTGGAAGATCGAGGAGCAGTACCGCGCCAAGGGCCGCCGCAAGGACGACGTGCCGACCGCCGAGTTCCGCAAGGCCTGCCGCGAGTATGCCGGCCAGTGGATCGGCCTGCAGATGCAGGAGCACCAGCGCCTGGGCGCCATCGGCGACTACGCCCACCGCTACGCGACCATGGACTTCTCCAGCGAGGCGGTCATCGTCCAGGAGTTCCACCGCTTCCTGATGAGCGGCCAGCTCTATCGCGGCTCCAAGCCGGTGATGTGGAGCCCGGTCGAGGGCACCGCCCTGGCCGACGCCGAGGTCGAGTACCATGACCACGTCAGCCCGACGATCTGGGTGAAGTTTCCGGTGACAAAATGGAGTGATCCGTCTCCAGGTCAGGTGAAAATCAGACGAGGCCTCTCCACACGCCGGGGCGAACCGTTCACGGCGGCGGACGAGGAACGGTACCGCGCGTTCGTTTCGACTGGCGAGAACTCACCGGTTGGTGCGTCAGTAGTTATCTGGACAACAACACCTTGGACGATCCCGGCCAATCGTGCGGTCTCCTATGGCCCAGATATCGAGTATCTCTTGATACGGGTCGAGGCCCTGGCGACTGATCTCGGATACGAGCCTTGGGTGAAGGTCGGTGAGCGACTTATTGTTGGTCGCTCGACAATGCCCTACGTCGCGAAGGCCGCCGGCATCAGCGAGTATACTCCAATCGACATCCTTACGGGGCAGCCGCTTGGCACCGGTAATGGGTCCGAGGACGACGTCGCGTTTCACATGCCTGACGGCGTGGTGCTGGCCCACCCCCTGGCCGCGCTGGACGCCGGCTACGGCTTCGAGGTTCCCATGCTGGCCGGCGACCATGTCACCGACGACGCCGGCACGGGCTTTGTCCACACCGCGCCCGGCCACGGCGCCGACGACTATCTCGTCTGGCTCAAGCACGGCTACCGCGACATCCCCGAGACCGTCGATCCCAACGGCGCCTACTACGACCACGTCCCCCTGTTCGCCGGCCTCAAGGTGCTGGAGACCGAGGGCAAGAAGACCGGCAAGTTCGGCCCGGCCAACGGCGCGGTCATGGAAAGGCTGATCGAGGCCGGAACCCTGCTGGCCCGTGGCCGCATGGAGCACAGCTATCCGCACAGCTGGCGCTCCAAGGCGCCCGTTATCTTCCGCAATACGCCCCAATGGTTCATCCGCATGGACGAAAAGGCCGAGGGCGAGGCCGTCACCCTGCGCGACAAGGCCCTGGCCGCGATCGACGCCACCGCCTTCTTCCCCGACCGTGGCCGCAACCGCATCCGGGGCATGGTCGAGACCCGTCCCGACTGGCTGATCAGCCGCCAGCGCGCCTGGGGCACGCCGCTCGCCATGTACGTCGACAAGGCCACCGGCGAGCCGCTGCGCGATCCGGCGGTCAACGCCCGCATCGTCGAGGCCATCCGCGCCGAGGGCGCCGACGCCTGGTTCACCCGGCCCGACAGCGACTTCCTGGGCGACCGCGACCCCGCCGGCTTCGAGAAGGTCGAGGACATCCTCGACGTCTGGTTCGATTCCGGCTCGACCCACGCCTTCACCCTCGAGGGCCGCAACGACAGCCATTGGCCCGCCGACCTCTACCTCGAAGGCGCCGACCAGCACCGCGGCTGGTTCCAGTCCTCGCTGCTGGAGGGCTGCGGCACGCGTGGCCGCGCGCCCTACAAGGCCATCGTCACCCACGGCTTCACCATGGCCGAGGACGGCCAGAAGATGTCCAAGTCGCTGGGCAATGGCATCGAGCCGCAGGACGTCATCAAGGAGAGCGGCGCCGAGATCCTCCGCCTCTGGGCCGCGACGGTCGACTATTCTGAGGACCAGCGCATCGGCAAGACCATCCTGGCCGGCGTCACCGACACCTATCGCAAGCTGCGCAACACCCTGCGCTACCTGCTGGGCGCCCTGGCCGGCTTCGAGGCGGACGAGCGGGTGGCCCATGCCGACCTGCCGCCGCTGGAGCGCTACATCCTGCACCGGCTGTGGCAGCTCGACGCCGAGGTCCGCGCCGCCTACGAGGTCTATGACTTCCAGGCGGTGGTCCGGCCGCTGCTCGACTTCTGCCAGCAGGACCTGTCGACCTTCTTCTTCGACATCCGCAAGGACGCGCTCTACTGCGACGCCCCCTCCAGCCTCCGCCGGCGCGCCTGCCGCACGGTGATGGATGCGGTGTTCGAGCGGCTGACCGCCTGGCTGTCGCCGCTGACGCCCTTCACCATGGAAGAGGCCTGGTCGACCCGCTTCCCGGACGCGCCCGCCAACACCCTGCGCGTGATCCCGCAGACCCCGGACGACTGGCGCGACGAGGCGGCGGCCGGCCGGCTGGAGAAGATCCTTCTGGTCACCCGCGCGGTCACCGCCGCCCTCGAGGTCGAGCGTCGCGAAAAGCGTATCGGCTCGGCCCTGGAGGCGTCTCCGGTGGTCCACATCGCCGATCCGGCCCTGCTGGCGGCCTTCGACGGGCTGGACGCGGCCGAGTTCTTCCGCACCAGCGAGGCGCGGCTCGTCGCGGGCGAGGGGCCGTCCGGCGCCTTCCGCGCCGACGACGTCTCAGGCGTGGCGGTCGAGCCGACCGGGGCGCAGGGCTGCAAGTGCGACCGCTGCTGGCGCATCCTGCCCGAGGTCGCCCCGGCGGCCCGGCTCTGCCTGCGCTGCGAGGACGCCGTCGGCCAGTGGGACAAGGCCAACGCCGGCTGATATGACGGACGCCTGAGCGAGGGAGCCTGGCCTTGAGTTCCACCGAGTCCGACAGCCACAGCGCCGAAGCGACGGGCGAGGCGCCGCCCGCCGCGCCGCCGCCGGCCCCCTCCGCGACCATCCCGCACAAGGCCCCGCTGGCCTACGCCCTGGCGCTGGGCGTGGTGCTGGCCGACCAGATCACCAAGCTGTGGATCCTCTACAGCTTCGACCTGCCCTCGCGGGGCTCGGTCGAGGTGTTCGGGCCCTTCTCCCTGACCATGGTCTGGAACCAGGGCGTCAGCTTCGGCCTGCTGCGGGCCGAATCGGACTGGATGCGCTGGCTGCTCAGCGGCTTCTCGCTGATCGTCGCCGGCATCCTGGCGGTCTGGGCCAGGCAGGTGAACCGCAACCTGCTCGGCTGGGCCATCGGCCTGATCATGGGCGGCGCCATCGGCAACCTGATCGACCGGGTGCGCTACGGCGCCGTCGCCGACTTCCTGGATTTCAAGGCCCTGCACTTTCCCTGGGTGTTCAACATCGCCGACAGCGCCATCACCATCGGCGTCATCCTGCTGCTGGCCGACACGGTCCGCGAGGAGATCCGGTCGCGCGCCGGGCGAGCCTGAGCGGTTGGCGCCCGCGCCGGTTTGCCGTATCAGAACGTTCTGAATTTTTGGCCGGGGGGCCAACTGGAGTTGCCTGAGGTCATGAAGCTGAACCGCGCCATCGTCGTCGCCGCCCTGGTGACCAGCGCCGGGCTTGCCGGATGCCAGTCCGCCTCGCGTGCGCTGGGCGTCGCCAAGGTCACCCCCGACGAGTTCCGCGTCGTCACCAAGGCCCCGCTCGTGGTGCCGCCCGACTACGCCCTGCGCCCGCCGGCGCTGGGCGAGCCGCGCCCCGCCGAGCTGGAGCCCGACAGCGCCGCCCGCGCCAGCGCCCAGGCCCGCGCCGCCGCCGCCCAGCGGTCCGAGGGCGAGCGCCTGCTGGTCGCCCGCGCCGGCGCCAACAACGCCGACCCGCTGATCCGCTATGTGGTCGACGACGAGTTCGGCGACGTGGCCCACAAGGAAAAGAGCTTCGCCGACCGCGTCATGTTCTGGCGCAAGGGCCAGCCGCAGGGCCCGGTCGCCGTCGCCGATCCGAACGCCGCCCCGATCGCCAACGCCGCGGCCGAGGAAGAGCGCCTCAAGGCCCTCACCGGCGGCAAGGCCGTGGTCATCCAGCGCGAGAAGAGCGGCTGGATGAAGCTTCCGGGCCTCTAGGACCAGCGCCCCTTCCCGCCACGGGAAGGGACAACCTCTCCGATGATGGCGAGCCCTCGCCGCGACCGCGCCCCTGGGGCCGGAATCGGCTAGACTGCGCCGTCCCATGCCCATCCGCCGCCTCCCGCCCGAGACCGTCAACCGCATCGCCGCCGGCGAGGTGGTCGAACGGCCGGCCAGCGCCATCAAGGAGCTGGTCGAGAACGCCCTCGACGCCGGCTCGGGCCGCATCGCCATCGAGGCCGACGGCGGCGGGCTGAGCCGCATCCTGGTCGCCGACGACGGCCACGGCATGGGGCCGGACGACCTGGCCCTGGCCATCGAGCGCCACGCCACCTCCAAGCTCTCCCCCACCGAGGCGGGCGACTGGGACCTCCTGAACATCGCCACCTTGGGCTTCCGGGGCGAGGCCCTGCCGTCGATCGGCTCGGTGGCGCGCCTCAACATCTCCAGCCGCGCGCGCGGCGCGGCCGACGCCTTCGCCATCCTGGTCGAGGGCGGGGCCACCGGCGCGCCCGGTCCGGCCGCCTTCCCGGGGCCGCACGGCGCCCGGGTCGAGGTCCGCGATCTCTTCTACGCCACCCCCGCCCGGCTCAAGTTCATGAAGTCCGAACGCGCCGAGCAGATGGCCATCACCGAGGAGGTCAAGCGCCAGGCCATGGCCCATGAAGCCGTCGGCTTCACCCTCGATCTCGACGGCCGCCGCACCCTGCGCCTGCCCGCCGAGCGCCCGGGAGCCGAGGGCCGCCTCGCCCGCCTGGCCGCCGTGCTCGGCCGCGACTTCCAGGACAACGCCCTGGAGATCGACCAGGAGCGCGAAGGCGTCCGGCTGTCGGGCTTCGCCGGCCTGCCGACCTACAACCGGGGCAACGCCGCCCACCAGTACCTGTTCGTCAATGGCCGTCCCGTACGCGACAGGCTGCTGCAGGGCGCCCTGCGCGCCGCCTACGCCGACTACCTGGCCCGCGACCGCCATCCGGCCGCCGCCCTCTATCTCGAACTCGACCCGATGCAGGTCGACTGCAACGTTCACCCGGCCAAGGCCGAGGTGCGCTTCCGCGACCCGGCCCTGGTGCGCGGCCTGATCGTCGGCGCCCTGCGCCATGCCCTCGCCGCCGCCGGCCACCGGGCCAGCACCACCGTCGCCGGGGCGGCCCTGGCCGGTTTCCGCCCGGGATGGGGAGGTCCCGGCGGAGCAGGCTACGGCGGCTACCACCCGCCGCCGCCCGCCGCCGGCTTCTCCGCCTGGCGCCAGGGCGGCTGGCAGCCCGCCCAGACCGGCGACCTCCCCGGCCTCAATGACGTCTCCGCCCGTGTCGAGCCCGCGCCCGGCGGCTTCGCCGAGGCGCTCACCGGCGTCGACTTCACGGGCTTTGATCGCCCCGCGTCGTCCCAGCCCGGCGCCGTCGATCCGGTCGACTTCCCCCTCGGCGCCGCCCGCGCCCAGGTGCACGAGACCTACATCGTCGCCCAGACCCGCGACGGCATGGTCATCGTCGACCAGCACGCCGCCCACGAGCGCCTCGTCTACGAGCGGATGAAGGCCGAGATGGCCGGCGGCGGCGTCACCCGCCAGGCCCTGCTGTTGCCCGAAGTGGTCGATCTCGACCCGGCCGAGGCCGACCGTGTCGCCGCCCGCGCCGAGGAACTGGCCGCGCTCGGCCTTGTCGTCGAGGCCTTCGGCCCCGGCGCGGTGCTGGTGCGCGAGACCCCCGCCCTGCTGGGCGAGACCGACGTCGGCGGCCTGATCCGCGACATCGCCGACGACCTGGCCGAGAACGGCCAGGCCCT
Organism: Caulobacter sp.; assembly: GCA_046295055.1. GTDB lineage: Bacteria > Pseudomonadota > Alphaproteobacteria > Caulobacterales > Caulobacteraceae > Caulobacter. The sequence continues at coordinate 100,942 of JBKBOD010000008.1, read as the reverse complement.
GGCCCTCAAGGAGCGCCTGGAAGAGGTCTGCTCGACGATGGCCTGCTACGGCTCGGTCCGCGCCGGCCGCCGCCTGACCGGCGCCGAAATGAACGCCCTGCTGCGCGAGATGGAAGCCACCCCCCACTCGGGCCAGTGCAACCACGGCCGCCCCACCTACGTCGAACTCAAGCTGGGCGACATCGAGCGCCTGTTCGGGCGGCGGTGAACGACAAACTGTCCCTCGGAGCCGCCCTGGCTGCGGCCAGTGCATTGGTCCGCGTCGAGGCGCGCCCCGACCGCGCCAGGCTCGCTCTCAAGGTCTTCGAGGTCACATTCGACACTTCGCCGCGAGAGGATATTGGGGCCTTCATTGGCGCCGGAATCACGCAGGTGGGCGACTTGGCGTTTCTGGCTGTTGATCCCGCCGACAAGCACGGCTGGTTCGAGACGCTTGCCGAAGATCTGGTGGCCTACAGGCTGTTCCCCGTCATGTCGGATGGCTGCGGCAATCTCCATGCCGTCTACATCGACGATCCCGTGGGCGGGCCGGTCTATTTCTTTGAAGCGATTGAAGGCTATTCCCGATCCGCGCAGGTGTCCGCTTCGAGCATCCCGCGCCTTGTTGTCGCCGCAGCGAACGCCAGCGTGGATGACGAGTTCTGGAGTTCACCCGCCAAGGTCCTCGCCGTCGACCCGTTTCTCCGGGCGGAAAGGGGCGCATGCCTGCCCTGGCAGGCCGACTGACGTCCCCGACATGTGCCGTGCCGGCCAAAACCCGCTGGCCCCGCAACATGGCCGACGCTAGAGTTTCGCCCGAAACCTTCGCAAGAGGCGCCGTATGTCACCCATTGCCATCGAGGCGTGGGCCTGACGGCCGGATAACCACACCGGACGTCCCAAGGGCCCGATGAACCGACCGTTCCCGCCGCTGCGGGAGCGCGTCCCGTCATGCCTCGAGACATCGGTTGTTTCCTTGAACATCTCCAAAGCGCAGCAACGCACGCTGCACGCGCTCGCCCAGGGCGGGCATATCGCGCTGATCCGCGACGAGTCGGGCGCCATCCTCGGCGCCGAATGCATCACCCGCGAGGGCTGGCGGCTGAGCGACTGCACCTTCGCCGTCTTCCGCGGCCTGAAGCGCAAGCGCCTCATCGCCAGCCAGGGCGGCGGCCCCTACCGCATCACCCGCGACGGCCTCGTCAACCTCCGCGCCCAACTCGACAACCGCACCACCGTGCGCGGCTGGTAGAGCTCACGAAGGCCCTCCCCGCCATCGAGGGGGGAGGGTGGGTGATGCGCCCACCAAAGCCCGTCATCCTGAGCAGCGCGAAGCGCGTGTCGAAGGACGCACCCTTCAAAAGCCCTCCCCCTCGATGGGGGAGGGTTGGGTGGGGGTGCGCGCGGAGGAGGTTCGGGTGGATCATGAAGGGGCGCCGGCGCCCTCTTTCACCCCTCCTGCCACACCGGGGATGCACCCCCAACCCTGCCCTTCCCCCATTGAGGGGGAAGGGTGGGTGCGTGCTTCGACACGCGGCCGGTGGCCGCTACTCAGCATGACGTAGAGCGGTTGGCGTCCACCCAAGCCCGTCATCCTGAGCAGCGCGCAGCGCGTGTCGAAGGACGCAGGCTCCGCCTCAGTCAGCTTCGCCGACCCGGCCCTTGCTATCGCTCCCCCGCCTTACCCCGCCCGCAGGAAATGCACCCGCGCCGCGCCATAGTCCCGCACGTCCAGCAGTTCGAACCCCGCCGGCGCGAAGGGCGCCTCGCCGGTTCCGCGCTCGACCATCACCACCGCCTCCGGGGCCAGCCAGCCGTGGGCGGCCAGCTCGGCCAGCGTCTTCTCCGCCAATCCCTTGCCATAGGGCGGATCGAGGAACGCCAGGTCGAACGGCGCCCCCGCGCTGCCCGGGCGGGGGCCGAGGTCGGTCGCGTCGCGGCGATGGATGCGCGTCTGGCCGAACAGCGACAGCGCCTCGATGTTCTCGCGGATCGCCCCGCGCGCCGCATCGTCGGTCTCGACGAACAGGCAGAAGCCGGCCCCCCGCGACAGCGCCTCCAGGCCCAGCGCCCCGCTGCCGGCGAACAGGTCGATGACCCGCGCCCCGGCCAGCTCCGGCGCCCAGGCGGCATGTTCCAGGATGTTGAACACCGCCTGTCGCGCCCGGTCCGAGGTCGGCCGCGTGCCGGCGCCCGGCGGGGTGACGATGGCGCGGCCGCGATGGGCCCCGGCGACGATACGCATGCTCTCAGCTCCAGCGCAGGGGCGGGGCCTCGGCCTTCAGGGCCAGCATCGCCGTGCGCAGGCTCTCCATAAACACCGAACGCCGCCCTTCCCAGCGGATCGGCTCGCCGACCAGCGCCGCCACCGTCATCGGCACCGGCACCACCTCGCCCTTGGGCAGCACCCGCCCCGCGCCCTGGATCCACACCGGGATCACCGGCGCCTCCGGATAGGCCTCGGCCAGCCGGGCGACCCCGTTCTTCAGCCGCGCCATCTCCTCGGAATCGCCGCGCGTGCCTTCCGGAAACACCACCACGATGTCGCCCCGGCCCAGCGCCTCCAGCGCCGGCGCCAGCACATCGCCGCCCTCGCTGCGCACCCGGTCGCGGGCGACCGGCACGATGCCGATGATGTTGCGCGAGAACCAGCCGATCACCGGGTCCTTGAGGAAATAGTCCGCCGCCGCCGCCGGCCGCACCCTCGGCACGGCCCGGGCGGGAAAGATCGACAGCATCAGCAGGGTGTCGACATGGCTGGTGTGGTTGGCGGCGATGATCGCCGGCCCGCGCACCGGCAGGTTCTCGCGGCCGATCACGTCGGCCCCGGTCATCAGCTTGGCCAGCGGCCGGGCCACGGCCATGATCAGCAGGGTGCGCAGCCAGGTCATCAGAAGTGATCGACGGCGAAGAAGGCCAGCAGGTGGAAGTACAGCGGCGCGGTAAAGGTCAGGCTGTCGACCCGGTCCAGCAGGCCGCCGTGTCCGGGGATCAGCCGGCTGGTGTCCTTGACCCCGATGTCGCGCTTGATGGCGCTCATGGTCACATCGCCCGCGAACCCCGCCACCGGCAGGCTCAGCGCCACGATGGCCAGCCCCAGCCCCTCCAGCGGCGCCAGGTACGGCCCCAGGAACCAGATCAGCGCCGCCGTGCTGACCCAGCCGCCCAGGAAGCCCTCCCAGGTCTTGTTGGGGCTGACCGTGGGCGTGATCTTGTGGCGACCCAGCAGCTTGCCCCAGACGTACTGCGCGACGTCGTTGAACTCTGTGGCGACCAGCAGCAGCAGAACCAGCCCCGCCGCCCCGGCCGGCAGCGGCTCGCTCTTCGGCACCCGCATCAGGAACGGGACGTGCGAGAGGTTGTAGACACAGGTCATCAGGGCCCAGTGGAACATCGCCACCGTCGACAGATAGGCCCGCGTCTGGCCCATGATCGCCATCAGGAACGGCGTCAGCAGGAAGGCGTAGACCGGGATGATGACCAGGAAGATCCCGTAGATATCCAGCGCGATGAAGGCATAGCTGACCGGGATCGCCAGATAGGCGGCCAGGATGATCAGCCGATCCTCCCGCCGGGTGGGCGCCAGCGACAGGAACTCCCGCAGGGCCACGAAGCTGATCAGCATGAACAGCAGCAGCGTCGCCTGCCAGCCGGCCAGCAGCGCCGCCGCCAGCAGGGCGACCATCACCCACCAGCTGTTGATCCGCAGGCGAAGCTCGCGGAAGTCCCCGCCCGGCCGCAGCACAGGCAAGAGGCCCGCGATGACCGCCGCTGCCGTCAGCAGCGCCACCACCCCGCCCAGGCCCCAGACCAGGGCCGGCGGCTGGGCGGCGAAGAAGCCGAGGATCGGATCGAGGATCGGCAAGGCCTGGCCCATCGCGGCGCGGGGGAATGTCCCGCCGGTCAGCTTGCCCGGCGCGGGCCAAGGGTCAAGCGGCCATTGACCGCCCGGCCCCGTCGTCGGACCCTCGCGGTCTTGCCGCGCGGGAGGCGCTGAATGCAGGGCCTGCTGAAATCCAACCTGGTCCACATGCTCGTAGGCTTCCTGCTGATGGGCGGCTGGGCCCTGTTCGCCAACCGGTCCCATGGCCTGTCGGCGGCCTGGGCGCCGGCCCTGGTGCAGGGCCTGCTCTCGGCCATCCTCACCGGACTGATCAAGCGCGCGCTCGAGGCCATGAGCGGGCGCACCCCTGCCGGCCTCGCCTACATCCTGCCGCCGCTCGTCACCGCGACCAGCGTGTTGACCGTGCTCGTCCTGGCCCATCTGGCGGTCGGCACGCCCGAACTGCTCGCCACCATCGCTGTCCCGTGGAGCGTCTCGACGACTTACGCCTTCATCTACAACGCCGCCCTTGTCCGGGGCGCGCGCCGACAGGACCTGCCCTCGGAGGGACCGTGACGAACGAGACCGACAACCGCCGTCCGCTGAAATCGCGGACCACCGCCTGGGCCCGGGGCCTGGCCCGCGCCTTGGGCGAGGCGCGAGTGCGGCCCAACCTGATCTCGGCGCTCAGCGTCGCCTTCGCCGCCATGGGCGCGGCCCTCTTCCTCGCCGCCGGGCTGGGGGAGGGCGCCGGCCGGGCCATCGCCCTGGTCCTGGCGGCGCTCTGCATCCAGCTTCGCCTGCTCTGCAACCTGCTGGACGGCATGGTCGCGGTCGAGATGGGCCTGGCCGAGCCGACCGGCCCGATCTGGAACGAGCTGCCCGATCGCCTGGCCGATGGCCTGTTCCTCGTCGGGGCCGGCTACTGCGCCTTCACCGGCGGGCAGGACGCCGGCGGCTGGCTGGGCTGGCTGGCGGCCTTCCTGGCGGTGCTCACCGCCTATGTCCGCGAGCTTGGCCGGGCGCTGGGCCAGCCCGCCGACTTCACCGGCCCGATGGCCAAGCCCCACCGCATGGCCGCCCTGACCCTGGTCGCCCTCATCGCCGCCCTCGAACCCCTCTGGGGCTGGAACGGCCAGACCCTCGTCATTGGCCTCGCCCTCATCGCCGCCGGAACCGCCCTCACCGTCTGGCGCCGCACCACCCGCCTCGGCCGCGCGTTGAACGGACGGGGGTAGCCTTCCTGATACTCAAGGAAACCCGCTCACCCCGGCGAAGGCCGGGGTCCAGCCGCGTGATCTCGCTGATTCAAGGAATGCCGGAAAACGCGGCCCCCGGGCCCTCCCTATCCGCCCACGCTCTGGCGGCTGGATCCCGGGTTGGCGCTTCGCGCCGCCCTTCGGGTCGCCGGGATGAGCGGAGGAGGGAGTTGCATGAGCGGGGTTCCCGCCCAACCATGCGCACTCCCAAACCCCAGGACCCGCCATGAACCTCGTCAACGTCGAACAGGCCGGCCCCGCCGCCGTCATCCGCTACGCCAACCCCGCCTTCGGGACCATGACGGCGGCCGGCGCGGCACAGATGTACGCCGCCATCCAGGCCGCCGCGGACGCGCCGGAGACGCGGGCCATCGTCATCACCGGCGGCCTGCCGGGCATCTTCATCCGGCACTATGACGTCGGCGAACTGTCGGTGCTCGCCGATCGCCTGTCGGCCCCGCCCCCGACCCCGCCCCAGACCTCGCCGCCGGATCCGGGCAAGTCCGAGCGGGCGCGGGAACCCGGCTTCGCCGAGCTTGTCGACCTCATCGCGGCGGTCCCCAAGCCGGTCATCGCCGCCATCAACGGCCTGTGCATGGGTGGCGGGTTCGAGCTCAGCCTGGCCTGCGACCTGCGCATCGCCGGCCGGACGGTCGAGGCCATCGGCCTGCCGGAGACCCGCGTCGGCATCTTCCCGGGCGGCGGCGGCACCCAGCGGTTGCCGCGCGTGATCGGCGAAGCGAAGGCGCTGGAGTTCATCCTCCGGGGCCGGACGGTCGGCGGCGAGGCGGCGGCGGCGCTCGGCCTGGTGCACGAGGCGGTCGATGACCCGCTGGCCCGGGCGCTGGAACTTGCGGCGGAGTTCGCCACCCGCTCCGCCGAGGGCCTGGCCTACGCCAAGCGCCTTACCCGCGCCGCTTTGGACCGCCCCCTGGCCGAGGGGCTTGCGGACGAGCGGGCGTCTTTCCTGGCGGTTTGCCGCGAGCCTTCGGCCCGGCAGGCCCTGGCGGACGCGGCCCGTCCGGGCGTTGAGATCCAGCGGGCTTGAAGTCGCCGCCGCGCCCCCTGGCGGGCGCCGGGCGGTCCGGCTTGCCGCCCTTGCGGGGGCCGTCGTCGAGCCCGGCCAGCGCCTTGCGGAAGGCCAGCGCCCTGGCGTCCTGGTCGGCCGAGGCGGCGGTCTCGCGGTCCTTGAAGTGCTGCGGGCGCAGGTCCTTCGGCGGCGGCCGGCCGCCCTTGGCCGGCGGCGCCTTGCCGCCCCTGGACACCCGTTCGGCGTCGGTCAGCGGGGTGTTGGCGCGGAAGGGCTTGGGCTTGGCGTCGCGTTTGCCCGGTCCGAAGTCGGCGACGACCCGGGCCTTCGGCCGCTTGGGCATGGCGTGCCGCACGGCCCTCTTCTTCGGCTTGGCCCAGCCTTCCTTGTAGACCGGCTTCTCGGGCTTGGGCTCGACCAGCCCCCGCGAGGTCGAACCGACCGTCGGATCGCGCCGCGACTGGGCCTGCGGCGGCGCCTTGTACTGCACCGCGTTGCCCGTCGGCATGTTCTCGGGCTCGACGATCCCGGCCAGCAGTTCGCGGATCACCCGGGGGCCGACCTCCTCGACGAAGCCCGGCGCCAGCGTCCCCAGCGAGAACGGCCCGTAGGCCAGGCGGATCAGCCGGTTCACCTTCAGGCCCAGGCTGTCCAGCACCCGTCGAACCTCGCGGTTCTTGCCTTCGGCCAGGGTGACGGTGATCCACAGGTTACGGCCGTTGACCTTGTCCAGCCGCGCATCGATCGGCCCGTAGCGCACGCCCTCGACGGTGATCCCGTCCTTCAGCCGGTCCAGCTTGGCCTGGGTCGTCTCGCCATAGGCCCGGGCGCGATAGACCCGCGCCCAGCCGGTCGAGGGCAGTTCAAGCTGCCGCGTCAGCCCGCCGTCGTTGGTCAGCAGCAGCAGGCCCTCCGACGCCAGGTCCAGGCGTCCGACCGAGATCACCCGGGGCAGTCCGGGCGGCAGGGCCTCGAACACCGTCGGCCGGCCCTTGGGGTCGGAATGGGTCGTCACCAGCCCGACGGGCTTGTGATAGCGGAACAGGCGGGTGGGCTCGGCGTCGGCCACCACCTCGCCGTCGACGGTGACGATGTCGCCGGCCTCGATCTTGACCGCCGGGCTGTCCAGCACCCGGCCGTTGATCGCCACGCGGCCGGCCTCGATCAGCCGCTCGACCTCGCGGCGCGAGGCGACCCCGGCCCGGGCCAGGACCTTGGCGATGCGTTCCTGCCCGGGGGCGAGGTCAGATTCTTCTGCGGTCATGGCGCCGCTCCATAGTAGGACTGGGCCGTCTCCCGACGGTCTGGACCCCCTATAGCATGAACCCGCCGCTTTCCGACGACGCCCTGATGGAGCTGGCGCTGGACCAGGCGCGCCAGGCCGCCGGGCGCGGCGAGACCCCGGTCGGGGCGGTGGTCTTCGACCCCGCCTCCGGCGAGGTGGTCGCGGCGGCCGGCAACGGCCCCATCGGCGCCCATGACCCCACCGCCCATGCCGAGATCCTCGCCCTGCGCGCCGCCGCGGCCCGGGTCGGCAACTATCGCCTGACCGACATGACCCTGGTGGTGACGCTCGAGCCCTGCGCCATGTGCGCCGGGGCCATCAGCCACGCCCGCATCGGCCGGGTGGTGTTCGGCGCCGACGACCCCAAGGGCGGCGCCGTCCTCCACGGCCCCCGCTTCTTCGACCAGCCCACCTGCCACTGGCGCCCGGCCGTCGAGGCCGGCGTCCGCGCCCGGGAAAGCGCCGACCTGCTGCGGAGCTTTTTCCGCGCGCGGCGGGGGAAGGGCTGAGCATGGCGACCGGGCGCGCCTCGCCGTGATCCCCCGCTACGCCGAGTTCCCGCCGCCGCCGGCCCTCGCCGGTCACGTCCATTGCCTTTGGCTGTTCGAGGGGACCGATGCCGAGGGCGAGCAGCCGATCGCGCCGGATGGTCGCTGCGAGCTGATCGTCCACTATGGCGCGCCCTACATGGAGCGGCCCGCCGATGGCCGCCTGTTCCGCCAGCCGCCGGCCCTGTTCGCCGGCCAGCTGACCCGTCCCCTCCATCTGCGCGCCGACGGGGCGGCCGGCGTGATCGGCGTTCGCTTCCGCCATGCCGGCGCATTCGGCTACCTGGGCCGGCCGCTGGCCGAGGCCACCGACCGCCGCCTGGCCCTGGACCTGCTGCTGGGGCCGGGCGCCGAGGCGGACCTGACCAGGGGTCTCGCCGACCTGCCGGAGCCCGAGCGCCTCGCCCGCGTCGTGGGCCATGTCGCGGCGCGCCTCGCCGCCGATGGCCGGCGCGATCTCGCCGTCGAGGCCGCCGTCGCCGTCCTGGAGGCCGGGCAGGGCGCGGACGCCGCCATCGCGGCCTCGGGCCTCGAGCCCCGAACCCTCCAGCGGCGCTTCGCCCGCTCGGTCGGGGTGTCGCCCAGGCTTCTGGCCGCCATCCTGCGTTTCCGGCGGGTCTTCGACGCGCTGGCCGAGGCGGACGCCTCCAACTGGACCGATGCGGCCCAGGCCGCCGGCTACTTCGATCACCCCCAGATGGCCCGCGACTTCCGCCGCTTCGTCGGCTGCACCGCATCAGCCTTCATGGCCGGTCGCGAGGGTCTGTCGGCCCACCTCGTCGAGCCACGCTGATCTGTCGTTTTAATACAAGCCTGATACGCCGCGATGACAGATTCTGGCGCCCTTCCGAAGGGGGAAATCCGATGAAGCCGATCGCCGCCGCCATCCTCGCCGCCGTCCTCGCCCTGCCCGCCGCCGCGGCTCAGCCGGCCCGCCTCTCCGACCTCGCCTGGCTGACCGGCGAGTGGGTCCAGACCACCCAGAAGGGCGAGGTGCGCGAGACCTGGCTGCCCGCTCGGGGCGGGGCCATGGCCGCCGTCAACCAGACCCTCCGCGAGGGCCGGACCCGGCAGATGGAGTTCATCATGCTGACCGAAACGCCGGACGGGCTGGTCTATACCGCCATCGTCGCGGGCCAGCCGCCGACGCCCTTCCGCCTGACCTCGCTGGAGGGCGGCCGGGCCGTGTTCGAAAACCAAGAGCATGATTTTCCAAAGAAAATCACTTACGAGCCCTGCGACGCGGACCTCTGCGCCGCGATCGAGGGACCCATGGACGGCCAGACCCGCCGGATGAGCTGGCGCTTCAAGCGGGCGCGCTGAGCCTCAGACCGCGAAGGTCTCCTTCAGCCGGAAGTCCAGCCGGTCGCGCACCGCCGGCCAGTCGAAATCGCAGATCGACAGCACCACCGTGTCCCGGACGTGGCCGGTCCAGGTGATCTTGTGGTTGCGCAGCGAGCCCTCGCGGGTGGCCCCCAGCTTCATCACCGCCGCCTGGCTGCGGGCGTTGCGCTCGTCGATCATGAACTCCACCCGGATGGCCCCCGCGTCGAACGCCTGGCCCAGCAGCAGCCGCTTGCTCTCCGGGTTCACCGGCCCCGACCGCACGTCCGGGTGCAGGAAGGTCGCCCCGATCTCCACGCCCTTGTGCAGCCGGCGGATGTTGAGGAACGAGGTGGTGCCGACCACCCGCTTGTCCGAGATTCGCCGGATCGCATAGCCGATCCGCTCGCCGCGCTCGGTCTCGCCCTGCAGCGCGCCCCAGAAGTCCGAAAACCCTTCGCCGCAGCCGTTGACCGACATGATCTCCCAGGCGTCGGGGTCGCAGTCGATGGCGCCGCGCAGCTCGTCGCGGTGGTCGGCGGTGATCGGTTCGAGCCGCACGTAGCGGCCCTTGAGGAGCTTGGCCTTGAGATTCATGAGGCCCAGCTTGCCCAAGCCGCGAGCGCTTGGAAACCAGTTACGCGAATTTAATGCAAAACCTTTCAAACTTTATGTAAGACATAAAAAACTTGAAACAGGAGGCTGGACGTGGACAAGGTCCCGACATCCAGAGATGAAATCACCCGCCGGGCCCAGGCCTTTGAGGTCGCCGCAGTCCTGGCGCTTGTGCTGCTCGGCCTCAACCTTCTGCGCGAAGCCGGCGCCGTGGCGTTCGGGTTCGGCTTGTTCGAAGCCGCCGCCGGACAGGACTGGCAGCTCTTCAAGACCACCGTCGGCGACTTCCTGACCCGCATGGTTCCGCTGATCCCGGCCGTGATCATGCTGGGTGCGGTCTGGGCGGCGCGCGGCATGCTGGTTCGTGTCGGGCGGGGCGAGCTGTTCAGCGCCGCCAACGGCAAGGCGATCGCCGAGATCGGCTCGTCGCTGTGGTGGGGCGCGCTATTCGCCATGATCGGCGTTCCCTTCATCCAGGAAACCATCCTGTCCCGTGGCGGCTTTGGCGTCCGCATCGAGACCGAAACCCTGGTCATCGCCGTCGCCGGCGGCGCGGTGATGGTGCTGGGCGACCTGATGGCCCGGGCCCTGGCCGACAACGAGGCGCTGAGGGCCGAACTGGGCGACTTCGTCTAGATGCCGGTCGTCGTCACCCTCGATGTCATGCTGGCCCGCCGCAAGATGAAGGCGCGCGACCTGGCCCAGCGGATCGGCCTGTCGGAGACCCAGCTCAGCCTGCTGCGGACCGGCAAGGTCAAGGGCGTGCGGTTCGAGACCATCGCCGCCATCTGCGCGGTGCTGGACTGCAAGCCGGGCGACCTCCTGGACTACGATCTCGACCCCGCCGACGCCGACCGGGCCCCATCCGACCAGCCCTGAGGCGAGAACGGCAGCTTGCCCTGCGCGTCACCCCGGTGCATGATGGTTCAAACAACTGTTTGACCCATCGTCATCTCCGATCGTCACAAAGGGAAGGGCCGCCTCATGGACTTCGATATTTCCCCCAAGCAGCGTCAGTTCCTCGACCGCGTGGTCGACTTCATGGAAACCGAGATCCGGCCGGCCATTCCGCGCTACGAAGAGGAAATGAATGTCCTCGGCGACGCCCGCTGGAAGGTCGTCAACGTCGTGGAGGAACTGAAGGCCAAGGCCAAGGCCAAGGGCCTGTGGAACTTCTTCATGCCGCCGCACAGCGGCCAGCACCACGTGGACGACACCTTCGAGTTCGAAGGCGTCCAGCTGACCAACCTCGAGTACAGCCTGATCGCCGAGCAGATGGGTAAGATCGGCTTCGCTTCCGAGGTCTTTAACTGCTCGGCGCCGGACACCGGCAACATGGAAGTGCTCATGCGCTACGGCACGCTTGAGCAGAAGGAGCGCTGGCTGCGCCCGCTGATGAACGGCGAGATCCGCTCGGCCTTCCTGATGACCGAGCCGGACGTGGCCTCGTCGGACGCCACCAATATCGAGACCCGCATGGAGCGGGACGGCGACCACTATGTGATCAACGGCCGCAAGTGGTGGTCCTCGGGCGTCGGCGACCCTCGCTGCAAGGTCGCCATCGTCATGGGCAAGACCAATCCCGAAGGCCCCAAGCACCAGGCCCAGAGCCAGCTGCTGGTGCCGATGGATGCGCCTGGCATCGAGATCGTCCGCATGCTGCCGGTCTTCGGCTACGACGACGCTCCGCACGGCCACGCCGAAGTCGTCCTCAAGGACGTCCGCGTCCCGGTCGAGGAAGCCCTGATCCTGGGCGAAGGCCGCGGCTTCGAGATCGCCCAGGGGCGGCTGGGCCCGGGCCGTATCCACCACTGCATGCGCACCATCGGCACCGCCGAGGTCGCCCTGGAAAAGATGTGCAAGCGCCTGCTGACCCGCAAGGCGTTCGGCAAGTACCTGGCCGAGCACAGCGTCTGGGAACAGCGGATCGCCGAGGCCCGCATCGACATCGAGATGTGCCGCCTGCTGTGCCTCAAGGCCGCCGACATGATGGACAAGGCCGGCAACAAGTCGGCCCGCAACGAGATCGCCATGATCAAGGTCGCCGCTCCGCGGATCGCCCTGAAGATCATCGACGACGCCATCCAGGCCCACGGCGGCGGCGGTGTGACCACCGACTTCGGCCTGGCCAAGGCCTATGCCGGCCAGCGCACCCTGCGTCTCGCCGACGGCCCGGATGAAGTGCACTGCCGCACGGTCGCCCGCGCCGAACTGGCCAAGTACGGCGACCTCGCCGCCCAGCGCCGCGCCGACGCCGAAGCGGCCCTGCACGTGCCGGGCATTCGCTGACCGGATCAGCGTCCCGATCGAGCCCCCGGGCGCGGTCGGGACGCCCTTTCGGGGCGGATGTCCTGTCAGTCCGCCTCGAACCTGTAGCCGACGCCGGGTTCGGTCAGGATGACCTTTGGCGAGCCGGGGTCATTCTCCAGCTTCTGGCGCAGTTGCCCGACAAACACCCGCAGGTACTGGACATCCTCGGCATGCGCCGGTCCCCAGACCGCCGTAAGGAGCTGGCGATGGGTGAGGACCTTGCCGCGACCTTCCGCCAGCCGCGCGAGCAGATCATACTCGCGCGGCGATAGCCGCACAGACTCGCCGGCCCGGGAAACCCGGCGGCGCACAAGGTCGATCTCGATCTCACCAGCGGCCACGCGGGGCGCGCCGCCGTCGCGCTGGATGCGATGCCGGAGCGCCGCGCGCAGCCGTGCAAGCAACTCGCCGACGCCGAACGGCTTCTCGACGTAGTCATCGGCCCCCAGATCCAGCGCGTCGATCTTTTCGGTCTCGCGGTCGCGGGCGGACAGGATGAGGATTGGACCGTCATAGAAAGCTCTTGCCTTCACCAGCGCCTCCTTGCCGTCCATGTCCGGCAGGCCGAGGTCAAGGACGACGGCGTCCGGCGCGCGATGTGCGATCTCCTTCAGGCCCGATGCCGCGTCGTCGGCGCGTACGGGTTCGTATCCGCCAGCTTCCAGGGCGGGACCCAGGAACCGGTGGATCTGCGGTTCATCATCGATGACCAGGATGCGCGGCCGATAGGCGCTCACAGAAAGCCTCCGGGCATGGTCGTCTCCTTCCGCAGGCTGATTAGAATCCGGGCGCCGCGGCCGTCGCGGATCGGGCTCGCCGCCGCGATCCGGCCGCCCATGGCCTCGACGAAGCCGCGGGCGATGGCAAGACCCAGCCCCGCCCCCTTGCCGCGGTCAGTCGGCTCCTCGAGCCGCCTGAAGCGCTCGAAGACCCTGTCGAGGTCCGAGGCGGGAATCCCGCGGCCCTCGTCCTCGATGGCGATCACCACGTTGCCCCGGTCCTCATAGGCCGCCAACTCGATCGACGAACCGTCAGGACTGTAGGCGATGGCGTTGTCCAGGATGTTGACCAGCGCCTGCTCGAGCAGGCCAGGATCGGCACGAACCATGGACAGGCTGGATGGAAAGTCACGGACAAGCCGCCGCGCGGCAAGTCTGCGCGCGACCCTTGAGGCCGCCTCCGCCAGAACCTCCCTGACGTCGATCCAGTCCTGTCGCGGCGAAAGGGCGCCGCCTTCGATCCGGGTCATGTCGAGAAGATCGCCCACGTAGCGACTCAGTCGTTCGGCCTCCTCCCGGATCGACGCCAGCAGGTCCTTGCGCACGGCGGGCTTGAGCGCGTCGCCGTAGTCGATCAGCGTCGTAGCCGATCCGAGAACGACCGAGAGGGGCGTGCGCAGGTCGTGGCTGACCGAATTCAGCAGGGCCGACCTCAGCCGGTCGGACCGGCGAAGCGCCTCCGCATCGGCGGCTTCCGCGGCAAACTCTGCTCGTTCCAGCGCAACAGCCCCCTGGTCGAGCAAGGCCAGCGCAAACCGTTCATCGGCCTCCGCCTCGAGCGCGCGAGGCTCCAGCGCCGCGACGCCCGATCGCGCGCGGACACCCTGCAGGGGGCGAAAGGTCCAGGTGGCGTTGGGCAGCGTGCCCGTCCCCGCGCCAGCCGGTTCGCCCCTCTCCCATGCCCACCGCGCGGCGGCGGTGTCCGCCGGCGCCATTTCGGGCGGTTCCGGTCGGGCGGGCGTCCATGCGGCCGGTGCGATGTCCTCGCGGTCCGGCAGGAACACGATCGCCCGCGCGCCGGTCGCCGCACCGAGCTGCTCAGCCAGGGTCTGGGCCGCGTCCTCCTTGCGCGCGGCCGAAGACAGCCGTCGACTGGCGGCCAACAGCGCCGTTACCGCCGAGGCCCTGGCTCCCGCCGCCCGCGCCTGGTCACGGACCCGGCCGGCCAGCCAGCCGGTCGTCATGGCCACGGCGAAGAAGACGCCAAAGGTGAGCACATCCGCCGGATGCCCGATCCAGAAGGTCAGTCGCGGATCAAGAAACAGGAAGTTGTAGGTCAACGCCGCAAGCGTGGCAGCGACCACTGCCGGCCACAGGCCGAAGGCCAGGCCGCTGACGAGCACGCTGAGCATGAAGACCATGGCGAGATTGACGTTCTCGACCCTGCGGTCGAGCAGGCTCGCCGTCAGGGTGGCCACCGCGATCAGTCCGATGGCGGCCATGTGAGGTGTCACACCCGACGTCCACGGACTAGCGAGCGTCCTTTTGGGCGGCGGCGCGGCCTCGCCGCCGGTTTCGGTCACGACGTGCAGCGCCGCGCCCCGCGCATGGCGCAGCAACTCGGGGATCAGCGCGCGGCGCCAGGGCAGCCAGGAAGGCGCGCGCCGCGAGCGGCCGACGACGAGTTGGGTGATGTTCTCACGCCCGGCGAAATCGAGCGTGACTCGCACCAGATCATCGCCGGTCAGAACCACCGTACGCGCGCCGAGCTGCTCCGCCAGCTTCAGCGCCGCATTGAGTCTGGCCCCGGCGGCGCCATCGCTGGCGGGGCGCTCGATATGGGCCACCGTCCAGGGGGCGTCCATCATCATGTCGGACAGGCGGCGTCCGGCGCGGACGAGCGGTTGGGCCATTTCGTCGGCGCCGATGAGGACGAGGATTCGTTCACCGGCCGCCCACGGACCCTCGACGCCGGCCCGCCGCATGGCTTGTGTAAGCTGATCGTCGACTGTCTGCGCCGCCCGCCGCAACGCCAGTTCCCGCAGTGCGGTTAGGTTCTCCGCCTTGAAGAAGTTGTCGGCCGCCAGCGTAGCGGTTTCGGGCAGATAGACCTTCCCTTCCGCCATCCGCTGGCGGAGTTCAGCGGGGGTAATGTCGATCAGTTCGATCTCGTCGGCGCGCGACAGGGCGCTGTCCGGGACCGTCTCGCGCTGACGGACGCCCGTGATCCTCCACACCACCTCGACCAGACTTTCGAGGTGCTGGACATTCAGGGTCGTCCAGACGTCGATGCCCGCTGCCAGCAGTTCCTCGACGTCCTGCCACCGCTTGGCGTGACGGCTTCCCGGGGCGTTGGCGTGGGCGTACTCGTCGACCAGCAACAGCCCGGGCCGCCGGGCCAGGGCGGCGTCGAGATCGAACTCCAGATACTGGCGTCCGCCATCGGCGATCGGGCGGCGGGGCAGGACCTCCAGACCCTCCAACAGGGCCTCAGTCTCCCGCCGCCCATGCGTCTCGATGACGCCTACCAGGACGTCCCCGCCCCCCTCGCTCAGGCGTCGCGCGGCGCTGAGCATCTCGAAGGTCTTGCCCACCCCGGGGGCCATGCCGAGGAAGACCTTCAGCCGCCCGCGTCCGCCTCCCGCCGTTGCAGCCAGCAGGGCATCAGGATCCGGGCGCGGGCGATCGGCGGAGTTCATCGGGCGCGAGGTTGCGCTCCAGCCGTCGCGGCGTCGAGCGCCAGATTGGTCTTCAGGACATTGACGGCCGGCTGGCCAATGAAACCGAACAGGGGCCTCGTGGTGGCCTCTGCGATGGCATCGCGCACGACGCTTTCCGGCAGACCACGGGCCGCGGCGATGCGGGCGACCTGTCGTTCGGCGTTGGCTGGCGAGATGTCGGGATCGAGGCCGGAGGCCGATGCGGTCAGGGCATCCCCCGGAATAGGCGCGGGGCTTTCAGCGCGCAGTCTGGCGGCTCGGTCGCGCACCTGCTGGGCGAAGGCGGGATTGAGTGGCCCCAGGTTTGACCCCGAGGACGCCGAGGCGTCGTAGCCTTCGCCGGCGGCCGATGGCCGGGGATGCAGGTATCGCTCCTGTTCGAAGGCCTGGCCCACTCGGGCTGATCCGATCACGCGGCCCTCCCGGTCGCGGAGCAGGGACCCATCGGCCTGCGCCGGCATCAGGAGTTGGGCCAGTCCGGTCACGCCGAGCGGGTAGGCCAGGCCAAGGATGAAGGTGAACAGCGCCATCGAAACGAGCGCAGGTCGAAGCTGGGACATCATGTCTTTTGCCTACTGAGTGGCGCCGAGGAAGGCGCAGGCGAAGAAGAGGCCGATCAGGCCGATAGTAACCAGGAGCGTGCGAAACAGGGACGGAGAGGCGCGCATCATGCCCAACCCAGTCCGGAGACGATCAGGTCGATCAGCTTGATGCCGACGAACGGCGCGACGAGGCCGCCCAACCCATAGAGCGTCAGATTGCGGCGTAGCAGGCGGTCGGCGCCGATGGCCTGGTAGCGGACCCCGCGCAGGGCGAGCGGGATAAGCGCGATGATGACGAGTGCATTGAAGACCACGGCCGACAGGATGGCGCTTTGCGGGCTCGCCAGGCCCATGACGTTGATCGCGCCCAGCGCCGGCAGGGCTGCGACGAACAGCGCGGGAATGATGGCGAAGTACTTGGCGACGTCGTTTGCGATGGAGAAGGTCGTCAGCGCGCCGCGGGTGATGAGCAACTGTTTGCCGACCTCGACGATCTCGATGATCTTGGTCGGGTCGCTGTCCAGATCGACCATGTTGCCGGCTTCCCGGGCTGCCTGGGCCCCGGTCTGCATGGCGACGCCTACGTCCGCCTGGGCGAGGGCCGGTGCGTCGTTCGCCCCGTCTCCGCACATCGCGACCAGTCGCCCCTTTGCCTGTTCGGCCCGGATCAGGCGCAGCTTGTCCTCAGGCGTGGCCTCGGCGATGAAGTCGTCGACGCCGGCTTCCGAAGCGATGGCTGCCGCCGTCACCGGATTGTCGCCGGTGATCATGACCGTCCGAACCCCCATGCGGCGCAGGTCGGCGAAGCGTTCCTTGACCCCTGGCTTGACGACGTCCTTCAGGTGGATGACGCCGACCAGGGCGCCGTTTTCGCTCACGGCCAGGGGCGTGCCGCCGGCGCGCGCGATCCGTTCCACGGCCTGTCGCAGATCAGCCGGAACCTGTGCGTCCGACAGATCGAGACTGGCCAGCACGGCATCGACCGCCCCCTTGCGCCAGGAAAGGTCGCCGGCGTCGAGCCCCGATTGACGGGTCGTGGCGGTAAAGGCGATCGGCGTGGATCCCTCGGGCGCCAGGGCGGTCTGGCCTTGCTCGCGGGCGAGGGCGACAATGGAACGGCCCTCCGGCGTCTCGTCGGCCAGGCTTGCCATCAACGCCGCTCGCAGGGCGACATCCGGACGCACGCCGGGCGCGGGGATGACCTCGGTGGCCATCCGGTTGCCGAAGGTGATCGTGCCGGTCTTGTCCAGGAGCAGGGTGTCGACATCGCCCGCCGCCTCGACGGCCCGCCCCGACGTCGCAAGCACATTGACCTTGAGCAGTCGGTCCATTCCGGCGATGCCGACGGCGCTCAGCAGCCCGCCGATGGTGGTCGGGATCAGGGTGATGAACAGCGCGCCCAGGATCAGGGGGTCGAGCCGGACTCCGCTGTAGGCGCCCAGTCCGAGCAGGCTGACCACCGCGATCAGAAAGACCAGGGTCAGGCCAGCCAGCAGGACGCCCAGCGCCAGCTCATTCGGTGTCTTGCGCCGATCGGCCCCCTCGACCATGGCGATCATCCGGTCAAGAAAGCTGGAACCTGGCTGTGAGGTGACCCGTACCTTGATCCAGTCGGATACCACTGTCGTGCCGCCGGTGACGGCAGATCTGTCGCCTCCTGCCTCCCTGATCACAGGCGCGCTCTCCCCGGTGATCGCCGCCTCGTTGACGCTCGCGGCGCCCTCGATGATCTCGCCGTCCGCCGGGATCACATCGCCCGCCTCGACAAGCACGACCTCGCCCGCGCCCAGCCTGTGGGCGGGGGTCGGTATCCATGTTCCCGTGCCGGGATCGATCAGCAACTTGGCCTTGGTCGTCACCCGCGCCGCGCGCAGGCTGTCGGCTGCCGCCTTGCCACGCCCTTCGGCGATGCTCTCGGCCAGGTTGGCGAATAGGACCGTGGCCCACAGCCAGCCGGCGATCTGGATGGCGAAGCCGGCGGGTTGTCCCGACGCCAGTGCGACCACCGCCGATACAGTGGCCAGCGCCGCGACGACCTCGGTGGTCAGGATGACCGGGTTTGCGGTCAGTCGACGTGGATCAAGCTTGACCGCGGCCTCCTTCAGCGCGCGCAGGATCGCCGAACGGTCGAGGCTGGCGGCGAGGGTGGACGGCTGAGATGCGGTGGTGTTCATCAGGGTGTCCTTGCAGGTCCGGACGCGCTCAGCGGGCGGCGGCCAGAAGCTGGAAATGTTCGACGATCGGGCCGAGGGCGAGGGCCGGGAAGAACTGCAGTCCGCCCAGGATCAGGATCACCCCGACCAGCAGGCCGCCGAAGAGCAAGGTGTCGGCGGGCAGCGTTCCGGCGGTCGGCGACAGCCGCGGTTTGGCGGCCAGCGCGCCGGCGATCGCCAGGACGGGGATCATGTAGGCGAACCGCCCGAGCATCATCGCCATGCCCAGGGTCGTGTTCCACCAGGGTGCGTTGGCGGTCAGTCCGGCGAAGGCGGAGCCGTTGTTCCCTGCCGCGGACGAGTAGGCGTAGAGGATCTCCGAAAGTCCGCGCGGGCCGCCATTCAGGAGGCCCTCGAGCGCTACCGGCAGGACGGCGGCCACGGCGCTGAAGCCGAGGATGGCCAGCGGCAGGATCAGCACCGCCAGCATGGCCAGCTTGATCTCGCGGGCCTCGACCTTCTTGCCCAGGTACTCGGGCGTGCGTCCGACCATGAGCCCTGCGACGAACACCGCCAGCAAAGCCATGACCAGCATCCCGTAGAGACCCGAGCCGACACCGCCAGGCAGGATCTCGCCCAGCTGGATCATGAACAGCGCGACGCCCCCGCCAACTGGCGAGAAGCTGGCGTGCATGGCGTTGACAGACCCGTTGGAGGCCCCGGTTGTCTGGGCGGCCCAGATCGCTGACGAGGCCGGTCCGAACCGCGTTTCCTTGCCCTCCATCCAGATGCCTTCGGTCGCCCCCGCCTGCGCCATCACGGGGTTGGGCGTCAGCGTCTCCGCGGCGTAGATTCCGCCCGCCGCCGTGGCGACCATTAGCGCCATCACCGCCAGCAGGACCCGCGCCTCGCGCCGCGCCGCGGCGACCACGCCGAAGGCGACCACTGCGCCGAAGGCGAGGACGTTGAGCGCCACCACCTCGATCAGGTTGGTCAAGACGCCGGGATTCTCCAGCGGGTGGGCGGAGTTGACGTTGAAGACCCCGCCGCCATTCGTGCCGAGTTGCTTGATCGCCTCCTGGCTGGCCACCGGCGCCAGGGCGATGGTCTGCGTGGCCCCTTCAAGGGTCGTGGCCTTTGCATTGGCCGCCAGGGTCTGCGGCAGGCCGGCGGCGACAAGAGCGAGGGCCACCACCAGGCTGAGCGGGAGGAGCACGTAGAGGGTGTTGCGCGTGACATCGACCCAGAAGTTGCCCAGCCCCTCGCTTCGGTCTGCCACGAAGGCCCGGGCGAGCGCACAGGCGACCGCGAGCCCGGTGGCTGCCGAGACAAAGTTCTGCACGGTCAGCCCTGCCATCTGGGACAGATGGCTCATCGTCGTCTCGCCGCCGTATGACTGCCAGTTGGTGTTGGTCACGAAGCTGACGGCGGTATTGAATGCGAGGTGAGGCGAGAGCCCGGGGAAGCCTTGGGGATTCAGGGGCAGAACGCCCTGAAGCCTGAGCAAGCCGTAGAGCAGCACGAAGCCGACGGCCGAAAAGGCCAGGACAGAGCCGGCGTAGGCGAGCCAGGTCTGCTGGCGAGCGACCTGCGGCCCCACAGCCTTCAGAACAAGGGTTTCGACCGGGCGCAGGACCGGCTCCAATCCCGTGCGTCGCCCAGACCAGACGCGCGCCATGTACAGGCCCAGCGGCAAGCCGAGCAAAACAGTCAGGCCGATCGTGAAAGCGATCTCGGCCCACCCTCGCCAGTCCATGCGAGGTCTCCTTCCTGGTTCAGAATTTGTCAGGCCGCAGCAGGGCGGCGATCATGTAGCCACCGATCCCGACGGCGGCGGCGGCGTAGAGCCATTCGATCCCCATGGGTCAGACCCGGCGCAGCCAGACGGCGTAGGCGCCGAACAGGGCGAAGCCTCCCAGCCCCAGGGCGAGGAAGAGAAAGTCGGTCATCTGCGGGCCTCCTTCGGCTGGAGACGATGATCGCGCCGAAGGCCGTAAGGGCGCGCCGGGAATGGCGGGGCCGCCGCATAAGGGAAGCATAAGGATGGGAGGCCCTGAAAAGGCGATGACGAGACCGGGCGCCTGCGCTAATTGCCGCCAGGGGGTGTGCGCGTGTCGAACCAGCGGAAAATCGCCGAAACAGAGCCAGCCGGGGCTGGCGTCGCGCCGGCCATCGCCGTGTCGGGCGTCGGCTACCGCTATCCGCGCGCCGACAGGATTGCGCTGAGCGATATCGCCTTCACGGTCCCGCCGGGGGCCAGTTTCGGCCTGCTGGGGCCCAACGGGGCCGGCAAGAGCACCCTGCTGTCGTTGCTGACCGGCGTGCTGGCGCCGCAGAAGGGCGAGATCGTCATCGGCGGACATTCGGCGCGGCGCGGACTGGCGCCGGTGCGGGCGATGGGCTCGCTGGTGCCGCAGGACTTCGCCTTCTATCCCGGACTGACGGGGCGCGAGAACCTGGACTACTTCGCGGGCCTCCACCGGCTCGACCGCCGCACCTATGCGGCGCGGCTGGAAAAGGCGGTCGCGGCGACCCAGCTGTCCGACTGGCTGGGACGGCCGGCGGAAACCTACAGCGGCGGGCTCAAGCGGCGGCTGAACTTCGCCATCGGCCTGCTGAACGCGCCCCGCATCCTCTATCTCGACGAGCCGACCGTCGGCATCGACGCCCGCTCGCGCCAGTGCATCCTCGACGCGATCCAGGCCCTGCGCAGCGAGGGCGTCACCCTGGTCTACACCTCCCACTACATGGAGGAGGTCGAGGCGCTCTGTGACGAGATCGCGGTGATCGACCGGGGGCGGCTGGTGGCGTCCGGACGGACCGCCGACCTTCTCAGCGCCGCCGCTGCGCGCCGCCTGAGCGTCAGCCTGGCCGGTCCCGCCGGGGCTGCCGCGCGCGAGGCCCTCGCCGCGCTCAAGATCGACTGGCTGGCCGACAACCGGCTGGAGGTGACGCTGAGCGCGGCCGAGGATCTGCCCGCGACGCTGTCGGCGCTGAGCGCGGCCGGCCTGTCCGTCGTTCGCGCCGAGTTCGGCGTCAGCCGGCTGGAGCGGCTCTACCTGTCGCTGCTCGACGGCGGCGATGGCGAGGAGGCGGCCGCCTGATGCGCCCGCTGATCGCCTGCATCGCCAAGGAACTGCGCCTGCTGTCGCGCGACCTGCACGGCCTGGCCCTGCTGTTCGTGCTGCCGCTGGTCTTCATCCTGGTCATGTCGCTGGCCATGCAGGACCTGTTCGCCGCTCGGTCCGGGCATCTGGCCGACATGCTGCTGATCGACAGCGACCGCTCTGAACGCTCGGAGGCCTTCGCCGACAAGATCGAGGCGTCGGACAGCTTTGGCGTCGAGCGCGCCCCGACCACGCCGCCCGATCTGCGCGATCGCCTCCGCGCCGGCCGCTACGCCTTCGCTGTGGAAATCCTGCCGGGCTACGGCGAGACTTTCGAGGATGAGGACGACGCGGAAGAGGATAAGGCCGACGAGAGCAAGGCAGAGGCGTCGGAGCCTGCCCGTATCCGCGTGACGGTGGCGGCCGACACCGACAAGCGGACCGAGAAGCTGTTGCTGGCCGCGCTGGCGGAAGCGGCGGCCCGCCAGCGGTCGGATCATCTGATCGACAGCCTGCCGGACAAGGACCCGCTCGGCCGCGAGATCGAAAAGCCGGAGCTGGGCGAGAGCCCCATCGAGACCGTCTACGCCTACGAGCAGAAGGCCGAGACCGCGCCGAGCGCCGTGCAGCAGAACGTTCCCGCCTGGCTGGTCTTCGCCGTGTTCTTCGTGGCCATCCCGTTCTCCAACACCTTCATCCGCGAGCGCCAGCTGGGCGTCCAGCGCCGCCTGCGCACTATCAACGTCGGCCCGCTGAGCCAGTTTGTCGGCAAGTTGATCCCCTATTTCGTCGTCAATCAGCTCCAGGTGGTCCTGATGCTGGCGGTGGGGGTGTTCCTCGTGCCGCTGCTGGGCGGGGAGGCGCTGGTCATCCGGGGTGAGCCGTTGGCGCTGGTCCTGCTGGCGGCCAGCGTTTCGCTGGCGGCGCTCGGCTTCGCCCTGCTCGTCGCGGTGGTCGCCCGCACAACCGAGCAGGCGACGATGCTCAGCGGCCTGGGCGCGATCCTCCTGGCGGCGATCGGCGGGGTGATGGTGCCCAAGTTCGTCATGCCCGAGGGCCTGCAGAAGGCGGCGGAGGTCTCGCCGATGGCCTGGGGGCTGGACGGATTCCTCGAGCTCCTGCTACGCGATGGCGGGGTGGAGGATATCCGGGGGGTGCTGACCAAGCTGGCCGCCTTCGGCCTGTCCACCCTGGCCCTCGCCTGGGTCGTTCACCGTGTTCGCGATTGAGGTAGACTGATCATCATGTCCGAAGACCGCGCCCAGCTTCTGGCCGACCTCAAGGCGATGATTGTCCGCGAATGCGACAAGGACATCGACCCTTCCGAGATCGGCGACGATGACCGCCTGATCGGCGGCGATCTCGATCTCGACAGCCTCGACGCGCTGCAGATCTCCATGTCCGTCAAGGAGCACTACGGGGTGCGCATCGAAGGCGGCCCCGACGCCCGCAAGGCCATGGCCAGCGTCAGCGCCCTCGCCGACTTCATCCAGGCGGCCAAGGCCCCGGCGTGACGCGAGCGGCCTGGTTTCTGGGGGCCGAGGTTCACACCGCGCTCGGCCGCGGCCTGGAGGCGACCCGACAGGCCCTGCGCGCCGCGCCGCCCGCACCGGCCCTGGCCGAGGTCCCGCTGGGCGCCGAGGTGGAGAAGGTCCCTTCGCTGCTTCTGGCCGGCCTGCCGCTCGGCGACACCGAAAATCGCCTCTGGAACGCGATCGAGCCGGTCGTCGAGGCGGCGATCGCAGCCTCCGGGCTGACGGCGGACCAGCTTGGCCGGGCCGCCCTGATGCTCGGCACCTCGTCGCTGGATATCTCGGTCAGCGAAGCGGTCTATGCGCGTGACCTGAAGGCGGGGCTGGAGACCCATCCCCTGCTCGTCAACGCCAGCATGGGCGCGGTGGGCGAACGCCTGCGCCGCCGTTTCGGTCTGCGCGGCCCCGACTACACCATCAACACCGCCTGCACCTCCAGCGCCAATGCCCTGATCTATGCCGACGCCATGATCCGCGACGGGATCATCGATCATGCGGTGATCGTCGGCCTGGAAATCTTCAACGTCATTACCGCGCTCGGCTTCCAGAGCCTGGGCCTGTTGTCGTCGCGCGGCATGCGGCCCTTCGACCCCGATCGGTCGGGGCTGGTGCTGGGCGAGGCGTGCGCGGCTATGGTGGTGGGTTCCGCGCCCGGCCCGTCCGGCTTCCGGCTCAAGGGCGGCGCCAATCTCTGCGACACCCATGGCGTCTCGGCGGCCAACCCGGACGGCTCGACCGTCGAGGCGGTCATGCGCCAGGCGCTGGAGGCCGCCGGCGTCGCGCCCGCGTCGGTGCTCGCCGCCAAGGCCCACGGCACCGCCAGCCTGCTCAACGACGAGGCCGAGTCGGCCGGCGTCCTGCGCCTGTTCGACAGCCCGCCGCCGCTGACCGCGCTGAAGCCATTCATCGGTCACACCTTCGGCGCTTGCGGCCTGGCGGAGCTGATCCTGTTCTGCACGTCCGCCGAGGCGGGCTTCGTGCCTGGCGTTCCGGGCGTGGCAGCCGAACCCTCGGAGCTTGGCCTGACCCTGATCCAACAGCCGATGCCGGTCGGGCGGGGCGACTTCCTGCTCAACTATTTCGGCTTTGGCGGCAACAACACCTCGCTGGTGGTGTCCAATGGCTGAGGCGATCATCCGGGGCGTCGGCGCCTATGAGGACCTGGCGGCGTCTGAGCCGCTGACCGATCTCAAGCCCGTGCTGAAGGCCGATACCGGCGCCGCCGTGCGCCGCATCGGCCGGTTCATCCATCTTGCGCTGATCGGAGCCGGGCGATGCCTGGCGGGCCAGACCCCGCCGGCGGATACGGCGGTGTATTTCACCACCGGCAGCGGCGACTTCGAGGTCACCGTCGAGGTGATGGAGCATGTGTTCCGTGACGGGTTCCCCCCCAAGCCCCTGAGCTTCATCAACACCGTCAGCAACGCCGCCTGCTTCTATGTGGCCAAGCAGTACGGGTTCTCGGGCCGTTCGGCCTGCCTGGGCGCGCGGCATTTCGGGTTCGAGGCCGCGCTGCAACTGGCCCTGCTCGACATCAGGACCGGCGCCGTGCGTTCGGCCCTGGTGGGTTCGGCCGACATTGTCCTGACCCCGGTGGAGGTTCACCGCCGCCGGCTCGGCCAGCCGCCGGATGCGCCCATCGCCGAGGCCGCTCACTGGCTCTGGCTGACCGCGCCCGATGGATCGGCGCCGGGAGAGCGGCAGGGCGGCGTGCGGCAGGCGGCCATCCTGCCTGACCGTGAAGCGTTGATGGCCTGGATCGCCGCGCAGCAGATCGACCCCTCAAGCCTGATCCTGGCACGGGGCCAGTGGCTGGGCGACGACGACTTCGCGGAGCTTCGCCGCGATCTCGGAGATCCTGCGGTGTTCGACTATCGCGCCGGCCGTCCCTACTTCGACAGCCAGGCGGCGGCCGCGGTCGGCGCCTTCCTCGCGACCGGCGAGGGCGGCGTGCTGCTGCACATCAACGGCGACCCCGACGGGCGCTACGCGGTGATCCTGGCGCAGCGCTGAGGGCGGCTAGACGCCCTTGAGCCCTTGCCACATGGCCAGTTCCATGTCGGCGATCTTGTTGAGCTGGGCGTCGAGCGCCTTGATGTCCAGCTTGCTGCGGCCGCGCGCCATCTTGGTGGCTTCCAGGGCGAACCGGCGCCATTCGTCGCCGGCCTCGGTCAGGGCGCCCGAGGCATCCTGCAGGTCGGCGCGATCCAGCAGCTTGCCGGCCTCCTGCAGGAAACTGGCGTACAGGAACCGGAAGCCGGCGCCGCCGGTGCCGATCTCTTCCTGCATCCGCACGATGTGGCCCAGGTACAGCGGCAGCTTGGTCGCCGCGTCGGGCCCGGCCGCGACCTTGGCGATGTTGCGGCCGAGGAAGCGGATGCCCTTGACCCCGATGATCGGCAGCGGCGCGCCGACCATGATCCGCCGGTTCATGCGCACCGCCTTGGGCACGGCGACGGCATAGTCGATCTCGCGGGGCGTCCCTTCCGGGTCGTACATCATGCCCTTGGCCGCCATGGCGCCCTTGGCGAAGCGCGCCTTGCGCAGCGAGGCGGCGTCGCAGCGCACCGGCCCCTCGAACACCGGGTCGCTGATCAGGTAGTCGTCGCCGTCGCGGCCATAGACCACGAGGTTATGGGCGTTGAAGTGGAAGCGCATGTCTTCCGGGAAGTAGGGCAGCCAGTAGACGCAGGTCTGCAGCCCGACGATGCGGCCCTTGTCGAGTTCGGCGTCCAGCGCCGCCATGCCGGCGTCCGCATCGCTGAAGGTGCGCCGGCGCCAGCGCATGCCCAGTTGCTTGGCCACGCCCTTGATGATGTGGCCCGGCGGCATGCGGTAGGCGATCAGCGGCATGCCGGCCATCTTGATCATCGGCATGTAGGCGAAGGTCAGGGCCGAGGAGAGGCCGAAGGCCATCGGCTCGCTCATCATCAGCCCGCCATGGCTGACCATGTTGGCGACCACGCCGCTCTCGCAGTGGGCCGACTGGCGGTGGGGAAACTCGGTCATCAGCCTTGCGGGGTCTCGGGCAGGGCGCGCAGCTCGGCGACGGTCAGGTCCATCGCCTCGGCATAGCGCGCGAGGATGCGGTCAGGCAGGCGACGGAACACCGCCGGGTCGAGGTGGCGGCGGACGCGCCAGCCCCAGAATCCGGTGACCGCCTGCAGCGTCGCCGGCTCCATGCGCCGGCGGTACATGTGGTACTCCAGCGGGCTGGCCTGGCCGGCCCTGGCGCGCGTCCAGGCCTCGTCACGCAGACGGTTCAGCTCGTCGACCGCCTGGATGTTGGCGAAGGACTCAGGCTCCCAGCCGGCCGACTTGACGCCGGTGTATGCGCCGCTGTCGTCCACGGCGTAGAGCAGCTTCTTGACCCCGCCGTAGGTGGCGGCCGCGTCCTGCGGCACCTCGTCCTTCTTCATGCGGGACTCCCTGCGCTCACATCACGGTCAGATGCATGAAACCGCTGGAGAAGCGGCCGCTCTCGGGGATCCAGCACAGCAGCCGGTGGCCGCTCTTGAGCGCGCCGCTTTTCGCCAGTTCGTCGACCATGATGTAGATCGAGGCCGCCCCGGTGTTGCCCCGCGTGGTCAGGTTGGTGAACCAGCGATCCTGCGGCACGTCGAAGCTGGCCTTGAGCATGCCCTCGTAGACCTTGTCGCGGAAGTAGCTCGACGAGTAGTGCGGCAGGAACCAGTCCACCTGATCGGGCCGCAGCTGGCGCTTCTCGGCTACCTCGGGCAGCGGCCTCTCGACGGTGTAGTGGATGACGTTCTCGTTCAGCAGCCGGACGTCCTGCTTGATCGACATGACCGAGTCGGTCTCGCGCTCGCGCGGGCTCATCGCCGTCCAGCCGGTCGTGGTGCCGTCCGGGTTCTTCGCGGCGCCGGCGTACATGCAGGTCTCCATCTCCCCGGCGTACGAGAAGGTGTCGATCCAGTCGAGGCGCAGGGTCAGGCCGTCGTCGCGCGGGCGATCCTCGAGGAGGAAGGCGCCGGCGCCGTCCGACAGCATCCAGCGCAGGAAGTCCTTCTCGAAGGCGATCTCCGGATTCTTCTCGAGGGCCTCGACCTTGGCGTCGATCTCGGCGCTGAAGTTCTCGGCCCGCAGCACCGGCGACGGGACGTCCGAGCCAGTGGCCACGCCGGTCGAGTGAATGCCGCTGGCCAGGGTCGCGTAGGCGTACTTCAGGGCGGTGACGCCGGACAGGCAGACGCCGCTGGTCGCGACCACTTCCAGGGCCGGCCACTTGAGCTCGCCCTGCACCATGGCCGCATGGTTCGGCATCACCTGGTCGGGGATCGAGGTGCCGCACGACAGGATGCCCACGTCCGGCAGGCCCTTGCCGTTGGCCAGCTTGCGGATCGCCTCGGCGGTCAGCTGGGCGTTGGTGTGGGTCGGCGCGCCGGTGGCCGGGTCGATCGCGTAGTGGCGGGCCGTGATGCCGTTGCTGCGCAGGATGGTGCGGCGCGCGCGGCTGGGGCGGTCTCCGGCCTGGCCGAGGACGGACTCCATGGCGTCGTTGGCGACGGCTTCGCCAGGCAGGGCGGCGGCGGTGGCGGTGATGTAGACGGGACGCATCGAAATCTCAGGCGGAAGGGGCGAGCAGCGCGCGATCCTCGCCGGACGGACCGGCGAAATAGGCGCGTTCACGGGCGATCCGGGCGCGGGCCAGCGGCTTGATCAGCCGCTTGATGATGGCCAGCAGGGGAATGACCGTGACGATCAGGGTGAACAGGAAAGCGACATAGACCACCAGCACCAGACGGCGGGCGATGGAGCCGGGCTTGCCGCAGGCCCGGAGCAGGGCGCCCCACAGCTTGAAGCTGCGCTTGGCGACCTTTTCGGAGTCGATCAGACCCTCGGCGATGCTGACGGCGCCGAGGCCGGTCAGCATGGGGGCGGTGTCGCCGGGCGCGCGGCCCGGAAGCTGGCGGGCGATGGCCTCGCCGAAGCGGCGGCAACCGTCGATATCGGTCTGGTCGACGCCCGCGGCCGGAACCACCCCGCCAAGGAACGGGCCCTTCTTGCCGGTCAGCATCCAGGCCGGAGTCGAGATGAAGGTGAAGGCGCTGTGGGCGCTGTCGGTCAGCACCACGTTGTCGATCAGATGGGCGCCGAGATCGGTGAGAATCTCCTTGGTCCGCTCCTGGGCGGCCAGCCACATGTTGCGGCAACCGATCAGGGTGATCACCGGCTTGCCCTTCAGCCACGCCCTGGCCTGCGGGCTCTGCAGGAAGGCCATGGTTGGCTTGGAGGGCGACAGGAACCAGACCTGGTAGGCCAGGATGACGAGATCGAAGTCCGCATCGGCGGGAACATCGAACGGCTCCAGCGCGTCCGGCTCCTCATAGACGGTCTCGGGAAAGGTGTCGAAGAAGTAGCCCACCGGCCACGGAAACGGATAGGCGACCTTTGGCTTGAGCTCGAGCGTCGTCACCTCGACCTCGGCGCTCTCGCGCAGCGGTGCGATGGTCGACCGCACGATGTCGGCCAACTGTCCGGTCTGCGAATAATAGACAACCAGCACCCGCTTCATGAGCGCCGTACTCCCCCTCCGGTTACTCTTGTCATCCATAGGCGATCCCCCCGCCGCATGGCAACGAAAGCGTCAACAAAACACGCCACTTAGCCAGTGGCCGCCGTCGCCAGCAGCAGGCGCCCGTCCACCAGCAGTTCATCCCCCACGCGCGCCTTCACCGAGACCGACTCGGGGCCGGGCTCGCCCCAGGTCAGTTCGACCTGCTCGCCCGCGGCTAGCGGGCGTAGGAACTTCATGCGCCGCACCCCGGTGCAGGTCCGGTCCGGCCAGCGTTCGGCGGCGGCGGCGATGAGCCCGTCCAGCAACAGAACGCCCGGCGCCACCGGCGCGCCCGGGAAGTGGCCGGGCAGCGCGGGGTGGTCGGCCTTGATCACGAAGCCGGAAGTCATCAGCATCCCGCCGGAATCACCAGCGCCCCCAATCCTCGAGTCCCCTGACCCTTCATGACCGCCGCGCCGCCGCTAGACAAGGCCGCCATCGCCACACGCATCCCGCACGCCGGCGACATGCGCTTGCTGGATGCCGCCCTGGCCTGGGAGCGGGAGTGGATCGTCTGTCGCACCGGCTGCCACCGCGACCCGGCCAATCCGCTGCGCAACGCCTCGGGGCTGCCGACCAGCGCCGGCATCGAGATCGCCGCTCAGGCGGTGGCGCTGCACGCCTCGCTGACCGGCATCGAACGCCAGCCGCGCCGGGGATTCCTGGCGGTGATCAACAACGTCAGCTGGACCCGGCCGCTGCTGGACGGCGTCGTCGGCGACCTGGAGGTGCGGGCCGAGCAGCTGGCGGCCACAGGCGCGGCGCTGCAGTACGCCGTCACTCTGACCGGCGATGGCCAGGTCCTGCTGATGGGCGAATTCATGGTGGCCCTGCAGCCGGCCTGAGCCGGCCGTCGGTCACTTCTGCAGGACGTCCCGCTTCATCGGGGCAAGGCGGGCCAGCAGGCGATTCTGCATCGGGAACGGCACCCCCTCGCGTGTCATCGCCGTTTGCAGGTTCTCGACCAGGGCGTTCATGTCCGACGCCGTCAGCCCCATGTCCTTGTGGGAACTGGCCATGTCTCGTCCGGTGTAGGCGCACCCGCCGCCGAGAATGTAGCAGAACTGCTCGAACAGGGTCCGTTTGAGCCGCGCCTTCTCGAACGGCTTGAAGATCTCGTTGATGCGGGGGTCGGCGTAGTTCAGCTCGACGAAGGTGTCGACGATGCGTGTCAGGCCCTCGCGGCCCCCGAACGCGGCGAATACCTTCGGATCCTCGATCGGCGCAGCGCCGGCGTTGGCGTCGGAAACGGTGTAGGGGTCCACCGCCTCTTCGCCGGGCATGGCCCAGGGGTCGGGAGCGCGGGCCGACGCGGGGAGGGCCAGCATCGCGCCAGCGATCAGGATGACAAGTCCGCGCATCATCAGAACCCCGCCTGCAGTGAGATGTAGAAGCCGCGCTGGTCCTTGAAGGTGGCGATATCGCCCAGGTCCACATAAGCGGCGGTGACCGACAGGTTCTTGTTGAAGGCGTAGACAACGAAGACATCCATCCAGTCGTCTTCCTCGGCGAAGGCCAGGTTGTCGGGCTTGCTGCGGTATTCCATGCCGAAGGCGAGGCGACGGTTGGCCAGCCAGGCCACGGAACCCTCGAACTGCGGAGCGTAGTCGTCCTCGCCCACGCCGCCAAAGCCCAACAGGCCGATCTGGTTTGCCTTGGTCAGCCGCACGGTGCCGTTGACCACAAGACTCTGGTCCAGCATCACCTTGGTGAAGGCGACGTAGTAGTCGACGCCCTCGTCATCCTGCCCGCCGACCGCGCCGATGATGGCGCCGCGATTGTTGCGCTTGTACTGGGCCCCGACGGCGATCTGGGG
This sequence comes from Caulobacter sp., assembly GCA_046295055.1. Lineage (GTDB taxonomy): Bacteria > Pseudomonadota > Alphaproteobacteria > Caulobacterales > Caulobacteraceae > Caulobacter. Next base: position 70,603 of record JBKBOD010000008.1, on the reverse strand, counting down.
CAGCCAGCGATCCTGGTCATAGACGGCGTCCCCTGCGACCACGACTTTCACGCCGACCACGTCCTGGTTGAAGGTGAAGCCCTGGCCGAGGCCGAGCTTGGCGCCCGTGTCGCCGGTGTCGAAGCTCTGGCGGGCGTAGGACAGCTCCACCCGGTCGAACAGTCCGACGGCCACGCCGACCGAGCGAAACTCGAAGTCAGGCAGGCCGATGACGGTCCCGGAGATGTTTGCGCCGACGCCTTCGTCATCGCCATAGCCGGTAGTCGTGGCCCAGGTAGCCATGCCGCCGCCGCCCGAACCCTCGACCGTGGTCACCCCGCCGGTCAGCAGCAACTTGCCGCCTATCCTCAAGTCGTCCTGGGCCAGGGCCGGCGTGGAAGCCAGGCACCCGGCGGCGAGCGCCGTCGCAATGATCCATCGCATGTTGGAGGGTCCCCACCCGGACGAACTGATCCTGATGTCAACAATCGACAGCATCCATTAAGGACTGGTTTGCCATCTTACGAATGAAGTCTCGCTAGGAATGCACCTAAGGTTGAGTGGCCGCCCTGTTGAGGTTTACCGAGTTTTCATGCGCCGCGCTCAAGATCAGACAATGCGCGCACTTGCCCTGTTCCTGATCTTGATCTGCCTGCCGACCAGGGCTCTGGCGGGCGACCTGGTGATGACTGTCCGCGACGCGGCGGGAAAGCCGGTCCGCGATGCGGTCGTCACCGTTCACCCCGACGCCGGGGTTCCAAAAGGGCCGATCCGCTTTCCCTGGCCGCTGGTCATCGCTCAGCAGAACATCCAGTTCGATCCTTTCGTCCTGGTCGTTCCGGTCGGTCAGACCGTCCTGTTCCCGAACAAGGACAAGGTGCGCCACCACGTCTATTCCTTCTCGGCCGGCAACAAGTTCGAGCTGAAGCTGTTCGGCAAGGACGAGACCCGGACCGTGGTCTTCAAGGCCGTCGGCGTTGCCGCGATCGGCTGCAACATCCATGACCAGATGGTCGGCTTCGTGAAGGTGGTCGACACCCCGTTCGCCATCAAGACGGGCGACGACGGAGTCGCGACCCTGCGCGGCGTCACGGCAGGCGGCGCCACGGTGCGGGTCTGGCATCCCTATCTGCGGGCGCCGAAGAACGAGCTGACGCGGAAGGTGGTGATCCCGGCGGCTGGCGCCCTGCGCGAGCAGGTCGCCGTCGAGATCCGCTATCCGGCCGGTCACAAGCACTGAGATGATCCCGATCGGCCGTCCCCGGTTTGTCAGCCTGCGAGGCCGCCTGACGGTCCTCTACGCGGGGCTGTTCAGCCTGGCGCTGGCCCTGGTGGCGGCCGTCGTCCTGACGACCGTGCAGGCCAATGCCCGTCGGCAGGTCGAGGCCGAGCTGGCCGCCAGCAGCGCTGTGTTCGACCGGCTGTGGGCGCTCAAGGCCAGCCAGCTGGCGGACGGCGCGCGCGTGCTGGCGCGCGACTTCGGCTTCCGCGAGGCCCTGGCGACCCAGGACGCCGACACGGTCGCCTCGGCGCTGGACAATCTTCGTGGCCGACTGGCGCTCGATCGGGCCTTCATTCTGACCGTTGATGCGACCGTCATCGGCGCCGCCGACCTCGACGAGGCGCAGGCCTCGACGCTCTGGTACGCGCTTGATGGCGGCCGGCTGGCCGGTGTGCTCGAGATCGCCGGGACGCCCTACCAGGCGGTGGCGGAACCCATCCTGGCGCCGCAGTTGATCGGTTGGGTCGTGTTCGCCGAGCGCCTCGACCGTTCCGAGATGAGCCAGCTGGAAAAGCTGTCGTCCATTCCCCTGTCCGCCTCGGTGATCAGCGGGGCGGAGGCGTCCGGCTGGCATTCGACGGACGGGAGCGGAAAAGCCGACGCGGGCGTGGTCGCCTTCGCGACCCGCGAGGGGGCCGGCAGGCCTGCGCTGGTCGACGGTCCGAGCGGCAAGGCTCTCGCGCTGGCGAAGCCGTTGGCCGTCATGGGCCAGGACGACCGCGCGGTGTTGATGCTGCGCTACCCCCTCAAGCTGGCCCTTGCGCCGTACAGCAGCCTGATGTGGACGCTCGGCCTCGTGGCCCTGATCGGCCTCGCCGGCGCCATCGCCGGGAGCTGGCTCCTGGCGCGCTCGATCACCCGCCCGGTTTCGGCGCTGGATGAGGCCGCCCGCCGACTGCGCGATGGCCAGGAAGTACGCGTAGAGGTCTCGACCCAGGATGAGCTGGGCCGGCTGGCCGAGAGCTTCAACGCCATGATCGCCGGGATCCGCGAACGCGAGGCCCGCATCACCACCATGGCCCTGACCGATCAGGAAACCGGCCTGCCAAATCGCCTCGCGCTGGAGACGGCGGTAGCCGACGCCGATCCGGTCCAGCTTCATGTCGGGGCTATCGGGGTCGAGCGCTTCATGCAGGTCCGGGCCGCCGTCGGCTATCCGTTGGCCGCCGCGCTGCTGCAGCGCCTGGCGATGCGAGTCCTCGATCTCTGGCCGGAAGCGCAGGTCGCCCGGTTGTCCAGCGAGCGGCTGGCGGTCAGCTTCCGCGCGCAGGGTCCCGGGGCAGCCCTCGCGGCTCTTTCGGATCTCACCGAAGCCCTGGCGGAGCCGGTCCAGATCGATGGGCTGACGATCGACGTCGGGGTATCGGCGGGCCTGGCCTCGGTGCTTGATCCTCATCCGGCCCCGCCGGTCGAGCGGGCCAGCATCGCGCTTGACCAGGCCCGCGCCCAGCACCGGCCGGTCGCCGCCTTCGACGCGGCCGCGTACGGCGACCCCTCGGCCAAGCTCTCTCTGATGAGCGAGATGCTGGCGGCCATGGAGACCGGCGACATCAGCCTGGCCTACCAGCCCAAGCATGACATCCGGCTGGGCCGGATCACCGGCGCCGAGGCTCTGGTGCGCTGGCGCCATCCGGTGCGCGGCATGATCTCGCCGGACATGTTCGTCACCCTGGCCGAGGAAACCGGCCATATCCGCGCCCTGACGCGGTGGACGCTGGCCCGCGCCGTGGATGATCAGCGGGTCCTGAAGGAACAGGGCCACGACCTGCTGATTTCGGTGAACCTGTCGGGTCGGATGGTCTGCGAGGCCGAATTCGCCGAGGAGACCGCAGAGATGATCGCCAAGGCCGGCGCCCGCATCTGCCTGGAGATCACCGAGACGGCGGTCATCGACAACCCGGACCAGGCGCTGGCGGTGATCGACCGCTTCCGCCAGGCCGGCATCGCCGTCTCGATCGATGACTATGGCTCGGGCCTCTCGTCGCTGGCCTATCTGAAGCAGATCCAGGCGGACGAACTGAAGATCGACAAGGCCTTCGTCATGGCGCTCGGCCAGAACGGGCGGGACGCCCTGCTGGTCAAGTCGACCGTTGATCTGGCGCACGGCCTGGGCCTCAAGGTGGTGGCCGAGGGGGTCGAGACCGCCGAGGGGCTGGCCGCCCTGTCGGTGATGGGCTGCGACATGGCTCAGGGCTACTTCATCGCCCGCCCGATGCCCCTGGCCGACCTCTCGACCCGACTGACCGACGCCGCGCCGGCCAGTCCGCCGCGCCGCAAGCGATCCTCCGCCGCCTGACCGGCCATAGGCGCCGGCCCGTCCGCCCTCTAGGCTGAGGCCAGAAGAGGAAGGATCGCCGATGAGACTCGCCGCCCCGCGCATCGCGCCGCTGACCGACGCCGAGATGGACGCTGCCCACAAGGGGGCGCTGGCGTCGATGGCCGGGCGGCCGGTCCTGAACATCTTCCGGACCCTGGCGAGGGCGCCCGAAGCGCTGTCGGCATTTCTGTCATGGGGCAGCTATGTTCTGTCAAAAAACAACAGCCTGCCGTCGCGGGAACGCGAGATCGTCGTGCTTCGCATCGGCTACCTCTGCAAGGCGGGCTATGAGTGGACCCAGCATGTCCCGATCGGCATGCGCGCCGGCATCACGGCCGAGGAGATCGAGCGGCTCAAGGCCGGGGCCGAGGCGGGCTGGTCGGCGCCGGATGCGGCGCTGATCCGGGCCAGCGATGAACTGCACGCCGACCACTTCATCAGCGACGCGACCTTCGCCGAGCTTCGCCGGCATTTCAGCGAGCGGCAGGTCATGGACCTGGTCTTCACGGCCGGGCAGTACACCCAGGTCTGCATGATGCTGAACACCTTCGGCGTGCCGCTGGACGCGGGCCAGACGCTGGACCCTGACCTGAAGGGGTTCTGACGACCGGCGAAGCCCCCATTGGGGCGGAGGGCTTCCCCAAATGAAACCGCTTGGTATCATCCGCGCAAACAAGCGGGAGAGACGGCCATGGCGGGCAGGCTTGGACGGTGGGTCGCGGTCATCGCGGCGGGACTGATGGCGGCGGCCTGCGCCGGCGACGGGGCGGGCGGCCCCTCCGAGCAGCGGCGGCCGGCCAACATCATCGTCATCCTGGCCGACGACCTGGGCTATGGCGACATGAGCGCCTATGGCGGCTGGGTGCCGACGCCGAACGCCGAGGCCATGGCCCGCCAGGGCGCGCGGTTCACCAACGGCTATGTAACGGCGGCGGTCTGCGCGCCCTCGCGGGCGGCGCTGCTGGCGGGGCGCAGCCAGACGCGATTTGGCTGGGAGTTCAATCCTGTCGGGCGCGACGCCGCCACCGGCCTGCCAGCCAGCGAGACGACCATCGCCGCCGAACTGAAGGCCGCGGGCTATGCGACCGGCATGGTGGGCAAGTGGCACATCGGCCAGGGGCCGGGCTTTCATCCGCTGGACCGGGGCTTCGACAGCTTCTTCGGCGTGCTGGGCGGGGCGACCGACTTCATCACCTTGCCCGCGCCGGGCGACAGCATCGCCAGGATCCAGGGCGACCAGTTGACCACCCGCGACCGCTTCCCGGTGACCCGTGGCCGCGAGGTGGTCCAGGAGCCGCGCTATCTGACCGAGGCCTTCACGGCCGAGGCCCGGGGCTTCATCCGCGCCAACCGCGAGCGGCCGTTCTTCCTCTATCTGTCCTACACGGCCCCGCACACGCCGCTGCAGGCGACGGCCCGCTATGCCGATCGCTTCCGGCATATCGAGGACCCTCACCGGCGCACCTACGGGGCGATGGTCTCCTCGCTCGACGACGCGCTGGGCGAGATCATGGCCGAGGTCCGCGCCCAGGGGCTGGAGAACGACACCCTGATCGTCTTTCTCAGCGACAACGGCTGCGCCAGCTATGTGAAGGGCGCCTGCACCAACGCGCCGCTGGCCGGGTACAAGGGCATGTACTGGGAGGGCGGCGTCAGGGTGCCCTACATCGTCTGGGCGCCGGGGCGTATTCCGGGCGGCGTGGTCTCGGACGCGCCTGTCTCGAGCCTTGACCTGATGACCACGGCCGCCGCCGCCGCCGGCCGTCCAGCCCCCGCGACGGCCGAGGGCATCGATCTGGTGGCGCTGCTGACGGGCCCATCGCGCAAGGCCGACCCCCGGGGCCTCTACTGGCGCACCGGGCCCAACTATGCGGTGCGCGAGGGGCGCTGGAAGCTGATCGTCGTCAACCGGTCAGAGACGGTGGATGATCCCGACGACGTCTATGGCTCGCCCACACCCGACGGCGTCGGGGCGGTGGTCTCGCCACTCGGCCAGTGGACCCTGCTGTACGATCTCGAGGCGGATCCGGGCGAGACCACGGACCTGTCGGGCAAGCACCCCGATGTCGTCCGCCGCCTGATCGGCGACTGGCAGGCCTGGGACCGGTCCAATGTGACGACGCTGTTCACCAGCCGCCGCCAGTTCAGGGGCGAGGTGAACGGCATGAAGGTCCAGCTCTACAACTAGGGCTCGCCTGCGGAACACAGCCTGAAAGCCTAGCCCCCGCTGGCGTTTTTCCCCCCCGTTGGCGATCGCGCCGAAACCTGAGACGGTTCGCGCGACGGCGCCGCGCAGCGGCCGCGTTAAAAGGGCTCGCGTCTGGACCGGATGTTGTCAATAATTGACCAAATGGGTTCGGTAGCGTTCTGAAAGGGTCTGGATGGGCATGTCGCGGCGCGCGGTGATGACGGCGGGACTCGCCGGTGCGGCGGCGGTCTCGACGTCGGCGACGGGAGCCGGCGCCGTAGAGCCCGTTCTGCCTCTGGCGCCGGGCGCTATCGCCGGGGATCTGGAGCGCTATGTGGCGTTCGGCTCGAAGCGGTCGGGCGGGCCGGGCGACGAGGCTTGCGGGATCTGGCTGGAAGGCCGGCTCAAGGCGTCTGGCTATGCGACAAGCCGCCAGGCGATCGAGGTTCCTTTCATCACCGAAGCGGAAGGCGTTCTGACCCTGGCTGGCGGCGCGACGGCGCCGGTGCTGGCCCAGGCCCCTTGGAAGGCCCTCGGCGCCTCGGGCCTGGAGGCGCCGCTGGCGAAGCTGGGCGCGGAGGGGGCGCCGGCCGGGCACGTCGCCGTCGTGCGGCTGTCGCACCGGCGCTGGTCCAGTTCGGCCAGCCCGGAAGTCGCCGAGGCCATCGCCCTGGCGCGGTCCAGCGGCGCGGCCGCTCTGATCCTGATCACCACCGGGCCCAGCGGCGAGGCGCTGGCGTTGAATGCGCCGCCCCTGCTGGCCGAGGCGGATCAGCCGGTGCTGGCCGTCCTGGCGCCGCGAGACGCCGCCCCGGTGCTCGAGGCGGCGGCGGATGGCGCCCGCGCCCGGCTGCGGCTGGCTGGCGCGACCGGCATGCGCCCGGCCTGGAACCTCATCGGCCGGATCGACCGGGGCCGGGGCCGCTGGCTGGTGATCTCGACCCCACGCTCCGGCTGGTTCACCTGCGGCGGCGAGCGGGGGCCGGGGATCGCCGCCTGGCTGGCGCTGGCCGGCTGGGCTCCCGGCGCCTTCGCCGATGTCGACATCGCGGTCCTGGCGACCAGCGGCCACGAGTTCGAGAATCACGGCGGCCATCAGGCCCTGGCCCACGCCATGCCGCGACCGGCGCAGACCGCGCTCTGGCTGCATCTGGGCGCCAATCTGGCGACCCGCGACTGGCACGAGGCGGGCGGGGATCTCGGGCCGCTGCCCAGCGCCGATCCGCAACGCTTCCTGGTCGCCAGCCAGGCCCTGGTGCCCGCGGCGCGCGCCGCCTTCGCCGGCCAGCCGGGTCTGGAGGAACCCTATCCGGAGAGTCGCGGCGCGGCGGGCGAACTGGGCGAGATCCTCAAGGCCGGCTATCCGGCGGCGGCCGGCGTCTTCGGCGGCCACCGCTTTCATCATGCGGCCATCGACGATGACCGTGCGCTGCATCCGCCCCTGGTCGAAGCGGCGGCGATGGGCGCCGCCCAATTCCTCAAGACCGTCCTGGGCTGATCGCCGTTCTCCCAACGGGAGAGCGGGCCTTGGCGCCGCCGCGCGCGGATGCTTTGCTGCGTTAACCATTTCGCGGGCCAAGGGGAGCGGCAGACGCAATGAAGGGGCGCAAGTACCAGCTGTTCGCCCGCGCCCGTCGCCGGGTGCGGCGCATTCCCGCCTTCGCCTTCCCGCCCGAAGCCGACTTTGTCTTCGATTCCAGCGGGGCCGGGGACGCCGGCCTGGAGGTGCATGCGCGGCCGCGCCCGGCGCCGCCGGCCGACAACGTGCTGCTAGACGCCTATTCCAACGCCGTCGTCCAGGCGGTGGAGCAGGTCGGACCGGCCGTCGTGCGGGTGCAGCCGATCACGCCGGATCGCAGCTTCGCGGGCGAGGGATCGGGTTTTGCCGTCTCGCCCGACGGGCTGGTGCTGACCAACAGCCACGTGGTCCAGGGCTACAGCCGCTTCGCCATCGTCACGGCCGAGGGCCGGGCCCTGAGCGCGCGGTGTGTCGGGGATGACCCGGACACCGACATCGCCCTGCTGCGCATTGAGCAGTCGGTGCAACTGCCCTATGCGCGGCTCGGCGATTCCAAGCAGCTGCGCCGGGGCCAGCTGGTCATCGCCATCGGGGCGCCGCTGGGCTTCGAGGCGACGGTGACGACCGGGGTCGTCTCGGCCGTCGGTCGCTCGCTGCGCGGCGAGCGCGGCCGGCTGATCGAGGACCTGATCCAGACGGATGCGGCGCTGAACTTCGGCAACAGCGGCGGCCCGCTGGTGTCCAGCGCCGGCGAGGTGATCGGCATCGCCACGGCGGTGATCTCGGGCGCCCAGGGGCTGTGCTTCGCCGTCGCGGCCAACACCGCGCGCTTCGTGATGGAGGAGCTGCTGGCGCACGGTCATGTGCGGCGCGGCTCGATCGGCGTCGTCGCCCAGCAGACGCCGGTGCCGCCGGCCATGGCCCGCGCCACCGGCGTCACCCAGGCCTATGCCGTCTGGGTCGCGGCGGTTGATCCCGGCGGTCCCGCCGCGAAATCTGGCCTTGCCGAAGGCGACCTCATCATCGCCGCCGATGGCCGCCCCCTGACCGGCCTGGACGACCTGCTGCGGGTCTTGGGTCCAGGCAGCATCGGCCACGAGATCACCTTCGAGGTCATCCGGGCGGGCAAGCGCATGGCCGTCAAGGTGACCCCGAAGCTGCGCCGCAGGGGCGGGTAGGCATACCTCTCCCTCAGGGAGAGGTGTTGCCGATTTGTTCTTAGTGTGCGACTATTGGCTATGGATCGCATCGCACGAGCGCGGGAGCTTCGGCAGGTGCGGAGCCTGACGGAGGCCCGGCTTTGGGCGATGGTCCGGGGGCGGCGGCTGGAGGGGTATCGGTTCCGGCGGCAGGTTCCGATCGGGCCGTATTTCGCTGATTTCGTCTGTATGGAGCGACGGCTGGTCGTCGAGGCCGACGGTCCGTCGCACGGCGACAGCGGCGCCTACGACGCCCTGCGGACCGAGGCGCTGGAGGCGATGGGGTTCCTGGTCGTGCGGGTGGCGAACGAGGCCGTGCTGGCGGACCCGGTCGGGGTGCGGGAACGGTTGCTGGAGGCGCTGACGGGGTAGTGCTGGCCGGCGACGTAAACCCTCACCCGGTCCGGCCTTGCCGGACCGACCTCTCCCTCAGGGAGAGGTGATTCGTCAGGGCCGCCTCGCCTGCCTCAAACGCCCGCGAAGCGAGGCGCGCTTGCCACCTTATTTGGCGAGTTTGTCGGCGGTTTTCGTGTCGAAGTCCGAGGCGTCGTGGCGTTCCCAGAGTTGGCTGGAGGGTTCGCCGAAGGCGCGGTTGACCATGCGGCCCCGCTTGACGGCCGGGCGGGCGCCGATCTGGTCGGTCCAGCGCTGGACGTGCTTGTAGTCCTGGACGGAGAGGAACTCGCCAGCCTCGTAGACGAGGCCCTTCACCAGGCTGCCGTACCAGGGCCAGACGGCCATGTCGGCGATGGTGTACTCGTCGCCGGCTAGGAATTCGGACTCGGCCAGGCGGCGGTCGAGCACGTCGAGCTGGCGTTTCACTTCCATGGCGAAGCGGTCGATGGCGTATTCGATCTTGAACGGCGCGTAGGCGTAGAAGTGGCCGAAGCCGCCGCCGAGATAGGGCGCGCTGCCCATCTGCCACATCAGCCAGCTCAGCGTTTCGGCGCGGCGGGCCGGGTCGGTGGGCAGGAACTCGCCGAACTTCTCCGCCAGGTGGATGAGGATGGCGCCGCTCTCGAAGACGCGGATCGGCGCCGGGCCGCTGTGATCGACCAGGGCGGGGATCTTGGAGTTGGGGTTGGCGGCCACGAAGCCGCTGCCGAACTGGTCGCCTTCGTTGATCTTGATGAGCCAGGCGTCGTACTCGGCGCCGGCATGGCCCCTGGCCAGCAGCTCCTCGAGCATCACCGTGACCTTGACCCCGTTGGGCGTCGCCAGCGAGTAGAGCTGAAGCGGGTGCTTGCCGACCGGCAGGTCCTTGTCATGGGTCGGGCCGGCGATGGGCCGGTTGATGTTGGCGAAGCGTCCGCCGTTGTCCCTGTTCCAGGTCCAGACCTTGGCGGGGACATAGCCGGGCGGCTGGTTGGCGGGGGCGTCGTCGGCCATCGTGGGGCTCCTCGGGGTCGCGGGCCTGCGGCCGGCGCTCTTGATCCTGGTTGTCTCGCGCCCGGTTCCGGGTGCGATCCCTAGCTGGGGGGAGCCTAGCGCGGTTTCCAGTCCGGCGATCGCAGAAATCCTGCGGGAGGTTGCAGGGATGCGCGGGGGGGGAGGGTGCGTCCTTCGACACGCGCTGCGCGCTACTCAGGATGACGGACTTGGGTGGGCGTCCTCCCTCCACGTCGTGCTGAGCAGCGATCGGCAGATCGCCTGTCGAAGCACGCACCTTCCTTCCTCCCCAATGGGGCGCCGTCGCCCTTTCATGATCAACCCGAACCTCCTCCGCGCACACCCCCACCCAACCCTCCCCCATCGAGGGGGAGGGCTTTTGGTGGGCGCTGCCCGGGATGACGAAGCTGGGAGTTACCGCGCGCCGGCGCGGCGGAGGATGGCGCGTTGCATCACGTCGACGGGCATGTCGGCCTCGGCCAGGATGGCGTCGCGGATGGCGCGGGGTTCGCCGAACAGGTGGCCCTGGCCGAAGGCGATGTCGAGGTCGAGGATGTCGACGATCTGGCGCTCGCTCTCGACCTTTTCGACGATGGTCTCGACGCCGTAGCGGCGGGTCAGGCGGGCGAAGTCGGCGGCGTGCAGGTCGGGCAGCGAGCGGATGACCAGCCGGCCCTCGGTCTCTTCCAGCTGGTCGAGCAGCATCTGGGCGCCGACCTTGATGAACTTGATGTCGGCGCGGGCCAGGTCCTGGAAGTCGAGGTCCAGGTCGATGACCTTGTCGAGGCTGAAGCGGAAGCCAAGGTCGGCGAGGCGGGCCATGTGGCGGGCTTCCACCGCGCCGCGCTGGTCGAAGGCCGACTGGCCGAGCTCGAAGATCAGCGAGCCGGCCAGGTCCTTGTTGGCCGACAGGAACTCGAGGAACTGCGGGAAGAAGCTCTCGTCGGCCAGGCTGGCCAGGCTGATGTTGCAGAAGATGCCGACCTTGCGGTCCTGGCGGGCCAGGCGACGGACGATCTGGACGCAGCGGAACAGCAGGAGGTTGTCGATGGCGGCGACCAGGCCCTCGGGTTCGGCCACGGCCAGGTATTCGGCCGGCATCATGACCCGGCCCGTCTCGTCGCGCAGGCGGCTGAAGCTCTCGTAGAAGACGGTGCGGCGCTGCGGCAGGGAGACGATCGGCTGCAGGTAGAGATCGACCCGGTTGTCGGCCAGGGCGTCCTTGACCGTTTCCAGCAGGGCCTGCGACTGCGCCGAGCGGCCGCGCTCGGGATGGCGGGCAACGGCGACCTGGTGCGAGAGCTGTGCCTCCAGCTTCTGGCTCATGCGCTGGACGACGTCCTCGAGCATGTGGACTTCGCTGGACAGTTCCTCGGAACGGCGCAGGGCGTCGTCGGCCACGGTCTCGACCACCTCGCCGACGCGGGCGTCGAGTTTCTCCAGCTGGTCGATGAGGATCTGGTTGGCTTCGCGGACGGCGCCGATCTCGAGGCTGAGCCGGGCATTGTCGAGCGCCATGCTGATCAGGCCGTGGAAGGCGAAGGCCAGGCCGAGGGCGCCGATGAAGGCGGCGAGGCCCACGGCTGTGCCGCCCCCCGCGCCCTGGCCGACCAGGAGCGCGACGATCATGGCGCCGGCGATGTAGGCGGCCGTCAAAAGGCCAAGGGTCAGCTTGCGCATCATCCGCCCGTGCGAATCGCCCATCAGTATCGGCGAGAGGGGATCATGGTGTCGAATGTCTTAACGGGTCATTCCGAAATGGCCCGGATTTGCGGCGCCGGCGCCATCGACAGCGACCGATGGCACTGATAATCGTTCGCAACTTTTTGCGGAATCCCGATGTCCCAAGACCTCATTCCGGGCGTGGCGGTCGCCACCCCGCTCAGCGAAGCCCGCATCGGCCGGGCCGGCGTGATCCAGAAGGTGTCCGGCGCCCTGGCGCCGCGCGACGTGCTGGAGCCTGACGAGCTGGAGCGCCGGCTTCTGGAGCTGGGCTTTGTCGAGGGCGCCCGGGTCGAGGTGTTGCACGAGGGGCTGATCGGCGCCGATCCGATGGCAGTGAAGCTGGACGACATGCGCGTGGCCATTCGCCGCCGCGAGGCCCGCGCGATCGAGGTGCTGTTTGACTGACGCCGTTTCGAGCCCCGCGCTGCTGGCGCTGGTGGGCAATCCCAACTCGGGCAAGACCGCCCTGTTCAACGCCCTGACCGGCGCCCGCCAGAAGGTCGCCAATTACGCCGGCGTCACCGTCGAGCGGAAGGAGGGCACGCTGACCAGCAGCTCGGGCCGGGTGCTGCATGTGCTCGACCTGCCGGGGACCTATTCGCTGCGGGCGCGCAGCCCCGACGAGGAAGTCACGCGCGATGCGGTGCTGGGCCAGCTGGCCGGCGAGGCGGCGCCGGACGTGCTGATCGCCGTGGCCGACGCCACCAACCTGCGGCTGGTGCTGAGGCTGGTGCTGGAACTGAAGCAGGTGGGCCGGCCATTCGTGCTGGCGCTCAACATGTTCGACATCGCCCAGCGCCAGGGCCTGAGGATCGACATCGAGGGGCTGTCACGGGAGCTTGGGGCGCCGATCGTCACCACGGTGGCGACGCGCAAGCGGGGCATCGACGACCTGGTCGCGGCGGCGGAGGCCTTGGCGGCCGAGCACGCCGGGCGGCCGAACGTCTGGCACGCGCCGTCGGCGGCCGAGATCCGCGCCGCCCATGGCGAGGCCCAGCGCATCCTGCGCACCTATGTGCGCCCGGCCGAGCGGCCCGACACCATCACCGGCCGGCTGGACGGGGTGCTGCTGCACCCGGTGGCGGGGCTGGCGATCCTGTTCGCCCTGCTGTTCGTGATGTTCCAGGCGGTGTTCGCCTGGGCCTCGCCGGTGGCCGACCTGTTCGAGGCCGCCGTGCTGGGCTTCGGAGGACTGGTGGCTCAGGTGCTTCCGGACGGGCTTCTGCAGAGCCTGCTGGTCGACGGGCTGATCGCCGGGGTGGGCAGCGTGGTGGTCTTCCTGCCGCAGATTCTGATCCTGTTCTTCTTCATCATCATGCTGGAGGACAGCGGCTACATGGCCCGCGCGGCCTTCCTGATGGACCGGCTGATGGGGGCGGCGGGCCTGCACGGCCGCACCTTCCTGCCGCTGCTGTCCAGCCTGGCCTGCGCCATTCCCGGCGTGATGGCGACGCGGGTCATCGATCAGAAGCGTGATCGGCTGACGACCATTCTGGTGGCGCCGCTGATGACCTGCTCGGCGCGGATTCCGGTCTACACCCTGATCATCGCCGCCCTGATCCCGGACCGGACCGTCTGGGGGTTCGCCAACCTGCAGGGGCTGGTGATGTTCGGGCTCTACGCCATCGGCATCGTCTCGACCTTGGTGGTCAGCTTCATCATCCAGCGACTGTTCTGGCGGACGCGCAGCGAGCCCTTCATGATGGAGCTGCCGGCCTACAAGGCGCCGAGCCCCGGGCTGGTGGCCAGCCAGCTGGGCCAGCGGGCCTGGATTTTCATCGAGCGGGCGGGCCGGATCATCCTGCCGCTGATGGTGCTGGTCTGGGTGCTGTCGACCTTCCCCTATCCGCCCGAGGGCGCGAGCGGTCCGGCTATCGACTACAGCTTCGCCGGGATGATCGGGCACGCCATCCAGCCGCTGCTCGAGCCGATCGGCTTCAACTGGCAGATGTCGGTGGCGCTGATCCCGGGGATGGCCGCGCGCGAGGTGGCGGTCGCGACCCTGGGTACGATCTATTCGGTCGGCGACGTCGAGGGCAGCGGCCTGGCGGTCCTGGAAGGGATCGTGGCGGCGCAGTGGTCGCTGGCCACCGGGCTGTCATTCCTGGCCTGGTACGTGTTCGCGCCGCAGTGCGTGGCGACGCTGGGCGTGGTCAAGCGCGAGACCAACAGCTGGCTGTGGCCGACGGTGATGTTCGCCTACATGCTGGCGCTGGCCTACGTCGCCTCGTTCATTACCTATCGGACGGCGCTGGCGCTGGGCGGAGGGTGAGGCCGGGCGGGCGTCTTTGAGTTGCATTGCGGCGCCCTTTTGCCTCACACTGTTCTCGCAACCAGGCGGGGGCCCGGGGTGACTTTCGATACGGCGACATTCTGGTCGGCATTCGGCGTCCTGGCCGCCATCTCGATCAGCTTCATCGGCATCCGCGCCCAGCAGGACGGCCTGATGCAGCCGAAGTCCTCCAGGCGCGCCCGGCATGACGGCGCCTATCGCAAGCTGGTCGGCGTGTTCATCATCGCGGTGTCGGCCAGCGGCCTGCTGGCGTTCGCCCTGACGGCGTCGGGGCTGCCCAAGGCTATCAAGGAAGAGGTTGTCAGGGCCGAGGCGCAGATGACGGCGGGCCCGGCTCCGGCGGCGGCGGAGGCCCCGACGATCGACGGCGGCCCGCAGCAGCATGGACGCCAGGGCATGGATGGCGCTGGTCCGGCGATCAGCCCGAGCGCGGTGATCATCGACGACAGGCCGGCGACCGATCAGGTCAGCGCCAAGGCCGATGGCGAGCCGTGCCAGTGCGACGCAGGCGAGCGGCCGGCCCATGCGGCGGGCGAATAGGGCGCGTCAGCCCGTCTTGCGCAGGTCCCCGGCCCAGAGTGCGGCAAGCTCGGCAAGGGGCATCGGCCTGGCGAACAGATAGCCCTGGAAGGCGTGGACGCCGGCGAGGGCGAGGAACTTGCGCTGCACCTCGGTCTCGACGCCCTCGGCGACGACCTTCATGCCCAGCGCGCGGCCGACACTGACCACGGCATGGACGAGGGCGGCGCTGGCCGTGTCGTCCGGGCAGTTCTCGATGAAGCAGCGGTCGATCTTGAGCTTGTTGAAGGGGTAGAGCCGCAGCTGGTTGAGGCTGGTGTAGCCGACCCCGAAGTCGTCGAGGGCGACGCTGACGCCCAGCGCCTGCAGCCGTTCGATGGCGGTGCGGGCCTCGTCGCCGTCGCGCAGAACGGCGGTCTCGGTGATCTCGATCTCGAGCCGGCGGGCATCGAAGCCGGCGCGGGCGATCAGGCCGGCGACGTCGTCGACGAAGCGGCCGTCGGCGATGTCGAGCGCCGAGGCGTTGACGCTGACGCCCAGCCCTTCCAGCCCTGCGGTGTCGCGCATGGCCTGTTCGACGACCCAGCGGGTGATCGGCCCCATCAGCCCGGCTTCCTCGGCGAGGGGGATGAACCGCGCCGGGCTGATCGGGCCCTGTGTGGGATGGGTCCAGCGCAGCAGCGCCTCGCAGCCGACGATGCGGGTTCCGTCGCGGCTGAACTGGGGCTGGTAGGCCAGGTGGAGCTGGCCGCGTTCGGCCGCCTTGGAGAGGGCGAGGGTCAGGGCCGCGTCGGCGCTGCTGAGCGCCGGCTTCGCCTTCTCGGCGGGAGACTGGGCCTCGAGCACCTCCAGGGTCTCGCGCAGGGTCGCCAGCAGGGCGCGGGCGCCGGCGGCGTCGGTGCGCTCCTGGTCGCGGGCCAGGGCTTCCTGGGCGGCCGAGGCCTCGGCCACGGCGCGGGCGCCGATGTTCAGGCTCATGGACTTGAGGGCGTGGGCCGACTGTGCGGCGGCGGTGGCATCGCCGGCCTCGGCGGCGGCCAGCAGGGCTTCGGCTGCGCCGGGGGCGTTCTCGCGGTAGAGCCGCCGGACGCGCTCGACGAAGTCGCCGCGGCCGATGGCGGCCATTCGCTGCAGCTCGCCGGTCACCTCGGGATCCAGGAGGGGCGACAGGGCGGGCCCTGCGCTCACCGGCGTCGCCGCCTCGGCGGGCGCGCGCCGCGCCGTGGCGGCAAGGTGCTCGCCCAGCGCCTTGGCCATGGCCGCGAGGGTGAAGGGCTTGTGCAGCACCCCGTCCATGCCGGCCTCGCGCCAGGCCTCGGCGGCCGAGCCGACGACATGGGCGGTCAGGGCCAGGATCGGGGTGCGGCGGCCGTCGCCCCTGTCGGCCTCGCGGCGGCGGATTTCGCGGGAGGCCTCATAGCCGTCCATCTCTGGCATCGAGCCGTCCATCAGGATCAGGTCGAAGGCGCCGGCGAGCGCGGCCTCGACGCCCTCGCGGCCGTCGTTGGCGGTCTCGCAGACGATTTCCAGGCGCGACAGGGCCTCGATGGCCACCTCTCGGTTCACCGCGCTGTCGTCGACGACCAGCACGCGGGCGCCGGCGAAGGCCGGCAGGGCGTCGGCGTCCTCGGCGACCTCGGCCTCGGCCGGATCGGTCAGCGGCTCGCCGGCGGCGGCCTGGGCGAGGATGCGGAAGAGGTCGCGGCGGCGCAGCGGCTGGATCAGCACGGCCTGTGCGAGGCCGGATCGGACGAGGTTCGCCGGCGCGGGATCGCCGTACTCGCCGATGACCGCCACCGGGCCGCAGGCCGGCGGGCTGGCCTCGATCAGGGCCGGGTCGGCGAGGCTCAGTCCAGGGGCGGCGGCGTCCAGTCCCGCGGGCGCGGCGCCCAGGCGCTGCAGATAGCGGGTGACGGCGGCGCGGGTGCAGGGACCGGCAAGGCCGACGGCGATCTCGCCCGATACGGCCGGAGCCTCGACGGGTGCGCCGAGCGCGCGGCAGGGCAGATGGAAGCCGAAGACGGAACCCTTGCCGGGCTGGCTGGAGACTTCCATCGCGCCGCCCATGGCCTCGACCAGCCGCTTGCAGATGGCCAGGCCGAGGCCGGTGCCGCCGAAGCGGCGGGTGATCGACTGGTCGGCCTGGGTGAAGGCGCCGAAGAGGCCAGGCAGCTTGTCGGCGGCGATGCCGATGCCGCTGTCGCGGACAGCGAAGCGCACGCCCTCGCCGGCCGGAACCACGGTGATCAGGACCCCGCCCCGCTCGGTGAACTTGACCGCATTGTTGACGAGGTTGCCGACGACCTGGCGCAGGCGGGTCGGGTCGCCCTCGATCAGGGCCGGGACGGCGGGATCGACGTAGGCGGCGATGTCCAGGCCCTTGGCGCGGGCGCGTTCCCAGAACAGGCTGGCGACGTCCTCGACCACCTCGCAGGGGTCGAGCGGGGCCGCCTCGAGGTCCATCTTGCCGGCTTCGATCTTCGAGAAGTCGAGGATGTCGTTGATGATGGCCAACAGGCTGGAGCCGGACTTGGCGATGACCTCGGCGAAGCGGCGCTGGCGGGCGGGGAGCTCGCCGGCGGCCAGCATCTCGGCCATGACCATGATGCCGTTCATCGGCGTGCGGATTTCATGGCTCATGGTGGCCAGGAAGTCGCTCTTGGCGGCGTTGGCGCTCTCGGCCGCGTCCTTGGCCAGGGACAGGTCGGCGGTCCGCTCGGCGACGGTCTGCTCCAGTCCGGCCATGTGGTCGGCGATGCGCGCGTCGCGCTCGCTGATCTGCGCCAGCATGGCGTTGAAGCCGTCGACCAGGGCGGCGACCTCCGCGTCGGCGGTCGGCGGGGCGATCGTCGGCCGGGCGTAGTCGTGTGTGGCCCGCACCTCGGCCATGGTGTCGCGCAGGGCCAGGATCGGCGCGGTGATGCGGCGCTGCATCCGGAAGGCGACGAAGAGGCCAAGCAGAATGGCGGCGAGGCCGGCGAGGGCGCTGACGCCCAGAGCGCCGATCAGGCGACCGGCTGCCCCGCTGGTCTCGCCAAGCAGGACGACGCGGCCGACCGGCTTGCGTCCGTGAACGACCGGCGCGCTGACCTCGACCGTCGTCGAGCGCAGCAGCGACAGGGTCGAGACGCCGCCGTCGGCGCCAACGGAGGCGTCTCGCGTCAGCCGGGCGCCGGAGCCGGTCTCGGCGAGCATGCGACCGTCGGAGGTCTCGATGCGGCCGTAGGTGACGCCGGGCATGAGATTGATCGAGCGCAGTGCGCGATAGGCGCCTGAGGCGCTGCGGTTCGCGGCAGCCTCGCCGCTCAGCGATGCAATAACCGCAGCGGAGGCTTCGAACTGACGCGCCTGGAGCTCGGCCTCGCGGCGGGCCTCGCGCAGGGCCATGACGGCGGTGACAAGCATGACCGCCACCCCGACCGAGGCGACCACCAGGATGGCCAGCCGGGTGCGGATGGAGCCTCGCCTTCTTGCAACCGTCGCGTGCAAACTGAAACTGTCCCGCAATCAATGGGTTAGACGCAGCGACGTTACCCGGCATTAATGACCCCGCGCTTAATTTGGGTCGATCGCAGTTCAGGGCCGGCGTTCGGGGCCAGGGTTTCGGGGACACGGGGATGGATGCGCGCGTCAGCCTGAAGGGCGCCTATTACTTCGCCGCCCAGGCGGACTTGCGACTGCTGTTCGCCGATGACGACCCAATCCTGCGAGAATTCGCCCAGGTGCATCTGGCCGACGACAACATCCAGATGGACACGGCTTCCGATGGGGCCGAGGCGCTGGAAAAGATTGCGGAACAGAAGCCGGACCTGGTCCTGCTGGACCTGGAAATGCCGCGCATCGACGGGTTCGAGGTGCTGCGCCGGCTGAGGGACGATCCCGAGACGGCTCGCCTGCCGGTGATCGTCGTCACCGGCCGCGAGGACACCGGCGCTATCGACCGCGCCTTCGAGTTCGGCGCGACTTCGTTCGTGGCCAAGCCGCTCAACTGGCGGCTGCTGGGCTATCAGATCCGCTATGTCCACCGCACCTGTGTCAACGAGCAGAGCCTGCTCGAGGACCGGGCCGAGATCGCGCGGGCGCGCCAGAACGCCGAGGCCAGCATGAAGCGCGTGGCGGCCGAAGGATCGAAGTTTCTGGCTCGCGCCATCGCTTCGAATCCCGAACTGCGCGGCGCGGCCCAGCCGTTCGCTGAAGCGGTGAGACTGGCGGCGACATGATCCTGGCGGGCGTCATCAGGCTGCTGGCCAGATTGGCGGGCGACCGGAGCGGCGCCGTCATCCAGACCTTCGCCATCGCAACGCCCGCCATCGCCGTGCTGACCCTGGGCGCCGTCGACCTGGCCGCTGTCAGCGCCGACAAGCGCGCCCTGCAGGACGTCGCCGACGCCGCCGCCCTGCAGGCGGCGCGCGAGCTGGGCGTCGCCGACGCCGGCGGTCTGGTCGAGCGGACGAAGGCCCAGGTCGCGACCCAGCTGACAGAGCTGAAATCGCGCGTCACCTACGAGACGGCTGTCGACGCCGACGCCCAGAAGGGCTCGGTCGAGGTGCGGATCACGGCCAATCGCGCCAGCTTCTTCGTGAACCTCCTGCCGCCGGGCGGCTGGAATTTCGACGTCGTCGCCCGGGCCGAGCGCATGGGGTCGGCGCCGTTGTGCGTTCTCAGCTTCGGCGATGGCTCGGACGACCTGGAGATGAAGGACCAGGCGGCGATCCAGGCGCCGGGATGTCTTGTCCACGGCAACGCGGACCTGGCGGTCGGCGGCTCGGCCAGCCTGACAGCGGGCATCGTCCAGGCGGCAGGCCTGGCCAGCGGCAACATCAGCCCCGCGCCCCAGACCGACGCCCCGCCTATCGACGATCCCTTCGCGGGCATGAGCATCACCGATGGGGTGGGCATCTGCTCGCCGCTGGATCTGGTGGCCGAGATCCTGCCGCTGGTCCTGACGCCCGGCGTCCACTGCGGGAACATCAAGGCGATCAAGTCGGGCACGATCACCCTGCTGCCCGGCGAGCACTACTTCCGCGGCGGGACGCTGCAACTACTGCAGAATTCGACGTTGTACGGCGACAATGTCGTGCTGATCTTCGACAAGGACTCGCGGTTCATGTTCAAGGACAGCTCGAACATTCGCCTTCGCGGTCGCCGGCAGGGCGTGTTCGCCGGATTCGTGGTGCTGACCACACGAGAGAACAGCAAGACCTTCGAGATCTCCTCCAGCGCCGCCCGGGAACTGCTGGGCACGGTGTACATCCCGGGCTCGGAACTGCTGGTCAGCGGCAAGGACCGCGTCGCCGACCAGTCGGCCTGGACGGTTGTCGTCACCAAGAAGCTGACGCTCAAGGAATCGCCCGACCTGGTGATCAACAAGAACTACGCCGGTTCCAGCACGCCGGTGCCGCAGGGCGTCGGCTCCAATACCGTCTCGACCGGCGCGCGCCTCACGAACTGATCGCGCCGGAACGCCAGGCCATCCCGACGGAGCGAACGGAGGGAAGGGCGCGCAGCCGGCCGGCGATCCGCTCGCTGCGCATCTCGCCCAGATCCACCGTCTCGATGGCCAGCGAGACCCGCGACTCGCGCCGCTCCAGGCGGATATCGGTGACCTCCGCCTCGATCAGGGCGAAGGGGCCCAGCACCCGCACCAGAAGGTCGGGACCGGCGGCGGCGTCGACGAGGAAGGTCCTGCGCGGTTCAGCCATGGAGCAGGCCCCGTTTTCCGAGGCTCGCGGGATAGCGGCGACGCAGCAGCACCCGGCCCGCCTCGTCGAAGGCGGCCAGTTCCAGACCGCCCGGATCGGCGGCGGGGCCGGCCCACATCAGCTCGCACCTAGGCAGCGCCGCCGCCCGCGGCCAGGCGCCTTCCAGCGCCCGCTCCAGCGCGACGAGGTCTTCCAGCGCGCCGGCCGCCGTCAGGCTGGCCTCCAGCCTGGCCGTGACGTCGGCCAGCCGGGTCCAGGCCAGCGCCTGGGTGAAGCGTCGCGCTGCCAGCACACAGTCGAGGCCATCGCCGGGAGGGGCTTCGGGCGCTGCCGGGCCGGAGGGTTCGGGATTGTCTTGCAGGGTCATCTGTCTGGTCCTTCGAGGGGTGAGGGACCGGCGGCGCGCGCAACAAAAAACCCCGCTGCCTTTCGGGAGCGGGGTCCTTGATCTTGCGATCCGCCGGCGGTTTTAAGTCGCGCGCGCGTGGCCCGTCCCGAACGTCGGGATTTTAATCATCATGGCCATCATCATGGTCGCACCGCGCACGGCTTCGCCGCCGGACATCGTCCGGGCGTCGAGAGCGGCGGGGGTCTGACCGTGGGTCATGGCGATCCTGGGCGCGGATAGGCGCGATGCCTCGATAGAACAGGGCGGGCGTCGGTGCAACCGGTCGGGTGCGGCCGGTTCGATGCCCTCTCGCCTTCCGCAGCGGGAGGGCGGCATAAGCGCGGGCTCACGCGCGGGGTCGGCCTCCCCGGCTCGCCGCGCGATCTTCTCAAGCCGATGGAGCCGCCATGATCGATCTGACCCGGGGCGCGCGCGAGACCGAACTGGCCGCCCGCGTCGACGCCTTCATCCGCGATGAGGTGATGCCCTACGAGCAGGACCCGCGGATCGAGCACCACGGCCCGTCGGACGATCTGGTGCGCGAACTCCAGGCCAGGGCGCGGGCCGCCGGGCTTCTGGCGCCGCATGTGGGAGAGGCCTGGGGCGGGCTTGGGCTGAACCACCGCGAGATCGCCACCGTGTTCCGCTCGGCCGGCTATTCGCTGCTGGGGCCGCTGGCGCTCAACTGTATGGCCCCGGACGAGGGCAACATGTGCCTGCTCGAGAAGGTGGGCACGACGGAACAGAAGGAGCGGTTCCTGCGCCCGCTGGCGGCGGGCCAGACCCGCTCGGCCTTCCTGATGACCGAGCCGGACGGCGGCGCGGGCTCGGACCCCTCGATGATGAAGACCGCGGCGCGCCAGGACGGCAACCACTGGGTCATCGACGGTCGCAAGAGCTTCATCACCGGGGCCGACGGCGCGGGCTTCGGCATCTTCATGGCCCGCACCGAACATGGCGCGACCATGTTCCTGGCCGACATGAACGACCCGGCCGTCCGCATCGAGCGGGTGCTGGACACCATCGACCGGACCATGCCGGGCGGCCATGCGGTGGTGGTCATCGACGGGCTGCGCGTCTCGCCCGACCAGATCCTCGGCGAGGTGGATCAGGGCTTCAAGTACGCCCAGGTGCGGCTGGCGCCGGCGCGGCTGACCCACTGCATGCGCTGGTGGGGGGCGGCCAGGCGGGCCCATGACATCGCCGTCGACTACGCCTGTCGTCGCCAGGCGTTCGGCAAGCCGCTGATCGACCACGAGGGCGTCGGCTTCATGCTGGCCGACAACGAGATCGACCTGAAGCAGGCCGAGCTGATGATCGACTGGTGCGCGTTCGTGCTGGACAGCTCGGGCCACGGCGCCGGCACGGCCGAGTCCAGCATCGCCAAGGTGGCGGTGTCCGAAGCCCTGTTCCGCATCGCCGACCGCTGCGTCCAGGTGCTGGGCGGCACGGGCGTCACCGACGACACCCCGGTGCACCAGATCTTCCGCGATATCCGCGCCTTCCGCATCTACGACGGTCCCAGCGAGGTGCACCGCTGGTCGATCGCCAAGCGGATCAAGCGGGAGGCGCGGGGGGGCGTAGGGGGGCCTGCGGATCATGCTGAGCAGCGCGTGTCGAAGGACGCATCGCGCTAGAAGCCCCCTCAGTCGGCTTCGCCGAAAGCTCCCCCAGTTCGGCGCTTCGCGCCGGGGGAGCATCTTCGACCTTTGACGCCGCCCACACTGAAGATCCTCCCCCGCCCGCTTGCGGGCGAATAGGGGGTGGAGGGGGCTACCTCCCGGCGGCAATCCAAGCCGCATGCAGCCCCGCCATCACCCGCTGCGGGCGAGGGTGACGTACAGTTCCTGTTCGATCACCCACTGCCCGGTGACCTTGCGCCAGACGGCCAGGTAGCGGCCTGACAGTTCGAGCGGGCCGGTCGCCTGGTTCCAGGACCCGGTCCATTCGCCCTGCTCGGCGGCGCGCGATCCGTCCTGGTCGATCTCTATGGTGGCGGGGGTGCGGACATAGGCGACGAACTCGGGGTCGGCGAACTGCTGGGCGAAGGCGGCCAGCACCGCCTCGCGGCCCATCAGCAGGCCGCCCTCGCCGCCGATCAGGTTGACCGCGGGATGCAGGAAGGGGCCGAGGCGATCGGCCTTGTGTTCGGCGATGAAGCGGTTGGTCATCCGCCGGCGGGCGCGGATGGCGTCGGCCGGGGCGGTCATGCGGGTCGCCGCATCTGGATCAGGCTGTCCACCACCGCGTAGTCGGCCAGGTATCCGCACCGGGCCAGCGGCCGGGCGGCGGCGGTGTCGAACCGGCCGTCCTTCAGATAGGCGCGGTCGATATGCACCCCGACGACCTGGCCCAGAACCATGTGGGCGCTGGTCGGCCGGCCCTCGAGGTCGTGCAGATGGATGACCTGGAGAACCCGGCACTCCATCGAAGCGGGGCTGGCCGCCACCCGGGGCGCTCGCACGATACGGCAGGGCGCCGCCGCCAGCCCGGCCAGGGGGAATTCGTCCACCTCCGGCGGGACCATGGCGGAGGTCGTGTTCATCGCTTCGGCCAGCGGCTCGGTCGCCAGGTTGAAGACGAACTCGCCCGTGTCGCGGGCGTTGCGCAGGCTGTCGCCCTCCTTCTCGCTGGAGAAGGCCAGGATGGGCGGGCGGCTGCAGACGGCGTTGAAGAAGCTGTAGGGCGCCAGGTTCGCCACCCCGTCGGCGCCCAGGGTCGAGATCCAGCCGATCGGCCGGGGCGCGATGATGGCCTTCATCGGATCATGCTTCAGGCCATGGCCCGCCGAGGGCTCGTAGAAGTGCGTCTCGCTCATGGATCGGTGGTTAGACCATGCGACCGGTGGGCGTAAGGGCCGGACCAGCGCCGACCGGGTTCGCGCGGACGGGCGTCCGCGGGTCGGCGCCGGATGGGCCCCCGCCTTCGCGAGGGCGATCGGTGTGGGGCGACAGGACGACGGTCAATCCGTCGACTGGAGATGCCTACGGCATTCCGCCGCTACCGCCCGTGCTGGCCGTCATCGACCTTGATCACCGCGCCGGTGACCGCGTCGGACGCCGGCGAGCAGAGGAACAGCAGGGTGGAGTCCAGCTGGGCCGGGTCGCCCAGCCGCTTGCGCGGGAAATGGGGGGTGATGTCGCCGACCCGCTCGAGCATGCCGTCCATCATCTCCGAGGCGAAGGCGCCGGGGGCGATGGCGTTGACGTTGATGTGGAAGGCCGACCATTCCACGGCCAGGGCCTCGGTCATGCGCACCACCCCGGCCTTGCTGACCGAGTAGAGCGCCGCGCCGCTGCCGCGGTAGTCGAAGGCCGCCATCGAGGCGATGTTGACGATCCGGCCCGGCGCCTTGACCGCCATCAGCCGCCGCGCCACCTCGCAGGACAGCACGAACGGCGCTCGCAGGTTCACATCCAGCACCTGGTCGATCAGGGCCTGGGACATCTTCGTCGCTCGCTGGGCGTCGGGGATGCCGGCGTTGTTGACCAGGATGTCGACAGTCCCGAGGGCCGCCTCGGCCTCGCCGACCACGGCGACCAGCCGGTCGGCGTCGGCGACATCCAGCGACAGGGCGACCGCCTCGCCGCCGCCCGCGCGGATCTCCTCGGCCAGCGCCTCCAGCCGGTCCACCCGCCGCGCCGTCAGCGCCACCTTCGCCCCCGCCCGCGCCAGCACCCGCGCGAACCGCGCCCCCAGCCCCGACGAAGCCCCGGTCACCAGCGCGACCCGGCCGGTCAGATCCTGCGAGGCGTTGGGCAACGGATAGGTCATGGCGGTCTCCCGGGGCGGTCTGTTGGGCTTCTCGGGGCCACTCTGCCGGGGGTTACGGTGGGACAGGGAAGGGGGGCTCTTGGAACGGCGTTCCCTGATGCCGATATCGACGAAAGCGATCAGGCCATCATCGGAAAGGAACGCCCCTGCCTCGCCAAGCCCCGCCGGCTAGGACCGGCAGGATCCCCTATGCGCACTTCCCGCCCTTCGGCACGGGCATCGCGCGGGCGATGCTGGACTGGAGCCGCTCCGGGGAGATCGTGGCGGCCGCTGACTGGCGGGCGGCGTTCGAGGCCGCGTTTCCGGCCTTGGCGGCCGGCCTGGCCGACCGGGAGCGGGCGGCTGCGGCCGGGCTGGCCCTGCCTGAAGCGCCGATCATCGAGCGCCAGACCCTGGTCCAGCGGATCGAACGCAGCCGGCGGCTGATCCTGAAGGCGCGCCGGAGTGCGAAGGCGGAGGGGCGCAGCCCCGGCGGCGCGGCCTTCTTCCTGCGTGACATCGCCTATGCCGCCATCCGGCTTCATGACCTGGCGGCCGAGTTCGCCGACATCGAGGCCTGGAACGATCCGGCGCTGTGGTGCGGCATCTGCGCCGCCGCACCGGCCCTCGTCCCCGGCGCCGCCTATGCGGTGGAAGACGGCCGCATCACCGGCCAGGAACCAGGCGCGGAACCCGCGGCCGTGCCCCTGCCGGCCCTGACGAGGATCGCCTTTCCGGACAGGCTCGAGGCGGCCTACGCGGCGTGGGAGCGGGCCGAGCACGAGGGGTGAGGGGGCGTCAGGCCAGGCTAGACCTGACTGTGGAGCGATGGTCGACTTAACTGAAGGACGGACCCCACTCTTTTGCTCGGCAGCGCAACCCCATCCTCTCCCCCGAAAGGAGATGCCATGAGTAAGCAGACATTGCTGGAACGGATCGCGCAGCTTCCAAGGGACGTGCCGGGCGAGCACGTGCCTCCGCCAGAGCTAGTCGCCTTTACGATCGCGATAGCGCGGGGTCTGAGAAACTGGAAACAGTCAACCTTAGCCGACTTTGCCGGTGTTTCAATTTCTACCGTCGAGCGCGTCGAGCGTGGAGAAAGGGTCCGCCATTCGGCCCTGGAAAAAATTGGCCAAGCCTTGGGCTATCATGCCGGATACTTCACCGCGCCCCGTGAACAGATATCCAACAAGGAAGCTGAAGCAATAGCTCAAGAATGGGGGAGCTTAGTTCCGGTTGAGGTGTCGACCATTACGACCCAGCCGCAGATTCGCAGATTGGTTCAGACGCATGGCCTGATCATCCACTGCCCAGGTTGCGAGGAAGAGATCGAACCGGACATCCGCAGCTTGGCGGAGTGGCTGGACCTTGGCTCTTTCTTGTTCTCGAAGCTCCTCCCACCCGAACCAAAGGAGGTCGATGGGAGGAAAAGGGAATTCTATCGAGGTGTTTTTGAGGCAGTCCGTCAGATCGAGACGCAGGGTTACACTGTCCTCGCCGGGATCACTACCACCACCGTTATGGGGATCGAGGACTGGCGGGTCGCCGTCGTCTCGGTCACGCCGAAGAAGAGCGATCCCGGTGCGCCGAAACGCCGACTCGTTCTTGTAGACAAGCGCTGCTGGGCCTCCCCGCTAGAGTCTCGGGGGTTCTTGCATCAATGACCATCATCGCGTTCGAAGGGCCAGCTCTCTTTGGCCTAGCGGCCGTCATTGGGTCGCTGGCGAGCTTGGTGTGGTCATTCAGGCGGAGACCGTGAACGGAGTCGCTCTGCGGGAGAGTGCCTGTTCATTTGTCGGAGTCGCCTAGTGGTCGGCGTCTTCCATCCCTTCCAGCTCCCTATTCTTGGCGAGCTTTGAAGCGAAAATGGCGCGCCCGGAACGATTCGAACGTCCGACCCTCAGATTCGTAGTCTGATGCTCTATCCAGCTGAGCTACGGGCGCGCTGCCCGACGGGCCCTGCGTAGGGGTCCGGCGAGGGCGCGGAACCTAGTCGCGGCGTTCGGGAAAGGCAAGCCCGGCGCGGCGGAAAATTCAGCGGCCGTCTTTCCAGCAGGGAACCTCGGTTCCGGGCCAGGGCGTGGCCTCGTAGACGGCGCGGGCGACGGCGCGAGCCAGGACGTCCGCGGCCAGGGCGCCGAGGCGGGCGATGGCCATGGGCTCGGGGCCCTTGAGGGGCTGGCGGGCGGTCGAGAGGGCGAAGACGACGTCGCCGTCGAAGGGGGCGTGGATCGGGCGGATGGCGCGGGCCAGGCCGTCCTGGGCCATGATGGCGAGGCGCCGCGCCTGGCCGGGGCTGAGGGCGGCGTCGACGGCGACGCAGGCGATGGTGGTGTTCTGGCGCAGGCCGGGGTTGGCCTTGGCCCGGCCCCAGTCGTCGGGCGGGATGGCCAGGCCCGCGCAGCCGAGGCCCCCGAACTCGCCGTCGATCTCGAACGGCGCCGCCCAGAAGGTGCGGCCATCGCCGGCCGTGACCGAGCCGTAGGAATTGACGCAGACCAGCGCGCCGACGCTGTAGCCGTCGTGGGTGACCAGCGAGGCGCTGCCCGTGCCGCCCTTCCAGCCGCCGGCCATGGCGCCGTAGCCGGCGCCCGCGGTGCCCTGGGCGAAGTCCAGGCCGGCGGCCTGAACCGCCTCGATCCCCAGCCGCCGGTAGGGCGGCTCCAGGCCCCAGGCCTTGTCGCCGCCGTTGGCCATGTCGAACAGGATGGCGCCGGGCACGATGGGGGCGCGGGGCACGTCCGGCCGGCTGGAGACCGGATAGCCCCGGCCGTTGGCGCCCAGCCAGGCGGCCACGCCGTCGGCGGCGCCCAGGCCGTACATCGATCCGCCAGACAGGCTGATGGCGTCGATGCTGGCCTCGATGAGGTTTTCCGGGGCCAGGGCGTCGGTCTCGCGGGTGCCGGGGCCGCCGCCGCGCACGTCCACCGCGGCCACCACGCGGTCGTCGGGCAGGATGACGGTGACGCCGGTGCGCACCCGCTCGTCCACCGCCTGTCCGACCTTGAGGCCGGGCACGTCGGTCAGGCTGTTGCGGGGGCCAGGGCGGGTGGTCATGGGGCGTCCCCTGTCTGATCGGGCGGCTATCTGGCGCGGCGGAGGCAGCCTTGTCCATCGGCGGGCATGCCGATGGGGCGGCGCGAGATTTGATTCCGTCCGCTGGCGCCCCGCTCTAAGGTGGCGATCTCTGTTCGATGGGCCCGGCCCGGTGGAGTTGTGATGCGCGTATTCCTGGCCGGCCTGTGCGCCGTTTCCCTTGTGCTCTCGGGCTGTGCGCTGCCGGGCGGGGCTCCGCTTGCGGGAGGACAGGCGCCAGGGCCCGCCGTGACGAAGGGCCAGGTCATGGTCGCCGCCGCCAACCCGCTGGCGGTCGAGGCGGGGCTGGCGGTGCTGAGGCGCGGCGGCGGCGCGGTGGACGCGGCGGTGGCGGTTCAGGCGGTGCTGGGGCTGGTCGAGCCGCAGTCCAGCGGTCTGGGCGGCGGGGCCTTCCTGGTCCACTACGACTCGGCCACCGGCAAGGTCACGGCCTATGATGGTCGCGAGACAGCCCCGGCCAGCGCCCGGCCCGACATGTTCATGGGCCCGGACGGCAAGCCGCTGGGCTATGTCGAGGCCATCCTCAGCGGCCGCTCGACCGGGGCGCCGGGAGCCATCGCCATGCTGCACATGGCGCACGGCGACCATGGCAAGCTGGCCTGGGACAGCCTGTTCGGCGACGCCGAGCGGCTGGCGACCGAGGGCTTCAAGGTCAGCCCGCGCCTGGCCGGCATGATCGCCTCGCCCTTCCCGCAGACGAAGACGCCCGACACGGTCCGCTACTTCACCAAGCCGGACGGCAGCCGCTATGTCGCCGGCGACGTGCTGAAGAACCCCGCCTATGCCGCCAGCCTGCGGCTCATCGCGCGGGACGGCCCGGACGGACTGTTGAAGGGGGAGACCGCCGCCGCCATCATCGCCTCGGTCGGGGCCGAGCCGCGCGGGCAGGTGATGACGCCGGCCGACCTGGCCGGCTATCGGCCGCTGAAGAAGGCGGCGCTCTGCCATCCCTACCGGGTCTATCTGGTCTGCACCGCCCAGCCGGCCTCGAGCGGCGTGTCGCTGCTGCAGGCCCTGGCCATGCTGGAGAAGACCGACATCGCCAGCCGGGGGCCGACCGATCCGGTGGCCTGGATCCAGATCGCCGAGGCCGAGCGGCTGATGTACGCCGACCGCGACCGCTATGTCGGCGATCCCGACTTCGTGGCGGTGCCGGTGCAGGGGCTGCTCAATCCCGGCTATGTCGCCGAGCGGGCGGCCCTGATCGGCGAACGCTTCGGGCCGGCGCCGCAGGCCGGACGGCCGCCGGGGGCACAGGCGCGCGCCGCCGACGCCACCCTGGAGCCGACCGGCACCAGCCATATGGTCATCGTCGACGCCGACGGGGACGTGGTCTCAATGACCACCACGGTCGAGAGCATCTTCGGATCGGGCCGGATGGCGGGCGGGTTCTTCCTCAACAACCAGCTGACCGACTTCAACTTCGCGCCCACCGACGCGGACGGAACCCCTGCGGCCAACGCCGTGGCGGCGGGCAAGCGGCCGCGCTCGTCGATGTCGCCGGTCATTGTGCTGGACAGGGAGGGCCGGTTTGTCGCGGCCCTGGGCAGCCCGGGCGGGACCTCGATCCTGTCGTATAACCTCAAGACCCTGGTCGGGGTGCTGGACTGGGGCCTGCCGATGCAGGAAGCCATCGAACTGCCGAACCTGATCGCGCGTGGGTCCGGGGCCACGGGCGAGGCCGCGCGTTTCGCGCCGGGGGTGGTCGAGGGCATGGCCCAGAGGGGCCTGACCCTGCGAGCCAGCGGGGGCGAGAACTCGGGCCTGCACGGAGTGATGGTCGTGAACGGCCGGCTGACCGGCGGCGCCGACCCCAGGCGCGAAGGCGTCGCCCGGGGCTGGTAGAGGCCGGCCCGCCTTCCATCGGACTGCCTAGTGAACGTGGCCGCCGCCGCCTGGCGCGCCCGGCATGACCGTGGGCTGACGCGGGACCAGGGTCAGGGGCGCGCCGTCCTTCCACGCCCCGGTGATCCGGCCGGTGGCGGCGAAGTCCTTCAGCGGGTCGGCCCCCAGGACCAGGAAGTCCGCCTCGCAGCCCACGACCAGGCAGCCGATGCGCCGGCCCGGGAAGATGGCCGTCGGGGCGGTGTCGATCCACAGCCCAAGGACCGTGGGACCGTCGAAGGCGCCCAGGCGGATCAGGTGCTCGGCCTCGGCGCGCGAGGTGACCATGTAGTTGTCCGAGCCGATGGCCAGCCGGACGCCCGCCGCGTGCAGCGTCTTCAGGTTGGCGACCTGCAGCGCCTGGATATCCGCCTTGCGTTCGGGCTTGAGCGGCATGCCCTCGGTGACGACGGTGGTGGTGACCACCACGACCCCGGCCCGGGCGGCGGCGCGGGCGTCGGCCTCGCTCAGGCGATAGACCTCGGCCGTTTCGCCCGCCTCCCAGACGTAGCCGGGCAGGTGGTTGATCTCGTCGACGCCGGCGGCGACCGCGGTGCGGAAGTCGGCCGCCGTCTCGATGTGCACCGAGACCTTCAGCCCACGACGGTGCGCGGCAGCGACGACCCTGGGATAGAGCGCGGGGTCCAGGCCCTTGAGGCCGTAGAACTTCGCATCGTTCCGTCGCTTCTCGTACTGCTCGGAGTGAAGCAGGTAGGTCTTGATGAACTCGGCGCCCTGGCCCTGCAATCGGTCGAGCACCGGGTCGATGTCGGCCTCGGTCCGGACGAGGTGGAAGGCGTCGCCCTCGAAGCTCTCGCCCGGCTGCGGCGGGCCGGAGAAGCGCGAGAGAAAGCCGTAGAGACGAATCGGATGGCCGCCCTCTGCCGTGATCCCGCCCATGGAGAAGACGGCGTCGACCGTGTCCTGACGGTTCAGCAGCGGCCGGGCCTGGGGGGTGAAGGCGTACCGGCTGTTGGGGTTCTTCACATAGAAGACGCCGTTGGCCAGATACTGGTCGCTGACGCCCCGGACCATGGTCGGGAAGTCCAGGTTGTGATTGTGCGCCTCGCCGAAGGGTGGAACGACCCAGCCGCCGCCCAGATCGACCGTCCGTGCTGAGCGGACCGGGGCGACGAACTGGCCGTCGCGGACGTATCGATCGCCCTTGCGAAACGCCTTGCCGTCCCACCAGACCGCGTTGACGAACCGCAAGGTCTCGCCTTCCGCGGTCGGCGCAGCAGCGCTCGCGGAGCCGGCCAGCAGGATCGCGGCCAGCGCCGCGCCGATCAGTCGCTTCATCGTTCCGGCTCCGCCTGACAGGCCAACCTACCGGGGGTAGGACATCTTGAGGGTCACCTTGCCGCCTTCCGCGGGCACGGTGAACTTCAGCTCCTCGAACTTCCAGCCGGTGGTGATCTTGCCGGAATAGGCCGTGCCTTCGGCGATCTTGCCGTTGGATCCCATGGTCGGCTGATAGTTGCCGTCGGAATCGTGCAGGACCATGACCGCGTAATCGCCCGGCGGGACGTCGTTGATGGTCAGGCTCATGCTGCCGGCGGTCGCTGGCGCAACCGCGCCCATGGCGTTCATCGGATTGCCGAACTGCTCCTTGTTCTGCAGCGAGACCAGCATGGTTCCGCCTTTGTCTTCGACACCCTCCAGCACGACGGTGAGGTCGGCGGCCAGCGCCGAACCGGCAAAGCCCAGGGCGCCGAGCGCGGCGGCCAGGGCGAGGGACGTCTTCATCGACTTGATCATCTCGGGCTCCTCTCGCCTCTCCAGCGGGCGACAATGTACTTTAGAACGCAAAGTAATCTGTCGTCAAGCCGGATTTGGCTGCGATCGGTTGGTGCGGGGACGGGGGCCCTTCGCGCGGGGTCGGGTCCCGCGCGAAGGGCGGGCGTTCCGGCGTGGCTGTCGGTCGGAACGCCTTGCTGTGCGGGGCTCGCGCTCCGTCCAGGCGATGCAACCGCAGCGGCCGCCGGGGATCAAATTCCAAATCGGGTCGCTGGAATTCCGTCCAGTTATGGATAACAAGGGTCAGCCCGGGCTGGGCGTGTGTGTCGGGCGTAGGTGCATGGCGAGGCTGGATCCCAAATCCCTGGAGGTTTTCCAGGCTGTCATCGACGCGGGCTCGGCCACCCTGGCCGGAGAGCGGCTCGGCATGACCCAGCCGGCCATCACCAAGGCCATCGCCGCCCTCGAGGAGCGGACGGGCCTTTCCCTCTTCGAGCGCGGCCGGTTCGGCATGCGCCCGACCGCAGAGGGCGCCCTGCTGGCCGACGAGGTGCGTCGCAGCTTCGCCGGGCTGGACCGGATCACGCTGGCCGCGGACGCGATCCGCCAGGGCCTGCGGGGGAACTTCAGCATCGCCGCCCTGCCCATCTACGCCGACGGCCTTGTGGCGAGGGCGATCGGCGCGCTGGTTGCGGAGGCGCCGGATCTGCAGGTGAGGATCGAGGCGCTGGTCCAGGACGAGACCCTGCGGCGGATCCTGCTCGACACCGTCGAGATGGGCGTGGCCATGGGTCCCTTCTCGCCCCATGCCCAGCTTCAGGTGCATCCGCTGGGGCGGCGGCGGTTGATGGTGGTGATGCGGGTCGACCACAAGCTGGCCAACCGCCAGTCCCTGGATGTCGCCGACCTGGTCGATGTCGAGATCGTCCTGCAGGCGCCGCCCAGTCCCTATCGCGACGCCCAGCTTCAGGCGTTTGCGCGCCAGGCCGTGCCGATCCGCAGCCGGATGGAGGTGCTGACCCAGCGCGGGGCGGCGGCGGCGGCCATGTCGTGCGGCATGGTGGCGATCATCGACCAGGAACTGGCCGAGGAACTCGCCTACAAGGACCCGACCGTCCATCTGGCGACCTTCGCGGCCGTGCCGCCTTGGGAAGTCGCCGTCGTGCACCGCAAGGACCGGCCGCTCAGCCTGGTCGGCGAGGCCATGCTTCACAGGCTCAAGCTGGCCAGCACCGACTATCTCTACGACCGCGAGGGCGGCTGAGCGCCGGGACTTCGCGCTCAGACCTCGACGACGCCGCCAAAGCTGGCCTGGCCGACGCCGAGCGCGGGCAGGCCCAGCGCCATGGCCATCAGGAACTCGAAGATCAGCGCCTGGCGCAGCATGGGGTCCGACTGGCGGTCCATGATCAGCGACAGCCCGCGCCCGAGCCCCGCCCCCAGCCAGCCAAGGGCCAGGACCCCGGCCATCAGCCGGCCCATGGCCGGCGAGTAGCCGAGCGTCATCGCCGTGCCCGCGTGGGCCAGGATCAGCATACCGGCGAAGGCGCGGCCTTCGGCGCGTCCATGCGGAGTGGAGCCTGGCGGCCGGGCGAACCGAGCCCCGCCCATCACCCCGCCGATGATGCAGGCGATGACGGCGATGACGACCGACAGGTTCAGCGAGGCGAGATGGATCATGTCCGCCGACTTAGCCCAATCAGCCGGTCCCGGCCACTGTCGGCCAGTGGGCGATCAGCGGGACAGCAGGTTCAGCAGCGAGGACTCGCGCAGGGTCGAGAAGACCTGGGCGCTGGCCTGGACCGCTGTCTGAGCTTGCTGCAGGCGGGTGATGGCCTCGGCCATGTCGACCTCGGTGACGGAGGCGACCACGCCCTCGAGCATGACGCTGCGCGCCTCGTGGCGGTCCATGGCCTCGTCGAGGCGGTTCTGGTTGAGGCCGTTGCGGGCGGCCTGTTCGGTCAGGCCGCGCCGGGCGGCGTCGAAGCCAGAGAGCGTGCCTTCCAGGAAGGTCTGCTGGGCGTCGGTGAGGGGGCTGGAGAAGTCGCCGTTGGCCTCGACGTAGGCCTGGACCTGGCGGAAGGCCTCGAACAGGTCCGAGCCCAGCGCGTCGGCCAGGAAGCCCGTTTCGACGGTCGTGGTCTCGTCGAGGCGGCTGACCGGCGTCAGGCCGTCGTTGCCGAACAGGTCGGCGAGGGCGGGCGCGGCCGTGAGGTCGGACAGGTTGGCGGCGGTGACCGGCCGGCTCTCGATCTGGCCGCCGGCGAAGAGGTAACGGCCGCCGTGCTTGGCGTTGAGGGCGTCTACGGAGGAGCCGAACCAGCTGTTCAGCTCGGTCATCAGGGCGTCGCCCCGGCCGGCGGCGATGGCCTCGGTGATGGCCTGGCGGGCGCCCTGGGCGGCGTCGGCGGCCTGGGTGAGGGCGAGGTCCTGGGCGGTGAGCCGGGTAGCCAGCACCTTGCCCTGCTCGATCAGGCCCTCGGTGCGGGCCTTGATTGTCTGGCTGGCCAGGAGGGTCTCGGCGTTGCGCGCGAAACCCTTGAGGTCCGAGCCGATCTTGCCGCTGGAAACCTGGTTCTGGGCCTCCTGCTGGCGCGTCTGGGCGCGCATCAGGTCGGAGAGGACGGCGGAGTAGCTGTTGGCCGTGGCGATGCGGGTCAAGATCAGGCTCCCATCATGTTCAGCAGGACGTCGTACATGTCCTTGCTGGCCTGGATGACGCGGGCGGAGGCGTTGAAGGCCTGCTGGTAGGTGGTCATGGCGATCAGCTCCTCATCGAGGTTGACGCCCTCAACGGCGGCGCGGCGCGAGGCCGCTTCGTCGGCCACGGCCTGGGCCGTGTCGCGGCGCGAGGCGGCGGTCTCGGCCTTGCGGCCGACCGAGCCGGCCAGTTCGGCGGCGTAGCGCGCGACGGTCATGCGGACCGATCCAAGGCCGCCTGCGGTATCGAAGTCGGTATTCACCTCGCCGGCGCCGGCCATCAGCAGGGCGCCGCGGCCATCGCCGGCCGAGAGGACGGGCCGACCGGCGGCAGCCTGGGTCAGGTCGACGGTCGCCAGCGCCAGCCGGGCGCTGTTGGCGGCGATGTCGGACCGCACCGTGAACTGTTCGGCGCGCTGGGCCCGCTGGGCGCCGCCGATGCCGAACAGCTCGCTCATCGAGGGCCCGCCGAGGCCCCGCTCGGTATCGTCGCGCGTGACCGTCAGGCTGGCGCCGCCGGCCGCGGCCGGGTTGAAGGTCAGGGCGCCGTCGGGATCGAGGCTGAACTGGCCATAGAGGCCAAGGCCGCCGGCGGGGGCGTTCAGGGCGTCGAGCAGGTCCTGCATCGTGCCGCCGGCCGGCACGGCGATGCTGACATCGCGGATGCGGGCGCCGTCGGCGCCGGCCACCCGGAAGGTGATCTCGTCGCCGGCGGTGAAGCCGTGGGGGTCGGTCGGCCGAAGCCCGGTGTCATAGTCGGCGACGCCGGCGCTGGAGATCAGGTCATTGAGGCCGAAGAAGTGCGAGAAGGTCTTGCCGGTCTTCTGGGAGCCGCCAGTGGCTGCGTCGACGAAGGCCAGGCCCGAGCCGCCCGCAGCCGACAGGCTGAGACGGCCGTCGGTGAAGCTGGCCGAGCCGCTGGCGCCGAGGGCGGCGTTGAGGCTGGCCAGGAAGCTGGCGGGTGTGAAGGCCGAGGCGGGTCCGCCGTCGACGCTCATCGTCCCGGCGTCGAAGTCGATGTCCACCTGACGCTGCAGCATGCCGGTCTGGCTGACCACGGCCAGGGTCGTGCGGCCGGTGAAGCCGGAGACGGCGGTGGGCAGGTCCAGGCCGGTGTCACGCCCGGTCAGGCTGGTGGGCGGGGGCGCGGCCGAGGCGGCGTTGTGGGCCCGGTTCAGTTCGTCGACGGCCTGGCTGACGAACTCGGCCAGCTGCTCGCCGAGCGCCGGCAGTTCGCGGTCGCGCAGGTCCAGAAGGCCACGCAGCTCCCCGCCGGTGAGCCGGGCGCGGAGCGAGGTCTGGCCAACGGCCCCGGCCAGGGTGACGGCGATCTCGCCCGAGGCCCCGTCGCTGCGGACGTAGGTCAGCCGGGCGGCGCCGCCCTCGCCGGCCAGGGGCATGCCGTCGGAGGCGCGGATGACCACGCCGCCGGCATCGCGGCGGTTGATGCTGATGTCGATCAGGCCCGAGAGCTCGTTGATCAGGCCGCCCTGGATGTTCTCCGCGCCCGTGGCGTCGCCGGTGGCGATCCTGGCGCGGG
Organism: Caulobacter sp.; assembly: GCA_046295055.1. GTDB lineage: Bacteria > Pseudomonadota > Alphaproteobacteria > Caulobacterales > Caulobacteraceae > Caulobacter. The sequence continues at coordinate 35,393 of JBKBOD010000008.1, read as the reverse complement.
TGATCTCGGCGTTGAGGGCGTCGATCTCGGTGAGCAGCTGGTTGACCCGGTCGACGCCGGCGGCGATGCGGCTGTCGGTCTCGGCGGCCAGGCTCTTGAGCGAGGCGCCGATGCGGCTGGCCTCGCCCAGGAAGGCGTTGACGGCGTCGAGGGTGGCCCCGCGCTGGACGCTGGAGGCGGCGTCCTCGGAGGCGGCGGAGAAGGCGGCGTAGATGCTGTCCAGCTTGGCGAAGAAGGAGGTCGAGGTGCTGGGATCGCCGAACAGGGCCTGGGCGCGGTCGAGCATGTCGGCGGTGACGCCGGCCTGGGCGGCGCCGGCCTTGGCGGTCAGGGCCGCCCGCTCGAGGAAGCGGTCGGAGGCCAGGACGATCTTGCTGACGTCGACCCCGACCCCCAGGCCGGCCGAGATCAGCGGGGTTTGGTGGACGACCTTCCGCACGTAGCCGGGGGTGTTGATGTTGGCGATGTTGTCGGACACCGCCCGCAGGCCGGTCTGCGCCGCCATCAGGCCCGTGGTGGCCGAGGACATGATCTGGTTCAGGGCCATTGGCCGCGTCTCCGCCCGGCAAAGCCTGACGCGACCCGGACGATTCTGCCGGGCGGGCATGCGGCCCGCGCGCGAGGGGCTTTGCCAAGCCCTTGATTTACATGGCCTTCCTTCTGAAGCGCCGGAGTGGTCAGCGACGGCTTCGCAAGAGCGGCGCCAGTTTGGCGGAGGGGAGCCCAGGGACGGGCGAGGGGCGCCGGGCAGGGGCCATTTCGACCGGGCGAGCCCGGCAAGATTCGACCGTGGACCGATGGCCGCGATCCTGGGGGAGCGGAAAAATAATGATATAAATCAATATGTTATGGCAATCGTGGCAAACTGGCGCCAGCGTTGCTTGGGACGGTCCGAATGAGCCGGGCGCAGCAGGCGCCGATCCCATCTCCCTTTCCGCCGCCAGGCTACCCGCGTCTCATGACTACGCCCGCATCCATCATGGCCACCGTGGCCCAGCCGGCGATCCGGCTGGCGACCGGCGACACCGTGGGCGCGGCCGTCGGCGGTTTCGAGGCCCTGCTGGCGCTGTTCGCACCGCGCGAGGGCGAAGACGTCGCCCCCCAGCCGGAGAACGGGCGCCGCCCGGCCGGCGCGACCGGACGGGACGCCGGACAGGACGAGGCCGCGCTGGCCTCCTGGCTCGCCCAGGCCATGGGCGGGGTGCAGGCCCTTGATCCGGCTGTCGCCGCCGCGCCGGCCGCCGATGGCCAGCCGGCCGGGGCCGGTGACGAAGCGGGCGACGGGGCCGTTACCTGCGATCTGTCCGACCTCAAGGCCGGTCTTCCCGCCGGTCCGCGCCTGGACCAGCACCAGGCGGCGACCGAAGCGCTGCTGGCGGCGGCCGATGGCCAGCCGGCGGCCAGCCGTCCCGCCGTCCCGGTCGCCGAGACGACCGCCTCCGCTCCGCAGCGCGCACCGACCGCGCCGGCCATCGAGGCGGACATCGCCATTACGACCGAGGTCCTGGCCCAGGCTGTCGAGGCCGCCTCGGGCGAGCAGACCGCCGCCGCCCAGGAGCCCGCCGCGCAGACCACCGCGCCGCCGGCCGCATCCCTCGCCCTCCAGGCCCAGTCCGCCGCCCTGGCCGCCGATCCGCGCCTGGCCGATGCGCGGTCGAACGCGCGCAGGGAAGCAGCCACCCAGGCGACAGGCGGACGCGAGGCTGTGTCCGGTGACGGCGCCCCCGCGAAGGCGGCGACGCCGGCCGGGGAGCCGGCGCCTGTCGAGGCCGCCGCCGCCGATGCGGATGTCGGCGCCGATGCCCCGCCGCCGGTCATCACCGCCGCCGAACCCGCAGCGCCCGACGGCGAGGGCGAGGCCGTCGGCGCCTTCACCACCAGTTCGGCCACCGCCCAGGCGGCGGACGGCGCGGCAGGATCGGCCCAGGCGGTGCGCGGCGCGCCCGAGACGGTGGCCAGGCTGGCCGCCGGCATCCTCGAGAAGCTGGGCCTGCAGACCAGCCGCTTCGAGATGCGCCTCGACCCCCACGGCCTCGGCACGGTCGACGTCAGCCTGGAGATCAAGGCCGACGGCCAACTGAGCGCGAGCATGACCTTCGACACCGCCCAGGCGGCGCAGGAGCTGCGCGCCCGGGCCGGCGAGCTGCGCCAGGCGCTGGAGCAGGCCGGCTTCACCCTGGCCGACGACAGCCTGACCTTCGACCTGGCCGGCCAGGACGGCCGCTCGGGCTCGCAGCCCGGCCAGGACCAGGAGCGCCAGCCGATGGTCTCCGCCGCCTTCACCCGCCTGTTCGACAGCCTCGAGGCCGAGGCCGCCCCCATTCGCCTGTCCGCCCGGCGCGGACTGGACATCGTGATCTGAGGACCGCATGGCCGACGCCACCACAGCCGCCTCCGGAGCCAATTCGGTCATTGACCGGATCACCAGCTCGCGCGCGCGCCTGGCCGACAGCACCGAGACCTTCCTGTCGCTGCTGACCACCCAGCTGAAGAACCAGGATCCGCTCTCGCCGATGGATTCGACGCAGTTCACCCAGCAGATCGTGCAGATGACCGGTGTCGAGCAGCAGCTGCTGACCAACGACCTGCTGGCGACCCTGGTCGGGATGAACGACGGCGGCCTGGCCACCTCGGTCAACCTGATCGGCAAGACGGTCACCGCCTCGACGGCCGCGGCCTCGCTGACGGACGGCGAGGCCAACTGGGCCTACAACCTGCCGCGCGGCGCCGCCACGGTGCAGCTCGAGGTGCTCAACAGCGCCGGCAAGACGGTGAAGACCGTCAACCTGTCCGGCGTCGCCGCCGGCGACCAGGCCTTTACCTGGGACGGCAAGGACGAGCTCGGCAACAAGCTGGGCGACGGCGAATACGGCCTGCGCATCACCGCCAAGGACGCCGGCGGCGCCACCGTCAACGCCAGCCAGACCCTCACCGGCATCGCCACCGCCGTGCAGTCGATCGACGGCACGACCGTGGTGACCATCGGCAAGACCCGCGTCCCGATCACCGCGGTCACCGGCGTGAGCCAGACCACGTGACGACGACTCTTCTCTCACCCGGGGAGCAAGAACGCTCCCTCCGGACCGGGCCCAGCCGCCCGACCCGTACCGCAGCAGGCGCGCTCGTAACCCATCAGCGTAGGCAAGGATAACAAGACCATGAGCATCAACAGCGCCATGCTCGCAGGGGTGTCCGGACTGGTCGCCAATTCGTCGGCCCTGGCCGCGATCTCGGACAACATCGCGAACGTCAACACCGTCGGCTACAAGCGCAGCCAGGCGAACTTCCAGACCCTGGTGTCCGGCAACAGCCGGAACGCCTCCTACGCGGCCGGCGGCGTCAGCGCCAAGACGCGCCAGTACGTCAGCCAGCAGGGCCTGCCGCAGACGACCGCCAACTCCACCGACCTGGCCATCGCCGGCCAGGGCTTCTTCGTCGTGACCGAGAAGGCGGAGAACCTGCAGGCCACCGACGCCCGCTCCTTCACCCGGGCCGGGGCCTTCCAGCTCGACAACTTCGGCTACCTGCGTAACGAGGCGGGCCTGTACCTGCAGGGCTGGCTGGTCGACGACCAGGGCCAGATCACCACCGACCCCTCGGACCTGGGGCGGCTGAACTCGATCAACGTCTCCAACGTCGGCGGCGCCGCCGAGCGGACGACCCGGGTCAGCCTGAGCGCCAACCTCAAGTCCAGTCAGGAAGTCTCGGCCGAACTGGCGACCTATGACGCCTCGACCAACTCGATGGCGATGTACGACCCGGACGCCGGGACCGGCATCAAGCCGGACTTCTCGATCCAGGTGCCGGTGTCGGACTCCAAGGGCGGCAAGCGGACGATCCAGGTCGACTTCCTCAAGAGCGACGTGCCCAACCAGTGGTACGCCGAGATCCGCGCGGTGCCTGCCGACGACATCATCTCGGGCGCCGGCTTGTCGAACGGCCAGATCGCCACCGGCATCGTGGCCTTCACCGCCGATGGCCGGCTGGATGCGGCCGGCACCACGCTGCTGGACGCCGACAACCCGGTGCTGAACTTCGGCGCCTCGGCCGACGGCGCGCCGGGAGCGGGCGAGGTCCGCTGGGCCGACGAGCTGGGCGTCGACTCCCAGGAAATCCGCTTCGACCTGGCCAGCGGCGCCGGCGGCCTGACGCAGTACGACAGCCAGTCGATCGTCCAGGCCGTGTCGACCAACGGCACCGCGTTCGGCAACCTGACCAACATCGAGATCGACGACGACGGCTATGTCACCGCCATCTTCGACAACGGCATCTCGCGGCGGATCGCCCAGGTGGCCATCGCCACCTTCCCGAACGCCGACGGCCTGAAGGCCACCAACGGCAACGCCTACCGGGTCACCCTGGAGAGCGGCACCTACAGCCTGAAGGCGCCGGGCACCGGCGGGGCGGGGGCCATCGCGCCCTCGACGCTGGAGGCCTCGACCGTCGACCTGTCGAGCGAGTTCACCGGACTGATCGTGACCCAGCGGGCCTACTCCGCCTCGTCGAAGATCATCACGACCGCCGACCAGATGCTCGAAGAACTGCTCAGCATTAAGCGTTAGTAAAGGTGTAAACGCCGGTTAACGGCGTTGTCCCAAGATGAAACAAGAAATGAATAAGGGGTTTCAGAGTGGTTACCGGCCATTTTACTGCGCCGATTCACCGCATGTTATCGCCCCCGGCCTATGTTGTGGGTCGAAGGTAATAGTCAGACGAGGCGTAGAACGATGCTTCAACAGCAGCGCGTCAACAGCAAGGGCGAGAAGTACGTGATCGGTCCCACCGGTGCGCCCTTGACGCTGTCGGACCTGCCGCCCTCCGACACCGAGCGGTGGGTGATCCGCCGCAAGGCGGAGGTCGTGGCGGCCGTGCGCGGCGGGTTGCTGTCGCTCGACGAGGCCTGCGATCGCTACCGCCTGACCACCGAGGAATTCCTCGGCTGGCAGAAGTCGATCGACCAGCATGGCCTGGCGGGCCTGCGCACGACCCGTCTGCAACAGTATCGCTGAGCCGCTCCGCCCCCCAAAACAGGCTCGGCGACTTGAGGCGCGGCCGCGTTCCGGATCGGAACGCGGCCGTTGCTTTTGGGGCCGGGACATCCTGTGGCCGCGCGTTTCATCCGATTGCCGGTTCCCACCAATCGGAACGCGCTCTGGCGAAGCGCTACAGCAGTATAGCAGGGCCCCCCACGGGAAAAGAAAAGCGGTGACAGGGGTTTAGGGCGAAAACGCCCGGAATCCGTGGGAACTGTGGCGATACAGCCGTGGGCCGGATGCGGGGATCTTGTGGGTTGCAGGTGGGGCGGTCTGTTACAAACCGTGGTCAGAGTGGGGGTGCATTTCCCCACGGCGTTGTAGTCGTCTGTGACTCACCGGATGGGCTGATGAACCGCCTGTCGCCGGGATAGCCCGAAAACATGTCGATAATCGACAATGAAGCGGGACCGGCAAGGCCTGCCGGGCGCCGGCAGGAAAAGCGCCGGTGGAGGCGTCCGGCGGCCATCTCTTAAATCCCCGTTTACCCTGCACCCGGTAATTCCTGCCTAGCGACCTCCTCAACGGGGGCGCGCGTGACTCGTTGGTCAAGGGCGGGGCCCAAGGGTGGACAGGCTGTTCAGCGCGTTTCGAGGTCCCGGGGCCGTCAGGATGCTGGTCATGGCCGGCGTCGGGATCGGCCTGGTGGCGGTGCTCGCCGCCCTGCTCATGAACATGAGCAAGCAGCCCAAGGAGCTGCTCTACGCCAACCTCGACCTGAAGGAGGCCTCGGAGGTTTCCCAGGCCCTGGACCAGGCCGGCATCGAGTACGAGGCGCGCGGCGACGGATCGAGCATCTATGTGCCGCGCGACAAGGTCGGCACCAGCCGGCTGATGGTGGCGGGCAAGGGGCTGGTCACCTCCGGCTCGGTGGTCGGCTACGAGATCTTCGACCAGGGCTCGGCGCTCGGCCAGACCGACTTCGTCCAGCAGCTCAACCGCCAGCGGGGCCTGGAAGGCGAGCTGGCGCGCACCATCCGCTCGCTGAAGGGCGTGACCTATGCGCGCGTGCATCTGGTGCTGCCCAAGCGCCAGCTTTTCGAGGAGGAGGCCGCCGCGCCGTCGGCCTCGGTGACCATCGGCATCGGCGGCCGCAAGCCGTCGATGGACCAGGTGCAGGCGATCCAGAACCTGGTGGCCGGCGCGGTGGACGGGCTGAAGCCGGAGGGCGTCACCGTCATCGACCAGGACGGCCGCACCCTGTCGGCGGGCTCGGACGGCTCGGCGGCCGGACGGCTGGCGGACGATCGCCGCACCGAGGTCGAGCAGAAGACCGCCGCGCGCATCAAGGAAATGGTCGAGGGCGTGGTCGGACCGGGCAAGGCCCGCGTCGAGGTCAGCGCCGACATCGACACCGCCCGCATCACCCAGCAACAGGAAACCTTCGATCCCGACGGCCAGGTCGTGCGGTCGGAGCAGACCAGCGAGGAAAACAGCGAAGAGGCGGCTGGCGACGATTCAAACGCGGTTTCCGCCGCCGCCAACATTCCGGGCGGCGCGCCGCAGGCCGGGATGATCCCGCTGAACAAGAACACCAGCCGCGGCGCCCAGACGACGACCAACTACGAGATTTCCAAGACCATCCGCACCGAGGTCACCGAGCCGGGCGCGATCCGCAAGCTGTCGGTGTCGGTGGCCGTGGACGGCGTCACCGCCGTCGGCGCCGACGGCAAGCCCGGCGCCTATACCCCGCGCACGCCCGAAGAGATGGCCAAGCTGGACGAGCTGGTGAAGGCCGCCGTCGGCTTCGACCAGCAGCGCGGCGACCAGGTGCGGGTCGTCAACGTGCGCTTCGCCCGCGATCCGGCCACCGAGGGCGGCACCGAGGCCGGCGGTCTGCTGAGCTTTGAGAAGAACGACATCATGCGCTTCGCCGAGCTGGGCGTGGCGGGCCTGATCGGCATCCTGCTGCTGTTCTTCGGCCTGCGCCCGGTGCTCAAGAGCCTTGGCCAGCCGGCCGGCCAGGGCGGCATGCCGATGCTGGCCGGACCGGGCGGTCCGCTGACGGCCGGCGGCGCGGGCGGCGGGGCGATTCCGGTCCAGCTGACCATCGACCCGGCGACAGGCGAGCCCCTGGCCCTGCCCAACCCGGAGATCGAGCAGCGCATCGACATCGCCCGCATCGAGGGCCAGGTGAAGGCCAGCTCGGTCAAGCGGGTGTCGGAGTTCGTCGACAACCATCCCGAGGAGTCGGTCTCGATCCTCCGCAGCTGGCTGCATGAGACCGCATGAGCGCCCGGGGAAAATCCAAGGCGATCGTCGACACCTCGCGGCTGAACGGGCCGGAGAAGGCGGCCGTGATCCTGCTCGCCCTGGGCGAGGATCACACCCGCATCTGGGAGTCGCTCGACGAGGAGGAGATCAAGGAAGTCTCCCAGGCGATGGCGACGCTGGGCACCGTCTCGGCCACCGTGGTCGAGGAGCTGCTGGTCGAGTTCGTCTCGGGGATGAGCGCGTCGGGCGCCATCATGGGCAGCTTCGAGCAGACCCAGAAGCTGCTGGCCTCCTTCCTGCCGCCCGAGAAGGTCGACAACCTCATGGAGGAAATCCGGGGTCCGGCCGGTCGCACCATGTGGGACAAGCTGGGCAACGTGAACGAGGCGGTGCTCGCCAACTATCTGAAGAACGAATACCCCCAGACCGTCGCGGTGGTGCTGTCGAAGATCAAGTCCGACCACGCCGCCCGGGTTCTGACCTGCCTGCCCGAGGACTTCGCCCTGGAGTGCGTGCAGCGGATGCTGCGCATGGAGCCGGTGCAGCGGGAAATTCTCGACAAGATCGAGCAGACCCTGCGCGTCGAGTTCATGTCCAACCTGGCGCGCACCTCCAAGCGCGACAGCCATGAGCTGATGGCCGACATCTTCAACAACTTCGACCGCCAGACCGAGAGCCGGTTCATCGCCGCGCTGGAAGAGCGCAATCGCGAGAGCGCCGAGCGCATCCGGGCGCTGATGTTCGTGTTCGAGGACCTGTCCAAGCTGGACCCCGGCGGCGTCCAGACGCTGCTGCGGTCGGTCGAGAAGGACCAGCTTGGCCTGGCGCTGAAGGGCTCGTCCGACGCCCTGCGCGAGATGTTCTTCTCCAACATGTCCGAGCGCGCCGCCAAGATCATGCGCGAGGACATGGAGAGCATGGGCCCGGTGCGGCTGCGCGACGTCGACCAGGCCCAGATGGCCATGGTCCAGGTGGCCAAGGACCTGGCCGCCAAGGGCGAGATCATGCTGGCCGGGGCCGGCGGCGACGATGAGCTGATCTACTGATGAGCGGTCCCGTCCATACCCCGGCCCACAGGCCCTTCGTGTTCGACACCGTCTTCGACGACGACGGGGCGGTGGCCTATTCGGCGCCGCGCGCCAAGCGCTCGTTCACGCCCGAGGAGGTCGAGGCGGCCCGCGCCGAGGCCTATGCGGAAGGCGAGCGGTCGGCCCTGGCCCGCGCCGAGCAGGCCCTGGCCGACGCGGTGGCGGACCTGGCCGGATCGGCGCGGATGGCGCTGGGCGCCTTGGCCGAGGCGGCCCATTCGCACCGGGTCGGCAGCGCCCAGCTCAGCATGGCGGCGGCCCGCCGCATCGCCGACAGCGCGCTGGCGCGGTTCCCCGAAGCCCCGGTGGCGGCGGCGCTGGAAGCCCTGGCCCGCGAGGTCGAGGCCAGCCCGCGCCTGCTGGTCAAGGTGGCGCCGGAGCTGGCCGAGCGGGTGCAGCAGGTGCTGAACGACACCGGCGAGGCCATCGGCTTTCCCGGCCGGCTGGAGGCGCGGGCCGAGCCCGGCATGGCCCCGGCGGCCTTCATTCTCGACTGGGGCGACGGCCGGGCGGCTTTCGACCCGCAGGACGCGGCCAGCCGCATCCAGGATGCGCTCGACCAGGCGCTGGCCGCCGAGGGCCTGCACGCCGAACCCCTGATCCCGCCGCAAGCCCAGGGAGGGCTCCATGGCTGAAGACAACCTCACCCTTCAGGAATTCTCGCCCGACGAGGCCCTGGCCACCGACGCCCCGGTCGAGTTCGACGAGAAGACGGCCACCGACCTGGCGCCGGTGTTCGACGTCCCGGTCAACATCTCGGCGGTGCTGGGCAAGGCGCACCTGTCGGTCGCCCAGCTTCTGCAGCTTGGCCAGGGCAGCGTGCTGGAGCTGGACCGCAAGGTCGGCGAGGCCATCGACATCTATGTGAACAACCGCCTGGTGGCGCGCGGCGAGGTCGTCGTCGTCGACGACCGGCTGGGCGTGACCATGACCGAAATCATCAAGGACGGCGACACGGCCGCCTGATCGGCGCCCTGTACTGCGTAAGGAGACATTCCATGCGGCTTCTGGTCGTCGGAAAACTGAACGGACAGCTCTCGGTCGCCGTGAAGATGGCGATGAGCGCCGGCGCCAAGGTCGCCCATGTCGAGACCATCGCCGCCGCCACCCAGGCGCTGCGGGCCGGGCAGGGGGCGGACCTGCTGATGGTCGACTACGACCTCGACATCGCCGCCCTGATCGCGGCGAACGAGGCCGAGCGCATCCGCGCGCCGGTGGTGGCCTGCGGCGTCGGGGCCGATCCCAAGCGGGCGGGCGACGCCATCCGCGCCGGGGCGATGGAGTTCATCCCCCTGCCGCCCGAGGCCGACCTGATCGCCGCGGTGCTGGCGGCGGTGTCCGACGACAACCGGCCGATGGTGGCGCGCGACCCGGTGATGGGCCAGGTCATCAAGCTGGCCGACCAGATCGCCCCGTCCGACGCCTCGATCCTGATCACCGGCGAAAGCGGCGTCGGCAAGGAGGTGATGGCGCGCTATGTCCACACCAAGTCGCGGCGGGCGTCCAAGCCGTTCATCAGCGTCAACTGCGCGGCCATTCCCGAGAACCTGCTGGAAAGCGAGCTGTTCGGTCACGAGAAGGGCGCCTTCACCGGCGCCGTGGCCCGCCGGGTCGGCAAGTTCGAGGAGGCCGACGGCGGCACCCTGCTGCTGGACGAAATCAGCGAGATGGACGCGCGGCTGCAGGCCAAGCTGCTGCGCGCCCTGCAGGAGCGCGAGATCGACCGCGTCGGCGGCGGCCGGCCGGTGAAGGTCGACATCCGGGTGATCGCCACCTCCAACCGCGACCTGGCCCAGGCCGTGCGCGAGGGGGCCTTCCGCGAGGACCTGCTGTACCGGCTGAACGTCGTGAACCTGCGGCTGCCGCCGCTGCGCGAGCGTCCGGGCGACATCGCCGCCCTGGTCGATCACTTCGCCCGCAAGTACGCCAAGGCCAACGGCATGCCCGAGCGGCCGATCTCGGCCGAGGCCATGCGGCGGCTGACCGCCCACGCCTGGCCCGGCAACGTGCGTGAGCTGGAGAACGCCATGCACCGGGCGGTGCTGCTGTCGACCGGGGCCGAGATCGAGGAGTTCGCCATCCGCCTGCCCGACGGCCAGCCGCTGGCGCCCGCGCCGGACGTGGCCGTGGCCCGCACCGCCTCGATGGCGGCCGAGGCGGTCAGCCGGGGCTTCGTCGGCCAGACTGTGGCCGAGGTCGAGCAGCAGCTGATCCTGGACACCCTGAGCCACTGTTCGGGCAACCGCACCCACGCGGCCAACATCCTGGGCATCTCGATCCGCACCCTGCGCAACAAGCTGCGCGAGTACACCGACGCGGGCGTCTCGGTTCCGGCGCCGCAGGCCGGCATCGGCAACGCCGCCTGACGCCAGACCGGTTCGCGTAAGCCATGACCGACGCCGCCACCCCGCAACGCGCCAACGCCGGAGCCTCGGCGCGCGCCGGCGCGGCCGAGGCGTGGAGCTGGGTCGCGCGGGGCGAGGTGGGCCTGGCGATCGGCATCGTCGGGGTCATCGTCCTTCTGATCCTGCCGATCCCGCCGATGCTGCTGGATCTGCTGCTGGCGCTGTCGCTGACCAGCAGCGTGCTGATCCTGATGACCTCGCTGTTCATCAAGAAGCCGCTGGAATTCACCGCCTTCCCGACGGTGCTGCTGGTCACGACCCTGTTCCGGCTGGGGCTGAACCTGGCCTCGACGCGGCTGATCCTCAGCCACGGCCACGAGGGCACCCACGGGGCGGGCCAGGTGATCGAGGCCTTCGGCAAGCTGATGATGGGCGGCAACTTCATCATCGGGGTGATCGTCTTCGCCATCCTGGTGCTGGTGAACTTCGTCGTCATCACCAAGGGTTCGGGCCGCATCGCCGAGGTCGCGGCGCGCTTCACGCTCGATTCCATGCCCGGCAAGCAGATGGCCATCGACGCCGACCTGTCGTCCGGCATCATCGACCAGGAAGAGGCCAAGGTCCGCCGCAAGGAGCTGGAGCAGGAATCGACCTTCTTTGGGGCCATGGACGGCGCCAGCAAGTTCGTGCGCGGCGACGCCATCGCCGCCCTGGTGATCACCGCCATCAACGTCATCGGCGGCATCCTGATCGGGGTGATGCAGCACGGCATGCCGGCCGGCGACGCGGCTTCGACCTATACCATCATGACCATCGGCGACGGCCTGGTCAGCCAGGTGCCGGCGCTGGTCATCTCGATCGCGGCGGGCTTTCTGGTGTCCAAGGCGGGGGTCGACGGCGCCGCCGACAAGGCGCTGACCGCGCAGTTGGCGATGAACCCGGTGGCGCTGGGCGTGGTGTCGGCGGCCGGCGGGGTCATGGCGCTGATCCCCGGCATGCCGATGCTGCCGTTCGCGGTGCTGTCGCTGGGCGCGGGCTTCCTGGCCTGGCGGAGGGCGCAGGACGCCAAGGCGCCGCCGGCGCCCGATCCGGCCGAGCTGGCGGCAGCCGCGGCGGCCGAGCAGGAAGAGGAGCCGATCGGCGCCTCGCTGGCCATCGACGACATCAAGATCGAGCTGGGCTACGGCCTGCTGACGCTGATCAACGACCTGGAAGGCCGCCGGCTGACCGACCAGATCCGCGCCCTGCGCAAGACGCTGGCGGCCGAGTACGGCTTTGTCATGCCCAGCGTGCGCATCCTCGACAACATGCGGCTGGCGACCCAGGGCTACGCCATCCGCATCAAGGAAATGGAGATGGGCGCCGGCGAGGTGCGGATCGGCTCGCTGATGGCCATGGACCCGCGCGGCGGGCAGGTGGACCTGCCCGGCGAGCATGTGCGCGAGCCGGCGTTCGGCCTGCCGGCGACCTGGATCGACGACGGGCTGAAGGAGGAGGCGACCTTCCGCGGCTACACCCTGGTGGACCCCGCGACGGTGCTGACCACGCACCTGACCGAGATCCTCAAGGACAACATGGCCGAGCTGCTGTCCTACGCCGAGGTTCAGAAGCTGCTGAAGGAGCTGGGCCCCGAGCAGAAGAAGCTGGTCGAGGACCTGATCCCGAACGTCATCACCGCCTCGACCCTGCAGCGGGTGCTGCAGGCGCTGCTGCGCGAGCGGGTGTCGATCCGCGATCTGGGCGCGATCCTGGAGGGCATCGCAGAGGCGGCGCCGCACACCGCCTCGCTGACGCAGCTGGTCGAGGCGGTGCGCGCGCGGCTGGGGCGCCAGCTCTGCTGGGCCAACCGGGCCGACGATGGTTCCCTGCCGATCATCACCCTGTCGCCGGACTGGGAGGCGGCCTTCGCCGACAGCCTGATCGGGGCGGGCGAGGAAAAGCAGCTGGCCATGGCGCCCTCGAAGCTGCAGGACTTCATCAAGGCCATCCGCGAGGCCTTCGAGCGGGCGGCGCTGGCGGGGGATGCGGCGGTGCTGCTGACCAGCCCGCTGGCCCGGCCCTATGTGCGCTCGATCATCGAGCGGTTCCGTGGCCAGACCGTGGTGATGAGCCAGAGCGAGATCCATCCCCGGGCGCGGCTGCGCACCGTGGGCATGGTCTGATTCACGAAAAAACCGGCGTTCGATCAGGAACCCGTGATCGCGGGAACCGTTGGCTTTGTCAGGCTGGGCGGGCCTACCGGAGCGTACAGTACATGACCAAGACCCTGCTCGCCGCCTGCGCGGCCTCCGCCTTGGCCCTTTCGGCCGGCGCCGCCTTCGCCCAGGAAGCCCAGCCCGAGCCGACCCCGGCGCCCCCGACCCAAACCGAACCTGCGCAGGCCGAGCCGACGCCGGCCCCGAGCGCGGGCGAAGCCGGCGAGCCCGCTTCGGCCACCGCCACCATCACCGCCGGCACCGCCGTGAAGGACGCCCAGGGCGCCGAGATCGGCACGGTCGCGGGCGTGCGCGAAGGCGCTTCGGGCCCCGAGGTTCTGATCAGCGTCGACGGCAAGGTCGCCGCCGTGCCGCAGGCCTCGCTGATGATGTCCGGCGAAGGGCTGGTCTCGAGCCAGACCAAGGCCCAAATCCTGGAATCGGCCAAGCCGCCGAAGTAGCCGGCGGACGGGACGGGAAACGGCGTCTTGCGGGACGCCGTTTTTCGCGCCATGGTCTTGATTGACCGATCAACCAAGGGCCCAGGCATGGAACCGACCCGCGAACGCATCCTGTTCGCCGCGATGAGGCTCTTTTCGGACAAGGGCTTTCACACCACCTCGGTGGCGGACATCCTGCGCGAGGCGGGGGCCAATTCGGGCAGCCTGTACCACTTCTTCCCGACCAAGCAGGACGTGCTGCTGGCCGTGCTGGAGATGTATCGGGACGGCATCTATCCGATGCTGCTGGCGCCGGCCTGGGAAGGGGTGGAGGACCCGGTGGAGCGGGTCTTCGCCCTGCTGGGCGCCTATCGCGAAATGCTGCGCACGACCGACTGCCTGTACGGCTGTCCGATCGGCTCGATCGCGCTGGAGCTGCACGAGCCCGACCCGCCGGTGCGGGAGATGCTGTCGGTGAACTTCGACGGCTGGGTCAATCATGTGAAGGGCTGCCTGGACCAGGCGCGGGACCGCCTGCCGCCGGGCACGGACACACGGCGGCTGGCGGTGTTCGTGCTGACGACGATGGAGGGCGGGGTGATGCAGTCGCGCACCCATCGCACGCTGGAGGCCTTCGACGCCTCGGTGGCGGCGTTGCGCGACTATTTCGGCCACCTCCGGCGCGCCGCCAGCCCGGCGGCGGCCGAGGCGGGGATGGGCAGGGAGGCGGGGACATGAGGCGCATTCTCGCGGGGCTGGTCGCCAGCCTCATTCTGACCGGGGCGGCCGCGGCGGCCGAGCCGGCCAAGGCGCCGAGCTGGCGCGACTTCGAGGGGGTGGAGAACACCTCCTTCGTCGAGGCCGACGGCAAGCGGGTGCTGCAGCTGTCGATCGTGGTCAAGGCCAGCCCGGAGGAGGTCTACAAGGCCTTCACCACCGCGGAGGGCTTCAAGACCTGGGCGACGCCGGTGGCCTGGGTCGACCTGCGGATCGGCGGGGTGATCGAGACCAGCTACAATCCCGACGCCCGGCAGGGCGATCCGGAGAACATCAAGAACCGGATCGAGGCCTATATCCCCGGCCGGCTGCTGGTGCTGCGCAACGTGCAGGCGCCCTCGGGGCTGAAGGGGCGGGAGCTGTTCAACCAGACGGTCTCGATCAGCCAGTTCGAGGACCTGGGCGATGGCCGCACGCGGGTGACGATCACCGGCGTCGGCTACGGGACGGGCGGCGACTTCGATGTCCTCTACGGCCATTTCGAATGGGGCAACGCCTATTCGCTGGCGGCGCTGAAGCGCCGGTTCGACGAGGGCCCGATCGACTGGGCCAGCGTCTTCGAGAAACAGAAGGCGGCCGCCGCCGCCCGCAAGGTCCAGGGCCAGTAGGGCCCGGAAGACAGAGTGCGCGTGGGGCAATCACGCCCTGATCCTTCCGGGGGAGGAAGACATGAACCGCAGTGCGCTTGTCCGGGCCACCGCCATCGGCACGGTCCTGCAGCTGGCGATGGTCATCGCCGGCCACTATGTCCCGTTCATCAAGGACAATCTCTTCATGTGGGCGGGGATGGGCTTTTCCGCCCTCGCCGGGCTGATCTATGCGGCGACGGCCAGGGGCGGCTCGCTGGGCGCCAACATGCTGGGCGGCGCCGTGGCCGGCGGCGTCTGCGCGCTGGTCGGCATCCTGGTCAGCTTCGCCCTGGGCGACGTGCCGGCCATCGTCATCGCCTTTGGCACGCTGAGCTCGGTCGTCACCGGCCTGATCGGCGGCGGCATCGGCAAGGCGGTGACCAGCAAGGCCTGACGCGGCCAGCCCTTCCGGGCTGGCCTGGCCGGGTCAGTCCTGGAAGGGGTCGCGCAGCAGGATGGTGTCGTCGCGCTCGGGGCTGGTCGACAGCAGGGCGACCGGCGCGCCGATCAGTTCCTGGATGCGGCCGACGTACTTGACGGCGTTGGCCGGCAGGTCGCGGAACGAGCGGGCGCCGGCGGTGCTCTGGCTCCAGCCTTCCAGTTCCTCGTAGACCGGCTCGACGGCGGCCTGGTCGCGCAGGCCGGCGGGCAGGTGGTCGATGACCTGGCCGTTGAGCCGGTAGCCGATGCAGATCTTCAGCGTCTTGAGGCCGTCGAGCACGTCGAGCTTGGTCAGGGCGACGCCGTCGATGCCGTTCAGGGCCACGCTCTGGCGCACCAGCACCGCGTCGAACCAGCCGCAGCGGCGGGCGCGGCCCGTGTTGACCCCGACCTCGCGGCCGATGGTGGCCAGGTGCGTTCCGACCTCGTCGTTCAGCTCGCAGGCGAAGGGGCCCTCGCCGACGCGGGTGGTGTAGGCCTTGACGATGCCCAGCACATAGCCCGGGCCCTTGGGACCCATGCCCGAGCCGGCGGCGGCCTGGCCGGCGACGGTGTTGGACGAGGTGACGAAGGGATAGGTGCCGTGGTCGACGTCCAGCAGGGCGCCCTGGGCGCCTTCGAACAGGATGCGGCGGCCGCTGCGGCTGACCTCGTCCAGCAGCTTCCAGGCCGGGCGGGCGTAGGGCAGCAGGCGGGGCGTGATCTCCAGCAGCGCCGCCAGCAGGGCGGGGCCGTCGTATTCCGGCAGGCCAAGGCCGCGGCGCAGGGCGCCGTGGTGGGCCAGCAGGCGGTCGATCTTGGGGCCGAGGGACTCGGGGTCGGCGAGGTCGCCGACGCGGATGGCGCGGCGGCCGACCTTGTCCTCGTAGGCGGGGCCGATGCCGCGGCCGGTGGTGCCGATCTTCTGGCTGGAGGCGGCCTCGCGCGCCTGATCGAGGTCGCGGTGCAGCGGCAGGATCAGGCAGGCGTTGTCGGCGACGACCAGCATGTCCGGGCTGATGGTGACGCCCTGGGCCTCGATGCGCGCGATCTCGTCCAGCAGGTGCCAGGGATCGACGACGACGCCGTTGCCGATGACCGACAGCTTGCCCTGGACGACGCCGGACGGCAGCAGGGCCAGCTTGTAGGTGACCCCGTCGACGACCAGGGTGTGGCCGGCGTTGTGGCCGCCCTGGAAGCGCACGACCACATCGGCGCGGTTCGACAGCCAGTCGACGATCTTGCCCTTGCCCTCGTCGCCCCACTGGGCGCCGACAACCGTCACATTGGCCATGGATACGATCCTCCCACCCGCCGGGGAGACTTCGGCGCGCCCTTCGACGGGTGCTCGGCGGGCCGAAGGGGATCGATTGGGGCGGAAGGGGCCGGGCCCGTTCGCGCGGCGCGGTGTTTATCGCCTCAGGCGCGGTTGAACAAGACCACGCCGGTCAGGATGGCGGCATAGTGGACGCCCGCCGCCGCCAGCACGAAGCCGTGCCAGATGGCCCGCCGGTAGGTCAGGCTCTTCCAGGCGTAGAAGCCGACGCCTGCTGAATAGACCACCCCGCCGACGGCCAGCAGGATCATGCCCGCCAGGGAGACGCCGTAGACCATCGGGGCGATGGCGATCAGCACGATCCAGCCGAGCGCGAGGTACAGCGCGATCCAGAAGCCGCGCCCCAGCCCCGGCAGGAACAGTTTTCCCGCCGCGCCGGCGAGGGCGAGGATCCAGACCGCCAGGGTCATGCCGATCGACCAGACGCCGGTGAGGCTCTGGGTCGTGAAGGGGGTGTAGCTGCCGGCGATCATCAGGAAGATGCCGGCGTGGTCCAGGCGACGCAGGAACGGCCGCCGCTCGGGCGAGGCCATGTTGTAGAGCACCGAGAACAGGAACATCAGCGCCAGGCACAGCCAGTAGACGCTGACCGCCGCGACCTGGCCCAGGGTGCCGAAGCCGATCGACAGGCCCAGCAGGGTTCCGCCGCCGGCCGCCGCCAGCACCAGTCCGACGATATGCACCCACAGGTCCGCGAGCCGCGCGCCGCGGGTGGGATAGTGTTCGGTGTCGATCGCGATCTCCGCCGCCATTCGGTCCTCCGACGGGGAGGAAAAGCGCATGACCGCGCGGGCGTCAACGCCGCCGGCGAAAGCTTCCATGAAGATTCAAATGAGAGTCATTCGCATTATTCTTGACGACAAGCGGCGCCCGCCGCTAGACGGCGCTTCGCATATGCGAGTCATTCGCATCAATGAGGGGCGACATGGTCATCAAATCCGGAATTCTCGCTTCGGCCTCGGCGGCCGTGCTGCTGCTGGCCGCGGGCGCGGCGGTCGCACAGGAAGCGCAGGTCGGACAGGCGGTGGACGCGGCCGACGCCTCGACGGTCGAGGGCGTGACGGTGCTGGCGACGCGGACGGAGAAGTCGGTCGAGGTCGCGCCAGCCACGGTGAGCGTGATCTCGGACGAAGAGATCGCCGACCAGCTGGCGACCGATATCAAGGACCTGGTGCGATACGAGCCGGGCGTCAGCGTCCGCACCGCCCCGGCGCGGTTCGGAGCGGCCCTGGGCACGGCCGGGCGTGACGGCAACAGCGGCTTCAACATCAGGGGCCTCGAGGGCAACCGGGTGCTGATCCTGCTGGACGGGGTGCGGGCGCCGGACGCCTTCAGCTTCGGGGCCCAGTCGACCGGGCGGGGCGACTATGCCGACCTGGAGCTGATGAAGCGGGTGGAAATCCTGCGCGGGCCGGGCTCGGCCCTCTACGGCAGCGACGGCGTCGCAGGCGTCGTGGCCTTCACCACCAAGGACCCGGAAGACTTCCTGCGCGGCGGTCGCGACTTCGGGGTGCAGGGCAAGCTGGGCTATGGCTCGGCCGACGAGGGCTCGGCCGCCGGGCTGGTGGTGGCCGGGCGCACGGGCGGGTTCAGCGGCATGCTGGCCTACAGCCGCCGCGAGGCGTCCGAGACCGAGACGCAAGGGACCAACAACAGCCTGACCAGCGCCCGCACCGCCGCCAATCCGCAGTCGACCCAGAGCGACAGCTGGCTGGGCAAGCTGGTGTTCGAGCCGGCCGAGGGCCACAGCATCCGGCTGACCGGCGAGACCTTCGAGCGCGAGGTGGTCACCGATGTGCTCAGTGGACGGAGCGCCAGCGTGCTGGACCTGGACGGGCGCGACACCACCCAGCGCGACCGGGTCAGCGTGGACTATCGCTATACCGGCGATGGCGTGCTTCGCTCGGCCCTGGTCGCCGCCTGGTGGCAGGATGCGACGACGGTGCAGTTCTCGGACGAGGACCGCAATCCCGCCGCCGACCGTACCCGGCTCAACACCTTCGACAACCGCGTCATCGGCCTGTCGGCAGAGGCCGAGACCCGTTTCGCCACGGGGGCGATCGAGCACCGGCTGGTGTTCGGCGCCGACGTCTCGGTGACCCGGCAGGAGGGCGTGCGCGATGGCACCGTGCCGCCAACGGGCGAAGTCTTCCCGACCCGCGCCTTTCCCAACACCGACTACACCCTGGCCGGGGTGTTCGTGCAGGACGAGATCAGCCTGATGGACGGCCGGCTCACGCTGTATCCGGCGTTGCGCTACGACTACTACGAGCTGTCGCCCGAGACCGATCCGCTGCTGGTGGGGTTCATTCCGGCCGACCAGAGCGACGGGCGGTTCTCGCCCAAGCTGGGCGCGACCTTCGATGTCGGCGGCGGCTGGAGCCTGTTCGCCAACTATGCCGAGGGCTTCAAGGCGCCCTCGCCGTCGCAGGTGAACAACAGCTTCGGCAACATCATCTTCAACTACGCCTCGATCCCCAACCCCGACCTCAAGCCCGAGACCAGCCGGACCTTCGAGGGCGGCCTGCGGTGGCGGAGCGAGGGGATGTTCGCCGGGGTCACCGTCTTCACCGGGCGGTATGACGACTTCATCGAGCAGATCCTGGTCGGCGGAACCTTCACGCCGGGCGACCCGGGCCTCTACCAGTACCGCAACATCGGCGAGGTCGAGATCAGCGGCATCGAGTTCCGCGGGCGGGCCCGGCTGGGCGGCGGCTTCTATGTCGACGGGGCCATGGCCTGGGCCGAGGGCGATGCGACCTCGGGCGGCGCGACGGTCCCGCTGGACAGCGTCGATCCGTTCAAGGCCACCGTTGGCCTTGGCTGGCGCGACAGCGCCGGACGCTTCGGCGGCCAGGTCCACATCACCCACAGCGCCGGCAAGGAAGAGGACCGTATCGGAACGGCCTGCGCCCCCGCCTGCTTCACGCCTGGCGACTTCACCCTCGTCGACCTGACCGCCTACTGGAACATCAACGAGGCGGTGACCGTGCGCGGCGGCCTCTTCAACGTCACCGACGAGAAATACTGGTGGTGGAGCGACGTGCGCGGCCTGTCGTCCACCTCGCCGACGCTGGACGCCTACACCCAGCCGGGCCGCAACTTCGGCGTCTCCCTGACGCTGCGCTACTGACCGATCACGGGAGGAGGACCCCATGAGACTTCGCAACCTCGCCATTCTGCTGGCGGCCCTGGCGCTGGCCGCGCCGCTTGGCCTATCGGCGCCGGCTCTAGCGGCCGAGCCGGCCAGGGCCGCGCCGGTCGCCGGCAAGTCCGCGTTCGAGCGGGACCGGCAGGCGATCCTGGCCATGGCCGGGGACTATCGCGTGACCTTCGACTTCCGCGAGACGGTCGCCTTCACGCCCGACTACGAGCTGCTCGATCCCAAGCGCAGCGGCGGCTACGAGTCGGTGCGGGTGATCGAGGACACCGGCGAGCGGATCGTGCTGCAGCACCTGCTGGTCGTGACCGTGCCCGACGAGACCGGCGACGGCGACAGGTCGATCGTCATCAAGCACTGGCGTCAGGACTGGGTCTGGGAGCCGGAAACGGTGCTGACCTACGCCACCGACAGCCGCTGGGTGCTGACGCCGGTCGCGCCGGCGGACCGCAAGGGCGCCTGGTCGCAGACGGTCTGGCAGACCGACGACTCGCCGCGCTACGGCGGGGTTGGTCGCTGGCGCTATGACGATGGGGTGGCGCGCTGGACCAGCGGGCCGACGCTTCGCCCGCTGGCCCGGCGGGATGCGGTGCGCAAGCCCGTCTATGGCTGGTACGAGGGTATCAACCGCCATGCGCTGACGCCGGTCGGCTGGGTGCATGAGCAGGACAACGCCAAGATCGGCCGCAAGGACGGCGCCGCCCAGACCATTGTTCATGAGGTGGTGCTGAACACCTATCGCAAGGAGGCCGGCTATGACGTCAAGGCGGCCGAGACCTACTGGGCGGCGACGGCCGACTATTGGGCCGAGGTGCGCAAGGCCTGGGACGCGGCGATCGTCCAGGGCCGCGGCGTCGCGGTGCAGGAGGAGCCGGAGAACGGCTCGGTGACCGGCCCACGTCTCATGGGCCTGGCCAACGACCTTGCCGAGGGAAAGATCACCAGGGACGAGGCGGTCGCCGAGGCCCGCAAGGTGATCGCAGAGAAGACCGCCGGACCCAGGGCCGCCGTAGCAGCGCGCTGACGAATTTCCCCCTGGAGCTCATCCAGACAAACTGGCCAGCCGGGCGACCGGCTGGCCTCCTTTCGTTCAGCCTTCCCAGCCGGCCTCGAAGGGAAAGCGCCGGGCCCAGAAGTCGGCCAGGCGAGGGTCGGCGTCGACACGGCGGACGACCTCGCTCATCCCGGGCGCCACCTCGTAGAACCGCTTGCGGCGCGGGCCCCAGCGGCTGACCACCGCGACGTAGAGGTCGAGCACGGTCAGGTCATCGCCCAGAAGATAGCGGCCCGGCCGGACCTGGCTTTCCATGATGGCCCAGCACTCGGCGATCCGCTCGGCGGTGCGCTGCTTCACATGGGCGTGGTCCTCTGGCCGGGTGGCGATCCGCGAGGGATCGTCGCGCAGCCAGTAGAGCGAATAGATCGAGGCCGGGATGAAGGTCATCCAGCGCAGGAAGGCGGCGCGGGCCGGATCGTCGATCGCCGGACCGAGGCGGCCGTGACGGTCCGCCAGCCAGACCAGCATGGCCGCGCTTTCGGTCATGATCTCGCCCGAAGGCAGGACCATGGCCGGGATCTGCACCATCGGGTTCACCTGGCGCACGCGGGCCAGCACCTGCGGGTCATGTTCCCAGGTCGCGCCCTCGATGACCTCGAACGGCTGGCCCAGCAGGGTCAGCGCCGCTTCGACAGGCACGCTGCCCGAGCCGAGGGCGCCATAAATCGTGAAGGGCTTATCCACGGCGGTAACTCTATCTTGTGAATTGCGACGTTGGATCACACCAGATGTAGTAGCCAACCTGATGGTTGCTCCGTATCGTTCGCAGCCTACCGCAAGTCCGCCGATTCCCGCCCGCGCCCCCGGAGTTTTTTGATGGCCCAGTTGATCACGCCCACCCAGCCCGGCCTGCTCACCGCTTCGGCCGCCTACAAGCCGTTCCGGTATCCGTGGGCCTACGACATGTGGAAGAAGCAGCAGCAGGTCCACTGGATGCCCGAGGAGGTGCCGCTGGGCGAGGACTGCAAGGACTGGGCAGCCAAGCTGAACGACAAGGAACGGAACCTGCTGACGCAAATCTTCCGCTTCTTCACCCAGGGCGACATCGAGGTCGCCGACAACTACATGGAAAAATATGGCCGGGTCTTCAAACCGACCGAAGTGAAGATGATGCTCTCCAGCTTCGCCAACATGGAGACCATCCACATCGCCGCCTACGCCCTGCTGCTCGAGACGATCGGCATGCCGGAGAGCGAGTTCGGCGCCTTCATGGAATACGAGGCCATGAAGGCCAAGCACGACTACATGCAGGAATTCGGCGTCGAGACGAACGCCGACATCGCCCGAACCCTGGCCATGTTCGGCGGCTTCACCGAGGGCCTGCAGCTGTTCGCCAGCTTCGCGATGCTGATGAACTTCCCGCGCTTCAACAAGATGAAGGGGATGGGCCAGATCGTCAGCTGGTCGGTCCGCGACGAGAGCCTGCACTGCGAAGGCATCATCAAGCTGTACCACGCCTTCAACGCCGAGACCGGCGCGGTGACCAAGGCGGTGGCCGACGACATCGTCGACTGCTGCAAGACGGTGGTGGGCCTGGAAGACCGCTTCATCGACCTGGCCTTCGAGGCCGGCGACGTCCAGGGCATGACGCCCGAGGACATCAAGGCCTACATCCGCTTTATCGCCGACTGGCGGCTGCGCCAGCTCAAGCTGCCCGAGCTGTACGGGGTGAAGGAAAACCCGCTGCCCTGGCTGCAGTCGATGCTGAGCGGTGTCGAGCACGCCAACTTCTTCGAGGCCCGCTCGACCGAGTATTCGAAGGCCGCGACCAAGGGCCAGTGGCACGGCGCCGAGGGCGTCTGGGGCCAGTTCGACAGCCTGATGGCCAAGCGGCACGAGAACCTGCTCCCGGCGGAGTGAGTCAGAGACGCCAGGCGCAGGTTGAGGGGGTGAAGACCCTTCGGCCTGCACAGGTGCGGCTGGTACAGGCATCGTCAGAGGCCGGCGCGACCCCTCATCCGTCGGCCTTCGGCCGCCACCTTCTCCCGCAAGGGGAGAAGGAAGGTGGCTGAGAGGCCCCAGAGCGCCAGCGGGGCCGAGAGGACAGCTGCGGTGAAGATGACCTACGAAACCCTCCTCCTCGACACCCCCGCGCCGCATGTGCTGCGGGTGGCCTTCAACCGGCCGGAGGTGCGCAACGCGCTGAACACGGCGATGGCGCGCGAGGTGCTGGACCTGTTCCAGGGACTGATCCTCGATCCGGCCGACCATCGCTGCATCGTCCTGACGGGGACGGGGGAGCAGGCCTTCTGCGCCGGCGGGGACCTGAAGGAGCGCAACGGCATGACTGATGCGGCCTGGCGGGCGCAGCATGTGCTGTTCGAGCAGGCCTTCTATGCGCTGATGGACTGTCCCGTGCCGGTGATCGCGGCGGTCAACGGCTCGGCGTTCGGCGGCGGGGCCGAGTTCGCCCTGGCCTGCGACTTCATCCATGCGGCGGACACGGCGCGGTTCGCCCTGACCGAGACGCGGCTGGGCATCATTCCGGGCTGCGGCGGGACCCAGAACCTGCCGCGGGCGGTGGGCGCGCGCCGGGCCAAGGAGCTGATCCTGACGGGCCGGCCGTTCAGCGCCGCCGAGGCGGCCGAATGGGGGATGGTCAACCGCGTCTGGCCGGCGGCCGGGCTGATGGCGGGCGTGCTTGAGGTCGCGGGGGCCATCGCAGCCGGCGGGCCCGTCGCCACCCGCCAGGCCAAGCGGGCCATCGGCCTTGGCATGGAAACCGACCTGAAGACCGGCCTGGCGCTGGAGGTCGAGGCCTACAACCGCACCGTCGGGACCAAGGATCGGCGCGAAGGCGTCGCGGCGTTCAACGAGAAGAGGCCCGCCGCGTTTACTGGCGAGTAGCGCCGCTTCACTCAATCAGCGGTCACAGAAACCGGTTGCACGGCGCCCAATTAGGGTTAACCCTGTCGGCAGGGCATGTAGTGCGTGGGCGGTGTCGCCTGGGTCGGCGGCCGCATTTTCCAGAATAACCTTCGCCGCGAGCGCGCGGCGGAACCACCGGCAGATGCGGCGGGTCGGGGCGGACCCGCGCGAAGGAGCACGACCATGGCGACGATCATCGGCGATGACGACGACAACATGTTGATCGGCACGCTCGATCCTGACCGGATCGACGGCGGCCTGGGCGACGACGTCCTGTTCGGCGACGAGGGCAACGACACCCTCATCGGCGGCGACGGCGACGACTGGCTGGAGGGCGAAGGGGGCGACGACCTGCTGCTGGGCGGGGACGGCAACGACATCATCATCGCCTGCGGTTGCGGGTCCGACCGGCTGGACGGCGGCGCGGGCGACGACATCGTCGTGCTGCAGGACGCGACCCCGATGTGGTTCAAGGGCGGGACGGGTATCGACGAGCTCGACATTCTCGGCGTGGTGACGCTCGACCACTTCTCGGCCGCCTCCAGCGGGTTCGAGCGCATCAACATGGAGTTCGGGATGGTGGAGGGCACAGCTGCCGCCAACACGCTCGATTTCCGGGGCATGACGCCTTACCGCACGACAGCCGGGGTCTTCCTGGACGGGCTGGCCGGCAACGACCGACTCTATGGCACGACCAACGACGACGTCCTGTTCGGCGGAGACGACAACGACCTGCTGTCGGGCGGCGACCGGCAGGACTACCTCAGCGGCGATGACGGCGACGATTCCCTGTACGGCGGCGAGGGTTCGGATGACCTGGAGGGCGGGCTGGGCGCCGACCGCCTGTTCGGGGAGAACGGCAACGACTACCTGTACGGCGGCGATGGCGAGGACCAGCTTTCGGGCGGCGAGGGTGTCGACCACCTGTACGGCGAAGCCGATAATGACGTGCTCAACGGCGGCGCCAGCAACGACAAGCTCTATGGCGGGGATGGCGACGATCGCCTGATCGGCGGCGGCGGCGTCGATCGGCTGGAGGGCGGCGACGGGGCCGACTACATCGTCGGCAGCGAGGGCGGCGACACCATCCTGGGCGGCGAGGGCGACGACGCCGTCAACGGCGCGGAAGGCAATGATGTCGTGCGCGGCGGCGGCGGGGCGGACCATGTCTATGGCCGGGAGGGCGACGACCTCATCTTCGGCGAACTGGGCGACGACTATCTGGTCGGCGGGGTGGGGCGCGACACCCTGACCGGGGGCAAGGGCGCCGACACCTTCGTCTTCTATGTGACCGATCTGGTCGCGGACGAGGCGCAGACCGACCTGGTCACCGACTTCAAGGCCAACAACGGCGATATCCTGGACTTCACCAACATCGACGCGGACGCCGGAACGGTCGGAGACCAGGCGTTCACCCTGGTCGGCGCCTTCAGCAACAGCGTCGGCGAGATGACCCGCGACTACGACGGCGGGACCAACCGCACGATCTTCCGGTTCGACCTGAACGGCGACGGCGCGCACGACCTGTCGCTGGTCTGCTCGGGCAACGTCGCTAGCGGCTGGCTTCTGTAGCCGCCGACAGGGCCAGACGGCGCGCGGCCTCGGCGATGATCGCGGCGCGGCCGGCGCCGATGGCTTCGCGCGCGGCCCGCTGGACGCCGGCTTCGGCCGCTGCGGCGGACGTTCCATGAACGGCGAGAAGATAGGTGATCTCGGCCTGGACCGCCGCCTCGAACCGCCGCTTTCGCTTGAAGCCGAACATCTCGTCCCTGACGCCAGACCCGCCGGATGGGGCCCCCGCTCCGGGGTCGGGGGCCGGAGCGGGGGTTTCCGGCGACCGGCGGGATCAGCCGGCAACCGAATCTCGGACCCTTTCCGACAGTGGATCGCCTTCCGGAACGTCGTTGCCGACTCCCCCTCCGGAAGGCGTCCCACTGTGCATGGGCTGGCGGACCCCCACGATCCGCCGTGCGGGGGTGATCGCCCATCCGCGCCGCCGGCGGCAGTGTAAAAATTTGGGACGATCATCGTCCGGATCGGCTATGGCTCGATGCAACTCGCGTAATTGAGGGCGCGTTTTTCGGCTTCGGCTGAATGACGCGGGGTGCTGACTTGAGTGATGACGAGGGCGCGGCCGCCAACGGCCGGGCCAGACTGGCGGACGTACAGCAGGTGCTTCGCCATGCGGAGCTGGACCGCGTCCGGGCCCACCCCCAGTTCGACACAGTCTGTTTCGAGATGGTCGACAGCTGGGCGCGACACGCCGAGGAAGACCGGTCGATGGTCCGCACCCTGCGCGATGTGGGCAACTACATGGCCGGCGCCTGGGCGCTGTCTCTGGCCGCCTCGCCCCAGGGCCTGACGCACGCCAGCCTGAGTGAACTGCTGGAGGTGACGGGGCTGGGCAGTCGCAACCGGGCGCATGCCATGCTGGTCTATCTGCAGGTCATCCGGCTGATCGAGCGCGAGCCGGACGACGGGACGGGCGATGGCCGGGTCCGCCGCTATCGACCCAGGCCGGCGCTGCGGCAGCTGTTCGTCAACCGGTTCAGGCTGCAGCTGTCGATCATCGCGCCGATCGCGCCGGAGGCAGAGGCCGTGCTGGCGCGCTGGGACGAGCCGGCTGTGTTCGACGCCTTCATGCGCGCCAACGGCCGGTTCATGATCGGCAGTTTTCTGGGCTACGACCATGACGCGCCGAACCTCAATGCGTTCGGCCACCGCAACGGCGGCCTGACCATCCTTGGGCAGATCATCATCCAGGCGGGGCGGGAGGGCGCCTTCCCGCCGCCGGGGCCGGTGAGGCTGAACCTCTCTGACCTGGCAAGGCGGTCTGGCGCGTCGCGCGGGCAGGTGCGGGCGGTCCTGAAGGCCGGAGTCGAGGCGGGGTTCCTGATCGACCGGCCGGACGGGCAGACCGGCTTCACACAGCGGCTGGCTGACCAGCTGCTGTTCCTGTTGCAGGGCTATATCCTCAGCCTGGCCTGGTGCGCCCGCCTCGCGGCGGAGGGGTCCGTGAAGCCTTCGGCCCGCTGAGGAGCCCGTCGCGTCAGTGCTCGCGCCCGCTGCGCCAGACGGTCTGGGCCAGCGGCTCCAGCAGGTAGTCCAGCGCCGTGCGCTTGCGCAGCGGCACGACGATCTCGACCGGCAGGCCGGGGCTGATGGCGGTGCGGTCGCCGCGGACCTCGCGGATCTTGGCCATCTCGCGCTCGGGCACCGAGATCTCGCCGCGGAAGAAGCGCATGCCCGAGTTCTCGTCGACGAAGCTGTCGGCCGAGATCTTGGTGATCTCGCCCTTGAGGATCGGCAGGCTGCGCTCGTGCAGGGCGGTGAAGCGGATCTGGGTTTCCTGGCCGATCTGGAGGTCGTCGGCGTCGTTGGGATTGATGTTGGCCTGGATGACCAGCGCCTTGTCGCCGGGGACGATCTCCATCAGAAGCTGGCCGGGCGAGACCACCCCGCCGACCGTGAAGATCGACAGGCCCACGACCTTGCCGCTGGACGGGGCGCGAACGATGGCGCGTTCGAGCTGATCGCGGGCGGCCTGGAGCTTGGGCTGCAGGTCGTCGAGCTGGACCTGGACGTCGCGAAGCTGGGTGGCGACCTCTTCGGCCTTCTGGTTGTCGAGCGAGAGGATCTGCATCCGCGACTCGCCGACCGCCTCGGCCGAGCGGGCGATCTGGGCGACCAGGGCGCCTTCCTCGCCGACGAGCTGGGCCTGGTTGCGCTCAAGGGCCCGCACGCGGTTGACCGGGGCGTAGCCCTTGTCGGCCAGCGAGCGCATTCCCTGAAGTTCCTCGCCGATCAGCCGCTGCTGCTCGCGGTTGGCGGCCAGCTGGCGGCGGGCGCCTTCGATCTGCTGGTCGAGCTGGGCGATGCGCTGGTTGAGCACGGACTTCTGGGTGTTGATCGCCTCGCGCCGGGTCTCGAACTGCAGGCGTTGCAGGCTGAAGACGTCGTCGGCGATCAGGCGGTCTTCCTCGCTGAGGCCGGCGAACTCGGGCGGCGGAACGACCATGGCGGCGCCGTTGCGCTCGGCGGTCAGGCGCGCGCGCTGGGCCAGCAGGGTGAGGACCTGGCCGGTCATGCCGCGCTCGCTGGCGCGCAGCTCGCCGGCGCCGATCTCCATCAGGATCTGGCCCTTCTGGACGTCGGCGCCCTCGACGACGCGGAGCGAGGTGACGACGCCGCCATCGCGGTGCTGGACCGCCTGGCGGTTGCCGGAGACGGCGACGACGCCGGTGGCGTAGGCCCCCGCGTCGAGCGGCACGAGGGCCGCCCAGCCGAGGAACAGCAGGAAGAAGGCGGCCGCGATGCCGAGGCCGACGCCGATCTCGCGGCGCGGGTTGTCGAGCGCGCCGTCGGCCGGCGCGGCAGGACCGCCGGGCGGGGTGTCGCCGGTCATCGGCGGGGCCGGGATCGGCAGGCCGGCGCCGGGCGTGGCGTCGGCGGAAACCGGCGGCTTGGGCGACTTGTCGGCGGGCAGGGCGGCGGTCATGGCCTCATGCCCCCTTCATGTCGACGACGTTGGCCGGGGCGTTCGGCGCCGGGCGGCCAGCCAGCTTGGCCAGGACTTCCTCGCGCGGGCCGAGCCGCTCGATGGCGCCGTCGCGCATGACCAGCAGGCGGTCGACGCCGCCCAGGATGCCGGTGCGGTGGGCGACGATCAGCAGGGTGGCGCCGCGCGCCTTGGCCCCCTGGATGGCGCGCACCAGCGCCGCCTCGCCCTCGGCGTCGAGCGCGGAGTTGGGTTCGTCGAGGATCAGCAGCGCCGGCTCGCCATAGAGCGCCCGCGCCAGGGCCACACGCTGGGCCTGGCCCGCCGACAGGCCGCGGCCGCCCGGGCCAAGCGGAGTGTCGTAGCCCTTGGGCAGCTTTAGGATCAGGTCGTGGACGCCGGCGGCGGTGGCGGCGTTGATGGCCAGCTTGTCGACCCGCTCGGCGCTCTCGCCACGCCAGGCGGCGAAGCGGGAGATGTTGTCCTTGACCGTGCCGGCCAGAAGGGACGGGTCCTGGGGCAGGTAGCCGATGCTTTCGGCGAGGCGGTCGGGATCCCAGTCGGCATAGTTGGCGCCGTCCATCCGGATGACGCCGGCGTCGGGAGCGAGGGCCCCGGCGATGACGCGAACCAGCGTGGTCTTGCCGGCGCCGCTGGAGCCGACCACGCCCATGGCCTCGCCCGGGGTGATCTTCAGCGAGACAGCTTTGAGCACGAGGTCCTCGCGGCCCGGGGCGCGGACGACGACGCGGTCCATCTCGACCGCGCCCATCGGGCGGGGGAGCTGGGTGCGGTCGACGTCGAGGGGACGGGTATTCTCGAAGAGCTCCGACAGGGTGGTCAGGGCGCCGCGCGCCTGGACGACCGTGCTCCAGCCGGCGACCAGTTGTTCGACCGGTTGCAGCGCGCGGGACAGCAGGATCGAGGCGGCGATGATGGCGCCGACCGAGATCTCGCCCTTGATCGCCAGCCAGGCGCCGAGGCCCAGCGAGGCCGACTGCAGGAACAGGCGGAAGAACTTGGTGGCCGCCGAATAGCCGCCGCCGGCGAACTGGGCCTCGGCCTGGAGGCCAAGGCCGATGCCGCGCTCCTCGAGCTGGCGGTTGATGACCGCCCGGCGCATGCCCAGCGCCCGGACGACCTCGCCGTTGACGGCGGCGGCTTCCTGGGCCGCGTAGGCGGCGGCGGTGGCCTGTTGCGCCTTCATCAGGCCGGGCTTGGTGGCGCGCTCGTTGAGCAGGGCGAGGCCAAACAGGATGACGCCGCCGATGATCGTCAGGATGCCGAGGAAGGGGTGGATGATGAAGGCGACGATGACGAAGATCGGCGTCCAGGGCGCGTCCATGAAGGCCAGGGCGGCCGGGCCGCTGATCGCCTGGCGCAGGCTGTCGAACTCGCGCATCGCCTGGCCGGTGTTGGCCGGGCGCGACTGGGCCATCAGGCGGCTGAGGATGTCGCTGGCCAGCAGGCGGTCCAGGCGCAGACCGGCGCGGATCAGCAGGCGGCTGCGAACCGACTCCAGCGCCGCCAGCGTGGCCAGGGCGAAGGCGATGACGATCGTCAGGAAGACCAGCGTCAGCTCGCCCTGGGTCGGCACGACACGGTCGTAGACCTGCAGCATGTAGATCGAGGGCGCCAGGTACAGCAGGTTGACGAGCGCGCTGAAGACCGCCGCGGCCATCAGGTGGCGGCGGCAGGCCTTGAACGCCGTCTCGAGCGGCGGCGGCAGGGATACGTCGAGAAACTTCACGCGCGCCAGACTTCCCGGGAACCTCGCAAGGTTCCTGCAACAACCATACCGAACCCTTTACGCGAAACAGCAGTCGCCGTCGCGCGGATTTGGCGCAACATCTAAGCGGGACCAGGGCCGGGCGGTATCATCAGGATGACTTATGCCGGATCGACAGTCACCCGGCGCATGTGCCGCCGCTGGCCCGGATAGTCGTTCAGGGCGTAGTGCCAGACCTGGCGATTGTCCCAGAAGGCGAGGGAGCCGTCGCGCCAGGAGAAGCGGCAGGTGAACTGTTCCTGGCGGCTGTGCTCGAAGAGGTAGTCGAGCAGGGGCTTGGACTCGCGACGGGTCCAGCCGTCGAAGCGCAGGGTGAAGGCCGGATTGACGTAGAGCGCCTTGCGGCCGGTTTCAGGATGGACCTTGACCACCGGGTGGATGAACTCCCCGGCCAGTCCCTCGGCCTCGGCGACCTGCATCGACGAACGCTTCTGGGCCGAGGGGCCCTTGGCGGAATACTCCTTGTTGGCCGAATGGACGGCGCGCAGGCCCTCCAGCGCGGCCTTCAGCCCGTCCGACAGGGCGTCCCACGCGGCGGCCTGGCTGGCGAACAGGGTGTCGCCGCCCCACTCGGGCGTCTGTACCGCGTAGAGGATCGAGCCGATGGAGGGCGTCTCCAGGAAGCTCATATCCGAGTGCCAGCCGCCGCCGAAGTTCAGCTTGTCGGCAGGCTCCTTGATGATCTCCATGATCTCGGGATGGCCCTCCATGCCCTTGACGTAGGGATGGACGTTCAGGGGGCCGAAGCGGCGGCCGAAGGCCAAATGCTGATCGGGCGTCAGGGCCTGGTCGCGGAAGAAGATGACCTGATGCTGGTTGAGGGCCGCGCGAATGGCGGCGATGGTCGCATCGGAGAGCTCGGTGGAGAGGTCGACGCCGCCGATCTCCGCGCCCAGGGCCCCGGCGAGGCGGCGGATGGTCAGGCCGGAGGGGGCTGCGCCGTCGGCCATGTCAGCTGGCCCTGGCGTCGGGCAGGTCGACGAACTTCATATTTTCCTCGCGGATCTTCGCGGCCGCCTCGTCGTAGAGGAAGGGCAGGAAGGCGTAGCGGTCGCCCTTGGTGACGGGCCGGGCCTCGTGCAGCAGCGAGCAGGAGAAGACGACCGCGCCGCCGGTGGGCGGGCGGTAGGTGCGGTCGCCGAACTCGGGGAAGCGCAGGTCGCCGCCGTCGTACTCGTCGGCGTTGAGGTTGATGGTGACGGCGAAGCGGCGGTGGGCGGTGCCCTTGGTGGTGTTGTCCCGGTGCGGGCGGAACCAGCCGGCGCCGGCGGTATAGCAGGCGACCAGATAGCGCTCGATGCGGGTGGCCTGGAACTGGAAGGCGCGGCGGATCTCGGGGATCAGACGGCGGTTGATACGGTCGCGTATCTGGACCTTGAGGGCCTCGTCCTCGACCAGGACGTCCTTGCGCTGCTTGTGGCGGGGATCGGTCAGCAGCTTGGTCATGCCGTCGACCTCGCGCATGAAGCCCGACTCCTCGCCGCCCTGGCGCTGGTACAGCTCGATCAGGGTGCGGCAGAACTCCGGCTCGAAGACGCGGGGCAGGATCAGCACAGGGGCGGTGATCTGGGTCGCCGCGTGCAGGGCGGGCGAGGGCATGTCGGCCAGGCGGCGGACCAGGGCGCCGACGTCCTCGATCTGGCCGTGGTCGTAGACCCGCAGCTGCGGGTCGAGGATCACCCAGCCAAGGCCGTTGACCCCGTAAAGCTGGGCCAGGCCGCCGGTGTGATCGAAGAACCAGCGGGGACCGAGATTGAAGTGCTCCTTGTGGGCGACGTGGGCGTTGACCACCCCGAACAGGCAGGCGTGGCTCTCGTCGAGGTCCTTCTGGAGGTTGATCACCCGGGCGAAGCCCTCGGCGGTCGGGGCGTCGGGGGCGAAGATCAGCCCGACCCAGCGGCCCGCCAGGGTGGCGAAGTTGTACTGCGGATTCTCCTCCGTCGGCGCCACGAACCAGGGCGCGGGATCACCGATCGAGAGGGGCATGGGACATTCGAGGCCAGGTTGAACAGTCCGGCATTGTCACAAAGCGGGCGTCGGCGTGCAACGGAAACGATGACAGCCCGGCGGCAGGGTCCCCCACGTTGCATCATGGCGCAACCCCTTGCCGGGCCCGGAATCGCCAGCGATTCCGGGGTGTTGCGGCCCCCTAGAGGTTGAGCAGCGCCGGGTCGCCGCCCTGGGCGGTGATGTTGACGCTGACGGCGCGCTCGACGCAGTAGCGAGAGAGCGCCTCGGGACCGCCGGCCTTGGGGCCGGTGCCGGAGAGGCCCTGGCCGCCGAAGGGCTGGACGCCGACGACCGCGCCGATGATCGAGCGGTTGACGTAGACGTTGCCGGCCGGGACCAGCGCCTTGACCTCCTCGGCGAAGGCCTCGATCCGCGAATGGACGCCCAGGGTGAGGCCGTAGCCCTTGGACGCCAGCAGGCCGGCGACTGCCTCGAGGTCCTCGGGATCGTAGCGGACGATGTGCAGCACCGGGCCGAACACCTCGCGCTCCAGGAAGCCGGCGTCCGGGACCTCTGCCAGGACCGGACCGAAGAAGGTTCCGCCGGCCGGGGCCTCAAGCACCTTGAGCACCCGGGCCTCACGCTTCAGCCGTTCCAGATGGTCCGCCAGGGCCTGGCGGGCGTCCTCGTCGATGACCGGGCCGACATCGGTGGAGGGATCGGCCGGATCGCCCAGCCGCAGCGCCTCCATGGCGCCGATCAGACCCTCGATCAGGTGGTCGGCGGTGTCGTTCGGCAGGAAGAGGAGGCGCAGGGCCGAGCAGCGTTGGCCGGCCGAACCGAAGGCCGAAAGGATGACGTCGTCGATGACCTGCTCGCGCTGGGCCGTCGTGTCGACGAACATGCCGTTCAGTCCGCCGGTCTCGGCGATGAAGGGCACGATGGGACCGCGCCGGGCGGCCAGGGTCTGGTTGATGCGCCAGGCGGTCTCGGTGCCGCCGGTGAAGGCCACCCCGTCGCAGCCGGCATGGGCGACCAGGGCCGCGCCGACCGTCTCGCCGCGACCGGGCAGCAGGTGCAGCAGCCCCGCCGGCAGACCGGCGGCGCAGTAGAGGCGGACGGCCTCGGCGGCGATCAGCGGGGTCTGCTCGGCCGGCTTGGCCAGCACCGCGTTGCCGGCGGCGAGGGCGGCGGCGACCTGGCCGGTGAAGATGGCGAGCGGGAAGTTCCAGGGGCTGATGCAGACGAACACGCCCCGGCCGCGAAGCTCCAGACTGTTGGTCTCGCCGACCGGGCCCTTGAGCACCTCGGGACCGGCGAACTTCGTCTCGGCCAGGCGGGCGTAGTAGCGGCAGAAGTCGGCCGCCTCGCGCACCTCGGCGATGCCGTCGGCCAGCGTCTTGCCGGCCTCGCGCACGCAGATGGCGATCAGCCGGTCGCGGTTCTGTTCCAAGGCGTCGGCCATGGCGCGCAGCACGCGGGCGCGCTCCAGCCCGCCAGCGGCGTCCCAGGCCGGCTGGGCCTGGCGGGCGGCGGCGAAGGCGGCGTCGATGTCCGCCGCGGAGGCCTCGGCGGCCCGGCCGACGACCTGGCCGTGATCGGCCGGATTGCGTACTGGCTCGCCCCCGGCGGCGCCGGCGGTCAGGGGGGTGAGGGTCTGGACGGCGCGGACCAGGCGTTCCCGCTCCCGGGTGACGAACAGGTCGACGCCGGAGGAGTTGAGGCGGTCGCCGTAGATGTGGATCGGGACGGGGATCTTGCGGTGGGGACCGGGCCCGACCGCCTCGACGGCGGCGACCGGATCGACGACCACGGTCTCGGCCGGCACCCGCTCGTCGAGCAGGGCGTGGACGAAGCTGGTGTTGGCGCCGTTCTCCAGCAGGCGGCGGACCAGATAGGGCAGCAGGTCCTCGTGGACGCCGACCGGGGCGTAGGCGCGGACGACGACGCCGTCATAGATGTCGTCGGCGGCGCGATAGAGGGCCTCGCCCATGCCATGCAGGCGCTGGAACTCGATTTTGACCCCGGCTGCCTTGGCCATGCGGCGCACGGCCGCCAGGCTGTGGGCGTTGTGGGTGGCGAACTGGGCGTAGAGGTGCGGGGCTGCGTCGATCAGGGCCTTGGCGCAGACGAGGTAGGACAGGTCGGTGGCCGGCTTGGTGGTGTAGACCGGATAGCCGGTGCGGCCGTTGACCTGGGCGCGCTTGATCTCGCTGTCCCAGTAGGCGCCCTTGACCAGGCGGACCATCAGCCGGCGGCCGGTCTCGCGGGCCAGCCGGGCGACGCCGGCGATGACCTGCGGGCAGCGCTTCTGGTAGGCCTGAACGGCGAGGCCAAGGCCGGTCCAGTCGCCGAGATCCGTGTCGGCCGCCAGCCGCTCCAGCAGCTTGAGCGAGATGACCAGGCGGTCGGCCTCCTCGGCGTCGAGGGTGAAGTTGAGGTCGTGGCGGGCGGCGATCAGGGCCAGCCGCTTGACGCGCGGATACAGCTCCTCCCAGACGCGGGCTTCCTGGGTCGCCTCGTAGCGGGGCGACAGGGCCGAGAGCTTGACCGAGACGCCGTGGCCGGCCTCGGGCCCCTGGCCGCCGGAAAGGCGGCCGACGGTCTCGATGGCCTCGGCGTAGGCCTTTTCGTAGCGGGCGGCGTCGGCTTCGGTGCGGGCGCCCTCGCCCAGCATGTCGAAGCTGCAGATGTCGCCCTCGGCGCGCGCACGGGCGATGGCCGCCTCGATGGTGCGGCCGAGCACGAACTGCTCGCCCATGATGCGGATGGCCTGGCCGACGGCGGCGCGGATCACCGGCTCGCCGACCCGCCCGGCCAGGCGCTTGAGGAAGCCCGGCAGGTTGTCGCGGGCTTCGTCGTCGACATCGACCAGCTTGCCGGTCAGCATCAGCCCCCAGGTCGAGGCGTTGACGAACAGGCTGCCGGACTTGCCCAGGTGGCTGGCCCAGTCGGCGCTGCCGATCTTCTCGGCGATCAGGCGGTCCTTGGTTTCCTCGTCGGGGGTGCGCAGCAGGGCCTCGGCCAGGCACATCAGCGCCAGCCCCTCGCGGGTCGACAGCGAGAACTCCTGCAGGAAGTTCTCGACCACCCCCTGGCGGCGGGCGGAGCGACGGGCGCCCCGCACCAGGGCCTCGGCTTCGGCGCGGACGGCGGCGCGATCCTCGAGGCTCAGCGGCTGGGCCTGAAGGAGGGCGGTGACGGCTTCGGTCTCGTCCTGCGCCTTGACGGCGTCGAGGGCGTCCCAGTCGATGGCGGTGCTCATGTCGGCGGCCTTACGCCGATCCCGGACGTTGGGGAAGGGGGGCGTGGAAGCGGCCCTCCCGGTGAAGGGAGGGGGCGTGCAGGCGGTCCCGACCTTGCGTCCTTCGACACGCGCTTTGCGCTGCTCAGGATGACGGACCTGGGTGGGGGCGCACCCTCTTGGTCATGCTGAGTAGCGCAGGGCCACCGCCCACTGCACACGCCGGTTTCTTCTCCCCTTGCGGGACCTTTGCATTACGCGGTCGTGGGGGTGGTTTGGCGGTTGGGGGGGCGTGGATACGCCCTTGAGCCCGCTTCGGAGGGTTCCGAAGCGGTGTTTTGGGGGTGATT
>JBKBOD010000007.1:0-156794 GCA_046295055.1 Caulobacter sp. | reverse complement strand
AGCGCATCCACAAAGCTGAACTGACCCGTCCGCTTCACCGACATCACCGCTCTCCCTGCAACACCATCAGGGAATCACGACACGGCAATTACGCAAAGGTCCCATCGAGGGGGAGGGCTTTCGAGCGGGACCGGCCACCGGCGGGAGGGGATGATGACAGGCGTGATCTGGCTCGTTGCGGGCGTCCTCTGGCTCGCCTTCCTGGTCTGGCACGAGAACTGGCGCGGCCGGATGAGCCCGGCCGAGGTGGAAGCCTTCATCGTCGGCGCCCGCCAGCGGGGCCAGGACGCGCACAATGATCTGGAGATCCTCCGGCGGTTCCTCGAGACCGATGACGGCCGCGAGTTCTTCATGCTCAACCTGGTCAAGGTCGAGGCCGGCCTGGTCCCTCATCCGCAGACCGGCGAGCCGACGCCCGGCCCGGCGCTGATGAACCGCTACAGCCGGCTGTTCATGCGCAGGCTGCTGGCGCGCGGCGGCTATCCGGCCATGGCCGCGCGGCCGGCCGGGGGCTATGTCGATGCCTGGCGGGCGCCGCCTGATCCCGGCTGGACCGTGGTCGGCTACATGCGCTACCGCAGCCGCCGCGACCTGGCCCGCCTGGCGGGCGACCCGGCCTTCGGCGGCGTCCATGCCTTCAAGATCGCCGCCATGGACCAGACCTTCTCCTTTCCCACGCGGCCGATGATCCTGCTGCTGGCCAGCCCGCGCGTCTGGGTCAGCCTGGCCATCGCCCTCGCCGCCTCGCTTGCGACGATCGCGGTTCTGGCGGCCGGCTGACCCCGCCCCGGCAATTCAACCTCCGTTAAGCGCCCCGGGCGCATGCTCTCGCCAGCAAAGGCCGCGCTTCGTCGGCCGGCGTCCCGGGAGGTCGCCCCATGTCCGTGATGCGCGCCGGCTATCGCCGCAGCCACGATCACTTCGAGCCGGAGGACGTCTCCGACCCGCAGGCCCAGCGTCGCATGCGCGGCATGCTGGAACAGCTCGACTACACCGCCTTCGCGGCCAACAAGGAAATCATCGGCCAGGCCATCGGCCAGCTCGACCTGGCGCGGTTCCAGCGCCTGGCCGTGGCCGCGGCGCAGGCTCGCGCCGCCTGGGCCGCCAAGGCCATGGCCCTGTCGGCCGTCGGCGGCCGTCTTTCGCCCGAACAGCTCGGCGAGCTCGCCCACCTGCGGGCCAGCTTCGAGGAACTGTCGGAGGCCTATGAGGCCCTGCGCCGGATGGTCGAGCGCGGCTACGTCACCCTGCCGGCCTGAGGCTGATCAGCGCCGCTTCATGCCGCCCAGCACCCCGCGCAGGATTTCGCGGGTCAGGGTCGGGACGATGGTGCGCAGGGCCGACTTGACGACCACCTCGCCCATGCTCTGGCGGTTCGATGACCGGGCGCGGGGCGCGGGGCGGGCGGTCTCGCGCTCGCGGCGGGCCTGTTCCTTCTCCCAGGCCTTCTGGTCGGCGGCGCGCTGCTTGTCGATCTCCGCCTGGGCCGCGTCTGCCTCGGCCTGGCGCTGGCTCTGCTCGGTCCGCCGGGTCAGCAGCTCGTAGGCCGACTCGCGATCCTGGGCGGTGTCGTACAGTCCCCGCACCGGGCTCGCGGCCATCACCGTCTGGCGCTCGGCCGGCAGGGCGGGGCCCAGGCGCGAGGCCGGCGGCCGGATCAGGGTGCGGGCGGTGACCTTAGGGGCGCCCTTCTCGTCGAGCACCGAGACCAGCGCCTCGCCGACGCCCAGGGCCTGGATCGTCTCGGCGGTGTCGAAGGCGGGATTGGGCCGGAAGCTGGCGGCCGCCGCGCGCAGGCCCTTCTGCTCGGCCGGGGTATAGGCGCGCAGGGCGTGCTGGATGCGGTTGCCCAGCTGCGACAGCACCGTGTCGGGCACATCGGCCGGGTTCTGGGTTACGAACCAGACGCCGACGCCCTTGGAGCGGATCAGCCGCACCACCTGCTCGACCTTTTCCAGCAGCGCCTTGGGCGCGTCGCGGAACAGCAGGTGGGCCTCGTCGAAGAAGAACACCAGCCGGGGCTTTTCCGGATCGCCGACCTCGGGCAGCTCCTCGAACAGCTCCGACAGAAGCCACAGCAGGAAGGTCGCATAGAGGCGCGGACTGCGGATCAGCTTGTCGGCGGCCAGGATCGACACTACCCCGCGCCCCGAACCGTCCACCCGCATCAGGTCGGCCAGCCGCAGCGCCGGCTCGCCGAACAGGTTCTCGGCCCCGGCGGTTTCCAGTTGCAGCAGGCCCCGCTGGATGGTGCCGATGGTGGCGGCGGAGACGTTGCCGTACTTGGCGTCGATCTCCTTTTCGTTGTCCGCCACATACTTCAGCGCCGCCTGCAGGTCCTTGAGGTCGAGCAGCAGCAGCCCCTCGTCATCGGCCATCTTGAAGACGATGTTGAGCACGCCCTCCTGGACCTCGTTCAGCTCCAGAAGCCGCGACAGCAGCACCGGGCCCATCTCCGAGATGGTGGTCCGCACCGGATGGCCCTGCTCGCCATAGAGGTCCCAGAACACCGTCGGCGGCGCGTCGGGGCGCAGCTCCAGCCCCATGCCGGCGGCGCGGGCCAGGAACTTCTCGTTCGGCGCGCCCGGCTGGCTGACGCCCGACAGGTCGCCCTTCACATCGGCGGCGAAGACCGGCACCCCGGCGTCGGCGAACCCCTGCGCCAGGATCTGCAGCGTCACCGTCTTGCCCGTGCCGGTCGCGCCCGCCACCAGTCCGTGCCGGTTGGCGCGGTCGAGCCGCACGATCTCGGGCTTGTCGGAATGACCGATGAAGAGGGTTCCGTCCGGCGTCTGGCTCACGCTTGGTCTCCTGGCCCGCTCTTCGGGCTATCGGAAAGGCTTAGAGCGCGTTCCGAAAAGTGGGAACCGGTTTTCCGACCGGACGCGCGACCGCGAAGCGTCATTTCAACGGCGCCCCGGCCCGGCGGGAACGCCTCGCTGCCGGCGGCGATTGACGCCGGGGGCCGGCTCCACAAAAGTCGCGCCAGATTCAGAGG
Source organism: Caulobacter sp. (assembly GCA_046295055.1). GTDB lineage: Bacteria > Pseudomonadota > Alphaproteobacteria > Caulobacterales > Caulobacteraceae > Caulobacter. Next base: position 153,796 of record JBKBOD010000007.1, on the reverse strand, counting down.
GGCCCATGGCACAGACGACGATCGACGGCGTGGCGCGCAATGCGGTGGTGATCATCACGGTGATCGCGGTCGGCGCGGCGTTGTTCTGGCTGCGCGGCATCCTGACGCCGCTGGCGCTGGCGGTGTTCCTGGCGGTGATGATCGACGGCTTCGCCCGCGCCCTGGCCGAGAAGACGCCCAACTTCCCCAAGGCGGCGGCCCTGCCCACGGCGATCGTCCTGACCATCCTGCTGCTGGTGCTGCTGGCGGTGGTCATCGCCGACAACGCCGCAGGCTTCGCCAACCAGCTGATCACCTACACCCCCAAGCTCGAGGCGCTGATCGGCCGGGCGGCCGACGCCTTGGGGCTCGAGGCGCCGCCCAGCCTGGCCCAGCTGATCCGCGAGGCCAATCCGGCCCAGTACGCCACCACCATCGCCCAGGGTTTCCAGGGGGTGCTGACCGACACCTTCTTCGTGTTGATCTACCTGGCCTTCATCATCGCTTCGCGGCGGGGCTTCCGGAAGAAGATCGTCGCCCTGTTTCCGCACGGCAAGGATCGCGACGAGGCGATGGCCTCGTTCGTGCGCATCCGCGACGGGGTCGAGCAGTACCTCTGGGTCCAGACCGTCACCGGCCTGATGATCGCCGGCGGCTCGCTGCTGGTGATGTGGGCTGTTGGCCTGGACAACGCGCTGTTCTGGGCCTTCCTGATCTTCCTCGCCTCCTACATCCCGATCATCGGCGGGGTCATCGGCGTGGCCCTGCCGCCGCTGTTCGCCCTGGTGCAGTTCGACGGCTTCGTCCAGGCGGCCATCCTGGCGGCCGCCCTGCAGACGATCCAGTTCGTCGTCGGCAACGTCATCCAGCCCAAGATGCAGGGCGACAGCCTGAACATCGACCCGGTGGTGGTGCTGCTGTCGCTGGCGCTCTGGGGCCTGGTGTGGGGGATGCCGGGGATGTTCCTGTCCACGCCGCTGACGGTGGCCGCCATGGTCATCCTGGCCCAGTTCCAGGGCACGCGATGGATCGCCATCCTGCTGTCGGCCAATGGCGAGCCGGCCGGCGATCCGCACCGGCACAGGGGCGGAAAGCCGGCGGCTTCGCGTCCGGCCGCGGCGGCCAGGTCTTCGTCGGGCCGGTCCGCGAAATCCTCGCCGAAATCACCTTCGGATGGTAAATAAATCTTCACGCAACATTGGCGCGAATCTCACTTGAATTGGCCCGCCATGAGCCTATCTTCGTGCTGTCCGGTACTCCCTCCCCCCCCCTGTACCCGGACAGAGGCGCCCTTCTCCCCCCGAAGACGGCCCTCGAATGAAGCGTTCCGCCTTCCCCCGAGGTGGAACCGACGCCGCCGGACCCCCCTCCGGCGGCGTCTTCGCATCCGGAACACGGCGTGCTGTCGGGACCCCCCCCTTTCCCGAAGGGAATGACCTTCGAAACAGATTGACCTTGCCGGTGGAAACGGGGTGGGCTGTAGCGGGAGACGCGGGCCCCGCCGAATTCCGGATTTGGAGTGGATTTTGGGCGCGGATCGCGAAAGAACAGGCTAAAGCCATCGCCGAACTCAAAAATTCGGCAAGATCTGTTGAGGAAACGCCATGACTGGCGCGAAAAGCGACCTGGAATCCACCGCTGACCAGGGAGCTCTGCTGACGGCCTTCGCCCGCGCACTGGGGCTGAAGGGCGCGCCGGATGCCGCCCAGTCGGCCTATCTGGCGCAGATCGCCGCCGACCTGGCCGCCGAGGAACTGCCGCCGGTCACGCCCGAGGACATGGCCGCGCTGTTCGCCGACTTCTGGCGCTTCGCCGTCGCCGCCGGCTCCGAGGACCCCGCGATCCGCGTCGTCCGCTGGCGCACCGCCCAGGGCCAGGATCTCGGCCGCGACCTTCTGGAGATCGTCCAGGACGACCGCCCCTTCCTGGTCGACAGCATCATGGGCCAGGTCGCCGAGGCAGGCCTGCCGGTGCGGGCCATGTTCCATCCGATGGTCGAGATCGGCGGCCGCCGCCGCTCGATGATCCAGGTCCACCTCGATCCGGTCGGCGAGGACCGCATCGGCGGGCTGATCGAGGCGGTCGGGCGGGCCCTGGCCGATGTCCGCGCCGCCGTCGGCGACTTCGGCGCCATGCAGGCGCTGATGCGGCGCACGATCGAGGAGCTGGAGGCCGCCCCACTGGCCGGCGGCGACCCCGAGGAGCGCGCCGAGCACCTGGCCTTCCTGCGCTGGCTGGAGGGCGAGCATTTCGTCTACCTGGGCGCCCGCATCTATGAATACCCGCGCAGCGCCGACGGCGGCTATGCGCCCGAAGAGCCGCTGTACCAGACCGAGGGCAGCCTGGGCGTCCTGCGCGACGCCGACCGCGCCGTGCTCCGCCGCGCCAACGAGCCGGCCATCCTGTCGGCCCAGCTTCAGCGTCACCTGGAGCGCACCCCGGCGGTCACCGTGGCCAAGTCGAACCTGCGCTCGCTGGTCCACCGGCGGGTCTACATGGATTACGTCGGCGTGCGCCGCTACGGCCCGGACGGCAAGGCCAGCGGCGAGGTGCGCTTCGTCGGCCTTTTCACCGCCGAGGCCTACGAGACTCCCGCCCACGAGACCCCGCTGATCCGCCGCAAGGTGGCGCTGACCATGGACCGCGCGCCGGTCACCCCGGGCAGCCACAACGACAAGCGGCTGCGCCACATCGTCGAGACCTATCCGCGCGACGAGCTGTTCCAGCTCGGCGAGGACGAGCTGCTCAGCCAGTCCATGGGCATCCTGCACCTGTACGACCGCCCGCGCCTGCGGCTGTTCGCCCGCAAGGACCCCTTCGACCGGTTTGTCTCGGTCCTGCTGTTCGTGCCGCGGGATCGCTACGACAGCGGCGTGCGCGAGCGGGCCGGCCGGCTGATCGCCCAGGCGTTCGGCGGCCGCGTGTCGGCCTATTATCCCAGCTTCTCCGACCAGCCGCTGGCCCGTGTCCACTACATCGTCGGCGTCGATCCCGGCGCCCTGACCTGGCCCGATCTCGGCCTGCTGGAGGCCGAGGTGGCCGAGACGGTGCGCACCTGGGGCGACCGGTTCGAGGCCATGGTCCGCGCCTCCGGCGGCGACGTCGGCGCGACCCTGGCCCGCTGGTCCGGCGCCTTCTCGGGCGGCTACCAGGACTACTATCCGGCCGAGGAAGCCCTGGCCGACCTGGCCGAGGTCGAGGCCATGGGCGTCGACGACTTCCGCGCCCGCGCCTTCCGCAAGCTGGGCGACAGCGCCCTGCGCTTCCGCTTCAAGCTCTATCGCCGCGGCGCCCATGTGCCGCTGGCCGACGTCACCCCGATCCTCGAGCACATGGGCCTGCGGGCGCTGATCGAGGACGCCTTCGAACTGACCCCCCAGCTTGCCGACGGGCCGGAAACGGTCTGGGTGCACGAGTTCCTGCTCGAGGACGAGCGGGGCGAGCATCTGGTCTTCGCCGACGTCAAGGACGCCTTCGAGGCGCTGTTCACCGCCGTCTGGACCGGCCGCACCGAGAGCGACGGCTTCAATCGCCTGGTGCTGGAGCTGGGCGTCTCCTGGCGCGAGGCGGCCCTGGTGCGCGCCCTGGCCAAGTACCGCCAGCAGTCGGGCCTCGACCCCAGCCAGGCGGTGCAGGAACTGGCCCTGGCCGACAACCCGGGCGTGGCGCGGCTGATCCTCGATCTCTTCCGCGTGCGGTTCGACCCGGCCATCGCCGTCGACATCAAGGCCCGCGAGACCCAGGCCCGGGCGGTGATGACCGAGATCACCACGGCCCTGCAGGCCGTCGAGAGCCTCGACGCGGACCGGGTGCTGCGGCGCCTGGCCCTGCTGGTCGAGGCGATCAAGCGGACCAACTTCTACCAGCTCGACGATTCCGGCTCGCCCAAGGCCTACATCAGCTTCAAGGTCGCCAGCCGCGAGCTCGACGACCTGCCGGCGCCCAAGCCCTACCGCGAGATCTTCGTCTGGTCGCCGCGCGTCGAGGGCGTGCACCTGCGCTTCGGGCCGGTGGCGCGGGGCGGGCTGCGCTGGTCGGACCGCCGCGACGACTTCCGCACCGAGGTGCTCGGCCTGGTCAAGGCCCAGCAGGTCAAGAACGCGGTCATCGTGCCGGTCGGCTCCAAGGGCGGCTTCTATCCCAAGCAGCTGCCGCGCGGCGGCACGCCGGAACAGACCCGCGCCGAGGGCATCGCCGCCTACACCCTGTTCCTGTCCGGCCTGCTGGACATCACGGACAACATCGACGCCGCCAACGAGGTGATCCGTCCGCGCGACGTGATCGCCCATGAGGACGACGATCCCTATCTGGTCGTCGCCGCCGACAAGGGCACGGCCACCTTCAGCGACATCGCCAACGGCATCGCCGAGTCCTACGGCTTCTGGCTGGGCGACGCCTTCGCGTCTGGCGGTTCGGCCGGCTACGACCACAAGGTCATGGGCATCACCGCCCGCGGCGCCTGGGAAGCGGTCAAGCGCCACTTCCGCGAACTGGGCAAGGACATCCAGAAGGAGCCCTTCACCGTCGTCGGCGTCGGCGACATGTCGGGCGACGTGTTCGGCAACGGCATGCTGCTGTCCGAGCAGATCCGCCTGGTCGCCGCCTTCGACCACCGCCACATCTTCATCGACCCCGATCCGGACCCGGCCGTCAGCTTCGCCGAGCGCAAGCGGATGTTCGAGCTGCCCCGCTCGTCCTGGGACGACTACGACCGCAGCAAGATGAGCCCCGGCGGCGGCATCTTCCCGCGCAGCCAGAAGTCCATCCCCCTTACCGCCGAGATCAAGGCGGCGCTGGACCTCAAGGCCGACCAGGCCAGCCCGCAGGAGGTGATGACCGCCATCCTCAAGGCGCGCGCCGAGCTGCTCTACCTCGGTGGCATCGGCACCTATGTGAAGGCGCGCCGCGAAAGCCACCTTGAGGCCGGCGACAAGGCCAACGACGCCATCCGCGTCGACGGCGCCGACCTGCGGGTCAAGGTGGTCGGCGAGGGCGCCAACCTGGGCCTCACCCAGGCGGGCCGCATCGAGTTCGCCCGAATGGGAGCGGGCGGGGCCGGCGGCCGGATCAACACCGACGCCATCGACAACTCCGCCGGCGTCGACAGCTCCGACCACGAGGTCAACATCAAGATCCTGACCGGCATGGTCGAGCGCGCGGGCGAGCTGACCCGGCCGGCGCGCGACAAGCTGCTGGCCTCGATGACCGACGACGTGGCCGACCACGTCCTGGCCCACAACTACGACCAGACTCTGGCCCTGTCGCTGCTGCAGCAGGACGCCGTCGCCGAGATCGACAACCACGCCCGGCTGATGTCGGAGCTGGAGAACGAGGGCAAGCTCGACCGCCGGGTCGAGGGCCTGCCCGACGCCCTGGCGATGCAGGAGCTGGCCAAGGCCGGCCAGGGCCTGACGCGGCCCGAGCTGGCCGTGCTGCTGGCCTATGGCAAGCTGGACCTGTTCAGCGACATCGTCGCCGGCGACGGGCCGGACGATCCCTTCTTCCTCAAGACCCTCAAGGCCTACTTCCCCGAAGGCCTGGCGAAGTACGACGACGAGATGGCCCGCCACCGTCTGCGGCGCGAGATCATCGCCACGGTGCTGTCCAACGAGATCGTCAACCGCTGCGGCCCCACCTTCCCCAGCCGCCTGAAGGCGGCGTCGGGGGTCGACACCGCCGCCCTGGTCATCGGCTTCGAGGCCGGCCGCCAGGTGCTGCGCATCGATGCGCTTTGGGACGAGGTCGCCGCCCTGGACGGCAAGGCGCCGGCCGCCGGCCAGCTGTCGCTGTTCCGCGCCCTGGCCCATGTCATCCGCAGCCAGACCTACTGGATGGCCCGCCGCGCCAAGGGCGGCGATGGCGTCCAGGCCCTGGTCGAAAGCTATCGTCCGGCGGCGGACGAGCTGCGGGCGGTGACGCCCGGCATCCTCTCGGGCTTCGAGCAGAAGACCGTGGCCCGCCGCGCCAGGAGCTTCGTCCAGGACGGCGCGCCCGAGGCCCTGGCCCACGCCGTGGCGGCGCTGCAGCCCCTGACCACCGTCGCCGACCTCGCCGATCTGGCCGTCGAAAGCGGCTGGCCGATCCTGGCCGCCGCGCGCCTCTACCACCAGGTCGGGGCGGCCTTCAGCTTCGACAAGCTGCGGGCGGCGGCCGGCGAGAAGCGCGGCGGCGACCACTACGAGCGGATGGCCGTGCGCCGGCTGATCGAGGACATGCTGGGCGAGCAGACCGAGGTGACCCGCGCGGTGATGGCCTTCGCTGCCAATCCCCAGGCCGGCGAGACCGGCGAGCAGGCTTCCCAGACCGTCCGCAGCTGGGCCCAGATCCAGTCCGGCCCCGGCCGGGCCGTGCGCCGCACCGTCGAGGAGATCGAGGCCGCCGGCGGCGGCTGGACCTTCGCCAAGCTGACCATCGCCAACGCCGCCCTGCGGGAACTGGCCGAGGCGGCGCGCAAATCGTGAAAAAGTGACGCCACGTCACACTTTTCGCGGCGTGTGGCGGGCGTCATAGTCCCGGTCAGGAAAGCAGAAACAACGGAGGCCAGGGTCGCATGGCCGAGCCTGTCCTGATCATCGGCGCCGGCATGGCCGGGCTGTTCTCCGCCCTGGCGCTGGCCAGTCGCGGCCACGCCGTCACCGTGCTGGAGCGCGACCCGCCCCCGCCCGACGGCGGCGCCGACGTCGCCTTCGAGGACTGGAACCGGCGCGGCGTCGGCCACCTGCGCCACAGCCACGCCTTCCTCGCCCGGCTGCGCTCGATCATCGTCAACCGCCATCCCGCCCTGATGGCGGAGCTGATGGCGGCCGGCTGCCAGGACCTGACCTTCGAGGGCAACCTGTCGCCGGCCACGGCCGCCCGCTACCGCCCCGAACCCGGCGACGAGGAACTCACCGTCCTGACCAGCCGGCGCACGACGCTGGAGTTGGTCCTGCGCCGCCATGTCGAGGGCCTGCCCGGCGTGACCTTCCGCAGCGGGGTCAACGTCATCGGCCTGGTCGGCGAACGCGACGGGGCGGAGGGGCCATTCGTCTGCCGGGGCCTGCGCCTCGCCGCCGGCGAGGGCGAGGAGACCCTGGCCGGCATCGTCGTCGACGCCGGCGGCCGCGCCAGCCAGGTGTTCGACTGGCTCGCCGAGACCGGCATCGTCCCGCCCGAGGAGAGCGAGGACGCCGGCATCCTCTACTACACCCGCCACTACCGCCTGCGGCCGGGCCAGAGCGCGCCCGAGCGCGGCGTCATCCCCGGCGCCGGGGACCTGGGCTACATCAAGTACGGCGTCTTCCCGGCCGACAACGGCTGCTTCTCCCTGACCCTGGCCGCGCCGGAGATCGAGGAAGAGCTGCGCAAGGCGATCATGCGGCCCGAGGTGTTCGACGCCGTCTGCGCCAACCTGCCGGGCGCCGCCCGCTGGACCGACCCGGCGCGGGCCGAGCCGGTCAGCAAGGTGTTCGGCATGGGCGACCTGCGCAGCCGCTGGCGCGACATGGCCCCCGAGGGCCGGCCGCTGGCGCTGAACCTGTTTCCGATCGGCGATGGGCTGGTGCGGACCAATCCCCTCTACGGCCGGGGCTGCTCCTTCGCCGCCGTGGCGGGCGAGCTGCTGGCCGAGACCCTGGACCACAGCCCCGACCCGGCCGCCCGGGCCAGCCACTTCCGCGCCGGGGTGGTCCGCGAGCTGCGGCCCTACTACGAGGACATGCGCACCCAGGACCGCCAGGCGATCCGCCGCGCCCGCAACGCGCTGAACCCGGCCTACCGCCCCGGCCTCAAGGCGCGCATCGCCAAGAGCTTCGCCGAGGACGGCGTCGCCATCGCCCTGCGCCGCGACATCGGCCTGCTGCGCCAGTTCATGCGCGGCTTCCACATGCTGGAAGACAGCCGCGCCTGGCTGAAGAAGCCGGCCAACATCGCCAAGGTGCTGGCCGCCTGGGCGACGCCCCGGCCCGCCAAGCGCGGCTACTATCCGCCCCGCCTGGGCCCCGACCGCGCCGAGATGCTCACCACCCTCGGCGTCGATCCCCTCGCCGACAGCCGTCGCCTCGGCCTGGCCTGAGGCCCCCAGAAGGGCGACCCCAGACTCCGTCATCCTGAGCAGCGCCAGGCGCGTGTCGAAGGACGCAGGACGGCGCCGACGACGCCTGACCGTTCCCACCGTCGGGCCCGTGCTCTAGCATCGCGCCATGCCCCTGCTGTCCCGCCGCGCCACGCTCGCCGCCCTGCCGGCCGTGACCATGGGGGGACTGGCGATGGGGACGGGGGCGTCGCCGGCCCCGTCTGCCGATCTGTCCGCCGATCTGGCGACCCTGGCCGACGCCGCCGAGCGCGATCCGCTGATCGGCCGCACCGACGCCTTGCTGGTCATCCGCGACGGCCGGCCGCTGCTGGAGCGGTACGGGCCGGACCATGGTCCCTCGACGCCGCACGTCTCCTGGTCGATGGCCAAGTCGGTGACCCACGCCCTGGTCGGCTGCGCGGTGCTGCAGGGGCGGATCGGCCTGGATGATCCGGTCCGGCGGCTGGCGCGGTCCGGCGCCGCGCCGATCCGCGTGCGTCACCTCCTCAACCTCGTCGACGGCCTGCCCTGGGACGAGTTCCGCCGGCCGCTGGCGACCCGTTCGGACGCGACCCGCCTGCTTTTCGGCGATGGCCGCTTCGACGTCGCCGCCTACGCCGCCTCGCGCCCGGGCCCCCGCCGCCTGCCCGGGTCGCGCTGGAACTATTCCACCGGCAGCTTCCACATCCTGGCCGCCGAACTGACCGACCGGCTGTTCCCGGACGCCCGCGACCCCCGCGCCCGCCGCGCGGCCGTGGCCGACTGGATGACCCGGTCGCTGTTTCGGCCCGCCGGCATGCGCACGGCGCTGTTCGAGTACGACCCCGCCGGAACCTTCTACGGCGGCTCGCTGATGTGGGCCTCGGTCCACGATTTCGCCCGCCTGGGCCAGCTTTATCTCGATGACGGTATTTTCGGCGGCCGGCGCCTGCTGCCCGCCGGCTGGAACCGATTCGCCGCCGCGCCGACCGTCGAGCCGACCTATGGCGCCGGCTGGTGGCGCGAAGGCCGGCCCGGACCCGGCGCCCCGCCCAGCCTGATGTCCGGGGCCTTCGGCGACAGCTTCCACGCCCGGGGCCTCGACGGACAGATTCTCATGCTCGTCCCGTCGCGGCGCCTGATAATTGTGCGCCTGGCCAACATGCCTGACAACGATCGCGGGTGGCCCCTCGTCGGCGCCCTGATGAGGCGATTGATCGCAGCCTCGCAGACCGCAAATATCTGAGTCCTGGAAACGCCCGGCCCGTCTGGGTTTGCGACGGATCGGCGACATTCCGTCAACATGTTGTTAACGAAAAAGTCCGCCCCGGCGCCGAATGACCCGTTGACGAGTCATTAGGGCTCATGGCCCCATATGGTGGGTTCAGGGGGCGGTTCGCCCACAAGATATGGTGTCTTCGGACGGATCGCGCCTCGGATACCAACGGCGCTGGACGCTACGAAGTCGCTGTTTGTTCTGGGTTTTTGGGCACGGGTTCTGATCAAATGATGGGTGAAGCGGCGCGTCAAATTCCCCTCGGCGAAGCGGCAGGGTCCGAGCCCTGGCTGTCCGAGAGGCCCCAGCTGGCTCTGGTCCGGAAGGTCGAGGTCGATCGCTCGCGCGACGCCCTGCTGACCGACTTCGGCAAGACCACGCTCGAGGATCGCTACCTGCTGCCGGGCGAGTCCTATCAGGACATGTTCGCGCGCGTGGCCACGGCCTTCGCCGACGACGCAGACCACGCCCAGCGCGTCTATGACTACATGAGCCGCCTGTGGTTCATGCCGGCCACCCCGGTGCTCAGCAACGGCGGCGCCGATCGCGGCCTGCCGATCAGCTGCTTCCTCAACGCGGTCGGCGACTCGCTGAACGGCATCGTCGACATCTGGAACGAGAACGTCTGGCTGGCGGCCAACGGCGGCGGCATCGGCACCTACTGGGGCGGCGTCCGCTCCATCGGCGAGAAGGTCAAGGGCGCGGGCCAGACCAGCGGCATCATCCCCTTCATCCGGGTGATGGACAGCCTGACCCTGGCCATCAGCCAGGGCAGCCTGCGGCGGGGCTCGGCGGCCGTCTACCTCGACATCCACCATCCGGAGATCGAGGAGTTCCTCGAGATCCGCAAGCCGTCGGGCGACTTCAACCGCAAGTCCCTGAACCTGCACCACGGGATCAACATCACCGACGAATTCATGTTCGCGGTGCGCGACGGCGCCAGGTTCGGCCTGCGCAGCCCCAAGACCGGCGAGGTCCTCCGCGAGGTCGACGCCCGCGGCCTGTGGCAGAAGGTGCTTGAGCTGCGCCTGCAGACCGGCGAGCCCTACCTGATCTTCTCCGATCACGTGAACCGGGCCATGCCGCAGCACCAGCGCGACCTCGGCCTCAGTGTCCGCCAGTCCAACCTGTGCAGCGAGATCATGCTGCACACCGGCAAGGATCATCTGGGCGAGGAGCGCACCGCCGTCTGCTGCCTGTCCAGCGTCAACGCCGAGACCTTCCTGGAGTGGCGCGACGAGCCCCGCTTCATCGAGGACGTCATGCGCTTCCTCGACAACGTGCTGGAAGACTTCATCCAGCGCGCGCCGGTCGATGCGAAGAACGCCGTCTACGCCGCCCGGCGCGAGCGGTCGGTGGGCCTGGGCCTGATGGGCTTCCACAGCTTCCTGCAGGCCCAGAACGTGCCCTTCGAGAGCGCCCTGGCCAAGAGCTGGAACATGCGGCTCTTCAAGCACCTGCGTCGCGAGGCCGACAAGGCCTCGAAGACCCTGGCCGAGGAAAAGGGCCCCTGCCCGGACGCCGCCGACCGGGGCGTGATGGAGCGGTTCAGCCACAAGCTGGCCATCGCCCCGACGGCCTCCATCAGCATCATCTGCGGCGGCACCTCGGCGGGCATCGAGCCGATCCCGGCCAACATCTACAGCCACAAGACCCTGTCGGGCACCTTCGCCGTCAAGAACCCCTACCTGGAGCGCCTGCTCGAGGAGAAGGGCCAGAACACCCCGGCGGTCTGGGACAGCATCCTGGCCCGCGAGGGTTCGGTCCAGCACCTCGACTTCCTCAGCCAGGACGACAAGGACGTCTTCAAGACCGCCTTCGAACTGGACCAGCGCTGGGTGATCGAACTGGCCGCCGACCGCACGCCGGAAATCTGCCAGAGCCAGTCGGTCAACGTCTTCCTGCCGGGCGACGTCGACAAGTGGGACCTGCACATGCTGCACTGGACCGCCTGGGAGCGGGGCATGAAGAGCCTCTACTACCTGCGCTCCAAGTCGGTTCAGCGCGCCGCCCACGCCGGCGAGGACAAGGCCGAGGAAACCTTCGAGACCGCCGAGCGCACCGACTACGAGGAATGCCTCGCCTGCCAGTAGGCGCCGGGGGTTCGTTATGCCGGGGCCGGGTCGCGCAATGCGCGGCCCGGCCCTCTGCATTTCGGGTGCTCCCCGAATTGAGCAACAGCCCTAATGGGCCGTTCACCACGGTAACGAAGTATTCTCCAATTCCCTACAATGGGTGGATCAGCGAAGTCGTGGGGACCGCTGAACTCGAATACCGTTGATATTCGAAGCGTAGAGTACAGTACAAGGCGTTCTCACGTCTTTGCCCAAGACACTGATCTCCTGCCGATACCGGGCGGGAGCGGGGAGGGGCGAACTCTTGAGGTATGCACTGGGCGGCGCGGCCTGCGCCGCGGCCATGGCGATGACGCCGGCGATCGCGGCGGCGGAAGAGGCCCGGGGCCTCGCGGTCGGAGCCGTCTACAATCTGGACCTGATGGGCGCCGTCGGTGGCGCGCCCTCGCGCGGCCGGGTGCTCGACAAGCTGATGATCGACGTCGACCTCGACTTCGACGTCCTCTGGGGCTGGTCCGGCGGCCGCGCCCACTTCGGCCTGATGAACAGCACCGGCGGCGAGCCCAACGCCGACATCGGCGCCCTGCAGGGCGTCAACAACATCGAGGTCGAACGTCATCGCGGCCGTCTCTACGAGGCCTGGCTCGAACAGGACCTGGGCGCGGACGCCTCCCTGCGGGTCGGCCTCTATGATCTCAATTCGGAGTTCTATGTCACCGACTCCTCCGGCCTCCTGATCGGGCCGGGCTTCGGCATCGGCTCGGAGCTGGCCGCGACCGGGGTCAACGGCCCGTCGATCTTCCCCTCGACCGCCCTTGGCGCCCGGTTCCAGTGGACGCCTACCGAAACCAGCTATGTCCGCCTCGCCGTCATCGGCGCCCGGGCCGGCGTTCCCGGCGATCCGGGCGGCGTCGACACCCGCTTCGACGACGGCGCACTGGCAATCGTCGAGACCGGCTGGACCGGGCGCGGCCAGGTCAGCGTCGGCTACTGCCGCTACACCGACGCCGCCGACGACCTGGTGGATACCGGCGCCGGCGGCGCCCCCCTGCGGCGCACGGCCCAGGGCGCCTACGTCCTTGTCGAGCAACCGATCGGCCGGCCGGCCGACGGTGCGCCGCGCGCCACCGCCTTCGCCCGCCTCGGCGTCTCCGACGGCCGCACCGGCCCCTTCAAGGGCGGCTGGCAGGCGGGCGTCCTGGTGGACCAGCCGCTGGCCGGCCGGCCGAACTCGTCCCTGTCCTTCGGCGTCAGCCAGGGGTGGGTGTCCGACGCCTGGCGCGAGCTTTCCGCCGCCGGCGGCGCGCCGCTGGACCGCACCGAGACGCAGGTCGAGCTGACCTTCTCCGACGAACTGGCTCCGGGCCTGTTCATCCAGCCTGACCTGCAACTCATCCTCGATCCCGGCGCCGAGCCCGGGCGCGACCCCGTCGTCGTGCTTGGCCTGCGCCTGACCTACCAGCTCTCCCTGTAAGTCGATCCGGAGACCGTCCGTGTTTCAATCGATCAAGCACCGCTTTGTCCTCGCCGGCGCCATCATCCTGCTGCTGGCCGCCGGCTCCACCGGCGCCGGCATATGGGCGGCCGACCGGCTCTCCGACCAGCTCACCGCCTCGGATCGCGCGGCGGGCCTGCTGCGCAATCACCTCACCGCCGATATGATGCACGATGCGTTGCGCGCCGACGTCTACGGCGCCCTGCTGGCCGCCTCCGGCGGCGCCGATGTGAAGCTGGACGAGGTTCGCGCCGACCTCGCCGACCATACCGCGACCTTCCGGGACGTGATGGACGCCAACCGGTCGCTGGCGGGGGATGGCGAGATCGCCAGGGCCCTGGCCAGCGTGCAGGGCCCGCTGGACGCCTACGTCGCCGCCGCCGGCCGCATCGTCGATCTCGCGGCGACCGACCCGGCCGCCGCCCGCGCCGCCATGCCCGACTTCATGCAGCGGTTCGGCGATCTCGAGACCGGCATGGAGACCGTGACCGGGCGCATCGACGCGGTCGCCCGCGCCGAGAACGATCGCGCCCGCGCGCTTGGCGCCCAGTCGCGCCTGATCCTGATCGGCGTCCTGGCCGCCTCGATCCTCGTGCTTGACGGGTTGATCGTGCTGGGCTTCGGTCTCGTCATCCGTCCGCTGGCGGTCCTCACCGGCGACATGCGCCGCCTCGCCTCGGGCGACGCCGACTTCACCGTGCAGGGCGTCGCGCGCAAGGACGAGATCGGCCACATGGCCCGCGCCACCGAGGCCTTCCGGGGCGCTGTGGTCGAGCGCGACCGCCTGGCCGCCGCCGCCCGCACGATCCACGAGGAGAACGAACAGCGCCTGCGCGCCACCGAGGCCCGCTTCCGGGCGTCGGGACAGGAGCAGGCGGCCGTCGTCGAGGCTCTCGCCGCCAGCCTGGAGCGGCTCGCCGCCGGCGACCTGACCACCCGCCTGGATGCGCCGGTCGCCGAGGCCTTCGAGAGCCTCAAGCGCGACTACAACACCGCCCTCGACGCCCTGTCCGACGCCCTCGGCCAGGTCGCCGGCGCCATCGGCCACATCCACGCCGGCGCCGACGAGATTTCCCACGCCTCGGATGACCTGTCGCGCCGCACCGAACAGCAGGCCGCCAGCCTGGAAGAGACCGCCGCCGCTCTCGACGAACTGACCGCCACCGTGCGCCGCTCGGCCGAGAGCGCCGCCAGCGCCGCCGGCCTGGTGTCGACCGCCCGCGCCGAGGCGGAGCAGTCGGGCGCCGTGGTCGGCGACACGGTCCGCGCCATGGACCAGATCGAGGCCTCCTCCGGCCAGATCGCCCAGATCATCGGCGTCATCGACGAAATCGCCTTCCAGACCAACCTGCTGGCCCTCAACGCCGGGGTCGAGGCCGCCCGCGCTGGCGACGCCGGCCGGGGCTTCGCCGTCGTCGCCCAGGAAGTCCGCGCCCTGGCCCAGCGCTCGGCCGACGCCGCCCGCGAGATCAAGGCCCTGATCCATGCCTCCACCGGCCAGGTGGGCGAGGGCGTTCGGCTCGTCGGCGAGACGGGCCAGGCGCTGCAGCGCATCGCCTCCCGCGTCGGCGACATCGCCTCGCTGGTCTCGGAGATCGCCGCCTCGGCCCAGGAGCAGTCCACCGGCCTTGGCGAGGTGAACACCGCCGTCAACCAGATGGACCAGGTGACCCAGCAGAACGCCGCCATGGTCGAGCAGGCCACCGCCGCCGCCCACTCGATGAAGGGCGAGGCCAGCGCGCTGAGCCAGCTCGTCGGCCGCTTCAGCCTCGACCGCCCGGTCCGCCGCGCCGCCTGAGCCTAGATCAGGCTCGGCTGCGGCCGGCCGAACGCCGCGCCCTCGTGCTCGAGCAGCCAGATCTTGCGCGGCAGGCCGCCGCCGAATCCGGTCAGCGAGCCGTCGGCGCCGATGACCCGGTGGCAGGGCACGACCACCGCCACCGGGTTCTGGCCGTTGGCCAGCCCCACCGCCCGCATGGCGTTGGGCAGGCCGATGCGCCGGGCCAGCCCGCCATAGCTCTGGGTCGTTCCGGCCGGGATGGTTTCCAGCGCCCGCCACACCGTCCTCTGGAAGGCCGTGCCGTTCAGGGCGCGCGGAATCTTGGCCAGCGCGTCCAGCGCGCCGTCGAAATAGGCCGCCAGCGGCTCGCCGATGCCCGCCGGAATGTCGCCAGGCTCGATCGCCACGCCCGGATAGGCCCGCGCCAGCGCCGCCGCGCCGGTCGTCCGCCCGCCGGCGAACTGCAGCAGCCGCAGCCGCCCCTGTTCGTCCCAGGCCAGCTCAAGGTCGTCGATCGGCGAGGCGAAGGGCCGGCTGAACAGCCGCTCGGGCGCCGGCGGCGGCGGCGGCGCGGGCTCGGGCAGGGCGGCCTCGAACGCGGCGACGTCCAGCGAGCCCCGGTCCGGCCCGGCGGCGGCCTCAGGCGGCGCGGCGGGCATGGGCCTTCTCCTGCTGGATGATGGCGTCGGCGGCCCACAGGTGCTGGGCGGCATAGGCCCGCCAGGGCCGCCAGGCCTCGGCCCGCTCCAGCAGCTGCGCCGCTGTCGGCCGGCCGGCCTCGGGGGTCTCCAGCCCCCGCATAAGCCCGATGTCCGCCGCCGGAAAGGCGTCCGGCTCGCGCAGCTGGCGCATGGCGATGTACTGGGCCGTCCATTCGCCGACCCCCGGCAGGGCCTTCAGCGCCGCCAGCGCCGCCTCCAGGCTCTGCCTCGGGCTGAACAGCGTCGGGTCCGCCGCCGCCGCCGCGCCCATCGCCGACAGCGCCCGCGCCCGCGCGCCGGGCATGCCCAGGTCGCTCAGGTCCTGCGCCGCCAGGGTCTCGGGCCGGGGGAAGGTCAGGCTCAGCCCCGGCTGGCGCCAGGCTTCGGGCAGGGCGTCGCCGTGCCGCGCCGCCAGCTTGCCCGCCAGCCGGATCGCCGCCGGCACGGTGATCTGCTGGCCCAGGATCGCCCGGATCGCCAGCTCGAACCCGTCCCAGGCCCCCGGCGTGCGCAGCCCCGGCCGCGCCGCCACCAGCGGGGCCAGCGCCGGATCGGCCGACAGGTGCTCGCCGATGACCGCCGGATCGGCCGCCAGGTCGAACACCCGCCGCACCCGCGCCAGGATCGCCGGCAGCGCCGCCATGTCCGGAAACCGCACCTCGACCGCCAGCTGGTCGGCGCCCCTGCGGCTGACCGCCAGCGTCCCGCTCCGGCCGTTCAGCGCGATCGTCCGGGCATAGCGGTCCGGCGTCACCACCTCGATCCCCGGGATCGCCCGCGCCGCCAGGAAGCCGATGACGCCCTCCCAGTCATAGGGCGGCTTGTAGCGCAGGGTCAGGGTCACATGTCCCGCGTCCGGCTCGCGCGCCGCCGTCCCGCCCCGCCGCAGGCTGGCCGGCGGGCGTCGGTACAGCGCCTGGAACGTCTCGTTGAACCGCCGCACGCTGCCGAAGCCGGCGGCCAGCGCCACCTCGCCCATCGGCATGGCGGTCTCCTGGATCAGCTGCTTGGCCAGCAGCACCCGCCGCGTCTGCGCCACGCCCACCGGCGTCGCGCCCAGGTGCTCGCGGAACAGCCGCCGCAGCTGTCGCCCGCCCACGCCCAGCCGCCCGGCCAGGGCCTCGACGTCGCCGCCGTCCAGCGCCCCGGCCTCGATCAGCCGCAACGCCCGCGAGACCGTGCTCGACGCCCCCCGCCAGGCGCCCAGGTCCGGCGAAGTCTCGGGCCGACAGCGCAGGCAGGCGCGGAATCCCGCCGCCTCCGCCGCCGCCGCCGACGGAAAGAAGGTGATGTTGTGCGACAGCGGCGTGCGCGCCGGACAGATCGGCCGGCAGTAGATGCCGGTGGTCTTCACTCCGCCGAAGATCTTGCCGTCGAAACGGGGGTCGCGGCTCTGGATGGCGCGGTAGCAGGCGTCGTGGTCGAGATCCATGCCGCGATCATCGCCCGGAACCGATCCTCGCGTCTCGCGGTTTTCGGACATTGTCGTCCGCCGGTCTTGCATCCGACGCCCGGATGAGGTTTGAGGCGGGCGTTCGATTGCCGACCACAGATTCCAGAAGCCAGACTCCAAGGACGAATGCGAGACCTACCGCAGAATGCCTTCGCCGACCGCGCGAAGGCCTCCGCTGAAGCCAAGAAGGCCATGCTGGCCCGCTTCAAGCCCAAGCCGACGATCACCGATCCGAACTTCGTCGACCGCGAGACCCGCCGCAAGCAGGAGCTCGAGGAGATCCGCGCCAAGCGCGAGGCCGAGAAGGAAGCCGCTCGCCTCGAAGCCGAAGCCCGCCGCGAAGCCGAGCTGGCCGCCCGCGCCGAAGCCGCCGAGTCCGAACTCGACGCCAAGCGCCGCGAGCGCAAGGAACGCAAGGCCGCCGCCAAGGCCGACGCCCGCGCCAAGCGCGCCGCCAAGCGCGGCTGACGCTTTAGCCTAGAAGCCCCGCCGCCGCGCCGCCCGCCTCAGGGCGCCCAGGGTGGCGGCGGCGACCTCGCCGTTGCGCCAGGCGCTGTCGCGGTCCTCGCACTGGCCGCGCGCGGCGACCTCGGCGTCCAGCGTCATCACCGTCCAGTTCCAGCGCCCCGCCTTGGGCCGCACGAACAGGGCGTAGCCGGGCTCGTTCAGGGTCAGGCTGCTCATCGACATCTCCCTCCAGGAGCCGCCATCACGCCACCGCCGGATGCAGCCGGTCCGGCGCGTGTTGTGCAGACGCCATGGAGAGCGCCCCGCCTCAGGCGGTCGCCAGCCGCACCTCGAACAGCGCGCCCGCCGGGACGGGCAGGGCGGCGATGCTGCCCTGGCTTCCCGCCAGCAGCGACCGGGCGATCGGCAGGCCAAGCCCCGTGCCGCCCTCGGCCCGGCGGCTGGTGAAGAAGGGCTCGAACACCCGCTCGCGGTCCGCCTCGCCCAGGCCCGGCCCGTCGTCCTGCAGCCGCAGCACGATCTCCGCCCCGCCCCGCGACGCAGCCAGCGCCCCGGTCAGCCGCACATGCCGCGCCCCGGCCTGGCGGCTGTTCTCCAGCAGGATGCCCAGCACCGCCTCCAGCGCCCCGGCCGAGATCGCCGCCAGCGGCAGTCCGGGCTCCAGCGTCACGCCGACGCTGAAGTCCTCGCGCGCCTGCGCGTCGGCCACCCGCCGCACCGGTCCCTCGATGGCCGTCGCCTCGCCCGCCTCGGGCCGCGCCATGTCGGCCCGCGCCAGGTCCAGCAGCCGCCCGACCAGCTGCGACAGCCGCTCGGAATCGGCGGCGATATTGCCCAGGAAACGGCGCCGCTCGGCCGCCGTCATCGTCTCGAAATGGTCCTGCAACAGTTCGACCGCCCCGGTGATCCCGGCCAGCGGCGTCTTGAACTCGTGGCTCACCGCGGCGGCCACGTCCTTGAGGTAGCGCGAGCGCCGGTCGATGGCCTCGGCCATCTGGCGGAAGTCCTCGTACAGGGCGCGGATCTCCACGGCCGCCGTCGCCGGCGGCTCGACCGGTCGTCCCCGCCCGGCGGCCATGTCGCGCGCCGCCGCGCTCAGCGCCTCGATCGGCCGGGTCACCCCGCGCGAGACCAGCAGCGCCAGCACGATCATCAGCGCCAGCACCGCCGCCGCCCCGCCGGCGATGCGCCAGCGGTCCTCGTACAGCCCCCGGAACAGCGCCCGGGGCGACCGCGACAGCAGCACCACCCCCACGACCCGCCCGTCCACCTCGATCGGCCGCGCATGGTGCAGCCGGATCGTCGCCGCCCGGCTCAGCCATTCCAGCCGCGAGCGACGGCGCAGGTCGCCGTTGGTCCGCAGCACCGTCGCCGGCCGCCCGGCCAGGGCCTCGCGCACCTCGGGCAGGGCCGACAGGTCGCCGCCGATGCGATAGCCGCGCACCATCCGCCCGCGCCGGTCCAGCACCACCACCGAGGCCAGGGTCGTCTTCACCGTGCCCTCGATCACCGGCCGGATCGCCTGGGCGGCGACGAAGGCCTCGGCCTCGGGCGGCCGGGCCGAGGGGCGCGGCGGCGGCCGCTCGGGCAGCACCGGCGTCGCGCCCAGGTCGATGCGGGTTTCCTCCGGCTCGTAGTAGTCGGGCGCCCGGGTGTTGGCAGGCGGGGCGGGCGTCGCCCCGGGCCAGGCGGCCTCGGCGGCCGAGGCCAGGGCCGCGCCCTGCGCCACCAGCTCGGCCTCGGTCTGTCGCACCAGGGTGTTCTCGTACACCCGCAGGAACACCGCCCCGATGCCCGGCGCCGTGGCCGCGAAAACCAGCACCGCCAGCAGGATGGTGCGCAGACGCAGCGCCGGCCAGTGGCGCTTGATCCCGGCCTTGATCGCCTCGATCAACCGCCGTCCCCGGCGCCGCCGCCCTGGCAGGGGCCGATGCGATAGCCGATGCCGGCGCGGGTCTCGATCACGTCATGCCCGCCCAGGGCGGCGAACTTGCCGCGCAGGTTGCGCACATGGCTGTCGATGGTGCGGTCGGTGATGGCGAACCCCGGCCCGTGCAGGCGGTCGATGATGGCGTCGCGGCTGAACACCTTGCTCGGCGTCGAGGCCAGGGTGCGCAGGATGCCGAACTCGGTGACCGTCAGGTTGGCCGACTGCTCGCCCCAGGTCGCGGTCCAGCCGTCTAGGTCCAGGGCCAGCCGTCCGCGGCTGATGCGGCTGGCCTCGCTCGCCGCCGGCGCCTCGCGCGGCGCCGCCCGGCGCAGGATCGCCGCCACCCGGGCCGCCACCTCGCGCGGGCTGAACGGTTTGACGACATAGTCGTCGGCGCCCATCTCGATGCCCAGCACCCGGTCGATCTCGTCGTCCCGCGACGACAGGAACAGGATCGGGGTGTCGCCCCGCGCCCGCAGCCGCCGGCAGACCTCCAGTCCGTCCAGCCTCGGCATGTTGATGTCCAGCACCACCAGCGCCGGCGCCTCGGCCTCCACCGCCGCCAGCGCCGCCTCGCCGTCCTCGGCCTCGCGGGTCGAGAACCCCGCCTTGACCAGGGCGAAGGCCAGGAGCTCGCGGATGTGGGGATCGTCGTCGACGATCAGGATGGGCGCGGACATGGCCGGCATCATCGCCGCCCGCGCGCCCGGGTCAACGCCGCCCGTTTCGTTCATCACCGCCAGACTCCGCGCCACGTTCCGTCCACCCATCAAGACCTCCCGTTCCCGCCGCGAACCTGCCCCGCCCCTGTGAAGACCCCCCACGCCCCCCCGCGCGAAACCCGGCCGCGATCCATGCAGATCCGGTGCAGGCAGCCAGGCCGCCGCGAGCTGTTCCTTCTCCCCTTGCGGGAGAAGGTGGCGCGAAGCGCCGGATGAGGGGTTGAAGACTCTCGAAGCTGCGATGAGGCGGTCGAAGCAGCCATCGTCCGAAGCCGGCGCGGCCCTCATCCGTCGGCCTTCGGCCGCCACCTTCTCCCGCGAAGGGGAGAAGGAAACCGCGTGAGACCCTATGCAAAAAAGGCCCTCCCCCTCGATGGGGGAGGGTTGGGTGGGGGTGTGCGCGGAGGAGGTTCGGGTGGATCATGAAGGGGCGACGGCGCCCTCTTTCACCCCTCTGGAAACACCGGGGATACACCCCCATCCCCGCCCTTTCCCCATTGAGGGGGAAGGGTGGTGCGTGCTTCGACACGCGGCCGGTGGCCGCTGCTCAGCATGACGTGGAGGGGTTGGTTCGCGCCAAGGTTCGTCATCCTGAGCAGCGCGAAGCGCGTGTCGAAGGACGCACCGCCCCCCTACTTCCGCGTCCCCAGCAGGTTGCGCGCCACCACCCAGTTATGCACCTCGGTCGGGCCGTCATAGATGCGCATGGTGCGGATCTTCGACGCCATCAGGTGCAGCGGCAGTTCGCGGGTCATGCCCATGGCGCCGAAGGCCTGCATCACCCGGTCGACCACTTCCCAGGCCATCTCGGTGGCATAGGCCTTGATCATCGAGATCTCGGTCCGCACGTCGCGACCCTGGTCCATCTTCCAGGCGCAGTCATAGGTCATCAGCCGGGCGGCGTGGATGCGCATGGCCGCGTCCGACACCCACCACTGGATCGCCTGGCGCTCCGACAGCGGGACCCCGAAGGTCGAGCGCTGCGGCGCATACTCGATCAGCATGTCCAGCGCCCGCTGCGCTATGCCGATCGACCAGGCCGCCATCTCGCAGCGGCGGGTGCCCAGCCGCACCTGCATCGGCGCGAACCCGGCGCCCTCGACGCCCAGCAGCTTCCAGCCCGGCACCCGGCAGTCCTCCAGGGCGATCTCGTAGGTCGACTGCCCGCCCAGCATCGGAATCCGCCGCAGCACATTGAACCCGGGCGTGTCGCGGTCGACCAGGAAGGCGCTCATGCCGCCCCGCGCGCCCTTCTCCCTGTCGCTCACCGCCATGACGATGGTGAAGTCGGCTTCTTCGCCCCGGGTGATCCAGATCTTGCGGCCGTTCAGCACCCAGTCCTCGCCTTCCCGCTCGGCGCGGGTCAGCATGCCGGCCGGGTCCGAGCCGGCGCCCGGCTCGCTGATGCCGATGGCCGAGATGGTCTTGCCGGCTACATAGGGCGCCAGATAGGCCTCGCGCTGGCGGTCGGTCACCGTGGCCATCAGCATCCGCAGGTTCGGGCTGTCCGGCGGCAGGGTGTAGGGGGTGACCGTCCGGCCCAGTTCCTCGTTGACCCCGACCATGGCCACCGCCGGCAGGTCGAAGCCGCCGACGTCCTCGGGCGCGTCCAGCCCCCACAGGCCCATCTCCTTGGAGATGACGTCGATCCGCGCCTGCTCCTCGCCCGTCAGCGCCGCCGGCCCCCCGCTCGCCTCCCGCTCCAGCACAGTGGCCTCCAGCGGCATCAGATGGTCGTCGACGAACCGCCGGACCAGGTCCTTCAGCATGCGGTGGTCTTCGTCGAGTTCGAAGTTCATGGCGCGTCCCCGCTTGGTGTGCCCCTCTTCTAGCAGGGCGCCCTAAAGGGAGGGGAAGTCCCGTTTCGCCCTCTCCCTGCCCTTCCCCCGCTGAGGGGAGGGATGGTGCGTGCTTCGACACGCGGCCGTTGGCCGCTGCTCAGCATGACGAAGAGGGTGGACGCGCTCCAATGCTCGTCATCCTGAGTAGCGCGCAGCGCGTGTCGAAGGACGCAGGGTGGAGGGGGACAGCGCCGGAGCATCGCCCGCCACCCCGTCCCGGGTGCGGCAATGTCGGCCAGGCGACGTTTTTCCACTAGTCAGGGAACGTTCGGTCTCTAGGGTCGCTATCGGGGATCGGGCATTCAGGGGATCATGATGGACTGGCAGGCATTGTTCCTGTCGCCCAACGGGCGGATCGGGCGACAGAACTTCTGGATCGGCTTCGCCATCACCTTCGTGGCCGGCATGGTCGTCAACTCGATCCCGTTCCTGGGCTTCCTGCTCGGCATCCTGCTCATCTGGCCGATGATCGTCCTCCACGCCAAGCGCTTGCACGACATCGGCCACAGCGCCGTCCTCCTGCTGGTGCCCATCGGCATCTCTGTGGTGCTGGCCGTCATGGCCGTGATCATTGGCGGCGGCGCCCTGTTTGCCGCCTCGGAAGGCGACATGGACACCATGGACTTCTTCGCCGGCCTGCTGCCGGCCATCGGCATCATGGCCCTGGCCGTCCTCGTCGAGGTCGCCTTCCTGCTCTGGTGCGGCCTCACCCCCGGCCAACCCGCCGAAAACCGCTTCGGCCCACCCCCCGCCGCCTGAGGCGGGCCACCCCTCTACGTCATGCTGAGTAGCGATCCCCCAAGGGATCGCGTGTCGAAGCACGCACGCCCCCTTGACCCCCGACCCCCCTCATAATACTAAAGCATATGCTTCACCATCAGAACCCCCTCGATCTCGCCTTCCACGCCCTGGCCGATCCCGGCCGGCGGCTGATGGTCGATCGGCTGTCGCGCGGCCCGGCTTCGGTCAGCGAGCTGGCCGAGCCGCTCGACATGAGCCTCTCGGCGGTCGTCCAGCACCTCAAGGTGCTCGAGGCCGGCGGGCTGGTGCGCAGCCGCAAGCAGGGCCGGGTGCGCACCTGCGAGCTGGACGTCCCGGCCCTGCGCCAGGCCGAGACCTGGCTGAACGAGCGGCGCCTCTCGTGGGAACGCCGCCTCGACCGGCTGGGCGCTTTCCTGGCCGAGACCGATCCGGAGGCCCCGCGATGAGCCCGCTGCACGAGACCATCGTCCTCGAACGCACCTATCCGGCCACGCCCGCGCGCCTGTTCGCCGCCTGGGCCAGCGCAGAGGCCCGCCTGGCCTGGTCCGCCCCCGACGGCGCCCAGCTTGTCTTCGACGAGGAGGACTTCCGGCCCGGCGGGGTGGAGCGGTCGCGCTGCGGTCCGGCCGGCAACCTGATGTTCGCCCTGGAGTCCCGCTACATCGACATCCGCAAGGACCGGCTGATCCACTGGCTGGAAACCTGCCGCCATGGCGAGACCCTGCTGTCCTCCTGCCTGCTGACCGTCGAGATCACCGCCGATCCCGCCTCCGGCGGCGCCCGGCTGGTGCTGACCGACCAGGTCACCGCCTTCGACGCAGAAATGATCGCCGGCAACCGCGCCGGCTGGTCCGCCGTCCTGGAAAAGCTATCCGCCTGGCTGGCCCCCGCCGCCGCCCGCGCCTGACCCAAGCCTCAAGGATCACCCATGCTCGGTTCCGCCAACCTGATCGACGTCGTCCACAGCGACATCCACCTCGAGCGCCTCTATCCGGCCGGCCCGGACCGCGTCTGGCAGGCCTGGGCCGACGACGCCTCCCGCCGCCGCTGGTTCGTCGAGGGCGAGGGCTTCGAGATCAGCGAGTACAGCTTCGCCTTCCGCGTCGGCGGACAGGAGCGCGGCCGCTTCCGCTTCAAGGATGGGCCGACGATCTACAACGAGACCGCCTTCCTCGACATCCAGCCCGGCCGCCGCATCGTCTACGCCTACACCATGGGCTACGACACCGGCCCCTTCACCGCCTCGCTGGCCACCATCGAGATCCGCCCCGAAGGCCAGGGCAGCCGCCTCGTCTTCCACGAACAGCTCGCCCTGCTCACCGACGGCGCCGACGGCCCCGAAATCCGCACCGCCGGCTGGACAGACCTCCTCGACGCCCTCGGCCGCGAACTGTCGGTCTGATCAAGAGGCCCTTGCCCCATTGGAGGGGGGAAGGGAGTCGTGCGTGCTTCGACACGCGATATGCCGATCGCTACTCACCATGATGCAGAGGGGTGATGCGCCCACCCAAGCCCGTCATCCTGAGCAGCGCGGAGCGCGTGTCGAAGGACGCAGGGGTCCCCCTCAGTCGGCTTCGCCGACAGCTCCCCCAATCCGCTGCTTCGCAGCGGGGGAGCATCTTGCACCTGTGCGGCCGCCAACACTGAAGATCCTCCCCCGCCCGCTTCGCGGGCGAACAGGGGGAGGGGGACCCCGTGCGGATACGCGCGGGGTGGAGGGGGCGACCGGGCGGAGAGAACCAACCCTACCCCCGGAACCTCAGCACCGCCCGCACCCCGGCGTGGCCCCGGTCATAGACCACCGCCGACTTCAGGCTGGAGGCCATGGCGGCGATGATCCGCCCGCCCAGGCCCGTGCCGGTCGGGGCGGCGGTGTCGTCCATGCCGCGGCCGTCGTCCTCGACCACCAGCACCAGCTCCTCGCCCTCCTGGTCCAGGCGGATGCGCACCTCGCCGGGCGCGTCCGGGGCGTAGGCATACTTGCAGGCGTTGGACACCAGCTCCTGCACAAGCACCCCCAGCGACACCGCCCGGTCCGTCGACAGCCGCGCCGGCCGGGCCTGCAGGGTCAGCGAACGCGGCGCGGCCGGGGTCGACCAGGCCTCCTGCATCTCGGCGACGAGGGCGTTCAGGTACTGGTCCAGCGCCAGGTCCTGGTCGTCGCCGGCCGTGTATAGCCGGCGGTGGACCTGGGCGATGGCCTCGATCCGCTGCTGGGTCGCCCGCAGCGCCTCGCGCGCCGCCTCGTCCTTCAGGGCCGAGGCCTGCAGCTGCACGAAGCTCGACACCATCTGCAGGCTGTTGGCCACCCGGTGGTTGACCTCGCGCAGCAGCGTCGCCAGCCGCTCGTTGCTCGCCCGCAGGGCCTCGACCGCCTCGTCGCGCTGGCGCAGCAGGGCCGCCCGGTCCAGCGCCTGGCGGAAGGCGCGGTCCAGCAGGTCGAAGAAGTCGTCGCCGACCGACTTGACCACATAGTCGGCCGCCCCGGCCTTCAGCGCCGCCACGGCGATGCGGCTTTCCTCCGAGCCGGTCACATAGACCACCGGCGCGGCGATGCCCGCCTCGGCCAGCCGGGCCAGCACCTCCAGGCCGTCCTGCCCGGGCATGTAGTGGTCGACGGCGATCAGGTCGAAGGCCCCGCCCGTGGCCAGCGCCAGCCCCTCGTCGGCGCCGCCGGCGGTGGTCACCGCATAGCCGCGCCGTTCAAGCGCCCGCGCCGCCAGCCTGCGAAGGCCGTCGTCATCATCGATGTAGAGAACGGCGGGAGACGCCGTGATCACGAAGCGGGACCGCCTTCGATGTCCGGCACCTGGATGACCGACAGGAACAGCCCCAGCTGCCGGATGGCCTGGGCGAAGTTCTCGTAGTTCACCGGCTTGGTGATGTAGACGTTGCAGCCCAGATCGTAGCAGCGCTGGATCTCGACCTTGTCGTCGGTGGTCGTCAGCACCACCACCGGCGTGCGCTTCAGCGGACCCTCCTCGCCCTTGATGCGGGCCAGGATATCGGTGCCGCTCATGTCGGGCAGGTTCAGGTCAAGCAGGACCAGGGCCGGGCCGTTCAGGCTGGGACCCTCCCGCGCCGTCTCGAGGAAGGCCAGCGCCGAAGTCCCGTCCAGGAAATGGCGGATCTCGTTGCTGATGCCGGCGCGGCGGATGTTCTTCTCGATCAGACGGGCGTGACCCTCGTCGTCCTCGATCATCACGATGGTGACATGCTCGGTCACTGGGAAGCTCCCTCGGCGCGCAGTTCGGCCGGTAGTGAAAGTCGGAAGGTCGCCCCCTGGTCAAGGGCGGACTCGCAGGAAATGATTCCCCCGAGCCGATAGGCCAGCGCACGCACATGCGCCAGCCCGATCCCCTCGCCGGGCTGATCTTGCGCGCCGGAGCGGCGGAAAAGGTCAAAGATGCGCTCGTGATCCTTCGGATCGATGCCGCGGCCATTGTCCTGCACCTCGAAGACCACGCGCGCGCCGTCGCGGTGGCCGCGCACGGTGATCTCGCCCGGCCGGCCGGGCTTCAGGTACTTGACCGCGTTCTCGATGAGGTTCGACAGGATCTGCTCGATCGCCACCCGGTCGCTGACGAGATCGGGCAGGGGCTCGGCGGTCAGGCTCGCGCCCAGCTCGTCGGTGCGGTGCTTCAGGCTGGCCAGGATGCCGCCCACCAGGGCGTCCATGTCCAGCGGCTCTGGCGTCAGCACCCGGCGTCCCTCGCGCGACAGCCGCAGGATGGCGTTGATCAGCCGGTCCATCTTCTGGGTCGAGGCGCGGATGAAGCCGGCCGCCTCGGGCAGGTCGCGCCGCACCGCCTCGACAGCCTCATCGTTCAGCACCTGCGGCGCCTCGGCCTCGGCCCGCTCGATCAGCGTCGCCAGCGGCTCGGTCGCCGCCTCCAGCTCGGCGGTGAAGCCCATGATGTTGACCAGCGGCGAGCGCAGGTCATGGCTGACGATGTAGGCGAAGCGCTGGATCTCGTCATTGGCCCGGCGCAGGTCCACCGTCCGCTCGTCGACCGCCGCCTCCAGGTTGGCGTTCAGCCCCGCCAGCGCCCGCCGCGAGGCGTTCAGGTCGCGGGTGTACTGGAAGATCACGAACACCGACCCGGCGCCGACCAGCAGCAGGAGGAGGCCGGTCACGCTGAGCGCCCACATCAGCTGCCGCCCGCCCGCCGCCTGCCGCGCCGTCCGCTCGGCCAGGAGCGCTTGCTCCTCGGCGCCGATATCGGTCAGCAGGCTGCGGATCGCCTGCATGGTCTGCAGGTTGTTGTCGTTGCGAAAGACCCCGACGGCCGTGATCTGCCGCCCGGCGCGAACCATCCGGGCCGACTCGGCCATCAGCTCCATCTGCGTCTCGGCCAGCGGCCGCAGCACCACCAGCCGGGCCTGCTGCTCGGGGTTGTCGGCGGTCAGCCGGAAGATCTCCTCCAGCGCCCCGGGCAGGGCCTGTTCGGTCTCATCGAAGATCGTGCGGTAGCGTTCGTCCGGCCGCAGCAGATAGCCGCGCCGCGCCGCCTCGGCCCGCTCGACCAGCACCCGGTAGCGATAGACGGCGGCCTGGACCTGGTAGGTGTGGTCGACGGCGCGGTTGTAGTCCTGGTTCTGGCGGATCGAGCCGAAGACCAGCAGGCCGGCCAGCACCAGCGCGGTGAAGCCGAGCGCCACCGCGCCCAGCACCAGCCGGTTGAACAGCCTGTCGGTGATTGTCATGAACCCGCCCGGACCAAACGAAGCGACCCCCTTAGCGGGTGCGACGGGATGTCGCTAGCCGCGACCCGACATAGGCGCGATGTCGATAATCGACAGGCTATCGGCCGGCGCCGCCCGGCTCCGTCCGGAACGGCGACAGTCGCCTGTCAAAAAACAACACCAAGACGACGGCGCGGATACAGGATTTCAGCCCTGGCCCATCTCGCCGGCCAGCACCGCCTCGGCGAAGGCGCAGTGCATGGCGATGCCCCGGGCCATGACCTGCTCGTCCAGCGTCATGCGGTTGGAATGCAGCGCGCAGCAGGCCCGGTAGTCCCCCCCGGCCCCCACGGGCGCCGCCCCCAGGAAGGCCATGGCCCCCGGCGCCTTCTGCAGCACATAGGAGAAGTCCTCGGCCCCCATCATCGGGTCGCGCATGGTGTGCCAGGCGCCGTCGCCATAGAGGGCCTTGGCCGTCCGCTCGGCCAGCTCCACCGCCGCGGCGGTGTTCACCGTCACCGGGAACCCCTCCTCGATCTCGACCTCGGCGCGGCAGCCGTGCGCCGCCGCCACATTCTCCGCAACCTGCCGAACTCCTTGCCGCACAAGGGCTCGCGAGCGTTCCGACAGGGTCCGGAAGGTCCCCCGCATGACCGCTTCCTCGGGGATGATGTTGTAGGTCGTGCCGGCGTCGATATGGGCGATGGTCACCACCGCCGGGTCGAAGACCGAGACCCTGCGGGTCACGAAGGCCTGCAGCGCGCTGACGATCTCGCAGGCCACCGGGATCGGGTCGATGGCGTCCTGCGGCATCGAGGCGTGCCCCCCCGCCCCCACCACCCGGATGCGGATCGAGTCCGACGAGGCCAGCAGCGGCCCCGCCCGGCTGGCGAACGTCCCCGTCGGCATCGTCGGCGAGACATGCAGCGCGAACGCCGCGTCCGGCATCGGATCGATCAGCCCGTCGTCCAGCATGAACCGCGCCCCGTGCCAGCCCTCCTCGCCCGGCTGGAACATGAACATGACCGTCCCGGCCAGTTGGTCGCGCCGCGCACAGAGCGCCTTGGCCGCCCCGGCCAACATGGCGACGTGGGTGTCGTGGCCGCAGGCGTGCATCGCACCCTGGGTGCGGCTGGAGAACTCCAGCCCGGTGTCCTCGGTCAGCGGCAGGGCGTCCATGTCGCCGCGCAGCAGCACGGTTCGGCCGTTGGCGCTGCCCCGCAGGATGGCCAGAACCCCAGTGGTGGAAGGGCCCTGGCGGATTTCCAGCGGCAGGCCCTCCAGCGCCTTGAGCACCTTCTCGGTGGTCTTGGGCAGGTGCAGGCCGAGCTCGGGCTCCATATGGATGGCCCGGCGCAGCTCGATGGCGTCGTGAAGCTGATCGTCGCCGGCCGCCGTCCAGGCGTCGCGATCGATGGCCAGGCTGTCCATGTTGTCTCTCCCTTGTCGGCGGTCAGTAAAGCCCGCCGGCCGGGGAGGCGTCCAGAGCCGTGCTCAGGCCCCGGCCTTGCGGGCGAAGTCCCAGGCCCCGCGCGCCAGCACCGGCACCCGCGCCTCCATGGTCGCGGCGTGGGCGCTGTTGGCCGTGCCGTCGCGCACCCGGCCGACGATGCCCTGACAGATGCCGGCCAGCCGGAACAGGTTGTAGCTGAAGTACCAGTCGAGGTCGGGCAAGCCGTCGCGGCCGGTGACGCGGCAGTACTGCGCCACCGCCTCGTCGATGGTCGGGATGCCATAGGCGGTCAGGTCATCGATGCCCGACAGGCCGCCGCGCTCCTGGCTGGGCATCACCCAGCTCATCAGGAAATAGGTGAAGTCCGCCAGGGGGTTGCCCAGCGTCGACAGCTCCCAGTCCAGCACCGCCGAGACCTTGGCCTCGGTCGGGTGCAGGATCATGTTGTCCAGCCGGTAGTCGCCATGGACGATCGAGGTCTGGTCATCGACCGGCAGGGTCGCGGGCAGCCACTCGATCAACCGGTCCATCTCCGGGATCGCGGCCGTCTCGGAGGCCTTGTACTGCTTGGTCCAGCGGTCGACCTGACGGCCGAAGTAGTTGCCGGGCTTGCCGTAGTCGCCCAGGCCGATGGCCTGGTAATCGACGATATGCAGCCGGGCCAGGGTGTCGATCTCGGCCTCGTAGATCGCCCGGCGCTCGGCCGGCTGGTAGTCGGGCAGGGTGCCGTCCCACAGGATTCGGCCCTCGACCTGCTCCATGACGTAGAAGATCGTGCCAAGGACGCTCTCGTCCATGCACAGCGCATAGGCCCGGGCGACCGGGAAATCGACCTTGTTCAGGGCCGAGATGACCTTGAACTCGCGGTCCACAGCGTGGGCGCTGGGCAGCAGCTTGCCCGGCGGCTTGCGCCGCAGGACGTAGCGCTGGGTCGGGGTGACAAGCTGATAGGTCGGGTTGGACTGGCCGCCCTTGAACTTGCGGATCTCCAGCGGCCCGGCGAAGCCTTCGACATTGGCCTGCAACCAGGGCAGCAGCGCCTCGGCGTCGATCCGGGTCCGCTCGTCGAGCGGTTCGGTGCCGCTGTTCAGGTCCTGGGCGCTCGGCGCGGCGTCGGCCATGGTCGGTTCCCCAATTCGTACGCTTGTTTGAAGTTGGCGCACTTTAGCGGGGGCGGGGCGGGGCGCAAGGATGACCCGCCGTGAGCCGTCAGCCGATCATCAGCGCGCCGAAGAACAGGCCCACCGCCGCCACCGCCGCGACCATGGCGAACTGGGTCCAGAACCGCAGCGGCTCGCGCGCCCGCTCGATGTCGTCCAGCTTGCTGAAGAACACCGGCAGGCGGCCCGTCCACAGGCTGCGCAGGGCGACCGCCGCGGCGAGCAGCCCGACAATGCCCAGCGTGGCCAGGATGGCGCGATCCAACGCTAGTCGCCCGCCCGCACGGCGCGCTCGATGAAGCCGCCGCCCAGCACCCGGTCCGGGGCTTCTGGCGCGTACAGCACGCAGGCCTGCCCGGGCGCGACGCCTTCCTCGTGGGTGTCGAGGACCACGCCGGCCTGGCCATCCACCAGTCCCAGGCGGCCGGGGACCGGTTCACGGGTCGAGCGGACGCGGGCCAGCACGGGCCGCGCCGTCGCGCAGGCCTCGGCGATGTCCTCGCCGCCCAGCCAGTTGGTCTCCTTCAGGGTCAGGGCCGTGGTCAGCAGCGCCTCGCGCGGACCGACGATGACCTGCCGCGCCGCCGCATCGATGCGGGTGACGAACAACGGATCGCCGACGGCGATGTTCAGCCCCCGGCGCTGGCCGATGGTGTAGCGGGTCACGCCCTCGTGCCGGCCCAGCACCCGGCCGTCCATGTGGACGATGTCGCCGGGCAGGGCGCCCTGCGGCCGGATACGATCGATGACCGTGTGATACTTGCCCTCGGGCACGAAGCAGATGTCCTGGCTGTCGGGCTTGTCGGCCACCGTCAGGCCCAGCTCGGCGGCGATCGCCCGCACCTGGGGCTTGCCCATCCCGCCCAGCGGAAAGCGCAGGAAGTCCAGCTGCTCGGCCGTGGTGGCGAACAGGAAGTAGCTCTGGTCCTTCGACGGATCGGCGGCCCGGCGCAGCTCAGGTCCGGCGGCGCCATCGATCCGCTGCACATAGTGGCCCGTCGCCATGGCCACGGCGCCCAGGTCCCGGGCGACGTCCAGCAGGTCGCGGAACTTGACCGTCTGGTTGCAGCGGACGCAGGGAATCGGCGTCTCCCCGCGCAGGTAGGCGTCGGCGAAGTCCTCGATGACCTGGTCGCGGAACCGGCTTTCGTAGTCGAGCACATAGTGCGGGATGCCGATGGCCGAGGCAGCCGTGCGGGCGTCCAGGATGTCCTGGCCGGCGCAGCAGGCGCCCTTCTTCTGGATCGCCGCGCCGTGGTCGTAGAGCTGCAGGGTCACGCCCACCACGTCGAAACCGGCCCGCGCCAGCAGCGCGGCGGTGACCGTGGAATCCACCCCGCCGGACATGGCCGCGACGATGCGGCTGCCCGCCGGCAGGCGCACGGCGTCGCGAACCGCATCCAGGGCGGCGTCGACAGCGGAGGTGAGGGTCGCGGCGGACATGGCCGCTATTTAGAGGTTGGCGCCCGGTTTTGCGAGATCGCCCGCCGTGGCGGATGACAGGGCGCCGTCGCGGGTCTAAGAGCCGGAGCATGAGCGAACGCGCCGCCACCTTCGGATTCCGCGATGTCGATCCGGCCGAGAAGCCGGGCCTTGTGCGGGGGGTCTTCGACCGGGTCTCTGGCAAGTACGACCTGATGAACGACCTGATGAGCGCGGGCGTGCACCGCCTCTGGAAGGACGCCGTCGCTGCGCGCCTCAATCCCCAGCCCGGCGAGGTGATCCTCGATCTTGCCGGCGGCACCGGCGACATGGCCCGCCGCTTCGCCCGCCTCGCCCGCCAGGCGCAGCTGCGGCGCGGCGGCCCGGACGCCACGGTCCATGTGCTGGACTACAATGCCGAGATGATCGGCGCCGGCCGGGAAAAGGGCGGCGAGCCGGAAATGACCTGGGGCGTTGCAGACGCCCAGCGGCTGCCGCTGCCGGACGCCTTCGCCGACGCCTACTGCATCTCGTTCGGCATCCGGAACGTCACCGACATCTCCCTTGCCCTTCGCGAGGCGCGGCGGGTGCTCAAGCCGGGCGGGCGGTTCCTGTGCCTGGAATTCTCGCGCCCGGTCAGCGAGGCCCTGCGCAACGCCTACGACCTGTGGAGCTTCAAGGCGATCCCGCGCATCGGCGAGTGGATCGTCAACGACCGCGACAGCTACCAGTATCTGGTCGAGAGCATCCGTCGCTTCCCTGACCAGGAGGCCTTCGCCGCCCTGATCCGCGACGCGGGCTTCAGCCGCGTCACCTACAGCAACTATTCCGGCGGCATCGCGGCCCTGCACCAGGGCTGGGCGATCTGAGCATGGGACTGTCCGCCTTCGGCCGGCTGATCGCCGCGGGCTGGACCCTGGCGCGGGCCGACGCCCTGATCCCGCGCGAACTGGACCCGGTGCTGCCGCCGGGCGCCCGTCTGGGCGCGGCCATCCTGCGGCTGCCTGCCGGCGGCGCGGCGCGCCAGGGCCGGCCGGGCCAGCGCCTCGCGCGGGCGCTGGAGAAGCTGGGCCCGGTGTCGATCAAGTTCGGCCAGCTGCTCTCGACGCGGGCCGACATCCTGGGCGCCGAGTTCGCCGCCGACCTGGCGCATCTCAAGGACCGGCTGCCGCCGTTTCCGGCCGATGTGGCGCGGGCCGAGGTGGCGCGTGCGCTTGGGAAGCCGCTGGACGCCCTGTTCGCCGACTTCGGCGAGGCGGTCGGCTCGGCTTCGCTGGCCCAGGCGCATGAGGCCCGGCTGCTCGACGGTCGCAAGGTCGCGGTCAAGGTTCTGCGGCCCGGCGTCGAGGCGCGGGTGGCTGCCGACGCGGCGGCCCTGCGTCTGGGCGCGCGGCTGGTCGAGGCGCTGGCCCCGCCGGCCCGCCGGCTGGAGCCTTCGCTGTTCGCCGCCACCGTGGTCCGGGCGCTGGAGATGGAACTGGACCTGCGGTTCGAGGCCGCCGGCGCCGATGAGATGCGCACTGTCATGGCGCGTGATGGCTACATGGCCGCGCCCGCCATCGTCTGGGAAGGCGTCGCCCGGCGCGTGCTGACCCAGGAATGGGCCGGTGGCCGGCCGCTTTCCGACCCCGTCGTGCTCGAGGATCCGGCGCTTGATCGCAAGACCCTGGCCGACAACGTCATCCGCGCCTTCCTGGCCCAGGCCCTCGACCATGGCGTGTTCCATGCCGATCTCCACGAGGGCAACCTGTTCGTGGCCGCGCCCGCCGGGCTGACGGCGATCGACTTCGGCATCGTGGGTCGCCTGGGTCGCAAGGAGCAGCGCTTCCTCGCCGAGATCCTGTACGGCTTCCTGACCCGGGACTACGAGCGGACGGCGGCGGTTCACTTCGAGGCCGGCTATGTGCCCGCCCACCATGACCGCGCCGCCTTCGCCCAGGCCCTGCGCGCCGTGGGCGAGCCGGTTTTCGGCCGCGCCGCCAGCCAGGTGTCGATGGGCCGGCTGCTGGCGCAGCTGTTCGAGGTCACCGCGCTGTTCGACATGCACCTGCGGCCCGAGCTGGTCCTGCTGCAGAAGACCATGGTGACGGTCGAGGGCGTCTCGCGCCGACTGGACCCGGAGCACGACCTCTGGGCGGCGGCGGAGCCCGTCGTGCGCCGCTGGATCACCCGCGAGCTGTCGCCGATGGCGCGGGTCAAGGAACTGGCCGACGAGGTCCACCGCGCCGCGCGGGCGATCATCACACTGGCCGAGACCCCGCCGCAGCCGCCCGTGGTGCTCGCGCCCGACCGCACGGCCCCCGCTGTCTGGTTCGCCCTGGGCGCGGCGACCGCCACCCTGGCGGCGATCGCCGGCTGGCTGCTGGCCTGACCCCGACGGCGCGGCGGCGGCCTATCCGCGGTCGTCGGCGTCGCGGCGCGGGCGGCGCTCGTTGGAGCGGTTCTTGGTCTTCTCCCAGTAGGCCGCGCCGTCGTCGGGCTTGAACATGGTGCGCGGGGCGCCGTCCTTGTTGGCCACGGCGAAGACGTTGCCCTTGGGATCGTAGATCAGCCGGTCGCCGTTGGGCCGCGTCACGGTTTCGGATCCGGCCGGCGGATTGGTCACAAAGGCCTGGGCCTTGCGCACATAGTCCTCCAGCGATTTCGCGCCGAACGCTGCGCCATTGCGCTCGAACTGGCGGGCGGCCGCTTCCTCCGCCGTCCGGCGGCTGCTGGGCGCCCACATCGGCTTGCCGTCGACAAGCGGCACCGGCTGGGTGCGCGGATCGACCTTGGGCGCCGGCCCGTCCGCCGCGTCGGCCGCGGCGGAGGCGACATCCACCGCCGCCGAACCGCCCGGGCCGGACCTGGCCTCGGCCGCCGCCTCGGGTCGCGCGGGCTGGCTCGCCGGTCCGCCATCGCAGGCTGAAAGCAGCGCCAGCGCCGCGACGCCGGCGAAAATCGTCAGGCCCGATGCAATGCGGGTCATGGTTGAGCCTCCCCAAGAGCTCTCTTCGAACAACGGAGTTCGCAGGGAAGAACAAAACGTGACCGTTGTCGAGTCCCTGTTTGGTGATCGCGGCAAAACGATTAGGTAGGGCGGGCGCGAGCCCTGGCCGTCGTCCGGTCTCGCTGCGCAAGGAGCGGGCTTTGAGCGAACGGCGCGTGTTGCTGATCGTCGGCGGCGGGATCGCCGCCTACAAGGCGCTGGAGCTGACGCGCCTGCTGCGCAAGGCGGGGGTGGCCGTCCGGCCGATCCTGACTCGGGCCGGCGCCGAGTTCGTCACCCCGCTTTCGCTGTCGGCGCTGGCCGAGGACCGCGTTTATTCCGAGCTCTTCTCGCTGACCGACGAGGCCGAGATGGGCCACATCCAACTGTCGCGGTCGGCGGACCTCGTGGTCGTGGCGCCGGCCACCGCCGACCTGATGGCCAAGGCCGCGCATGGCCTGGCCGGCGATCTCGCCTCGACGACCCTCCTGGCGACCGACAAGCCGGTGCTGATGGCCCCGGCGATGAACGTCCGCATGTGGGAGCATGCCGCCACGCGCCGCAATCTCGAGACCCTGCGCGCCGATGGCGTGCACTTCGTCGGGCCGGACGAGGGGGCCATGGCCTGCGGCGAGTGGGGCGAGGGCCGGATGGCCGAGCCGGAGGCCATACTCCAGGCCGCACTGGCCCTGTTGGCTGGAGCGGGCGCGCCGCCGCCGGCTATCGCCGCGCCCGGCCCGCTGGCCGGGCGGCATGTCGTCGTCACCGCCGGCCCCACGGCCGAGGCGCTGGATCCGGTGCGGGTGCTGACCAACCGGTCGAGCGGCCGGCAGGGGTTCGAGATCGCCGGGGCCCTGGCGAGGCTGGGCGCGCGGGTGACGCTCGTCGCCGGTCCGGTCAGCCAGCCAACGCCGGCCGGCGTCTCTCGCATCGATGTCGAGAGCGCGCGCGAGATGCTGTCCGCCTGCCAGGCGGCCCTGCCGGCGGATGCAGCCGTCTGCGTCGCCGCCGTCGCCGACTGGCGTCCCGACGAGGCTTTCGGGGTGAAGCTCAAGAAGGGCAAGGACGGGCCGCCCGCCATCCGCCTGGTCGAGAACCCGGACATCCTGGCAACCCTGTCCGCCGCCGGACCGGCGCGACCCGCGCTGGTCGTCGGCTTCGCGGCCGAGACCAACGACGTCGAGGCGCACGCCCTGGCCAAACTGAAGCGCAAGGGGTGCGACTTCATCGTCGCCAACGACGTGACCCAGCCCGGCGTGATGGGCGGCGCGGAGAACGCTGTGCTGATCGTCGCGCGCGAGGGCGTCGAACGCTGGGACCGGGCGCCGAAGGCCGAGGTCGCCGCCCGCCTGGCCGAGCGCATCGCCCGCGCCCTCAACGCCTGAAACCACCGGAGCCGCCGTGACCCCCAAGATCGCTGTCGTCCAGCTTCCCCATGCCGATGGCCTGCCGCTGCCGGCCTACGAGACCGCTCTGGCCGCCGGGATGGACCTTCGCGCCGCCGTGCCCGAGGACGAGCCGATGACGCTCAAGCCGATGTCGCGGGCGATGTTGCCGACGGGCCTGGCCATGGCCCTGCCGGCCGGTTTCGAAGCCCAGGTGCGGCCGCGCTCCGGCCTTGCGGCCAAGGCGGGGATCACCTGCCTTAACTCGCCCGGCACCATCGACGCCGACTATCGGGGCGAGGTGAAGGTGATCCTGATCAACCTGGGAGAAGAGGACTTCGTCATCCGCCGGGGCGAACGCATCGCCCAGATGGTGGTGGCGCCGGTGGTCCAGGCGTCCTGGACGCCGGTGGCCAGCCTGGACGAGACGGCGCGCGGCGCCGGCGGCTTCGGCTCGACCGGCGCGGCCTGATCCGAAGGAAATCAGCCGCCGAGGCTGTTCAGACCCAGCGTCAGATAGCCCAGAAAGCCGGCGAGGAAGCTCGCACCCGCGATCCACATCAGCGGAATCAGGAGTTCGGAAGTGTGTTCGGCGGTCTGCATGGCGGTGAATTTTCGTTCGGGGGCGAAAGAGGACCCGGGTGTGGGAACTGACGCTGGAACTCCCAGGCGGGGCGAAGGTTGCGCGGCGCCTGCTGAATGGACGATGACATGATTCGCCTGCCGATAGATCAGGCAGTTGAACGGCTCGCGCGCCACGCGAGCGGCCGTTCCGGCCGGGTGTTCATCCCCTTCGGTCCGGGGGAGCCGCTGGACGTGCTGGCGGTGTTCCGGGCGCAGCCGGACCTGGCCGCCGGGCTGACCTTCGTCGGGGCGCCGATCCCGGGCATCAACCGCAACGACTGGGCAGCGATCCATCCGGACGCGGCGGCGGAGGGGATCTTCGTTTCGGGCGACTGGCGGGCCTCGTTCGAGGCGGGGCGCTACGCCCTGCGCCCGCTGACCTGGTTCCAGACCTTCGGCTGGCTGGCGACGACGCCGCTGGACGCCGCCGTCTTCCTGGTCAGCCCGCCTGACGCCTCGGGCGCGGTCGGGCTCAGCGTGGCCAGCGATCTGGGGCCGGCGGTGCTGCGCCGGGACGGCCTGATGCGGCTGGCCATCATCGATCCGCGCCTGCCGGCGGTGCGAGGCGAGACCGTGCCGCTGGAGGCGTTCGACCTGGTGGCCGAGGCGCAGGCCGCGCCGCTGGACTACGACGCCGGGGCGCTGGACCCGGCCTTCGACCGCATCACCCGCCACATCGCCGAGGTGACGCCGGACGGGGCCAGCCTGCAGTTCGGCATCGGCAAGGCCGGGGTCGCGGCGCTGGCGGGGCTGCGCGGGCGGCGGGGGATGAAGATCCATTCGGGCATGGTCACCGACCCGCTGGTCGAGCTGCTGGACGAGGGGGCGGTGGAGGCAGTGGTGACCGGGCTGGCGGCGGGGACCGACCGGCTGCGGGCGCGGCTGGGCGATGCCCGGGTGCGGTTCGCCGCCTCGGACCATACGCACAACATCGCCGTGCTGGCGGGCATTCCCCGGCTGGTGGCGGTCAATTCGGCGCTGGAGGTTGACCTGTTCGGCCAGGCCAACGCCGAGTTCCAGAACGGCCGGCAGGTCTCGGGGGTCGGGGGGCTGACGGACTTCCTGCGGGGGGCGCGGCTGTCGCCCGGGGGCGTGCCGATCATCGCCCTGCAGGCCTCGGCCAAGGGGGATTCGATCAGCCGGATCGTCCCGCGCCTGCCGCAGACGGCGGTGTCCGTGCCGCGGGCGGACGTCGGGGTGGTCATCACCGAGCACGGGGTCGCCGACCTGCGCGGGGCGACGCTGGACGGGCGGGCGCAGGCCCTGATCGCCATCGCCGGCCCGGCCCATCGCGACAGCCTGTCCAACGCCTGGGACGCGCTGCGGCGCGGGTTGTAGTCACCCCTCCCCCACGTGAAAAGAAAAGCGCGTTCAGGGGCTTGCGCCGATTTCGCCCCGGTTTCGGGGGATTTGTGGCGATACAGCCGTGGGCCCAATGTGGCGGTCTTGTTGGGAACACGTAGGTAACGGCGTGACAGCCGTGGGCCAATGTGGGGCCGCGTCGCCCCACGGGGTTGTAGCGGTTTTGTATCAGCCGGCCGGGCGGTTGAGATTGGGGAAGGGATGGTCGAAGGCGACGCGGGCGAAGCCGAGGTCGGCCTGCAGGCGCCAGACCGGCGGATGGCCGCCCGCCAGGGCCGCGTCCAGCGCCGCCAGCAGGTCGATGCGCCAGATGGCGTGCAGGGGCTCGGGCCCCGAGGGCGAGACCGCCGCCGCGCCGGGCGCCGCCCCGGCCGCCTCGGCCAGGCGGGCGACAAGGTCAGCGGGCGCGCCCGGACCGTCGCAGGGAACCACCGCCAGCCATTCGGCGCCCTGTCTGGCGGCCCAGGCGAGCCCCGCCCGCACG
The DNA here is from genome assembly GCA_046295055.1 of Caulobacter sp. GTDB lineage: Bacteria > Pseudomonadota > Alphaproteobacteria > Caulobacterales > Caulobacteraceae > Caulobacter. The sequence goes on along the minus strand of JBKBOD010000007.1, from coordinate 115,738 downwards.
CCGGCCAGAGGACCCCGGGGCGCGGCGGGACCATCGGCCAGCACCGCCAGCCCCCGCGCCCGGGCCAGCGCCTCCGCGCGAGAACCCGCCGGGGCGCTGACCGCCAGCGGGGCGCAACCGGCCAGGGCGTCCAGCGCATGGTCCAGCAGCGGGCGGCCATCCAGCAGGGCGGCGGCCTTCTCCGACCCGAACCGGCGGGACTGTCCGCCGGCCAGCATGAGGCCGGCGATCATGAGGCGCGGCTGATCCGCACCGGAACCGACTTGTAAGCCGGCGTGCCGCTGCGCCGGTCGCGGTCGGCCAGCGGGACCAGGGGGTTGGCCTCGGGGTAGTAGGCGGCCAGGCAACCGCGCGGCACATCCCGCGCCACGACCATGAAGCCCCGCAGCGTCCGCCGCGCCCCGCCGTCGTCGAAGGCGTAGGCCAGGTCGATGGCGTCGCCGTCGCTCAGGCCCCGTTCGGCCAGGTCCTCGGCGTTGGCGAACACCACGTCGCGCCGCCCCTTCACGCCGCGATAGCGGTCGTTCATGCCATAGATGGTGGTGTTGTACTGGTCGTGGCTGCGGATGGTGGTCAGCACCAGCACGTCCGGATCGCCCCGCGCCGGATCATCCGCCGCCGCCTCGTCGGCCTCGTAGGGCAGGAAGGCGGCCCGGCCGCTGTCGGTGGTCCAGCGACGCTCTCCCGTCGGCACCGGCAGGCGGAAGCCGCCGGGGATGCGGATGCGGGCGTTGTAGTCGGCGAACTGGTCGGGGAAGACCTGTTCGATCAGGGCGCGCACCCGGTCGTAGTCGGCTGCCAGACCTTGCCAGTCGATGCCGCTATCCGGACCGAGGCTGGCCAGCGCCAGCTCGGCTACGATCCAGGGCTCGGAGCGCAGATGCTCGGACGCCGGCTCGCGCATGCCCCGGCTGGCGTGAACCATCGACATGGAGTCCTCGACGGTGACCGCCTGGCGCACGCCGCCCTGCATGTCGATCTCTGTCCGGCCGAGACAGGGCAGGATCCAGGCGGCGCGCCCGGGCAGCAGGTGGCTGCGGTTCAGCTTGGTGGCGATGCTGACGGTCAACTCAAGGCCACGCAGGGCCGGATGGGTTCGCCCGGGGTCGGGAGCGGCGACGGCGAAGTTGCCGCCCAGTGCGATCAGGGCGCGGGCCTCGCCGCGCTCCATGGCCTCGATCGCCTCGACCACGGTGTGGCCGTGGCGGCGGGGCGGGGTGAAGCCGAACGTCCGCTCGATCGCCGCCAGCAGCGCCTCGGACGGTTTCTCCGACACCCCCACGGTGCGGGCGCCCTGGACATTGGAATGGCCGCGCAGCGGACAGACGCCGGCCCCCGGGCGACCGATCTGTCCGCGCAGCAGCAGCAGGTTGACCAGCTGTTGCACCAGGCTGGAGGCCGAGCGGTGCTGGGTCATGCCCATGCCGTAGCAGAGGATCGTCGCCCGGGAGCGGGCGTAGATCTCGGCCGCCTCCTCGATCCGCGCCCGGGGCAGGCCGGAACGATGCTCGATCCAGTCCCAGTCCGCCGCCATGACCTGGGCCTTCAGAGCTTCCAAGCCGGTCGTGTGTTCGGCGATGAAGCCGTGGTCCAGGGCGTCGCGCTCGATCAGCACCCGCATCATCCCGGCCAGCAGCGCCGCGTCGCCGCCGACCTTGAGCTGGTAGTAGCGGCTGGCGATCTCGGTCGAGGACAGGGTGGCCATCTCGATCGGGTCCTGGGGCGAGGCGAACCGCTCCAGCGCCCGTTCCTTAAGCGGGTTGAACACCAGGATCGCCGCCCCGCGCCGCGCCGCCTCGCGCAGGGTGGCCATCATGCGCGGATGGTTGGTGCCGGGGTTGTGGCCGAAACTGAGGATGCAGTCGGCGTGGTCGAAGTCCTCCAGCGTCACCGAGCCCTTGCCCAGGCCAAGCTGCTCGGCGAGGCCGACGCTGGTCGGCTCGTGGCACATGTTGGAGCAGTCGGGGAAATTGTTGGTCCCCAGCCTCCGGCCCCAGAGCTGGAAGAGGAAGGCCGCCTCGTTCGAGGCCCGGCCCGAGGCGTAGAACTCAATCGTGTCCGGCGGCAGGGCCGCCAGCGCCACGCCGATCGCCGCCGTCGCCTCGTCCCAGCCGGCGCGCACATAGCGGTCGCTCGCCGCGTCGTAGCGCAGCGGCTCGGTCAGCCGGCCCAGGTCCTCGATGGCATGGTCGCTCCAGCCGCGCATCTCGGCCAGGGTATGGGCGCCGACGACCTCGGGGGTGGCGCGGCGGCTGGTGGTCTCCCAGGCGACGGCCTTGGCCCCGTTCTCGCAGAACTCGAAGGATGAGGTGTGGCTGGGATCGGGCCAGGCGCAGCCGGGGCAGTCGAAGCCGTCCGGCTGGTTGGCCGCCAGCAGCGCCTTGCCGCCGGGCGCGATGGCGTCCTGGTCGGCCAGGGCGTCGGCCACCGCCCGCAGCGCGCCCCAGCCCCCGGCCGGACCGCGATACGGCTTGACCCCCGGTGTGCGGTCCTCGCTCATGGAATGATCCTCTCCTCGCCGGCGAAGACGGTGAAACCGTCTGAACGCGCCAGCGCCACAAGCGTAAGCCCGGCCTCCTCGGCCTTGCGGATGGCCAGGGCGGTCGGGGCGGAGATCGCCACCAGCACGGCGAAGCCGGCGATTGCCGCCTTCTCGACCATCTCGTAGCTGCACCGGCTGGTGACGATGCAGATCGGGCCCGTCTCGCCGGCGCGGGCGCTCGCCCCGATCAGCTTGTCCAGGGCGTTGTGCCGTCCGACGTCCTCGCGCACCCGCAGCAGGCGCCCCTCGGCGTCGGCCAGGGCCGCGGCGTGGCTGGCCCGCGTCAGCCGTCCGAGCGGCTGGTGGTCCTCCAGACCATCGAGCGCCGCCTCGATGGCGCGCCGGCTGACCGTCCGGCTGTCGTCCAGCGCGGGCAGGGGCCGCACGGCCGCCGCCAGCCGCTGCACCCCGCAAAGGCCGCAGGACGAGCGGCCTTCCAGCGTGCGCGCCCGGGCCTTCGCCCGTCCGGCCCGCGCCTCGGGCGTCAGGCGGACATCGACCTGCACGCCCTCGTCCAGCACGCTGACCGACACGCCGGCGATCTGGCCGGCCGTGGCGATGCGCTCGCTGAGCGTGAAGCCCACGGCCAGGTCCTCGACATGGTCGGGCGTGGCCATCAGCACCGCATGGGGCCGGCCGTCATAGAGGATGCCGACGGCCGCCTCGTCGGCCAGCGGCCGCTCGATCGCCTGCTCGGTCCCGGCGCGCCGCCACTGGCGGGCCGGATGCACCACCGTCGCGGGGGGAAGCACGGACATGGGCGGACGTTACGCCGACGATCCGGCGTCGCCTACCCCAGCAGGTCGGCCGTGTCCTCGCCCAGCTTCGGCGCACGGGCGCCGGGCATGCGGTCGCCGTCGATGCGGATCGGGGCGGCCAGCATGTGCAGGCCCTCGGGGGCGTCCGGATGGTCGACAAGGTCTCGCATGGCCGTCTCGGCGACGAAGGGGTTGTCCAGCGCCTCGAAGACGTCGTTGACCGGTCCGAACGGGACGCGGCCGCCCAGCAAGGCGTGCCACTCGGCGCTGGTGCGGGTGGCGAACAGAGCGTCCATCTCGGCGGTCAGGGCCGCCAGATTGTTCCGCCGCGCCTCCAGATCGGCGAACCGCGGGTCATCCCGCAGGTCGGGTCGTCCCGCGATCGCGCAGAGCTCCAGCCAGAACTTCTGGGTCATGCACATCAGCTGGCCATGGCCGTCGGCGGTCCTGACCCGCTGCACCGGGGCCAGCGAGGGATGGGCGCCGCCCGGCAGCCTGGCCGTGGCATGGCCGGCGTTCATCGCCCAGACGGCGGGATAGCTGAGCTGATGCAGGGCGACGTCGAACAGGCAGACGTCGACGTCGCAGCCGGTCCCGGTGGCGCGGGCCGAGAGCAGGGCGCTGACCACGGCGAAGGCGAAGGTCGAGCCGCTCATGAAGTCGATGATCGACACCCCCATGCGGGACGGCGGGCCGCCCGGCTCGCCGGTCAGGCTCATCAGGCCGCATTCGGCCTGCATCGGATAGTCGTAGCCCGGCCAGGCCTCGCGGCTGTTGTTGCGTCCGTAGGCGGACAGATGACCGCAGACGATGGCCGGGTTGACCGCCTTCAGCGCCTCGTAGGTCAGGCCCAGCCGCGCCGGCTGGTCGCCGCGCAGGTTGTTGACCACCACCTCGGCCCCGGCGACGAGGGCCTCGAACGCCGCCCGGCCGTCCGTCGTCTTCAGCTCGACGGCGACGCTCTTCTTGTGGCGCGAGAAGGTCTGGAAATACTGGCTGTCGTGCTCGCCCAGCAGATAGGGCCCGGTCGGGCGCGAGGCGTCGCCGCCCAGCGACGGCGACTCGATCTTGACGACCTCGGCGCCCAGTTCGGCCATCAGCAGGGTGGCGTAGGGACCAGCCCCGAAGTGCTCCAGCGTCAGCACCCGGACCCCTTGCAGCGGTCGCCTCACCAGTAAGCCTCCATGATCTCGTCGGCCCAGGCCGGCTGGCGCACTTCGCCGCGCGGCAGGAAGCCGGTCATCACCGGCTTGATGTCCACCACCGGCGTGCCGTCGACCGCGTCCAGGCCTTCCACCGTCAGCCGGCGGCCCTCGACCGCGACGATGCGGCAGACGGTGATCCCGAGGCGGTTGGGGCGGTTCTTGCCGCGCTGGGCGAAGATGCCGACCAGCGGCCAGTCCTTGCGGCCGCGCGGGTGGCGGGCGCCGGACACGATCTGGTCGTCGCGCACCTGGTCGAAGACGAAGAGGATCTCGGCATGGGAAAAGTCCGTCAGCCCGGCAAGGCTGTCGGCCTCGAAGCCCTCGGCCAGCTCGATGACGGCCCGGCTCGCGCCCCAGTCGTCGTCGGTCGTCTCGACCCGCCCGCCACGGACGTGGGCGACGGGGATGATCTGGAACGTCATGCTCTGGCTCCCTCCGGTCGCTTCTGCGCATACGCCCGCTGGGTCGCCAAGGGAACCCGACCCGGCCGGAAGCGATTTCCCGAGCGGAGGAACCATCCATGCGCCTGATGCTGACAACCGCCGCCTGCGCCGCCGTCCTGGCGCTCGGAGCCTGCGCCGGGGGCACGGCCTATGTCGCCGCCGACGGCGGGCCCCGGGCGATGGGCTTCTCGGACTACCGGATCGAGACCGGGCGCTATCGCGTCACCTTCCAGGGCGGCCCCGGCGCGCCGCCGGAACAGGTCTCGGATCTGGCCCTGCGGCGGGCGGCCGAGGTCAGCCTGCGCGATGGCTATGACTGGTTCCGCATCGTCGACCGCATGGGCGAGCGCGACGGCTCGGGCGGCGGCACGCGGCTTGGCGTCGGCGGCGGGTCTGGCGGCTATGGCGGCGGGGTCGGCGTCGGCGCCAGCTTCGACCTCTCCGGCGGCCCTCGCTATCGCCAGACCCTTGAAATCCTCGCCGGCCGCGGCGCCCGCCCGGCCGAAGCCTACGACGCCCGCGAGGTGGCGGGCGTGGGGTTGTAGGGCGTGCGCGCAGGCCCCCTCCACCATTCGCTACGCGAATGGTCCCCCTCGTTGGCTGTTCGCCCGCAAGCGGGCGGGGGAGGATCTTCAGTGGCAGCGGCCACACCAGTCGAAGATGCTCCCCCGGCGCGAAGCGCCGAACAGGGGGAGCTGTCGGCGAAGCCGACTGAGGGGGCTGCCCTGCGTCCTTCGACACGCGCACCGCGCTGCTCAGGATGACGGGCTTGGGAGCGCATCACCCTTCTACGTCATGCTGAGCAGCGATCGCAGATCGCGTGTCGAAGCACGGCCGCCGCTACACCGCCTGGCCGGCCGCCCAGCCTGAGGCCCAGGCCCACTGGAAGTTATAGCCGCCGAGCCAGCCGGTGACGTCCACCGCCTCGCCGATGATGAACAGGCCGGGGACGCCGCGGGCGGCCAGGGTCTTCTGGTCGAGGGCGGCGGTGTCGACGCCGCCCAGCGTCACCTCGGCGGTGCGGTAGCCTTCGGAGCCGACGGGCTTGATGCGCCAGCGGTTCACCGCCTCGGCCGCCGCTCGGAGGGTGCGGTCGGGAAGGTCGGCGAGGTTGGCGGCGGCGGCGTTCTGTTCCTCGGCGACCAGCTGGGCCAGCCTGGCCGGCAGTTTCCAGCCCAACACCGTCTGCAGGTGGCGGCGGGGCTGATCGGCCTTGGCCTGTTTCAGCAGGGCGAAGACGTCCTCGCCCGGCAGCAGGTCGAGGACCAGCTCGTCCCCTTCGCGCCAGTAGGAGGAGATTTGCAGGATCGACGGGCCCGACAGGCCCCGGTGGGTGAACAGCAGGTCCTCCTGGAACCGCTGGCGGCCGCAGGCGACCACCGCCTGGTCGACGGCGACGCCCGACAGGGGCTTGAGCCGCTCCAGCACCTGGACGGCGAAGGTCAGCGGCACCAGCGCGGGGCGCGTCTCGGTGACCTCCAGAGCGAACTGGCGGGCGATGTCGTAGGCCAGGCCGGTCGCTCCCATCTTGGGGATCGACTTGCCGCCGGTGGCCAGCACCAGGGCGTCGCAGGCGATGCGGGTTCCGCCCGTCGCGACGATGAAGCCTTCGCCCGCGCGCTCCACCCGGTCGATGGTCGCCGAGAGGCGCAGCTCGACCCCGGCCTCGGCCATCTCCTCTGTCAGCATGGCGATGATCTGGCGGGCCGAGCCGTCGCAGAACAGCTGGCCAAGGGTCTTCTCATGCCAGGCGATCGAATGGCTATCGACCCGCTTGATGAAGTCGGCCGGGCGATAGCGGCTGAGCGCCGAGAGGGCGAAGCGCGGATTGCGCGACAGGAAGCGGTCCGGCCGGTCGGCCTCGAGGTTGGTGAAGTTGCAGCGGCCGCCGCCGGAAATGCGGATCTTCTCGCCAGGGGCGGCGGCGTGATCCAGCACCAGCACCCGGCGGCCGCGCCGGCCGGCCTCGATGGCGCACATCATGCCGGCGGCGCCGGCGCCGAGCACGATGACGTCGAAAGATTGGGGGGCAGGGCTCATGCCCCCGCATGGGCGGGCGGGCGCGCGGTGTCAATCGAGCGGGCGGAGCTACAGCCGTAATTGAAGATGAGAATGATTCTCATTGCAAACCCGAAATGGTGCGAATAAGAACGCTTCGCATTCGCGGCCCGGGGGCTGCGGGACTTGTGTGTGGGGATAGGATGATCAATCGCAGCAACCGTCCGGCGGTGTCCGGGCGCATCCGACCGGCGCTGGGCGCCGCGGCCGTGGCGGGCCTCGCGGGCCTGGCCCTGGCGCCGTCGGCCTTCGCCGCGGAGAGCGCGCCGATGGCCAGCGCCGGCGGCGACTCGCCGACCGAACTGTCGGGCGTGGAGGTGACCGGCGAGGCCGGCGCCCGGCCCGCCTCGCCCAAGTACACGGCCGCGCCGAAGGACACGCCCCAGACCATCACCATCCTCAGCAAGGAAACCCTGGACGACCAGAACCTGCTGACCCTGCGCGACGTGCTGCAGACGGTGCCCGGCATCACCTTCGGCGCCGGCGAGGGCGGCGGCGGCTACGGCGACAGCATCAATCTGCGCGGCTATTCGGCCAACAACGACATCACCACCGACGGCCTGCGCGACAGCGCCCAGTACAGCCGCACCGATACCTTCAACCTGCAGCAGATCGAGGTCGTGAACGGGGCCAACGGAGTCTACTCAGGCTCGGGCGGCGTCGGCGGCAACATCAACCTCGTCTCCAAGACCCCGGGCGGCACGGGCCGCACCATCGTCAGCGGCGGGCTGGGGACCGAGGGCTATGTGCGCGGCACGGTCGATGCCGACTATGACCTTAGCCCCGACATCGCCGTGCGCATCAACGCCATGGCCCACCAGAACGACGTGCCCGGCCGCGATGTCGAACGCTACGAGCGCTGGGGAATCGCGCCGTCGATCCTGTTCGGCCAGGGCGGACCGACGAGGCTGACCATCCTGGCGCTGCACCAGGAGGATGAGAACACGCCGCGCTATGGCGTGCCCTATGCGTCGAACGCCTTCCTCAACGGGCCGCTGCCCGGCGTCGATCCGGCCAACTACTACGGCTACGCCAACATCGACCGGCAGGAGACCAGCGTCGACAGCGTGACGCTGCGCTTCAGCCACGACTTCAGCGAAGACCTGACCATCACCAACACCGCCCGCTGGCTGCGGGTGACGCAGCTGATCGTCGTCAATCCGCCGCAGGGGACCTGGTGCCTGGCCAGCGGCTTCAACGCCCAGACCGGCGCCGCCTGCGCCACGCCGGGGATCTATACGCCCTCCGGTCCGCGCGGCACGCTGCGCGACAGCGAGAACACCCAGCTGGTCAACCAGACCGACCTGAACTGGCGCTTCGCCACCGGGCCGCTGAAGCACAACCTGGTCGTCGGCGCCGCCTTCTCGATCGAGACCTACGACCTGTCCAACGGCAATGTTCAGCGCAACCCGCTGGGCGCGACGCCGAATCCGGCGCTGCCGCCGATGAGCATCGCCAACCCCTTCCACCAGTACACCGGCCCGGTGAACCGCATCATCACCGGCCGCAGCGACGGGGAGCTGCAGAACCGCGCCGTCTACCTGTTCGACAATGTCGAGATCGGCTCGATGTGGGCCGTAAACTTCGGCGTCCGCTACGAGCAGAACGAGGGCGAGTTCACCACCGCCACCCTGGCCACCCCATATCCGGCCCCGCCGGCCGGCCCGGTGGTGACCCAGAACCCGGTCGCGCGCAACGAGGACAGCTTCGTCTCCTGGCGGGTCGGCGTGGTGTTCAAGCCGACCGACTACGCCAGCCTCTATGTCGCCTACGCCAACACCAACACGCCCAGCCAGGCGACGGTGAATGGTGGCTGTTCGACCACGGGCGCGAGCCAGAACTGCAACCTCGACCCCGAGAAGGGCGAGCTGATCGAGGCCGGCGCCAAGCTGAGCCTGCTGGGCGACCGGCTGGCCATCAGCGGCTCGGTGTTCCAGAACACCCGCTCGAACATCCGGCTGAACTCGAACGACCCGGCCATCATCGTCCAGCAACTGGACGGGGAGTCGCGGGTGCGCGGGGTGACGCTGAGCGTCAGCGGCCAGATCACGCCCGACTGGCTGGTGATCGCCAACTACACCTTCCTGGACAGCGAGATCCTGCAGAACATCGCCTCGACGGCCCTGCCGCCGAACAATGTCGACTTCACCAGGGGCGACCCGATCCCCAACACGCCCGAGCACGGGTTCAGCGCCTGGACGACCTATCAGGTCAACGAGCGCTGGATGATCGGCGCGGGGGCGACCTATTCGGGCGAGTACGCGTTCCAGCGGCCGAACGCGACCGCGCCGCTGATGTACGCCGACGACTACTGGCTACTGAGCGCGGCGGTCACCTGGCGGGTCACCGACCGGCTGGAGCTGCAGCTCAACGTCAAGAACCTCACCGACGAGGAATACTATACCAACATCCGCTCCTCGAACGGCTTCGGCTGGGCCGTGCCGGGCGACGCGCGCTCGGCGGTGCTGACGGCCAACTACCGGTTCTGACCTTTCGATCCTCCTCCTCCTCCTCGCGAGGTCGGAACCCGAGACGCCCCGGTCGCCCCCTGCGGCCGGGGCGTCGTCGTATCTGCCGCGCGAACGCTTCCTTCATCGCTCGGCGCCTAAAAAGGCGTCATGCGGGGGAAGAATCCCACCAACGAGGCCGCCGAAGCGGACGAAACGGCGCACTGGTTCTTCGAGACCAGTCGCGATCTCTTCTTCGTGGCCGATGCGGCGGGCCGGCTGCGCAAGATCAACCCGGCCTGGACGAGCGTGCTGGGCTGGCCGGCCGAGGAGCTGCTGGGCCAGACGCCGGCGGCGCTGATCCACCCCGACGACTTCGACCCGATCTTCAGCGCCTTCCAGGACCTGATGCGGATCGGCGAGAACAAGCTGGTCGCCCGGATGCGCGCCCGCGACGGCCGCTGGCGGTGGTTCGAGGGGCTGAACCGGCTGTCGGACAAGGGCGAGGTGGTCGGCATCCTGCGCGACATCACCGAGGAGCGGGCCCGCGACGAGGAACTCGCCGCCGCCCGCCGCAATCGCGAACTGCTGTCCGAGGCGGCCGGCATCGGCACCTGGAGCTACGAGCCGCACGGCGACAAGATCACCTGGTCCGACGACATCCTGGCGCTGTTCGGCTGGACGCCGGACGAGATCCGCGCGCCGCCCGACTTCTTCGCCAGGCTCGACCCGGTCGAGCTGCATCTGGTCCAGGAGGCCTTCAATCGCGGCGTGCAGACGGGGCAGGGCGGCACGGTCGAGCACCGGATGGCCACGCGGGACGGCCGCTGGCTGACCATGCGGGCGACCTTCCGCACCGAGCCGCGCGGCAAGGTCTTCGCGCTGAAGGGCATCTCCCAGGACGTCACCGAACTGGTCGCCGCCCGCGACGCCGCCATTCGCGGCGAGCAGCGGGTGCGGGTGCTGGTCGAGCAGGCCGACGTCATGAACCGCCGCCTGCAGCTGGCCCTGCGCGCGGCCGAGGCCGGCGCCTTCGAGATTGACCACGACCTGCGCAGCTTCTGGGTCTCGGACGCCTTCGTGCGGCTGATCGGCCGGCCGCTGAGCTACGAGGAGGCGGCCAACCCGGCCTGGGCGGTGGCCCATCCGGACGACCAGCCGGCCATCGTCGAGGCCACGCGCCGCTGGGCCGAGGGCGACAGCAGCATCACCGTCGAGTTCCGCGTGCAGCGGCCGGACGGCGACGAGCGCTGGGTGCGGATTTTCTACGCCTACGACCGGATCACCCGCAAAGGCGTCGGACTGGTCATGGATATCGACGCCCGCAAGCGCCAGGAGCTGGCGCTGGTGGAGGCCGAGCGGCTGGCCCAGGAGGCCTCCGAGGCCAAGGGCCGCTTCCTGGCCAACATGAGCCATGAGCTGCGCACGCCGATGAACGGGGTGCTGGGAGTGCTGCACCTGCTCGAGCGCGAGGCGATGAGCGAGGACGGCCGGCGGCTGCTGGTCGAGGCGCTGGGCTGCGGCCAGATGCTGACCGCCCTGCTGGACGACGTCATCGACTTCTCGCGCATCGAGGCCGGCCGGCTGGAGCTGTCGCCGGAAGCCACCGACCTGTCCGCCCTGACCCACGGGGTCGTCAACATGCTGGCGCCGCAGGCGGCCCTCAAGGGCGTGGCCCTGACCGCGGAGGTCGACGAGACGCTGGGCGCGGCCCTGGTCGATCCGGTGCGGCTGCGCCAGGCGCTGTTCAACCTCGTCGGCAACGCGGTGAAGTTCACCCTGGAGGGCCGCGTCACGGTCCGCGCCGCCCGCGCGCCGGACGGCCGCGTCGCCTTCGAGGTAGAGGACACCGGCGTCGGCATCCCGCTGGACGCCCAGGCCGGACTGTTCCAGCGGTTCCACCAGGCCGACGCCTCGACGACCCGCCGCTTTGGCGGCTCGGGCCTCGGCCTGGCCATCACCGGCCGGCTGGCGGAAATGATGGGCGGCGGCGTCAGCTTCGCCTCGGTTCCGGGCGAGGGCTCGACCTTCCGCCTGACGGTCGAGGCGCCGGAGGCCGCCGCGCCGCAGGCCCTGGCCGCCGCCGACATCAGCCTGGAGGGCCTGCGCGTGCTGGTCGTCGAGGACAACGCCACCAACCGGATGATCGCCACCCGCCTGCTCGAGGCCCTGGGCGCCAGCGTGGCCTCGGCGCCGGACGGCGCCGCCGGGGTCGAGGCCGCGGCCCATGGCGGGTTCGACCTGATCCTGATGGACATCCAGATGCCGGGCATGGACGGGCTCGAGGCCTGCCGGCGCATCCGCGCCCTGCCGGCCCCCACCGCGACGACGCCGATCCTGGCCCTGACCGCCAACGCCATGAGCCACCAGCGCGCCCACTACCTGGCCGCCGGCATGGACGGGGTGGTCTCCAAGCCGATCGCGCCTTCGGCCCTGCTGGCCGAGATCGCCCGCCTCGCCGCGCCCCGGGACGCCGAAGCGCTCAGCGCCTGAGGAGACCAGCCGGCCCCTCCGAGACCGCTGTTTTTCGCGCGCCTTGCGCCCCGCTTCCCGGATGCTAGACCTTCCCCCCGATCACACCCTCGGGGGAGGACCGCGAATGACCGACCAGACGGCGAACGGCGCCGAGCCGAAGCCCGCCTCGATGCGCACCATCGTCGCCGCCTCCTCGGCCGGCACGGCCTTCGAGTGGTATGACTTCTTCATCTTCGGCAGCCTGGCCGGGGTCATTTCCCAGGTCTTCTTCACCGGCCTGAACGAGACCGCCGGCCTGATCGCCGCGCTGGCCCTGTTCGGCACCGGCTTCGCCTTCCGGCCGCTGGGCGCGCTGATCTTCGGCCGCATGGGCGACAAGGTCGGCCGCAAGGCCGCCTTCCTGATCACCGTCACCCTGATGGGCGGGGCCACCTTCGCCATCGGCCTGCTGCCGACCTACGGCCAGGCCGGCATCATCGCCCCCATCCTGCTGATCATCCTGCGCATCCTGCAGGGCACCGCCCTGGGCGGCGAATACGGCGGGGCGGCCATCTACGTCGCCGAGCATTCGCCGCCCAACCGGCGCGGCCTGATGACCGGCTGGATCCAGACCTCGGCGGCCCTTGGCCTGCTGGGCGCGCTGGGCGTCATCCTGGCCACCCGCACCCTGGTCGGCGAGGAGGCCTTCAAGGCCTGGGGCTGGCGGGTGCCTTTCCTGATCTCGGCCGGCCTGCTGGCCATCTCCATCTTCATGCGCATGAAGCTGTCGGAAAGCCCCAGCTTCCAGAAGCTCAAGGAGAGCGGCGACCAGGCCGAGCATCCCTTCCGCGAGGCGTTCGGCCAGTGGAAGAACCTGCGTCAGGTGCTGATCGCCCTGACCGCCGTCATGTTCGCCCAGGGCGCGGTCTGGTACTGCGCCTTCTTCTACACCCAGGTCTTCATGGAGAAGTTCCTGAAGGTGCCGCCGGCCACGGTGAACGGGCTGATGATGGCCGCCACCCTGGTCAGCGCGCCGCTCTACGTCTTCTTCGGCTGGCTGTCGGACAAGTACGGGCGCAAGTGGGTGATGTGGTTCGGCATGGTGCTGGCCCTGCTGGCCTTCCTGCCCGGCTTCCACATGATGGCCCAGTTCGCCAACCCGGGCCTCGCCGAAGCCTCGCGCAACACCCCCGTGGTCGTCGTCGCCGACCCGCAGGCCTGCTCGCTGCAGTTCGACCCGGTCGGCAAGACCGCCTTCGTCACCAGCTGCGACATCGCCAAGAGCTATCTCGCCAACGCCGGCATCAACTACGACAACGAGGCCGCCCCGGCCGGCTCGATCGCCAAGGTCCGCATCGGCGAGGCCGAGGTGGTCAGCGTCGAGGGCGCCGGCCTCGACAAGGAGGCTCTGAAGGCCGCCAAGACCGGGGTCGAGGGCCAGCTCAAGGCCGCCCTTGCCGCCGCCGGCTACCCCGACAGCGCCGATCCTGAGCGGATCAATGTGCTGGGCCTGTTCGGCGTGCTGATGGTCTTCACCATCGCGGCCACGGCGCTCTACGGGCCCCAGGCCTCGGCCCTGGTCGAGATGTTCCCGACCCGCGTGCGCTATACGGCCATGTCGCTGCCCTATCACGTGGGCACCGGCTGGGTCGGGGGCTTCGTGCCCTTCTCGGCCTTCGCCATCGTCGCGGCGACCGGCAACATCTACGCGGGCCTGGCCTACCCGATCTTCTTCACGGGCATCAGCGTGCTGTTCACCCTGTTCCTGCTGAAGGAAACGAGCGGCCGGTCGCTGGACTTCTGAGTTTCCGCCGGGGGCCGGGCCCCCGGCCCCTCAGGGCTGCAGCCGGTAGCCGCCGGCCTCGGTCAGCAGAAGCTTGGCCTGGCCCGGGTCCGGCTCGATCTTCTGGCGCAGCCGGTAGACGTGCGTCTCCAGCGTATGGGTCGTGACGCCCGCGTTGTAGCCCCACACCTCGGTCAGCAGCTCCTCGCGCGACACCGCCTTGGCGCCGGCGCGATAGAGGTACTTGAGGATGTTGGTTTCCTTCTCGGTCAGCCTGATCTTGCGCTGCTTGTCGTCGACCAGCAGCTTGGACGCGGGCCGGAACTCGTAGGGGCCGATGCGGAAGATGGCGTCCTCGCTGGCCTCGTGGCTGCGCAGCTGGGCGCGGATGTGGGCCAGCAGGACGGCGAACCGGAAGGGCTTGGTCAGATAGCCGTTGGCGCCCGATTCCAGTCCCAGGATGGTGTCGGCGTCCGTCGCCGCCGCCGTCAGCATGATGATCGGACAGGTCACGCCCGCCTTGCGCATCAGCCGGCAGGCCTCGCGCCCGTCCATGTCCGGCAGGTCGACGTCCAGCAGGATCAGGTCGGGCCGCGCTTCCTTCGCCGTCGCCTGGCCCTCGCCCGCCGTCGCCGCCTCGAGGGTGATGAACTCCTCGTGCAGCCGCAGCTGCTCGGCCAGCGCCCCGCGCAGGTCGTTGTCGTCGTCGATGATCAGCAGGGTCTTGCGTTGCGCCATGTCCCGGACCATGCACCGGTTCGCCCCCATCAGCCAAGATGGCGGGTCCAAGTTGGGGAAGCGCCGATGATCTTCACCGCCCATGCCGACGGCCGTTTCGACATGCCCGGCCGGACCGTGCGCTGCGTGCTGGGCAAGGGCGGCGTCATCGCCGCCGCCGACAAGCGCGAGGGAGACGGCGCCAGCCCCCTCGGCGTCTGGCCGATCCGCCGCCTGCTCTATCGTCCCGACAAGGCCCCGCCGCCGGCCACCGGCCTGGCCGTCCACGCCATCCAGCCGCACGAGGGCTGGTGCGATGCGCCCGATGATCCGGCCTACAACCGGCCGGTCCGCCTGCCCTACGGCGCCAGTCATGAGCGGCTCTGGCGCGACGACGAGGTCTACGACCTGGTGCTGGTGCTCGGCCACAACGACGACCCGGTCGTTCCCGGCATGGGCTCGGCCATCTTCCTGCACCTGACCCGCCCGGACCATCGCCCGACCGAAGGCTGCGTGGCGCTGGACCGGCCTGATCTGCTGGAACTGCTGGCCCTGGCCAATCCGGGCGACGCCATCGAGATCAGGGCCGACTGACCATGACGACCCCGCCCGCATCCGGGCCCGGCCCCCTGGCCGGCCTCACCGTTATCGAGACCGGGACCCTGATCGCCGGTCCCTTCTGCGGCCAGATCCTCGGCGACTTCGGCGCCACGGTCATCAAACTGGAGGACCCCAGGGCCGGCGATCCCATGCGCCAGTGGGGCCGCAGCCTGCCCAAGGGCCATTCCCCCTGGTGGCCGGTCATCGGCCGCAACAAGCAGTCGGTGACCCTGAACCTGCGCGAGCCCGAGGGCCAGGCCATCGCCCGCCGGCTGATCGCCGGCGCCGACGTGCTGGTCGAGAATTTCCGTCCCGGCGCGCTCGAGAAATGGGGCTTGGGGTACGACAGCCTCAGCGCCGAGAACCCCGGCCTGGTCATGGCGCGGGTGTCCGGCTTCGGCCAGACTGGACCCTACGCCCAGCGCGCCGGCTACGCCCTGATCGGCGAGGCCATGGGCGGCCTTCGCTACATCACCGGCGAGCCAGACCGGGCGCCGGCCCGCGCCGGCATCTCCATCGGCGACAGCCTGGCCGGGCTGAACGCGGCGCTGGGGGTGATGATGGCCCTGCACGCGCGCCAGCGCACCGGCCGGGGTCAGATCGTCGACGCCGCCATCTACGAGAGCGTCCTGTCGGTGATGGAGAACCTCGTCACCGAATACGCCCTGACCGGCTATGTGCGTGAACGGTCCGGCGCGATCCTGCCCGGCATCGCCCCGTCCAACGCCTATCCGACCGCCGACGGGGCGCTGGTGGTCATCGGCGCGAACCAGGACACCCTGTTCGCCCGCCTGTGCGAGGCGATGGGCCAGCCGGACCTCGCCGCCGATCCGCGCTACGCCGGCCATGCCGCCCGCGGCGAGCGCCAGGCCGAGCTGGACCAGCGCATCGCCGACTGGACCATCACCCTGACGGCCGACGATCTGCTGGAGCGGATGCGCCAGGCGGGGGTGGCCGCCGGCCGCGTCTATCGCGCGCCCGACATGCTGGACGATCCCCAGTTCCAGGCCCGCGAGGCGATCGTCGAGCTGCCGCATCCGGTGTTCGGCGCGGTGAAGATGCAGAACGCCTTCCCCCGCCTCAGCGAAACCCCGGGCCAGGTCCGCTCGGTCGGCCCCGGGCTGGGCGAGCACACCAACGCGGTGTTGACCGCCCGAGCCGGCGTCGCCCCCGAAGCCCTCGAAGACCTGCGCCGGCGCGGGATCATCTAGGGGAAGCGCCTACCCCCTTCGGTCTTTCCGGTCACACCGGGGATACACCCCCAACCCTGCCCTTCCCCCATTTAGGGGGAAGGGTTGTGCGTGCTTCGACACGCGGCCCAAGGCCGCTACTCAGCATGACGAATCGGGGTGGGCTCGCTCCAATGCGCGTCATCCTGAGCAGCGCGAAGCGCATGTCGAAGGACGCACCCTGCGAGAGCCCGCCCGGCCGCTACCCCTCGCTCCGGCCCACCGCCTCGGCCAGGGCCTGGAGGACCTGCTGGATCGTGTAGGGCTTGCGCACGACGGGGGCGGAGAAGCCGGCCGGGGCGCCGCGTTCGCCATAGCCGGTGGCGAAGACGAAGGGCACGCCGCGCCGCGTCAGGCGCTCGGCCACCGGCATGGTCATCGCCCCGTTCAGGTTGACGTCCAGCACCACCGCGTCGATGTCTTCCTCGCAGAGACGCAGGGCTTCGCCGAGGTCGCCGGCGACCGCCGTGACGACCGCGCCCGCCTCCATCAGGCCGCTTTCCAGCTCCAGCGCCAGCAGGGTGGAATCCTCGACCACCAGGACCCTCAGGCCGTCTATCCCGGACCCTGGCGCGAGGCGACGGCGGGGCGACTCGGGAGTCGCCGCCTCGTCATGGTGGTCTGTCGCGGATGTTCTGTCATCGGCGCCGGGCCGCAGGGCGATGGCGGCGGCGCTGGTGGTGATCTGGGCATGCACCCCGCCCGGCGCGAAGGTCACCCGCCCCGATCCGCCCAGCTCGCGCCCGGCGACCCGGTCGATCAGCACCGAGCCGAAGCCCTTGCGCGTCGGCTTCTCGACCGGCGGGCCGCCGCTTTCCAGCCAGTCGATGACCAGCCCGCCCTCGGGCCGCAGCCGCCAGGACAGCCGCACCCGGCCGCCCGGCGCCGACAGCGCGCCGTACTTGGCCGCGTTGGTCGCCAGTTCGTGCAGGGCCAGCGACAGGGCGTTGGCGGCCTTGGCGCTGAGGAAGATGTCCGGCCCGCTCCAGCTGGCCTGGCCTTCGCCCAGTCCCGACAGCTCGGCGCTGGCCAGCGCGCCCAGGTCGGCCCCGCTCCAGCGCGTGGCGGTAAGCTGCTCGTGCGCCCGGGCCAGGGCCGACAGCCGGCCCTCGAACCGTTCGACGAACTCGGCGGGGCTGTCGGAGTTGCGGGCCGACTGGGCGGCCAGGGACTGGACCGTCGCCAGGACGTTCTTCACCCGGTGGTCCAGCTCGGCCAGCAGGGTCTCGCGCTGCTCCTCGTCCCGCTTGCGCTCGCTGATGTCCTGCACGACCCCGATCAGGACGCCGGGCGAGCCGTCTTCCTGCCGCGTCATCAGGCCGGCGCCCATCATCCAGCGGACGCGCCCGTCGTCGGGACGGATGCTGCGATACTCGACGCGGTAACGGCCCGTCTCCTCCAGCTGCTGGCGCACGCCGTCCTGGACAATGTCGCGGTCATCGGGGTGGACGAAGCGGAAGGACACCGCGCCGCCCTCCGCGGCGATCGAGCTCTGGCCGATTCCGGAAATGTCCTTCAGCCGCTGGCTGACGAACAGGCGGTCCCGGGCCACGTCCCATTCGAATTCGCCAAGGCCCGCCGCCTCGAGCGCCAGGTCGACCCGCTGTCGTTCCAGCCGCCGGCCCCGCTCGCTGGACAGCAGCCGGGCGTCGCGCTCCAGCTCGTTGACGGCCATGGCCGCCAGATCCTGCAGGGCGATCATCTGTTCCGGCGTCGCCGGCGGATGCGGTTCCGGATCGCCGGCGACCAGCAGCCCGATGGGCGCGCCGCCCGCCGCCATCAGCGGGGCGCAGGCGTAGAAGGCGACATCGACCTGGGTCAGCTGCGCGCGAACGGCGTCGAATCGGGGGTCGGTGCGGATATCGCCGCTGATCAGCGTCTCGCCGCGCAGGATCATGACATCGGCCAGCGATCCGGCGCGCGGATACTCCTGGCGCGGAAGGCCCGTGCTGCTGAGGTGCCAGAGGCGGTCCTCGTCGACCAGCATGATCGAGGCGCGGGGCGCGCCGAACAGGGCGGCGGTCAGCCTGGCGATACGGTCGAACCGGGCGTCTCCCGTCCGGTCGAGCGCGCCCATCGCCCGCAGCACCGACAGCCGGGTCTCTTCGTCCAGGTCGAGTTCGGCTGCCGCCGTTTCGGTCATGAGGTGACCCTAGACCGACTTTTTGACGCTGGCGACCATTCCCCACCGGTGGCGGAACCTTGATCGGCGCCTTAAGTAGTCGGAGAGGTTGGAACCGGCGACGGTCCCCGGCGTTGACGGCCCGACCCCTGGACGCGCAGCCCGCGCGTTCGAGCCACTGCGGAGAAAGCCCATGTCCGACAACGCCAGCCTGCCGACCGGGCCCAAGTCCGAAGCCGCCAAGGCCAAGGCCGCCCTGAAGAACGCCGCCGGCAACGCCGAGGCCAACTTCCACGAGGCAGCCGAACACGCCAAGGCCGCCATCACCGAGGCCGCCAACCGCGCCGAGGCGGCGATCCGCGAAGGTCTGGAGACCTTCCGCGCCCAGAGCCGCACCTATACCGACGCCGCCGGCCACCAGCTTGACGTGGCCCAGCGCTACGTCAGCGAGCGCGTCAAGGAACGTCCGATCACCGCCACCCTCGCCGGTGTCGGCGTCGGCCTGCTGCTCGGCCTGCTGCTCGCCGGCCGCGGCGGCGACCGCCGTTGATCGTCGAACGCACGCTTCTGGCCCTGGCGACGGCGGCGGCGGTGATCGCCGCCGTCGCTGTATCCATTGTCGCCGCCTTCTTCGCCCTCTACGCCGTCGTCGAACCGCACACGGGCGCGGCGGGGGCGGCGGCCGTTGTCGCGTTCGTCGCGGCCCTGCTGGCCGCGCTGATCGCCTTCATCGCCGCGCGCAAGATGGAAGGCGACCGCAAACAGGGGCCCGCCAGCGCCCCCGGACCCGATCCCGGCCTGGCCGGCGTCATCCTGAACCTGGTCAAGGACCGGCCGCTGCTGTCGGCCGGCGCCGCCGTGGCCGTGGGCGTCTACGCCCTCAGGAATCCCGCCCTGATCAGCGCCGTCGTGCGCGCCTTCGTCGACCAGTCCGGCCCGCGCGGCCGCTCCTGATCGGCGCCATACGCCTTCGCGGCCTCAGGTTACCCAGTCGTCCGCCCGCGACGGACAGGAGAGTTGTGTCATGTTCACCCTTCCCCCGCTTCCCTATGACGCCGAAGCCCTGCAGCCGGTGATTTCGGCCGAGACGCTCGGCTTCCACCACGGCAAGCACCACAAGGCCTATGTCGACACCCTCAACAAGCTGCTGGCCGAGGCCGGCGTGCGGCCCGACAGCCTTGAGGCGGTGATCCGCTCGGCCAGCCCGGGCAAGCTGTTCAACAACGCCGCCCAGGCCTGGAACCACGGCTTCTTCTGGTGCTCGATGACGGGCGAGGCGGTCGAGCCGGGCGGCGAGCTCAAGGCGGCGGTCGAGGCCTTCGGCGGGCTGGACAAGCTGCGCGAGACCTTCATCGAGACCGGCGTCGGCCAGTTCGGCTCGGGCTGGGCCTGGCTGGTCTGGAAGGACGGCGCCCTGGCCGTGATCTCGACCCACGACGCCGAAACGCCGCTCACCCAGGACGGGGTCACCCCGCTGCTGGTCTGCGACGTCTGGGAACATGCCTACTATCTGGACCACCAGAACGACCGGAAGGGCTTCATCGCCGCCTGGTTCGACCGCCTGGCGAACTGGACCTTCGCCGCCGAGCAACTCGCCGCCGCCAAGGGGGACGGCGAAGGCTACCGCTACCCCAAGCCAAGCTAGAACCTTCGACAGAAACTCCGGGAACCTTGGTCATCATTGGCCGTTGATCTGGCGAGCGGGGCTCCTGGGGGCCACGCGGATCAACAAAGGAGAGTTCTCATGCTCCGTTGGGCCCTTATCTTTCTGGTCGTCGCGCTCGTCGCGGCCGTCCTGGGCTTCGGTGGACTTGCGGGCGCCGCGGTGGATATTGCGAAGATCCTGTTCTTCGTCTTCCTGGTCCTCTTCGTGGTCTCGCTGGTCATGAACATGATGCGCGGTCGAACGCCCTGATCCAGGGCGGATGACGGAAGCAGAAAAGGGCGACGCTCCGGCGTCGCCCTTTTTTCTTGGCCGACCTGTTCCCGCCTGGCCGAACAGGCTTCGAAGCAGGATTCAGCGTCCGGATGGTTTCATCCGAACCCGCCAGGCTCTAGGGTCGCCCCCGAGTTTCAGGAGCCGCCCTTGCCCACCATCTTCTCTCGCGCCGTCGCCTTCGCCGCCGCCCTGTCGGTCGCCATTTCGGGCGTGGCCACCCCCGTTCTCGCCCAGGCCCAGACGGCGCCTGCCGCCAAGGCCGCTCCCGCCATCCAGGCGCCGCCGATCAGCTATCGCGAACGGGTCCTGCCCAACGGCCTGCGGGTGATCTCCTCGGTCGATCGCACCACGCCGAACGTCACCGTGCAGGTCTGGTACGGCGTCGGCAGCAAGGACGACCCGGAGGGCCGGTCGGGCTTCGCCCACCTGTTCGAGCACCTGATGTTCAAGGCCACCCGCGACATGCCGGCCGAGACGCTCGACCGGATGACCGAGGACGTGGGCGGCTTCAACAACGCCTTCACCGCCCCGGACGTCACCGCCTACTACGAGGTGGTCCCCGCCGGGCACCTCGAGCGGCTGCTGTGGGCCGAGGCCCAGCGCCTGGGCTCGCTGGTCGTGGACGAGGAGGTGTTCGCCTCCGAGCGCGACGTGGTCAAGGAAGAGCTGCGCTCGCGCGTCCTGGCCGACCCCTACGGCCGCTTCGTCCGGCTGATGATCCCGGCCGAGACCTTCAGCACCCACCCCTATCGCCGCTCGGGCATCGGCTCGATCGAGGAGCTGGACGCCGCCACCATCGACGATGTCCTGAACTTCCACGCCGAATACTACCGGCCCGACAACGCCACCCTGGTCGTCGTCGGCAACTTCGACGAGGCCCAGCTCGACGCCTGGGTGGACCGGTATTTCGGCCCCATCGCCCGGCCGGCGACGCCGCTGAAGACCGTGACCGTCGTCGAGCCCGAGCGCACCGGCTCGCGCGTCGTCACCGGCTATGCGCCCAACGTGCCGCTGCCGGCCGTGGCCATCACCTGGCAGGCGCCGGCCGCCTCGTCCGAGGACGCCGCCGCCCTGACCGTGCTGGACGCCATCCTGTCCAGCGGCCGGTCCTCGCGCCTCTACAACAGCCTGGTCTTCGACCAGCAGATCGCCCAGGCGGCCTTCTCCAGCGCCAGCCTCAACGCCCAGCCGGGTTATTTCTACGTCGCCGCCATCATGGCCGGCGGGGTCGATGTCGATCGCGGCCAGACCGCCCTGCTGGCCGAGGTGGCCCGCCTGCGCGACGCGCCGCCGACGGAGGCCGAACTGGCCGAGGCCAAGACCGAGCTGACCGCCTCGGCGGTGCGCCAGCGCGAGACCATCGACGGCCGCGGCTTCGTGCTCGGCGCGGCGGTGATCTACGAAGGCGACGCGGCCAAGGCCAACAGCGGCATCGCCGAGATCCAGGCGGTCACCGCCGCCGACGTCCAGCGCGTCGCCCGCCGCTATCTGCGCGAGGACCGCATGGTGGTCATCCGCTATCTCGACGAGAGCCAGCGGCCCGCCGGCGAGAAGGCCGCCCAGGCCGCGCCCGTGCCGCCGGTCGCCTCGCGCCCCTTCACCGGCAAGCGCTACACCCTGGCGCCCGAGGGCCAGCGCCAGGCGCCGCCGCCCATCGGCGCCGCCATCGCCCCGGTCCTGCCGACGCCGGTCGAGAAAACCCTGCCCAACGGCCTGCGCGTCATCGTCGCCCGCTCCAGCGACCTGCCGCTGGTCACCGCCGACCTGACGGTCAAGGCCGGCTCGATCTCCGACCCTGCCGGCAAGGCGGGCCTGGCGGCCATGGCGGCGGACCTGCTGACCGAAGGCTCGGCCGGCCGCGGCGCCGACCAGATCGCCGCCGCCACCGAGGCGCTGGGGGCCGACATCTCGTCCGGCTCCAGCAGCGAGTTCGCCTCGGTGACGCTGAACGTCATGCCGGTGAACCTCGAGGCCGGCATGGCGCTGATGGCCGATACCGCCCTGCGGCCCAACTTCGCCCAGGCCGATCTCGACCGGGTCCGCACCCAGGCCATCGACGGCTTCCAGGTGGCGCTGAAGAGGCCGGGCTCGGTGGCTGGCTACATCGCCACGCCCGCCGTCTGGGCCGGCACGCCGTTCGGCCAGCTGTCGACGCCGAAGACCCTCTCGGCCTTGACCACCGACGATCTCAAGGGCTTCCACCAGACCTGGTTCCGGCCCGACAACGCGGTGCTGGTGATCACCGGCGACATCACGCCCGACCGCGCCTTCGCCCTGGCCGAGAAGGCCTTCGGCGGCTGGAAGGCGCCGGCCGACGCCCTGCCCGCCACGCCGCGCATCACCGGCGAGGGCAAGCCGCGCAACGTGATCGTCGACATGCCCGGCGCCGGCCAGGCGGCGGTCGTCGTCTCGCGCCGCGCCATCTCCCGCGATGATCCGCGCTACTATGCGGGCCTGGTGGCCAACAGCGTGCTGGGCGGCGGCTATTCGGCCCGGCTCAGCCAGGAGATCCGCGTAAAGCGCGGCCTGGCCTACGGCGCCTATTCCAGCCTGACCGTCGGCCGCTCGCGCGGCGGCTTCACCGCCTCGACCCAGACCAAGAACGAGTCGGCCGGCGAGGTCGTGGTGCTGATCCGGGGCGAGATGAGCCGGCTCGGCCAGGCCGTGCCCGGAGCCGAGGAGATGACCGCCCGCAAGTCGGTGATCATCGGCGGCTACGGCCGCGACCTGGCGACCACCGAAGGCCTGGCCGGGGTGCTGGGCGCGCTGGCCGTCTACGGCATCGACCTCAGGGAGATCCAGGTCTTCACCAGCCGGGTCGAGGCGGTGACGCCCGAGGAAGTGCGCGCCTTCGCCGCCGGGGTGTTCGGCCCTGACGCCGCCAGCGTGATCGTCGTCGGCGACGCCAAGCTGTTCGGCG
Organism: Caulobacter sp.; assembly: GCA_046295055.1. Lineage (GTDB taxonomy): Bacteria > Pseudomonadota > Alphaproteobacteria > Caulobacterales > Caulobacteraceae > Caulobacter. The sequence continues at coordinate 92,521 of JBKBOD010000007.1, read as the reverse complement.
ACAGCCTCAAGAAGGCCCTGCCGGACGCCGAGATGATCCCGCTGGACCAGCTCGACCTCGACAGCCCGACCCTGCGCAAGCCGCCGGCCGCCAAATGAGCCTGGCCCTGCCCGGCCGGGTGCTGATCATCGCCGGCTCCGACAGCGGCGGCGGCGCCGGCATCCAGGCCGACATCAAGGCCGTGACCATGCTCGGCGGCTTCGCGGCCACGGCGGTCACGGCCATCACGGTGCAGAACACCCTCGGCGTCACCGGGGTGCATCCTGTGCCGCTGGACATCGTCGAGGCCCAGGGGCTGGCCGTGCTGGACGACATCGGCGCCGACGCGGTCAAGACCGGCATGCTGGGCGACGCCGCCACCGTCGCCGTCGCCGCCCGGCTGATCGACCGCGCCGGCGCGCGGGCGGTCGTCGATCCGGTGATGATCGCCAAGGGCGGCGCCAGCCTGCTCGAGGCCCGCGCCGTCGAGGCCGTCCGCGCCGAGCTGCTGCCCCGCGCCGCCCTGCTGACGCCCAACGCCCCCGAGGCCGAGGCCCTGTCCGGCCTGCCGGTCGCCGACGCCGACGGCCAGCGCCGCGCCGGCGAGGCCATGCTGGCCATGGGCGCGCGGGCGGTGCTGATGAAGGGCGGGCACCTGGCCGGCGAGCGCGTCGCCGACATCCTGATGACCCCCGCCGGCGAGACCGTGTTCGAGGCCGATCGCATCGACACTCGCCACACCCACGGCACCGGCTGCACCCTGGCCAGCGCCTGCGCCGCGGGCCTGGCCCAGGGGATGGACCTGACCGCCGCCGTCGCCCGGGCCTGGGACTATGTCCACCGCGCCATCCTTGCCGCGCCGGGGCTCGGCCGGGGCCACGGTCCGCTGGACCACGGTTGGCCCCTGCGCTGAACCGCCCCCCGAAATGGGGTAGTCGAACGGGCGCCGCCGGGCCAATACTGGGGCACGTCCACCAGCAGACAGGCAGACCAGCCATGATCGCCCGCCGCCTTCTCGCCGTCGTCCCGGCGCTCGCCCTCGCCGCCTTCGCCCTGCCCGCCGCGGCCGAGACCTGGCGGATGAACTCCCAGGGCGGCAACCACTTCTCCCTGCTGGACACCGACTATCTGTCGCGGTCCGGCAATACGGCCAAGGTGCGGGAGATGAAGCTCTATGACCCGGCGGAGGAATTCAACGGCCAGATGACCCGCGCCTGGATCATCGAATACGAGGTCAACTGCACGGACGGCACATACTCGACCCGCAGCGCCCAGATCTACGACGACACCGTCAAGGTCGTCCTGTCCTCGCCGCTCAACGGCGAGCCCAAGCGCCCCAATGCCGGCACGGTCGGCGAGGACATGATCAACACCGCCTGCGGCCGCCGCCAGCTGCTCCAGGGCCGCAGCTACAGCCGCGAGGAGGTCATCCGCCTGGTGGTCGGCGGCGGGCGTCCCTGACCCCCGCCCCGGCGCGGGCGAATCGGCCAATAGTCCCCGGCCCCTGACGCCGGAGGCCAAGATGCTGGAAGCCCGCCTGGAAGAGATCGTCCGCGCCACGCCCAGCCTGATGCAGGCCCTGGTCCTGGCGCGGTCCTTCGGCCTGCCCGACTGGCTCTATGTCTCCGGCGCCGTCTACCAGCGGGTCTGGAACCATCGCACCGGCCGCGATCCCGACTACGGCATCAAGGACTACGACCTGGCCTATTTCGACGCCTCCGACCTCTCCTACGAGGCCGAGGACGTCCACATCCAGCGCGCGCTCGGGCACTTCCCGCCGCCCCTCGACGCCCAGGTCGAGGTCCGCAACCAGGCGCGGGTGCACCTGTGGTTCGAGGACCATTTCGGCGAGCCCTACGCTCCCCTGTCCAGCAGCGCCGAGGCGCTGGAGCGGTTCGTCGCCCCCTGCTTCTCGGTGGGCGTGCGTCTGGAGCCGGACGACAGCCTGACCATCGCCGCCCCCTTCGGTCTGGCCGACGTCTTCGACATGGTCATCCGTCCCAATCCCCGGCGGCCCCTGGCGCGGGGCTGGGACAGGGTGGTCGAGCGCGCCCGCGAGCGCTGGCCCGAAGTGACGGTCATCGGGCCCTGACCTGATCTGCGGCGCCCTGTCCCGCCAAAGAAAACGCCCCCGCCTCTTGTGGAGGCGGGGGCGGGCTCGGCCGTCGCGGTCGGGGGGAGGGGGCCGGCGACGGCCGGGGTTGGTCCGCCGATGGACTACCAGCGGCGATAGCGGTCGCCGTCGCGGCGCTCGTAGCGGATCTTGGCGCTCAGGCGGTCGAAGCGCTGGTCAAGGTCGCGACGCTCCCAGGCCTGCAGGCCGCGGGTCGAGCGATAGCGGGCCTCGAGCCGCTGCAGCGAGCGGAACTCGGCGCGGAGGCGCACGGCCTCGGCGCGGGTGATCTGGCCGTTGCGGACGCCGACGTCGATGCGGCGGTCCAGGTTGGCCTGGCGCTGGTTGATGTTCTGCCACGGGGCGGCCATGGCCGGAACCGCGGTGGCCGCCAGGGTCGAGGCGGCGATGATCGTGATGGCGATCTTCTTCATCTTGGGTGTCCTTTCCTGACGAAAGCGCCATCTGCGTGATGACGATGATCACAGGAAAACACCCCACGCCTGAAACGGTTCTGATCGTCTCGTTGTCTGGCGTTCAGGTAGATGAAGGGGCCGGTCGGACGGACCGCCGCGCCCCTCAGGCCACCGCGCGCCCGGGCCGGTCGCCGGCCTGGCTCTCGCCGGCCAGCGCCGCCTCGATGGCGACATACAGCCGCTGCAACTCGATGGGCTTGGAGACATGCCCGTCCATGCCGGCGGCCAGATACTGTTCGACCTGATAGGTCATCGCGTTGGCCGTCAGCGCAAGGATCGGCGTGCGCGGCAACTGGCGGGCGCGCTCCTCGGCGCGGATGATCTCGGTGGCCTCGACCCCGTCCATCACCGGCATCTGGATGTCCATCAGCACCAGGTCGAAGCCGCCCATGCGCCAGGCCTCGACCGCCGCGCGGCCGTCGGGGGCGATATGCAGGTCGATGTCCAGCGGCTCCAGCACCGCCGACAGCACCTTCTGGTTGGTCAGGTTGTCCTCGGCCGCCAGGATGCGCAGCGGTCGGCCATCGCTCTCGGCCGGCTCGACCTCGACGGTCGCCACGGGCGCGGCGACCCCGCGCGTCAGCGGCAGATCGATGATGAAGGTCGAACCCTCGCCCTTGGCGCTGCGGGCGGTGATCGACCCGCCCATCATCTGCGCCATCTCGCGGCAGATCGCCAGGCCCAGGCCCGAGCCGCCGAACCGGCGCGTCGTGGAGTTGTCGGCCTGGACGAACTTCTCGAACAGTCCGGGCAGCTTGTCCGAGGCGATGCCGATGCCGGTGTCGGCCACCGTCAGGCGCAGCGCGCCCGACGGGCTCAGGCCGAACCGTGCGGCCACCGCCCCCTCGACCGTGAACTTGATGGCGTTCGACAGCAGGTTGTTCAGCATCTGCCGCAGCCGGTCGCGGTCGCCGCGCCAGGCGCCGGCCGCCTCCGGCTCGACAGTCAAGTCGAACCGCAGGCCCTTGTCCCGCGCCAGGGCCGAGAAGGCGGTGCGCGCGCCGTCGGCGATCTCGCCCAGGTCGAAGTCGCTGACCACAAGCTCCAGCTTGCCGGCCTCGATCTTCGACAGGTCCAGCACGTCGTTCAGCACCGACAGCAGCACCTCGCCCGACTCGCGGATGATGCCCAGCCGCTCGTGCTGGGCGGCGCCCAGCTCGTCGCGCGCCATGATGTCGGCCATCGCCAGCACCCCGTTCAGCGGCGTGCGGATCTCGTGGCTCATGTTGGCCAGGAACTGGCTCTTGGCGACATTGGCGCTGTTGGCCTGGTCGCGGGCCGTGACCAGCTCCTGCATCGTGCGGCGCAGGTCGCGCTCGTTGGCCTCCAGTTTGGCGAGCAGGGCGTTGAAGCTGCCGGCCAGGCTGCGGAACAGGGCATCGTCGGCCTGGTTCTCGGCCACCGGGGTGAAGCGGCCGCTGGCGGCGGTCGCCTCCATCGCCTCCGACAGCCGGTTGACCGGCGCCGTCACCCGTCGCGCCAGGCCGCGGGCCAGGAACAGCGCCGCGCCGGCGGCGCCGAAGAACAGGGCCATGGTCAGGGCCAGGAACCGGGGCAGCATCTTGGCCAGGCTCGGCTCGCGCACCGACAGCTCCAGCGAACCGACGCGCACGCCGCCCTCGGTCACCGGGACCGTCAGGGTCTTCACCGGCTTGCCGTCATCGGCGTCGACGGCCTCGGCCAGAACCTTGCCCTTCGTGTCGGTCAGCCGCGCCGAAACCACGCTGTTGGGGGCGACAGCGGCCTTCACCGCCGCCCTGGCGGCTGCGACATCTCCGCGCAGCATGGCCGGTCCCGCCGCGTCGGCGACCACCGTGGCCAGCGTCGTCTGGTTGGTCAGCGTCTGCTGGCGGGCCACGGTCCACTGCTGGACCAGAAAGCTCAGACAGGCGACCAGAAGCACAGCCAGCGTCGTAACCAGGGCGACACTGGTGATTCTGGCCTGAAAAGGCTCGTGCGGCGCCGTCTCGGGGAGTGGCGAGGTCCTGTTCATGCGCGAAGTTCGCCCCGTGGATGAGTGGTTATCGCGCAATTCTCCTAACGCATCACTTCCAACCCAGATTGTGGCGACCCAATTCAGGTTTCGACTTGGACGGGATTAAGATTTCGTTTACTCTTCTCAATGGCCGGTTAATGGCCTGATGGAGGGTTCAGTGGATAAGGCATTCGTGGCCCAGCGCGTGGCCAGCAAGCTGTTTGCGACCGAGAAGGCCATCGACGCGGCCATGGTCGAGGCGGCTGAACTTCTGGCCGGGGCCGTCGAGGCCCGCAGCCAGATGAAGGTTTCCTCGGTGGTGGGCGATTCCGCCCAGGCCAAGCTGGTCGAGGCGATCAACGCCCTCGGCGCGGCCCGCACCGCCATGGTCGAGATGCACGACGATCTGGCGGACCTCAAGCTCCGCCTCGGCATCCGCACCAAGCTGATCGGCGTCGAGGACAAGCCGGACGATCCGCCCAAGCCGAAGGGCCTGCTGCGCGACGTCGGCTGAGTTATACTCAACCTGAGATAACGCAATTCTACGGCCGGTTGTGGGCAATCCCGCAGCCGGCCGTTTTATTTCGAAGAATAGTGTTAGGTTGCGATAGTTTAACTGGCGTTGTGCTGTGGTCGCCTCCAGAGCGAGGTCCATGCCCAATTCCGTCATCATCCAGCTTGTCTGGCTGGCCATTCTTGGAACGGTCGTCTTCTCCATCTGGAAAGGCGGTCCGGCCGAGCGCCGCGCGGGCTTTCTGATCGGACTGGGCGCGCTTGTAGCCTTCGCGATACACAGGCTGGCGCCGGAGGAGGCCCAGCCCCTGGCCCTGCTGACGGCGGAGTTCGCCCTGGCGGTCGGCTTCCTCGTCCTGGCGGTCCGCTACGGCAGCCTCTGGCTCGGCGGCGCCATGCTGCTCCAGGCGGTGCAGTTCAGCCTCCACGCCTGGTACCTGCTGGCCGAGCGCCAGCACGACATCCTCTATTCAATCATCAACAACGCCGACACCGTCGGCATCCTGGTCTGCATCAATCTCGGCACCCTCAGCGCCTGGCGCCGCCGCACGGCCCTCAGGCCGGCTTCTCCGCCCCCCGCGGCCTGATCGTCGTCAGCGCCACCCCGGCCAGGATCAGGCCCAGCGCCGCGAACGCCGTCCAGCCCGGCCGCTCGCCCATCAGCGCCACGCCCACGCCGGTCGCCCACAGCGGGGCCATGTAGATCGACATGCTCATGAAGACCGGCCCGCGCCTCTGGACAAGCCAGACGTAGCCGACACTGCCCAGCGCCGTTGAGAAGACGCCCAGCCCGACCACGGCGGTCAGCGCCTGCCAGGACGGCGGCGGGGGCAGGGGTTCGGTGATGGCCGCGCCGACGGTGGCGAACAGGGCGCCCGGCAGGCACATCATCAGCGCCCCGGCGGTCGAGCTGACCGTCGGCGCCTTGCGGGTGATGATATTCGACACCGCGTACATCAGCCCGCCGGTCAGGGCGGCGGCCAGCGCCAGGCCCTCGACCGAGAACCCCTGCGCCAGCCGGGGCGCGACCAGCACCACCAGACCGACAAAGCCCAGCGCCACCCCTGCCGCCCGGCGCGGCGTCAGCCGCTCCTCGGCCAGCAGCAGATGCGCCAGCAGGGCCGTGAACAGCGGCGAGGAGCCGTTGCAGATGGCGTTGACCGCGCTCGGCAGGCCATGCGCCGAGAAGGCGAACAGGAAGAAGGGCGCGGCCAGCCCGACCAGCCCCAGCACGGCATACCAGCCCCAGGCCGGCGCCGGCCGGGGAAGCAGCGCCGGCAGCCGCTCGCGCCGCGCCAGGGTGATCGCCGCCAGCACGGCCGTCGCCACCCACAGCCGGATCACCGTGTTCCAGCCGGGCGGAATGTCGCTCACCGCGATCTTCAACGCCGCGAAAGCCGAGCCCCAGGCGACCACCAGCGCGGCCAGCACCAGCCAGTCGACGCCGGAGGCTGCGGGCTGCGATGCGGGGGCGGCGGCGGTCATGACCGGCGCTGATAATCCGCCCCACGCCCCCCGTCGCCTCAATCCCTGTTTCCGATTGCGGCGCCGAAAGAAGGGTCTCGGCGTGCGTCCTTCGACACGCGCTTCGCGCTACTCAGGATGACGAGCTTTTGTGCGAACCAACCCCTCCCCGTCATGCTGAGTAGCGATCCGAACGGATCGCGTGTCGAAGCACGCAGGCCAGCGCCCCCCGCCCCCTCAACCCTCTCCCAGAAAATCTCCGCTTGTGCGGCGCGGCGAAATCCTGTCTTTCGGCGGCGGGCCAGGCCTCCCCAACGAGGCCCAGTCCATCTGCAAGGATGGGAGACATCGCTATGACCACGACCCCGGCCACGCCCGGAGTGCGCCCCGCGCGCCCTGAATTTTCGTCCGGCCCCTGCGCCAAGCGCCCCGGATGGACCCCCGAAAACCTCAAGAACGCCGTGCTCGGCCGCTCGCACCGGGGCAAGCCCGGAAAGGCGGCGCTCAAGGCCGCCATCGACCAGACCCGCGAGATCCTCGAGGTTCCGCAAGGCCACCTGATCGGCATCGTCCCCGGCTCCGACACCGGCGCCGTCGAGATGGCCCTGTGGTCGCTGCTGGGCCCGCGCCCGGTACAGCTTCTGGCCTTTGAATCCTTCGGCAAGGACTGGGTGACCGACGTCACCAAGCAGTTGAAGCTGCGCGATGTCGAGGTGCTGGACGCCCCCTACGGCAAGCTGCCGGACCTGACGAAGGTGCGCCCCGACGCCGACCTGGTGTTCACCTGGAACGGCACCACCTCGGGCGTCCGCGTGCCGAACGCCGACTTCATCGCCGCTGATCGCACCGGCCTGACCATCTGCGACGCCACCAGCGCCGCCTTCGCCCAGACGCTCGACTGGGCAAAGCTCGATGTCGTCACCTTCAGCTGGCAGAAGGCGCTCGGCGGCGAGGCCGCCCATGGCGTGCTGATCCTCTCGCCCCGCGCGGTCGAGCGGCTGGAGAGCCACACCCCGGCCTGGCCGATGCCCAAGCTCTTCCGCATGACGAAGGGCGGCAAGCTCAACGCCGAGATCTTCGAAGGCGCGACGATCAACACCCCCTCCATGCTCTGCGTCGAGGACTACCTGGACGCCCTGGCCTGGTCGAAGGACGTCGGCGGTCTGAAGGGTCTGGGCGCCCGCGCCGACGCCAATTTCGCCGCCCTGGCCGCCTGGGTGGAAAAGACCCCCTGGGTCGATTTCCTGGCCGAGGTTCCGGAAACCCGCTCCAACACGTCCGTCTGCCTCAAGGTGGTCGATCCTCGCATCGCCGCCCTGCCCGCCGACGCCCAGGCCGACTTCGCCAAGAAGCTGGCCTCCCTGCTAGAGAAGGAAAAGGCGGCCTACGACATCGGCGGCTATCGCGATGCGCCTCCGGGCCTTCGCATCTGGTGCGGCTGCACCATCGAAACCACCGACGTCGAAGCGCTGACGCCCTGGCTGGACTGGGCCTTCGCCGCCGCGTCCGCCGAGCTGGCCGCCGCCTGAACCCCTTTCCGGATTCACTGCATTTACGAGGAGGCACAGATGCCCCGCGTCCTGATCGCTGACAAACTCTCGCCCGCCGCCATCGAAATCTTCGCCAAGCGCGGCGTCGAAGCCGATGTGAAGACCGGCCTGTCGAAAGACGAACTGCTGAAGATCATCGGCGACTACGACGGCCTGGCCGTACGCAGCGCCACCAAGGCCGACAAGGAGGTCCTGGCCGCCGCGACCCGCATGAAGGTCATCGGCCGCGCCGGCATCGGCGTCGATAACGTCGACATCCCCGCCGCCACCGCCCGGGGCATCGTGGTGATGAACACTCCCTTTGGCAACTCGATCACCACCGCCGAGCACGCCATCGCCATGATGTTCGCGCTCGCCCGCGAACTGCCCGCCGCCGACGCCTCCACCCAGGCCGGCAAGTGGGAGAAGAACCGCTTCATGGGCGTGGAGCTGTTCAACAAGACGCTCGGCCTGATCGGCTGCGGCAATATCGGCTCGCTCGTCGCCGAGCGGGCGCTGGGCCTGAAGATGAAGGTCATCGCCTATGACCCCTTCCTGTCGCCCGAGCGCGCCGTCGAGCTGGGCGTCGAGAAGGTCGAGATCGACGAGCTGATCCAGCGGGCCGAGTTCATCACCCTGCACACCCCGCTGACCGACAAGACCCGCAACATCCTGTCGGCCGAAGCCCTTCAGAAGACCCGCAAGGGCGTGCGCATCATCAACTGCGCCCGTGGCGGTCTGGTCGACGAGGCGGCCCTGCGCGCCGGGCTCGACAGCGGCCACATCGGCGGGGCGGCCTTCGACGTCTTCGTGCAGGAGCCGGCGACCGACAACCCGCTGTTCGGCGCGCCCAACTTCATCGCCACTCCGCACCTGGGCGCCAGCACCGCCGAGGCGCAGGAGAACGTGGCGCTGCAGGTGGCCGAGCAGATCAGCGACTACCTGCTGACCGGGGCCATCACCAACGCCCTCAACAGCCCCTCGATCACCGCCGACGAGGCGCCCAAGCTGAAGCCCTTCGTGGCCCTGGCCGAGAAGCTCGGCCTGTTCGCCGGCCAGATGATGGACCCGGGGCTCAAGGCCATCGACGTCGCCTATGTCGGCGAGGTCGCCAACCTGAACGTCAAGCCGATGACGGCGGCCGCCCTGGCCGGCGTGCTGCGGCCGATGCTGGCCGAGATCAACATGGTCAGCGCCCCGGCCATCGCCAAGGAGCGCGGCGTCACCGTCTCGGAGAGCAAGCAGGAACTGTCGGACGTCTATGACAGCCTGATCCGCATCACCATCACCACCGACAGGGGCGAGAAGTCCTTCGCCGGGGCGGTGATCGGCGGCGTGCCGCGCGTGATCGAGGTCAAGGGCATGGAGCTGGACGCGCCTTTCGGCCCGGCCATGCTGTACGTCAACAACCTCGACAAGCCGGGCTTCATCGGCGCCCTGGGCGGCATGCTGGGCGAGGCCCAGGTCAACATCGCCACCTTCAACCTCGGCCGGGTCGGCGCTGGCGACGACGCCATCGCCCTGGTCGGCGTCGACCAGGCCCCGGACGCCGGCCTCCTGGCCCGCATCCAGGCCCTGCCGCACGTCAAGGAAGTCCGCGCCCTGGTGTTCTGACACCCGCCCCGGCCCCTTCTCCGAAGGGGCCGGGAATGGCCTATCCCCGCGCCCCGAACAGGGCCGAGCCCACCCGCACGCTGGTGGCGCCGAAGCGCACGGCCGTCTCGTAGTCGCCGCTCATGCCCATCGACAGCCGCTCCAGCCCGTTGCGGGCGGCGATGGCGGCCAGCAGGGCGAAGTGCGGGCCGGGCGCCTCGGCCTCGGGCGGAATGCACATCAGCCCCTCGATCGACAGGCCATGCCGCTCGCGGCAGGCGGCGATGAAGGCGTCGGCCTCGCCGGGCGCGACGCCGGCCTTCTGCGGCTCCTCGCCGGTGTTCACCTGCACGTACAGCCTGGGGCGTCGCCCGCTCTGCGCCATGCCGGCGGCCAGGGCGGCGGCCAGCTTCTCGCGGTCCAGCGTCTCGATGACGTCGAACAGGGCGATGGCCTCGCGCGCCTTGTTGCTCTGCAGCGGCCCGATCAGCCGAAGCTCCAGCCCCGGGAGGCGGTTCGGACCGTCCGGCGCCCAGCGTTCCGCCGCCTCCTGCACCCGGTTCTCCCCGAACACCCGCTGGCCAGCGGCCAGCATGGCGGCGATCTTCTCTTGCGGCTGCTGCTTGGACACCGCCACAAGGGTGATGTCCGCCGGCGCGCGCCCGGCGGCCTTGGCCGCGCGGGCCATGCGGTCCAGCACCGCATCCCGGGCGGCGGCGATGGAGGTCGGCATTGGGGACGGCATCGGCGATCGAGGCTCTGGCGGCATGCGCCGCCTGCTTACGTCCGCGCGCGCGCCTCGAAAAGCCCCGTGGCGGCGACCTGCCCCGGCTCTGGTTCTTCACCGACCCGGCGCGGATCGCCGATCCCCTGGCCATCGCCCGCCGCCTGCCCGCCGGCGCGGGGATCGTCTTTCGGGCCTTCGGCGCGCCGGAGGCTGTGGATCAGGGCCGGGCGCTGGCGGCCATCGCCGCCTCGCGCGACCTCGTCCTGCTGGCCGGGGCGGACGCTGATCTCGCCCTGGCCATCGGCGCCGCCGGCGTCCACCTGCCCCAGCGCCTGGCCGACCAGGCGCAGCCCTTGCGCGCCGCCCATCCCGGCTGGCGGATCACCGCCGCCGCCCATGACGCCGCCGCCATCGACCGCGCCGCCGCCGCCGGCGCCGAGGCCCTGTTCGTCTCGCCGGTGTTCGCCTCCGCCAGCCCTTCGGCCGGGACGCCGCTGGGGCCTGACGCCTTCGCCCGCCTGGTCGCCCTCTCGCCGGTTCCGGTCATGGCGCTCGGCGGGGTCACGCCGACGACCGCCCCGCTGCTGGCTGACACCGGCGCCGCCGGCCTCGCCGCCGTCGAGGCCTTCCTGCAAGACTGATTGTCGATAATTGACGAAAGGGGGCGCCGGGCGGCGTCTTCAGCCGGGATTCTGTCGCCTCCAGCGACGCCTCCCGGGCGGCCGGTTTGTTGTACCTGATACAGAAATGCTGCCCCACATCCCCACTTGCCGCCCAACCTGCAACCTACATGGCAACACACATCGCCCACCGATCCGGCCCCCCTGGCCCCCCATTCTCCCCCCGCCGGGCGGCCGAAATCGACGCAAACGCCTTGTGCGCCTGGGGTTGGTCAAAAATACAAAGTGGGGGAGGGGGCCTGTGCGGCTGTAGTCATCGCCCGAAGGCGTGCAGGCCGGCGCCGTGCTCGCGCAGCCAGCGGCGCCCCGGCTCGGGCGAGCCGAAGATGCGGTCGACCAGCGCCCAGAAGCGCGGGCCGTGGTTGGCTTCGATCAGATGGGCGCACTCGTGGGCGGCCACGTACTCGGCCACCGCCAGCGGAGCCAGCGCCAGCCGCCAGCTGTAGCGCACCTGGGCCGGCCGCCCGGGCCTGGGCGGCGAGCAGCTCCCCCAGCGCCCCTTGGGATCGGCCACCGCCACCCTGGGCGTCGGGGCCCCGGCCAGGGCCGCATAGCGGGCCGTCATCTCCCCGAACCGCCGCCGCGCCTCGGTCCGGATCAGCCGCATGGCCCGGTCGGCGAAGGCCGCGTCGTCCGGCGCCCGCAGCTCGCCCGCCGCCAGGTCCAGCCGCGCCCGGCCGGGCCCCGCGACCAACCGGATGGCCTGTCCGAACAGCTCCACCGTCTCGCCCGGAAGCACCCTGCGCGGCTCGGGAAGGTCGGCCATCTGGGCGTCGATCCAGCCGACCCGCTCGCGGGCGAAGGCCACGGCGTCAGGCAGTCTCCGGGCGCTGGGCGCGGTGGCCACCACCTCGCGCCGCGTCCGGTCCACCCGCAGGCTGATCCGCCGGGCCCGGGCGTTGACCGACAGGCGCACGACATGGCCGCCGGCTTCCAGCCGGTCGCCATGGGCATAGCCGGGCGGACGAAACAGCGACATCGCCATCCCGATTAGTCCGCTTCCCGACAATTCGAAACGGGATTTTCGTTACGGAAGCGAAAGGTTCGCTTCAGAAGTCCGGATCGGCCTTGCGGATGAAGGCGGCCAGCCGCGGATAGATCTCCTCGCGGAACCGTCGGCCGTTGAAGACCCCGTAGTGGCCGACGCCCGGCTGGACATACAGCTCGCGCAGATCGTCCGGGATATTGGCGCAAAGGCCATGCGCCGCCTGGGTCTGGCCGACGCCAGAGATGTCGTCCAGCTCGCCCTCGACCGTCATCAGGGCGATGTCCTCGATCGCCGCCGGATCGACCTTGCGGCCCCTGTGGACCAGCTCCCCCTTGGGCAGCAGGTGCTTCTGGAACACCACGTCCACCGTCTGCAGGTAGAACTCCTCGGTCAGGTCCAGCACCGACAGGTACTCGTCGTAGAACACCCGGTGCTTCTCGGCGCTGTCGCCGTCGCCGTCGACCAGATGCTCGAAGTAGCGCCGGTGCGCCTCCTGGTGCTTCTCAAGGTTCATCGACATGAAGCTGGCCAGCTGCACGAAGCCTGGATAGACGCGCCGCAGCATGCCCGGGTGCGGCGCGGGCACCGTGTAGATCATGTTCGACTGGAACCAGGTGAACGGCCGCTCCTCGGCCAGCCTGTTGGTCACCGTGGGTGACAGCCGGGCGTCGATGGGCGAGCCCATGAAGGTCATGCTGCGCGGCCGGGACGGGTCCTTGTCCTCGGCCATCAGGGCGGCGGCGGCCAGCACCGGCGGGCCAGGCTGGCAGACCGCGACGACATGCGCCCGCGCCCCCAGAACGCCCAGCATGGTGCGGATGTGGTCGATGAAGTCGTGGAAGTCGAACCGGCCCTCGGCCATCGGCACGTCCCGCGCGTTCGACCAGTCGGTGACGAACACCGCATGGTGCGGCGCCAGGGCCTCGACCGTGCCGCGCAGCAGGGTCGCATAGTGGCCGCTCAGCGGGGCCACCAGCAGCACCGCCGGGTCCAGCTGCATCTTCCCCGCGCGGCGCATGTCGGCCATGTCGCGGTCGAACTGGATCAGCCGGCACCAGGGGCTTTCCCAGACCACCTGCTGGCGCACGCGCACCTGCACGCCGTTGACCTCGATCTGGTCGATGCCCCAGTCCGGCTTGCCGTAGCGCCGGGTGACGTTGGCGTAGAGGTCCGAGGCCGCATACAGGCTGCGGCCCAGCATCGAGTCGCGGGCGGGGTTCAGCGGCGAGGACCAGAAGTCCCGGGTCATCTGGGCCGCCAGACGCATCGGCGAGGAGGCGTAGTAGGCGGCTTCACGCAGGGTGTAGAGCATGGCGTCCTCTGGCTCCCGGACCGGGAACCTCGGTATTTGTGCGGCGCAGCATAGCACGAGGGCGCTTAACGAAGTCCAGCCCTGAACGTTCCCCGCACGCGTGCTCTAGGCGAACGGGGTGCGACGAGCGTAAACCGGCCCGGTGAAGGACGGCGAGATCGACAGCGGCGAGTTGCGGGCCCGGCATGTGGCCCTGGTGCGGGCGATCGCCGACCGCGCCGACCGCGACGCGTTCCGAGCCCTGTTCGATCACTACGCTCCGCGCGTGAAGGGCTTCCTGGCCCGCCAGGGGCTGGACGACGCCCGCGCCGAGGAACTGGCGCAGGAGGTCATGGTCGTGGTCTGGCGCAAGGCGGCCAGCTTCGACCCGGCCAAGGCCTCGGTCTCGACCTGGATCTTCCGCATCGCCCGCAATCGCCGGATCGATGTCTTCCGCCGCGACCGCACCGCGGTGCTTGACGGCGAGGATCCAAGCCTTCGCCCGCCCGAGGTCCCGGACCCGCAGGAAGCGGCCGACGCCGGCCAGCGGCAGGGCCTGATCGCCCGGGCCCTGGCGCAGCTTCCGGCCGAGCAGCAGGACCTGATCCGTCGCGCCTTCTACGACGAACTCAGCCACAGCGAGATCGCCGAGCGCACCGGCCTGGCGCTCGGCACCGTCAAGTCGCGCCTGCGCCTGGCCTTCGCCAAGCTGCGCTCGGCCCTGGGAGACCTCGCATGATGCGTTTCCTTGACCTCCCTTCCGCCCGCTCCATATCGCCTGCCTCAGGGGCGATGATTGACTATTCGGACGTGAGACTTTGAGGAACGACGCCTTCACCGAGCGCCTGGAGCGCGCGCCGGATGCCGGACTGGCCCTGATCGCCAGGGCGGCCGCCGCCCTGCGCGACGATCGGCCGCTGCCCGCCGAAGAGGTTTCCGGCGCCCTGCTGGAGACCGAGACGCCGTGTGCGCTATCGGCCGGCGCCGCCGACGCGGCGCTGGATCGCATCGATCGCCTCGAGTCCCTGGATGGTCGCGGCGACGCCGCGCCGCGCCGCGCCGCGCGGGATCTCGGCGAGCTGCTCGCCCTGCCCGATCCGGTGCGTGAAGCCGCCTTCGACAGCATCCTGGAAGGCGCCCACTGGGGCTTCGCCGGCTTCGGCATCCGCCGCCTCTCGCTGGACATGCCGGGCGAGGGCAAGGTCGACCTGCTGCGTATCGAGCCAGGCGCCGGCGTGGCCATGCACGACCACGAGGACGAGGAATACACCCTGGTGCTCACCGGGGCCTTCCACGACGGCCACGAGCTTTACCGCCCCGGCGACATCAATGTCGCGATGCCGGGCTTCCGCCACGAGCCCAAGGCCCTGCCCGGTGAGGTCTGCTTCGCCCTGGCGGTGTCCTACGGCTCCCCCGCCTTCGAGGGGCCGGTCGGCCTGCTGCAACGGCTCACAGGCTTTGGCCGATAATCCCCGTTTGGGGGTCGTTTCGCCCCCCGTCCGGCCGGTCTGGTAAATCGCCCCTTAACCCTCCGCGACCACATTGCCGGTTCAATGGTGCTGTGGGGTCAGATCGATGGCTAAGGCGGTTCGGCGTTCGGGCCTTGAGCTGCTTCTGGAGGCGGGCGCGATCGCCTGGACGCTGCCGGGCGCGGCGCGCTTCCGGGGCGGCCTGATCGCGGCCATGGGCGCCGGCTTGGCCGCCGCGCTGGCCACCTACAATCCGGCCGATCCCAGCTTCAACGTCGCCTCGGCCGAGGCGGCGACCAATATCCTGGGCGGCGCCGGCGCCAGTCTCGCTGACTTCGTCATGCAGTCGCTGGGCCTGGCCGGCTGGCTGGCGGCGGTGATTCTTACCGCCTTTGGCGTCACCCGGGCGCTGGATCCCGAGCCCGACCGCTCGCGCGCCGATCTGCGCCGCCGCGCCCTGGTGGCGCTGCTGGCCATCATGCTGCTCTCCGGCGCCCTGGCCGCGCCGCCCGCGCCGGCGGCCTGGCCCCTGGCGCTTGGCCTCGGCGGGCTTTGGGGGCAGGCGGTGTTCGAGGCGGTTCGCGCGCTGTTCGACTTCGTGCGCCTGCCGGGCGCGCCGTTGTTCGCCGGCCTGCTCCTGGCGGCGGGCGGGCTGACGGCCCTGGTCTGGTCGCTCGGACTGCACCGGCTGGCCACGGGAGCCGAAGGCGACTGGCTGGCCTCGCTGCTGAGGCCCCGCCCGCGCGCCGAGCCGGAGGCCGCGCCCGCGCCGGCCCCGCGCAAGCCGCGTCCGCCGCGACCCGCCCGCGCCGAAATGGCCTTCGCGGCCGATCCGGAGCCGGCCGCGCCGGAACCGGTCCAGCCCCGCGAGGCGACGCCGGAGCCGGCTATCCGTCAGCCCAAGCCCTCGGCTCGAGCCGGCGCCCGCGCCTCTGACCGCGAGACCCGCGAGCGCCAGCGCGCCTTCGACTTCGAGGAAGGCGACAGCGAGGGCTTCCAGCTGCCCGAACTGTCGATGCTGGCCCAGCCCAAGCCCCGCGCGGCCGCCTACGACGAGGCCGCCCTGCGCCAGAACGCCCGCCTGCTGGAAAGCGTGCTGGCCGAGTTCGGCGTCAAGGGCGCGATCGAACAGATCCGCCCCGGCCCGGTCGTGACCCTCTACGAGCTGACGCCCGCGCCGGGCGTCAAGCACGCCCGCGTGGTCGCCCTCAGCGACGATATCGCCCGCTCGATGAGTGTCGCCGCCTGCCGGGTCTCGGTGGTCCAGGGCCGCAACGCCATCGGCATCGAGCTGCCCAACGCCAAGCGCGAGACGGTCTATCTGCGCGACCTGCTGTCGAGCGCCGACTACGAAAAACAGGGCGCCATCCTGCCCATGGCCCTGGGCGAGAGCATCGGCGGCGAGCCCTATATCGCCGACCTGGCCAAGATGCCCCACCTGCTGATCGCCGGCACGACCGGCTCGGGCAAGTCGGTGGGCGTCAACGCCATGATCCTGTCGATCCTCTACAAGCTGCCCCCCGAACAGTGCCGCTTCATCATGATCGACCCCAAGATGCTGGAACTGTCGGTCTATGACGGCATCCCGCATCTGCTGGCCCCGGTCGTCACCGATCCGAAGAAGGCCATCGTCGCGCTGAAGTGGACCGTGCGCGAGATGGAGGACCGTTATCGCCGCATGTCCAAGATCGGCGTGCGCAACATCGGCGGCTTCAACGAAAAGGCTCGCGAGGCCCTGGCCAAGGGCGAGCACTTCGAGCGCACCGTCCAGACGGGCTTCGACGACGCCGGCCGGCCGATCTACGAGTCCGAGAAGATCCGCCCCGAGCCGATGCCCTATCTGGTCGTCGTCATTGACGAGGTCGCCGACCTGATGATGGTCGCCGGCAAGGACATCGAGGGCGCCGTTCAGCGCCTGGCCCAGATGGCCCGCGCCGCCGGTATCCACCTGATCATGGCGACGCAACGCCCGTCGGTCGACGTCATCACCGGCACCATCAAGGCCAACTTCCCGACCCGGATCTCCTTCCAGGTCACCAGCAAGATCGACGCCCGCACCATCCTGGGCGAGCAGGGCGCCGAGCAGCTGCTGGGCATGGGCGACATGCTCTACATGGCCGGCGGCGGACGCACCACGCGTCTGCATGGCCCGTTCGTCAGCGACGGCGAGGTCGAGGCGGTCGCCCGCTTCCTGCGCGACCAGGGCCTGCCCAACTACCTCGACGAGGTCACGGCCGGCGGCGACGAGGACGAGGAGGGCGGCGAGGGCGCCGTGGCCGCAGACGGTTCGGGCGGTGACCTCTACGATCATGCCGTCGCCGTGGTCACCCGCGATCGCAAGGCCTCGACCAGCTATATCCAGCGACGCCTTCAGATCGGCTACAATAGGGCCGCTTCGCTTATGGAGCGCATGGAGCGCGAGGGGGTCGTCGGCCCCGCCAACCATGCCGGCAAACGCGACATCCTGGTCGGGCCGCCGCCGTAGCAAATTTTCGGCGGCGAATGTGGGGGACGCAACATCGCCGCGCCCTCATTTCGCCCCCTCGGCGCGCGATGTTGCAACCCGAGGGCGGACAAACGACTTTAGGGCCGACATGAGCCATGATCTGAACCGTCGCGGCGCCCTCGCGGGGCTTGCCGCCTTCGCTGGTGGCGGCCTGCTGGCCACGCCCGCCTTCGCCCAGCTCTCGCCCGCCGACCAGGCCCTGGTGACCAAGGCGACCGAGTATCTCCAGGGACTGACGTCCGCCAAGGGGCGCTTCGTCCAGTACGACCCGCGCGGGGTCTCCACCGGCGGCTCCTTCTATCTGCAGCGGCCAGGCAAGGCCCGCTTCGCCTACGACGCCCCCTCCAGCAAGGTGCTGGTCTCGGACGGCTCCATCGTCGCCGAGACCGACACGCGGCTGAAGACCGTCAGCCGCTATCCGCTGGGGGCGACGCCGCTGGCGCTGTTCCTGGCGCGTAACATCCGCCTCGATAAGAGCGTGCGGGTGGTCTCGGTGGGCAGGCTCGACGGCGGGTTTTCGGTCACCGTTGCCGACGGCGGCGGCAAGGCTCGCGGACAGCTGACCCTCAATTTCGCCGATGGGCCGGTTCGCCTGCTGGGCTGGGTGATCCGCACCGCCCAAGGCTCGACGCGGGTGCAGCTGACATCCCTGGAAAGGACATCTGGCCTCGATCCCAAGCTGTTCGTCACCCCTCCGGCGCCGCGTCGTCAGGGCCGCCCCTGAGGGCTGTGCCTGTTTGGCCACACCCAAGATTTCACGGAAATGTCGTTGACGTTTCCGCGCTTTAGTTGTTCTAATGCAACACATGACGACGGGCGCATCCGACCTTGCGCACGTCGTAGACCGTGCCGGAACCTATCCCCTCCCGGCGGCGGCATGAGAGATCAACTTTGGCGCCCGGCGGTCTCCGCCGGGCGTATTCTTTTGGCCGGACAGTCACCCCGCTCTGCTATCTGACGGCCATGCGTCTTCGACTCGCCACCTGGAACATCAACTCGGTCCGCCCGCGCGGCGAACTGATCGGCCGCATGGTCGACGAGATCGCCCCTGACGTGCTGGCCCTGCAGGAGATCAAGTGTCAGGCGCACGAGTTCCCCCGCGAGATGTTCGAGGCCCTGGGCTTCCGCCACTTCCGCATCCATGGCCAGAAGGGCTGGCACGGCGTCGCCATCGCCTCGCGCCTGCCGATCGAGGACGCCCCGCCGCTCGACGTGTGCAAGGTCGGCCACGCCCGCTGTGTCGGCGCCGTCGTCGCCGGGGTCGAGATCCAGAACTTCTATATCCCGGCGGGCGGCGACATTCCCGACCGCGAGGTGAACCCCAAGTTCGACCACAAGCTGGACTTCTTCGAACAGCTCACAGCCGAGATGACGCGCCGCGATCCCAAGGCGCCGCTGATCGTCACCGGGGACTTGAATGTCGCCCCGGGTGAGAACGACGTCTGGAACCACAAGTACATGTCGAAGGTCGTCAGCCACACGCCGGTCGAGGTCGAGGCGATGGAGCGGCTGGTCGCCTCGAACGCCTTCATCGACCTGCCGCGCGAGGCCACCCCGCCCAGCGAGAAGCTGTTCAGCTGGTGGAGCTATCGGGCGGCTGACTTCCGGGCCTCGAACCGGGGCCTGCGGCTGGATCACATCCTCATCAGCCCGGGGTTGCGCGATGCGGCGTTCCACACCGGCCGGGCGATCTCGCGCGTGCATGACGACGTGCGCGGCTGGGACAAGCCCAGCGACCACGCGCCGGTCACCGCCGACTTCATGGTCTGAGGCCTAGGCGGGCGCGGCCAGCATCACCTGAACGGTGATGCCCGATGCGACAAGGGCGCGAAGCTGGTCGGGGTCCGGGGCGCGGGTGATCAACCGGACGACCTGGCGATTTGCGCGGGCCAGCGCCGCAAGCGCATCGGCGCCGGCCTCGGACGGGATCAGCCGCGCCGCATCGCGCCGCACCAGCGCCAGAACGGCCGGGTCGACATCGAGATCCGGCGCGACGACATCGGCCTCGGCCAGAACCCGCGCCGCCCGCAGGGTCAGCAGGTCGGGCGGGCCCTCGCCCGAGACGAACACGATCCGGCCGGCGGCCGCGGCGCCCCGGTCGATCGCCGCCCGCAACAGGGCCTCGGCCCGCTCCATGTCGCCGTCCAGGGCTGCCTGGGCCGCATCGCCATCCAGCACGGACCGGAGGAAGGCGCGGCGCTGGGCAAGGTCCGGAAAGGCCTTGCGCACCGGCTCCTGCAGGCGGCGCAGCAGCACCGCCACCCGGCCGGTCCCGGGCGGGACCCGGGCTTCCAGATCGCTGCGCAGCAGGCTGGCCAGCATCGGCGCGGCGCCGGCGGTGCCGACGGCCGCGACCACGGCGCCCCGGTCCACCAGGGCGGGGGTATGGAAGTCGGACAGTTCGGGGCGGTCGACGACATTGACCAGGCATCGGGCGGCCCGCGCCGCGCCCGCCGCCTGCTGCACGAACAGGTCGTCGCCGGCGACAAAGGCCAGCAGGGCGCCGCCATAGGCGCCGACCAGAAAGGCCGAAGGGCCGTCCAGTCGCATCACCTGGGCCGGCGAGCCCTCGAACAGCCGCGCCTTGGCGTCGGCCGCCTCGCCGGAGCCGGCGATCACGACCCTGCGGCCCTCGAGCGGGAAGAATGCGGGAAAGGCGTCCACTATCCGGTCCTGCAACCCTTGTAGGGCCCGCCCGGAAAGCCGCTGAGGGTGGCTTCGTCGCCCTTGCCCCAGATCTCGTAGGCGCCGTCGCTGTAGCGTGCGCCCGAGCCGCTGGGCGCATGGGGCAGGGTCTTGCTCAGCCCGCCGGCCGTGACCCTGACGCGGTCGCCGGCAAGGCCCCAGGCGGCGGTGAACCGCTTGCCGCCGGAGCAGACATAGGTCAGGGCGGCGCTGGTGGCTCCGGGCGCCGCCATGGCGGGCGGGGCGATGGGCCGCAGCGGCTTGGGCGCCGGCGCGGCGGGGGTCGGCTTCGAAGCCGGCGGCGGCGGCCCCGACCCGCGATCGCCGACGCTGGCGCATGCCGCCAGGCTGAGGCCGGCGAGGGCGACGAGAAGAGAACGCATGGCGGGGGCTCCGTGCGGTGCGGCTATCAGGGCTGGGTCTTCAGATAGGCGATGATCGCCGCCCGCGCCTTGGGATCGGGCACCTTGTTGAACATTTTTCCGCCGGGCGCGTAGCCGCCGGGATTGGCGAGGTAGGCGTCCAGAGCGGCGTCGGTCCAGGTTCCGCCCCTGGCGGTGAGACCCTTGGAGTACTTGTAGTCGCCCAGGCTCGCGACCTTGCGGCCCGCAACCCCCTTGAGACTGGGGCCGGCTGGCCCGCTCTTGCCGCTGAGGGCATGGCAGCTCTTGCACTGGGCGTTGTAGAGCGCCGCTCCGTTGGGGGCCTGGGCGTGGGCCGACGGCGCAACGGCGACAGGCGTTAGGACGGCGAGGCCAAGGACGACAGCGGCCGAGAGGCCGAGGGTCACAAGCGAAGGGGTGAGCGGGCGCATCGGGGGTTCTCGCGGCGGGCCTTGGGACGTCGCCGAATCTAGCCCCTTTCCCCTTGTCGTAAAGCGAATGCAACCAGCGGGAGCCCGCCGGGCCATGGTTGTCTCATGCTGCGCCGCATTACGGCGAGGTAACGACATTACATGAGTTTAATATCGTTAAACGATATGTAATTTGATCGAAAAGCGATGCGCGCCTATCCATCATCACAAGGACGGCGACATCGCCGGCCCCGAAGCGGCCCCGAAAACAGACGCTTCCTTCGCGCTGCAATATCAAGGGACGAACAATGACCTTCGCCAAGATGACCGCCACTGTCGACCGCCTCGCCGTCGCCGTGGTCTACACCGCCTTCGTGATCGCCATGCCGGTCGCGGCCTGGGCGCTCGTGGCTCAGCCCCTGTAATCGGCGGACCTTTCGTGAGGACCGCCGCCGAGGCATGCTCGCCGGCCTATCCCGATGCGCCTTGCGCTGACGGGGCCGGCGGGCCAAAGCCCGGCGGAGACCGAATTTTCCAGGGGGACTAGTGTCATGCGGACTTTGGGACCGGGGTCGATCTCCAGCTTCCTGAAGATCATTCTCGACGTGACATGGTACGCACTGTGGGCCCTGATCGCCGTGCTGGCGCTCACCGCCGTCGCCAGCCTGCTGCTGGCCTTCAATCCCGAAATTCTCTCGAAGCTGGCCTTCGAATCCGGTTCGCGGCGCATCGAGCTGTCGCCGCCCACCCTGGCTGCCGGCCTGGTCGCCATCGCTCTCTACATGGCTGGCGTCGTGCTGATCGTCGGCACTCTGCGCAAGCTGTTCACCACCCTGACCGCCGGCGATCCCTTCCATCCCGACAATGTGGCGCGGCTGCGCCTGATCGGGCTGATCCTGGCCGGGCTGGAGCTGGGCCGCTATCTGTTCTGGATCATGGCGGCGGTCATCATGCCCGGCGTCAACCGCGCCGAAGTCGGGCTCAACCTCACCACCTGGTTCTCGGTCATGGTCGTGTTCGTCCTGGCCGAGGTGTTCCGCGAGGGCGCGCGACTGCGCCGCGACGCGGAACTGACCATCTGATCGCGCGAGGGAAACCGCCATGGCCATCCGCGTCCGTCTCGACCGCGTGCTGCTTGAGCGCCGCATGTCGCTGACCGAACTCGCCGACCGGGTCGGCGTGACCATCGCCAACCTGTCAATCCTGAAGACCGGCAAGGCCCGGGCGATCCGCTTCTCCACCCTGGATGCCCTCTGCCGCGAACTGGGCTGCCAGCCGGGCGACATCATCTCGTTCGATCCAGGCCCCGCCGACTACGACGACGAGGACGACGCTGGCTACGGCGGCGCCTGACGCCGATCAGGCGACGGCGTGGTCCTTGAGCACGCCCAGCGGAACGATGGCCAGGGTCTCTTCGTGGGTGGCTTCCAGCACCACGCGCGGCGGCGCGCCGGCGTCCAGCGCCTCCTTCCAGCGCGGCGCACAGAGGCACCACCGGTCGCCGGGCTTGAGGCCCGGAAACGCGTACTCCGGACGCGGCGTGGTCAGGTCGTTGCCGACCGCGCGGCTGTAGTCGAGGAACTCGGTCGTCATCACAGCACAGACGGTGTGCAGGCCCAGGTCCTCGGGCCCGGTCTCGCAGCAGCCGTTGCGGAAAAAGCCGGTCACCGGGTCCAGGCCGCAGGGAACAAGCTCGCCGCCGAGGACATTGCGCGCCGTGGGATCGTAACGGGTGGTCATGACCCCATCCTGCCGTTTATGAAATCGGCGTCCAGACCCGCCAACGACATCAGACCGGAAAGGCCGCTTCCCCCGCCATGACCGACATCGCCCGTCCCCGCCGTAGCGCGCTCTACATGCCGGCCTCGAACGCCAAGGCGATCGACAAGGCGCGCAGCCTGGCCTGTGACGTGGTGATCCTCGATCTGGAGGACGCGGTGGCGCCAGAGGCGAAGGAGACGGCGCGCGCCCAGGCGGTGGAAGCGGTTCGGGCCGGAGGTTTTGGCCGCCGCGAGGTGGTCATCCGCGTCAACGGCCTGGACACTCCCTGGGGCGCCGAGGACCTGACCGCAGCGGCCGGGGCGGCGCCGGATGCGGTGCTGGTTCCCAAGGTCAACAGCGCGGCCGATGTGGCGGCCTACGACGCCGCCCTCAAATCGGCGCCGGCCGCGACCAGGCTCTGGGCGATGATCGAGACCTGCGCCTCTCTCTTCGCCCTGCCCGAGATCGCCGGGGCGGCCGGGACCACGCGCCTGTCCTGCTGGGTGATGGGCACCAACGACCTGGCCAAGGAGATGCGCTGCCGTCAGACGCCGGGACGCGAGCCGTTCCTGGGCGCGCTCGGCCTGTCCGTGGCGGCGGCGCGGGGCGCGGGGCTGACGATCCTGGACGGCGTCTACAACGACATCGAGAACCTCGGGGGCCTCGAAGCGGTCTGCGAGCAGGGGGTCGACTTCGGCTTTGACGGCAAGACGCTGATCCATCCCAAGCAGGTCGAGATCTGCAACCGCGTCTTCTCGCCCGCCGCCGCCGAAGTGGAGTGGGCCCGGTCGGTGATCGCCGCCTTCGCCCTGCCGGAGAACCAGGGCAAGGGCGCCATTCGCGTCGAGGGACGCATGGCCGAACTGCTGCATCTGGCCCAGGCCGAGCGTCTCGTCGCCGTGGCCGGCGCCATCGCCCAGGCCGAGGCGGCATGAACCGAGGACCTGTCCCGGCGGCTGTCCTGTTCAGCCTTCTGCTGTTGGCCGCGCCAGCCCTCGCCGACCAGCCCCTGGCGCGGGAGCCGACCGCGCCCGCGCCGACCGACCTTCCGCCGGGTGCGGACCCGATCGGTGACGTGCTGTCCGGCGTGGCCGCCGGCCAGGCCATGGACGAGGAAGACGAGGAGGAGGCGGGCGACGCGGTCGTCTCTCCCGTGACGGCTTCGCCGCAGACTTCGACGCCTGCCGATCTGATGGCGGCGCCCCTTGCGCGGACGAACCCCGCCCCGTCGCAACCCCAGCTCAATCCGCCGCTCCAGATTCTTCCCCCGCCGCCAGCAAGCCGCCTGCCCACCCTGGACCGGCCGGTGATGATCGACGAGCTCGGCCGCACGCCCGAGGCGCCGCCGACGGCCTCGGAACAGGCGTACGAGAACCGCATTCGCGGCGGCGTCTCCTCCGCCCAGGGCCTGCAGGGGCCGCTGGACGGCGCCTGGACCGTCCGCGCCAACGATGGTCGCCCGCTGTATGTGCTCCAGCTGGTCGACAAGACCGCCACGGGCCGCCCTCTCGAAGGCGCCTGGCGCAGCGTGCGCACCGACGGCCCTCCGGGCCAGGTCGGCCTGGTCGATTCCATTGCCCGCACCGCAGACGGCGGGCTTTCGGTCCGCTTTACCCCACGGGGCGCCGTGGCGCCGGTCGTGCTGACGCTGACTCAGCAGGGTCCGGGCTGGATAGGCGAGATGTGGGACAACGGCGCGACGCGCGCCGTGCACATGCGTCGGAACTAGAGACCCAGCGCGACCCGGGCGGCCGCGATCGCCGGCGCCAGGCGCTGGGCGTCGTAAGGCGTCGCCGGACTGTGGCCCCAGACCGGGCCGGGCCATGCGGGATCGTTCCGCCGCCTCCCGACGACATGCAGGTGCAGCTGGGCGGTCACATTGCCGAGCGCGCCAAAGTTCAGCTTGTCGACGCCTAGACCCAGCGCTTCGGCCACCGCGCGCACCGCCTGGCCGGCCAGCATTCCCTCCTCGATCAGCCGGGTCCTGTCGGCGGGAGCAAGGTCTTCGATCTCGACCAGGCCGGCCGCGCGCGGGATCAGCACCAGCCAGGGATAACGGCCGTCGTCCTGCAGGCGCACCTCGCACAGCCCAAGCTCGCCGACCGCATGGCTGGTCGCGACGAACGCCGGATCGAGGACGAACTCAGCCACGGCGCGGGACCGCGGCCCAGTAGTCGAAATCAAGGATCACCTCGGCCGGATAGGCGCCCGCCTCGTCCTTGTCCGGCAGGTCGGCGCAGGGCCGGTCCTTCGTCGCCACCAGGCGCAGCCGCAAGGCGCCGATGCCGGGCGCGAGCTCGGCCTTGTCCAGCACCTGGCTCCAGGCGAACACCGTGCCGCCGGCGAAGTAGGGGTTCACATGGCGCCCGGCGTTGATGCCCAGGATCAGTCCGGCGTTCTGGAGACCGTTGAAGCTCAGCGCCTTGGCCGTCGAGATCACGACCCCTCCATAGACCAGCCGGCGACCGGAGGGGTCTTTGGCCCGCTCATACTGGTTGAAATGGACCTTGGCGGTATTCTGGTACAGCCGGGTGGCCATCTGGTGCTCGGCTTCCTCGATCGCCATGCCGTCGACATGGTCGATCCGCTCGCCGATCTCGTAATCCTCGTAGGCATGCCGCGCGCCGGCCAGGTCAAAGTCGTAGCGCGAGAAGTCGAGGCCCTCGGGCAGGACGAGGTCGGCCGCTTCCACGGCCGCCTTCAGCGACGGGACAGCCTGGCCCTCGACCTCCGCCGCCTCGCTGCGCTTGCGCACCATGACCCAGCGCACATAGCTGAGCACCGGCTCGCCGTGTTGGTTGACGCCTGTGGTCCGCACATAGACGACGCCCGTCTTGCGGTTCGAGTTCTCCTTCAGCCCGATCACCTCGCTGGTCGCGCTGAGGGTGTCGCCCGGCCGGACAGCCCGAAGGAAGACCCCTTCGGCATAGCCGAGATTGGCCACGGCGTTCAGGCTGATGTCGGGGACCGTCTTGCCGAACACCATGTGGAAGGTCAGCAGCGGATCGACCGGCGCCTGGTCCAGGCCGCAGGCGCGGGCGAACTCGCTCGATGAGAACAGGGCGAACCGGGGACCATGCAGGGCCGTGTAGAGCGCAACGTCGCCGGTCGTCACCGTGCGAGGCGTCGCATGCCGCAGCACCTGGCCGAGGCGGAAATCCTCGAAGTAGTTGCCGGGGTCGGTCTTGGACATGCTGGGCCTCCTGTCGCGACAGGCTCTAATGCGCGTTCCGGACGGTGGGAACAGGGTATCGGGCTCAACTGCCCGCGAGGATCGTTCGGCGCCGAGGCGAAACGCTTTGCGCGCCCGGTGCGTTAACACCGTGCACGGACGCTCGCAGTCCCGGAGGCCCCATGCCCTCAGCCGCCATCGCCCGCATCCGCTACAAGCCCGATCACGGCAAGCTGTTCGTCCGCTTCAGGGATGGCGGCGAATATGTCTACGTCGGCGTCCCCGAGCCGGTGCACCGCTCGTTCGTCAAGGCGAGTTCGAAGGGTCGCTTCTTTCTAGACGAAATCTGCGACCGCTACCCGTTCAACCGGCTGGATTAGGGGCTGTATCAGCCCCGCCGGTCGCGCTTGGCGGACACGCGCAGGCGCAGTGCGTTCAGCTTGATGAAGCCCGCCGCGTCGCGGTGGTCGTAGGCGACGGCGCCTTCCTCGAAGGTCACCAGTTCCTGGTCGTAGAGGCTGTAGGGGCTGGTGCGGCCGATGATGCTGACGTTGCCCTTGTAGAGCTTGACCCGCACCTGGCCGGTCACCTTCTGCTGGCTGTAGTCGATGGCCGCCTGCAGCATCTCCCGTTCCGGCGCGAACCAGAAGCCGTTGTAGACCAGCGATGCGTACTTCGGCATCAGCTCGTCCTTCAGGTGCATGGCGCCGCGATCCAGCGTGATGCTCTCGATGCCGCGATGCGCCGCCAGCAGGATCGTGCCGCCCGGGGTCTCGTAGACCCCCCGGCTCTTCATGCCCACGAAGCGGTTCTCGACCAGATCCAGCCGGCCAACGCCGTTGTCGTGACCAAGCTCGTTCAGCTTGGTCAGCAGGGTGGCGGGAGACATGGCCACGCCGTCGATGGCGACCGGGTCGCCACGCTCGAAGTCGATGGTGAAGATATGCGGGCGGTCCGGCGCATCCTCGGGCGCGATGGTGCGCATGTGCACGAACTCGGGCGCCTCGACGGACGGGTCTTCCAGCACCTTGCCCTCGCTGGAGCTGTGCAGGAGGTTGGCGTCGACGCTGAAGGGCGCCTCGCCTCGCTTGTCCTTGGCGATCGGAATCTGGTGCTTCTCGGCGAAGTCGAGCAGCGCCTCGCGGCTCTTGAAGTCCCATTCCCGCCAGGGCGCGATGACATGGATGTCCGGCTCCAGCGCGTAGTAGCCGATCTCGAAGCGGACCTGGTCGTTGCCCTTGCCGGTGGCGCCGTGACAGACCGCGTCGGCGCCGACCTGGCGGGCGATCTCGATCTGACGCTTGGCGATCAGCGGGCGCGCGATCGAGGTGCCGAGGAGGTACTGGCCTTCATAGACGGTGTTGGCGCGGAACATCGGGAAGACGAAGTCGCGGACGAACTCCTCGCGCAGGTCGTCGATGAAGATATTCTCGGGCTTGATGCCCAGCAGCAGGGCCTTCTCGCGAGCCGGGCCCAGTTCCTCGCCCTGGCCGAGGTCGGCGGTGAAGGTGACCACCTCCGCGCCGTATTCGGTCTGCAGCCACTTGAGGATGATCGAGGTGTCGAGACCTCCCGAATAGGCGAGAACGACCTTCTTGATCTTCTTGTCGGCCACGGCGGCGTCCTTGGGCTGGCTGGAGGGCGGGGGAAACAAAGTCGGCGCGTTCAACGCCGATGGGGGGCGAAGGTCAACCCCTTGGCGCCTGCCGGATCACGCCGTCATGCGGTCGTTCCGGCCCAGCGGAAATGGCCCACCCGCGTCCAGGCGTTCAGCACGTCCTCGCGCCGGGTCCCGGCGCCGACATTGTGGATGGCCATGGGGCGACCCTGAGCAGCTATGGCGCTGTCCATCAGAAGGATATGAGGCAGGTTTCCCGGCAGCCTCTGTGTGACAAGATCGCCCGGCCGAACCGGAGTCCCGGGCGGCAGGGCCGCGCCACGCCGCGCCAGGAAGGTCTCCAAGTTGGGAACGCGCCGATGGTCGATGTTGCGGTCGGGCCGGGCGAGCCCCCAGGTCCGGGGATAGGCCGCGAAGGCGCGGGACATGTCCTCGTGCACCAGCTTCTGCAGATCGACGCCGAGCCCCTCGCGATAGGCGCGGATGATGACGTCGGTGCAGACGCCGCGGTCGGCGGGCACATCGCCGCCCGGATAGTCCAGGCGCACATAGGCCGGATCATAGGTGACCGTCCGGCCGATCTGCCCGTCCGCCGCGCGAGTCAATCTGTCGACCCAACCCTGGCCCCGCGCGGCCGGCGCCAATGCGAGAGCGGGAAGGGCGGCGATCAGGCTGCGGCGCGTGAGCATGGCGCCGACCACACACCTCGATTTGGACCTTACCGGGGCGGACCCGCGCCCATCGAGGCGTACAGGTCGGCGATGGTCTTCACGGCCCGCTCGGCTTCGCCCCGGTCGGGCGTCTCGTCCTCGATCCCGTAGCCGAACATCTCGCTGTCGCCTCCATCCTGGACGACGATGCCGTCGGCGCGCGGCAGCACCGAGATATGCCGCCAGTACAGCCCGTAGGTCAGCTCCGGCTGCGGCGCCAGCCAGGTGATCTGGCCGCGAACCGGCGTCATGGTCTCATCCTTCCACAGCGCCCGCGCGCCATAGCCCGTGCAGTTGACGATGACGGCTTGCGGCAGGGTGGTCAGCTCGCCCGGACTGTTGAAGGTTCGCGTCTCCATCCGGCCGCCCGCGAGCAGGAAGTCGGTCATCAAGAGGTGCGACAGCTCGGCGACGTTGAACTGCATGGCCACGCCGTGCCGGACACGGCTGACCGGAAAAGGGTGCTCCTGTGGGCTAAGGTCCCGCCAGCGCGGGGCCAGGCCCGGCAGCGGGGCGCCGAAAAAGCGGATGGCGTTGGTTGGCCCGGGCGACGGCGCGGGCGGCGCGGTCGCATCGTCGAAGAGGCTGTAGCGATCCGACCAGGACACCGGCGCGCCGGGCAGGCCCAGCCAGGTCTGGTATTCGGCGTAGGAGGTCCGCGCCATGCGCTCCCAGGTCGCCGGGAAGTCGGCCGCGACCCTTGCCGCGTCGGCGATGCGGCTGTCGGGCGACCATGTACCTGTGGCCCTGGCCGAGCGGGTCATGGGCGCGCGCTCGGCGGCATAGATGGTGACCTTGGCGCCCGCCCGCTGCAGCAGCAGCGCCGAAGTCAGGCCCAGCGCCCCGCAGCCGATCACCGCGGCCTCACGCGTGCCGCCCGCCATGGCCTTTTCCACGGCGATGGCGCTGGAGCCCCAGGACAGCGACCAGCCGGCGCCGCCGTGGCCATAGTTGTGGACCACCCGCTTGTCGCCGACCATCTCGACATCCAGCCGGGGCCCCGCCGCTCTGAAGGGCCGCAGGCAGACGGTGATGCGGGTGACGCGGTCCATGCCGGCCCGCACCGGAGCCAGCCGCGGCAGGGCGGCGAGCCCTGGCCTGACCGGCGCGGTCTGCGCCGGAGCGCCAGATGTCGCGCAACCGCCCAGGCCCGCCAGCCCCAGGCCGCCCAGCCCGGCCAGCACGGCGCGCCGGTTGTTCATCGGAAGTTCGGCCACGCAGCCTCCATGCACGGGACGGAAGACCGCAGGCTATCAGGCGCCGTCCGGCCACGACACGGCCGGACGTTCACGATCAGTCTAGGTCAGACCCGCGCCATGATCAGGCAGCCGTTGGTGCCGCCGAAGCCGAAGCTGTTGCTCATCACCGTCTGCAGCGGCTTGTCGGACCGCTGGCGCAGGATCGGCAGGTCGGCGAAGGCCGGATCGAGGTTTTCGATGTTGGCGCTTTCGGCGGCGAAATCGTTGGTGAGCATCAGGATGCTGTAGATCGCCTCCTGCGCGCCGGCCGCGCCCAGGCTGTGGCCGGTCAGGCTCTTGGTCGAGCTGATCAGCGGCGCCTTGTCGCCGAACACCTGGCGGACGGCGTCCATTTCCTTGGCGTCGCCGACGGGGGTCGAGGTGCCGTGCGGGTTCAGATAGTCGATGGCCCGCCCGCCGGCCGACTCGATGGCCAGCTTCATGCAGCGCACCGCGCCCTCGCCGGAGGGGGCGACCATGTCGAAGCCGTCGCTGTTGGCGGCGTAGCCGACGATCTCGCCATAGATCTTCGCGCCACGCGCCTTGGCCCGCTCGTATTCCTCGAGAACCAGCATGCCCGCGCCGCCGGCGATGACGAAGCCGTCGCGGTCCGCGTCATAGGCCCGGCTGGCCTTGGCCGGGGTGTCGTTGAACTTGCTGGACATGGCGCCCATGGCGTCGAACAGGTTGGACAGGGTCCAGTCCTCTTCCTCGGTCCCGCCGGCGAAGATGACGTCCTGCTTGCCCATGGCGATCTGCTCGTAGGCCGAGCCGATGCAGTGGGTCGAGGTGGCGCAGGCCGAGCTGATCGAGAAGTTCAGGCCGCGAATCTTGAACCAGGTGGCCAGCACCGCCGAGGGCCCGCTGCTCATGGCCTTGGGCACGGCGAAAGGACCGATGCGCTTGGGACCCTTCTCCTTCGTCGTGGCGGCGGCCTCGACGATCACGCGGGTCGAGGGACCGCCGGAGCCGACGATCAGGCCGGTGCGCTCGTGCGAGACCTCGGCTTCCTCAAGCCCGGCGTCGGCGATCGCCTGCTCCATGGCGATGTGGGCGTATCCGGTGCCTGGCGCCAGGAACCGCGCGGCGCGGCGGTCGACCAGCGATTCCCAGTCGATGTCCGGTACGGCCCGGACCTGGCAGCGGAAGCCCAGCTCGGCGTAGTCCGGGGCGAAGGTCGCGCCGCTGCGCGCCTCGCGTAGCGAGGTCAGCACCTCGCCGGCGTTGTTGCCGATGGACGAAACGATACCAATGCCGGTGACGACGACGCGCCGCATGAAAGCTCCCTTCGTTCCCCCCGGAACGTGATCGATGTCTCTTTGATCCCGCCGTACGGCCGGTTGTCAGGCCATCTGGCTGGCGTCGAACAGGCCGACGCGCAGATCGTTGGCTTCGTAGATAATCTTGCCGTCGGCTTCGAGAACCCCGTCGGCGATACCCATGACCAGCTTTCGCATGATCACCCGCTTCATCTGGATGCGGTAGACGACCTTCTTGATGTCGGGCGTCACCTGGCCGGTGAACTTCACCTCGCCGACGCCGAGGGCGCGGCCGCGACCGGGGCCGCCCTTCCAGCCCAGGAAGAAGCCGACCAGTTGCCACATGGCGTCGAGGCCCAGGCAGCCCGGCATCACCGGATCGCCGATGAAGTGGCATCCGAAGAACCAGAGGTCCGGGTGGATATCCAGCTCGGCGACCATCTCGCCCTTGCCGAAGGCGCCGCCCTGGTCGGTGATCAGGGCGATGCGGTCCATCATCAGCATCGGCGGGGCCGGAAGCTGGGCGTTGCCCGGTCCGAACATCAGCCCCTTCGAACAGGCGATGAGATCGTCGTAGTCGTAGGAAGACTTCGGGTCGTGGCGAGGCGGTTCTTGGCTCATGGAATTCCTGGCGGGTCGGCCGGCGTCTTCACAAGACAACGCGCGACCCAGGCAAACGGGACTGTCGCGGGGTTAGCACGGCCGCCCCCCCGGGCTCAACCTTGCGGTCTTCAGCGGGGGCGAGGCGTGCAGACAGGGTCGGGACCGGCGCCCCAGACCTCGCCTTCGGGCGCCCAGCCGCTGGCCCCGCCGACCTTGAGCCGGCTCCAGCCCTTCTCGTTCCGCGTCTGGGTAGCGACGGCCCCGGCCCGCAGATAGGCCGTCACCCGCGCGCCCGGCTTGGGTTCGGCCAGGAGGGCCAGGTCGCCGGCCATCTTGCGGATCACGGTGCGTCGACCATCGACCATCTGCAGCTTGACCCAGGCCTTGCCGCCGTCCGGATCCTCGACACGCCGCCACTCGCGCGTCTCGGCGATGACCTTCAGGGGCAGCCCCTTCACGCGCCAGACCCAGAGGATGCGGTGGTCCTCGCCCGGGCCGTTGCGCGCGTTCACCTCGCCGGACTTCAGCGAGACGAAACGTGGGACCGGCAGCTTCGACGGGGTGTCGCAGACCTCGTCAGCCCCGCCCCCGCAACCGGCCAGCAGGAAACCCGCCAGGGTCGCCCCCGCCAGCGCGCGCGATGCTGCCATGCCCTTTGGCGCCAAGGCCTTGCTCCCTGTCCTCGCCGAGAACCATGCTTGGTTCCGGCACAGCCCTTTGCTAAGGGACTCCCGACGCCCGTCCGGGCGGCGACCGTTCCCCGAAAATCGCGTCATGCCCGCCAAGAGACCCAAAGTCATCGTCACCCGCAAGCTGCCGGATCCGGTCGAGACCCGGATGCGCGAGCTGTTCGACACCGAACTGAACATCGATGACAAGCCCATGTCCGGCGAGCAGCTGCTCGACGCCCTGGGCCGGGCCGATGTCCTGGTGCCGACGATCACCGACCGGCTCGACTCGCGCCTGCTGTCGCGGGCCGGCGAGCGGCTCAAGCTGATCGCCAACTTCGGAGCCGGCGTCGACAACATCGACGTGGCCACCGCCAACCAGCGCGGCATCATCGTCACCAACACCCCCGGCGTCCTGACCGAGGACACCGCCGACCTGACCATGGGCCTGATCATGGCGGCCAGCCGCCGCGTGGTCGAGGGCGCCAACGTGGTGCAATCGGGCGACTTCAACGGCTGGTCGCCGACCTGGATGCTGGGCCGCCGGATCTGGGGCAAGCGCCTGGGCGTCATCGGCATGGGACGCATCGGCCAGGCGCTGGCCCGCCGAGCCAAGGCGTTTGGCCTGTCGATCCACTATCACAACCGCAAGCCGGTCAGTCAGCGGATCGCCGACGAGCTGGAGGCGACCTACTGGGAAAGCCTCGACCAGATGCTGGCCCGGATGGACATCATCTCGGTCAACTGCCCGCACACGCCGGCGACCTACCACCTTTTGTCCGCCCGGCGGCTCAAGCTGCTTCAGCCGCACGCCATCGTGGTCAACACCGCGCGCGGCGAGGTCATCGACGAAGGGGCGCTGGCCAACATGCTGTCGCGCGGCGACATCGCCGGCGCCGGCCTGGACGTCTACGAGCACGAGCCGGCGATCAATCCCAAGCTCATGAAGCTGCCCAACGTCGTGCTGCTGCCCCACATGGGCTCGGCGACGGTCGAGGGCCGCATCGACATGGGCGAGAAGGTCATCGTCAACATCAAGACCTTCATGGATGGCCACCGCCCGCCGGACCGCGTGATCCCGGCGATGCTCTAGGGTGCTTGGGTCGGAGGGCTGGCCATCGGCAAGCCGCTGAATTCAACAATGCCGAGCGTTGGCTGACCCGACGAGGTTTCGCGCTTGACGGGCCGACCTGCTGCCTCACAATCGCCGCCTGAGTTGTGCGCGGGGCGTCGGGGGATGTCTTCAATCCATATTTCTCGCCGCGCGGCCATGCTGTCCGCGTTGGGGCTTGCGGCCGCGACCCGCGCATGGGGCCAGCCTTCTTCTCCGATGCCGCCTACGGTCGAGGAACTCTACAGGGATCCTGTCACTCGCGATGTAGCCCTTTCGCCGGACAGCGACCGCATTGCGGTCCTGAAGAGCCTCAAGGTCTCCGGATCGAACATCGAGCCGCGCACTGTGGTCGAGATTTACCCTGCCGATGACCTCAAGGCCAAGCCGGTCACTGTTTCGGTTGGGCGCTTCGCCGCCTACCAGGTCGAATGGGCGACAGACGAGCGACTGCTGATCTGGGTCCGGATGTCGCACAATTCAGCGGGCCATGAGTTCGGCATAAGCAGGGGGAGGTCCTTCTTCCCGATGCCCCAGCATCGATTGCTGGCCATCAACTCCGACGGAACCGACGCTCTTGTCGTGCTGCAGCCGAGCGGTGTCTGGGATTTTGCCGACTTCGACCTCGCGACGGTCGTCGATTACCTTCCGGATGATCCCAATCACATCCTTATGCAGCGGCATGGGCCGGCACTGAATACGACCAGTCTAATCAAGGTCAACGTGCGGAATGGCATGAGCACCGTTGTTGAAAGCAGCGGGCTGCAGACGGTCGAGTGGTTTACCCAGAATGGCATCCCGGTATTGCGGGTCGACGCAAACCGTCGGCGCACAAACTACAGTGTCTTCGCACGAGCTCCCGGGGCCCACACTTGGACCCTCGTTCGGGAGTCGCGTCGGAACGACAACAGCGGCTACGAAAGCTTCGACCTTGTCGGCGCTTCAGAGATGATGGGAGAATTGCTGGTCTCCCACCGCCCGCCCGGCGCAGAGTTCAAGAGCATCCACAGCTTCGATCTGTCGACGCTGAAGATGGGCGCCGCCGTTGTCGAGGCGGTCGATCGTGATCTTACTGGAGTCTTCCAAGACGAAAACCGGGTCGTGATCGGCGCTGGCTACGTCGATGATGTCCAGCGATATCGCGGCCTTCCCGCGCGGATTGAGCGCCGAATCGATGCGCTCCGAGATCAATTTGGCCTCGACGCCAACATCCGCCTCTACGACATCGACCAGCCGCGTCGCAGGGCGCTGCTGTTCGTCAGTTCCCCCCGCCTGGCGGGGCTTTTTGCATGCCTGGACCTTGAAACAGGTCAGTTCGACATGCTTGGTGAACAGCGCCCTTGGTTGACTGGCCGGCTCGCACCGACGGATGCGGTGACGATCACAGCACGGGACGGTCAGAGCCTGCGCGCCTACCTTACGCGGCCCCGCGGTCAGGGCCCGTTTCCACTGATTGTCATGCCGCACGGCGGTCCAGAAGCGCGCGACCAGCTGGGTTACAATCCATGGCTTCAGTCATTCGCGGCCCAAGGCTGGATGGTTCTTCAGGTCAACTTCAGAGGCTCAAGCGGGTACGGGCGCCGCTTCGCCGAGGCCGGCTACGGTCAATGGGGTGGGCTAATGCAGCGGGACGTTGATGATGCTGTCGAACAGATCCTGGCGAGTCATGCAATCGACCGTGAGCGGGTCGCAATCTGCGGCGCCAGCTACGGCGCCTACGTAGCGATGCTCGGGCTTGTGCAACACCCGGACACCTATCGCTGCGGCGTGGCAATCGCCGGAGACTTCGATCTACGGAAGACCCTCGACTTCTCTCGAAGGGAGGACGGCGCGCAGTCCGTAGCGTACAACTATTGGCTCAAGAGCATTGGCGATCCGCAGCGAGATCGGGCCAAACTCACCGAAGTCTCGCCGCGTCACCGCATCGAGGAGATCAAGGCCCCGGTGCTCATGATCCATGGCGTTGAGGACGAGGTTGTCTCCATCCAGCAGTCACGGGATATGGCCAAGGCCCTTGCCCGCGCAGGCAAGCCGCACCAGTTCGTCGAATTGCCGGGGTTTGGCCACAACGACTGGGACCGCGAAACCCACGAAAGAGTCCTGGACATGGTTGTGAACTTCGTCTTCGCGCAGTTCGGTGGTCGAGTGTCCATTTCCGACCAGCCTACCCGGCATCCGCCTACCGACCCTTCCTACCAGCCCAACCGACATCGGCCTGCCGACACTTCCAACCCAACCTGAGTCTCTTCATCGCTTTGGGACAGGTCACACCGGGCCGGTCCGGATCGAGCGTAGCCAGTTGGCGAGGTCGCTGGCCGAACGGTCGGCGATCTGTTCCATCGGCACGTGGCCGACCTTCTCGTAGACGATCACCGTCGAGCCCGGGATGGCGGCGCCGAACTTCTGGGCCGCCGATACGGGGATCAGCAGGTCTGTGTCGCCGTGGATGACGAGCGTCGGCGTGCGGATCGCCGCCAGCTTCTCCTTTGTCGCATGGTCCGGCTGGCCGCTCATCAGGCCGAGGATGATGTCGCGGTGGCCCGGCGCGCGCGAGAGGTCGACATAGCGGGCGACCATGGTCTCGTCGGCCATGTCCGGCGTGGGTTCGAAAGCCGAGCGCAGGCCCTGGCGGGTCATCGCGCTGGCGTCCAGGTCCTTGACCAGGAAGCGGCCGACCGGGTTGCGCAGGATGCGGAAGGCGATGGGCGAGCCCTCGGCGGCCTCACCCTCTGGCGGCCAGCCGGCGGCGTTGACCAGGACCAGGCCCTCGAGCTTGTCCGGATGGGCCAGGGCGTACTGCCACGCCGCGCCGCCGCCCATCGAGTTGCCGATCAGGGTGAAGCGCGACACGCCGAGCTTCGACACCACCGCGTCGATCACAGGCACGAAGCCCGAGCGCGGGATCAGATAGCCCTCTGGCGCACGGGTCAGGCCGTGGCCGGGCAGGTCGAGGGAGATGATCCGGTAGTCCTGACCGAGGCGCGCGACCCAGGGCTCCCAGGTGTGCAGGCTGGCCGAGAAGCCGTGCACCATGACCAGCACCGGGCCGTCGGGGTTGCCCTGGTCGCGATAGTGCACGCGCAGCCCGTCGGCCAGGTCCAGATACCGGCTCTCGGCGTTGGCGTAGCGGGCCTCGAGCGTCGCGTAGGGGATGTCGCCGCGCCGTAGCGCCAGCCAGCCGACGACCGCCGCGACCAGCGCCAGCAACAGCACGCCGGCGACAATTCTGCCCAGGGTTTTCATGACGTCCCCTCCGACGGCCAAGGTTAGGCCGTCCGCCCGGCGGGGCAAGGGGCTGGCTTCAGGCGATGGTGCAGGCTTCCTCGAAGGCGAGGCGGGGACCGCGCTCGAACAGCTTCTCGTCGGTGCCATAGCCGATCGAGCAGATGAAGTTGGACTTCACCTTCGTGCCGGCGAAGAAGGCCTCGTCGACCTTGGCGTTGCTGAAGCCGCTCATGGGGCCGCAGTCGAGGCCGAGCGAGCGGGCCGCCATCATCAGGTAGGCGCCCTGGAGCGTGCCGTTCCGGAAGGCGGTGGTCTGCTCGACGTCCGACCCCTTGGGAAACCAGCTGGAAGCGGTCTGATCGTGCGGAAAGAGGCGGGGCAGATGGTCGGCGAAGTCCAGGTCGTAGCCGATGATGACGGTGCAGGGCGCCTGGCGGATCTTGGCGCCGTTGGTGGCCGAGGCGAGGGCCGCCAGCTTCTCGCGCGCCTCTTCGCTGGTGCAGAAGACGAACCGGGCCGGGCTGGAGTTGGCCGAGGTCGGGCCCATGCGCGCCAGGTCGTAGACGGCGCGGATCAGGGTTTCGGGCAGCGGATCTGTCTTCCAGCCGTTGCGTGTGCGGGCGGTCCGGAACAGCTGGTCCAGGGCGGCGTCGGGCAGGGGAGCGGACATCGGGCGGCCTCCAACGGGTACTGAAGGGGTTGCATATAGCCGCCCGGCGTCCGGGCGCCAGAGCAAACCCCGGCCGGTCAGAGGACCTGTTCGACCCGGTTCACCTCGGGCACGTAGTGGCGCAGCATGTTCTCGACGCCCGCCTTCAGCGTGGCCGAGGACGACGGGCAGCCGGCGCAGGCCCCGCGCATGTGCAGATAGACGGTGCCGCTGTCGGCCTCGAAGCGCGAGAAGACGATGTCGCCGCCGTCCTGGGCGACGGCCGGGCGGACGCGACTGTCGAGCAGATCCTTGATCTCGGCCACGATCTGGGCGGTTTCGCCCTCGTAGACGATGTCGTCGGCCTCCGCTTCGGTCTCGGTCAGAACCGGGCGGCCGGCGGTGTAGTGATCCATGATGGCGGCCAACACCGGCGCCTTCAGGTGCGCCCAGTCGGTCCCCGGTGCGCGAGTCACGGTCAGGAAGTCGGGCCCGAGGAAGACGCGAGTCACGTCGCCAAGGTCGAACAGGGCGACGGCCAGCGGCGAGACCGCGCCATCCTCCGGCGAGGCGAACTCGCGGCTGCCCTCGCCCAGGACCTCGCGGCCAGGCAGGAACTTCATCACTTCGGGGTTCGGCGTGGATTCGGTCTGGATGAACATGTCTGGCTCCCGCGCGACAGATGGTCCCTTCCGCGCCCGTGCACAAGCGCCGGGGTGACAAACGGCGGTTTTCGTGGCGCAATGTGAACAACGACAAGATAAGGGAGGACGCCATGGCCGATGGAGCCTTGGACAAGATGGCCGCCGCGCGCGCCGAGGCCTGGTCCATGCCGCTGGAGGCGATCAATCCGGCCGATCCGGCCCGGTTCCAGACCGACACCTTCTGGCCGTTCTTCGAGCGACTTCGCAAGGAAGACCCGGTCCACTTCACGCCCGATAGCGACTGGGGGCCCTACTGGTCGATCACCCGCTTCGACGACATCGTGGCGGTGGACACCAACCACCAGGTCTTCTCCTCCGATGCCCACCTGGGCGGCATCACCGTGCGCGACATGGACAAGGACTTCACCTTGCCGATGTTCATCGCCATGGACCCGCCCAAGCACGACGTGCAGCGCAAGACGGTCAGCCCGGTGGTCAGCCCGGCCAGCCTGATGCGGCTGGAGCCGGTGATCCGCGAGCGGGCGGCCGGGCTGCTGGACAGCCTACCGATCGGCGAGGAATTCAACTGGGTCGACAAGATCTCGATCGAGCTGACCACCCAGATGCTGGCCACGCTGTTCGATTTCCCCTGGGAGGATCGGCGCAAGCTGACGCGGTGGTCGGACGTCGCCACGGCCATTCCGGGCACGGGCATCGTCGAGACCGAAGACCAGCGCCGGGCCGAGCTGTTGGAATGTCTGGAGTACTTCACCCGGCTGTGGAACGAGCGGGTCAATTCCGAGCCGGGCAACGACCTGATCTCGATGCTGGCGCACGGCGAGCACACCCGGAACATGGAGCCCATGGAGTACCTGGGCAATGTGATCCTGCTGATCGTCGGCGGCAACGACACGACCCGCAACTCGATCACCGGCGGCCTGTATGCCCTGAACCAGAACCCGGACCAGTACGACAAGCTGCGGGCCGATCCCTCGCTCATCCCGAACATGGTCTCGGAGATCATCCGCTGGCAGACGCCGCTGGCGCATATGCGGCGCACGGCCGTGGCCGACTTCGAGCTGGGCGGCAAGACGATCAAGGCCGGCGACAAGGTCGTGATGTGGTACGTCTCGGGCAACCGGGATGACAGCGTCATCGCCAACCCCGACGCCTTCATCATCGACCGCGAGCGGGCCCGGCATCACATGTCGTTCGGCTTCGGCATCCACCGCTGCGTGGGCAACCGGCTGGCGGAGATGCAGCTGCGGATCGTCTGGGAGGAGATCCTCAAGCGCTTCCCGCGGATCGACGTCGTCGGCGAGCCGACCCGGGTTTTCTCCAGCTTCGTCAAGGGCTACGAGACCCTGCCGGTGGTCATTCCCGCCCGCGCCTGAGGCGCTAACGGCCGGGTAAGATTCCGTCGTTATCCCGAAGGCGGGGCAAAACGTCCCGCGGCCGCGCGCGGCCGACCTGAAGAATTGGGACGACCCGGCCGTGCCGCTGAACAGCGTGAACACGAACGTCGGCGCGATGATCGCGCTGCAGAACCTCTCCGCCATCATGCGGGAGCTGGGGGTTGTCCAGCGGCGTATTTCCACGGGCCTCAAGGTGTCCAGCGTCAAGGATGACCCGGCTGTCTGGGCCATCGCCCAGAACCAGCGGTCCGAGCTGCGGGCGCTGGATGCGGTCACCGGCTCGCTGCAGCGGGGACAGTCGATCGTCGACGTGGCCATCGCCGGGGGCGAGACCATCTCGGACCTGCTGGGCCAGATGAAGGAGAAGATGCTGGCGGCCTCGGACGCCAGCCTCTCCACGGCCGACCGGGCGGCGCTAAGCGAGGACTATGTGGCGCTGCGCAAGCAGATCGACCGCATCGCCGGGGCCTCGGACTTCAATGGCGTCAGCCTGATATCGGCCGGCTCCAGCGGGCAGATCCGCGCCCTGGCCAACGCCGCCGGGACCTCGACCATCGACATCGACCACGCCGACCTGTCGACGACGGGGGCCATCATCTCGGGGACCCTGGCGGACCTGACGACGGTGACGGCGGCCGACCTGACCAACCTGGACACGGCCATCCGCGGGGTCAACGCGGCGGTGGCCAGGTTCGGGACCGGGTCCCGGGCGCTGGACACGCACCTGACCTTTGTCGGCAAGCTGAAGGACACCATGGAGGCCTCCATCGGCCGGCTGGTGGACGCCGACCTGGCGCGTGAGAGCGCCCGGTTCCAGGCGCTGCAGGTCAGGCAGCAACTGGCCATCCAGAGCCTGTCGATCGCCAACCAGGCGCCGTCGATGCTGCTGCAGCTTTTCCGCTAGGACGCCCCCCACCCACGCGGAAAAAAATCGCGGCAGGCCCCCGGGGCGGTTCCGGCCCGATCCTGTGGGAACAGTGGCGTTACAGCCGTGGGCCGTATGTGGGGACCTTGTAGGTCGCCGGTGGGTATCGGCATGACAACGGCGGGGCGTTGTGGGGATACAATACCCACGCCCTTTCGGGACGCCTGTAACAACGCGAGGCGACGCCGGGCGCCAAGGCGACGGAGAGGTCGTCCAGGATTGTCGATAATCGACAACGACCCCCGTCAGGCGAGGTCGGTTATTTCCTCGTCGGTCAGGTCGCCCGGGACCACGGTCACCGGCAGCTTGCGATGACCCCAGCTGGCGCCCTCCTTGGCGACCGAGCTGACCAGGGGGCCGGGACCGCGACCGCCGACGGCGGCGGCGAGGACGAGGATCTTGATGTCCGGGTCCTCGGCGACGACCTGGCGGATGGCGGCGCGCACGCTGTCGGCCTGGCGGATCAGGAACTCGGGCGGCGAGCCCGAGATCTCGACGACCTGCTCGGCCATCTTCTGCAGGATGATCTCGGCCTCGGCCCGCTCCTGCCGCTCCATCTCCTCGCGCACGCCGCTCCAGTGCTCGAACACGGCCGGCTCGATGACCCGCAGCAGGGCGACATGGCCGCCGGTCGAACGGGCGCGACGGCTGGCGAAGCGCAGGGCCGCGTCGAACTCGGGGCTGTCGTCGGCGATGACCAGGAACTTGCGGCGGCTCATGCGGCGGACGGTGGGCGAGAAGGCGCGCGCTGGCAAGCCTTCCCGCTCGGGCCGCGCATCAGGCGTCAGACCCGGCGTCAGGCGCCGATGAAGCCGACCATCCGGCGCACCTCGGCGACGGTGGGCGCGGCCACGGCCCG
Source organism: Caulobacter sp. (assembly GCA_046295055.1). Lineage (GTDB taxonomy): Bacteria > Pseudomonadota > Alphaproteobacteria > Caulobacterales > Caulobacteraceae > Caulobacter. Next base: position 51,883 of record JBKBOD010000007.1, on the reverse strand, counting down.
GGCCCGGTCGGCGCCGGCGGCCAGGATGCGGTCGATCTCGGCCGGATCGGCCAGGTAGCGGCGCATGGCGTCGCTGACCGGCGCGAGCGAGGCGACGGCCAGATCGGCCAGCGCCGGCTTGAAGACGCCGAAGCCCTGGCCGGCGAACCGGGCCAGGACCTGCTCGCGGGTCTCGTTGGCCAGGGCGGCGTAGATGCCGACCAGATTGGCCGCCTCGGCCCGGCCCTCCAGGCCTTCGACGGTTTCCGGCAGGGCTTCGGGATCGGTGCGGGCCTTGCGGATCTTGGCGGCGATGGCGTCGGCGTCGTCGGTCAGGTTGATGCGCGACAGGTCCGAGGGATCGGACTTGCTCATCTTGGCCGCGCCGTCGCGCAGCGACATGATCCGCGCCCCGGGGCCCTGGATGAGGGGCTCGGGCTGGGGGAAGAAGCCGGGCGCGCCGAAGTCGTGGTTGAACTTGCCGGCGATGTCGCGGGTCAGCTCCAGATGCTGCTTCTGGTCCTCGCCGACCGGCACCTTGGTGGCCTTGTAGACGAGGATGTCGGCCGCCTGCAGCACCGGGTAGGTGTAGAGGCCGACGCTGGCCCGCTCCTTGTGCTTGCCGCTCTTCTCCTTGAACTGGGTCATCCGGTCGAGCCAGCCGAGGCGGGCGACGCAGTTGAAGATCCAGGCCAGCTCGGCGTGCTCGCGCACCATCGACTGGGGAAAGATGGTCGCCTTGGCCGGGTCGAGGCCGGACGCCAGGTAGGCGGCGGCGATCTCGCGCGTCTGGGCGGCCAGCTGGGTCGGCTCCTGCCAGACGGTGATGGCGTGCATGTCGGCGACGAAGATGTAGGTGTCGATCTCGTGCTGCAGCCGGGCGAACTTCACCAGGGCGCCGAGATAGTTGCCCAGGTGCAGGGCGCCGGACGGCTGGACGCCGGAGAGCACGCGCTCGGGTCCGGCGTAGGGGGCGGGGGCTTGGTCGGTCATGTCGATGTCTTCGATGAAAAGGTCAGGTCTGTCGGCGCGCGGAAACCGCCCGCGCGGGGCTCGCTAGAGAGGCGTCAGGCGCTGCGCCATCGCCGACTGTCGAGCATCAGGACCATGCGGGGCCTGATAGGGCAGGGCGCGGATGCGGGCAAGGGCTGGCAGGCGGCGTGCGTGCTTCGACACGCGATCCCCTGGGGGATCGCTGCTCAGCATGACGTGGAGGGGTGGGCGCGCACCCAAGCTCGTCATCCTGAGCAGCGCGAAGCGCGTGTCGAAGGATGCAGGGGCGGGTCAGCCGCCAGGGGCGGTGGAGCGGCGGCGGATGACGGATTGCAGGGCCTCGGCGAGGACTTCGTCCGCGGGGGTCTGGAGGAGGGGGGAGGAGAGGGGAATGTCCGGGGTCACGCCGGCGATGCGCGCATCGCCGCTGGGCCGCACGATGCGGGCCGTGGGGAAGCCGACGGCCCGGCCCGGGCGCGGCAGGGTGAAGGTTTCCATTGCGCCATAGGTTGTGGCCATGTCGGAGGTCGGTTCGCCGAGGACTGTGGCGAAGCCGTAGTCCTGCATCAGGGCGGCGGCGGACGCGGCGTTGGAATAGGAATGGCGATCGATCAGCAGCCAGACACGGCCCTTGAAACGGCTGCCCTCGCGGGGCCGGGCGAACGGCAGCGGGAACTCGGCCACCGAGCCCGGCGCCGACCGGGCGTAGAGGTCGGCGTAGAGCCGCGACACCTCGCCGGCCGTAAGGGGGTCGTGGTCAATGCGCGCCTGGTTGGCGGCGATGGCCTCGGGGCTGACCCGAACTTCGAAGCGGGAGAAGAAGCGAAACGGCCGGTCGGCGAACCAGGCGATCATCGGATCGCTGAAGCTGTTGTCGCCGCCGGGGTTGAGGCGAAGGTCGAGGATCAGGTCGCGCGTTTCGGCGGCGAGGATGGTCTCGAAGGCCTTGTCGATAAAGGCGACGAAGGGCCGGGCGTCGAACAGGTCCGCCTCGCTCGCGGCCTCGATGTTGTAGAATGGGCCCGGACGCAGGCAGGCGACCCCATCGCCCAGCATCCGCACCGAACGGTCCGCCGCCGACAGGTCCAGCCGGGGTGGGGCGGCGGCGACCGCCTCGGCCTCGGCGGCGGTGGTCGCGGCGATACGGCGTTCGAGGCGGCGGCTGTCGCGTCGAAGCGCCACCCTGTAGGTCGCGGCCGGACCGGCCGCCAGCCACAGCAGCCGGGGGAAGCCGGTCTCCAGAAGGGCCTGGCGCATGTAGTCAGTCTCGGCCGACACATAGGCCCCGCAACGCTCCAGCCATCTGGACGCCGGCGTATCGTTGATCGCCAGCAGCTCATCGCCGGGCGCCGCGCCTACGCCGCCGGTGACGAACAGCCGCCCGCCCATGGGGCGCACGCGCAGCGGAAAGCCCGCGCCGCCCGACTGCCTCCAGGCGGCCCAGGCATGATAGGGCTCGTCGGTCCGGGTGTGGCCCATCCGGGCCAGGGCGAGGAACCGCTGCAACCGCTTCGCCGCCTCGAGCCGCTCCATCGGACGGGTGAGCTCCGCCAGGGTGACGGCCATGGCCCGGTCCATCACCGGCCGGGGCGTGAAGGCGAACAGGTCGATGTGCGCCGCCCGCAGGCGTTCATACATGTGGGCGAAGTCGGCCCTGAGGTCGGCGGCCGCGAAGGCGACGGCTTCCCCGGCCCGCGCCGGGGCGGAGGCCAGGGCCGGCGGGGCGGCGCCCGCCGCGAACGCAGCGGCGCCAAGGGTGACAAGGCGTCGTCGGGACAGGGCGGTCATGGAAGGTCTCACCGGAACGGAAGCTTGGTCCTGTGGCTAGCCGGCAACCGGCCCGGCGAAAACGACCGGCCGCTCCCGGTTTGCTGACCTTTTTCTCCCGGCGCCCCATGATGGCGCCATGACCGCAGAGATCCGCCTCGGCCCCTGGACGGCCCTGCGCATGACAGGCCGCCTGGAACGGCCCGGCGAGGCGCGGGATATCGAGCCGAAAGTCATGGACCTGCTGTTCCTGCTCGCCGAGCAGCGGGGCGAGGTGGTGACCAAGGCCCGGTTGCTGGAAGCGCTCTGGCCCGGTGTGACGGTCGGCGACGATGTGCTGTCGCGCGCCGTGTTCAAGCTCCGCAAGGCGCTGGACGACAACCCCAGGCAGCCCCGATACATCGAGACCATTCCCAAGCGCGGTTATCGTCTGTTGGCCGGGGAGCCCGACCTGGCATTGGCCGCCCCCGCGAAGTCCCGGTGGCCAGGCCGGCGCATGGCCATCGCCCTGGTCGCCGGGAGCCTGATGCTCGGAACGGGGGGGCTTGGCGCGGTCCTGCTGGGACGCCCGGCGCCCGCGACGATCGGTGGTGTGCGGGCGTCGGAAGCCGAACGGCTCACCCGGCGGGCCGACGATCTCTATTTCCAGTTCACCCGGCGCGACAACGAGGCGGCGATCGTCCTCTACGAGCGCGCCGTGGCCGCCGATCCGGAGGCCGTAGCGCCCCGCGCCGGGCTGGCCAACGCCCTGGTCCAGCAGGTGATCCGCTACATCGCGCCCGCGCCCGAACGGACCACGCTGGGCCAGGCCATCGCCGTCGGGGTCCCGACGACCGCCGACGGACGCGCCAGGCTGGCCCGCGCCCGAACCCTGGCCGAGGGCGCCGTTCGCGACGCGCCGGGGGATCCTGCCGCCTTGAAGGCGCTTGGCTTCGTCCGCTCGGCCCAGGGCGACCTGGCCGGGGCGGAAGGGGTCTATCGCGAGGCGCTGGTCCGCGACCCCGATGCCTGGGGCGTGCTGATCAATCTGGGCGATATCGCCGATCTGCGCGGCGACCGGGCAAGCGCCATCGGCCATCTGGAGCGGGCCTATGGCGCGATGGATCGCCTCTATGGACAGGAAGCCATACGGATCAGCCCCTGGCGCGCCCGCCTGGGCGTCGATATCGCCGCGCGCCATCTGGCGGCGGGCCGCCCGCAGGAGGCCGAGGGCTGGTATCGGCGCGTGCTAGACGACGCGCCACTGGACCCCGCCGCGACCGCGGGGCTGGCCAGGTTGCTGTCCGATCGCGGCGACCGGCAGGCCGCGTCGCGCCTTTGCCGGGACCTTGTCGACCGGACCGGCCCGGTCGCCGGGTGCGCCCCCTTTGTCGAGTGACGGGCGGAGGGTGGTGCGGGCTTCGACACGCGGCCTTTGGCCGCTGCTCCGCATGACGGCGAGGGATGGGCGCGGTGCTCGTCATCCTGAGCAGCGTGCAGCGCGTGTCGAAGGCGCAGGGTGCGAGAAGCCCCCTCAGTCGGCTTCGCCGACAGCTCCCCCAGTTCGGCGCTGCGCGCCGGGGGAGCATCTTCGACCGGTGGGGCGTTGGCGCTGAAGATCCTCCCCCGCCCGCTCGCGGGCGAACAGCCAACGAGGGGGACCCCGGCGCCATCGGCGACGGGGTGGAGGGGGATGCACCGGGGGTGGCCACGGCGCCCTTTTTGGTTTGTCCGGCCAAACCGGGGATACACCCCCATCCCTGCCCTTCCCCCATTGAGGGGGAAGGGTGGTGATGGGGCCGCTATCCGGCGCGGCGGCTCCAGGCGTCGGGGTCTTCGTCGGCGCCGATGAGGGAGAGGCCGGAGGCGATGGAGACCAGTTCGGCGCCGGACTCCAGCTTCGCCGTCCCGAAGCGGCGTTCGAAGATGCGGCGCACGGCCGGGACGAAGGAGGAGCCGCCGGTGAGGAAGACGCGGTCGACGCCGGCTTCGGTGAGGCCGGCTTCGGCCAGGGCGCGGTCGACGGCGCCCTCGATGGCGGTCAGTTCGGGCCGGATCCAGGTCTCGAAGCGGTCGCGGGAGACCTCTTCCTCCATCAGGATCGAGCCAGCCTCGAAGCGGAAGCGTGCGGCCTCGGCGCCCGACAGGGCTTCCTTGAAGCGGGAGACGGCCTGGTAGAGGCGGTAGCCGTGGTTGTCGTCCAGCATCTCGACCAGGGCGGCGATCTTGTCCGGCTCGAGGGCGGTGCGGACCAGGGCGCGGATGTCGCGCATGTCGCGGCTGGCCCGCAGGATGGCCAGCTGTTCCCAGCGGGCGAAGGCGGTGAAGTAGCGATTGGGTATGGGCAGGATGTTGTCGAAGGCCCGGTAGCTGGAGTTCTTGCCCAGCCGGGGCGAGACCAGGGCGTCGATGATCCGGTAGTCGAAGGCGTCGCCGGCGACGCCGACGCCGGAGTTGGCCAGGCCCTCGGCGCGGATGCGGCCGTCCTCTCGCCGGAAGCGGACGAGGGAGAAGTCGCTGGTGCCGCCGCCGAAGTCGGCGACCAGCACGGTGGCGTCGCCTTCCAGCCGGCGGGCGAAGAAGAAGGCCGCCGCGACCGGCTCGTAGGCGTAGCGGATGTCCGAGAAGCCCATCCAGGAGAAGGCGTCCTGGTAGCGGGCGAGCGCCAGGTCCGGGTCGGGCCGCAGGCCGGCGAAGTTGACCGGCCGGCCGACGACGACGCGCGCGGGAAGCGCGGCCAGCTGGGGGCCGGCGTGCTGGCGCACCTTCTGGAGGAAGGCCAGCAGGAGGTCCTGGAAGGCGAAGCGCTTGCGCAGGATCTCGGTGTCGGTGAACAGCGGGCTGGCCGCATAGGACTTGAACGACTGGATGAAGCGGGTCTCCAGCGGCTCTTCGAGATAGGTGTCGATGGCCCAGGGCCCCGCCTCGACGATGCGGCCGGCGGGATTGTCGTTGGGCGCATGGAAGCTGAGCGCCGAGCGGAAGGCGACGATGTCCTCATCGTCGCGGGGGAAATGGATCAGGCGGGAGTCGCCGTCCGGGGTGGTGATCGACACGACGGTGTTGGTGGTGCCGAAGTCGATGCCGAGCACCGGCTCGTGAGAGGCAGGCATGGTGGTGTCCAACGCGGGAAGGCCCGTCCGGGGGACGAGCGCTTGGCTGTGTGAATGGCCTCGGGGCGTCCTTCTCCCCTCGCGGCAGGAGGATTCGGAGAAGCTGACGGATGAGGGAGCGCCGGCCCAAGCCGGTCGCGGCTTTGAGGGTCTTCAACCCCTCATCCGGCCCTTCGGGCCACCTTCTCCCGCCAGGGGAGAAGGGGAGCCCGGAGGCTGCGGGTTCGTCAGTGGGCGCGCGTCACGGGCGGTGGCCGCGCCCGGCGTCCGGAGGGGTTCCGGACGCAGGGTGGACCCTTTCAATCGGAAAGGGTCGGGTCACGGCGGTCAGGCCTGGCGCGGGGTCTCGTTGATCATGAAGCCATGGCCCTACTCCACCTGGGCGGCGGGCTGCTCGTAGGCCGCCATCATCGCCATGTTGAGGATCCGCGAGACCGAGGCCGACAGCGGGCAGATCTGCACCGACTTCGACAGGCCCAGCAGGATGGGGCCGATCACCGTGGCCCCGCCCAGGCTCTGCACCAGCTTGGTCGAGATCGAGGCCGAGTGGATGGCCGGCATGACCAGCACGTTGGCCGGGCCGGTCAGGCGCATGAAGGGATAGTTGGCGCGGCGCTCCGGCTCCAGCGCCAGCTCGGGCGGCATCTCGCCCTCGTACTCGAAGTCGACGCCCATGGCGTCGAGCATGGCCACCGCCTCGCGCACCTTTTCCGACCGCTCGCCCATCGGGTTGCCGAAGGCCGAGTAGCTCATGAAGGCGACCCGGGGAGTGAAGCCCAGCTGCTTGACCGAGGAGGCGGCCTCGATGGCGATCTCGACCAGGTCGGCCGCGTCGGGCATCTCGGTGACGTTGGTGTCGGCGATGAACAGGGTCCTGCCCTTGGTCAGCAGGATGGACATGCCGATGATGCGGCCGCCCGGCGCCGGGTCGATGACGCGGGTCACCTCTTCCAGCACCTGGTCGAAGCTGCGGGTCACGCCGGTGACCATGCCGTCGGCATCGCCGGCCGCCAGCATCGAGGCGGCGAAGCTGTTGCGGTCCTGGTTGATCAGCCGCTGGACGTCGCGCTTGAGATAGCCGTCGCGCTGCAGCCGCTCGTAGAGACGCTCGACGTACTCGGGATTGCTGTCCGACAGGCGGGCGTTGACGATCTCCAGCCCCGAGTCCTCGGGGTCGATGCCGGCCAGCCGCATGTTCTCCTTCACCAGCTCCTCGCGGCCGCACAGGATGGCGGTCCCCAGGTTCTGCTGCTGGAAGGCGTAGGCGGCGCGGATGACGCTGGGCTCCTCGCCCTCGGCGAAGACGATGCGCTTCTTCTCGCCCGACTGAACCACGCCGGAGATCTTCTGCAGGAAGGCTGCAGTGGGATCGAGCCGGCGCGCCAGGCGGGCGCGGTAGGCGTCCATGTCGTCGATCGGCTTGCGGGCGACGCCGGTGTCCATCGCCGCCTGGGCGACGAAGGGCGGGATGTACCAGATCAGCCGGGGATCGAACGGGGTAGGGATGATGTATTCGGGGCCGAACTTGAGCTGGCGGCCGTGATAGGCGGCAGCGACCTCGTCGGGCACGTCCTCGCGGGCAAGCTGGGCCAGGGCGCGGGCGCAGGCGATCTTCATCTCCATGTTCACCCGCCGGGCGCGCACGTCCAGGGCGCCGCGGAAGATGTAGGGGAAGCCCAGGACGTTGTTGACCTGGTTGGCGTAGTCGCTGCGGCCGGTGCCGACGATGGCGTCGCTGCGAACCTGCGCCACCTCTTCAGGCGTGATCTCCGGATCGGGATTGGCCATGGCGAAGATCAGCGGGTTGGGCGCCATGGAGGCCACCATCTCGCGGGTCACCGCGCCCTTGGCGGACAGGCCGATGAAGACGTCGGCGCCGACCATGGCCTCGGCCAGCGAGCGGTGTGGAGTGTCCACCGCATGGGCGCTCTTCCACTGGTTCATGTCCTCGGTGCGGCCGCGCCAGAGCACGCCCTTGCGGTCGACGGCGATGACGTTCTCGTGCCGCACGCCCATGGCCTTGATCAGCTCGAGCGTGGCGATGCCGGCGGCGCCGGGGCCGTTCAGCACCACCTTCACCTCGGCCAGGTCGCGGCCGGAGATCTCGCAGGCGTTGATCAGGCCGGCGGCGGTGATGATGGCGGTGCCGTGCTGGTCGTCATGGAAGACCGGGATGTCGAGCAGCTCCTGCAGCTCGGTCTCGATGCGGAAGCAGTCGGGGGACTTGATGTCCTCCAGATTGATGCCGCCGAAGGTCACGCCGATGTTCTTGACGACGGTGATGATCTCGTCGGCGTCCTTGCTGCTGACCTCGATGTCGATGGCGTCGACGTCGGCGAAGCGCTTGAACAGCACCCCCTTGCCTTCCATCACCGGCTTGGAGGCCAGGGCGCCCAGGTCGCCCAGGCCCAGGATGGCGGTGCCGTTGGAGATGACCGCCACCAGGTTGCCCTTGGAGGTGTAGTCGTAGGCCAGCTCCGGGTTCTCGGCGATGGCCAGCACCGGCACGGCCACGCCCGGCGAATAGGCGAGGCTGAGGTCCCGCTGGGTGGCCATCGGCTTGGTGGCGGCGATGGCGATCTTGCCCGGCGTGGGGAACTGGTGGAACGCCAGCGCCTCTTCGTCGGTGAAGGACTTCTTGTCGGTCTCGTTCATGGCTCGCCGGGCCGCCTGGCCGTCTGGGTCTTGGGGAAGGGGGCGCAACCTAGCGACCACGGACCCCGGGAACAATGGGCCGGGCCTTGCGATTTGGCGCCTGATGGCGAAACGGGAGGAATGGGGTGGGGGTTGGCCTCCCCATCACCGAACACGCTCGCGAAGGCGGGCGTCCAAAGGGTGCGTCCCGGCGAGCCCCCGCGCGGCCACCTCCTATCGCATGGGCCCCCGCCTTCGCGAGGGCGCACGGTGGATATGGCAGTCGCCGGAGAACCGACCCCTTGATCAGCCGCGGGCGCGGGTCGCGACTGCGGCGATGGCGTCGATGATCTGGTCCCAGAAGACGGTCGGGACGTCGTGGCCCATGCCGGGGATGACGACCAGCTCGGCGCCCGGGACGGTCTCGGCGGTGTCCCGGCCGCCGGCGAGCGGGACCAGGGGGTCGATCTCGCCGTGGATGACGACGGTGGGGGCGGTGACGCCCTTCAGCTTCGGGCGGCGGTCGGGCGAGGCGAGGACGGCGGCGTACTGGCGCAGGAAGCCGGCCGGGGCGTAGGACCGCTGGACGTCGGCGGCCATCCGCTCACGCAGGGCCGCCTCGTCGATGTGGTCGGGCGAACCGATGATGCGGGCGGTCTTCAGGCCATGGGCGAGGAAGCCCTCGAGGTCGTCGTGCGGGCTGGGCGCCGGAGTGCTGAGGGCGGCCATGGCCTCGGGGGTGCCGGGCGGCAACTGGCGGTTGCCGGTGGTGGACATGATCGAGGTCAGCGACAGCGTCCGCTCGGGATAGTCGGCGGCGACCAGCTGGGCGATCATGCCGCCCATCGAGGCGCCGACGATATGGGCCTTGTCGATGGCCAGGGCGTCGAGCAGGCCGACGGCGTCCTCGGCCATTTCGGCCAGGGTGTAGGCGGCGGGCGGCTGCTGGCCCGAGGCGAAGGCGGTGAGGATGGCGGCCATGTCCGGCAGGCCGGCCGCGTCGAACTTCTGCGACAGGCCGATGTCGCGGTTGTCGAAGCGGATGACGCGGAAGCCGCGGGCCGCCAGGCGGTCGCAGAAGCCTTCCGGCCAGCGGGTCATCTGGGCGCCCAGGCCCATGATCAGCAGCAGCGGCTCGCCCGACCCCCGCTCGTCGTACTCGATGGCGATTCCGTTGGCGGTGATCTGGGGCATGGGTCGTTCCGGCGCTGCAGGGAGCGGGAGCATCCGCCGCGCGCCGGGCCGGCGTCAACCGCGGCGGTCCGATAGCCGGTTTTCAGCGGTCTTCGCGCGATCTAGGCTGGGCCCGAGGCGCGTGCGGGCCGGGTTCAGGCGGGGTCGGGTGGAGTGAGTAAGTCGCGTGATGCAGCCGCCGGGGATGGGCGGCCCGGAGCCGGGACCGCGCCGGTGACGCTGGATCCCCTCGACATCGCGCTGGAAGCCACGGTGCGGGGCGAGCTGCCCGATCCCGCCGCCTGGGCGCTGGTGCGTCGCCAGGAGCGGCTGATCGCGGTCCAGACGCTGGGCGAGCGCTTTGGCCTGGCGCTGAAGGGGCTGATGGCGCTGGCCGGGGTGCTGGCGGCGATCGCCCTGGTCTTCGGCGTCTGGGAGGCGAGCCGGTATCGCGGGCTGGTCATCGAGGCGTTCTCGGTCCCGCCGGACCTGGCCGCGCGGGGGCTGACCGGCGAGGCGGTCGCCGCCCTGGTGCTCGACGATCTGGTGGCCATCCAGGGGGCGGCCGACTCCATCCGCGCGCCCGACAGCTACGACAACGACTGGTCGCGCGACGTGGAGATCGAGATCCCGCAGACCGGCCTGTCGCTGGGCGATGTGCAGCGCGTGCTGCGCGGCTATTTCGGTCGCGAGACCCGGATCAGCGGATCGGTCTACCGGCAGGCGGACGGGCGGCTGGTCGTGGCGGCCCGCACCAGCGGCGGGGCGGGGCGCCGGTTCGTGGGAGAGGACGCCGAGCTGGAGGCGCTGCTGCGGCAGGCGGCGGAGAGCATCTTCGGCCATACCCAGCCCTATCGCTACACGGTCTATCTGCGGCTGCAGGGGCGGGGCGCCGAGTCGGCGCCGCTCTACCGGCGCTTCGAGGGCGGGACGGATCGCGAGGCGGCCTGGATGTACCGCGGCTGGGCCTTCGAGATGGCCGAGGAAGGGCGGTATCGCGAGGGCCTGGAGAAGGCGCGCTATGCGACGCGGATCCAGCCGGACCTTGCGGTGACCTGGTCGGCGCTGGCGCAGATGGAGCTGTCGGTCGACCATCCCGAGGAGGCCCTGGCCGCGGCGGACAGGGGGCTGGACCTGTTGCGGGCGGAAGGGTCCGGCGACATCACCCCGGAAGCGCGGCTGTCGACGATCAACCGGCTGCAGCTCTACCGGCAGGGACTTCTGGGCGACCACCTGGGCGCCTGGCGCGACGACCAGAGCCAGGCGCGCTATGGCGCGACGGCGGCGGACGTGATGCTGTCGCGCGCCGACAGGTCGGTGAGCGCCCGGGAACTGGCGCAGGCGAGGACCCAGCTTTCGGCCGCCCGGCCGGGGGCGGATGCATCGACCTCGGCCCGGGCCGCCTGGCACGAGATCTCCGCGCGATACGCCGCCGAACTCGAGGACTGGCCGGCGGCGATCGCCCACTGGCGCGAAGCGCTGAACCTGCGCCGGGCCGGAGCCGAAGCGGCGATGGCCGATGTCTGGACCGCGCCGGGGCTGGTCGAGGCGCTTGTCGGCGCGGGCAGGCTGGAGGAGGCCGGCGCGGTGGCGGCCGCCATGCCGGCCGACTGCTACAGCTGCCTGATGGCGCGGGGAGACCTGGCCGCGGCGCGCGGGCGGTTCGAGGAGGCGGACGGCTGGTTCGACCAGGCCGTGAAGCGCGCGCCCTCCATCCCCTACGCCTGGGCGCGGCGAGGCCAGGCGCGGGAACGCCGCGGCGACATCAAGGGCGCTCGCGCCGACTACCGCAAGGCCCAGCGCCTGGGGCCGCAATGGGCCGACGGCTACCTTTTCGAGGCCCGGCTGCTGATGCGGTCGGGTCGGCCGCTGGCAGCCCTGCCGCTGTTCGCCAGGGCTGCCCGGCGCGCGCCGTCCTGGGGGAAGCTGCATCTCGAATGGGCGGCGGCGCTGGACGCAGCGGGGAAGCGCGACGAGGCGCTGGTCCAGTGGCGCCGGGCCTCGTCCCTGCCACTGTCGGCCGCCGATCGGGCGAGGACGGCCAGGCGGCTGGCCGGGGCGGGCTGACGCTGTCCCGACAGGCTTTCTTGCAATCGCGCCCGCCTGTGCTTTTCTCCCCACCCGTTTCAAGGAGCCGCCCGTGACCCAAGCCCCTGTCCGAGTCGCCATCGCCGGGGCGCTGGGCCGCATGGGACAGGCGGTGGCGCGCAGCGCCGAGGGTCGCGACGACATCGAGGTGGTCGCCCGCTTCGATCGTCCGGGCGCGGAGGGCGAGGGCCTGGCGCCGATGGCGCAGGCGCTGGGCGAAGCGCAGGTGGTTGTGGACTTCACCGTGCCGGAGGCCTCGGTTGCGCTGGCCGAGCAGGCGGCGGGGCGCGGCGGGCTGGCGCTGGTGATCGGCTCGACGGGCTTCTCGCCGGACCAGTTGCGGCGCATCGACCAGGCGGCGGAACGCATCGCCATCGTTCGCTCGGGCAACTTCAGCCTGGGGGTCAACATGCTGCTGGGCCTCGTCGAGCGGGCGGCCCGCGCCCTGCCCGCGGACTTCGACATCGAGGTCTTCGAGGCCCATCACCGCCGCAAGGTCGACGCGCCCTCGGGCACGGCGCTGATGCTGGGCGAGGCGGCCGCGCGGGGGCGCGGGACGACCCTGGCCGAGGCCAGGCTGCCGCCGCACGACGGACTGACCGGCGCGCGGGCCGGCGGCATCGGCTTTTCGGTCGTGCGCGGCGGCGGGATCATCGGCGAGCACAGCGTGCTGTTCGCCAGCGAGGAAGAGGTGCTGACGCTGTCGCACAGCGCCAGCGACCGGGGGCTGTTCGCGCGGGGCGCGCTGGCCGCCGCCGGCTGGCCGGCCGGCCGGCCGGCCGGCCTCTATGACATGCAGGATGTTCTGGGCCTGAAGGCCTGAGCGCAGTTCTTTCGGGGGAGTATCGATCGTGAGGACCTTCATCGCCCTGGCCGCCGCCGGCTGGCTGGCCCTGTCGCCGGCCGCTTCGGCCCTCGCCCAAGCCCCGGCCGCCCAGGCGGGCCTGCCCGGCTCGCGCCTGTTCACCGCCGCCGACCTGTTCAACCTCGAACAGGCCAGCGACCCCCGCGTGCGCCCCGACGGTCGCCAGGTGGCCTATGTCCGCGCCAGCAACGACGTGATGACCGACCGGGCGCGGCGGACGATCTGGCTGGTCGATGTGGCGAGCGGGGTGCAGCAGCCGCTGGTCGCCGGGCCCGGCCAGCACATGTCGCCGCGCTGGTCGCCGGACGGCAGGCGGCTGGCCTATGTGTCGACGGCCGAGGGCGGCTCGCCGCAGCTGTTCGTGCGCTGGATGGACACCGGGGCGACGGCGCGGGTGGCGACCCTGGAGCAGGCGCCGGACTCCATCGCCTGGTCGCCGGACGGGCGGCAGATCGCGTTCCTGATGTTCACTGGCGCCGACGGGCTGAAGCTGTCGCACGGCGCGCCGCCGCCCCGGCCCGAGGGCGCCAGCTGGGCCGAGCCGCTGCGCATCTTCGAGGGGCTGCGCTATCGCACCGACGCGGAGGGCTATCTGAAGCCCGGCGCGGCGCAGATCTATCTGGTGTCGGCCGAGGGCGGGGCGCCGCGGCGGCTGACCGACGGCGCGTTCGACAACCAAGGCCCGCTGAGCTGGACGCCGGACGGCCAGCGCATCGTCTTCTCCAGCGCGCGGGAAAAGGGCTGGGAACTGAACCCCGCCCTGGTCGATCTCTACGAGCTTACCGTGGCCAGCGGGGCCATCCGCCGCCTGACCGACCGCAACGGGCCGGACTTCGCCCCGGTCGTGTCGCCGGACGGCAAGCTGATCGCCTACCTCGGCTTCGACGACCGCAAGACGGCGTACCATGACACCCATCTCTACGTGGCCAACGCCGACGGCTCGAACCCGCGCCGGCTGGCGGCGGGGCTGGACCGTTCGATCGACGATATCCGTTGGGCGTCCGACAGCCGGTCGGTGACGGTGCAGTACGTCGACGAGGCGATCACCAAACTGGCCCGGGTGGACCTGTCGGGCCGGCTGACGCCGGTGGCGGAGGGTCTTGGCGGCGGCGGTCTGGACCGGCCCTACAGTGGCGGGGCCTTCGACATGGCGGGCGGCGTGGTCGCTTTCACGCGCACGACGACCCAGCGTCCGGCGGACCTGGTGATCCTGCGCGGGGGCAAGGAGACGCAGGTCACCCGGCTGAACGATGCGCTGGACGGCAAGACGCTGGGCCGGGTGGAATACCTGCCGGTCAAGTCGTCGATCGACGGGCGCGAGGTGCCCTCCTGGCTGGTCTTCCCGCCCGGGTTCGATCCGGCGAAGAAGTACCCGCTGATCCTGGAGATCCACGGCGGGCCGAACACCAGCTATGGCCCGACCTTCGCCACCGACATGCAGCTGTATGCGGCGGCGGGCTATGTCGTGCTCTACACCAACCCGCGCGGCTCGACCTCCTACGGCGAGGAATTCGCCAACCTGATCGACAAGAAGTATCCGGGGCCGGACTACGACGACCTGATCAGCGCTGTGGACGCGGCCATCGCCAAGGGCTTCATCGACGAGCGCAACCTGTTCGTCACCGGCGGTTCGGGGGGCGGGGTGCTGACCGCCTGGATCATCGGCAAGACCGACCGCTTCCGCGCCGCCGCGGTGCAGAAGCCGGTGATCAACTGGACGACCGAGGCCCTGACCAGCGACATCCCGACGGTGACCGCCGGCTACTGGTTCGCGCGCTTTCCGTGGGAGGACCAGGAGTCCTACTGGGCCCGCTCGCCGCTCTCGCTGGTCGGCAACGTCAAGACCCCGACCCTGGTCGTGGTCGGCGAGAAGGACTACCGCACGCCGGTCAGCGAGTCGGAGCAGTATTACCAGGCCCTGCAGCTGCGGCAGGTGCCGAGCGCCTTCGTCATCGTGCCCGGCGCCAGCCACGGCGGCATCGCCGGCCGGCCCTCGCACTCGGGCGCCAAGGCCGGGGCCATCCTGGCCTGGTTCGAGAAGTTCCGGGTCCGGTAGTGCATCCCTCGGGCCTGTTCCGGCAGACGGACGAGGCGGTCCTGGCGGCGCTGGTCGCCGAACGAAGCCTGGCGCTGGTCACCGGCGTGGTCGGCGGCCGGCCGGTCGCGGTGCACGCGCCGGTGCTGCTGGAAGGGCGGCGGCTGCGGTTCCATGTCTCGCGCTCGAGCGCCCTGGCGCCGGCGCTGGCGGCGGGCGGGCCGTTGCTGGCGGTGGTGACCGGGCCGCAGGCCTATGTCAGCCCCGACTGGTATGGCCAGGACGACCAGGTCCCGACCTGGAACTACCTCTCGGTCGAGGCCGAAGGGCCGGTGCGGGTGCTGGCGACGGACGAGGCGGCGCGGCTGATGGATGAGCTGTCGGCGGTCTTCGAGGCGCCGCTGGCGCCCAAGCCGGCCTGGACGCGGGACAAGATGAGCCCGGGTCGCTTCGAGGCGCTGCTGGGCGGGATCATCGCCTGCGAGATGGCGGTCGAGCGGCTGGAGGGGACCTGGAAGCTGGGCCAGAACAAGCCGGAGCCGGCGCGGCTGGCCGTCGCGGCGGCGCTCGAGGCGCGCGGCGGCGAGGACGCCCTCGCGTTGGCGGCGCTGACCCGGGCGATCAGTTGATCAGGATGGTGCCGACCAACAGCTTCGCGCCCTTCTTGCCCAGCACCTGGTCGACGTCGGCCTGCATTCGGCCGGCGAGGTAGTCGGCGTCCGGCGCGCGCGCCGCGCCCAGGCCGGAGGCGTAGATCTGCAGCGTCTGTGCGCAGGCAGCGCGGAGGCGCGGGACAGAGGCCTGGGCCCGCGTCCGCAGGCTCTCGTCGGGCACGTCGATGCCCAGCTCCATGGTCATGACGCCGCGCCCGCCGCTGCGGCGAATGATGGAGACGGCCAAGGCCTGGATCTGTATGAAGGATAGGCCGCCGCCCTTCTTCTTCTCGGCCGCCGCGGAGGCGATGCCGGGGGCCAGGGCGGGCGAAAGAGCGAGAGCGGCGAGGGCAAGGCGGCGATCCATGCCGCTGTTGTCGCCCAACGAGGTTGACGGCGGCTTTACGCCTCAGGCCGGCCTGCGTGACATCCGGCGGCGGAGAGACGAGACTCCCGGGCGACCGATGACCCGATTCGCGCCCCAATCGCTCGACCTCGACGGCCAGGTGATCCTCATCACCGGCGGCACCGGCTCGTTCGGGCGCAAGTTCGTCGAGGCGGTGCTGACGCGCTGGAAGCCGCGCAAGGTCATCGTCTACAGCCGCGACGAGCTGAAGCAGTTCGAGATGCAGGGCGAGCTGCGCGAGCGGTTCGACGCCGAGACGATGTCGCGGATGCGGTTCTTCCTCGGCGATGTGCGGGATCGCTCGCGCCTGACGCTGGCGCTGCGCGGGGTGGATATCGTCATCCACGCCGCCGCCCTGAAGCAGGTGCCGGCGGCCGAGTACAATCCGTCCGAATGCATCCAGACCAACGTCATCGGCGCCGAGAACGTGGTCTGGGCCAGCCTGTCGAACCGCGTGCGGCAGGTGATCGCCCTGTCGACGGACAAGGCCTGCAACCCGGTCAACCTGTACGGGGCGACCAAGCTGGCGTCGGACAAGACCTTTGTCGCCGCCAACAACCTGTCGGGCGATATCGGCGCTCGGTTCTCGGTGGTGCGCTATGGCAATGTCGTCGGCTCGCGCGGCAGCGTCGTGCCGCTGTTCAAGCGGCTGCTGGGGCAGGGCGCGACGCGGCTGCCGATCACCGATCCGCGCATGACACGGTTCTGGATCACCTTGCCGCAGGGCGTCGACTTCGTGCTCTCCTCGCTGGAGATCATGCGCGGCGGCGAGATCTTCGTGCCCAAGATCCCGTCGATGCGGATGACCGACCTGGCGCTGGCCATGGCCCCCGGGGCGGAGATCGACGTCGTCGGCATCCGGCCGGGCGAGAAGCTGCACGAGATCATGGTCGGCGCCGACGACGCCCGCCAGACGGTGGACCTGGGCGACCGCTATGTGATCGAGCCGGCCTTCGTCGAGTACACCCGCAAGGCCTTCGGTCCGGAGGACGGCGCCGCGCGCCTGGCCGAGGACTTCGCCTACGCCAGCGACAGCAACGACGAATGGCTGAGCCCCGAGGGGCTTCGCGAGATGCTGGAAGCGACCGGCGGCTGATGGACCGGGACCGGCCCTTCCTGCCCTACGGCCGCCAGACCATCGAGGACGACGACATCGCGGCGGTGGCCGAGGCCCTGCGCGGCGACTTCCTGACCACCGGCCCCACGGTCGAGGCCTTCGAGGCCGCCTTCGCCGAAGCGGTCGGCGCCGTCGATGCTGTGGCCTGCTCCAACGGCACGGCCGCCCTGCACCTGGCGTTGCTGGCGCTGGGCGTGGGGCCGGGCGAGACCTGCATCGCGCCGTCGATCACCTTCCTGGCGACAGCCAACTGCGCCGCCTACGTCGGGGCGGACGTGGTGTTCGCCGATGTCGACCCGGACAGCGGCCTGATGACGCCGGACACTCTGGCCGAGGCGCTGGAGCGCGCGCGCGGGCGGCGGGTCCGGGCGGTGCTGCCGGTGCATCTGCGGGGCGAGGTCTGCGACCTGCCGGCGCTGGCCGCGCTGGCGGCGGAGGCCGGGGCGGTGCTGGTGGAGGACGCGCCGCATGCGTTGGGCTCGCGCATGGACTTCGGTCGTGGAGGCGCCGAACAGGTCGGCGACAACCGGCATGGCGCCATGGCCACCTTCTCGTTCCACCCGGTCAAGACCATCGCCACCGGCGAGGGCGGCATGGTGACCGTCGCCGACCCGGCCCTGGCCGAGCGGCTGCGCCGGCTGCGCAGTCACGGGATGACGCGGCCTCCGGGCGCCGATCCCTGGGTCTACGAGATGGCCGAGCCCGGGTTCAACTATCGCCTGCCGGACATCAACTGCGCGCTGGGCCTGTCGCAGCTGGCCAAGCTGCAGCGGTTCTCGGACCGCCGCCGGCGCCTCTCGGCCCTCTACGGCCAGGCCTTGGCTCCATTGGCCCCGCTGGTGCGGCCGGCCTCGGCCATGCCCTGGTCCGATCCGGCGCTGCATCTCTTCTGCGTGCTGATCGACTTCGAGGCGGCGGGCGTTCCGCGCGGGGAGGTCATGGCGCGGCTGGCGCGGGCCGGCGTCGGCAGCCAGGTCCACTACATTCCGGTCCACACCCAGCCCTGGTGGCGGGCGCGCGAGCCGGACCTGACCCTGCCGGGCGCGGAGGCGTGGTACAGGCGTTGCCTCAGCCTGCCGCTGTTCCCGGGGATGGCGGACGAGGATGTCCTGCGAGTCGTCGAGGCGCTCGCCGACGCTCTCCAGACGGGTTGATCCGTCCGGAGGGTGATCAGGCCCCGGTCTTGGCCTGTCCGGCCGCCTTGGCGCCGCCGGTGATGCGCCGATAGGCGGCGATGGCCCGCTCGGGATGGCGGGTGAAGAGGAAGTAGGCGCCGGTCAGGGCGACGAACAGCAGCATCATCACCGAAGGCGGCGTATCGGCGCGCACGGCGATGGCGGCGACAAGGCCAAGCACGAGCGAGGCGCCGCAAAGGGTGGCGACCACGCCGGTGACGGTGAAGCCGCCGTCCAGCATCAGATGGTGCACATGGGTGCGGTCTGCATGGAACGGCGAGCGGCGGTGCTTCAGCCGGCGGAAGATCAGAACAAGGCAGTCGATCAGCGGCGGGGCGACGAGGAAGGGCGCCAGCACGGGCGTGACCGGATGCCCCGGATTCTGGGTCAGGCGGAAGGCGGCCCAGGCGATCATCAGTCCGAGATAGGCGCTGCCGGCGTTGCCGAGGAACACCCGCGCCCGCGCCCGCCAGGGCAGGCGCAGGTTGAAGGCCAGGAAGCCGCAGACCGCGCCGCCGATGACCACCAGGCCATGCGCCAGGTCGAGGTTGCCTGCGTAGAGGCTGGCGGCGGCGAGCATGGCGACGGCCGCCAGGCAGAGCGATCCGGCCAGGCCGTCGATGCCGTCGATCATGTTCAGGGCGTTGATCAGGCCGACCGTGGCCACGACGGTGAACGGCGCCGACAGATAGCCAAGGTCCAGCCGGTGCAGGCCGAACACCGGGCCGAGGTTCTCGACCTTGACGTCGCCGATCAGGATGATGGCGATCGACGCCGCAACCTGGGCCAGGATGCGGATCGGCCAGGGGATGTCGTAGATGTCGTCCAGAACGCCGGTGATGACGAGGATCACCGCGGCGACGCCCAGGCCGACGACCTGGGGATTGGGCGGGGTGAGGATCAGGGCCGGCACAATGGTGCCGACCGCGATGGCCAGGCCCCCGGTGACCGGCGTGTCGTCGGCGTGATCCTTGCGGCCGCCCGGCTTGTCGACGAGGCCCAGCCTGTGGGCGAAGGGCTGCATCATGAAGATCAGCGCGACCACCGCGCTGAACGCCGCCACGAACTCGAGGCCCGCCGTCTGGAGAAGGTCGGCGTTGATCGGCAAGGCGGCGTCGGCTCCCGGTTTGCTTGTTGGTCGCCGGGGCTCCGCCCGGAAGACCGCCGTCCCATAGAGGCGCCCGCGCCCTTAGGCAACCGTTGGAACGTGACGGTTGTGCGACGCAAACCTACAGTAAATTCAAATGACTGTTCGTCGCTGTCGGCTATCCGACGCTGGCGGCGTCACCCGTTCGCATAACGCCGGTTGCGCCTTGACCTGTCTCGCCTGCTCCCGGATAAGGCCCCGTCGGGTGGGCGGGCGCTGCGGAATGGTGGCGCGCGCGGCTTTCGCGCGCCGACGTTCGGCCGCTCGCACCACCCTTTTGGAGTTTGCGAAGTCTCGGGCCCTGAGGAACTGATGACCGGCGATTTCGCGCCGCGAACCGGGCAGCCGGCCGCGACCGCGAACGGCGGTTTTTCCAAAGCGCCCGAACTTGGTATGATGTGAGCGCCCTCGGGCCAACGATGCGACATTGGGGAACGAGTCCATGATCCGAGGCCTCCTGGCGACCGTGATCGCTGTATTTGCCCTTTCGGCGTGCAGCACCTCGGCTCCGCTGACCGAAAGCGCCGTCTACGGCCAGGCCCTGCCGCCGCCGGACGCGACCCGCAGCTACGCCGACCTGACCGACTACCGGGTCGGGCCGATGGATGTGCTGGACGTGGCCGTCTACCAGGCGCCCGACCTGACCAAGCCGGTGCAGGTCGACGCGTCTGGCCACATCGTCATGCCGCTGATCGGCGCCGTGCCGGCCGCCGGCCGCACCACCGCCGAGATCCAGGCCGACGTCACCAGCCGCCTGAAGGCCCGCTACCTGCGCTCGCCGGAAGTGACGGTGACGGTGAAGGAATTCGCCAGCCAGAAGGTCACGGTCGAAGGCTCGGTCACCCAGCCGGGCGTCTATCCGATCGCCGGCCGCACCACCCTGCTGCAGGCGCTGGCCATGGCGCGGGGCGTCGACAAGGTGGCCAACCACAAGCGCATCGCCGTGTTCCGCAATGTGAACAACCAGCGGATGGTGGCGGTGTTCGACCTCGACCAGATCCGCGCCGGCCGGATGGAAGACCCCCAACTGTTCGCCAACGACATCGTCGTGGTCGATCGCTCGGGGACCAAGGGCCTGCTGCAGGACATTGTCGGCGCGGTGCCGCTGATGGCCATTTTCCGACCCTTCTGACCTCCAACACACAGCAGCGGACGCGCGTCGGACGCGCGTCCGGCAAAGACCCGAAGACAAGGCGACCGAGATGAACCGCGGCGGCAACGACGATATCCCGGGAAGCGGCGAGCCCGACTCCCAGAACTACCTGACCGCCGCCATGCCGCGTCCCCTGGTGGTGCGCGGCGGCCGCGCGCTGGCCGTCAACGGGCGTGACACGCTCGACGACAGCCAGGGGCCGGAGATCAACTTCCTCGCCTACTGGCATGTGCTGGTGAAGCACCGCCTGGTCATCGCCGGGGCGGTGGCTCTGGCGCTGATCGCCGGGCTGATCATCACCCTGACGACGACGCCGATCTATCGCGCGACGCTCAGCCTGCAGATCGACCGCGAGCAGGCCAACATCGTCGACATCGAGTCGGTCCAGCCGGACATGTCGCGCGACACCGACTTCATCCAGACCATGCACAACCTGCTGAAGAGCCGCGATACGGCCATGCGGGCGGTGCGGCGCGCCAACCTGGCAAACGATGCAAACTTCATGGAGCAGTCGGGCGGATCGCCGCTGGGCTTCATCGGCCGCCTGTTCGGCGGCGGCGACAACAAGGCCAAGGTTCCGACCGCCAAGGACCGCGCCACGACCGAGACCCGCGCGCGCTCGCTGCTGATGGACGGGCTGACGGTGACGCCGATTCGCGGCACCCGTCTGGTGCAGGTCAGCTACGACAGCCCCAACCCCGCCGTGGCCGCCAAGGTGGCCAACGCCGTCGGCGAGGCGTTCATCGATTCCAACCTCGACCGTCGATTCAAGGCGTCGGGCTATGCGCGCAACTTCCTCGAGGAGAAGCTGGCCGAGGCCAAGACCCGGCTGGAAGAGTCGGAGCGGGCCCTGGTCGCCTATGCCCAGCAGGAGCAGATCATCAATGTGGCGCCGACCACGACCACGCCCGGCGCGGGCGGCGGCGGCGGCGCGGAGCAGACGGCCAGCCAGTCGCTGACCGCCTCCGACCTGGTCGCGATGAACAGCGCCCTGGCCATGGCCAAGAGCGAGCGCATCAAGGCCGAGCAGCGCTGGCGCCAGGCGCAGGGGGCCGACCTGGCCAGCCTGCCCGAAGTGCGCGCCAGCGGCACCATCCAGGCCCTGCGGCAACAGCAGGCGGGGCTGCAGGCGATCTATCAGCAGAAGTCGGTGTCGATGCTGGACGATCACCCTGAGATGCTGCAGCTCAAGAGCCAGATCGCCGAGTTGGATCGCCAGATCCGCACCGAGATGGAGTCGGTTCGCCAGTCGATCTACCAGCAGTACCAGATCGCCGCCCGCCAGGAGGCCTCGCTGTCCGGCCAGGTCAACAGCCTGAAGTCGGGGGTCATGGACCTGCGCAACCGCTCGATCCAGTACAACACCCTGCAGCGCGACGTGGACACCAACCGCAGCCTCTATGACGGCCTGCTGCAGCGCTACAAGGAGATCGGCGTCGCCGGCGGCGTGGGCGCCAACAACGTCTCCGTCGTCGACCAGGCGGAGGTTCCGCGCCGGCCGTTCAAGCCCAACCTGCTGATCAACCTGCTGATCGCGCTCGGCGTCGGCCTGATGCTGGGCCTGGGCGCCGCCTTCGCCCTGGAAAGCCTCGACGAGACCATCAAGGTGCCGGAGGACATCGAGGGCAAGCTGGGCATGCCGCTGCTGGGCGCCATCCCGATGCTGGAGAAGGGCGTCACGCCGGACGAGGCCATGTCCGATCCGCGAAGCTCGTTCTCCGAAGCCTACTATTCGGTGCGGACGGCGCTGCAGTTCTCGACCAACGAGGGCGTGCCGCGGAACATCCTGGTCACCTCGGCGCGGCCCTCCGAAGGCAAGTCGACGACCTCGGTGGCCCTGGCCAAGAACTTCGCCAAGCTGGGCATGACCGTGCTGCTGGTCGACAGCGACCTGCGCAATCCCTCGCTGCACCGGACGCTGCGGGCCGATTCCAGCCAGGGCCTGTCGAACTACCTGACCGGCGCGGCCTCGCTGATCGATCTCTGCCAGGCGACCGACCAGCCGAACCTGGCCTTCATCCCCTGCGGCCCGCTGCCGCCCAACCCGGCCGAACTGCTGGCCGGCGGCCGCATCCGGGCGCTGGTGGCCGAGGCGCAGCAGCACTTCGACCTGCTGGTCATCGACGGACCGCCGGTGATGGGCCTGGCCGATGCGCCGCTGCTGGCCAGCACCGTGGCCGGCACCATCCTGGTCATCGAGGCAGGCACCACCCGCCTTGGCCTGGCCAGGGCGGCCCTGAGGCGCCTGGGTCTGGGCAATGCGCGGATGCTGGGGGCGCTGCTGTCGAAGTTCAGCGTCAAGTCGGCGGGCTACGGCTATGGCTACGGCTATGGCTATGGCTATGCCTACAACTACGAATATGGCGACCGGCCCAAGAAGATCGAACGCAAGGCCTGACGGCTGATGCCGCCGGAGAATCGCGAGCGACCGGTCCTGCGGGTGGTGACTCCGCCGCCGCCCGAACCGCCGCCGCGCCGGTTTCCGATCGGGCGGGCCGCGCTGGCCGCCGGGCTTGGCCTCGGCTCCCTGCTGCTGATGGCGGCGCAGCTGTTCAACGGCTGGGTCGAGGCGCGTATCCCCGGCGACCCCGCCGGCGCCCTGGCGCTGCGGTCCGACACGCCGGCGGCGCTGGCCGCCATGGCCGAGGCGCAGCTGAACGATGACCGCACCCCGCAGGGCGCCGCGCGAGCCGAAGCGCTGGCCCGGGCCGCCCTGGCCGGCGACCCGATGCAGGGCGCGGCCTTCCGCAGCCTGGCCATCGCCGCCGGGCGGCGCGGGGACCGGCCGGCCGAGGCGCGGCTGATGCGGATCGCCGGCGACCGGCTGAAGCGGGACGTTCCGGCGCAGAGCTGGCTGATCGCCGACCTCGTCGCGCAGGGCCGCTACGCCGAGGCCGCCGACCGCGCCGACGGACTGATGCGCGCCTGGCCGGTATCGATGACCGGCACCATGACGCTCGAGCTGTCGCGCATGGCGGCCAACCCCAACGGAGCCGCGGTGCTTGCGCGGCTGATGGACAGCCAGCCGCCCTGGCGCAGCCACGTCCTGACGCGGATGGCGCGGTTCGGCGACAACCCCGGCGCCGCCATGGCGGTGTTCACGGCCATGCGCAGCGGCCGCCATCCGCCGACCGAAACGGAGACCGCCGCCCTGACCCAGCGGCTGATCCAGGAGGGCGCCTACGAGCAGGCGTTCCTTGTCTGGGCGCAGTTGCTGCCCGACGAGGGGGTGCGGAACCTGGCCGATCCCTATGACGGCGGGTTCGACGGCCTGCCGGGCGGCATGCCGTTCAACTGGCAGTTCCTCGACCGGCCGGGCCTGATCGTCGAGCCGGCGCCGGCCGAGACAGGCGAGGGCCGGGTGCTCTACGTGCGGATGACGAACGCGCCGTCGGCGTCCTACCTGGCCCGGCAGCTTCTGGCTCTGCCGGCGGGGCGGCACACCCTGACCGGCCGCTGGAAGACCGAGGGGCTATCGGCCGGCTGGCCGCTGGTCTGGCGGCTGCAGTGCGCGCGGCGGAACCAGACCTGGAGCGCCGAGACGGATGCGGTCTACGGCGACCAGTCCTGGCGGACCTTCAGCGTCACCTTCGAGATCCCCGCCGGCTGCACGGCCCAGTGGCTGCTGCTGTCGTCCCGCTCCGGCAAGGGACGGGGCAACGGCGAGGCCTGGATCGACGACCTGAGGATCACCCGGGGCGGGTGATCTCAGGCCTCCCCGCGGCGAGGCAGACGGCCAAGAACAAAACGGATCGGCGCGCCCAGGAGCCTGTCGAAGGCGCGGTTGCGCAGACCCAGCGTCGGCCGCTCGACGAAGCGGTTGACCAGATGGGCCAGCAGGATCGCGCCGGCCATGACGATCGTCACGGCCAACCACTTATTCACCGGCAGGGCGGCGATCGCCAGGTAGCCGACCCCGGCGTGAAGCAGATAGAGCGGATAGGTCAGATCGCCGATGGCGCGGGCCATGGGCAGGCGCAGGCTGGTCTTGCGCAGCAGGATGAAGGGCAGGTGGAAGGCCAGCACGATGGCCACGGCGACCATGGGGATGACGCCGCCATCGTCCTTGTAGCCAACCGCCGCATGGTGGACGAGCAGGGCGACGAGCGGCAGGTTCGCCAGCAGGACCAGCCACAGCCAGCGCGGCGCGCCGTCCTGGCGGAGCAGGGCGAGGATGCAGCCGCTGGCGAAGAGGGGGAAATAGCCGCCCAGAAGCACGGGCGGCTCGAAGCCGAAGATCATGCCGGCGATACGCGCCGCGACCATCACCCCGACCCAGCCGGCGATCAGCAGCGCCGGCCGCCGCGTCAGCCCCAGCACGATGGCCAGGAACACCGCGCCGTAGAAGGCGATCTCGACCGCCAGCGTCTAGTAGACTCCATCGACCGACTTCTGGCCGAGCCAGTCGGGGATCATGGTCAGGTTCACCAGATAGCGCAGCGGCGTGACGGGATCGGTCCGCGTCAGGGTCTCGATGACAGCGGTGAAGGTCATGCAGACCGCGAATGTCATCCACAGGCGCGAGGCGCGCGAGACAGCGAAGCGGTCGGCGGGACGGCCGATCGCCGACCAGAAGATGACGAAGCCGCTGATGATGAAGAACAGGTCGACGCCGAGGTAGCCATACTCGGCGACCTGGCCGATGAGGCCGAAGTCCGTGGCCGCCCCGGTCTTGCCGTGCCGCGGCCCGTTGGCGAGATAGTGGAAGGCCATGACGATGAAGGCGGCGAGGAACCGCGCATAGTCCAGCCAGTCGACATTGTCGCGGCTCTTGGTCTTGCCGTCGCTCATGGTCCGCCCTGCCCCCAGCGCCCCTTCCGGGCGATCTTGTCTTTCCCGCCGCAACGCTCGCGCCGTTTGCGTCAGATGTCCTTCTTGCGCCGCTTAAGCAGAATCCAGGCGCCCGTGTCGAGGCCGAGGCGCCGCCGCGCCTGGGTCCAGAGGGCCAGGTTGGTCGCCAGGGTGGTAACGGCGAACGCCGCCGCCGCGCCCGTGGCGCCGAAGGGTCCGGCGAGGAGGCCGGTGAGGACGCAGAGGATGATCAGCCCGGCGCCATAGATGACCAGGCAGTCGGTCTGGTGGCCCGACATGTTCAGCGCCGCGGCCGAACAGCCGAAGGCGGCGTTGACGACGTGGGCCGTCGCGATGATGACCAGCGCCGGAGCCGCCTTCTCGTAGGCGACGCCGAACAACAGCCCCAGCAGGGGCGCGCCGGCGGCCAGGAAGATGAGCAGCAGCGGCGCGCTGGCCAGCAGCGCCAGAAGGGTGGCCTGCCGAACGCCCTCTTCCATGCTGGGGATGTCGCCCTTGACGTGCGCGGAGGCGAGCCGGGGCGAGACGTTCATGACGGCGGCGGTGTAGCCGAGGCCGCCCACCTGGGCGAGCTGGGTGGCGATCCGCATTTCCGCGACCTCGTTGGCGTTGGCCAGCAGACCCAGGAGAATCGGTCCGGCCAGCGCCATCAGCACAAAGGCCCCGCCGCCGAGGCTGAACGGCGCCACTTCCCTGATCCACTGGCGGTCGCGATAGATCGGCTGGACGCCGCGATAGCGGACCGCGACGTGCTTCAGATAGAGCGCCAGGCAGGCGGCCATCGACAGGACGTAGGCGGCCAGCGTCAGCATGATGGCCAGGTCGCGGCCGAGGTCGCCGACGACAAGCCAGGCGCCGGCCAGCACCAGCAACAGGGCCGTCGGCCGGATCACGCCCTCGGGAATCTGCGCCAGGATCACCTTGTCCACCCCGCGCAGGGCCGCGCTTCGCACAGCGACCCCGCTGGTCATGACGATGAACAGCGGCAGGATCAGCATCATCGGGTCGTAGCGGGCGCCGACGAAGCCGAAGAAGAACTCCGCCACGCAGGCGCAGGCCACCAGGAGGGCGATCGCCAGGCTGAGCTGCAGCGCGCGGCGGATGACGCCTCGGCCAAGGCCCCAGTTGTCGCGCGCCCGGCTGCGGGAGGTCTCGCGGGTGATGAAGGTGGTGATGCCGGCCTGCGCCGGGGTGCCCAGGGCCATGGCGACGGCGATGTAGAAGCTGTAGGCGCCGAACTCCGACTTGCTCATCACCCGTGTGAGCAGCATGGCCGCGCCGTAGGTCAGCACGGCGCTGACGCCGATGATGCCGATCGTCCCCAGGCCGCGACGGATCATCGCGCGGTCCGATTCAGCAACTCGCCATAGACGTCCAGGGTGCGGCGCAGGACGATCTGTTCGTCGAACTGGTCCAGCGCCTTGGCGCGGGCCGCCTCGCCCAGACGGCGGCGCAGCGCCGCGTCGTCGTCGAGCCTGGCGATCGCCCGGGCCAGAGGCTCCCACTCGCGCGCGGGCGCCAGCAGGCCGTCGACCTCGTGCGTCACCACCTCGCGGCAGCCGGGGACATCGGTGGTGACAAGCGGCAGGGCGCAGCCGGCCGCCTCGATCAGGGTCTTGGGCAGGCCTTCGCGGTAGCTGGGCAGGACCACGACGTCGACGTCGGCCAGCAGGCCCGGCATGTCGCCGACATGGCCCAGGTGCTCGATGACGCCCTCGGCATGCCAGGCGGCGACCGATTCGGGCGGGCAGGTGGCCGGGTTGCCGGGATCCGGCTCCCCGGCCAGCAGGAAGCGGATGTTGCGGCCTTCGCTCTTCAGGGCGCGGGCGGCCTCGATGAACTCGGCCATGCCCTTGTCCCACAGCACCCGGGCGGCCAGCAGGACCTTCAGGGGCTCGCCCTCGCCGCGCGTGCGGGTGCTGGGCTGGAAGCGGGAAAGGTCGACGCCGGAGCCGGGAATGGTGTGGACCCGCGCCGGGTCCACCAGGCCCGGATCGACGAAGGCGGCGCGGTCGTCGGGATTCTGCACGATGAGGCGGGCGTCGTCCCCGCCGAACGCCGCCCAGGCCATGGTGCGCACCACCGGTCGCAGCATCCGCGCCTTGAGGCTGTCGCTGATGAAGACAAAGCCCATGCCGGCGACGGCGCTGACGCGCCCCCGGACCCCGGCCATGCGTCCGGCGAGCCCGGCGTAGATCGCCGGCTTGATGGTGAAGCCGTGGACGATGTCGATGCGCTCGCGCCGAAGCAGCATCGCGATGCGGGCCAGCAGGGCGGCCTCGCCGAAGGGATTGAGGCTGCGCCGCTCCATCGGCAGAGGGCGCCAGTCAAAGCCCATCTCGCGCAGCTTCTCGCCATAGCCGCCCGGCGGCGACAACAGCAGCAGGTGGCCGCCCTCATCCCGGATGCGCCGAGCGAGCGAGAGGCGGAAGTTGTAGAGATACCAGTCAGTGTTGCCGAACAGGGCGATGCGGGCGCCCGCCAGCGAACCGCCCGGCGCCGGGTCTGCGCAAGGTCTGATCACGCTGCGGCGTCCCTTGCCGGCGCCGTGCTGACGGCGCCCTTCTGGGCCTCGAGCCAGGCCTGGGCCATCAGCACCGTCCATAGCCGGGTGTCGTGGTCGCGCCGGCCGGAAACATGCTCATCCCAGGCGGCGCGGACAGGCGCCGGATCGAACAGGCCGTCGGCGGCCAGCCGCTCGCGCGACAGCAGGCTCTCGGCCCAGTCGCGCAGTTCGCCGCGCAGCCAGCGGCCGATCGGGATGGCGAAGCCCTGCTTGGGCCGGTCGATCAGGGCGCGAGGGACATAGCGGTCCAGCACCCGGCGCAGCACATGCTTGCCGCGCCCGCCGGAGATCTTGAACGCCATCGGCAGTCGCCAGGCGAAGTCCAGGACCTGGCGGTCGAGGAAGGGCGCGCGGCATTCGAGGCTGACGCCCATGCTGGCCCGGTCGACCTTCACCAGGATGTCGTCGGGCAGGTATTCGCAGAGGTCGGTGGCCATCGCCCGCTCGGCGAAGCTGGTCAGGCGGCCCGGCGGGGGACGGTCGCCCGGCAGGCGCAGGCCGCGCGCTCCGCCCGCGGCGACAGCCTCGGGATTGCGCCAGTAGGACAGCAGGCCCATCAGGTAATCGTCGCGGTCGGCCGCGCCCAGCACGCCCGCGAACTTGTGCACCTTCTCGCCGGCGCGGCCGCCGGAAAGCTCTGCGGGCAGCATCGGGCCGAGGGCGCTCGTCAGCCGGTTCCAGCCATCGGGCGACAGGGAACGCAGCGCGCCAGCGCCCGCCGCGCGCAACGGGCGGGGCAGGGCGCCGACGCGGTCCCACAGTCGCGCGCCATGGAAGTAGCGATTGTAGCCCGCGAAGATCTCGTCGCCGGCGTCGCCCGACAGGGCCACGGTGACCTGGCTCCTGGCCAGCCTGGCCACGAGATAGGTCGGGATCTGCGAGGCGTCGGCGAAGGGCTCGTCATAGAGGCGCGGCAGGTGCGGAACGACGTCCAGCGTCTCGGCCGCGCTGACGTACAGCTCGGTGTGGTCCGTGCCCAGATGGTCGGCGACGGCCCTGGCGTGCTCGGCCTCGTTGAAGCCAGGCTCGTCGAAGCCGATGGTGAAGGTCTTCACCGCGCCGCCCTGCGCCTTCATCAGCGAGACGATGGCTGACGAATCGACGCCGCCCGACAGCATCGCACCCAGCGGCACATCGGCGATCATGCGGGTGGCCACGGTCCGGCGCAGCAGCGCGTCCAGCGCCTCGACCGCCTCGTCCTCCGATCCGGTCCAGGGATTATCCAGCGCCCGGCCGATGGCCTCGTGGGCGCTCCAGTAGCGGACCGGTTCGGGCCAGCTTCCCGGAGCGTCGCACGCGCCGAAGCTGATGCGCGCGCCCGGCGGCAGCTTGCGCACGCCGCGCCAGATCGAGCGGGGATGCGGCACGTAGCCGTATCGCAGGAAGCCCGACAGCGCCTCCTGGTCGATGTCGTCCGGCAGGCCAGGGACCGTGCGCAGGGCCTTGAGCTCGGAGCCGAACGCCAGGGCCGGGCCGGCCCAGCCGTAGTAGAGCGGCTTTTCACCGAAGCGGTCGCGGGCCAGGTGGAGCCGCCGCTCGGCGCGGTCCCAGAGGGCGATGGCGAACTGGCCCTCGATGCGCTCCAGCGCGCCCTCGACGCCCCAGCGGGCGACCGCCTCGACCAGAACCTCGGTGTCGGAATGGCCGCGCCATGCGTAAGACCCGGCCGCCTCGAGCTCGGCCCTGACGTCGAGGTAGTTGAAGATCTCGCCGTTGTAGTCGATCACCCAGCGGCCGTCGTTGCTGGCCATCGGCTGGAAGCCCGCCTCGCTGAGGTCGATGATCGCCAGCCGCCGCTGGCCCAGCGCCACGCCGGCCTCGGCGTCGGTCCAGACACCCTCGCTGTCAGGGCCCCGGTGAACGATGGCGTCCAGCATCGCGCGCGCGACCGCCTGGCTGGCCGCCGGAGGCGAGGCGGCGGCGTAGAGACCGGCAATGCCGCACATGTCGCTTCAGACCTCCCGCGCGGCCAGCGCTTGCGCGGCCGCGATCACATCGTCCTCGTATAGCCGCCGACCATCCCACAGGTCGATTGCCTGCGCGCTGATCCGCGCGAAAAGTTCCGGGTTTTCAAGCATGCGCTCGATGTCGAGGGCGGCCTGGGCCTCGGATTCGTAGATGACGCCCGACTCCATGTGGCGGACATAGCGTCCCATCTCCCCGACCGGGGTGACGACGCAGGCCAGGCCCAGTTGCATGGCCTCGACCAGGGCCATGGCCGCGCCCTCCTGGTCGCTCAGCTGGAAGAAGACGTCGTGCCGATCGGCCTCGGCGCAGATCTCGTCGAAGGACAGCGGACCGGTGAAGCGGACCCTGTCGTCAAGGCCAAGCTCGGCCACCTGACGGCGCGTGCTTGCTTCCGTGCCCGCGTCGGGACCCACCAGCGTCAGCCGCGCCTCGGGCCGCCGCGTGGCGATGGCGGCGAACAGGCCGACGATGCGGTCCAGCCGCTTGAGGATGTTGAGCCGCCCCCAGAAGATGAACCGCCAGGACGGTTCGGTCCGGCGTCGCCCCTGCGGGCGGTGCATGACAAAGGAGATGACGCGGCGGGGCGTGTCGCGGCGAGCGAGGCCGGCGAATCCGCTGATCGAGCTTTCGCTGTCGGCCCAGATCTCGTCGGCGAACCAGGCGCCGAGCCATGAAAGCCAGGCGTCGGCGAGATGGACGCGCCGGTCCGAATGGAGAAACAGCACGCGCCGGGCGCGCGGCGCCAGGAAGCGCGACAGAATCAGGGCCGGCATGGCCTTCCACAGCGAGAAGAGCGCCACCTCATGGTCGCGGGCCATGCGCGCCGCGCGCCATGCGGCGCCAAGATCGAGCGGTCCACGGCCGCCGAGATAGACGACATTCGAGGGGCGGGCGCCCTCGGGGCCGCCTGTGAGGGAAACGAGCGTGAAGCGATCGCCGAGCCGTTCGGCGGTGCGCCGGGCCGCCAGTTCGGCGCCGCCCAGTCCGTCTTCCGGTATGACGTGCAGCACGCGGACCATGGTGTGCGGAAGCTCTCCAGCCGGCGGCCTGTCCGATCGGTTGCGCGGTGATTGCCCGATGGGGCTCGCGGGCTCAAGCGTAGCGTCGCCAGACGAGAAATTTTCGTTCGGTCACCATTTTGTCGCGACGGATTGGTAACCCTGTGGCGTGAGAATATCGTTCATGTTCCGCGACTTCGCCTGTCAGGGGAACCCGCGCTCAAGTTGAGCGTTCCGGTCCGTGGCAATTTGGCCTCGCAGTCAAAAATCGGGAGATTCCCGGTTTTGAGCGGTTGCCGTAACAGAGGTCGTGGGGTATTGGCTTTGACCGTCCGTGGCATTCGGTCGCACACGGGCAGATCGCTTGAGGGGTAATAACGAATGATCCGGAAAATCGCCGTCGCCGCTTCCGTCGGCCTGCTCCTCACGAGTCAGGTCGCTGTCGCCGCTGACTCCGTGCGCCTCGGCGCCGTCGAGGGCTCGGTCCTCGTGAACCAGAACGGCCGCTTCGTGCCGGTCACCTCTTCGACCGTGCTTCGCCCCGGCGATCGCGTGATGGCGATGGATGGCTCGGCCACCATCAGCTACGGCGCCTGCACCACCCAGGTTTCCGCCCGTTCGATGGCCACCGTCAGCGCTGACTGCGGCGGCTCCAGCAACCTCGTGCGCGCTGCCTACCAGCCGGAAGAAGAGGGCTACGGCCCGACCGACCCGCCTGGCCAAGGCTGGGACTTCTGGACCTGGGCGGCCTTCGGCGGCATCACCGTCGGCGTCACCGCTGTCGCCATCAACGACTCCAACGATCCGTCCTCCCCGTAGGTCGGACCGCACCTGAAGAGCGATTGATCTAACAAAGGGCCGCGAGGGGCTGTTCGAAAGACGCCATGACCTCGCGGCCCTTTTCCTATGCCTGCGCCGCCTTTTTCCTGCTGGCGCTTCTCCTCGGCGGCGCCTCGCGCGACGAGGTGTTTACCTCCGACATCGTCGCCGCCGCCTCCACGCCCCTGCTGGCCTGGGCGATCTGGCGGCTTTCGGGCAAGCCGGTCGAGTCGGCCGAGCGCCTCCCCCTGCTGATCCTGGCCGGCTGCTTTCTGGTCGGCCTGCTGCAGCTGGTTCCGCTTCCCGCAGGCTTGTGGGCCGCCCTGCCGGGCCGTGAGCGGATCGCCGCCGAACTGGCCATGGCCAGTGTCGACCGGACCTGGGCGCCGCTCAGCCTGACGCCGCAGGCCACCGTTTCCACCCTGATGGCGCTTGTTCCCGCCGCGGCCGTTTTCCTGGCGACGCGCACACTGTCGGCGAGCGGCCGACGGCTGATGATCCTGGTGCTGTTCGGCGTCGCCGCCGCCAGCGCCATCG
Source organism: Caulobacter sp. (assembly GCA_046295055.1). Classification (GTDB taxonomy): domain Bacteria; phylum Pseudomonadota; class Alphaproteobacteria; order Caulobacterales; family Caulobacteraceae; genus Caulobacter. Next base: position 19,906 of record JBKBOD010000007.1, on the reverse strand, counting down.
TCGGTGCCCTGCAGGTGCTGGGCGGGCAGGACAGCCCGCTGCGCTTCTATGCCGTGACCAACCCCAATCCGGCCGTCGGCTTCTTCGCCAACCGCAATCACCTGGCCTCGCTGCTGGCCTGCGCGATTCCCTTTGCCCTGGTCGAGGCCATCGCCAGCCTGCGCGATCGCGGCCGCACTCGGGCCAGCGGTCTGGCCCTGGCCGGCGGCGTCCTGTTGCTGGCGGTGGTTGGCATCGCCATGACCCAGTCGCGCGCCGGGCTGCTGCTGGCGGGCCTGGCCCTGGTCGGAGGGCTCGCCCTGGCCTGGCGCAGCGAGCTGAAGACCGGCCGGTGGCCGCTGATCATCGCCGGCCTCGGCGTGGTCGCGGCCCTGGCGCTGGCGCCCATCGTGTTCGCCGGGGCCTTCGCCCGGATCGAGGACGGGGTGCAGGACAGCCTGCGCCTCGATGCGGTGATGGTCGGCGCGGAGGCCGCCTGGGCCTTTGCGCCGCTGGGCGCCGGTCTTGGCAGTTTCGTGCCGGTCTACATGATGTTCGAAACCCCCGCGGTCATGCAGAACACCTATCTCAACCACGCCCACAACGACTGGCTTGAGCTCCTGATCGAGACAGGCCTGCCCGGCCTGCTGCTGATGCTGGCCTTCCTTGTCTGGTTCGTGCTCGCGTCCCGCCGGGCCTGGCGACCGCGCGAATCGATCGGTCCGATCGCGCGCGCGGCCAGTCTCGCCATTGTCTTCTTGATGGTGCACTCGCTGGTGGACTATCCCCTTCGCACCCCCGCGGTGCTGTGCCTCTTCGCGCTGGCCTGCGGGTTGCTGCTGCCGCCGCGCGCGGCCGATGGGGCTCAGCCCCGCTGAAACTGGAGAACAGTATGTTGTCGCTGGAAGCCGCCCGTATCGCGGTGATCGGTCTTGGCTATGTCGGTCTGCCGCTCGCCGCCGCCTTCGGCCGCCTCTACGACACTGTCGGCTACGATCTCGATTCGGGCCGTATCGCCGAGCTGCGCGAAGGGCGTGACCGCACGCTGGAACTCGATCCGGAAGAGCTGGCGGCCGCCGACAGGCTGACCTTTTCCGACCGCTCGGCGGACCTGGCCGGCCGCAACATCTTCGTCGTCACCGTGCCGACGCCGATCGACAACGCGCGTCGCCCCGATCTTGGCGCCCTGCGCAGCGCCAGCCGCGCGATCGCCGCGCACCTGACGCCGGGCGCGGTGGTGATCTACGAATCGACCGTCTACCCCGGCTGCACCGAGGAGGTCTGCGTGCCGATCCTCGAGGAGGTTTCGGGCCTGACCTTCAACAAGGACTTCTTCTGCGGCTACTCGCCCGAGCGCGCCAATCCCGGCGACCGCGAGCACCGCCTGGCCACCATCACCAAGGTCACCGCCGGCTCGACCCCCGAGGCGGCGGACCTGGTCGACGCCCTCTATGCCTCGGTGGTGACCGCCGGCACCCACAAGGCCAGCTCGATCAAGGTGGCCGAGGCCGCCAAGGTCATCGAGAACACCCAGCGCGACCTGAACATCGCCCTGATCAACGAGGTGGCGATGATCTTCGGCCGCCTGGGCGTCGACACAGCCGAGGTTCTGGCCGCCGCCGGCACCAAGTGGAACTTCCTGAACTTCCGTCCGGGTCTGGTGGGCGGGCACTGCATCGGCGTCGACCCCTACTACCTGACGCACAAGGCCCAGGAGGTCGGCTATCACCCGGAGGTCATCCTGGCCGGGCGACGGACCAACGACGGCATGGGCGCCTATGTCGCCTCCAGCGTGCTGAAGCTGCTGCTTGGCCGGCGCATCAATCCGGTCGGCGCCCGGGTCCTGGTGCTCGGCCTGGCGTTCAAGGAAAACTGCCCCGACCTGCGGAACACCAAGGTGTTGGATGTGGTCGCCGAGCTGGCCGACCACGGGCTGGAGGTGCACATCCACGATCCGTGGGTCGATCCGGCCGAGGCCCGCCACGAGTATGGCCTGGACCTGACGTCCGAGCCGGCCGCCGGCGCCTATGACGCCGTCGTGCTGGCGGTCGCGCACCGGCAGTTCCTGGACCTGGGCGCGACCGGCGTGCGGGCGTTCGGCAAGCCGGGCGCGGTGCTCTATGACGTCAAGTCGGCCCTGCCGCGGGCCGAGGTCGACGGGCGCCTGTAGATCGCCTTCAACGCCTTGATATGACGCGCGTTTCGATCCGAAATCGGTTCCCACTGGCCGGAACGCGCACTAAAACCCGCCAACAGTCTGGCGGTCAGCCCAGCACAGGACGGGAAACGCGTTCGTCATGAAGGTCATGGTCACCGGCAGCGCCGGATTCATCGGCTCGGCCGTCAGTCTCAAGCTGCTGGAACGCGGCGACAGCGTCGTCGGCGTCGACATCATCAACGACTACTACGACCCCGAACTGAAGCGCGCGCGGCTGGCGCGGCATCTCGACCATCCCAACTACGTCCACCTGACCATCGACCTGGCCGACAAGGACGCCATGGCGGCGGCCTTCGCCGAGCACCGTCCGCAGCGGGTGATCAATCTCGCCGCCCAGGCCGGCGTGCGGTATGCGGCGATCAATCCGCACGCCTACGTCAACTCCAACGTCACCGGCTTCCTGCACATCCTGGAAGGCTGCCGGCACAACGGCGTGGAGCACCTGGTCTTCGCCTCGACCAGCAGCGTCTATGGCGCGAACACCAAGATGCCCTTCTCGGTCCACGACAGCGCCGAGCATCCGCTGACCCTCTATGCGGCGACCAAGAAGGCCAACGAACAGATGGCGCATTCCTACGCCCATCTGTACGGCTTCCCCTGCACGGGCCTGAGGTTTTTCACGGTCTATGGCCCCTGGGGCCGGCCGGACATGGCGCTGTTCCTGTTCACCAAGTCGATCCTGGCCGGCGAGCCGATCAAGGTCTTCAACCACGGCAAGCACAAGCGCAGCTTCACCTATATCGACGACATCGTCGAAGGGGTGATCCGCGTGCTGGACCAGCCGGCGGCGCCGGACCCGGCCTGGAACGGCGCCGCGCCGGATCCGGCGACCTCCTCGGCGCCCTACCGGCTGTTCAACATCGGCGCCGAGCAGCAGGTCGAACTGTTGCGCTACATCGAGGTGCTTGAGGACTGCCTCGGCCGCAAGGCGACCATGGAGATGCTGCCGCTGCAGCCGGGCGACGTGCCCGACACCGAGGCGGACGTCGCCGACCTGGCGCGTGTTGTCGGCTACAAGCCCAGGGTGACGGTGGAAGAGGGCGTGCGCGCCTTCGTCGACTGGTATCGCGGCTACAACGGTCCTCTCTGAGGCCGGCGAACGGGGGACGGTCCAGGCCGGCGCGACAGATGTTCATCTACTGGATTCTCTTCATCGTCCCGACCGCCCTTGGCCTGGCCACTGGCCGGCTGACCAACAACGCCCGCCTGATTTCACTGCTGGGCGCCAGTCTGATCCTGGTGATCTTCATCGGCCTGCGTGAGCATATCGGCCACGACTGGAACAACTATCTCGCCATCTACGAGCGCACCGCCGCCTTCGACTTTGTCGAGCTGTTCACGGGCTGGGATGTCGGGTTCAGCCTGATCAACTGGGTCGCTGCCAAGACCGGGCTCGGCTTCTACGGCATGAACTTCATCTGCGCGGCCATCTTCACGGCCGGGCTGGTGACATTCGCCAACCGGCAGCCAAATTTCTGGCGGACCATGGCGCTGGCCGTGCCGGTGCTGATCATCATCGTGTCGATGAGCGCCACGCGCCAGGCCACGGCGATCGGGGTGCTCGGCTTCGCCTTCCTCGCCTTCATCGACCGCAGGCCGATCCTCTACGCCGCCCTGGTCGTGCTGGCGGCGACCTTCCACAAGTCGGCGGCGGTGATGATCCTGTTGCTGCTGTTCCAGTTCCGCCTGGACAGCCTGTGGCGACTGGCGGCGGCGGCGGCCGGCGTGGTGCTGGCCGGCTGGTTCTTCCTCTTCGACGCCATCGTCGTCTATTCGGCGAGCTACATGGACAGCGAGCTGCAGGCGAACGGGGCGTTGCCCCGGGCAGGGCTGAACGTGGTCGCGGCGGTCGCCTTCTTGGTGCTCCGCAAACAATGGCGCGCGACCTACGACGACTATCCGGCGTTCTTCGCCTTCGCGGTCACAATGCTGGCCACGGCCCCCATCGTGTTCATCCAGCCGGTGGTCGGCGATCGTCTGGCCATGTATCTGCTGCTGCCGCAGATCGCGATCCTGGCGCGGCTTCCCCAGCTGCTGCCGCGTCAGACCGCGCTCATGGCTTCGGTCGGCATCTATCTAGTGTTCGCCACGGTGATGGGCGTCTGGCTCAACTTCTCCTTCTTCGCCCAGGTCTCGTGGATTCCGTACGAGAACTTCCTCTGGGTCGATGAAGCGCGCCGTCAGGCGGGCTAGGCATGACCTTTCGCCCGGCCGTCCTGATCAACGACACCCGCATCGATCCGCACCACGGCTGCTGGCGGGTGATGCGGACGCTGGAGGACCAGCTGTCGCGCCGGGGGTTTCAGGTTGTCGCCCGCGCGCCGGCGCACCGGGACTGGCGGCAGGACGTCGAGGTTCGCCGCGCGCTTGAGAGCGCGGCCCTGGTCGTGGTCAACGCCGAGGGCACGCTGCACCATGACCGCCCGGCCGGCGCCGCCCTGCTGGCCGTCGGCGCCGAGGCGCGGGCGATGGGCGTCCCGTCGGCGCTGATCAACGCGTCCTGGCAGGACAACGGGCCGGCGTTCGGCGCGGCGCTGGGCGATTTCACGCTGGTCGCCGCGCGGGAGAGCCGGTCGCAGGCGGCGATGCGCGCGGCCGGCGCGGACCCCCGCCTGGCGCCCGATCTCAGCCTGTTCGAGACCGTGCCCCAGCCCGCCAGCGGCCGGCGCGAGGTCGGCTTCACCGACAGCGTCGTTCGCTCGGCCGCCGTGGCGCTGGACCAGGCGCGGCGGCGTCTTGGCGGACGGGTGACGCCGATTCTCTACCATCCGCCGGGCCTGAAGGGCGGCTTGCGCAATATCCGCGACGGGATCACCCGCGCCGACCTGTCCAACCCGGCCTTCGGTCTCGCTTCGGTGCGCGCCCGCTTGGCCGCCCGCGCCGCCGAGTTCACCAACGATCGCGACTACATGGCCCGCGTGGCGCGCCTGCGCCTGCTGGTCACCGGGCGGTTTCACGCGGCGACCTTCGCCCTGGCGGCGGGAACGCCGTTGCTGGCGGTTGAGTCCAACACACACAAGATCTCGGCCACGTTGGACGACGCGGGCCTGGAGCCTTGGCGGCGGATCGAGGACCCGGCGCGCCTGACCGCCGCCGACCTCGAGCAAGCGGCCGCCTGGACGCCGCGCGAGGCCGCCAGTCTGGCCGACTGGATCGCTGATGGCCGTCGGCGCACGACCGCGCTGTTCGACGCCCTGGCGGAGATCGCCCTGTGACCCAGCCGGCCCCGCCGGTGGATGACCTGTGGCGTCTGGAGCTGGCCAAGGCGCGGCAGGATGCCGGCCAGGGCGCGCCGGAAGCAGCGCCCGGCGGCTACTGGCTGGCGGCTGCGATCGGTCTCCTGGGCCTGGCCAAGACGCTGCTGACGCCGGGCGGCGGACGGCTGCCGCCGGGCGCGCCGTTGCTGGCGGTGGTTCACCGTGAGGACACCAACCGCACCCGCCATGTCGTTGACCGGCTGGCGGCCGAGGCGCCGGGGACGCCGGTGCTGCTGGTCGGCCGCCCGCATGAGCCGCTGTCGGTGACCCGGAGCCTGTTCGCGAGCCGGGGCCTGGTCGATGCGCCGCTGGTGCGGCCCTACGACCTTGGCGCCGCGCTGGCCGCGACGCCCGCCATCCTGCGCCGCCTTGCCGAGGGCGCGTCCGCCTTCGGCCAGGCGGCCTGGCTGCCGCCGCGCAGCAAGCAGGCGGCCATCGTCTTCCGGGTGGCGCTAGGCGAGGTCAAGGCCGCCTGGATCCGCGCCCGGCGGGCGGATCGCTCGCTGGTCGCCAGGGGGGTGATCCTGGGCCACACCGGCGTCGCCGACGTACACCTGCTGGAGCGGGCGCTGCAGCAGGCCGGGGCGCGGACGCTGCACTGGGTCCATGGCCGCAGCGAGGGGCTGAACATGCATGGCGGCTCGGACGTCGGCCTGTTCCAGTGCCTGAGCGACGCGCGCTGGCACGAGGCGCTGGGAGGCTATGGCGAGGTCGCGGCCCTGCCCGCCGAGGCTCCAGTCCACCGCGCCGGCGGGCGCGGATGGGTCGTGCTATCCAACCTCGTTCACCCGATGACGCCGGCCTATCGCGAGCGGGGCATCGAGCCGGAGGTCGAGCTGCTGGCTCGTATCGCCGAGGCGGCGGACAAGGCGGGCCTGCCCCGCAGCGACATCCTGTGGAAACCGCACCCGATCATCGACGGCATGCTGGCGCACGAGAAGCCCGCCCTGCTGGAGCGAGCGCAGGCCCTGGGCGTCACGCCCTGGCCTCATCCGGCGCAAGCGGGCCTGGCGCCGGCGGGCGACGCAGCGATGGTCGTGGTCACGCCCTCGACGACCGCCGTCGATGTGCTGAAGATGGGGCGCGTGCCGGTGCTGTTCGATCCGCCCGCCAGCGATCCCATGGACCTGATGAGCCAGTTCCCGCTGCGGGCCCGCGACGCCGACGAGCTGCTGGCGGCGCTAGCGCGCATCGACGATGCGGCGCTGTTCGCCGAAACCTGGGCGCGGGTGGGACCGGGCAGGCCCGTCCGGATGGCCGATATCCTGGCGCTGCTGGCGCGCAGCTGATCAGGCGGCGGCGCGGGCCGCGGCGCGCGGCCGGCTGCGGGCGACGATGCCGACGGTGAAAGAGGTCCACAGCGGCAGGCCCGCCACCGGAATGGCCTCGACCTTGACCACCTCGAAATGGCGGCCGATCTGGCCGATCAGGACGTCGTAGTCGAAGCCCTTGTGCTCGTTGCGCTCGACCCGGTCGAGCCGGCCGAAGGTCGCCGAGACCAGCTCGGCGGCCGTGTACTTCTCGGCCCCGCCGGCGAAGAGGGTCTTGGCCGCCCATTTGGCCAGCAGCATGGGACCCTTCTCATTCGGCACCGTGACCAGAAACCAGCCGTCCGTCACCCGCGCCAGTTCGGCGAGGTAGTCATCGACCAGCGCCGGCGGGACATGCTCCAGCGTCTCCATGGAGGCCGCCAGATTGAACTCGCCGTCCTTCAGCGGATGCAGGGCGGAGGCGTCTCGGGTGAGGTCGAAGCGATAGACCGGATGGCCCTCGTACTTCTTCTGGGCGTCCTGCAGCCCGCCTTCCCAGCCGGCGTCGAAGCCGCGGTAGGCCACGGGGGCGGTCGGGCAGAAATCCAGCAGCTTGCCGTCGAAGCAGCCCAGCTCGACCATGCGCACTTCCGGCAGGCCCAGGCGCTCCATTTCCTTGCGGAACCAGTGGAAGCGGCTGTTGTGCAGATAGCTGCGCAGCCCCGGCTTCTTGAAGAGCCGTTCGTTATAGCCGCCGTCGCTCACGCGGACCCCCCAAGGTTCAATAGTTGACGGGATTGATGCGGATCGCGATCAGCGGTCCGCACCGGCCCGATCCAAGGCGGCGCACCATAAAGCCTGCCCCCGACGATGCAAGGCGAGGCTGGCGACAGTCTCATGACGGCCGCCCAGCCTCCTCAGGCCTCCAGCCAGGCGACGATCGCTTCCGCCGCCTCGACGGCGGAAAGGCTCGTGGTGTCGACGACGATCTCGGCCTGCTCGGGCGGCTCGTAGGGGCTGTCGACCCCGGTGAAGTTCTTGAGCTGCCCGGCGCGGGCCTTGGCGTACAGGCCCTTCACGTCGCGCCTTTCGGCCTCCTCGATCGGCGTCGAGACGAACACCTCGATGAACTCGCCCTCGCCCATCAGCTCGCGCGCCATGCGGCGCTCGGCCCGGAAGGGGCTGATGAAGGCGGTCAGCACGATCAGGCCGCCGTCGACCATCAGCTTGGCCACTTCCGCAACCCGCCGGATGTTCTCGACGCGGTCCTCCTCGGTGAAGCCGAGGTCGCGGTTCAGGCCGTGGCGGACGTTGTCGCCGTCCAGCAGATAGGTGTGTCGGCCCAGGGCGTGCAGCCGCTTCTCGACCAGGTTGGCGATCGTCGACTTGCCGGCGCCCGACAGGCCGGTGAACCAGACGACCCGGGCCTTCTGGCCCTTCTGGGCGGCGCGGGCGGCCTTGTCGACGTCGGTCGCCTGCCAATGGATGTTCTCGGCCCGGCGCAGGGCGAAGTGCAGCATCCCGGCGCCGACCGTGCGGTTGCTCAGGCGGTCGATCAGGATGAAGCCGCCTAGGTCGCGGTTCTCCGCATACGGAGCGAAGGGAATCGGCTTGGCGAGCGAGAGATTGCAGACGCCGATCTCGTTCAGCTCCAGCTTCTTGGCCGCCGTATGCTCCAGGGTGTTCACGTTCACCCGGTACTTGGGCTCGGTGATGGTCGCCTGGACCGTCTGGGCGCCGATTTTCAGCAGGTAGGGCCGGCCGGGCAGCATGGCCTCGTCGTCCATCCAGACCAGGGTCGCCTCGAACTGATCGGCCACGGCCACCGGATCCTCGGCCGTGGCGATGACGTCGCCGCGAGAGATGTCGATCTCGTCGGCAAGCGTCAAGGTCACCGACTGGCCGGCCACGGCGCGGTCCAGGTTGCCCGACAGGGTGACGATGCGCTCGACACGGCTCTCGCGGCCCGACGGCAGGACGCGGATGCGGTCGCCCGGCTTCACGGCCCCGGACGCGATCTGGCCGGAGAAGCCCCGGAAGTCGAGGTTCGGCCGGTTGACCCACTGCACCGGCATGCGGAACGGCTGGTCCTGCTGGTCGGCCTCGACGGGCGCTTCCTCGAGCCAGCGCATCAGCGGCGGCCCCTCGTACCAGGGCGCCTTGTCGCTGGAGGCGGTGATGTTGTCGCCGTCCAGGGCGCTCATCGGAATGGCGGTGAAATCGGTCAGGCCGATCTGGGCGGCGAAGTCGCGGTACTCGGCCAGAATGGCGTCGAACACCTCCTGCGACCAGTCGACCAGGTCCATCTTGTTGATGGCCAGGACGATGTTGCGGATGCCCAGCAGGCTGACGAGATAGCTGTGCCGGCGCGTCTGGGTCAGCACGCCCTTGCGCGCGTCGATCAGGATGACGGCGGCGTCGGCGGTCGAGGCGCCCGTCACCATGTTCCGCGTGTACTGCTCGTGCCCGGGCGTGTCGGCGACGATGAACTTGCGCGTTTCGGTCGAGAAGAAGCGGTAGGCGACATCGATGGTGATGCCCTGTTCCCGCTCCGCGGCCAGCCCGTCGACCAGCAGGGCGAAGTCGATCTTGCCCCCCTGGGTGCCGACCTTGCGGCTGTCGGCCTCGAGGGCCGCCATCTGGTCCTCGAAGATCATCTTCGAGTCGTAGAGCAGGCGGCCGATCAGGGTCGACTTGCCGTCGTCCACGCTGCCGCAGGTGATGAACCGCAGCAGGCTCTTGTGATGGTGGGCCTCGAGATAGGCCTCGATATCGGTCTCGATGAGAGCGGACTGGTGAGCCATATCCCTAAACTCCGCTCATCCCGGCGACCCGAAGGGCGGCGCGAAGCGTCAATGCCGGGCAGCGCCGGCGGAAGGTCGCAGAGCGGTTCATCAGAAGTACCCCTCCTGCTTCTTCTTCTCCATCGAGGCGGCCTGGTCATGGTCGATCATGCGGCCCTGGCGCTCGCTGGTCGTGGTCAGAAGCATCTCCTGGATGATCTCGGGCAGGGTCGCGGCCGTGCTCTCCACCGCCCCGGTCAGGGGGTAGCAGCCCAGGGTGCGGAAACGCACCGACTTCATCATCGGCGTCTCGCCGGGGCGCAGCGGCATGCGGTCGTCGTCGACCATGATCAGCGTGCCGTCGCGCTCGACCACCGGCCGCACGTCGCTGAAGTACAGCGGCACGATGGGGATGTTCTCCAGGTGGATGTATTGCCAGATGTCCAGCTCGGTCCAGTTGGAGATCGGGAACACCCGGATGCTCTCGCCCGGCTGCTTGCGGGCGTTGTAGAGCTTCCACAGTTCGGGGCGCTGGTTCTTGGGATCCCAGCGATGGCCGGCGGCGCGGAAGCTGAACACCCGCTCCTTGGCGCGGCTCTTCTCCTCGTCGCGGCGTGCGCCGCCGAAGGCCGCATCGAAGCCGTACTTGTCGAGCGCCTGCTTGAGCCCCTCGGTCTTCCAGATGTCGGTGTGCAGGGCGCTGCCGTGGTCAAAGGGGTTGATGCCCTTCTCGACGGCCTCGGGGTTCTTGTGGACCAGAAGGTCGAAGCCCAGTTCGCGGGCCATGCGCTCGCGCATCTCGTACATGGCCCGGAACTTCCAGGTCGTGTCGACATGCAGCAGCGGGAAGGGTGGCTTGCTGGGGTAAAAGGCCTTGGCGGCCAGGTGCAGCATCACCGCGCTGTCCTTGCCGATGGAGTACAGCATCACCGGGCGCTCGGTCTCGGAGACCACCTCGCGCATGATGTGGATGCTCTCGGCCTCGAGGCGTTGCAGATGCGTGAGGCGGGCCGGGGAGATGGCGGTCATCGACCCTTCCGGATTTGGCGCGCGCGCAGGCGCAAGAGTTGGCTGATCAGGGGCCACCGGGCGACTATCCTGTTGAAGACCCGACCGAAACCGGACGGGGGGCCCCTTCGGGAGAGGCACTTAAGGAAGGCCGCGCCGGGACGCAAGCCACTGTTCTCAGAGACAGGCGTCGTTCAGCGCTTCGATGGCGCCGATCAGGTGATAGAGCGAACTGGCGGGCGCGGGCTCGTGCCGCCAGGCGCCGTCGGGCTCCATGTGCTCGCGCCACAGGCCGGCCAGCGGCGCCGCTCCGGCGTAGGCCAGCAGGCTCGCCGCGCCGGCGCGAGCGATTGGCCAGCCGGCCTCCGGATCATGGCTCGCCAGCAGGGCGCCGGCGCGGGTGCGCTCGGTCTGCGGCCAGAGGCGCGCCGTGCTGTCGAGGGGCAGAAGGTCCTGTCCCAGGGTGGCGATCGCGACGCCCCGTCGGCCGTCGACGCCCGTCCGCTCCGCCAGCCGGATCAGGGCGCGGCCGTGGTCCAGGCTTTCGGCGTCGCCGGCCATGTCGGCATGGCGCAGCAGGAGAAAGCCCCATTCGAACTGGTGGCCCGGCTCGACCTCCGCGTCGGGATCGGGCCGCCAGGCCTCGTCGAACAATTCCGGCAGGGCGCCGGTCAGAGGCTGGATGAGCTGTCCGGCGGCGAGCCTGGCGATACGATCCGATAGCGAGGCCCATTCGGAGGCGTCGCCGGCCTCGCGCCAGGCCAGCGCAGCCTCGAACAGATGCATCAGCGGATTGGCCCGCAGGGGCGCGCCGCGCGTGGCATCGTCATGGACGCCGCCGTCCGCGCGACCCAGCCGCGCCTCCAGGGCGGATTGCGTTCGCAAGGCGCGCGCCTCGAAGCCGCCCAGCGCCTGCTGTGCGCCGGACAGCGCCAGAAGCGCGAAGGCCTGTTCGTAGGGCTGGACGCTGTCGTCGAACGGCGCGCCGGTATCGGTCAGGGCGTTGGCATAGAGGCCGTCGGCACGCTCGTAGCGAGCCAGGGCTTCCAGGCCATGCTCCAGGCGTTCGCGCCACGGGCCGGTCCAGCCCATGGCGCCGGCCCGGGCGAAGACGAAGACCTGACGCGCGACCACACGAACCCGGCGCGCGGCCGCGACCGGCCGGCCGTCGGCATCCAGTTTCTCGAAGAAGCCGCCGCGCACGCTGTCCGTGCCGACGCCGGCCCACAGCGGCAAGGCGTCTTCGAACAGCCAAGCCTTCAGCCGGTCTCGCAGGGCGACGATGTCGGCGGGCGCGCTCACGCCTCATCCTTAGGCCGCGCCGGTCGACGGCTCAACGGTCCGGCGTCGGCGCGGTTTGTTATCGTTGATCAGTAAGGGGCCTGCGCGACGACGCAACGGAACCCTTGATCCAGATCAAACCTGATCCCCGATCGCCCGAAAACCCTTGGAAACCGGGCCCTTGCGGGCGCAGCGTCTCTTCAGGGCCAGGCGCCGCCGGACGCCGGCCGCAACAAAGAGGAACGCCATGGCCGCCATCCCCGCCGATGTCGCGCGAACGATCATCGACCCCTTCGCCTATGCCGATGGCGGACGCGTCGACGAGGCCTTCACCTGGCTGCGCGCCAACGCGCCGCTGGAGCAGGCGCAGCCCGACGGGTTCGATCCCTTCTGGGTCGTCACGCGGCATGCCGACATCAAGGAGGTCGAGCGCCAGAACGAGCTCTTCCACAACGGCGATCGTTCGACCGTGCTGACCACCATCGAGGCCGATCGCAAGGTGCGGTCGATGATGGGGGGCTCGCCCCATCTGGTGCGTTCGCTGGTCCAGATGGATAACCCCGACCACTTCGCCTACCGCCGCCTCACCCAGGGCGAGTTCATGCCGCAGAACCTGCGGCGCCTCGAGGCGCGCATCCGCGAGATCGCCGCGGGCTTCGTCGATCGCATGTGCCAGATGGGCGGGCGGTGCGACTTCGCCCGGGACGTGGCGTTCCTCTATCCGCTGCATGTGGTCATGGAGCTGATCGGCGTGCCCGAGAGCGACGAACCGCGCATGCTCAAGCTGACCCAGGAACTGTTCGGCAGCGCCGACCCCGACCTGAACCGCACCGGCGAGGCGGTGACGGATGTGGACCAGGGCGTCGACACCATCCAGTCGGTGGTCATGGATTTCATGGCCTATTTCAACGCCATGACCGAGGACCGCCGCGCACGGCCGCGGCAGGATCTGGCCAGCGTGATCGCCAACGGCGAGATCGAGGGCGCGCCGCTCGGCCATCTGGAAGCCATGAGCTACTACATCATCGCCGCGACCGCCGGCCACGACACCACCTCCTCGACCACGGCCGGAGCGCTGTGGGCGCTGGCGGAGCGGCCCGACCAGTACGCCCGCCTGCGCGAGGATCCGGCGCTGATCGCGGGTCTGATCGAGGAGTCCATCCGGTGGGTGACGCCCGTGAAGCACTTCATGCGCACGGCGACGGCGGACGCCGAACTGGCCGGGCGCAGGATCGCCAAGGGTGATTGGCTGATGCTGTCCTATCCCTCCGGCAACCGCGACGAGGCGGTCTTCGACCATCCGTTCGCGTTCAGGATCGATCGCACGCCCAACCGGCACATCGCCTTCGGCTATGGCGCCCATATCTGCCTGGGGCAGCATCTGGCGCGGATGGAGATGCGCATCCTGTGGGAGGAGTTCCTCAAGCAGGTCCGGAGCGTGGAGCTGGACGGCGAGCCGCGCCGGATGGCCGCATCGTTCGTCTGCGGCCCCAAGGCAGTGCCGATCCGCTTCACCCTCAACTAGGGGCGCGGTGATGAGCGGGGACTTCCAGATCTGGCAGTGCCGCACCTGCGGCTACATCTATGACGAGGCGAGCGGGGATCCGGCCGAGGGGCTGGCGGCCGGCACGCGCTGGGCCGACATTCCGGACGACTGGATCTGCCCCATGTGCGGCACGCCCAAGTCGGATTTCGACATGGTCGAGATCTGACATGGAGCGCGAGGACGCCGCCTTTCTGGACGAGGTGCGGGCATTCCTTGCCGAGGCGCTGACCGAGGATCTGCGCGAGGCGGGCCGACGCACGCTGGGCGTCCATTCCGATATCGAGGCCTGCCGCCTGTGGCACAGGCGGCTCTACCAGCGGGGGTGGATCGCTCCCGCCTGGCCGGTCGCCTGGGGCGGCGCCGGCTGGAGCGCGCGCCAGAGGTTCCTGTTCGACGCCGAGTGCGTGGCCAATGATGCGCCGGTCCTGTTCGCCGGCGGGGTGCGAAGCCTGGGACCGCTGCTGATCGAGGCGGGCACGGCCGAGCAGCGGGCGCGCTATCTGCCGCCCATCCTGACGGGCGAGGACCTCTGGTGCCAGGGGTTCAGCGAGCCTGGGGCGGGCTCGGACCTTGCGGCCCTGTCGACCCGGGCCGAGGCGGTAGCGGGCGGCTACAGCGTGACTGGGTCCAAGATCTGGACCACCGGCGCACACCACGCCAATCGCATGTTCGCCATCGTGCGCACCGGCCAGTTCGCCCGGCGACAGGAAGGCCTGACTTTCCTGCTGATCGACATGGACAGCCCCGGCCTGACCGTCCGGCCGATCCTGGGGCTGGCGGGGGAGCACGAGTTCAACGCGGTCTGCTTCGACGAGGTATTCGTTCCCGAGGCGAACCGGGTCGGCGCCGAGCATGACGGCTGGGCGGTGGCCAAGCGGCTGATGTCCCTGGCCCGCTCGAACAACACGCCTGCTGCGCTCGTCGCCCGCTCGCTGCGCCGCGCCAGCCAGGCGGCGGAGGCGGCCGGAGAGGCGCTGGAGCCTTCGGTCCGCCGCCGGCTGGCGGCGCTGCGGATCGAGCTGGACGCCTTTGCCCAACTGGAGCTGGACGCCCTTCCCGACGGGCGGGCCCCGGCGGGAGCGCAGGCGGGGCCGTCGATGCTCAAGCTGATCGGCAGCGAACTGCACCAGCGGATCGCCGAGATCGGCATGGAGATCGCCGGGCCGCTGGGCGCCGCGTCCCTGACGGCCGAGGGGCTGAACGGGGCGGCGCTGGACCGGGGCGCGCGGGCCAGCGCCAGGCATCTGAGCCTGCGGGCGGCGAGCATCTACTCGGGGTCCAGCGAGACCCAGCGCAACCTGATCGCCCGCGGGCTGATCGGCTGAGCGGCCTTGGCGCGGGCGGGGGCGCTTCCCATCTGGAGCGTTCAACGGTTGGGAGGAACCCTATGTCCCTGGCGCTCTACGACGTCTCGATTCCCTTGTACATCAATGGCTTGCAGAACCTGCTGGCGATTATCGACAAGTCGCGGGCGCATGCCGGCGAGGCGATCGAGGGCTGGCTGGAGGCGCGGCTGATCGCCGACATGCATCCGCTGGCGCGGCAGATACAGATGGTCAGCGACGCGGCCAAGGGCGGGGCGGCGCGGCTGGCGGGGCAGGAGCCTCCGTCGATGCCGGATACCGAGACGACGCTGGATGAGCTGCGGGCGCGGCTGGAAAAGACGCTGGCTTTCGTGGAAAGCATCAGACCCGATCAGGTCAACGGCCGCGAGGGCGAGACGGTCGAGCTGAAGTTCCCGAACGGATCCATGAGCTTTACGGCCAAGGACTTCCTGCTGAACTTTTCGCTGCCGAATTTCTACTTCCATCTGGTGACGACCTACGGGCTTCTTCGCAAGGAAGGGGCGCCGATCGGCAAGATGGATTTCCTCGCCGGAGCCCGCCAGCCGGCGTAGGCGCGCTGTAGCTTTCGCGTGCGATCGCTGTTGTTTTTTGACAGCGGAGCGTTGTCCTCGCCGAACCGGCGCCGAGAGGCCTTGGTCCGGGTCGGCGAGGCGCCCTAGATAGGGGACATGGCCTCCCCCTTCGCCGTGATCTTCGACCGCGATGGCGTCCTCAACGAGGACTACGGCTACGCCTACGAGCCGGAGAAGCTGGTCTGGATGCCGGGGGCGATCGCGGCCATCCGGCGGGTCAACGCGGCCGGCGGCCTGGTGCTGATCGCCACCAACCAGTCGGGCATCGGCCGGGGCTACTACACCGAGGCCCACATGCACGACTTCCACGCCGAGATGTGCCGGCAGCTGGCCGAGGCGGGCGGGCGGATCGACGAAATCTACTTCTGCCCCTTCCACGAGGACGCGGCCGAGGACCGCTACCGCCACGCCGACCATCCCGACCGCAAGCCAAACCCCGGCATGGTGCTGAGGGCGCTGAAGGACTTCGGGGTCGCGCCGTCGGACGCGCTGATGATCGGCGACAAGCCGGCGGACGTGCAGGCGGCCAACGCCGCAGGGGTCGACGGCTATCTCTATGCCGGCGGCGACCTTGAGGCTTTCCTGGTGGAGGCGGCGCGGCGCACGGGTCTGCCGCTCTGAAGGGCGAGGCGGCTTCCGCCATGCCTCGTTTCGCGTTAGGCAGGGGCTAATTTCGCCCTCGAACGGGCGTCCAAGGAAACCCCAAGGCTCCCATGACCCAGCTTCCCGCCGCCACCGGTTCGGCGCTCGACCTGATCGGCATGACCCCGATGGTCGAGGTCAAGCACATCGACACCGGTCCCTGCCGGCTGTTCCTCAAGCTCGAGAACCAGAACCCCGGCGGCTCGATCAAGGACCGCATCGCCCGCTCGATGATCGAGGCGGCCGAGAAGGACGGGACGCTGAAGCCGGGCGGGGTGATCATCGAGGCCACCGCCGGCAACACCGGCCTTGGCCTGGCGCAGGTGGCGACGCTGAAGGGCTACCGCCTGATCCTGGTCGTGCCCGACAAGATGGCGCGCGAGAAGATCCTGCACCTGCGGGCCATGGGCGTGGACGTGCGCATCACCCGCTCGGACGTCGGCAAGGGCCACCCGGAATACTACCAGGACATGGCCCAGACGATCGCCCAGGGCCTCCCCGGCTCGCTGTACGTCAACCAGTTCGAGAACCCGGCCAACCCGCTGGCGCACGAGACCACCACCGGCCCGGAAATCCTGCAGCAGATGGACGGCGACCTCGACGCGGTGATCGTCGGCGTGGGCTCGGGCGGCACCCTGACGGGCCTTGGCCGCTATTTCCGGAAGGCCAGCCCCAAGACGCAGATGATCCTGGCCGACCCGGTCGGCTCGATCCTCTATGACTACGTCAACACCGGGACCTACGGCGAGGCCGGAAGCTGGATCGTCGAGGGCATCGGCGAGGACTTCATCCCGGTCAACGCCCAGATGGACCTGGTGTCCAAGGCCTATGCCATCAGCGACCGCGAGAGCGTCGAGACCGCCCGCGAGCTGCTGCAGAAGGAAGGCATCCTGGCCGGCTCGTCCTCGGGCACGCTGCTGGCCGCGGCGCTGCGCTACTGCCGCGAACAGACCGAGCCCAAGCGGGTGGTCAGCCTGGTGTGCGACACCGGGGCCAAGTACCTGACCAAGATGTTCAACGACCTGTGGGTCAGCGCCCACGGCTTCGAGGACCGCGCCGCGCGGGGCGACATCTCCGATCTGATCGCCAAGCGGTATGCCGACGGCGGGGTCATCACCATCGGTCCCGACGACACCCTGCTGACGGCCTACAACCGCATGCGCAGCGCCGACATCAGCCAGCTGCCCGTCGTCGACCACGGCAGGCTGGTCGGCATCCTCGACGAGAGCGACGTGCTGAGCGCGGTCGCCAAGGCCGGTGACGGCGAAGGCTTCGCCACCAAGGTGGCCGGAGCCATGACGCGCAACGTCCGCACGCTGGAGAGCCACCAGCCGCTGGAAGCGCTGAACGCGGTGTTCGAGCGTGACGAGGTGGCGGTGGTCATGGACGGCGACGAACTGCTGGGCCTGATCACCCGGGTCGATCTCATCAACCACCTGCGCCGGACGGCGTAGTCCCACACCCCGCTCATCCGGGCGAAGGCCGGGACCCAGCCGCGTGATCTCGACGTAGCAGGACCAAGCGCTGATGAGTTCGCCATGAGCTTGTATTGCGGCCAATCCGACAGCTCGGCGCTCAGGCGGCTGGGTCCTGGCCTTCGCCGGGACGAGCGGAACAGGGGCTGGCGAAGCAAGGAAGGACAACCATGACCACCGACGGCAAGAACCGGCTGGCGTTCGCCACCCGCACCATCCACGCCGGCCAGAGCCCCGACCCGACGACGGGCGCGGTGATGCCGCCGATCTACGCCACCAGCACCTACGCCCAGGAAAGCCCGGGCGTGCACAAGGGGTTCGAGTACGCCCGCAGCCAGAACCCGACGCGGTTCGCCTTCGAGCGCTGCATCGCCGACCTTGAGAGCGGGACCCAGGCCTTCGCCTTCGCCTCGGGCCTGGCCTGCGCCGCGACGGTGATGGAGACGCTGGACAGCGGCGCGCACGTCATCGCCACCGATGACCTCTACGGCGGCAGCTACCGGCTGTTCGAGCGGGTCAAGAAGCGCTCGGCCGGCCTGTCGTTCAGCTTCGTCGACATGAGCGACCTGGCCGCCATCGAGGCGGCCATCCGGCCCGAGACGAAGATGCTGTGGGTCGAGACGCCGACCAACCCGACGCTGCGGCTGGTGGACCTGGAGGCGGTCGCCGCGCTGGCCAGGAAGCACGGGCTGATCACCGTCGCCGACAACACCTTCGCTTCGCCCTTCATCCAGCGGCCGCTGGAGCTGGGCTTCGACCTGGTGGTGCATTCGACGACCAAGTACCTGAACGGCCACTCCGACATGGTCGGCGGCGTCGCCATCGTCGGCGAGAACGCCGAGCTCGCCACGCAGATGAAGTTCCTGCAGAACGCGGTCGGCGCCATCAGCGGCCCCTTCGACAGCTTCCTGGCGCTGCGGGGGCTGAAGACCCTTGCCCTGCGCATGGAGCGCACCTGCCAGAGCGCGCTGACGATCGCCCAATGGCTGGAAGCCCATCCGGCGGTCGACAAGGTCATCTACCCGGGCCTGAAGTCCCACCCGCAGCACGCGCTCGCCGTGCGCCAGATGACCGGCGGCTTCGGCGGCATCATCTCGGTCGAGGTCAAGGGCGGGCTGGCGCCCAGCCGCCGGCTGCTTGAGCGCACGCGGCTGTTCACCCTGGCCGAATCCCTGGGCGGCGTCGAAAGCCTGATCGAGCACCCGGCCATCATGACCCACGCCTCCATCCCGCCCGAGCAGCGGGCGGCGGTCGGCATCACGGACGGGCTGGTTCGCCTGTCGGTGGGGATTGAGGACTGCCAGGACCTTCTGGCTGATCTGGATCAGGCGCTTCGGGATTGAGGAAGTAGCGCCGCGACATCTCCACCTGGTGGGGATAAGGGATGTGCAGCCCCTCGCGGTCGAAGGCCAGCTTCAGGTTCTTGAGCATGTCGTGGTGCATGTCCCAGAACACCGCCATCGGCGCCCAGGCGCGCAGGGTGACGTTGACCGATGAGTCGGCCAGGGCGGTGACGCGGGCCCAGGGCTCGGGATTGGCCAGCACCCGCTCGTCGGCCTGCGCGGTGTCGAGCATGACCTTCAGGGCCTTGTCGATATCGTCCTCGTAATCGATGCCGATGGTGATCTCGGTCCGGCGGATGGCGGGCGAGCTGTAGTTGATGATCATCTCGCCGAAGACCTTGCCGTTGGGCATGACCACCTTCAGCCCCTCGGGGCTGGAGATCTCGGTCGTGAACAGGTCCAGCCCCATCACCGTGCCCATCTGGTCGTTGATGCGCACGAAGTCGCCGGCGCGATAGGGCCGCAGGATCAGCAGCATGACCCCGGCGGCGACGTTGCTGAGCGCGCCCTGCATGGCCAGGCCGATGGCCAGGGAGGCGGCGCCCAGCACCGCCAGGATCGAGGTCGCCTTGACGCCGAGCTGCTGCAGCACCGCGATCAGGCCGACGATGATGACGCCGTAGCGGACGATGGACCCGACGAAGGTCTGCAGGGTGGCGTCGCCGCCGCGCCGGGCCTGCACCCGGCCGATCATCTTCTTGGCCGCCTCCGACAGCCAGCGGGCCAGCGCATAGGTGATGACCAGGATGATCAGCGCGACCGCCAGGTCGACGGCGAACTGGGTGGCCTTGCCCATCAGGCTGGCGGCGAGCGCCTCGTCGGCCTTCAGGCCGGGAAGCGCCTGGCTCAGCAGAGCCGGATCGAGAACTTGCATGGGTCCTTTTGAAATCTGTTTCGCCCCGCTTTGCCAACGCCCCTGGTGTGGATGGGTTGCGGGACGCCCCCTGCAGAGCCCTCCCCCTCGATGGGGGAGGGTTGGGTGGGGGTGTGCGCGGAGGAGGTTCGGGTGGATCATGAAGGGGCGACGACGCCCTCTTTCACCCCTCTGGAAACTCCGGGGATACACCCCCATCCCCAACCCTTCCCCCCTTGCGGGACCTTTGCATTACGCGGTCGTGGGGGTGGTTTGGCGGTTGGGGGGGCGTGGATACGCCCTTGAGCCCGCTTCGGAGGGTTCCGAAGCGGTGTTTTGGGGGTGATTGACGG
>JBKBOD010000006.1:0-212696 GCA_046295055.1 Caulobacter sp. | reverse complement strand
CGGAGGCGGCGGCGGCGGCGGCGGAGGCGGCGGCGGCGGCGGCGGAGGCGGCGGAGGCGGCGGCGGCGGCGAACCGCTGGTGATGAAGTCCGCGTCCGTCAGGCTCGCCGCGGCCACACCGCGCACGATGACGTAGCCGCCGTCGGCGAAGTTGACCCGGGCGCCGGCGCTGTTGTGCTGGATCGAGGCGTAGCCGCCGAAGTGCGACAGGTCGATCAGGTCCGAGCCCTGTTCGAAGTCCTCGATGTAGTTGGCGCCGTCGTTGGCGCCGAACACGAAGACATCCGAGCCCGCGCCGCCGGTCAGGCGGTCGGTGCCCCGGCCGCCGACGAGGACGTCATCGCCCTCCCCGCCGTCCAGGGTGTCGTTGCCCGTGTCCCCTTCGAGGCGGTCGTTTCCGCCCAGCCCGTTGAGGATGTCGTTGCCCAGCCCCCCCTGGATCAGTTCGTGGCGGCCATCGCCGGTGATGGTGTCAGCCGCATTGGTGCCGACCAGCGTCCGGTCGAAGTCGACCGGCGGAGGAGGCGGCGGAGGCGGCGGAGGCGGAGGCGGCGGAGGCGGCGGAGGCGGAGGCGGCGGAGGCGGCGGCGGCGGCGGCGGGGGCGGCGGCGGAGGCGGCGGCGGCGGAGGCGGCGGCGGAGGCGGCGGAGGCGGCGGCGAACCGCTGGTGATGAAGTCGGCGGCCGTCAGGCTGGCCGCGGCCACGCCCTTGACGATGACATAGCCGCCGTCGGCGAAGATCACCTTGGCGCCCTGCGAGGTGTGCTGGATCGAGGCGTAGCCGCCGAAGTGCGACAGGTCGATCAGGTCCGAGCCCTGTTCGAAGTCCTCGATGTAGTTGGCGCCGTCGTTGGCGCCGAACACGAAGACATCGGCGCCCGCGCCGCCGGTCAGGCGGTCGGTGCCCCGGCCGCCGACGAGGACGTCATCGCCCTCCCCGCCGTCCAGGGTGTCGTTGCCCGTGTCCCCTTCGAGGCGGTCGTTTCCGCCCAGCCCGTTGAGGATGTCGTTGCCCAGCCCCCCCTGGATCAGTTCGTGGCGGCCATCGCCGGTGATGGTGTCAGCCGCATTGGTGCCGACCAGCGTCCGGTCGAAGTCGACCGGCGGAGGAGGCGGCGGAGGCGGCGGAGGCGGAGGCGGCGGCGGCGGCGGCGGCGGAGGCGGCGGCGGCGGCGGAGGCGGAGGCGGAGGCGGAGGCGGAGGCGGCGGCGGAGGCGGCGGCGGCGGAGGCGGGGGCGGCGGCGGAGGCGGAGGCGGAGGCGGCGGAGAGGTCGCGCCGATGAAGTTCGCGGCCGTGACGCTGGTGGCGGTGACCCCGGTCAGGCGCGCGGTGACGCCCGCCGAAATGGTCACGACCGTGTCGGCGCCGTCCTGGACGATGCTCTGCCAGCCCCCGAAGGCGGTGACGTCGATCTTGTCGAGGGTGGTGTTGAAGTCGGTGATGGTGTCGGCGCCGGCGCCGAGACCGAAGACGAAGGTGTCGACACCCCCGCCGCCGGTCAGGGTGTCGTTGCCGGCCCCGCCGGTGATGCGGTTGTGGGCGTTGTTGCCGATGATGGTGTCGGCGCCGGAGCCGCCGATGGCGTTCTCGATCACCGCGCCCTTGGCGACGGCGACGTTGCCGATCATGGCGCCGCCGGAATAGGTCCCGACGTTCGAGAAGTGACCCTCGCGCAGGTCGATCAGCTGATTGTTGCCGTAGCCCGAGAAGTCGAAGGTGTCGTTGCCGCCGGCGTCCCAGACGGCGAAGACGAGCAGCGAGCTGGCGCTGGTGGCCACGAACCACGGGCGGTCGGCGTTCGAGTTGAAGCCGTAGACGGTGTCGCCGGTGCGGGTGGCCGTGTTCACGCCATAGGTGCGCTGGGCCGCGGCGATGTCGTCCAGCATGGTGGTGGCCGGATAGACCGGCCCGAAGTTCGCCCCCGTGTTGCTCTCGAGGAAGTAGCTCATCACCGTGTACTGCTGGCTATCCTCGTAGTACTCGGCGTTGTTGGCGTAGGTGATCGGGCCTTCGCCGTCGCCGGCGTTGTAGTCGCCGGGGTGAGAGAAGCCGATGGCGTGGCCGATCTCGTGGACCAGCGTCAGCATGCCGTAGTTGCCGGCCTGCGGGTTGAGGTTGGTGCCCGAAGCGCGCATCCAGACGTCGCCGCCGCTGGCGCTGAGGCTCGGGAAGTAGGCGAAAGCGCCCGCCCCGTCCGACCCCGTGGCGAAGTTCGAGAACAGCATCGTGGCGTCGTTGGAATAGGCGGCCTCGCCGCTCGTCCCCTCGCCGACACGGACAAACACGATGTTGGCCACGTCCGACCAGGCCTGCAGCGCCAGGAAGGTGGCGTTGATCTGCGCCTCGTTGAAGCGGCTGAAGGTCTGGGTGTCGTCGGGCATGACTCCTGGCGCGGTCGACCGGAAGGCGTAGGTCACGATGGATGGCGGGCCGCTGTAGAAGTTCTCTTCATCCGGCACGCCGGGGACGACCCAGAAGTCGTTCCAGGAGGCGTAGGTGCGGTTCAGCTGGAACGCCGCCTCGGCGATGGTCAGCGAGGGCTTGCCGTTCGGTCCCGTGCCGCCGCGCTCGTCGGCGTTGAGAAACTGCGGGCCGTCGCCGCCGTTCGACACGGGGATAAAGCCCTGGGCCTTGGGATCGTTGAGGCCGCCCGAGCAGGCCGGGCAGGCGCAGCGCAGCGCCGGCTCGCCGGCGTCATCGGCGATCAGCGACGGCGTCGTCAGGGTGTCGACGTGAACGGAAGAGGCGAAATCGAGACCGCCGCGCGGCGCCCATCCGGTCGGGAGGGGACCCGGATCGTCGAGTCGGTCGTCGGAGCGAAGCAGACCGCCCAGGCCGTCGTCCCCCAGCTCGCCGAAGCCGTCCAGAGCCTCACCGAAGCCGTCAATCCCGATGCGATAAGCCATTTCGCCCTCAACTCGCACTGCCGAAAGGCCCATTCAGGGGCGAAATTCCCCCGGACCCGGCGTCCGGACGCACGATGAGTCCGGATTTCCCACCAAACCGTATATCGGGCGTCTGACGAACTGACCACCCACCCGGCGATCACAGATATCGCAGCAGGCGAATGCAACCGCGCATGGCGAAACGGCCGCCGGGGGGAGATCGCGGCGGCCGTCGGAGGCTTTGGAAGGGATCGCAGTGATGCGGGATCGAACCGGAATCCCGACATCGTCGTCGCCGGGGCTGCCCGAGGGCCCCCGCCGCCCAGGAAGTGCGCGCCCTAACGCGCGAACTTCTGGAACTTGATCCGGTGGGGGATCAGGCTCTCGACGCCGAGGCGGCGCTTCTTGTCTTCTTCGTACATCTCGAAGTTGCCCTCGAACCATTCCACATGGCTGTCGCCCTCGAAGGCGAGGATGTGGGTGGCGAGGCGGTCGAGGAACCAGCGGTCGTGGCTGATGACCACGGCGCAGCCGGCGAACTCTTCGAGCGCCTCTTCCAGGTTCTGCAGGGTCTCGATGTCGAGGTCGTTGGTCGGTTCGTCGAGCAGGATCAGGTTGCCGCCGGTAGCCAGCGTCTTGGCCAGGTGGACGCGGTTGCGCTCACCGCCCGACAGCAGGCCGACCTTCTTCTGCTGGTCGCCGCCCTTGAAGTTGAAGCTGCCGACGTAGGCGCGGGAGTTAATCTCGCGCTTGCCGACCATCATGATGTCGGTGCCGCCGCTGATCGCCTGCCAGACGGTGTCGTTGGGGTTGAGGTCATCGCGACTCTGGTCGACGTAGGCCAGCTTGACGGTCTCGCCGACGCGGATGGTGCCGGCGTCGGGCTGTTCCTGGCCGGTGATCAGCTTGAACAGGGTCGACTTGCCGGCGCCGTTGGGGCCGATGACGCCGACGATGCCGTTGGGCGGCAGCTTGAAGGTCAGGTCCTTGAACAGGACCTTCTCGCCGTACTCCTTCTCCAGGCCGTTGACCTCGAGCACGACGTTGCCGAGGCGCGGGCCGGGCGGGATCTGGATGACCGCGTAGGTCTGGGCCTGGCGGCTGTTTTCCTGCTCGCGGACCATTTCCTCATAGGCGGCCAGGCGGGCCTTCGACTTGGCCTGGCGGGCCTTGGCGCCCGACCGCACCCATTCCAGCTCGCGCGTCAGGGCGCGCTGGCGGGCTTCGGACTCGGACTGCTCCTGGACGACCCGCTTCTGCTTCTGCTCCAGCCAGCCGGAATAGTTGCCTTCGAAGGGGATGCCGCGGCCGCGGTCCAGTTCCAGGGTCCACTTGGTGACCTGGTCGAGGAAGTAGCGGTCGTGGGTGACCAGGATGACGCAGCCCGGGAAGGCCTCCAGGTGATGCTGCAGCCAGGCCACGGACTCGGCGTCCAGGTGGTTGGTCGGTTCGTCGAGCAGCAGCATGTCCGGCTTGCTGAGCAGCAGGCGGGCCAGGGCCACGCGGCGCTTCTCACCGCCCGACAGCTTGGTCACGCCGCTGTCGTTGGGCGGGCAGCGCAGAGCGTCCATCGCCATCTCGATGCGGCTGTCGATGTCCCACAGGTTCTCGGCGTCGATGCGCTCCTGGAGGGCGGTCATCTCCTCCATCAGCTCGTCGGTGTAGTTCTCGGCCATCTCGACGGCGATGGCGTTGTAGCGGTCGAAGACCTGCTTTTCCTCGCACCAGGCGATCACGTTTTCCCAGACGGTCTTCTCGGCGTCGAGGTGAGGCTCCTGCTCGAGGTAGCCGCGCTTGACGCCGTCGGCGGCCTTGGCCTCGCCGCTGAACTCGGTGTCGATGCCGGCCATGATCTTCAGCAGGGTCGACTTGCCCGAGCCGTTGACCCCGACCACGCCGATCTTGGCGTCGGGATAGAAGGACAGCCAGATGTTCTCGAACACCTTCTTGCCGCCGGGATAGGCCTTGGTCAGGCCTTGCATCTGGAAAATGTACTGGGCGGCCATGCGGGGTCGCTCGCTCTCGTCTGATCGTCGCTGGGGATGGGGGCGGGATGTAGCGACGAGGCGGCGGCAAGGCAATGGCGCCGGGCCTTGATTACGCCTGCAACGATTGTGCGCTTGCCCCTCCCGCCGGTCCGGGGAATCCTTGCACCCGGGCTGGGGCGTCAACATTCGAGGACTGCGGCTTTGACCAGGACATCGGGACATTCACGGCGCGGGGCGCCGACGATCATCGGCCTTCTCGTGGCGACGGCGCTGGTCGGGGCCGCGTCCGCGCAGAGCCTGGGCGACCTGAATTCCAAGCTGCCCGAGCGCAAGCCCGCCCCCGCTGCTCCCCGCCAGGCGCCGGTCGCGGCTGAGCCGGCCGCGGCCGAAGCGGTCGCGGACGAGGGTCGGGAGAGCACGGCGCGCCGGGCCATGTCGGCCGAGGAACTGGCCGCGCAGGACGCCGCCACCGAACGGCTGAACGCCGGCGTCAACGCCCGCAACGCGGCCGCCGAGGCGCGCGACCGCAAGAGCGACGAGGACTACCAGGCGGCGCTGGCCGCGCGCGAGGCCCGCATCCGGGCCGACCAGGCCGCCTATGACCGCGAGATGGCCGACTATCGCGCCAGGGTGCGCGCCACCGAGGAGGCCAACGCCCGCGCCCAGGCCCGGTGGCAGGCCGACGTCGCCGCCTGCAAGGCCGGCGACAAGACCAAGTGCGCCCAGAAATAGGCTGAAGACGGCCCGCGGGCGCTTGCGGGCCATGGCGGCTTTATCGGATGGTCGACGCCTCAAGTCGGAGGCTGACCATGCGCCCTACCCTCGCCCTCGCACCGGCCGGCGTGTTCGCGCTTGCCCTGATGACCGCCCATGCGTCGGCGCAGTCAGCGCCGGCCCAGTCGGCGGCCGACAAGGATGGCGGCGTCGTGCAGCGGGTCGAGCGGCTGATCGCGCGGGCCGAGCGACTGAACCCCGGGCTGAAGGCCATCGTCACTCCTGACCCGACAGCGCTGGCCCAGGCGCGGGCGGCCGATGCGCGGGACCGGGCCAAGCCGATGCCGCCGCCGCTCAACGGCATGACGCTGGTCATCAAGGACAACATCGACGTCGCCGGCCTGCCCAATACCGCCGGCTCGCTGGCGCTGAAGGACAATGTGCCGGCCAGGGACGCGCCGTTGGTGACGCGGCTGCGCCGGGGCGGGGTCATCATCCTGGGCAAGGCGAACCTGTCGGAATGGGCCAACATCCGCTCGTCCCGCAGCCTGAGCGGATGGAGCGCGGTGGGCGGCCAGACGCGCAACGCCTATGACCCCGCGCGCAGCCCCTGCGGTTCATCCTCGGGCTCGGCCGTGGCGGTGGCGGCCGGACTGGCCGACGCGGCGGTGGGCACCGAGACGGACGGGTCGATCACCTGCCCGGCGGCGGTCAACGGGCTGGTGGGTCTGAAGCCGACGGTGGGGCTGGTCTCGCGGACCGGCATCATTCCCATCAGCGCCAGCCAGGATACGGCCGGGCCGATGACCACCAACGTGCGCGACGCGGCGATGATGCTGACCGTCATGGCCGGGACCGACCCGGCCGATCCAGCCACGGCGGAGGCGGACCGGCGGCGGACGAACTACGAGCTGGGCCTCAAGCCCGGCGCGTTGCGCGGCAAGCGGATCGGGGTGATGCGCTATGCGGCCGGGTTCCATCCGGAGACAGATGCGGCCTTCGAGGCGGCGCTCAAGGTGCTGGAGGCCGAGGGGGCGATCCTGGTCGACATCCCCGACCTGCCGGGCCGGGCGGGCATCGGCGGCCACGAGATCGTGGTGCTGCTGACCGAACTGAAGGTCGGGCTGAACGCCTATCTGGCCGGCACTGACCCCGCCAGGGTGCCGACGCGGACGCTGGCCGACGTCATCGCCTTCAACAAGGCCAACGCCGGGGCCGAGATGCCGCTGTTCGGGCAGGAGCTGTTCGAGCGGGCCGAGGCCACGGGCGGACTGTCCGACCCGGCCTATGTGAAGGCGAGGGCCGAGGCGCTGCGGCTGGCGGGCGGCGGGCTGGACGGGCTGTTCCAGACCTATGACGTCGTCGCGCTGGTCGGTCCGACGCTGGGCCCGGCCTGGATGATCGATCCGGTGCTGCGGGACCGCTATGTCGGCGGCGGCGCGGGCAATGCCGCGGCGGTGGCGGGCTATCCGCACCTGACCGTGCCGATGGGCCTGGCCGGCGGCATGCCGGTGGGCCTGTCGTTCATCGGCAGGCCCTGGAGCGAGGCGGATCTACTGGCGCTGGGCTACGGCTACGAGCAGGCGTCGAGGGCGCGCGTGCCGCCCACCCTCGACGAATGATCTAGCGGCGGCGGCGGTCGCGGCGCGAGGGCTCGGGCGGCGGCGTCGCGGGCGGCAGGGCCGTGGGCCGGCCATCCCGCATGTAGCCCCGCTCGTAGCCATCGTCTTCCCAGCCCCGGCGGCGGCCAGGGGTCCAGCCGCTGTCGTCGTTGCGCAGGCCGGCCGGCAGGTTGCGCGAGGTCACGCAATAGAGGCCGCGATCCAGCCGCTGGCGCCAGCAGTCGATCTCCGAATAGTACCAGTTGTCCTCCAGGTCGAGGATCGCGCCCGGCTCGGCATAGGCGCCGCGCCCTCCGCCGTAGAAGCGATTGTGGGCGAAGCGCGCACGGCCGGACGACAGGTAGACGCCGATCTCGGTCGAGCCGATCGCCGACTCGCGCACCTCGACATTGGCGCCGGCCGAGACCACGCCCCGCTGGCTGCGGCAGAGGCGGCTGCGGGCCACGTCGACCTGGGTTCCACGCTCGAGGTGCAGCGCCGTTCGCCAGCCGCAGACCACGGCGTTGCGCACCGTCAGCTGGCCGGTGCCGCTGCGCAGGCCGCGCACCAGCACGCCGACATCGCCCGGCTGTTCCCCGCCGCGCGAAACGATGCCGACCTGGTCGAGCCGCGACTCTCCATTGCCGGGAGTCAGGTCGAGGCCGGCGGCTTCACCGCTGACGCGGGTGCGGGCGATGTCGATCTGGACGCCATCGGCGACGATGGCCGCGTCCCAGGTGCGGGCCTCGACCACGCTGTCGCGCATGATCAGCCTGCCGCCGGAAACGAACACGGCCGAGCTATCGCCCCAGTAGGAGATGTTGGTGCGGACCAGGGCCACCTCGGCGTCCCAGGCCTCGATGCAGGCGCTGCGGCCGGCCTGTTCGCTGACGAAGTTCAGGTCGCGCAGCTCCACGCCCTTCACGCCGCTGGCGACGCGCACGCAGGCGGCGCCGGCCTGGGGCTTGATCGTCGCCGGGGCCGGGTCCTCGCCCGAGAAGATCGATGCGCCCTGACCGGCGATCACCACCGGGTTCTCGACCAGGATGGTCTCGGTGCAGGCGGCGCTGCCCCGGATGTAGAGGATGCCGCCGTCAGCCAGGGTACGCAGGGCGTCCGACACCGGCGTGGGACCCAGCCCCGTGTCGCCGCAGTCAACCACCGCCACCTGCTGGTCGCGCGGGTAGTCATCGTAGTAGCCGTCGTCGTCGGGATAGCCGTTGCCGGGATAGCCCGGGCGGTACGGGCGCTTGCCCCACTTGTACCGGCCCGGCTTCCAGCGGTCGGGCCGGTAGCGCGGCTTGAGCGGCGGATTGATCAGGCCGCCGAAGTTGGGGCGGATCTGCTGGTCGACCTTGGCGTCCGGATAGGCGGCGGCCGGCTGGGCCGACAGGAGCGGCAGGGCGAGGCCCAGGGCGACAGCGGCGGCGGTCAGCAGGCAGGAGGATCGGATACGCATCAGCGGTAGTCCCTGTCGCGGCCACGCCGGGGTTCGCGGGAAACCTGGGCCAGCACCTGTTGCAGCCGGTTGGCCGAGGGCTTGAAGCCCGAGAGGGCGGAATCGATCTGGTAGACGACGGCCTGGGCCTTGTCCTGGTCCGCCACGCCCTCGACCCCCAGCGAGAAGAAGGTCGACATGGCGTACTTGGCCTCGGCCGATCCCTGCCGGTCCGCCTCGGAGTACCAGTAGAAGGCCCGGGCATAGTCGCGGCGGACGCCGACGCCTTCGGAATACATGACGGCAAGCACCAGTTGGGCGCGGGGCGAGCCGTTGACGGCGGCGTACTGGATGACCCGCACCTTCTCCAGATCGGTCAGCCGGCCGGTCGGCTCGCGGCCCAGCATGGCCTGGAAGGTCTGCACATCGCCCGGATAAAGGTCGGCCTCACGGACCACTGCACGGGGGGTCACGCGCAGATAGGCCAGGGCTTCGGCGATATGGATGAAGGGCAGCTCGTCAATGCGTTCCAGCGAGGCCTGGGTCAGGTCGTCGCCAAAGTCGCTCTCGTCCGAGTGGGGCACGCCGGATGCCGGGGCGTCAGGCGGGTAGAACTCGTGCGGCGGCGTCCAGCGCTTGGCCTTGGCCTCGACGAAGGAGCCGTATCCGGCCCGCTGCGGCGACGAACGCTCGAAATCCTTGAGCATCACATAGGCGCCGACATCGCCGGTCTGCACCGCCAGGTAGTTGTAGAGGTAGGCGTCGACGTCGTTGCGCGGGAACAGTCCCAGCACGGCCGGCGCGCCCGGCTTGTCGGGCCGGCCCTTGGCGGTCAGCGACTGGCGATTGTCCGGCGGCTCGCCGAACACTCCGAAACCGGCGTCATGGATGCGGGCCAGGGTGCGGTAGCCGACCGCGCCCTGCCGAGACATGATGTAGACGACGCGCGAGCGGACCTTGTCCTGCTCGGTCGAGTCCATGCGGCCCAGCAGGCGATCGAGCGCGCCGTAGGCGGCGGCCCTCTCGACGGCGCGGCAGCGATCGAACCGGCCTACCGCGCTGTCGGCCTTGGCGCGGGCTATGCCCGCCGAGACGTTGGCGTAGCCGTCCCCGTTCGACAGGGCCATGGTGTACCAGACCGCCGCCTCGACCGGATCGTCCAGGTTGCGATCCGCCGCCCGCTGGCCCTCATAGCGGCGCGCCAGCTCCAGCTGGGCGAAGAAGTCGCCGCGGAAGGCGGCGCGGCGCAGGGCCCGGATCTCCTGCTGCTGGGCATTGAACTGCGGGCTGGAAATTGTCGCGATCTGGGGACGCGGACATCCCGCCTCTCCCTTGGCGGGGCTGATGACGCCCCCCTCGCAGCCCAGCAGCGGCGCGACCAGCAGGGCGGTCAGGACCGCCAGGGCACGACGCACGCCGGCGCGCTGGCGCGGCGCCACGGGCTCGCCCACGGCAAAAGCCGGCATGTTCGACGGGGACTCGGAGTCCTTGACCAGATCCATCCGAAGGCCCCCCACTCGGCCCGCGTTAACCATAAAACAACGGTCACTCTTTGCCTCGGGCCCTTGTGTGTCAAGCTCGCGCGGCAGGAGTCGGCGCTTTCCATCGTCGCGCCTGTTGCGCGAGCGAACCGCTTTCGCGCGGCAGGCGAAAAATTGTTCACCGAACGACGCTCCGCCTCGCGGACGATCATCTTACGTCTATAATTTGCCTTGATTGGCGCGCGTCGTGGAGCACGGGACGAGACGAGGGGAATCACCATGAAGCCGATCCGGACTGCCCGCACCCTGACAGCAGGCGCCCTCTGCGCGCTGATCGCCGCCAGCGCGCCGCCCCTGACAGCCAGCGCCCTTTCGCCGCCAATCCAGCATGACGGCGAACCCACGCCAGCCGCCTGCTCCGACCTCGGATTCGAAATCGGCGAACAGGCCGAGCGCGACCGGCGCACCCGCGCCCAGGCCGACGCGCGAAGCTACCGTTCGCCGGTCACGGCCGCCCCCGCGCCGCCGCCGCCGCCCGCCCCGCCCGTAGTCGTGTCCGGCCAACGGATGGAGCGTGGCTTCAGTCCGCCGACGTCCGCGCTCACCATCACGGGGGAGGTCGCGCCCTCCCCCGCTCCGAACCCGGCCGCGCGCGACACCGAGCGCTACCCAGGCGTCGAATCGAATCCGATCAAGCGGGTGGCCGAGGAGCCCGTCTCGACCTTCTCGATCGACGTCGACACCGCCTCCTACGCCAATGTCCGGCGCTATCTGAACGAGGGCAGGCTGCCGCCCCGGGATGCGGTGCGGGTCGAGGAGCTGATCAACTACTTCGATTACGACTATCCCGCCCCGGCCGGCCGCGAAACGCCGTTCCGACCTTTCCTGGCAGTGGCGCCGTCGCCGTGGGCGCCCGGAAAGCAGATCGTCCACATCGCCCTGCAGGGCTACGAGCTGCCAGCCGCCGAGCAGCCTCCCCTGAACCTGGTGTTCCTGATCGATACCTCCGGCTCGATGTACGCCGAGGATCGCCTGCCGCTGGCAAAACGGGCGCTGAACCTGCTGATCGACCAGCTGCGCCCCGGCGACAGGGTGTCGATCGTCGCCTACGCGGGCTCGGCCGGCGCCGTGCTGGAGCCGACCGGCGGGCGCTCGAAGCTGAAGATGCGCTGCGCCATCGAAGCCCTTAGCTCCGGCGGCTCCACCGCCGGCGGCCAGGGGCTGGCCCTGGCCTATGACCTGGCCAGGCGCAACTTCGATCCCAAGGCGGTCAACCGCGTCGTCCTGCTGACCGATGGCGACTTCAACGTCGGGGTCGCCGATCCCTCGCGGCTGAAGGACTATGTCGCCGACCAGCGGAAGGAGGGAATCTATCTGTCGGTCTACGGCTTTGGCCGGGGCAACTACAACGACACGATGATGCAGACCCTGGCCCAGAACGGAAACGGGACCGCCGCCTATGTCGACAGCTTCCAGGAGGCGCGCCGGCTGTTCCAGGAAGACCTGACGACCGCCATGTTCCCCATCGCCGACGACGTGAAGATCCAGGTCGAGTTCAATCCCGGCGCGGTCCTGGAGTACCGGTTGATCGGCTACGAGACCCGGATGCTCAAGCGCGAGGACTTCAACAACGACCGCGTCGACGCCGGCGAGGTGGGATCGGGCGCGTCCGTCACGGCCCTGTACGAGATCACCCCGGTCGGCGGCGCCCCCTCGTCCGATCCCCTGCGCTATGGCCGCGAGCCGGCGGCGCGGCGGGCGTCCGGCGAGATCGGCTATCTGAAGGTGCGCTACAAGCGGCCGGGCGAAAGCCAGTCCCGCCTGATCGAGGCGCCGATCCGCCGCGCAGGGGCCTTTGGCAGCCTGGCGGAGGCCCCGGAACAAACCCGCTGGGCGGTTGCGGTTGCCGGCTTCGGCCAGAGCCTGAGGGGCGATCCCTGGCTGTCTTCCAGCTTCGGATGGCCCGACATCGAAGCCCTCGCCAGCGGAGCCAAGGGGGTTGACCGCTTCGGCGCCCGCGGCGAGTTCATCGAACTGACCGGCAAGGCGCGCAAGGCGCCGCGCCTTTAGGCCGGTCTGTCGGAAACCCGACGTCCCGGCGGCAACCCGCCGGGACGTTCGGCGTTGACCCTTCAGGGGAATGGCGATCCGGCGCGCCGGAATGTCTCATGCTATCTGGCGAGCCGAAGGAGCCCATGGCGCTGAAGATCGAGGACTACGCCCTGATCGGCGACTGCGAAAGCTGTGCGCTGGTCGGACGGAACGGCTCCATCGACTGGCTGTGCTGGCCCAGGTTCGACAGCGACGCCTGCTTTGCCGCCCTGCTCGGCGGACCGGAGAACGGGCGCTGGTTGATCCAGCCCGTGGACGAGGCGTTTCACGTCAGCCGCCGCTATCGTCCCGATACCCTCATCCTCGAGACCACCTTCGAAACGCCCACCGGCGCGGCGACAATCATCGACTTCATGCCCCTGCGCGAGGGCAATCCGGAGCTGATCCGCATCGTGCGCGGCGACCGGGGACACGTCCGCTTCCGGCTCGAACTGGCGCTGCGCTTCGGCTACGGCCATGTGACGCCTTGGGTCAGCCGGACCGACGGCGGAGCCCACCGCGCCATCGCCGGACCCGACATGGTCGTGCTGCGCACCCCGGTCGGCATCCAGGGCACGGCCCGCACCATGGAAGCCGAGTTCGTCGTCACCGAGGGCGACACCACGCCCTTCACCCTGACCTGGGCGCCATCCCACGAACCGCTGCCCACCGCCTCCAGCCCCCGCCGGGCGCTGGCCGACACCGAGGTGTTCTGGACCGGCTGGGCGGCGCGCGCCGACGTCGCGGGGCCATGGTCGGAAGCGGTGCGCCGTTCGCTGATCACGCTCAAGGCCCTGACTCACGCCCCGACCGGCGGGGTGGTCGCCGCCGCGACGACCAGCCTGCCCGAACAGATCGGCGGGCCGCGCAACTGGGACTACCGCTACTGCTGGATCCGCGACGCGACGCTGACCCTGCTGGCCCTGATGAACGCCGGGTACTACGACGAGGCTCAGGCCTGGCGCGACTGGCTGTTGCGCGCCGTAGCCGGCAGCCCCGCGGACATGCAGATCATGTACGGCGTCGCCGGCGAGCGCCGCCTGACCGAGTGGGAGGCCGACTGGCTGGCGGGCTACGAGGCCAGCCGCCCGGTCCGCATCGGCAACGCCGCCTCGACCCAGTTCCAGCTCGACGTCTATGGCGAACTGGCCGACAGCCTGCACCAGGCCCGGCGCGGCGGCCTGACCGGCAACGAGGCGGCCTGGACGGTCGAACGCGCCCTGACCGACCACGTCGCCCGCGTCTGGACCCAGCCGGACGACGGCATCTGGGAGGATCGCTCCGAGCGCAAGCACTACACCTTCTCCAAGGTGATGGCCTGGGTGACGCTGGACAGGGCCGTTCAGGCGGTCGAGCGCTTTGGCCTGCCCGGCGAGGGCGACCGCTATCGCGAGGTTCGCGAGGCCATTCGCGAGGACATCCTGGCCAAGGGCTTCGATTCGGAACGCAACAGCTTCGTGCGCTCCTACGGCTCCAAGACGGTGGACGCCAGCCTGCTGCTGCTGGCCGAACTCGGCTTCGTCGAGGCGAGCGACCCCCGCTTTGCCGGCACGGTCGCGGCGATCGAGCAGGATCTGATGCACGACGGCTTCATCCACCGCTACGACACCCGGCAAGTCGACGACGGCCTGCCCGGCGGCGAGGGCGCCTTCCTGGTCTGCACCTTCTGGCTGGTCGACGCCTACGTCATGCTGGGCCGTCTGGACGACGCCGAAGCGCTGTTCGAGCGGCTGCTGGCCGTTCGCAACGATGTCGGCCTGTTGGCCGAGGAGTACGACCCCGCCCTGGCCCGCCAGGTCGGAAACTTCCCCCAAGCGTTCAGTCACATCGGCCTGATCAACGCCGCCTTCAACCTGGCCCGCGCGCGGGGCGAGGACGGCCACACCATCGAGCGCGGCTGAAGCCCTTTCCGCGCCCAACCCCCGCCCTAGGTCTCGCTTGCCCGGAACGCTGACGGCCGCACGCCGTTACGCCATGCGGGGCGATGACGGAGACCTGACCATGGCCCTTGGCGAACGCGTGCTGCGAGACCTGTCGCCCCTCGCCCCCACCGACAGCCTGCGGGCGGCCGCCGAGGCGCTTGGCGCGGCCCACGCGCCCCTCCTGCCGGTCTGCGAGGCCGATGGGCGCATCGTCGGCGTGCTGGGCGAAAGAGACCTTGTCGACCACGGCCTGGCCCGCGGCCTCGACGCCGACGCGCGGGTCCTGATGGTCATGAACCCCTATTTCGACTGGTGCTACGAGGACGAAGCCATCGCCACGGCCGCCGCCCGGCTCGCCGACGCCGACGGCGAGGCCCTGGTCGTGGTCGACCGCGCCCACCGCCTGGTCGGCCTGATCGGCCGCGAGGCCCTGACCCCGCCGGCCAGGCTGGCCTGGGACAGCCCCGGCTTCGAACGCCGCGCCGCCTGACGCCTTACCTGCGCCGCCGCCATCCCGCGAACACGGGGTGACGCCGGACCACCCGCCATGCGACGCTCCGGACCGGAGTGGCTGGGGACGGGCGGTGATCGAGGCTCTGCGACGCGCCAGGGGTTGGTCGATCCGGCAGGCGCGCCGGGGTTGGATTTCGCCACTCGCCAGGCTGGCCGGCGTCGCCGGGGTGGTCGTCGCCACCATGCTGCTGTCGGCGCCGCTGTCGGACCTGGCGCGCTGGCGCCTGCAGCCGTCGAGCACATACTGGAAGGCCGGGCCGGAGATGGACCAGCCCGAGCGGCTGGTCGTGGGCCAGAAGCCGCCGCCTGCTGGCAACCTCCCGCTGACCGCACCGGGGCTGGTGACCCAGCTGTCCTACGTCCTCCCCTATCGGCCCGAGGCGGGCGACGAGCTGATCGTCCTGCTGCCCTCGGTCAGCGGCGATAGGGTGCGGGTGTTCGTCAACGGCGTGCGGCTGAACAGGCCGGTGGTCGTCAGCGCGCGCCCGGCCGCCGCGCCCTGGACGCGCGCGCTGGTCTACGAAGGCAGCGGCGAGACCCTGGTCGAGGGCGGCAACCGGGTCGACCTGATGATCGATGCCGCCCAGGGCCGTCCCCTCACCGCCCCCATCTACATCGGGCCGCGACAGGCCCTGGAGCCGTTCGCCGCCGATGGGCGGGCCTGGACGGGCCTGGGTCGGCGCGGCCTGGCCATTCTGGGCTTCGCGGCGGCGCTTGCCGCACTGATGGCGGCTCTGCTCTCGCCCCGGCGCCGCATCGTGCTGCTGGCCGCCTCCGGGCTCGCGGCGGGGCTGGCGGCAAGGTCGAGCCTGGCCGAACAGGCGGTCGTCGAAGCCCAGGGCATGTCGTTCGCCGGACTCGACCGACTGGTCGCATCGCTCTGCCTGCTCGCGCTGATCCCGCTGGTGCGAGGAAGAAGGCGGCCGCCGACCTGGCTGCGCTGGCCGCTGGCGGCCATGCCGGTCGCCTGGGTCATGGACATTCTTGGGCCCCGCATCGCCCCGCCGCTGTCGGAGCCCGGCGCCTGGCTGGTCATCCTGATCCCCGCCGGCCTGCTGGCGGCGAACGCCGCGGCGACGGGCGCGTTCGCCTGGCGTGGATCGCCCGTCCGCCGGGCCGAGGTCGTCGCCTCCGGCGCCGTTCTGGCGCTGATCCTGCTGCTGGCGTCATGGTCCGGCCTCGCCAGACATATCGGCCCGAGCGGACTGGTCATTGACGCCGCCTATCTGGCCGCCGGCTGGATCACGCTGGCCGGCGTGAGCCTGGCCGCCCTGGCCAGCCTTGTCCTGTCGGTCCAGCGTCTGCTGCGCACCCGCGCCAGCCAGGCGGCGATCATCCGCACCCAGCGGGCCCAGATCGCCGCCGCCGCCAGCGCCCTGGAGCAGGAAATGAAGCGGGCGGCCATCCTGGAAGAACGCCAGCGCATGGCGCGCGACATGCACGACGGCGTCGGCGGCCAACTGGTGTCGCTGATCGCCCGCCTCCGGTCCCGGCGGATCACCATCGAGCAGGTCGAGGCTGAACTGATGCGCGGTCTGGCCGAGCTGCGCCTGGTGGTCGATTCCCTCGACGCCACAGGCCAGAGCCTGAACGACGCCATGCTCGCCTTTCGCCTTCGCGCCCAGGGTCAGGTCGAGGGCGCCGGCATGACGCTCGACTGGAGCCAGCCGGACCTGTCCGACATCGTGTCGCAGGATCCCCGCTGGGTCCTGACGCTCTATCGCTTCATGCAGGAGGCGGTGACCAACGCCGTGCGCCATTCGGGCGGCCGGCGCCTGTCGGTCCGGTTGAGCCGGGCGGGCCGCCGCCTGTCGGTCGAGATCATCGACGACGGCGCGGGGTTCGACGCCGATGCCCCGCCGGCCGGCAAGGGACTGCGCAACATGGCGGTTCGGGCCGGGCAACTGGGCGGCGAACTGGCGGTCACCTCCAGCGGGCGGGGATCGCGCATCGCCTTCGCCGCGCCCCTGCCCGACCTGGCGGACTGAGTTTCGCGGCAGCCTCAGTCGAGCAGCGAGATCAGCCCCATCTGCCGGGCCTCGAAGATGGCCTCGCTGCGGGAATGGACGGCGAGCTTGCGATAGATGGCCTTCACGTTGTCCCCCAGGGTGTGGGGCGAGATGCCGAGGATCGAGGCCGCTTCACGGTAGCTCAGCCCGCGCGAGAAGAGACGAAGCACCTCGACCTCGCGGGGCGACAGACCCTCCGCCTCGGCCGGCCGCGTCATGCCGCCCGACGCCGCCTTCCAGGTTTCCAGCAGGTGTGTCGCGGCCTGGGGGCTCAGGGGTGTCTCGCCCGCCAGGGTCTGGAAGATGCTGCGGCGCAACTGGTCCGGCGGCGTCTCCTTGAGAAGGTACCCGTCCGCCCCGCGACGCAGCGCCGTCAGCACGCTGGCCGGATCACCCATCACGGTGAGCACGAGGGCCTTTGCGCCAATCGCGGCGAGCGGAGCGACCAGGTCCAGACCCTCGCCGTCCGGCAACCTGAGATCCACCAGGCATATGTCGCATCCGGTCGTGGCGATGGCCTCCAGCGCCTCCGCCGAATTGGCGGAGGAAAACGCGAGATTGAATTCCGGCGCCTCTTCGACGACGACTTCCAGATACGCTCGAAGATCGGCGTCGTCCTCGACGATGCCGATGCGGTGGCGTCCACTCATTTGCGCCTCCAGCAGGTGGCGTGCGGCTGGTCGACGATGTCGGCCCAGGCGCGCGGCCGAAACTCCGCGGAACTGCCATAGCCGGTCATGGCGTTGGCCCGGGCGCCATCCTGCTGGCGAAGCACCCGCCAGCCCTGGCCGAAGCGGCCGGCGCAGAAGGCGTTGGCCTCGCCGATGGTCGCGAACCGGCTGCCGCGAACCGGCTCGGTGCCGCGTATTCGACCCCCGGTCCAGGCCGCCGGCGCCGCCTTGCCGCCCGCGCGGGGATAGGGCTCCTCCCCGCCCTTGAAGCAGGCCAACGGCAGTTCGGTGTCGCAGTCTGTATCACCTGTGAACGGACCACAGGCATGGTCCTCCTTGAGGAGCGTGCAGGCCAGGACCACCAGCCGGGGATTCGCCGGATCATCGACCGGCGCATAGGTCGCCCCCTTGCCTGGAGGCGGACCGACGCAGAAGGCGAAGCCCATGAAGTCGACGCTGGTGTCATCCATCACCATGACGTCGATCCAGCGCTGGGCGTCGGTCTGGACGTAGTCGAGGAGGCTGGCGGGCGACGCGCGTCCGTCATCGGCCCGGTCGAAGGCGATGTCGGCCATGCTGGCGTAGCGCACGGATCCGCTGGTTCGCCAGCCGGACCGCCTGTCCAGCGCGTCGATCAGGCCCCGGCGCGAACGGCCATCGCGGACCGGCCTGTCCAGATAGGTCAGGTCGCCGATCATCAGGCTGTCGGTGTAGGACCCGGGCAACGGCTTCAGCCCGATCACGAACAGGCCCTTCATCACCCGCTCAGGCGCCTGGATGGAGTCTGTAAAGCCCCGGTCCTCGACCGTCTGGTCGTAGCCGCCGCCCTTGACCAGGGCCTCCAGCGCCTGGCCCGATCGACCGGGGCGCACGAACTGCGGCTCGGCGCCGGCCGGCGAGAACCCGTCCTCTCGCCCGCGCACCACGACCACCTTCTTCTGCGGCTTGAAACAGCGGAACTCGGCTAGCAGCTGCATCCCGGTGGGCGGCGGACCAGCGTCACGCGCCCTGTCGGGCGCGGCCGTAGTCCAGCCATAGGCGCCGATGGTCGCGACGACCGCGATCAGGAGCAGCAGCAACGCCGTCGAGACACGCATCGCCCCCTCCGAGCCGCGTTCGATGAAGGACCGTAACACCCCCCAAACCCCCGTCCAAGGCGAGGCGGAGGGCGCCCCCGTAAACGCGGGGTGGGCCGGAAGTGCATTGTCGGACAGCGTTATGCGGACGGGATCAACTCACCGCTCGCAAAGGGGCACGACATGATGTTCTCGCGTATCACCAGACTGGCCGCGGCGCTGCTATTGGCGTTCGGCCCCATGGCCAGCCAGGCCTCCGCCGGCCCCGCCGGCGCGCCGGGCCTTCCTCAACTCGATCGTGGGCTCGACACCGTCCTCGCCTCGGGCAAGGCGCTGCGGTCGACACAGGTCCTGTCCGCCAGGGACCTCGAAGCGCCGCTGCCCCAGGGCTACGGCGACGCCATCTACGGCGCCTTCTCACGGGAAACCTCGGCCGCCAGGGTCGCCTCCGAGAGCAAGGGCAGGAAGGGCGACGTGAACGGCCTGATCGCCTTCGAGGACCTGGCCGTACGGCACGAAAAGGCACTCGAACAGGAGCAGCGTGAGTACGACGCCTACATGGCCGCCCTCAGCGAGGGCCGGATCAGGATCGATCCGAAGGTAGTGGCCGGCTGGCCGGTTCGCGACCAGCAGGCTTTCAAGGCCTTCCTGTCGCCGCGCGCCGTCGGCGCCTATCCCTCGCTGTCCAGGCTCTCGGCGCTGCCGATGGCCGACGACCTGGCCATGGCCGGAGCGATGTCCGGTGCGGCGTCGGAGGAATGCCGGGTCGCAGCACCCTGCATCGTGCCCTGCCGCAACCAGAACTGGACGGCCTGCCTGGCCTGCATCAACCGCGCGGTCAGCGCCGCGCGTACCGCCTGGAGCCAGTACCAGAGCTGCAAGACCGGAGCCGGCAAGCCGCGGTGGGTTCCGCTGCGGGTCTGGCAGGCAGGATGCCTCGTCAAGCTGGTCGCTGTCCTGGCCTGACGAAGGGCGCGGGGGAAGCGGAGGGCGGCGCAGTCCGCCCTCCGTGTCCGTGGAGAAGAGCCATGTTGCAGACAAACGCACTGTCCCGCCGCACCCTGCTCGGGGCGGCCGCGTTCAGCCTGACGACCGGCCACGCAGTCGCCGCCGGCGCGGCGATGAGGATCACGGTCCTCGGCTTCGGCGCCAGCAGCCTGCTGGGCGCCGGCGCGACCGAGGAGAGCCTGGTCGCCCTGCTGATCGAGGAACTGATCGGCAGCGGCCGGTTCGCGGTGATCGAGGCGGAGGACGCCGATCCGGCCGATCCGCCGCGCATGCTCCGCGCGACCGTGACCAAGTTCGAAACCCGCTCGGGCGGCGGGCTCGACATCGGCGGGTTCGGCGGCGCCCTGGGCCTGGGCGGCGAGAAGTTCGAGCTGGCCGTCAGCCTGCGCCTGCTCGACGGCGCGACCCGACAGGTCCTGGCCGTCGCGGCGGGATCCGCCAAGGCCAGCGGGTCCAGCGTCAAGGCCGGCGTCGTGGACGATGACGGCCGCACCCTGGGCGGCGAGCGCCGACTTGGGCCGGCGGTGGAACTGGCCTGCCGCACGGCGATCCGCGAGGCGATCGGCAAGCTTCTCAAGAGCGTTGGGTGAGCGGCGGCTCGATAAAGAAAAGGGCCGGCGGATCGCTCCGCCGGCCCTCTGCTTGAAGAGGTCTAAGTAGGTCAGCGCCCCGTCGGCACGTCCTTGAACGCCACATCCTTGTCGACGCGGACATCGCCCGGCAGGCCCAGGACCCGTTCGGCGATGATGTTCTTGAGGATCTCGTCGGTGCCGCCGGCGATGCGCAGGCCGGGGGCCCACAGCAGGGACTGCTGGAAGGCGGCCTGGAGCGGGGCCTCGGCCGGATCGACGAGGACGCCGTACTGGTCCTCCATCTCGACGCCGTAGTTGCTCATCTCCTGCATCTGGTTGGCGGCGATGATCTTGCCGATCGAGCTTTCCGGGCCGGGAGTCTGGCCCTTGCTGAGCGCGGTCATGGTGCGGAAGCGGGTCAGCTTCAGGCCCTCGGCGGCGACGTACCAGTCGGCGAGCTTCTCGCGGAAGGCGCCGTCCTTGATGCCGTCGGTCTGGCGGGCCAGCTCCATGATGGTCTTGTAGTCGGGGCCCGACGAGCCGCCCACGGCCAGGCGTTCGTTCATCAGGGTGACCAGCGCCACCTTCCAGCCGTCGCCGACGCCGCCCAGCCGCTGGCTGTCCTTGACGCGCAGGTTGGTGAAGTAGACCTCGTTGAACTCGCTGCCGCCGGACGCCTGGTGGATGGGGCGGACTTCCACGGCCGGATCGTGCATGTCGATCCAGAACATGGTCATGCCCTTATGCTTGGGCACGTCCGGATCGGTGCGGACCAGCAGGATGCCGTAGTCGCTGTACTGGGCGCCGGTGGTCCAGACCTTCTGGCCGTTGATCACCCACTCGTCGCCGTCCTTGACCGCGCGGGTGCGCGAGGCGGCGACGTCGGAGCCGCCGGCCGGTTCCGAGAACAGCTGGCACCAGATCTCCTCGCCGCGCATGGCCGGACCGACGAAGCGGGTCTTG
This sequence comes from Caulobacter sp., assembly GCA_046295055.1. Classification (GTDB taxonomy): domain Bacteria; phylum Pseudomonadota; class Alphaproteobacteria; order Caulobacterales; family Caulobacteraceae; genus Caulobacter. The sequence goes on along the minus strand of JBKBOD010000006.1, from coordinate 191,763 downwards.
GTCTCGGCGTCGGCGAAGGCCATGACGGTCGGCACGCACATGCCGAGGCCGATGGTGAAGTAGCCGTAGTTGACGCCGACCTTGCCCTCTTCCTGGCCGAAGATGACCGACTGGATCGGCGTGCCGCCGCCCCCGCCCCACTCCTTGGGCCAGGTGATGCAGGCGTAGCCGTTCTCGGCCTTCTTGGCCTGCCACTGCTTGGCCAGGGCCATGTGCTCGGGGCTGTTGGGACGGCGGCCGTTGGCGCTCGTCGACTTGTGCTCGGCGGCGTTGGCTTCCAGCCAGGCGCGAGCCTTCTCGCGGTAGGCGGCTTCTTCGGGGGAGTCGTTGAAGTCCATGATCTTTTCTCCCGGCGCTTAGGCGGCGTTGCGACGTTCGAGCTGGCCGACAAGCCGCTCTTTCCACACCTTCGGTCCGCCGGCCACGAGGCCGAGCTGACGCGAGCGGCGATAGTAGAGGTGGCAGTCCACCTCCCAGGTGAAGCCCATGCCGCCGTGGGTCTGGATGTTTTCCTTCGAGGCGAACCAGTAAGCCTCGCTGGCGGCGATACGGGCGGCGCTGGCGGCGGCGGGCAGCTCGGCCGCGCTCGTGTTCAGCGCCCAGGCCCCATAGTAGGCGTTCGAGCGAGCCACCTCGTTCTTGACGTACATGTCGGCCAGCTTGTGCTTGATCGCCTGGTAGCTGCCGATGACGCGGCCGAAGGCGTAGCGCTCGAGCGCGTACTCGCGCGCCATCTCGAGGCACTTGTCGGCCCCGCCGACCTGTTCGAAGGCCAGCAGCACGGCGGCGCGGTCGAACACCTGCTCGGTGATCGACTGGCCCTCGCCGGCGGCGCCCACGGCCTTCACCGGCGCGTCCTTGAAGGTCAGCTTGGCCACGGAGCGGGTCGGGTCGAGCGACTTGAGGGTCTCGCGGGTGACGCCGGCGCCCTTCAGGTCGACGAGGAACAGGCCGGGGCGACCGCCCTCGGAGGCCAGGACCAGGGCGGCGTCGGCGATGTCGCCGTCGGTCACCGGGATCTTCACGCCGTTCAGCTTGCCGCCGGAGACGGTGCAAGCCAGCGACGCGCCGTTGGTCACGCCCGGACCTTCCGAGGTCGCGTAGCAGCCGATGATCTCGCCGGAGGCGACCTTGGGCAGCAGGTCGGCCTTCTGCTCGTCGCTGCCGGCCAGCATGATCGCTTCCGCGAAGAAGTAGACGGTCGAGGCGAACGGGATCGGAGCCAGCGAGCGGCCCAGTTCCTCGGCGATGGCGCAGAGCTCGACGTGGCCCAGACCCAGGCCGCCGAATTCCTCGGGGATCGCCGCGCCCAGCCAGCCCTGTTCGGCCACGCCCTGCCACAGCGCCTTGTCGAACGAGACGTCCGCATCGTTCAGGACCACACGCACCGCGCTGGTGGGCGACTTGGCTTCGAGGAACTTCCGGGCCTCGCCCTTGAGGTGCTTCTGGTCGTCAGAATAGTCGAAATTCACGCCTGTCCTCCCGGCGCGGTCCCCCGCGCACTGTGATCGAAGGGCCAAGATAGACGCCTTTGCGCCCGGGGGAAGATTGACTTGGCGTCAAGGAATTCAGGTTTTTATGTCCCCTTGGGTTAGGGATCGGGCTCGCAGAATGGCGAAAGCTGTCTTCCAGAAGAACCAGCGCGTGTGGGTGGAGTCGGTGGGCTGCTGGGCCCAGGTCGAGAAGATCGTGGCCATCTGGGCCAAGGGCTTCGACGAACCTGTGCGCCTGACCTACGACGTGGGGCTTGGTCGCGAGTTCTTCGCCCACGAGCTGAAGCCCGAGGATCAGGCCGCCGACAGCCTGCAGGGCTCGGAGAACTGGCGGCTCCTGCGCGCCAAGAACAAGTGGCAGCAGCCAGAGGACTGCGCCCACCACCCGTTCCCGGGCACCTACCCGATCGTGGTCACCGATCCCAACGACTGGGGCGGCTGGCGCACGCCCGGCGCGGAGTACGATCGCGATCCGATGCAGATCGAGCGCCAGGCGCGGATGATCGCCAGCACGCCGCGCCTGCAAGCCATCGCGCGCGAACTGATCGAGATGGTGGCCGAGGCGCCGGACGACGCCCCGCCGGCCATGCTGGAGCTGGCCCGCAAGGCGGCCGCGGTCGAGCGCTACATCAACGAGGTTCCGGCCGCGGCCGAGATGCCCGCGGGCGACGACGCCGCCGTCGCCTGACGACGACACTTGAACATCCGGGGCCAAGGTGCGTTCTGGCCTGACCAGAGCGCGACCCCTGCCGTCCGGCGACGCCGGGTCGCCTGTCAGGACAGGACCCGCGATGACCGACCGCCCCAGGTTTCCCACCACCCATCCGGCGACCGGCGAGCCCGGCCGCGTCTATGACGGCCACACCGCCGCCGAGGCCGGCGCCATCCTTGGCGAGGTCCGCTCCGCCTTCCTCGACTGGCGCCGCCGCCCCATCGCGGAGCGGGCCGACCTCATGCGCGCCGCCGCGCGGGTGTTGCGGGAACGCAAGGACGCCTTCGCCGCCCTGATGACGGCCGAGATGGGCAAGACCCTGACCGATGGCCGGGCCGAGATCGAGAAATGCGCCTTCGGCTGCGAGCATTTCGCGGACCATGCGGAGGGCTATCTGGCGGACGAACCCGTCGATATCGGCGGCCCCGAAGCCTTCATCACCACCAATCCGCTCGGCGTCATCCTGGCGGTGATGCCCTGGAACTTCCCGTTCTGGCAGGTCTTCCGCTTCGCCGCCCCGGCCCTGATGGCCGGCAACGCCGCGCTGCTCAAGCACGCCAGCAATGTGCCGGGCTGCGCCCTGGCCATCGAGGATGTCTTCCGGGCGGCGGGCTTTCCCGAGGGGCTGTTCCGCACCGTTCTGATCCCAAGCTCGGGCGTCGAGGCCTTGATCGGCGATGACCGGGTGGCGGCCGTCACCCTCACGGGATCCGTCGGCGCGGGCCGCAAGGTCGCCGCCGCCGCCGGCGCGGCCCTGAAGAAGACGGTCCTGGAGCTGGGCGGCTCGGACGCCTACCTCGTGCTTGAGGACGCCGACATCGCGGCGGCGGCAAAGGTCGCGGCCGGGGCGCGGATGGTCAACGGCGGCCAGAGCTGCATCGCCGGCAAGCGGTTCGTGGTGGTCGAGGCTGTCGCCGACGCCTTCGAGACGGCGCTGGCCAGGGAGATGTCCGCCATCCCGATGGGCGACCCGGCGAAGTCCGAAACCCGCTTCGGCCCGCTGGTGTCCGTCGCCGCCCGCGACGAGATCCACCGGCAGGTCCAGGACAGCATCGCCGCCGGCGCCCGCCTGCTGACCGGCGGCGAGGTCCCGGACCAGCCGGGCGCCTGGTATCCGCCGACCGTGCTGGCCGATGTCGCCGAGGGCCAGCCGGCCTTTTCCGACGAGATCTTCGGCCCCGTGGCCGCCGTCATCCGGGCGCGGGACGAGGAGGACGCCATCCGCATCGCCAACGACAGCGCCTTCGGCCTGGGCTCCGGCGTTCTGACAGGGGACGCCGACCGCGGGCGCCGCATCGCCGCGGACCGCCTGGAAGCCGGCATGGCCTTCGTCAACAAGGCGGTGGCGTCGGACCCCCGCCTGCCCTTCGGCGGCGTAAAACACTCCGGGTACGGGCGGGAGTGCTCGCGGCACGGCATTCTGGAATTCGTGAACGTCAAGACAGTGGTGATCGACCGGCCGGATCGCTAAATCCCGCTGATGCGCACTGAAACGCCCCAGCCGATCCGTCTGGCCGACTACCGGCCGCCCGCCTTCCTGATCGACACGGTCCATCTGGACTTCGACCTGCAGCCTTCGGCGACGCGCGTGAAGGCGACGCTGGCGGTGCGGCGCAACGGCGACCACGACGCGCCCCTGGTGCTCGACGGCGAAGGCCTCAAGACCCTCTCGGTCCGCGTCGACGGAACAGCGCTCGAAGCCGGCGCCTACGAGGAAACCGCCGAGCACCTGACCCTGCCGGGCCTGCCCGCCGCCTTCACCCTGGAGACCGAGGTCGAGATCGATCCGGCCGGCAACAGCGCCCTGATGGGCCTCTACATCTCGGGCGGCCGCTTCTGCACCCAGTGCGAGGCCGAGGGCTTCCGGCGCATCACCTGGTTCCTCGACCGGCCCGACGTTCTGGCCCGCTACACGGTGCGGATGACGGCGGACAGGGCGTTCCGCCACCTGCTGGCCAACGGCAACCTGATCGATAGCGGCGAGACGGCCGACGGCCGCCACTTCGCCGTCTGGGAAGACCCCTTCCCCAAGCCCTGCTACCTGTTCGCCATGGTGGCCGGCGAGCTGGACGTGCTGGAGGACAGCTTCACCACCATGAGCGGCCGCCAGGTCGCCCTGAAGGTATTCGTCGACACCGGCATGGCCGCCCGCGCCGAATACGCGCTCGACAGCCTGAAGCGCTCGATGAAGTGGGACGAGGAAGCCTTCGGCCGCGAGTACGACCTCGACCTGTTTATGATCGTGGCGGTGCGCGACTTCAACTTCGGGGCCATGGAGAACAAGGGCCTCAACATCTTCAACTCGGCCCTGCTGCTGGCGGACCCCGAGACGGCCACCGACCTCGACTACGAGCGCATCGAGAGCGTCGTCGCCCACGAGTATTTCCACAACTGGACTGGCGACCGGATCACCTGTCGCGACTGGTTCCAGCTGTGCCTCAAGGAAGGCCTGACCGTCTTCCGCGACCAGGAGTTCAGCGCCGACATGCGCGGCGCCGCCGTCCAGCGCATCAAGGACGTCAAGGCCCTGCGCGCCCGCCAGTTCCCCGAGGACGCCGGCCCGCTGGCCCACCCCGTCCGGCCGGCCGCCTACCTGAAGATCGACAACTTCTACACCGCGACGATCTACGAGAAGGGCAGCGAGGTCATCCGCATGCTCAAGGCCCTGCTGGGCCCCGAAGGCTTCCGCGCCGGCATGGACCTCTACTTCGAGCGGCACGACGGCGAGGCGACCACGGTCGAGGCCTTCATCCAGTGCTTCGCCGACGCCACCGGCGAGACCCTCGACGCCTTCTTCGGCTGGTACGAACAGGCCGGCACCCCGCGCGTGACCCTGCGTCGCCGCTATGACGCCGCCAGCGGCCGGCTGGAGCTGACCCTGGCGCAGGACACCGCCCCCACGCCCGGCCAGCCGACCAAGAAGCCCCTGCCCCTGCCGGTGTCGCTGGCCCTGCTGGACGAGGACGGCCGGCCCCTGCGCGCCGCCGAGACCCTGGTGCTCGACGCGGCCGAGAAGACCTTCACCCTGGAGGGCGTCACCCGCGTTCCCGTGATCTCCGCCCTGCGCGGCTTTTCCGCTCCGGTGCGTCTGGAGACGGATGCGCCGGACGACCATGACTACATCCTGCTGGCCGCCGACAGCGACCTCTTCAATCGCTGGGAGTCCGGCCAGAAGCTGGCGACCCGGCTGATGCTGGCCCGCGCCGGCGGCAAGGCCGACGAAGCCGGCGAGATCCGCTACGCCGAGGCGCTCGGCCGGGCGCTCGACGACCAGTCGGCCAACGAGGCCTTCAAGGCCCTGCTGCTGGCCCAGCCCAGCGAGCAGGACCTGGCCATGGAGATGAAGCCGGCCGATCCGGCCGCCATCCACGCCGCCCGCGTCGCCCTGCGCGGGGTGCTGGCCGATGTGCTCAGCGACCGGCTTGGACGGCTGCACGACGCCCTGGCCGCCGGCGGGACCTTCTCGCCCGACGCCGCCAGCGCCGGCCGCCGCGCGCTGCGCAACGCCGCCCTCGACATCCTGACCGCCCGCCCGTCGGCGGCGGTGATCGAGCGCGCCCGCCGCCACTACGGCTCGGCCGACAACATGACCGACGCCATCGGCGGCCTGACGGCCCTCATCGCCCTCGGCGGCGAGCCGGCCGAAACGGCCCTGGCCGCCTTCCACGCCCGCTGGAAGCACGAGCCGCTGGTCATCGACAAGTGGTTCGCCGCCCAGGCGCGCGACGATGGCGAGACCGCGCTTGGCCGCGTCATGGGCCTGACCGCCCATCCGGACTTCGACGCCCGCAACCCCAACCGCCTGCGCGCGCTGGTCGGCACGTTCGCCAGCTTCAACCCGGCCCGCTTCCACGACCCCGACGGCGCCGGCTATCGCTTCCTCGCCGACTGGATCATCGCCACCGACAGGATCAACCCGATGACGGCGGCGCGCTTCATCGAGCCCTTGGGCGGATGGCGCCGGTATCCCGAGGCGCTGGGCGCGAAGATGCGCGAGCAGCTTCAGCGCATCGCCGCGGTCGAGGGCCTGTCCAAGAACGTCTTCGAGCTGGCCACCAAGGCCCTGGCCTGACCGGGCTGCGTCCAACTGACTCATCCCGGGCCATCACCCCTTAACGGGGTGACTCCGCTTCCCTACCATTGCACGGGCGGGAGGTGACTCGCGGCGCTGGGGGTTGAGCATTTTGGGCAGGGAGCGGAAGCCAGGAGCGGGTGAGCCGGCGTTTGCCGCCGCCGCGCCCCGCGCGCCCAGCCAGCCGCTGGCCCGCGTCGCCATCCTGGCGGCGCTGGTGCTGCTCGCGGTCTACACCCTGTTCGGCGCCCAGAAGCTGATGCGCGGCTGGATGGCGCCGCCGCCCAGTCCCGAAGCCGCCGCCCAGGCCGACCTGATGGCCGAGCGCATCCAGGGCCAGCTGGCCCTGCAACGCGCCGCCCTGGCCGGCGGGGTCGAAAGCCTGCGCCGCGCGCCCGACGGCGTTCTCGACGCCATCGAGCAGGTGCAGCGCCTGGCCGGTCCCTCCACCCTGGGCGCCGCCGCCGTGGCCCGCGACGAGGTGCAGGGCGCGGTGGGCAAGGCCGAGGGCGCCGACTGGCGCGGCGCGGCCCTGGCCGCCGACCAGGCGGGCGTCGAGGTCTGGACCGGACCGACCGCCGCCGATCCGCGCCGCATCTACACCGCCCGCGCCGCCGGCGCCGGCGACCGGCGCACCTGGCTGCTGACCGTGGCCGAGCCCCGCGCGCTCGCCGGACCGACGCTGCACGGCCTGTCGGCGGTGGCGCTGCCGGACGGCCGTCTCATCGCCTCTTCGGAGGGCAAGCTCGCCGCCGCCTCGGGTCTGGCCGACGGATTCGGGCTCAATCCCCGCGACCTGCGCGCCGATGTCCTCCTGCGTGGCCAGCTGCTGGGCGGCCAGGCGCTGGACGTCTCTGTCCGTCCGATCGGCGACGGCTCCCTGCTGGCGGTCGCGGCCGCCGCGGCGCCGGGCATCATCTCGGTCAACGACGAGCGGGTCGAGGGGATCATCTCCCTGTTCGTGCCCCTGGCGGTCGGCATCGCGCTGGCCCTGCTGCTGATGATGCAGAGCCGCAAGGCCCAGGCCGCCCAGCGCGCCTTCATCGACAGCGAGCAGCGCTTCCGCCTGGCGGTCGAGGCGGCCCGCTGCGGCATCTGGGAGTGGGACCTCGAGCAGGACGTGGTGTTCATGTCCGACGTCACCGGCATCATCTTCGGCTGGGGCGGCGGCGGCGTCGTCTCGGGCCAGGAAGTGCTGGATCGCGTGGCCCCGGACCATCGCGAGCGCGTGCGCCAGGCGCTGGCCCATGCCGCCACCTACGGCGCCTTCGACGTCTCGTTCCGGGTGCCGGGCGGCGAGGGCCGGCGCGCCATCTGGATCGACGCCCGGGGCCAGGGCCTCAATCCCGGCGCCGACCACCACACCCGCATCACCGGCGTCGCCCTGGACGTCACCGAGGAGCGTATCGCCCAGGCCCGCGCCCAGGCCGCCGAGAACCGGCTGCGAGACGCCATCGAGAGCTTCTCCGAGGCTTTCGTGCTGTGGGACCGCGCCGGCCGGCTGCTGCTGTGCAATCGCAACTACCGCGCGACCTTCAACCTGGAGCCCCGCCTGCTCAAGCCCGGCGCCGCGCGGGACCAGGTGATGCGGTTCGCCCAGCTGGCCATCAAGCAGGAACACCCCTCGCCCCACGGCCGCAAGGGCGAGCGCGAGGCCGAGCTGATGGACGGCCGCTGGGTGCAGATTTCCGAGCGGCGCACGGCCGAGGGCGGTCTGGTGATGACCGCCGCCGACATCACCGCCATCAAGCGCCAGGAAGAGGCCCGCCGCCTCAACGAGGAACAGCTTCAGAATGCGGTCGCCAGCCTGGAGCGCAGCCAGGAACAGCTGGCCGAGCTGGCCCGCAAGTACGAGGCCGAGAAGGTCCGGGCCGAGGGCGCCAACAAGGCCAAGAGCGAGTTCCTGGCCAACATGTCCCACGAGCTGCGCACGCCGCTGAACGCCATCAACGGCTTCTCCGAGATCATGGTCGCCGAGATGTACGGGCCGATGGGCGATGCCCGCTACAAGGAGTACGCTCAGGACATCCACAACAGCGGCCAGCACCTGCTGGCCCTCATCAACGACATCCTCGACATGTCCAAGATCGAGGCCGGAAAGCTGAACCTGCGGTTCGAGCCGGTGTCGCTGGAGGATGTGACCGAGGACGCGGTCCGGCTGGTCCGCAATCGGGCCGAGACGGCCGGCCTGCAGTTGTCGGTGGAATTCCCGCACCTGCCGGAGGTCGAGGCCGACTACCGCGCGCTGAAGCAGGTGCTGCTGAACCTGCTGTCGAACGCCATAAAGTTCACCCCGCGCGGCGGCCGCGTCACGGTCCGGGCCGAGCCTCGCCGCGACGCGTTCGGCGAGCGCATCCGCATCTCGGTCACCGACACCGGCATCGGCATCAGCAAGGAAGACCTAAGCCGCCTGGCCCGCCCGTTCGAGCAGGTGGAAAGCCAGCACTCCAAGACCACCCAGGGCACGGGCCTGGGACTGGCGCTGACCAAGTCGCTGGTGGAACTGCACGACGGGGTGCTGGAGCTCGACTCGGCTCCTGGCGAAGGCACCACCGCCAGCTTCAGCCTGCCCCTGCGCCAGGGCCAGATCCCCGGCCAGGCCGTGGCCTGACCGGGCGCCGCCCGGACGGGGACGGCAGACGCTCTACTGGGTGACGGCCAGGCCGATGATGACGCCCTTGTCGTCAAAGCCGATCGACCAGTTCAGGGCGATGCCGGCCTGGAAGGTGACCTTGAACTGGTAGGGCGCGGAGCCATCGCCGATGCGTTCGACAGCGGTGACGGGGCCGAGCGCGGCCAGCTGGGCCGAAGCGTCGCCCTGGGCCTTCACGGCGGCCGCCAGTTCCGGCGACATGCTGTCGAAGTTGGGGCTGCCGGCCTGGATGGCGGTAATGGTCGTGCGCAGCACGGCCTCGGCCTCGGTGGCGTTGGCCGGGGCGGCCGCGACGGCCAGGGTGGGAACCACCGCCGCCGAAAGCGGGGCTGCGGCGATCAGGGCGGCGAGAACGAGCGAGCGCATGGGCGTCTCCGGTTTGAGGTCGCCAACAGCCTATCGGCCGGGGCCGTGCGACGCGACTTAAACCTTGGTCATGCGCGGCGGTTATGGCGCCCGCAAGTCTCGGCGCTTGACGATGGTCGGCCCGACCCCCTAGGCCCCCGCCCATGTCCGCCGACACCGCCCGCCTGACCATCGATCTCGACGCCGTCGCCGCCAACCATGCCCTGCTGCGCGGCATGGCGGCCGGCGCCGAGACCGCGCCTGTGGTCAAGGCCGACGGCTATGGCATGGACGCCGCCCGGGTCGCGCGCCGCCTCTGGGCCGAAGGGGCGCGGACCTTCTATGTCGCCAGGGCCGCCGAGGGCGTGGCCCTGAGGGCGGGGCTCGGCGAGCGGCCGGCCTCGATCCTGGTCTTCGACGGCGCGCTGCCGACCACCGCGGCCGTGCTGCGCGACCATCGCCTGACGCCGGTGTTGAACAGCCCTGCCCAGGTCGCGACCTGGCGCGGCCTGCAGGCCGATCCGCCCGCCTGCGCCCTGCATGTCGACACTGGCATGAACCGGCTGGGGCTGACCCTCGACGAAGCCGCCGCCCTGTCGTCGGACGCGGCGCTGCCGGGCCTTGGCCTGACGCTGGTCATCAGCCACCTGGCCTGCGCCGCCCAGCCGGACCATCCGATGAACGCCCTTCAGTTGGATCGCTTCACGGCCATCCGGGCCCGGTTCCCGTCAGCGCGCGCCAGCCTGGCCAGTTCTGCCGGCGTGTTCCTGGGCGGCGCCTACCACTTTGACCAGGTGCGCCCCGGCATCAGCCTCTATGGCGGGGGGCCGCACGATCGGTGCGACGATCGGCTGGCGCCTGTCGCCAGGCTCGAGGCGCCGGTCCTGCAACTGCGGGACATCGGGCCGGGCGACAGCGTCGGCTACGGCGCGGACTTCGTGGCCGAACGACCGATGCGGCTCGCCATCCTGGGCGTAGGCTACGCCGATGGCTATCTGCGCGCCTCCAGCCCTCGCGGCGGGGTCTGGTTGGCCGGCCAACGCCGGCCGATCCTGGGCCGCATCTCCATGGACCTGATCGGCGTCGACGTCACCGGCGGGGCCGCCGTCCGCGAAGGCGACCTTGCCGAACTGCTGGGCCACAACCTGGCGCTGGACGACGCCGCAGCAGCCGCGAACGCTTCCTCGTACGAGTTCCTCGTCCGGATGGGCCGGCGCGCCGAGAGGACCTGGGTGGGCGAAGCCTGAGGCCGCTTGCCTGACGCCGGGGCGAACGCTGGTCGGACCGGCTAGTAGAAGCCAAAGCGGATGCCGGCGAACAATGCGGCCGCGAGGGCGGCGCCACCGATCAGAGCCGCTGGAGCGAGGCGAATGTAGTCCAGAGCGCGATCAAACACTTTCAGCCGTTCGCCTAGCAGGGCCTGCATCGATATGGCCTTCGGGCAGGGCCCCGGCTTCGGCCGGGGCCTTTTGTCGTTCTAGGCGTGTTGGGGACAACCCTAGCGACCAGGCACTGGACGCTCGCCGCCTTTCGAAAATGGGCTGTTGGGGTCGTACTGGTGATTGGGATGAGTGGCATCCCACTGCAGGATCATCTCTGCGAAGTTTATCCAGAGCCGTTGGTTTCCCACTCTCGCGCGGAGGGCGGTGATGAACGGCTCGGCCTTGCTGTAGAAGTCGATCGACGACTTCTGACCCCAGGCGCGGTAGAGGCCGCAGTCGATGATGCCGCGCTTGATGCCGATCGCGACGATCTCAAAGTCGTTGAGGATTAGCACGAGCGCCAACGTGGTGGGGTCTGACTCCTTGTCCAGCGACGCAAACTGGCTGATGTCGCCATTCCTCATGGCGGTCCGGATCTTAATCCGGGCGTCGATCATGGCGGGGTCCTGCACGGCCTTGCTAATGTGCTGAAATGTGACCGTCGCCTTGGCGTTGTGGCGTGTGGCGAGGATCGTACGCCAGGTCATGAAGACGGCTAGCAGCGCAATAGATGCCGCCAAGGCTCCGACACAGAGCGTCGCGATGGGGCCCGCTACTTTCGCGGTATCGATGTGAAGTGCAAACAGGGCGACCAATACGCCCACCACAAATGCCAACGCGACCGGAACGGCGCGCCTGAACAGCCAGTGCCAGCTCAAAAGAAAACCCCCCTGCAGCAGAGCCGTAGGGGGGCGATGGTATGGTTAGGCAGTCGGAACCGCAACCACTGGCTTCAGACCAGCATCCCTTCGCGGAGGGTGGCCGGTTTGGCTTTAGCCATAAGGGGCATAGTGCTTCTCCTTCAGTGGGAGAACCCTTGGGGGCTCTCACCGGTTCCAGTCCTAGTAGGTACTGACCCACTCAGCACCCATATGGTGATTCCTGCGTCCAATGTGAGGGGGCGGGTCTGAAGCTCCCGTTAATTGGCCGTTGGCATGCATTCACGTTTCATACCATCGAACCAGCCCAGAAGGGTGAGCAGATCGATGGCACAAGCGCGGCAAAGAGCATGCGACGCTGTTGGTGGTCAACATCGGAAATCTTGATGGGCGAGTTGGAAAGCCAGCTGCGTCTCCGGACGCCAGCATAGTCGCCAGCTGCTCACGTTCTTGAGCGGCGTTGATGCCGTAGCCGATTGAACCGGTCGGGTCGACCGAGAACATGACGAACGTCTCCCATGGAACAGACTTGTCGACCAGGTGGCGGGCATCTCTCCTCGCGGAGATGGCGAACATCCTGACGCCCCGTTGCTTCGGATCAGCCTTGACGTCGGCCACTGGCCGACAACCGAAGGTGACGGCGTCCTTGCCCGGCTGCGTGGGCACGGTGGTCGGAAGGGCGATGATCGCCGCGATCAATAGGCTGACCCTTTTCGCCATGCCCTCCCCCCCCAAAAAAAACTTCAGCACATCTCACGCGACAACGGACCCCGTTCTGGTCGCCGCCTCAATCTCCACATCTGAAATCACATGGTGGCGGCCGCCTACTTCGCCATCCGCTCCAGCTGCTTGCCGTCGACGGCCTTCACCGCCGCCTTCAGCTCGTCCATCGAGACGTTCGAGCCCTCGGCCTGGACCATGAAGCGGTCGCCGTAGAGCACGGCGTACTCCCCGCTGCGGGCAGAGCCGTCATACTCCTCGATGGTCATGCGCCCGTCGACCTTGCCGACCTTCTCGTAGCGATCTCCCTCCTTGCGGCTGGAGTTGACCGAGAAGGCGCCGGCCAGCCCCGCCAGGGCTCCGGCCGAGGAGATATCCGACACCGACAGGGTGATGGTGCTGTCGCCGCGGCTGTAGTCGGCCTTGGCGCTGGCGGCTCCGAAGGCTCCGGCCGAGCCCGACTCGGTGGTCACCTCGCCCCGGCTGAAACCGCCCATGGCGCCGGGCAGCAGCGCCTCGAGGGCAGAGACCTCGACCAGCTCGACCTCGCCCGTGCGCGCCTGCCGCTCGATGTCGCGCGTGGCCTTCTCCATCTTGTTGAGATCGATGGAGCCGCCGCCCCGCACCGTCAGGGTCCCGGACGAGGCGCCCGCGAACGGACCGCCTCCCGGCATGCCCATGCGCTGGATCGGCGCGGTGATCGCCCCGACAATGATCCAGAAGACGATGGCCAGGACGACCACGACAATCGTGTAGGTCAGGGCCTTCGCCGGCGGCGCCTTCATCAGCACCGGCAGCCCCTTGTAGAGCAGGAAGAAGCTGTAGAGGCTGAACAGCAGGCCGAAGATGGCCAGCAGGGGGATCAGGCTGAACACCCCCGCCACCCAGGCTGCGGTCCAGGAATAGGCGGCCACCTTGAACGCCTGGACCTGGTTCTTCTGGCCGTCGAAGCTGGTCGCCAGGGCGTCGATGATCAGGGCGATCACGAAGACGCCCACCAGGCTCATCACATAGCTGACGATCGAGCTGACCGCGGCGTTCAGGATCGACGGTTTGTAGCCAAAGCCGAACGCGCCGATGCCGAAGACCACCATGCCAATGAAACCGCAGACCGCCGGAATCGCCGCCAGGGGAATGACCCAGCTTCGATACAGCCCGCCGATGGTCGCCGGCTCGCCGTCGATCACCTCCCAGGTTGGCGACGGTCGCAGCAGGATGTCCTGCACGCGCTTGACCAGCCCGCCAGCCGGCGCTCCGCCCGGCCCGCCCTCTACAGTGCTCATTCGAGCCTCCCATGTCTCAAATTCGCCCGACAGGGGAGGTTAGCGCGCCAGCCGCCAGTGGCGATACACGGTTCCGCGAACGATCAGGCGGCGGCGCAGGCGCTCGCCGGGTTCAGCGTCTCTGAAATGGCGGTGAACAGGCTGGCGGCGGTGATCGGCTTGTCGAGATGCCGGTCCGCGCCCGCCTCGCGGCTGGCGGCCACATGCTCGGGCAGCGCGTTGGCTGTCAGCATGATGATCGGCGTGCGGGCAGAGCCCGACAACTCCCTGGCGCGCTGGTGGCGGATCGCCGTCAGGCCGTCCATCACCGGCATCTGCATATCCATAAGCACCAGGTCGAAGTCGCCGGTAGCCATGGCGTCCAGCGCTTCCTGGCCGTTCTCGACACATACCACCTCGGCGGAATCCTGCAGCATCAGCTGGACGACCCGGCGGTTGGTGGGATGATCGTCCGCTACGAGAATCCGCAGCCGGTCCGGAACGCTCTCGACCTCGGCGGCGACCGCGTCCGGCAACGGCGCGGCGCTGGCTTCCAGCGGCGCTTCCAGCCAGAAGCAGGAGCCTTCGCCCGGCGCGCTGGTGCAGCCGAGTTCCCCGCCCATCAGCTCCGCCAGCTCGCGCGAGATGGCCAGGCCCAGCCCCGTGCCGCCAAAGCGGCGGGTGATCGAACTGTCCGCCTGCTGGAAGCGGGCGAAGATGCGCTCGCGGGTCGCCTCGTCGAAGCCCGGCCCGGTGTCGCGCACCTCGATGCGGACGAGGCCTTCCGCCGTCCGCCGGCCGCTGACCCGCACAGAGCCCGCCTCGGTGAATTTCACCGCATTGCTGACGAGGTTGCCGACGATCTGGCGCACCCGCACCATGTCGCCCAGGACGACCCCATCGACGTCGTCGGCCAGCTCGACGCTGAGGGCCACGCCCTTCTCGCGCGCCCGCATGTCGGCGAGCGCCGCGGTCGCCCGGATCGCATCGCCCAGGTGGAACGGCGCGGCCTCCAGCGCGATCTGGCCCGACTCGATGCGGGCCTGGTCCAGGATGTCCGACAGCAGCCGCTCAAGCGTCTCGCCGGACGAGCGGATGATCTCGACCAGGTCCCGGGACCGCGTGTCCAGCGGCGTGCGCGACAGGATGTCGGCGATAGCGACGATGCCGTTCAGCGGCGTGCGGATCTCGTGGCTCATGTTGGCCAGGAAGACCGTCTTGGCCTGGGCCGCTTCCTCGGCTGAGGCCAGGGCCGCCTCCAGCGCCCGCGCCGTCTGGCGCTGATCGGTCACGTCCTCGCCCACCGTGACCACATAGCGCGGCCCCTCGGGCCCGTAGGTCGCCACCTTCTTGGTCCGGAACGTCCGTCGGCCCGCCTGGGCCGTCGTCACCGACTCGTCCTCGGTCACGTTCACCTCGCGCGAGGCGATGACCTCGGCGTCCTCGGCGGCGAACATGTCGGCCTCGTCGGCGGGGAACAGCTCGAACACGCTCTTGCCGACCACGTCCTCGGCGCGGAAGCCCAGGATCTCCTCCGCCGCCCGGTTGACCAGGACATAGCGGCCGTCGCGGGCGTCCTTGACCATCAGGATGGTCGGCAGGATGCGCAGGATCGCGTCGAAGAAGGCCTGCCGCTCGATCGCCTCGTCGCGCGTGCGCTTGAGGTTCTCGGCCAGGTCCTGGGCCTCGCGCGTCATGATCCGCTGCATTTCGCCGGCCATGACCAGTTCGACCGATCCGTCGAACGGCGACAGGCACGACAGGTCGATGCCCAGCTGCATGGCCGTGCGCCCGTCGGCGACGATGGGGCTCAACAGCACCAGCACCTCGCCACCCGGCTGCGGCGCCAGAGCCGTCTTCAGCCGCAGCCGAGCCTCGCCCTTGTGGACCAGCACGAGGTTGCGACTGCCGGACGCGAGCAGGTCATCGAGGCAGGCCGGCTGCGGCCCGCCCGCAACCGAGAACAGGTCGGCGAAGGCCTGGCCATCCTCGACACCCGGTCCCAGCGCCGCAAGCGCGGTCGAGGGCCTGCGCACCACCATGTCGCCATCCAGTACGAAGCGACACGGAAACAGATGATCCAGGGCCCCGGCGTCCAGGGTGCAGGCATCCGGGCTCGAAGCGGGCGCGCCGGTCACGCGGCGACCTCCGCGCGATAACGGATTTCGAACAGGCTGCTGTCCCCGCCCCGGGTCCAGGTCACCTCGGCGTCCAGGCCGAACATCTCGCACAGCCCCTGCATCAGCCCCTCCACGAAGGGCTCCAGCCCCTCGCGCTCGGATCGATAGATCAGCCACAGGCCCTCGGGGGTTTCAGCCTCGACATGGAAGGACGGCATTCGCGCGCCCGGCAGGGCCAGGGCGATGGAGCTGTGCATGCGGTCGAGGTTGCGAAGGAAGATCGGCAGGGTCGCTCCCGCCACGCTCATCAGGTGGCTGTAGGAGTCCTGGCGGGCGTAGGTGATCCAGTATCGGCCGAAGCGAAGCAGCAACTCTTCCGCTGCGACCCCCTCGACCTCGGCCAGCGCCTCGATGAGGTTGAAGGTCGCCATGTCGGGATAGGACTGGGCGGTGACGAAATCGGTTTCCGACAGGCCCAGGCGCGCGGCGAATCCGTCCCAGAAGCGGTCGCCGAACCGCTCGATCGCATAGGCCTTCGCGGCCCGATGGATCATGCCGTACATCACGCCTCTCCCATAGGTGGAGCAGCCTCGCCCAGGAGTGATTAAGATTGCCTGACGGGGCGGGGTTAAGGGATGTGCGACTCGCCGTCGCGGGACCCCTCCCCCGGGTGTCCGGCCGCTTCGACAAGGATAGCACAAAACAGGAACAATCTGTTATGTCGGGATGCGCATCCGGCCCGGCGGCCAGACGCGGTAGGATCAGTCCCAACCCGAATCGGAACAGCCCATGGCCCGCGACGGCGCCCTCTACGTCTGCCAGTCCTGTGGATCGGCCCAGGCCAAGTGGGCCGGCCAGTGCGTCGGCTGCGGCGCATGGAACACCCTTGTCGAGGAGGTGTCCGCCCGCCCGCCCGGCGCCCTCGCCCCGGCCAAGGGCGCTTCGCGCGTCCGGGGGCTGAGCTTCGAGACCCTCGAGAGCCAGACGCCCGCCCCTCCGCGCATCATCACCGGGGTCGAGGAGTTCGACCGCGTCTGCGGGGGCGGGGTGGTGCCGGGCTCGGCCGTGCTGATCGGCGGCGATCCCGGGGTCGGCAAGTCCACCCTGCTGCTTCAGGTGCTCGGCCAGGCGGCCCTGCGCGGCGCCCGTTGCGCCTATGTCTCAGGCGAGGAGGCGGTCGAACAGGTGCGTGGCCGCGCGGCCCGCATGGGCCTGGCCCAGGCGCCGGTCCGTCTGGCCGCCGAAACAAACCTTCGCGCCATCCTCGACGGCCTCAAGGCCGAGCCCTTCGACCTTGTGGTGATCGATTCCATCCAGACCCTCTGGAGCGACGCCCACGAGGCCGGCCCCGGTTCGGTCACCCAGGTGCGCAGCTGCGCCGCCGAGCTTGTCCGGCTGGCCAAGAAGCGCGGCGTGGCCGTCCTGCTCGTCGGCCACGTCACCAAGGACGGCCAGATCGCCGGCCCGCGCGTGGTCGAGCACATGGTCGATGCGGTCCTCGCCTTCGAGGGCGAGCGCGGCTACCCCTTCCGCGTCCTGCGCGGAGCCAAGAACCGCTTCGGGGCCACCGACGAGATCGGCGTCTTCGAGATGGGCGACGCGGGCCTGGCCGAGGTGCGCAACCCCTCGGCCCTGTTTCTCAACGGCGGCGGCGAGCGGGCAGCCGGGGCGGCGGTGTTCGCCGGCATCGAGGGCTCGCGGCCCGTGCTCGTCGAATTCCAGGCCCTGGTCGCGCCCAGCGCCTACGGCACGCCCCGCCGGGCGGTGGTCGGCTGGGACTCCGGCCGCCTGGCCATGGTCCTCGCCGTACTTGAAGCACGATGCGGCCTTGGTTTCGGCAATCGCGACGTCTATCTGAACGTCGCCGGGGGCCTGCGGATCGTCGAGCCCGCGGCCGACCTGGCCGCGGCGGCGGCCCTGGCCTCCTCTGCGTTGGAAGAACCCTTGCCCCAGGACTGCGTGGTGTTCGGCGAGATCAGCCTGTCCGGCGATGTGCGGCCTGTCGGCCGCATGGAGTCGCGCCTCAAGGAGGCGGCCAAGCTCGGCTTCGGCCGCGCCCTGGCGCCCGCCGGCGCCGGCGAGGCCCTGCCGGTCACCGGCGTCTCGCGCCTCGCCGAGGCCATCGACCGCATCGGCCAGCAGAGGTGGGACGCTTGACCCTGTTCGACGTCCTGGCCGGCCTGCTGCTGGTGATCTCGGCCCTGAATGGCCTGACCAAGGGCGGGACGCGGATTCTGGGCGGCATGCTGGCCTTCCTGGCGTCGGCCTTCCTGGCCATCGCCATGCTGCGGGTCAGCGCGCCGATCGCGCGCGGCATGATCAGTCCGGACTGGGCGGCGGTGACGGCGGCGCTGGTCGTCGTGTTCGTGACATTCTTTGTAATTTTTCGACTCGTTGCCGGCCATTTGGCTACAAGGGTCCAGGCCGGTCCGGTGGGGGCGCTCGACAGGGCGATCGGCGTCGGCTTCGGCTTCATCCGCGCCCTCGTCATCCTCGGCGCCTTCACCCTGCTCATCCAGATGGCCGCCGCGCCCAACCGTCCGCCGGCCTGGGTGGCGGACTCGGTGCTTTACCCCTTGACCGAGGGGGCCGGTCGGGTGCTGAAAGCCTTCGCGCCGGGGGTCTTCTCGACCGTCGGCAAGATTGGTCCGGCCGTGGGGGATGCGGTCAAGGACGGAGCCGGATATAGCGACCAGGATCGTCAGAGCATGGACGATCTGGTGGAGAAGAGCCGATGACCCCTCCCCCCGCCTTCCACCGCGACCCCGACGACGACACCCTGCGCCTGGAGTGCGGCGTGTTCGGCGTCCACGAGGTCGCCGAGGCCGCCGCCGTCGCGGCCCTGGGCCTGCACGCCTTGCAGCACCGCGGCCAGGAGGCCTGCGGCATCGCCACCTTCGACGGCCGCCGCTTCTATACCGAGCGCCACGTCGGCCTCGTCGGGGACAGCTTCACGGGCGCCGACCTCGTCGACCGCCTCCCCGGCCACTCGGCCATCGGCCACACCCGCTACTCCACCGCCGGCGGCAGCGCGTTCCGCAATGTCCAGCCGATGTTCGCCGATCTCGAGACCGGCGGCGTCGCCCTGGCCCATAACGGCAACCTGACCAACTTCCACACCCTGCGCGAGCGGCTGGTGTCCGACGGGGCCATCTTCCAGTCGACCTCGGACAGCGAGGTGATCCTCCACCTCATCGCGCGCTCGCGTAAGGCCAAGTTCGTCGACCGCTTTATCGACGCCATCAGCCAGATCGAGGGCGGCTTCGCCCTGGTGGCCCTGACCAACAAGAAGCTGATCGGCGTGCGCGACCCGCTCGGCATCCGGCCGTTGGTGCTCGGCGATCTCGCCGGCCGGCCTGTGCTGGCCTCCGAGACCTGCGCCCTCGACATGATCGGCGCCCGCTTCGTGCGCGACATCGAGAACGGCGAGATGGTCATCATCTCCGACACCGGCGTGGAATCGGTGCGGATCGCGCCCAAGGTGCCGGCCCGGCCCTGCGTGTTCGAGTACGTCTACTTCGCCCGGCCGGACAGCTTCGTGAACGGCAAGTCGGTCTACGAGGTGCGCAAGCGCATGGGCCGGCAGCTGGCGCAGGACAGCGCCGCCCCGGCGGACGTGGTCGTGCCCGTTCCCGACAGCGGCGTGCCCGCCGCCATCGGCTACGCCCAGGAAAGCGGCCTGCCGTTCGAAATGGGCATCATCCGCAACCACTACGTCGGCCGCACCTTCATCCAGCCGACGCAGGGCGTTCGCGAGCTGGGCGTACGCATGAAGCACAGCCCCAACCGCGCCGTGCTGGAGGGCAAGCGGGTCGTGCTGATCGACGATTCCATCGTCCGGGGCACCACCAGCCGCAAGATCGTTCGCATGGTCCGCGAAGCCGGCGCGACCGAGGTCCACCTGCGCAGCGCCTCGCCGCCGATCAAGTGGCCCGACTTCTACGGCATCGACATGCCCGAGCGCGACAAGCTGCTGGCGGCCACCAAGTCGCTGGAAGAGATGGCCCGGTTCCTCGAGGTCGACACGCTTGGCTTCCTCTCGGTGGAAGGCCTTTACGGCGCGCTCGACGCCGGCGAGCGCGATCCCGCGAACCCGCAGTTCACCGACCACTACTTCACCGGCGACTATCCCACCCGCCTCACCGATCGCGAGCGCGAGGAGCGTGACGAAGAAGCTTCCGCCCGCCAGCTGTCCTTCCTGGTCAGCGCCTGAGCGAGCGGCGCCGGGAAACCTCCGGCGCCCAGGCGCATTGAACTGACTCCAGGGATCAACAGAGCAGTCCATGACGCAGGCGACATCGGAGGAACAGCGGCTGGAGGCCCTCAGGGCCTACGGAATTCTAGACAGTGAGCCGGAAGCCGCGTTCGATGACCTGACGAGACTTGCCGCCCGCATCTGTGGCGCGCCTATGGCGGTGATCAGCCTGGTGGACAGCGAACGCCAGTGGTTCAAGTCCGTCTGGGGCCTGAGCGACCGCGAGACGGCGCGTGATGTCTCGGTGTGCAGCCACACCATCGCCCAGGCCGAGCCTGTCTATGTCATTCCCGACCTGCTGGCGGACCGCCGCTTCGCCGACGGACCGCTGACAGCCTCCGACTCCGGGCTGCGGTTCTACGCCGGGGCCCTGCTGACCACGACCGAGGGCCAACGGCTGGGCACGCTCGCCGTCATCGACCGCTCGCCCCGACCCGAAGGGCTCACCGAAGACCAGTCGGACGCCCTGGCGACGCTTGCGCGCCAGGTGATGGGCCTGCTCGACCTGCGGCGCGCTGTCGCCCGGCTGGAAGACAGCCAGCGCCGCTTCCGCCTCCTCGCCGACACCCTGCCCCAGATGGTCTGGTCAACCCGTCCCGACGGGTTCCACGACTACTACAACAAGCGCTGGTACGAGTTCACCGGCACGCCGGAAGGCTCCACTGACGGCGAGGGCTGGAACGACATGTTCCACCCCGAGGATCAGGAGCACGCCTGGGCGGTCTGGCGGCGATCGCTGGAGACCGGCGAGCCCTACGAGATCGAGTATCGTCTGCGCCACCACAGCGGCGAGTATCGCTGGACGCTGGGACGCGCCCTACCGATCAGGGACCGCGAGGGACGCATAGAGCGCTGGTTCGGCACCTGCACGGACATTCACGACCACAAGCGCCTCAACGACCAGCAGGCGCTGCTCAGCCGCGAGCTGAGCCATCGGATCAAGAACATATTCTCGGTCGTGTCCGGCCTCGTCGCCCTGTCTGCCCGACGTTTTCCCGACGCCGCCGACTTCGCCAGGGACCTGCGGGAGCGCATCGTGTCGCTCGGCCGGGCGCACGACTTCGTGCGTCCCCAGGTAACCTCGACGACGCCGAGCCATGCGTCGCTGACCGCCCTGCTGACCGAACTGCTGTCACCCTATGGGACGGGCGACGAGAAAAGGATACGTATCGAGGGCGGGGACGCGGCGATCGACGATCAGGCGGCCACGCCCATCGCCCTGGTCGTGCACGAGCTGGCGACGAATGCGGCGAAGTACGGCGCCCTGTCCGCGTCAGAGGGTCGGGTCCGGATCCGCCTTGAACGGAGCAAGGATGCTCTGACCATCATCTGGACCGAACAGGGCGGACCACCGGTGCCGGAGGCCCGCAGCGAAGGTTTCGGCTCCACGCTTTCGCGCATCAGCATCGAGAACCAGCTGGGCGGGCGCATTCATCACGATTGGCGGGCCGAGGGCCTCCAAGTCACCCTGGGCATCCCGCTGGCGGCGCTCAGTCGAGCGGCGACCGCTACAGGGCCAGCGTGAAGACTTACGCCCCGGCGAAGACCTGGAGGCTGGGCGGGGGCGGCAGCGGCGTCGATTCTTGGCGAACCGACAGGGCGTAGTCGATGGCGCGCAGGACCGATGTCTCGTCGCTGGGCTTGGTCAGCAGGCCGAGAACGCCCGGCGGGCGCTCTTCGGGATCGAGGGGGTGGGCGGTCAGGTAGATGACGACAGCGCCCCGGTCCCGGGCCAGTTGGCCGCCAAGGCTGACACCCGTGCGGCCGTCGCGCAGGTTCACATCGACCAGCGCCAGGTCGATGGGCGCGGCTTCCGCCAAGCGGCGCGCGCTGGCGGCATCGGCGGCGATGCCGACGACCTCGTAGCCGCGCTCGGTAAGCACGTGTTCGAGTTCCATGGCGGTGAGGATTTCATCCTCGACAATCAGAACTTTGGCTGTCATCGCGTGGTCCGCACGCCTCCTCTCGAAGGCGTCAACGCGCGATAATGGTTCAGGTTTCATCGAACATCGTCGGGTTTCCGACATAACGATGGCCTGTCGCACCGAAGCAACATACCCGGCGGTCACCGGAGCGGAATACGATGAAGCCCGGTTGGCTCCGGCTCGATCCCTACATTCTCGCGCTCATGGCCACGATCGTCGTGGCCAGCCTGCTGCCGGCGACCGGCGCGGCGGCCGTGGCGCTGGGCTGGACCGCCAAGGTGGTCGTCGCGCTCGTCTTCTTCCTGCACGGCGCCAAGCTGTCGCGCGAGGCGCTCGTCGCGGGTCTCATCCACTGGCGGCTGCATCTGACCGTGCTGGCGACCAGCTTCGTGCTGTTTCCGGTCCTGGGGCTCGGTGCGGGATTGCTCCCCCCTGCGGTGCTGCCGGCCGGCCTTGCGATGGGGATTCTGTTCCTCTGCTGCCTGCCCTCGACGGTGCAGTCGTCTATCAACTTCACCGCCATCGCCCGGGGCAATGTCGCGGCGGCTGTCTGCGCTGCCTCGGCCTCGAACATTCTTGGCATGGTCCTGACGCCGGTGCTCGTCGGCGCGCTCATGCATGTGTCCGGGGCCGGCCCTGACCTCGGCATCCTGCGCGACATCGCCCTGCAGCTCTTCGCGCCCTTCCTGGCCGGCCAGATCGCTCGCCCCTGGCTGAAGAGCTTCATCGAGCGTCAGGGCAAGGCCGTGGGCATGATCGATCGCGGCTCGATCCTGCTCATCGTCTACGCCGCTTTCGGCCGGGCGGTCATCGAGGGCGTCTGGACCCGCGTTTCGCCCGTGCAGCTTGTGATCGTCGGGGTGATCTGCCTTGTGATCCTGCTGATCGTCCTGGCTGTCACCGACAGGGCAGGACGCTGGATGAAGCTGCCGATCGAGGACCGCGTCGTGCTGATCTTCTGCGGCTCGAAGAAAAGCCTGGTCACCGGCGCCCCCATGGCGGCGATCCTGTTCGCGCCGGCCGAGGCGGGCATCATGATCCTGCCGCTGATGATCTTTCACCAGATGCAGCTGATCGCCTGCGCGCTTCTGGCGCAGAAGTTTGCCGAACGGCCCGAGCCTTCGGCCACGACAAACTGCGGCCCGGAAGCTAGAGACGGCGCATGAGCACCTCCCTCCCCCATTCCGGAAAGATCGCCGTCGTGACGGGGGCCAGCCGGGGCATCGGCCGCGCCATCGCCCTGGGCCTGGCCAGGGCCGGCGCCCAGGTGATCGCCGTCGCCCGCACCCAGGGCGCGCTCGAGGCGCTGGACGACGAAATCCTGGCCGAGACCGGCCGCCGGGCGACCCTGGTCCCGCTCGACCTGCGCAAGCCCGAGGAACTCGATGTCCTCGGACGCGCCCTTTATGACCGCTTTGGCCGCGTCGACATCGTGGTCCATGCCGGGGCGGTGCTCGGCCCCATTTCCCCGGCCGGCCACGTCGAGCCCAAGCACTGGGACGAGGCGATCGGCGTCAACCTGACCGCCACCTGGCGGCTGATCCGCTCGTTCGAGCCCCTTCTCAAGGCGTCGGACGCCGGACGCGCCATCTTCGTGACCACCGGCCGCGTGGCGCGGCCCAAGGCCTTCTGGTCGCCCTACGCCGCCAGCAAGGCCGGCATGGAGGCGCTGGTGAAGTGCTGGGCGGACGAACTGGAACAGACGAAGGTCCGCGCGGTGCTGCTCGATCCGGGCGCGATGCGCACGAAGATGCGGGCCCAGGCCTTCCCGGGCGAGGATCCGATGACCCTGCCCGAGCCCGAGGCGATCGTTCCGCTGGTGATCGATCTGGCCGGCCGCGAAGAACTGCCGGCAATGCCCGAGACAGTCGTCTTCAAGGCCGGCTGAGCGGCTACTTCAACCGCCCGGGATTGCCGCCGCGCGGCCGCACGACAGGCTTGGCGGCGGGTGCGCCCTCGCGCGCCTGCTTGCGCGCCTTGACCGCCTTCTTGACCCGCGCCTGCTTGGCTTCCTTGGCCGTGGCGAACACCTTGCCGCCGGTCTTGGGCTTGGGCTTGCCGCGAACCATGGCCGGACGCCGGTCCCCGTCGGCATCCGCGTAGGGGTTGGCCCCCGACTTGATGGTGATGCGGATCGGCACGCCGGGCAGGTCGAAGCTCTCGCGGATCGAGTTGATCAGATAGCGCCGATAGTGCTCGGGCATCTGGTCGGCCCGGCTCGAGAACAGCACGAAGGTCGGCGGCCGCGCCTTGGTCTGGGCGACATACTTGGGCTTGATCCGCTTGCCGCCGACGGCCGGCGGCGGATGCCGCTGCACGGCCATGGCCAGCCAGTCGTTCAGGTCGCGGGTCTTGACCTTGGTCGACCAGTCGGCATGCGTCTTCAACACCGCCGGCATCAGCCGCTCCAGGCCCCAGCGGGTCTCCGCCGACAGGGCCACGACCGGCGCGCCGCGCACCTGGGGCAGCATGCGTTCGGCGTGCTCGACAAACCCCTTGAGGGTCGCCTGCTGGTCCGCGACCAGGTCCCACTTGGCCAGCACGAACACCAGCGCCCGCCCCTCGCGCTCGACCAGGTCGGCCAGCTGCAGGTCCTGGATCTCGAACGGGTGGGTAGCGTCCATCACCAGCAGCACCACCTCGGCGAAGGTGATGGCGCGGATGGAATCGGCCACAGACAGCTTCTCGAGCTTCTCGTGGATACGCGCCTTGCGCCGCAGCCCCGCGGTGTCGACCAGGCGAACCTTGCGACCGTCCCACTCCCATTCCACGGGGATCGAATCGCGTGTGATCCCGGCCTCGGGGCCGGTCAGCATCCGGTCCTCGCCCAGCAGCGCGTTGACCAGCGTCGACTTGCCGGCGTTCGGCCGCCCGACAATGGCGATGCGGATCGGCTTGTCCGGGTCCTCGTCCTCGTCGTCCTCCGCCACATCGGGAACGATGGCGACCAGGGCGGCGTAGAGATCGGCGATCCCCTCGCCATGCTCGCCCGACAGCGGGATCGGCTCGCCAAAGCCCAGGCGCCAGGCCTCGGCCACGCCGGAGTCGCCCTGCTTTCCCTCGGCCTTGTTGGCCCCCAGGATCACCGGCTTGTCGCGACGGCGCAGGATCTCGGCGAAGACCTCGTCCAGCGGCGTGACGCCTTCGCGGGCGTCGATCAGGAACAGGCAGACGTCGGCCTCGTCGATGGCCAGCTCGGTCTGGCGGCGCATGCGCGCCTCCAGGCTCTCGTCATCGACATCCTCGAAGCCGGCGGTGTCTACGAGTTCGAGGGTCAGGTCGCCGATGCTGCCCGAGGCGAAGCGACGATCGCGGGTGACCCCCGGCCGATCGTCGACGATCGCCAGCTTCTTGCCGGCGAGCCGGTTGAACAGGGTGGACTTGCCGACATTGGGCCGGCCGACGATGGCGAGTTTCAGCGGCATGATGGGCCTAATGGGGTGGCGAGCGGCGGCGAAGTCAATGGCGCGCGCCAAAAGCAAGGGCGGCGGCTGATGGACCAGCCGCCGCCCGAATGCAAGGCCTGACGTATTGGCGGCGTCAGCGGATGGCGATCAGTTCCGCCTTGTCCGTGACCACATAGACCATTCCGTTGGCGGCGATCGGCGTGATCAGCGCGGGCGAGCCGAGCTTCAGCGTCTTGATGATCTCGCCCGTCTTGGGGTTGATCGCCAGGGCCCGGCCATCGCTCGAAACGACGACCAGCCGGTCGGACGCCATCACCGGTCCGGTGAACACGGCGCGATCCTTGGGCTTCTTCACACCGGCGTTCAGGTCCTTGATCCAGTAGACCTGACCGTTCTCGCGCGAGGCGCAAATCAGCTCTCCGGCGCGGGAGATGATGTAGACCACGTCGCCGGCGGGCCAGGGCGTGGTGATCGACGCCACCGGCAGGAACCAGCGGACCTGGCCGGAGCGGATATCCGTCGCGGCGAAGACGCCCGAATGGCTGGCGGCGAAGACATCGCCCTTGAACACCACCGGGCGGCCGGCGACGTCGCGGATTTCCGACAGCGCGTTGGTGCGGCTGGCGCGCGACAGGGCGTTCGACCACAGGTCGTTGCCGTTCGTCGCCCGCAGCGCCACCACCTCGCCCGAGGCGAAGGCGGCCACGACAACCTCGCCCGACGCGGCCGGGCTGGAGGACGACAGGATACGGGCGGGCTCGACCAGGGCCTGGTAGTTCCAGCCCGGCGTTCCGGTCGCCGCCTCGAAGGTCAGCAGTTCGTTGTCGGTGCTGACGGCGAACACCCGGCCGGCATGGACGGTCGGCGCGCCGTGCATCGGCGAGGCCGTATCCTGGCGCCAGCCCACCGCGCCGGTCGCGGCGTCGAGCTGGGCGACGATGCGATAGCCCGACGCGACATAGACCTTGCCGTTAGAGTAGGCGACGCCGCCGCCGAAACCGGTCCGGTCCCGACGATTGGTCGGGCGCAGTTGCTGGCGCCAGACCACCTGTCCGGTGCGGGCGTCGACGGCGGCCACCTCGGCTTCAGCGTCCATGACATAGATGCGGCCATCGGCAAGAACCGGCGGGGCGGTGACGTGGAACTTGTTGTTCGACGACTTACCGAAGCTGCGCTTCCAGGCGATCTCGAAGTCCGGGGCCGCAGCCACGTTCTCGATGACGACGGAGTCGGGACCGCCCGGCAGCGGCCAGTCGGGTTGCGGCGCGGCCGGGGGCAGGAAGAAGTCGACGCCCTGAAGGCCCTCGGACACCTCGACCTGGGCGTCGAAGGCGATGACGGAGATGCGCCGACCGTCGGCGGCCGTCTCCTTCTGTTCCTTCTGGCCGAAAGGATTGAGGTTGCTGATCGTCGAGCAGCCCGAGAGGGCGACGGCGGCGCCAAGGGCCGCGACGGCGAAAAGACGGGTACGCGTCATCATTGAGGAGCTTCTCCGGCCGGCGGCGCGGCGGGGGCGGGCGTGGCAGGCGGAAGCGCCGTGGGCGGGGCCATGGACTGCTTCACCGCGGCGGCGACCGAGGCGGCCGATCCGGAATCGATCAGGGCGATGGCCTGTTTGGCGCGCTCGCGCATGCCAGGAGTGGCGTCGAAGATCTGCGACAGAACGACGAAGTCCTCGCGCGCTTCCTTCAGCTTGCCGTCACGCAGTTTGAGGAAGGCCAGCGCTTCCTTGGCCTGCATCCGGAAAGGCTTCTTGTCCCCCGCCAACGGCGTCAGCCTCTTTTCAAGATCCGCATAGGGAGCGGTGTCCAGCAGGGCGAAGGCGGATTTGAGGCGAGCGAAGTCCGAGACCATCGGATCGGGCGAAACCCTGGCCGCCTCGTCGAACAGCCGCACCGCCTCGTCGGTGGCGCCGGCGTTCAGACGGATCCCGCCCTGATGCATCAGCGCAAGCGCGCGGTAGCCCGGCGTACCGCTCTTGGCCACCTCGCCAAACAGGGTGAAGGCGCGGGCCTCGTCCTGGCCGCGCAGGGCCTCGAAGGCCTCGTTGTAGGCGATGGAGGCCTTCTCCTGCTGGCTGGTCTGCCAGCTGGTGAACCCCCAGTAGCCGAGCGCGGCGATCAGCAGGGCGGCGGAGACGCCGATGATCCAGGGCAGGTAGCGGCGCAACAGGGTCTGGTACCGCTCCGCGCGGAGCTGACCCTCGACCTCTTCGAAAACATCGACCACGAACGACTGCTCCGGATGGAAAGGCGGATTTGAGTGGGGCGGAACCTATAGGCTCGCAAAGGTGGCTGCAACGCGGCGTGACGAAATCAGGAGACCACCGTCAGCTCGCGGCTCTCGTCGTCCTGGCGCCGGCGCCGCTCGATCAGCCAGACGCACCAGATCGAGATCTCGTAGAGCAGGCAGATCGGCAGGGCGAGCATCAGCTGGCTGATGGGATCGGGCGGGGTGACGATGGCCGCGACGACGAACACCCCGAGGATGGCGTAGCGCCGGCCCGACCGCAGGACCTTGGAGCTGACAAGACCGGCCAGGCCGGCGAGCGTCAGCACCACGGGCAGCTGGAAACAGAGGCCGAACGACAGGACCAGCGTCGTCACCAGAGACAGGTACTCGGCCACCTTGGGCGTCAGCTCGACCGAAATCCCCGCCTGGGTGATCTGCTGCGACAGGGAGAACCACAGCACGAACGGCAGCATGACGTAGTAGACCAGCGCCGCGCCCAGCGTGAACAGCACCGGAGAGGCGATCAGGAACGGCAGGAAGGCGCCGCGTTCGCGCTTGTAGAGCCCCGGCGCCACGAACCGGTAAAGCTGCCAGGCGATCACGGGAAAGGCCAGAATCAGGCCGCCGAAGCCGCCGACCTTCAGCTTGGTGAAGAAGAATTCCAGCGCGGCCGTATAGATCAGGCGCAGCTGTTCGCCGCCGGAGCCTGCGACCGTCTCGTGCCGCCCGAGCAGGACCTTGATCAGGTCGAAGAAGCCATGTTTCGCGCCGCTGGCCTTCTGGGCCATCAGCAGCTCGTTGGCGGCCGAGAACGGGCGGACAAGGAACATGAAGATGGCGTCGGCGAAATAGAACGAGATGGCGAAGCCCACGGCCACGGCCAGCACGCAGACGATCAGGCGGCCACGCAGCTCCACCAGGTGGTCGAGCAAGGGCGCGCGCGAGGCCTCGATGTCCTTGTCGTCCTGATCATAGCTCATCAGGCGGTCCCCTTGCGGGTCCGGGCCGGCGCGCCGGCCTTGGCAGCCTGGCTCTTCGCCGTCTGCCCCTTCACGGTCCGGCCCTTGGCGGCCGGCGCCTTGGCGCTCGCAGCCTTGGCCTTGGCCTCAGGCGCGGACTTGGCCTTGCTGACCGCGGCCTTGGTCCGTGCAGAACCCGACTTGGCCGGAGCCTTGGCCTTCGCGGTCGCTGCGGCGCGGGCGCGGCTCTTGCGAGCCGGCGCGGGCTGGACGGGCACCTCCGGCGCGGGCTCTTCCGGCAACCCCATCGAGGCCTGATGCGGCGCAAAAGTCACCTCGCCCGACTTCAGCCCGGCGTCGATGTCCGAGAACACCTGGTCGATGCTGGGATCCTGCAGCGGCGCGACATACTGGCCCGACCGCATCGCCTCGACCTCCTTGCGCAGGTCCTCAAGCTCGGACTGGCGCGCCATGTCATCGAAGCTGGCCCGGAACTCGGCCGCCATCCCGCGCAGCCGGGCGATGAACTGGCCCAGCTTGCGGAGCATGACGGGAAGATCTTTGGGCCCGACGACGATCAGGGCCACGGCGGCCACGATCAGAAGTTCCAGGCCGCCGATGTCGGGCGATAGCATGCGGGCGCCTTAGGCCTCGAAAGGCGAAGGTTCAAGCAACGGCGAACGAAAACGTCAGCTGACGACGTCTTCCTTCTTGGCCTCGGTCTTGGGCAGCGGGGTGGCGACCGGCTGGTCCTCAACCTTGTCCTCGCCCTTCAGCCCGTCGCGGAAGGCCTTGATGCCCTTGGCCGCATCACCCATCAGCGACGACAGCTTGCCGCGTCCGCCAAACAGGAGGGCGGCCACGCCGATGACGATGACCCAGTGAATCCAGCTGAAGCTGCCCATCGGAAGCTCTACTCCTTGACGGCCGCCCCGTCGTCGAGGCGGCGATGATCTTATCCTGGCGGCCTATATAGGCGTTCCGATGGCGCCGGGCCAAATGAAAGGCGCGTTAAGCGAAAACGCGCCGCTTCCGGCGTGCTCAGTCGTCGCCCTCTCCAACGTAGTCCTGGACGAACTCCGGCGTCTCGCCGGCTTCGAGGTCGAGCATGTCCTCGTCCCCTTCGCCCGGCTGGCCCGCCAGCGCGGGGTCCGGCACGGAGAAGCCGGGCGGCAGGTTCATGTCCAGCAGGCCCACGGCCTTCATCTCGGCCATGCCGGGAAGGTCGCCCAGGCTCGCCAGCCCGAAATGCTCCAGGAAGAGGTCGGTCGTGCCGTAGGTCACGGGCCGCCCAGGCGTGCGCCGCCGCCCGCGCATCCGCACCAGGCCAAGCTCCAGCAGCACGTCGAGCGTGCCCTTGCTGGCCTGGACGCCGCGCACCGCCTCGATCTCGGCGCGGGTGACCGGCTGGTGATAGGCGATGATGGCGAGGGTCTCCTGCGCCGCACGCGACAGCCGGCGCGGCTCGTCCCGCTCCTCGGTCATCAGGAATGCCAGGTCCGCCGCCGTCTGTATGCGCCAGCGCCCGGCCACCTCGACCAGCTCCACGCCGCGTCCCTCCAGGCGCGACTGCAGGGCGCCCAGCGCCGGACGCACCTCGGCGCCATGCGGCAGGCGCCGCGCCAGATCCGCTTCGCTCAGCGGCTCGGCGGCGGCGAACAGCAGCGCCTCGACACAGCGTTCGATATGGTCCGGATCGGTCAAGCGACGGGCTCCGCGCGACGCTCGCGCTTGCGAAGGTAGATGTCGGCGAAGGCTTCCAGCTGCCGCGCCTCCAGGTCGCCCTCCTTGACCAGCTCCAGGCTGGCCGACAGCGTAGAGGCCAGATAGCTCGACCGGGGCGTCAGATCCTCGTCCTCCGGCGCCGGCGCCACGCCCTGCAGGGCGGTCCAGCGCTCAAGGTCCGGCAACAGGGAGCGAAGGCGCTTGCGGGCGTCCTCAAGGCCATAGGCCAACGGCGCCGCCGGCCGGTAGGTCCGCTCGTGCTCGCGGCGGCGCTGGCCGATATAGGCGCTCATCAACTGGTAGAGGTCGCCCTCCAGGCGGTCGGAGCCGACGACCTTGATCTGCTCGGGATCCCCGCGAACGAACACATCGCGCGCGAGGCGCGGCCGCTGGTTCAGGGCCTCCACGGCTTTGCGCATGGCGTCGAGCTTGGCCAGCCGGAACGCGAGGTTGGCGGCCATCTCCTCGGCCGGCATCTCGTCGCCCTGCGCCTTCTCGTTACGCGGCAGAAGCAGGCGCGATTTCAGGTAGGCCAGCCAGGCCGCCATCACCAGATAGTCCGCCGCCAGCGAGAACCGCATCCGCCGCGCCCGCTGGACGAAGGCCAGGTACTGTTCGGCCAGCCGCGTCACCGACAGGGTCAGCAGGTCGACCTTCTGTGTCCGCGCCAGGGCCAGCAGCACATGCAGAGGGCCCTCATAGCCCTCCAGGTCGACGATCAGCGCCTCGCCGTCCTCGGCCGCCTCGCTGGCGGCCTTGAAGTCCAGGTTGGGCTGGAAGCCGTCGCTCATGCCGCGCGATCCTCGCCCAGCGCCGCCTCGAACCGCGCCAGGGCGGCGGCGTGATCCAGCGGCTCGGGCCGCCGCGCAAGGCGCGCCATCGCCGCCTCGGCCCGCCGCAGCGACTTGCCGCGAAGGGGCCGGGTCCCGGCGACCACGGCCTGCATTTCGGTCATGTCGCCATTACAGTGGAGAACGACGTCACAGCCGGCGGCCAGGGCGGCCCGGGCGCGCTCGGTGAAATCGCCACTGAGGGCCTTCATCGACAGGTCGTCGGTCATCAGCAGGCCGTCGAAGCCGATCTCCTCGCGCATGATCCGCGAGATCACCTTGCGCGAGGTCGTGGCGGGCCCGCGCCGGTCGAGTGCGGTGTAGACGACGTGCGCCGTCATCGCCATCGGCATGTCCGACAGCACCCTGAACGGCTCGAAGTCCACCGCCGACAGGGTGTCGCGGTCAGCATCCACCACCGGCAGCTCAAGGTGGCTGTCTGCCATGGAGCGGCCGTGGCCGGGCATGTGCTTGATGACCGGCAACACCCCGCCGGCGATCAGCCCCTCGGCGGCCGCGCGCCCCAGGGCGGCGATCTCCTGGGCGGTCTCGGCGTAGGCGCGGTCGCCGATGATGTCGTGCGCCCCGCGCTGGGGCACATCCAGCACCGGCACGCAGTCGACGTTGATGCCGACGTCCGCCAGATCATGAGCCATCAGGCGCGCGCCAAGCCGGGTAATCTCGCGGCGGATGGTCGGATCGTTCGCCGGCAGGCGCCCATAGGCCCGGCCGGGAGGATACTTGCGCCAGTGCGGCGGCCCCATGCGCTGGACGCGGCCGCCCTCCTGGTCGATCAGGATCGGCGCATGGGGACGGTCGATGGTTTCCCGCAGCGCGGAGGTGAGCGCCCGCACCTGGTCCGGCGCCTCGATGTTGCGCTTGAACAGGATGAAGCCCCACGGCCGCACATCCCGGAAGAAGGCGGCCTCGGCCTCAGTCAGGACGGGACCGGCGCAGCCGAGAATGCAGGCGCGATCGATCACCGGACGAAGCAGCTCTTTCCGGCCGACTTCAGCCGGCCGCAGAAGGCATCCGCGTCGGCCCGGCTGGTGAAGCCGGTGACCGAGGTGCGATAGAGCGTCTTGCCGTTGCTCTCGACAGCCTCGACCCGCTTGCCCTTGCCCGCGGCGGCGCCGGGCGCGATGGCGGCGGCGTCGCTCCAGCCCTTGTCCGCGAGCGCCGGCGAGGAGAAGGCGCCGATCTGCACCAGGTAGGTTCCGGAAGCCTTCGGCGAGGGCGTCGCGGCCGGCGTCGCCGGAGCCTTCGGCGTCTCGACCGGGGCGGCCTTGGCCTGTTCGGTCTTCACCGGCGGCTTGGGCGTCGGCGAATGGGCCGGCTTTGCGACAGGCGCCGGGCTGGCCGGTCCAAGCGGGCCTGCGTCGGCCTGCTCGACGGGCACGGTCGGGCGCGGCAGCGGCGTCTCGGGCGCCGGCGCGAAGCCGGGGTCCGACGGCGGCAGCCCATCCTCCTGGGTATAGATCTGCAGACCGCCCGTCTCGTCCTTGGGCTGGTCGTCGGCCTTCGGCGGGGTCTTGCTCTCGGCGACGACATCGCCGACCGCCTTGGGCGCTTCGCCTTCGGCCCGGAAGCCGTCGCGGTAGATGAACCAGGCGCCGCCGATCAGGACGATCAGCACCAGGGCGCTGACGATCAGGGTCACCGGCGCGGGCGAGCCGCCGCGAACCGGACGGCGGGCGTCGAACGCCAGCGGCGCATCCTGGCTGGGCGGGGTGTAGGCGCCGCGATTGTAGTCGGACATCGGGACTTCGGGCTCCGAAGCGGTCATGCGCAGGATGGCGAATCGCTTCGCCTATCCCGCCAGTCTATCGAATCGCACGCGCCGCCCGCCAGCGAGGCAAGGGCCGAAACCTGTGGGTTTCCGGGCGATCAGTTCCAGGTTTCGAGCTGGAACAGCCGCCGGTGCTCTTCGATGGCGAAACGGTCGGTCATGCCGGCGATGTAGTCGCAGACCACCCTGGCCCGGCCGGCCTCGTCGCGGTTCTGCGACTTCACGAACCATTCGGTGGGCATCACCTCGGGTTCGGCCATGAACAACGAAAACATCTCGGCCAGAATGCGGCGCGCCTGACTGCGGGTGCGGTTCACCTTCCAGTGCCGGTACATGCGGTCGAACAGGAAGGCGCGCAGCTGGGCCAGGTCCTCGCCCATGTCGGCCGAGAAGGCGACCAGGGCGTGCCCGAGGCCGCGCACGTCGGCGACGCTGGAGACGCCGCCCGCCCCCGCGCGCTGCAGCGTCTCGCCCATCACGTCATCGACCATCGCGCCGATCATCCGGCGGACCGCTTCAAGCCGCGTCAGCCGGTCATCCAGCTCGGGCCGCTCGCTGCGCACGCCCTGCAGGATCGGGCCGATCAGGGGCACGTCCATCAGCTCTTCCAGCCGGAACAGCTCGGCCTGCAGGCCGTCATCGACGTCATGGTTGTTGTAGGCGATGTCGTCGGCGATGGCCGCGACCTGGGCTTCGGCCGAGGCCCAGGTGCCGAGCTCGAGGTCCATCTTCTCGTTGAAGCGGGCGACCGCGGCCCAGCTGGGCCGCGACAGGCGATCGGTGACCGGCCCGTTATGCTTGATCACCCCTTCCAGCGTCTCCCAGGTCAGGTTCAGACCGAGAAAGTCGGGATAGCGATGCTCCAGCTCGGTGACGACGCGGAAGGTCTGAACGTTGTGATCGAAGCCGCCCCAGGGCTTCATGCTCTCATCCAGCGCGTCCTCGCCCGCGTGGCCGAACGGCGGATGGCCGAGGTCGTGGGCCAGGGCGATGGTCTCCGCCAGATCCGCGTCCAGGCCCAGCGCGCCGGCCAGCGACCGCGCGATCTGCGCCACTTCCAGCGAATGGGTCAGGCGCGTGCGGTAGTGGTCGCCCTCGTGGGCCACGAAGACCTGCGTCTTCTCCTTGAGCCTCCGGAAAGCCGTGGAATGGATCAGCCGGTCGCGGTCGCGGGCGAACGGGTTGCGCGTGCGACTGGCCGCCTCCGGAAACAGCCGGCCCTTCGAACGGCGGGGGTTTTCGGCGTAGGGAACGCGATACAGTGTCTCGTACGCGCCGGCGGGATCGGTCATTCGCGGCCTTGTCGGTTCTGGCGCCCCTTCCCAGGCGGCGCGGGCTTGCACATATAGGAAGCTGGAGAGTTTTCCACAGATGTCTGAGCCGACCGTCACCCTGTCCGAAACCGCCGCCCGCCGCATCCGCGAGATCGGCGAGGCCGAGGGCCGCGCGCTGATGCTCCGCGTCGCCGTCGATGGCGGCGGCTGTTCCGGCTTCCAGTATCGCTTCGATCTGGTCGAGGCGGCCGAGCCCGACGACCTGAAGATCGAAACCGCCGGCGCCGCCGCCCTCGTCGACGACATCTCGCTGGCGCTGCTGAAGGGCTCGGAAATCGACTTCGTCGACGAACTGGCCGGCGCCGAATTCCGCGTGCGCAATCCCAACGCCAAGTCCAGCTGCGGCTGCGGCGTCAGCTTCTCGATCTGAGCCGGAACCGTATCGCTTAGGAGTTCGGCTAATTGCGGCTTGCAATTAGCGATTGGACTAATTAGCGTTCTCCCTATGAACACCCTGTTCAAGGCCCTGTCCCATCCGGCGCGGCGCCAGATCGTCGCCATGCTGCGTTCGGGTCCCAAGGCCTCGGGCGAGATCGCCTCGGCGTTCGAGATGGCCTGGCCGACGGTGACCGGCCATCTGACGACCCTCAAGGACGCCGGGCTGGTGGAAGCCGAGCGCGAGGGCGCGTCCATCGTCTACCGGCTGAACATCTCGGCCGTCGAAGAGGCGATGGCCTTCCTGATGGACATTCTTCGGACGGGCCAGGACGTCGAGACCCCGGGCGCCGCCCGCGCGCCCCAGGGAGCCCCCAAGCGATGAAACCAACCCGCCTGGAAACCGCCGCAGCGGTGGTGTTCGCCGGCCAGGTCGGCCTGGCGCTGGTCACGGCCGTCCACGGCAATACCGGCCGGATCGCCATGCAGTATGGACTGGATGGCCAGGTCACCCGCTGGGGCGACCGGGGCGAGGCGGCGCTCTTCATCGGCGTCATGGCCGTGGCCACGGCGTTCGGCGTCGGCGCCCTGTCCTACAGCGCCCGCTCCCGCCCCCATGACCTGGCCCGCGCACGCGGCCTTGCTGTCGGTCAGGGCATCCTGCTGCTGGCCCTGGGACTTGTCAGCGCCATGATCGCCGTCATGGCCAGCCCGCTCGCCGACCAGGGCCTGGCCGGGCCCCGGCTGGCAGGCTTCTTCGTCGCGGCCCTGCTGACGGTCATCGGCGCGGTCCTGGGCAAGGTAGCCCCCAACGCCCTGGTCGGGGTGCGCACGCCCTGGAGTCTGACCAGTCGCCTCGCCTGGGATAGGTCCAATCGCCTGGCGGGACGTCTGTACTTCTGGGGCGGGCTGGCGGGAATGATCCTGATTCCGCTGGCGCCCCAGCCGCTGGGCCTGACGCTGTTCGTCGCCTTTGTTATCGCCGTCGGCGCGTTCGTCGTCTTCGAGAGCTGGCGAGTCTGGCGCACCGACCCCGACCGCAAGATCATCTGAACCTCAAGGACCGCCCATGACCCTTCGTGCAACACTCCTGGTCGTCGCGGCCGTTCTGCTGGCTCCGGGCCTCGCCCTGGCGGCCGATCCCGCCGAGACGCTCGTGGAGATTCCCGGCGGGAAGGGCGCGCTGGCCGGCACCCTGACCCGCCCCGCCGGTGCCCAGGGCGAGCCGGTTGTCGTCATCCTGCCGGGCTCCGGCCCCACCGATCGCAACGGCGACAACCGCTATGGCGTGCGCGGAAGCTTCCTCAAGGACCTGGCCTGGGGCCTCGCGGACGAAGGCATCGCTTCCCTGCGGATCGACAAGCGCGGCATGTTCGGCAGCATGGGCGCCAGCGGCGGCCCCGCCAACGCCAGCCTCAGCGAAATGGCCGTCGACGCCCGGGCCTGGGCCGCCTTCGCCCGGCAGCAGACCGGCGCGCCCTGCGCCTGGGTCGCGGGCCACAGCGAGGGCTCGACCGTCGCCCTGCTGGCCGCCCAGCAGGACGAGGGCATCTGCGGGGTCCTGCTGCTGGCCGGGCCGGGGCGTCCGCTCGGGATCATCATCCGCGAACAGCTCAAGGCCAATCCGGCCAACGCGCCCTACCTCGACAACGCCTTCTACATCCTCGACGAGCTCGAAGCCGGCCGCACGGTGCCGGGCGACAAGGTGAACCCGGTCCTGAACGCCCTGTTCAATCCCGGGGTCCAGCCGTTCCTGATCGACAGCATGAAGCACGACCCCGCGGCGCTGGCCGGCGCCTACAATGGCCCCATCCTGATCCTTCAGGGCGACACCGACCTCCAGGTCACCGTTGCCGACGCCAATCGCCTCAAGGCGGGCCAGCCACGCGCCACCCTCGTGGTTCTGGAACAGGTCAACCACATGCTCCGCACAGCCCCGGCCGACCGGGCGGCGAATCTGGCCACCTACAGCGACGCCGACGTTCCGCTGGCGCCGTCAGTGGTTCCGGCCATCGCCGGCTTCATCAAGGCTCAGCCCGGTACGAACTGAAGCGTAACAGCGGTGGCGATCGCCCAGACGGCGGGAATGCCGATCGCCACCCAGGCCCTGGGCTCCTGACGGCGCGTCCAGAAGACCCAGGCGGCGAACGGCGCCGCGATACAGACGATCCAGAACCCGACCATCAGCAGGAAGCCCAGCCAAGCCAGCGGGTTGAGCAGGTTGCCGCGATTGTCGAAGACCAGCGGCGAGAACAGCGCGCCCACCGCGCCGAACGGGATCAGCCCCAGGCAGCCGGCCGTCAGCAGGCCCAGCAGGATCGCCCGTCTGCGACGCTCGCGCCGCTCTCGCCCCTTGAGCCCCTCGGTCATGGGCCCTAGCCTTCCGGCCCCGAACCGGAGCCGTCAATGCGTATCGCCACCTGGAATGTAAACTCGGTCAACGCTCGCCTGCCGACTGTGCTGCGCTGGTTCGAGGAAGCCCAGCCGGACGTCGCCTGTCTCCAGGAAATCAAGTGCATCGACGAGAAGTTCCCGCGCGAGGACTTCGAGCGGCTCGGCTACAATGTCGAGACCCATGGTCAGAAGACCTACAATGGCGTGGCGATCCTCTCGAAGCATCCGCTCGAGGATGTGCGGCGCGGGCTTCCTGGCGACGACGGCGACGAGCAGGCCCGCTTTATCGAGGCGGTGGTCGGCGGCCCCTCGCCGGTGCGTGTCGTCGGCATCTACCTGCCCAACGGCAATCCCATCGGGACCGAGAAGTTCGCCTACAAGCTGGCCTGGATGGACCGGCTTCGCGCTCATGCCGCCGGCCTGCTGGCGCTGGAGGAGCCGCTGGTGATCTGTGGCGACTACAATGTCATCCCCGAGGAGATGGACGTCGAGCGTCCGTCAGAGTGGCTGAACGACGCCCTGTTCCAG
The DNA here is from genome assembly GCA_046295055.1 of Caulobacter sp. Classification (GTDB taxonomy): domain Bacteria; phylum Pseudomonadota; class Alphaproteobacteria; order Caulobacterales; family Caulobacteraceae; genus Caulobacter. The sequence goes on along the minus strand of JBKBOD010000006.1, from coordinate 154,493 downwards.
CCGGAAAGCCGGGGCGCCTTCCGCGCGCTCAAGAACCTCGGATTCTCGGACGCCTACATGCAGGTCGACGGTGCGCCCGGCGGCTATACCTTCTGGGACTATCAGGCCGGAGCCTGGCCCCGGAACCTCGGCATTCGCATCGACCACCACCTGCTGTCGCCCCAGGCGGCCGACCGGCTGGCGGCGTGCGATATCCACCGCGACGTGCGCGGCTGGGACAAGCCGTCGGACCATGTGCCGGTGATGATCACCCTCGACCTGTCGGCATGAAAAACGGGGCGGCTTTCGCCGCCCCGCCTCCATTGGCGATCGTGTCTGTTACCAGCGGCGCTCGTAGCGGGCGCGCTCGGGGCGAGCCATGCGCTGCATGCGGTCGGTCAGGCGGTCCAGCCGCTGGTCGATGAGCCGCAGGTCGTTCCAGGTGAACCCGCCGCGGGCGGCGAGGTTCGAGTGCTGACGCCCGATCGCGGTGTGCTCGACGCGAAGCTGGTAGGCCTCGTTGTTGGTCAGGCGACCGGCGCGGCGCAGCTGCTCGATCCGGCCGTGAATCTGGCTGCGCTTGGCGATCAGGCGCTGGGTCTCGGCCTGCAGGGCGCGCTGGCTGCGCTGGTCGTAGCGCTGGCCATAGCGTTGGTCATAGCGCTGGTCATAGGCGGGTCCGCCGCGATAGTCGGGGCGGGCATAGGATTGGGCGGCGGCCGGCAGGGCGGCGGCCACGGCGGCCGTGGCGACGGCGGTCAGGATGATCTTCTTCATGGCGTGGCTCCTTCCAAGTTGGACCGCCCGGGGTGGGCGATCAGCCTGTGGAAAGAGATACAGGGGCCTGGCTGAAGCGCCCCTGAGCCGATGGTTATGTTGTGTTCAGGTTCGCAGGGCCGATCAGATCGGCATGCGCATGATTTCCTGATAGGCGCTGATCACCTGGTCACGGACCGCGAGCACGGTCTCCAGACTGGCCTCGGCCGACGAGATGGCGGTGACCACATCGACCAGGTTGGCCTTGCCGGCCACATGGGCGGTGATCTGGTTTTCGGCGGCGCGCGAGGTCTGCACCGCGTCGCTCAGCACCGACTGCAACAGATCGCCGAAGCTGGCCCCGCCCGGCTGGGCGACACCGGCGGCCTGGCCCATGTCGCCGCCCATGCCGGCCTGCTGCTGGACGGCGGCGTAGGCCTTGGCGGCGGAAAGCGGCGTCATCATCGCGGGCCCCTACCCTATTTCTTCAGGAGCTCGAGGGTCCGCATCTCCATGGAGCGGGCGGTCTCGATGACGTTCAGATTGGCCTCGTAGGCGCGCTGGGCCTCGCGAAGGTCGAGCGCCTCGATCAGGGTGTCGACGTTGGGCATCTTCACGTAGCCGTTGGCGTCGGCCGCCGGATGGCCCGGATCGTAGATGGTCTTGAAGTCGCGGCGGTCGGGCTCGACCCGCGACATCCGCACCCCCTGGCCGCCGTCGACCGCCTCGGGCTGGAACACCGCGACCTGCCGGCGATAGGGATCGCCCCCGGGCGTGCGCGAGGTCGAATTGGCGTTGGCCATGTTCTCGGCGATGATCCGCATCCGCGACTGCTGGGCGCGCAGCCCGGTCGCGGCGATCCGCATCGTCGTGTCGGTCGGGGATCTGATGTCAGCCATCTAGCGGCCTCCTCACCGGCTCGGCGGCCGGGCGGCCATGCGCAGCAGGGCCAGGGATTTCTGGTAGAAGCCGATCGCCGCGTCGTACTCCATGCGGGTCTCGGTCATCTTGATCATCTGGTCCTCGAGGACCACCGCGTTGCCGTCCAGCGTCGTCTCGCTGTCGGCGCCCTTGACCGGCCGGCCGGAAGGCAGCGAAGCCCCGCCGCGCATCGGCTTGCCGGCCATGTGGCCCGCCTGGGTCATGGCCGGCTGGACCATGCCCAGCTGCCCCGCCCCGCCCTGCGGACCGCCGGCCAGGCCCTGGCCGATCGAGAAGGGCTTCAGGTCGCGCGGCCGGAAGCCGGGCGTATCGGCGTTGGCCACATTCTCGGCGATCAGCGTCTGGCGGTCGGACAGATAGCCCAACCGCTGGCGCAGCATCGAGAACAGCGGGATGTCGCCTATGTTCATGCCGAACATGGTGAACGAACAGGGTTAATCGCACCTTAAGGGTTCCCGTCCAGATCATGCGGGACACGGCCAGAAGGCCGCTTTCCGAGTCGGCCGGTCCATGGATTTTCTTCAGCTTGTTCAGGCTCTTGCCGCGCTGGCGATCACGCTGGGCCTGATCGGCCTGACCGCCGTCGGCCTGCGCCGCTTCGGCCCCGACGTCATCGCCAGGTTCCAGGGCCCTGCCCGCGAGCGGCGCCTGACACTGGTCGAGACCCTCGTCCTGGATCCCACCCGCCGGCTGGTGCTGGTGCGGCTGGACGAGGAAGAGCGGCTGATCCTGCTGGGCGAGGGCCGCACTCTGGAGACCGTCAAGCCGGCCAGGACGCGCAAGGCGCCGGCCGTCCGGGAGACCGTCTGATGGGCCGCATCCGCCGCCTCGCCCTGCCCGCCATCATCGCCATGGCTGCGCTGGCCCTTCCCGGCGCCGCGGGCGCCCAGGCGGTCAACATCGACCTGGGAACCGGCGCCGGACTGACTGAGCGGGTCGTCCAGCTCGTCGGGCTGCTGACTGTCCTGTCGCTGGCGCCGTCCATCGTCATCATGACGACCAGCTTCGTGCGCATCGTCGTCGTGCTCGGCCTCCTGCGCACGGCGCTGGGCCTGCAGCAGAGCCCTCCCAATGCGGTCATCATCAGCCTGGCCCTGTTCCTGACCGCCATCGTCATGGCCCCGACCTTCCAGCGGTCCTACGACGACGGCATCCGGCCCCTTCTGGATCAGCAGATGGAACTGCCACAGGCCTTCGATGCGGCCTCCGCGCCGGTGAAGACCTTCATGCTCAGCCAGGTGGACCGCGAGGACCTGGCCCTGTTCGTGCGGCTGTCGAAGATCGAGCGACCCGCGACGTTGCAGGACACGCCGCTGCGGGTCGTCACGCCGGCCTTCATGATCAGCGAGCTCAAGCGCGCCTTCGAGATCGGCTTCCTGCTGTTCGTGCCCTTCCTGGTCATCGACCTCGTCGTGGCCAGCGTGCTGATGAGCATGGGCATGATGATGCTGCCGCCGGTGGTCATCAGCCTGCCATTCAAGCTGATCTTCTTCGTGCTGGTCGACGGCTGGCGACTGGTCGCGGGCAGCCTGGTCGAGAGCTTCACGCCCGGCGGAGGCTAGGCGCCCGCCGCCAGCGCGAGGTTATTCCGCTCAGCCCTTCGAGCTCGCGGCCGGCTTTTCGGCCTGACGACGCGGCGTCTCGCCCACGGGCGCAGGCTTCTCGCGGAAGCGCTTCTTCATCCGCGCGACCCAGCCATTGAAGGCCTCGTTGTCGGCCACCGCCCGACCAAAGTCGGCCGGCGCCAGATCGCCGCCGTCCATCGCCGCATAGGCCACGCGCAGGGCGTCAGGATTGCGGGCGCCGTCGAAGTAGGGTTCGTAGCGGCCCCGCATCCGGTTCAGGCCCTCGTTGTCTCCGGCCAGGCTGAAGGCGACGCCGGCGCGCAGCAGGCGACCCTCCTCGTCCGGCGCGAGCGGCGCCGGAGACTTCCAGCGGTCGCCCAGCAGGGCCTCGTACATCGAGCCGGCCAGCGGCCAGTTGCGGCCCTTCCAGGCGATTTCGGCGCGAACCTCGCGCGCCTCGGCGGAGGTGTCGGTCTCGATGACCTCCAGCGCCGCGTCTAGGCGACCCAGACCCATCAGCGCCCGGGCGGTGATGATCCGGCGCTCGGCGTTCAGGTCCGCCGGCAGGACGGCGATGCGCGAGTTGTTGATCGCCGCCAGCGCCTTCTCCGGCTTGCGGTCCATCAGGTAGATCAGCGCCAGGTCCGTCGCGACCTGGGCCTTGGGAACGCCGTCGAGGCGGTTCTCGACCTGGTATTCCAGCAGCTCGGCCGCCTGGGTCAGCAGGTCCACGTCGACCAGCCGGCGAACCATGCGGCGAACCATCAGGTCGCCGTCGGCGCCGATCGGCGTCAGGTCCTGGAAGTCCTCGAACAGCCCCAGCGCCTGGATCGGCTCCAGCCCGTCGGCACGCCCCTCAAGGAACAGCGCCCGGAATGCATCGGCCAGATCGTTCTGCAGTCCGACCGCCTGCGGCAGGTCGGGCATCCGCGTGCCGGCCGAGCGCAGCACTTCCAGCGCTTCGCGATAGCGCCCCTGCTCCAGATACAGCTTGCCCAGCAGGCGGATGGTCTCGATTTCGGTCGCGTCGCCCCGCCAGCGGAAGCGGAGCTGGTCGAAGATCTCGACCGCCTGCACGGCGTTGATCTTGCCCTGCTCCAGCTTGATCTGGGTCGCCCGCAGCAGGGCCGGCGCGGCGTACTGGTCCAGCGGGGCCTTGGCGATCAGCTCATAGATGGCCAGCGCCTTGTCCTTCTCACCGCGCGCTTCCAGCAGCCGCGCCTGGATCAGGCTGTTGGCCAGTTGCTCGGCTTGAGGCAGGTCGGGGATATCGGCCCGGTCGAGGCACTGCTGCGCGGCGCCGAATTCGCCCAGCGCGATGGCCGCCTCGGCGTCGGCGCGCTCGAACCTGGCCCGCCACAGCGGCGGGAACGCGGCCATGGCCCGGGCGCCCTTGCCGAACTTGGCCCTGGCGTCGGCCCAGCGGCCCTGACGGGCGGCGATGTACCCCAGCCAGACGGCGGAGGCGGGATCCTCGGCCAGGATCGGAACCGAAAGGTCCGCCTCGGCCTCCTTCAGCCGGCCGGCCATCACGCGCGACAGCCCGCGCAGCCCCCGGAACTCGGCGTCGCCCATCAGGGTCTCGCGCGAGCGGGCGGCGGCGTTCAGCACGCCGATGGCCTCGTAGCTGAGCTCGTTGCCGACCAGATAGCGGGCCAGGGCCATACGGGCGTCGGTCGGTGCGGAATCCCCCTGCGCGGCCTCGGCCGCGGCCGCGGCGACCAGCTCGTCGTAGCGGTCCATGAAGCCGCCCTTGCCGGTCCGCTCCCAGCCTTCGCCGATGAGGGCGGGCATCGAGGCGGCGGCCGGCGGTCCCAGCACATCGGCCGGGGCCGCATCCGGGCGCGCGGCGGCGTAGCCGGGCGACAGGGCAAGGCCATCGGCGCTGCCGATGCGCACGAGGTCGCCCTCGACCTGGAACCGCAGGCCGGGCGCATAGACTTCCGCCGCCAGCCCCTGGACGGTCGGCAGAAGCGCCAGGTCGACAAAATCGCGGCGTCGCGACAGCCCCTTGGCCGGCGCCAGGGCGGGAACCACCGCGATGCGGTCGCCAACGGCCGGATCGTCGATCCAGACGGCGCGGTGAACGCCGGGCACCACGGCGGCGAGCGCCGCGTTGGAAGCTTCGGAGTCGCGGCTGACCTCGATCGTCCCGCCGCCATCGCCCCGGGGGGCCGGCGCTCCGGCGCCCAGCACCACCGTCCAGCGCCCCCCCTCGGCCGAGGCGCTGACCGGCGTCGAGCGCGGCACGACCAGCCGGACGGCGGAATAGTCAGCGCCGTTCTGGGCGGCGATCTTGCGATAGACAGAACCGCCGCGCGGCAATTTGCCGATGTCGAGCCGGGCGCGGGCGTCGAAGACGATCCACACCGCCTCGCCGCGCCGGAACACGGCCGCGCCGACCGGCGCCTTCCAGTCGAACCGCAGCCGCACCTGCTCGACGCTGGTCTCGGCGGTGACGGCGACGGCTCCGCCGGCCGGGACGGGATCGGGCCTCGCGGGCGTCGCCGGCTCGGGCGTCGCTTCGGCCGCCTCCACCGCCTCGGCGGTCTCGCCGGCGTCGGCCTTCGGCTCGGCCGCCGCCTTTTCCCACAGGCGGACATAGGTGATCGCGCCGTCCTGACCGACCCGCGCGTCGGCGCCGTCGGCCAGCACCAGCACCATTTCCAGCACGTTGCCGACGCGGCGGGCCTCGATCGTCTTCAACCAGCGCGGCGGCGTGGCCCGCAGCATGGCGATGTCGGGCCGGGCGTCGCGGCTGAAGCGCAGGATCAGCGACTGGCCTTCGCGCCGCGACTGGACCCGCGCTCCGCCGGCCCAGTGAAACTCGATACGGGTGAAATCCTTGGCCTGTCCGACCCGCACGTCGAGGGCTGGACGAGAAGCGGCGGCCGGCGCGGCATAGCCGGCTGGAGCCGCCACCACGGCGATACAGGCCGCGGCGACGCCGGAACGCAGGGTCCGGCGCAGGTCCATCTAGCCGCCCTTGCCCTTGGGGGCGGGCGCAGCGCCTGGCGCCTTGCCGGCCGGCGCGGCGGGCGTCTTGCCTGCCGGCGCGGGGGCGGTCGGGGCCTCGGCGACCTTGGCGCCTTCCGGCTTGATCGCCTCACGGCCCTCGAGAATGGCCGCATTGCGGGAATACCGGCCGGCCAGCTTCTCGGTGATCGCCTTGGCCTCGGCCGGCGGCATCTGGGCCAGAATGGCGGCCAGGGTGCGTTCCTTCATCCGGCTGGCGATCGGCAGGAGGACCGAGTCGTCCATCAGACGCATCTGGGCGGCGGCGTCCTTGGGCTTCATCGCCGAATAGACGGCGACCAGCCGGGTGATTTCCTTTTCCTGCTGGGCGTCAGCCTCGCCGAGCAGCCCCTTGATCTCGCCCTTGAGCCCGTCCAGCGCCTTGAACTTGGCGTCCAGCTTGGCCTCGGCGGCGCCGATCAGCTGCAGTTGGACATCAAGCCCCTGCTCGCGAGCGTCCAGCTCGCCGCGACGATCGCCCAGGTTCTGCAGCACGCGAAGCTCCGAGGGCGACAGGCCCGCTTCCTTGGCCAGTTCGGCGGCCGTCGGCGCGCAGACGGCGGCGGCGGGCGCGGTCTTCGGCGCGGCGGCGGGCTTGTCGGCCGGTGTCTCTGCGTCGGCCTTGCCCTCGGCCCAGGCCCGGGCGCCGGAGAACAGCTCGGGCAGGCTGCCGGCGCCGGCCAGGGCGTTGACGGCCAGCACGCCGACGACGGCGACGCCGGCCAGCGGCAGCAGGCGGGGGATGCGGCTCATGGGCGGCCTCCATTGATGGCGCGCAGGCGGCCGGGGCCGCTTTCGGGTTCGAACAGGTCGTCATCGACCCGGGCGCGCGAGCGCGGGGTCGAGGCCGGCTCGGCGCGGCTGAAGGCGGGGCGCTCGCGACGCTCCTCCGACCAGCCGCGATCAGCAGTCAGGCGATCCGCGGTCAAGCGTTCCGAGGTGGCCGGGGCGGCGGCGCGGCGGCGGGCCAGCTCGGCCTGGGCTTCCAGCGCCTCGTCCAGCTCCGCGGTGATCCGGCCGGCGGCTTCAAGGCGGCTGTCCAGCGCGCCTTGCGCCTCATCGGTGGCGTTGCGCAGCGCCGCCAGCGCCTGGGCCGCCCGCATGGCCGCCGCGTCGAGGTCGGCGACGGCGCGGGTGAAGTCGGCATGGCTGGCGCGGAGACCCTTGAGCCGCTGGTTCAGTCGCCAGCCCATCAGCAGGGCTCCGACCAGCAAGGCGGCGAGGATCAGGTTCAGCGCGAGGGCGACGATGCTCATGACATGCCTTTCTGGACCGCCTGGCGGGCGGCCGGATCAAGCGGCGCCTCGCAGCGCACGGCGATATGATGATTCCGTCGGCCCATGCGGCCGCGCGTCAGCGGAATGGTCCCGGCGCGCAGCTCGACCAGGCTGTCGCCGGTGGCGTTCAGCATCAGGGTGTCGCCGATCTTCAGGTTCAGGACCTTGGACAGCGGCGCGGACTGCTCGTCCAGCACGGCGCGGACCTCCATCTGGGTGGTCCACAATTCTGTAGCCAGATGGCTTTCCCAGATGTTGTCGCGGCCGAACTTCTCGCCCATGAACTGCTGCAGCAGCATTTTCCGGATCGGTTCGAGCGTCGCGTAGGGCAGCAGCAGCTCGATGCGGCCGCCCCGGTCCTCCATGTCGATGCGCAGCTTGACCAGGATGGCGGCGTTGGCCGGCCGGGCGATCGCCGCGAAGCGCGGATTGGTCTCGAGGCGGTCGAGCACGAAGTTGACCGGCGTCAGCGGCTCGAACGCGGCGCGAGCGTCCTGCAGCACGACCTCGACCATCCGCTGCACCAGCACCCGCTCGATGGTGGTGTAGGGCCGACCCTCGATCCGCATGGCCGCCGTGCCGCGACGCCCGCCCAGCAATACGTCGACGATCGAGTAGATCAGGTTGGAATCGACCGTCAGCAGGCCGTAGTTGTCCAGCTCCTCGGCCCTGAACACCGACAGGATCGCCGGCAGCGGGATCGAGTTCAGATAGTCTCCGAAACGGATCGAGGAGATGTTGTCGAGGCTGACCTCGACGTTGTCGCTGGTGAAGTTGCGCAGCGAGGTCGTCATCAGCCGCACCAGGCGGTCGAAGACGATCTCGAGCATCGGCAGGCGCTCGTACGAGACCAGGGCCGAGTTGATGATGGCGCGGATGCCGGTCCGCTCGCCGCCGTCGTCGTCGGACAGATCAAAGCCCAGCAGGCTGTCGATCTCGTCCTGGTTCAGGATGCGCTCGGAGCCGACCAGCCCCTCGGCGTCGGGCTCGCCGGCGTCCCATTCGGCGGGCGCGCCTTCGGCGGGGGCGTTGTTCGCCGCCCACTGGGCCAGTGCCGCCTGATCGTCCTGGTCTTCCGCCATACGCCTTACGCCGCCCGGAGCCCGAAGGCCCTAGTTGATCAGCATCTCCTCGATGAGCACCGCATTCACCTTGGCCGGAGCGACCACGAGGTTGACCCGGCGCAGGATCTCCATCCGCAGCTGATAGCTGCCCTGGCTGCCGGACAGGTCTTCCGGACGCATCTCGCGCAGGAAGGTCTGGAACATGTCGTTGAGGCGCGGCATCGCCGGGTCGAGCGTCTCGGTCAGCGACTCGTCGGGCAATTCCAGCGTCAGCTTGAGCTTCAGGAAGGTCGGACGGCCATCGGCGGTCTGCATGTTCACCACCACCGCCGGCAGGGTGTAGAAGACCACGCCGTCAGGCCCTTCGCGCACGGTCGCGGCGCCGGCCTCGGGCTTGTCGCCCTTGCCCTTCTCGGCCTTCTTTTTCTTTGGCTTTTCCTTGGCCTCGGCGTGCTCGCCCTCGGGCTTGGGCTTCATCAGGAAGAAGGCCGCGCCGCCCCCGCCGCCCAGCACCAGCACGGCGGCGACGCCGGCGATGATCAGCAGCTTCAGCGGCGGCTTCTTCTTGCCGGACGCACCTTCGCCGCCTTCGCCTTCGGCGGCGTCGGAACCGGCTTCGGCTTCCTTGACCTTGTCCTTGGACACTTCGCTGACGCTCCCCGGCTTTAAGGCCGTCTCTCTATAGAAGGCGAGTTGGTTAAGGATGGGTTTGTGACCGGGTCGAATCCGGCCCGGCAGAATCCGCCGCGCGGCGCCCGTTAACCAACCTATTCACTGATTTCATTGCGATTTTCAGTTGGCCCGGAGTTTGCAGGCCAGGCATCGCCGGCATGGGTTCGCCGGCGGGTTAAGGGAATCGCCGTGGACAACACCCTCTACGTCGGCCTGTCGCGCCAGATGGTCCTCCGTCGCGAGATGGACGTCATCGCCAACAACATCGCCAACGCCGACACGACCGGCTTCAAGGTCGAGTCGCTGATGGTCCGCACCGAGGCGCAGGCCCCTGCCCGCATGGTCGACGGCCCGCGCCCGGTGAAGTTCGTGCTGGACGACGGCGTTGCGCGGGACTTCAGCCAGGGCGCCATGCGCCAGACCGGCGGGACCTTCGACCTGGCGCTCGAGGGCAAGGGCTTCTTCCGCGTCGAGACGCCGGTCGGCGAGCGTTACACCCGCGACGGACGCTTCACCATCAGCCCCGAGGGCCAGCTCATGACCCAGTCGGGCGACGCGGTCGCCGGCGAGGGCGGCGAGGTGGTCATCGATCCGACCCGCGGCCCGGTCTCGATCGCCGCCGACGGCACGGTCAGCCAGAATGGCGAACGCGTCGCCAAGATCGCCGTGTTCACCTTCGACGACCGCTCTGTCCTCGCCAAGGACCAGGGCAATCTCCTGAAGAACACCTCCAACGCCCAGCCGACAGCCGACACCGCCACCCAGGTGCGCCAGGGCATGCTGGAGGGCAGCAACGTCAATCCGATCCTGCAGATCACCCGGATGATCGAGGTCAGCCGGGCCTACGAAGGCCTGGTCCGCAGCATGGAAAACACCGCCGACCTGTCCCGCCGCGCCGTCGAGCGCCTGGGCCGGGTGGCGTAAGGGAGTAACGGAATATGCAGGCCCTCCGCACCGCCGCGACCGGCATGTCGGCCCAGCAGCTGAATGTCGAGGTCATCTCGAACAACATCGCCAACATGAACACCGTCGGCTTCAAGCGACAGCGGGCGGAGTTCCAGGACCTGCTCTACCAGTCGCTGGAACGCGCCGGCTCGCAGTCGTCGGACCAGGGCACCATCGTGCCGACCGGCGTGCAGATCGGCGGCGGTGTGAAGGCCGGCAGCACCTACCGCATCACCAGCCAGGGCGTCATGACCCGCACCGACAACCGGCTGGACATCGGCATCCAGGGCCGCGGCTACATCCAGGTGCAGATGCCGTCGGGCGAGACGGCCTACACGCGCGCCGGCAACCTCGCCGTCAACGGCGAGGGTCAGCTGGTCACCGAGGACGGCTATCTGATCCAGCCCGCCATCACCATCCCGCAGGACGCGGTCGATGTGTCGATCTCCAAGTCGGGCCAGGTCCAGGTCATCAAGGCCGACGCCGCAGCGCCCGAACTGGTCGGCCAGATCGAGCTGGCCAGCTTCGTCAACGAGGCGGGCCTCGAGGCGCTCGGCGACAACCTGTTCATGGAAAGCGCCGCCAGCGGCCCCGCGACCACCGGCCAGCCCGGCTCGACGGGCTTCGGCACCCTGCTGCAGGGCTATATCGAAGCCTCGAACGTCGATGCGGTCAGCGAGATCACGGCCCTGATCGTCGCCCAGCGCGCCTACGAGATGAACTCCAAGGTCATCACCACCGCCGACGAGATGCTCCAGGCCGCCAACCAGGTGAAGTCGTGATGATCCGCGCCCTGCTGATCGGCGCGGCCGTCGCCGCCATCGCCCTGCCCGCCTTCGCCGGATCGGTCATCCTCCGCGCCGAGGTGACCGACGACGACGGCCGGGTGACGCTTGGCGAGCTGTTCGAGGGCGCCGGCGCCGCTTCGGGCATTGTGGTCGCCAACCGGGCCGGCCCGACCGTGGTGCTGGATGCTCAGGCGGTGCAGGCGGTCGCGCGCCGCAACGGCCTCTTCTGGGACAATCCGCAGGGCTTCCGCCGCATCGTCGTGCGCGGCGGCCCGTCCGGTCCCGCCGCCGCCTCGGCCCCCGCCGCGCGCGGCAACGTCGAGGTCCTCACCTACGCCCGCTCGATCAACGCCGGCGAGATCGTCCAGCCCCAGGATCTGACCTGGGCGAAAATGGCCGGCGCCCCCGCCGATGCGCCGGCCGACGCCGACGCCGTCATCGGCCTTGCCGCCAAGCGCCCCCTGCGCGCTGGTGCGGCCGTGTCTCAACGCGATGTCTCCGCGCCGCAGGTCATCAAGGCCGGCGATGTCGTCACGGTCACCTGGTCGGACGGCTATGTGACCCTGACCATGCAGGGCAAGGCCATGCGCGCCGCCACCCTTGGGGAAACCGTCCCCGTCCAGAACCCCGTCTCGAAGAAGGTCATCGAGGCGCTCGCCACAGGACCCGGTCAAGCGGTGACCGGACCCGAGGCCCAGCGGCTGAAAGCCGCCGGGGCCGGCCAGTACGCCGCCCGATAGAGGCCACACCCATGCGCTCCGCTCTTCTCGCCATCATCGCCTTCGCGCCGCTCGCCGCCTGCAGCACCGTCACCGAGGCGGTCATGGGCCCGGAACTGGCGCCGGTCGGCTATCCCGCCGCCCTGGCTCCCCAGACGCAGAACTTCGCGTCCGTCCGCCAGGAGCCGCCGCAGCCGGCCTCGGCCAACTCGCTCTGGCGCACCGGCGCCCGCGCCTTCTTCAACGACCAGCGCGCCGGCCGTGTCGGCGACATCCTCACCGTGCGCATCGACATCGACGACAGCGCCCGCACCCAGAACAACTCCAGCGCCACCCGCACCAGCGGGATGAAGGCGGGCATGCCCCACTTCTTCGGCCTGGAATCCAGCCTGGGCCAGCTCTTCCCGGGCGGCTTCGACCCGGCCAACGCCATCGAGACCAGCGCCACCACCGGATCCACCGGCGCCGGCGCCGTGGCCCGTTCCGAGAAGATCAGCCTGACCATCGCCGCGGTCGTCACGGGCGTGCTGCCCAACGGCAACCTGGTCATCCAGGGCACCCAGGAAGTGCGGACCAACAACGAGGTGCGCCGCCTGACCATCTCCGGCATCGTGCGGCCCGAGGACATCTCCGCCTCCAACACCATCAGCCACACCCAGATCGCCGAGGCCCGCATCAGCTATGGCGGCCGCGGCGACCAGAGCCGCGTGCAGAAGACGCCCGGCGGCCAGGCCCTGGTCGAGAGCTTCACGCCCTTCTAGGCTGCTCGGCAGGCTGGAGCCGCGATCCGGCTCCTGCCGCCGATTGAACCGCCGGAGCCCGGCCGCGTTAAGACTTCCGAAGGGAGCCTTGACGCCATGGGTCGTAAGCACCGCATAGCCGCCATCGCCGGCGCCGTCTGCGCCACCGCCGTTCTCGGCAGCTGCCTGCACAGTCAGGGCATCGAGCCCCAGGGCATGGCCTGGACCAGCTATCACACGCCTGAAGAGGGCGCGAAGCTGGCCTATGGCGCGCCCAACTCCGACAATGTCGTGCTGATGCTGACCTGCGCGCCGGGCTCGCGGGAAGTCCAGCTCTCGACCCACGCGGCCGGTCCCGGCAAGGCGATTATCCTGAAGTCCGGCCGCGCCGACACCGCCATCCCCGCCGTCGCCGTCGAGACCGGCATGGGCCACGGCGCCTATCTGGAAGCGACCGCCCGCTCGACCGACCCGGCGCTCAGCGCCTTCGCCCGCACCGGCGATCTGGCTCTGGTCGAACCCGGCCGCACCCTGAAGATGAAGGCCTCCCGCGCCGAACAGGCTCAGGTTTCAGCGTTCTTCCAGACCTGCCAGGCGTGATAGTCTGGCGGCATGAATGTCGCCATTCCCGCTCTGCTCGCCGCCGTCATTAGCCTCTCGACGGCCAGCGTCGCGCTGGCCCAGGAACGAGTCTGGCGCTTCACCGAGACCGAGGAAGGCGTTCACCTCGTCTACGGCCAGCCTGAAAGCGACGACGTCCAGGTCGCCTTCTACTGCGAGCGGGGGACCGACAGGGCCGGCCTTCTCGTCTGGTTCGAGCACCGCGTGGCGGTCGACTCCCCCAGCCCCGACGGCGAATGGCTGAACGCCGATGGCGCACCCGCACCCTGGCCGGCGACCCTGGGCGTCTCGGTCCGCGACGCCGGGTTCACCCTGAACGGCGCCGCAGCCCATGACGAGGTCAGCGACGGCACGTCGATTGGCGTCCAGACGCCGACCAGCGCCCCCTATCTGAAGAGCTTCGCCGCCTCGGGCCGCATTGCCTTCAAGGCCTATGGCGAGATGATAAAGCCCGCTCCCGCCAATCCGGCCGACGTCCGGCGCTTCATCGCCGGCTGCGCGCCCTGGCGGAAGTAGGGCTCAGGCCCGCCGCCCGGCCGCGGCGGCGTTGTCGAGACCCAGCGCCGACAGCGCCCCGGCCAGGATGCCGTCCGCGTCCAGCCCCGCCTGGGCGTACTGGATTTCGGGCTTGTCGTGTTCCTGGAAGACGTCCGGCAGGCAGAGGGTGCGAACCTTCAGCCCGCGGTCCAGCGCCCCGTGGCTGGCCAGGGTCTGCAGCACGAAGGCGCCGAAGCCGCCGATGGCGCCTTCCTCGACCGTGATCAGCGCCTCGTGCTCGCGCGCCAGCCGCAGGATCATGTCCACGTCCAGCGGCTTGGCGAAGCGGGCGTCGGCGACCGTCGCCGACAGGCCGCGCGCCGCCAGCAGGTCCGCCGCCCGAAGGCTCTCGGCCAGGCGCGTGCCGAACGAGACGATGGCGACCGCCGTGCCCTCGCGGACGATGCGGCCCTTGCCGATTTCCAGCGGATCGATCTGCTCGGGCATCGCCAGGCCCAGGCCCGCGCCGCGCGGATAGCGGAAGGCGCTCGGCCGGTCGTCGATGGCCGCCGCCGTGGCCACCATCCGCGCCAGCTCCAGCTCGTCCGCCGCCGCCATCAGCACCATGCCGGGCAGCGCGCCCATGTAGCCGATGTCGAAGCTGCCGGCGTGGGTCGAACCGTCGGCGCCGACCAGGCCGGCGCGGTCCATGGCGAACCGCACGGGCAGACCCTGGATCGCCACGTCATGGACCACCTGGTCGTAGCCGCGCTGCAGGAAGGTGGAATAGATGGCTGCGAACGGCTTCATCCCGTCGGCGGCCAGGCCGGCGGCGAAGGTCACCGCGTGCTGCTCGGCGATGCCGACGTCGAAGCACCGCTCCGGGAAGGCCTTTCCGAAGATATCCAGCCCCGTGCCCGACGGCATGGCGGCGGTGACCGCGACGATGCGGTCGTCCTTCTTCGCCTCGCGGACCAGGCTCTCGGCGAACACCCTGGTGTACTGCGGCGGGCCGCCGCTGGCCTTGTCCTGCTCGCCGGTGACGACGTTGAATTTGACCACCCCATGGTACTTGTCGGCCGCGTTCTCGGCCGGGGCGTAGCCCTTGCCCTTCTGGGTCACCACATGGACCAGCACCGGCCGGTCGATCTGCTTGACGTTCTGCAGCACCGGCGTCAGCGCATCGAGGTCGTGGCCGTCGATCGGGCCGACATACTGGAAGCCCAGCTCCTCGAAGAAGGTGCCGCCGGTGACCATGCCCCGGGCGTATTCCTCCGCCTTGCGGGCCGCCTCCTGCAGCGGCTTGGGCAGCACCCGGCTGACCGACTTGCCGAGGTTGCGCAGCGACTGATATCCGCCCGACGACACCACACGCGCCAGATAGGCGCTCATGCCGCCCACCGGCGGGGCGATGGACATGTCGTTGTCGTTCAGGATGACGATGAGTTGGCCGGTCGTCTCGGCGGCGTTGTTCATCGCCTCGTAGGCCATGCCCGCGCTCATCGAGCCGTCGCCGATGATCGCCACCACCTTGTTGTTGTCGCCCTTGGCGTCACGCGCGGCGCAGAAGCCCAGCGCCGCCGAGATCGAGGTCGCCGCGTGGGCCGCGCCGAAGGGGTCGTATTCGCTTTCGCTGCGCTTGGTGAAGCCCGACAGCCCGCCGCCCTGGCGCAGGGTGCGGATGCGGTCACGGCGGCCGGTCAGGATCTTGTGCGGATAGGCCTGGTGGCCGACGTCCCAGATGACGATGTCGCGCGGCGTGTCGAACACATGGTGCAGCGCCACGGTCAGCTCGACCACGCCGAGGCCCGCGCCCAGGTGACCGCCGGTGACCGACACCGCGTCGATCATCTCCGCCCGGACCTCCTGGGCCAGTTGCTTGAGCTGGGGAAGCTGCAGGGCCTTCAGGTCGGCCGGCGAAGTGATGGTGTCGAGCAGCGGGGTAACAGGGGGCATCAATGCGCAGTCCATGCCGGCGCGGCCTTGCGCGCGCCCTTGAAGGATCAAACTAGCTCGCGCGGCGTAAGGTGCAAACCAAACCCTGCCGGAATCCCGAGAATTCCGTGTGCAGAGCCTCGCTCGCCGCCGCCGGCTAGAGAAGCCAGCTTCCCGTATCGCCCCGCACATCCCCGGCGATCGACAGTTGGTAGTCAGGCTTGCCGTCGCCATCGACATCGAGCCGCACCGTCGAGGTGTCGCTCGCCGCGACATAGAACACGAACAGCTGTCCCGGCGTCCGGTTCAGGCCCGTGAAGCTGATCTCGAACGCCTGGTCCCCGGCGAGCACGCTGTTGGAGTCGATGGCGCTGAAGTCCAGCCGATCCACCCCAACTTCGTAGTCGAGCACCCGGTCGATCTCCAGTTCGGCCAGGCCGACGCTTTCCTGCAGCACGGTGAAGGTGTCGGCGCCGTCGCCGCCGGTAAGCTGGTCGCGCCCCCGGCCGCCGATCAGCACGTCTTCGCCCGCCCCGCCGAACAGCCGGTCCGCCCCGTCCATTCCCGACAGCCGGTTGGCGCCGTCGTTGCCGCGCAGGGTGTTGGCTAGGGCGTTGCCGGTCCCGTCCAGATCGGCGACCGACTGGAGTTCCAGCGCTTCCACGTTGTCGACGAGGGTGTAGCTGACGTAGCTGCGGACAACGTCGGTCCCCTGCCCGGCCGCCTCGGCGACGCTGTCGGCGGCCGACCACACGATGTAGACGTCATTGCCTCCGCCGCCGACCATCGCGTTGGCGCCGGCGCCCCCGTCCAGCATGTCGTTGCCGTCGCCGCCATTCAGGCTGTCGTCGCCGTCGCCGCCTTCAAGCCAGTCCTTCCCCGACCCGCCGGTGATGACGTCATTGCCGACGCCGCCGAAGAACTTGTTGGCCCCGGCGCTGTCGAACAGCACATCGTCGCCATCGCCGCCGTCGAGGGTGTCGTTGCCAAGCCCGCCGTTCAGGGTGTCGCCCCCGGCCCCGCCAAAGAGCTTGTCGTTGCCGTCGCCGCCGAAGATCTCGTCGTCGCCGCCGAGGCCGTGCAGCACGTCGTTGCCGCCCATGCCCAGGATCAGGTCGGCGAGCGCCCCGCCC
The DNA here is from genome assembly GCA_046295055.1 of Caulobacter sp. GTDB lineage: Bacteria > Pseudomonadota > Alphaproteobacteria > Caulobacterales > Caulobacteraceae > Caulobacter. The sequence goes on along the minus strand of JBKBOD010000006.1, from coordinate 137,865 downwards.
TGGAAGGTCTCGCCGCCGGCTCCGCCGAAGAAGTTCCGCTGGTCGGCCTGGCCGAAGATCACATAGGCGGCGCCGGAGCTGCCCCCCGCGACATCGTTGTAGGGCGCGCCCACCAGAAAGTCGTCGAGGCCGTCGCCATTGATGTCGCCGAGCGTCGAGACCGCCAGGCCGGCCTGATCGTATGCCGCCGCGCCGTGCAGGCGAATGCCGTTCACGCCATCCAGGGCGGCCAGGTTCAGGACGGGTGCGAAACCTCCCGCCCCGCCAAACACGACGTAGGCCGCGCCCGAATTTGCGCCACTGACGTCCGATTGCTTCGCCGTGACCAGGATGTCGTCGAAACCGTCGCCATTGATGTCGCCGGCCGACGACAGGGCATCACCGCTCCGGTCGTTCGGCGCAACACCTCGGATGACGAAGCCGTTCGTCCCGTCCAGGGTGGTGAGGTCGAGGTTCGCCGCGAAGCCGTCGGCGCCGCCGAACACCACATAGGTGGCGCCGGCGTTCGACCCCGTGGCGTCATTGAGGTAGGCCCCGATCAAAAGGTCCGCATAGCCATCGCCGTTGAAATCGCCGCCACCCACCGCCGTGCCGGTCCGGTCCGATGCCGCGCCTGTCATCCGGAAGCCGTTGATCCCGTTCAGGCTGGCGACATCCAGAGTCCCTGGCGCGCCGCCGCGGCCAAAGACCAGATAGGCCGAATTGCTCCCGGGGGCGCCGATCAGGAGGTCGTCATAACCGTCGCGGTCAACATCGCCGACCATCGAAACGTCGAAACCCAGTTCCGCATTCCCTGCGGAACCAATGATCCGGAATCCGTTCGCGCCGCCCAGACCCGCGAGGTCGATCGTGGCGCCGAAGCCTCCGGCTCTGCCGTAGACGACATAGGCCGCCCCGGCATTGGAGCCATTGCTGTCGGCCGCATAGGCGGTCACGACGACATCGTCGTATCCGTCGCCGTTGAAGTCTCCGCCGCCAGTCACGGCCCAGCCGCCGAAGCTGTTGCCCTCGGCGCCGTCGAGCCGGAAGCCGTTGTCGCCGTCGAGGGTCGTGACATCGAAGGACGTCGCCCACGGACCCGCGCCACCGAACACCACATAGCTGTAGCCGGAGAAGGCCCCGTTGGGCTGACCGCCCGGGGCCGTCACGATCAGGTCGGCGACGCCATCGCCGTTGATGTCCCCCGCGGCCGAGACGTCCCAGCCCAGGAATCCGCCGCCCGGGCCGCTGGCGACCACGAAGCCGTTGGTTCCGTCCAGCGCGGAAACATCGAGGCCTGTGGTGAAGCCCCCACTCTGGCCGAAGACCACGTAGCTGGCTCCGGCGCCGCTGCCCGAGCCCCGCGCGGAAACCACGAAGTCATCGATGCCGTCGTTGTTGAAGTCGCCGATCGCCGCCGCCGACCAGCCCATGAAGGTCGTGGGCGCGAGGCCATTGATCTGGAATCCGACCGCCGCATCCAGGCTGGCGAGATTGATGATGGCCGGAAAACTCATGCTCTGCCCCCCGATACGCGGGACAGAGGTCCCCGATCCGGGTCGGATGCTACCCGATGTGAGCACTTTCTACCAGTGCGGGCAAATGTCGACTACTCGACAATACTGCGATCGGCAGCTTTCCGGCGTCGCTGTTCAGTTGCGACGGCCGAGCACATAGTCGACCGAAGCGCGCAGGACCGCCGCGCGCTCGCCGAAACCATCGAGATGGTCGCGCGTCTGCTCCGCCAGCAGCTCGACCCGCTCCTTGGCCGCCTCCAGGCCCAGCAGGGTGACATAGTTGGCCTTGCCCTTGGCCGCGTCCTTGCCGCCCGCCGCCTTGCCCAGCGCCTCGGGATCGCCCTCTGCGTCCAGCACGTCGTCGACGATCTGGTAGGCCAGGCCCAGGTCCTGGGCGAAGGCCATCAGCGCGTGCCGCTCGGCGTCCTTGGCATGGGCCATCACCAGCGGGATCTCGAAGGCGTAGGCGATCAGGGCGCCGGTCTTCAGCCGCTGCATCCGCGCCACCCCGCCCAGGTCGTCGCGGACGCCCAGGATGTCGATCATCTGGCCGCCCGCCATGCCCAGCGCGCCCGACGCCACCGCCAGCCGCCGCACCAGTTCAGCGCGGATGTTGCCGTCGGGATGGGTGTCGGGATGGGCCATGATCTCGAACGCCGCCGTCTGCAGCGCATCGCCCGCCAGAACGGCCGTGGCCTCGTCATAGGCGATGTGCAGCGTGGGCCGGCCCCGCCGCATGTCGTCGTCGTCCATGCAGGGCAGGTCGTCATGCACCAGGCTGTAGGCGTGGATGCACTCCAGCGCGCAGGCCGCCCGCAGCACCGGCCGCTCGGCCAGGTCGAACATCTTGGCCGTCTCCAGGGCGAAGAACGGCCGCAACCGCTTGCCCGGGCCCAGGGCCGAATACCGCATCGCCTCGGTCAGGCGTTGTTCCGGCCCCTCGCCGCGCGGCAGCAGGGCGTCCAGGGCCACGGTCACCAGATCCGCGGCTTCGCTGATTCGACGGCCGAGCGCGTCTTCGGTCATCAGGAGAATTCTGCCGGCTCGACGCCGGTGGCGGCACCCTGCGCCAGCACCACCTTCTCGACCCGCAGGCGCGCCGCTTCAAGCTTGCGCTCGCAGTGGGCCTTCAGAAGCGCGCCGCGCTCATAGAACGAGATGGAGTCCTCGAGCTTGGCCTGGCCCGACTCCAGGGTCTGGACGATACCTTCCAGCTCCTTCAGAGCGTCCTCGAAACTGAGCGCGGCGATGGCCGCTTCGGCGGTGTCGGTCATGGTCGGATCCAGCGAGAGGGAGGCAACCTAAAGCGCGTTCCGATAAGTGGGAACCGGTTATCGGATCAAACGCGCGGCAACAAAGAGACTGCGTTCCGATAAGTGGGAACCGGTTATCGGATCAAACGCGCGGCAACAGGGAGCCTGCGCTCCGACAGGCGGGAACCGGTCAGGATCGCTCGAACTTGCGCGCGCACCAGTAGCGGAAGCCCTGGTCGTCGACACAGCGCCAGCCCATGGCCTTCAGGGCCGCGCCGACGCGCTGGTTGAAGTAGCCGTGGGCGACGATCAGCACGTCCTGGCCCTGCTCGGCCAGTTCGGTCACCCGCCGGGCGGCCTCCTGGGCGCGACGCTCGGCCTCGCGGTGGGTCTCCACCTCGTCGTGGCGGTCGGACAGGATCCATTTCACCCGCGCCAGGAAGCCCCAGATCTTGGGCGACAGGCGCAGCCAGTCGGGCCAGTTGGGCGGCGGCAGCGGCGCTTCGACGAACATCGGGTCGCGCGCGAAGGCCTTGTCGCCCGCCACCGCCGTCGCCGTCTCGATCGACCGCAGCCGGGTCGAGGCGATGATGACGTCGGCCTCGCGCGCCACCGCCTTCAGGCACTCGGGCGGGGTCTGCCCCGGCTTGATGCCCAGCTCCTCGTAGGCGGCCCACCAGTTGCGGTATTCGGACGCGCTGAGGCGGATCCGGCGCGACTGGGCCGGTTCGCCATGGCGAGCCAGAATCACCGAGCCGGCCTTGCGGGCGGCTACGGCGGTGGACGCGATATCGGCGGTCAAAGCATCAGCCATGATCCCCGGGAGCCTATGGCGCCTTGGCGCGCGCGGCCCCGTCACATCTCCTGCAACGCCCCTACATGCGCCACGGCCGAACGGCCGAGCGCCTCAAGGTCGTAACCGCCCTCGAGGGAGGACACAATACGGCCCTTCGATCGCCGGTTGGCCACCGACACGATCGCCCGGGTGGCCCAGGCGAAGTCTTCGGCCTCAAGCGACTGACTGGCCAGCGGATCACGGGCATGCGCATCGAAGCCGGCCGATACGATCACAAGATCGGGGGCGAAGCTGTCCAGCCGGTCCATCAGCCCCTCGAACACCTTGCGCCACCGCTCGCGCGGCGCATGCGGCCCGACCACGCCGTTGACGATGTTGCCCAGACCCGTCTCGCTGGGATCGCCCGTGCCGGGATAGAGCGGCCGCTGGTGGATCGAGGCCAGGAACAGCGTCGGATCATGCTCGAACGCCGCCTGGGTGCCGTTGCCGTGGTGGACGTCGAAATCGACCACCGCCACCCGTGAAAAGCCTGCCGCCTGCGCCGATCTCGCCGCGACCGCGACATTCGAGAACACACAGAACCCCATCGCTTCGCCTGGCTCGGCATGGTGGCCGGGCGGACGCACTGCGCAGAAGGCCCGGTCGCGCTCGCCGCGCGACAGGGACCAGACCGCCTCGACCACGGCGCCGGCCGCGCGCCGCGCCGCAACCAGGCTGCCGGGCGACAGCACCGTGTCCGGGTCAAGCCGCGTCAGGCCCCTGGAGGGTCCCGCCCCCAGGATGGCGTCGACATGCGCCTGGGGGTGAATCCGCAGAAGCTCGGCGATCTCGACCTGCGGCGCCTCGAGCGGCTCCAGGTCCAGGCCCGCGTTGTCCTGCAACGCGTCCATCACCGCCGTCAGCCGCTCCGGCCGCTCGGGGTGGCTGTCGCCCGGCCGGTGGTCCAGCATGTCGGGATGGGTGTAGAGGCCGATGGACATGAGTTGACCCTTCAGAAGCGGTCCTGCTCGTCCGGCTCCGCGCCGCCCTTGCGCGCCATGAAGTCGTCGAACCAGGCGAGGTCCGCCCGCGCGGCGCGGTCGCGCAGCATCGTTTCGGTCTTCATCGCCGCCAGCTTTTCGGCCACGGCCAGATTGATGAACTGGTTCAGCGTCGCCCCGTCCGCACGGGCCGACTTTTCGGCCTCCTGCTTCAGCGAGGTCAGCAGCCGAAGAGCATAGTTGCTGGTACGGGCCATCTCCTCAGAACTCCCTCAGGGCGTCCCGGGGTTCCAGCACCCTGACGCCAAACTGTGTCGCCGGACCAAAGTCCCGCACGTTGAAGGTGACGATATGGGCCCTGCCGCAGACCGCTGCCTCCAGCACCATCTCGTCATCGGGGTCACGCAACTGGGGCCTCCAGAGCCAGGTGGGCGTCACCGCGTCGCCAAACGCGCAGACCGCGTCAAGAAAACGCCCGAGATCCTCCGGCGTCGCATCGGCGGCCGCAAGATGCTCGGCCCGCCCGGCGACCGCCTCGTATTCCAGGAGCAACGGCGTGGTCAGCACCAGCCGGGCCCGCCCGCCGCGACAGCGCCTGACGACCTCCCCCGACACGCCGCCCGGACTGCGAAAGGCGGCGACGAGAACGGACCTATCCAGCACAACCCTCATCGCGCACTCATCTCATATCGCGGGCAATATGCCCCAGAACTGGCATTCTCGTCAATCGTCGCGCCCCTCTGCTAGGGAACGGCCCATGACCACTCCGACCATCCGCCGCGCCACACCGGACGACGCAGAAGCGCTGTCGCGCATCGCCGCGGCCACCTTCACCGAGACCTTCGGCCATCTCTACCCGCCCGAGGATCTCAGCGACTTTCTCGCCGAGGTCTACGCCGTCTCCAAGGCGCGGGCCGACCTCGCCGATCCGGCCAAGGCGGTCTGGCTGGTCGAATCCGGCGGCGAGGTCGTGGGGCATGCCCTGGCCGGCCCCTGCGACCTGCCTCATCCCGAGGTCACCCCGGCCTGTGGCGAGCTCAAGCGGCTCTACATCCTCAAGGCCCATCAGGGCGGCGGTGTCGGCTCGTGCCTGCTGGCCGAAACCCTCGCCTGGCTGGAACGGGACGGTCCCCGGCGCCTGTGGATCGGCGTCTGGTCCGAGAACTACGGCGCCCAGCGGCTCTATGGCCGCATGGGTTTTCAGAAGGTCGGCGAGTACGAATTCCCGGTCGGCCGGGCACGGGACCGGGAGTTCATCCTCAGCCGCCCCTGATCCATGCGACAATGGGATGGCGCTTCGGGAGCCGTCGTGATCCGCCGGCGCCCGACCCTCACCCCTCGCCGACCCGGCGGCGACCCTGGTCTCTCCACCTGATGACCCGGTGATGACCCGAGACTCACCATCGCGCCGCCGATAATTCCCACAAGTAACTGTAAATACGTATCTTTTTGTAGAATCGCTGACTTTCCGTCGCACTGCCGCCACCGACAGCCTCGTTCACACACAGGAGCGTGTTAGATCAGTCCCATGGACGGCCCCTTCGACCATGACGTGATCATCGCCGGCGGCGGCCTCGCAGGGGGGCTCATCGCCCTCCGCCTGGCGGCCCTCAGGCCCGAACTCGACGTCGTGATCCTCGAGGCCGGCCCCACGCTGGGCGGCGTCCACACCTGGAGCTGCTTCGCCACCGACCTTGCCCCCGACAGTCGCGACTGGCTGGGGCCGCTGATAACCCACCGCTGGCCGCGCTACAGCGTCCGTTTTCCGGCCCACACCCGGACCGTCGAGACCGAGTATCTGTCGATCGCCTCCGAGCGTTTCGCGCAGGTCGTCTCCGCCAAGTTGGGCGGCCGGGCCAGGACGGGCGTCGCCGTCGCCGGTCTCGACGATCACGCCGTGTCCCTCGCCGACGGCTCGCGCCTGACCGCCGCCGCCGTCATCGATGCGCGCGGCCCCGCCGGCCCCGGCGCGCTGGCGCTGGGCTGGCAGAAGTTCGTCGGCCAGGAGGTGGAGCTGGCCACGCCCCACGGGCTCGACGGCCCCATCGTCATGGATGCGACGGTGGACCAGCTCGACGGCTACCGCTTCCTCTACGTCCTGCCCTTCTCGCCGACCCGGATGCTGATCGAGGACACCCGCTACAGCGACGGCGCCGAGCTCGACCGCGACCGTATCCGCAACGACATCGCCGACTACGCCATGGCGCGCGGCTGGACGATAAAGGCTCTCGTCCGCGAGGAGGACGGCGTGCTGCCCATCGCGCTCGGCGGCGACATCGACCGTTGGTGGGCCGACACCGCGACCGCCGCCGTCGGCCTGCGCGCGGCGCTGTTCCATCCGGTGACCGGCTACTCGCTGCCGGACGCGGTGCGGCTGGCTGAACGCATCGCCGCCCTGCCCGACGCGACCACCGCTTCGGTGCGCGCCGCCGCCGAGCGCCTGTCAAAAAATGACTGGAGGGCGCGGGGTTACTACAGGATGTTGAACCGAATGCTGTTCCGCGCCTGTGCGCCAGATCAGCGCTACCGCGTGCTGGAGCGCTTCTACCGCTTGCCTCGGCCGCTGATCGAACGATTTTACGCCGCTCGGGCGGGCCTGGCCGACAAGGCCCGCATCCTGGTGGGCAAGCCGCCCGTGCCGATCGGCGCGGCCCTGGCCAGCCTGCCGGAGGCGTCGGTGATGAAGAGAACGGGGACACCATGAGCAAGCCGCGCGCGGCGGTTATCGGGTCGGGTTTCGGGGGCTTGGCGCTGGCCGTCCGCCTGCAGTCGGCCGGTTTCGAAGTCACCGTCTTCGAAGGTCGTGACAAGCCCGGCGGCCGCGCCTACGTCTGGAAGGAGCAGGGCTTCACCTTCGACGCCGGCCCGACCGTCGTCACCGACCCGGCCTGCCTGGAAGAGCTGTTCGCCCTCTCGGGCCGCAAGCTCTCGGACTATGTCGAGCTGATCAGCGTCGATCCCTTCTACCGCCTCTGCTGGGAAGACGGCTCGGTGTTCGACTACGTCAACGACCAGGCCGAACTCGACCGCCAGATCGCCGCCCGCGAGCCGTCCGACGTCGAGGGCTATCGCCGGTTCCTGAAGTACAGCGAGGCGCTCTACCAGGAGGGCTATCTCAAGCTCGGGCACGTGCCCTTCCTCAACTTCGGCAGCATGATGGCCGCCGCGCCCCAGCTGGTGAAGCTGGAGGCCTGGCGCAGCGTCTACTCCAAGGTCTCCGGCTTCGTGCGCGACGAAAAGCTGCGCCAGGCGCTGTCGTTCCACACCCTGCTGGTCGGCGGCAGTCCGTTCGCCACCTCGTCCATCTACGCCCTGATCCACGCGCTCGAGCGGCGCGGCGGCGTCTGGTTCCCGCGCGGCGGCACAAACGCCCTGATCGCCGCCCTGGTGCGCCTGCTCGAAGACCTCGGCGGCCGCATCCGCCTGTCCACCCCGGCCCGCGCGATCCGCACCGAGGGCGGCCGCGTCTCCGGCGTCGCCACCGACGCCGGCTTCGAGGCCTTCGACGCGGTCGCCTCCAACGCCGACGTCGTCCACACCTACGACAAGCTGCTCGGCGGAGACCCGCGCGGCCGCGCCATGGCCGCCGCCATGAAGCGCAAGCGCTTCAGCCCCTCGCTGTTCGTCGTTCACTTCGGCCTGAAGTCGCCTCAGCCGCAGCTGCGCCACCACACCATCTGCTTCGGGCCGCGCTATCGCGAGCTGATCTCCGAGATCTACGGCCGCAACACCCTGGCCGAGGACTTCTCGCTCTACCTGCACTCGCCCTGCGCAAGCGACCCGGGGATGGCTCCCGAGGGCGGCTCGACCCACTATGCCCTGTCGCCCGTGCCGCATCTGGGCACCGCGCCGATCGACTGGGCTGTCGAGGGACCGCGCTATCGGGATGTCATCCTGAAGTACCTCGAGGACCGCTACATCCCCAATCTCTCCCGCGACTTGGTGGTCTCGCGCATCTTCACACCTGCGGACTTCCAGGGCGAGTTGAACGCCCATCTCGGCTCGGCCTTCAGCCTTGAGCCGATCCTGACCCAGAGCGCCTGGTTCCGGACCCACAACCGCGACGACCGCATTCCCAACCTCTACTTCGTCGGCGCCGGCACCCATCCGGGAGCCGGCATTCCCGGCGTCGTCGGCTCGGCCAAGGCCACCGCCGGGCTGATGATCGAGGACTTTGCGGGTCAGGGCGTCGCCGCGTGAGCGATATCGAAAGCGCCAGCCGCGAGGCGATCCAGCAGGGCAGCCAGAGCTTCGCCGCCGCGGCCGCCCTCTTCGATCCGGCCACGCGCGCCGACGCCGAGATGCTCTACGCCTGGTGTCGCCATTGCGACGACGTCATCGACGGCCAGACCCTGGGCCACGACCGCGTTCAGCTCAGCCAGGCGGACGTCCAGGCGACCCTGGAGGCGCTCTACCGCAAGACCCGCTCGGCCCTGGCGGGCGAGCCGCAGCAGGACCCCGCCTTCGCCGCCTTCCAGCAGGTCGCCTTGCGCCGCGGCATCCCCGAGGCCTGGGCCATCGAGCTGATCGACGGCTTCGCCATGGATGTCACCGGCGCACGCTACGAGACGTTCGATGACACCCTGAAGTACTGCTGGCACGTCGCCGGCGCGGTCGGGGTGATGATGGCCCTGGTGATGGGCGTCCGGCCGGAAGACCTCGCCACGCTGCGCCGGGCCCAGGACCTGGGCCTCGCCTTCCAGCTCAGCAACATCGCCCGCGACATCGTCGAGGACGCCGAAAACGGCCGGGTCTACCTTCCGGCGGCCTGGCTGGAGGAAGTCGGCATCGCGCCGGACGAGGTCGTCGCCCCGGCCAACCGCGGCCGGCTGGCCGTTCTGTCCCGCCGCCTGGTCGAGGCGGCCGAGCCCTACTACCACTCGGCCCGCTGGGGCCTGCCGGCCCTGCCCTTCCGCTCGGCCTGGGCCGTGGCGGCGGCGCGCGGCGTCTACCGGCGGATCGGCCATCTGGTCGTCGAACGCGGCCCGCATGCCTGGGACAGCCGAACCTCGACCAGCAAGGCAGCCAAGATCGGCCAGGCCCTCGCCGGCGGTCTCGCCGCCCTCCGCGCCCACACCCTGGACGCCTGGCGAGGCCCGCCGCAACGGCCGCCACTGTGGAGTCGAATCTAGCTGCCCGGCCTGCTCATCCCTGCGCCGCCGCGCGGATGACGGCCATCAGGGTAGCCCGCGTCAGGCCGTCGGCGACGCCGTCGAACCGGCTCTGGACCCAGTGGCGCTGGAAGGCCAGGACCGTCGCCTTGGTCGCCTCGTCGAACTTGCCCGACGGGGCGCAGTCGTAGCCAAGGCGCGTGAGCCCGGCCTGCAGGGCGAACACGCCGACGCCCTCGTCCCCCTCGGCCAGGGCCTCGCCAGGCGAAGGCGAGGCCTCGGCCCAGACCCCGTGACCGGCCTCGGCCAGTCGCTTCCAGGGGAACAGCTCGCCGGGGTCGGGCTTGCGCATCGGGGCGAGGTCGGAATGGGCGATGATGCGGTTGTCCGGCACCTGCCAGCGACCGCGAATATCGGTGGTCAGGGCGATGACCGCCTCGATCTGGGCGTCGGGAAACGGACGGTATCCCCACTCGTGCCCCGGATTGACGATCTCGATGCCGACCGACACCGCGTTGCAGTTGGTCTCGCCCTGCCAGCTGCCGCGTCCGGCGTGCCAGGCGCGGCGCTCCTCCGCCACCAGCCGGAAGATGCGCCCGTCTTCCTCGACCATGTAGTGGGACGAGACCTTGGCGTCGGGGTTGCGCAGCTGGGCCAGAGCCGCCTCGCCGGTCTTCATGCCCGTGTAGTGCATGACGATCATGTCCGGCGGCGCGGTGCGGTTGTCGAAGTTGGGCGACGGGGCCTCGATGAAGGTCAGGCTCATTGGCCTCGGTTCCGGAGCAGCAGGGCCAGCGGCAGGGCCTTGTTGGGCCGCACGGCGACAATCAGCACGCCAAGCAGCGCCAGCGCCGCGCCGGCGGCCATGCGCAGGTCGAAATGGTCGTGGGTGATCAGCACGCCCATGCCGATGGTCGCCAGGGGGGTCATCAGGGTCAGGGGCGAGATCAGCGTGGCCTCGTAGCGCTGGATGAGGTGGTAGTAGAAGGTGTGGCCAATGACCGACACGACAAAGGCCGAGTAGAGCACGGCCGCCAGGAAAGGCCAGCCCGCCTCCAGACCCCTGCTCCACTGGTCGTGCTCGAGGAATGCGCTGGCGGCGGCCAGCGGCCAGACCGAGGTGAAGCCCACCCAGGCCTGGAACTGCAGCGGCTTCACGCCGTCCATCTGTTTCATCATCACCGCGCCGAGCGACCCCGCCAGGGCCGCCGCCGCGATCAGCCAGAGGCCTGCGGACATGCTCATGCCGACCGGATGCCACATGACCAGCACCGCGCCCGCCAGCGTGAGCGCCATACCGATGCCCCGCCGCCAGCGGACCTGCTCGCCCAGCATCAGCATGGACAGCACGGTGGTCATCGGCACGCCAAGCTGGATGATGATCGACGCCGCCGACGGCGAGGCCGTCTGGAAGCCGACGAACAGCAGGGCGAAGTTCAGTCCGCCGATCAGCTGCGCCACGGCGATCATGCGCCACATCGGTCGCGGCGCCGGCAGCAGCCAGGGCAGGGTCACCAGGGCGACCAGCGCGAACCGGACCGCCGCATAGAACAGGGGCGGCACGTCCCAGGTGCTGACCACGATCTTGCTGACGATATTGTTCGAGGCCCAGACAACGCAGATCGCAACGAGGAGGATGAAATCACGGGGGGCCATGCCCCGCTCCTATACCCCCGACGCCACGGAAGGCGAGAGCCGCAATCGCGGCGTCAGCCCTGGCCTTCCTTGGCAAGGATGCGGCAGGCCGTCAGGAACAGCTGCAGTTGCTCGCGTTCCGGCGCCGCGAAGGGGCCGATGGGCGTCGCGCCATAGCTGGCGCTGATCGGCATGCCGGTCTCGATCAGCTTGAGCAGCGTCTCGTCGATGGGCCCCGCCGCCTTTACGAAGGCAGGCTCGGCTTCGATGACCGCCGTGGCGGCCATGGCATAGGCGTCGCCGCCCGCGCCGACCGACAGCCGATCCTCGCTCTCGACGGGTCGCACCTGTTCGACCCGCACCTCGAACTGGCCGCCGCGCAGGCAGGCCAGCTTGAGGTCGGCGACCGGACCGGACGGGGTCTGCGAGGCGTGGCCCAGGCTGGCGCCCGAGCCTCCGACCTGCAGGGTCCATTCGGGCGGCGCCTTGTCCGGGGCCGGCGCGTCGGTCCTGGCGGTCAGGTCGTCCTGGCCCTTGCCGCAGGCGGCGAGGCAGGCGAGCGCGGCGACGAGCGCGAGGCGGCGCATGCTCACCAGCCCTTGAAGTCGGCGGGGCGCTTCTCGAGCAGCGCGTCGACGCCTTCCATGTGGTCGTCGGTCAGATGGGCGATCGCCTGGGAGGCGGCGCTCATCTCCAGGAGGGTGTCGTAGGTGGTGTTCTGGCCATGCTTCAGCAGGGCCTTTGCCAGGCGCAGGGCGTGGGGCGGCTGCTGGGCGATGCGCTCGGCGAGCGCGATGGCCTCGTCCATCAGGCTCTCGGCCGGCACCACCTTGCTGACCAGCCCCCACTCGGCGGCCTGGTCGGCGCCGATGACATCGCCGGTGAACAGAAGCTCGGACGCGCGGCTCATGCCGATGGTCCGGGGCAGCAGCCAGGCGCCGCCGTCGCCGGGGATGAGGCCCAGCTTGAGGAAGGTGACGCCGAACTTGGCGCTGGCCGAGGAGATGCGGATGTCGGTCATGCAGGCCACGTCGCAGCCAAGGCCGATAGCCGGACCGTTGACGGCGGCGATGGAGGGAACCTCGAGACCATAGATAGCGCGGACGATGCGGTGGATGTTGGTGCGGTAGTTCTCGCGGATCGCCACGCCGGAGCCCCCGAAGGCGCCTTCCCGGGCCTTCATCGCCTTGACGTCGCCGCCGGCGGAAAAGGCGCGGCCGGCGCCGGTCAGCACCACGGCGCGGACCGTCTTGTCGGCGTTGATGGCGGCGCAGGCCTCGGCCACCTGGTCCCCGTCGCCCGGCGCGCCCAGCGCGTTCATCGAGTCGGGCCGGTTCAGCGTCAGGATGGCGATCGGGCCGCGCTTCTCGGTGAGGATCAGGGACATGGAGTTTCCTTCCGCCATTGGATCGGGTTTGGCGGAACCCATACCGGCCCCACGCGCGGCGTCAAAGCTGCATGAGGTCAAAGCGAAGGGATCGAGGCGAAAGGAGAGTGGTAGGCCCGCTGGGGATCGAACCCAGGACCATTCGATTAAAAGTCGAATGCTCTACCGCTGAGCTACAGGCCCGCTACCGGTGACCACGGGGGTCCGAAGCGGCGCGGACCATAGTGGCGCCATCATCTGACCGCAAGCGCTTGCGGGGACATCCGTCGGGCCTAGAATTCAGCCATGCGTCAAATCATCGTTCTGCTCGCCGCCGGGGCCCTGACGGCCTGCGCCACCACCACGACCGAGCCCGGGCGGGTGCGGACGACCGAGCAGGTCAACCGGTCCGGGGCCATGGGCGTCGCCACCTCCCCCCTGCGCGACGTGAACCTTCTGAGGACGAAGATTCCCCCGGTCCTGCTCGAGGCGCTGGAGAATCCCTACGCCACGCCAAAGCCGATGAGTTGCGCCGAGATCGCCGCGCTTATCGCGCCGCTGGACGAGGCGCTGGGGCCCGACATGGACCAGCCCAAGCCGAAGAAGGGCGAGGAGGGATTGATCGCCCAAGGCCGGGAGTTCATCGGCGACGAGGCGATGAAGATGGCGGTCGGCGCGGCCCAGGACCTGATTCCCATGCGCGGCTGGGTCCGTCGCCTGACCGGCGCCGAGCGCCACGACAAGCTGGTCCGCGCCGCGATCACCGCCGGCGGCGTTCGCCGGGGCTATCTGAAAGGCGTCGGCCAGGCCAAGGGCTGCAAGCCGCCGGCCGCCCCGACGCCGCAGGTGGGCCCGCCGGTTCGCCTGCGCGATCCGGGCAAACCCAAGTACCCGGTACGCTAGGCCTTGCGAGCCTGGCGGGCCGCGAAGTCCTTGCGGAAGGCCTCCATCCTGCCTTCGGATATCGCCGCCCTCAGGGCTGCGGTGAGGGTCTGGAAGAAGGCGATGTTGTGCCAGGACAGCAGCACCTGGCCGAGGATTTCGTCGGCCTTCACCAGATGGTGCAGGTAGGCCTTGGAGTACTGGCTGGAGGCCGGACACGCACTGGCCTCGTCCAGGGTCGACTCGTCTTCGGCGAAGCGGGCGTTCCGCAGGTTCAGCGGCCCGTCCCAGGTCCAGGCCTGGCCATGGCGCCCGGACCGCGTGGGCAGGACGCAGTCGAACATGTCGACGCCCCGCGCCACGGCCTCGACGATGTCGATCGGCTTGCCGACGCCCATCAGGTAGCGGGGCCGGTCGGCGGGCAGCAGCCCGGGAGCATAGTCCAGCACCTCGCACATCGCCTGGTGCCCCTCGCCCACCGCCAGCCCGCCGATGGCATAGCCGTCGAACCCCGTCTCGATCAGCCGCTCTGAGGATTCCCGACGAAGATGCTCGAAGGTGCTGCCTTGCTGGATGCCGAACAGGGCCTGGGTCTCGCGGACGCCGAACGCCGCCTTGCTCCGCTGCCCCCACCGCGCCGACAACTCCATGGCGCCCCGCGCCCTGTCCTCCTCGGCGGGCCAGCTGACGCACTCGTCCAGCTGCATGACGATGTCCGAGCCCAGCAGGTCGGCCTGAATCTCGATGGATCGCTCCGGCGAGAGCACATGCCGCGATCCATCGATGTGGCTGGCGAAGGTGACGGCCTCTTCCCGGACCTTCGAGATGCCCGACAGGCTCATGACCTGGAACCCGCCGCTGTCGGTCAGGATCGGCTTGCCCCAGCGCATGAACCGGTGAAGCCCGCCCAGCCGCTTTACCCGCTCGGCCGTCGGCCGCAGCATCAGGTGGTAGGTGTTGCCAAGGATGATGTCGGCGCCGGTCTGGCTCACCTGGTCGACGGTCAGGGCCTTGACCGTCGCCGCGGTGCCTACGGGCATGAAGGCCGGCGTGCGGATATCGCCACGCGCTGTCTTGAGAACACCCGTGCGCGCCGCGCCGTCAGTGGCGGAAATCTCGAAGGGAAAAGTCATGAGGGCGCGCGCTCTAGCAGGCAGGCGTCGCCATAGGAATAGAAGCGATAGCCGGTCTCGATGGCGTGGGCGTAGGCCGCCCTCATCGTGTCAGACCCACTGAAGGCGCTTACCAGCATGAACAGGGTCGAGCGCGGGAGGTGGAAGTTGGTCATCAGCACGTCGACGGCCCTGAAGCGGTAGCCCGGCGTGATGAAGATGGCGGTGTCGCCCGCGAAGGCCTCCAGGCGTCCGTCGTCCCGGGCGGCGCTTTCCAGCAGGCGCAGTGAGGTGGTGCCGACACAGACGATGCGGCCGCCCGCCTCGCTGGCCGCGTTGAGCGCCTCTGCGGTCGCGGCCGATACGACGCCGTATTCTGCGTGCATCCGGTGCTCGGCCACCTCCTCGGTCTTGACCGGCAGGAAGGTGCCTGCGCCGACATGAAGCGTGACGAAGGCCGTACCGATCCCGCGCTCGGCCAGGCGCTCCATCAAGGCTGGCGTGAAGTGGAGCCCGGCCGTGGGCGCAGCCACCGAGCCATCTTCGCGAGCGTAGATGGTCTGGTAGTCGGCGCGGTCCTGTTCGTCCTCGGCGCGCTTGGCGGCGATGTAGGGCGGCAAGGGCATCTCGCCGATCGCCGCCACGGCCAGGTCGAGATCGACGCCCGACAGATCGAAGGACAGCAGCACCTCCCCGCCCTCGCCCTTCTCCTCGACCGTGGCCGACAGGCGACCGGCCTCGCAGGCGCGATCTTCACGAGGGCCGAAATGGACGCGGTCGCCGACCTTGAGCCGCTTGCCCGGGCGCATGAAGGCGGTCCAGCGTTCGGGTGCTGCGCGCCGATGAAGGATGGCCTCGACCACCACCTCCAGGTCGCCCTCCGGCCCGGGTCGCACCCTGCGGCCGAACAACCGCGCGGGAATGACGCGCGTATCGTTGAAGACCAGCACGTCGCCTCGGCGCAACAGGTCCGGCAGGTCTCCGACCGTCAGGTCCACCAGCGCCGCGCCCGGCTGGACATGCAACAGCCTTGCGGTCTCCCGCGGCGTGGCGGGGCGCAGGGCGATGGAAGCCTCGGGAAGCTCGAAATCAAAGTCGCTGACGCGCATGCGGCGGCGGATGCGCTCGACAGCGGCGCGCGTCAAGGCTTGCCCCCATGGCGTGCGCAAGGTGGACATCGCCCGCGCCCTTTGGGACAAGGGCTTGCAGTAACCACGATCGGGGATCCGGGAAATGCGTAGCGCTGGCGTCTTGGCTGTTTCCGCCCTGCTCCTGCTGGCGGCCTGCGGTCGCCGCGAAGAGGCCCCGCCGCCAGTCGAGCCGGCGCCCGCGCCCGTGGAACAGCCCGTCGACAACCAGCCGCCGCCGGTCGCGCCGGAACTGGCGGGTTTCAGTCACACCGGCACATTCGACGCCGCAGGCTACTATCTGCCGCAGGGCGACATCCAGGTCGGCAACTGGCGTCTGAACCATATGGGTGTTGGCGCTGTCAGCGACTTCAGCCAGTGGGAACGCGGCGATCGCGCGGCCACCTTCGGGCCGATCCTGTTCCAGTTCGACGACGTCACCAGCCCAACCCAGACCAACGAGCTCGGCGGCCAGGGCCACACGGTGACCGTGCGGGTTCTGCCCGATGCCTATTCCACCGATGGCAAGACGATGAAGTTCGCCGGCAAGCACCCGCAGCTGGGACCCGTGACCTTCGAGGGCGCGTTCGACCAGGCCGCCCTCGCCCGCGTCAAGGCCGAGGGCGCCGGCCAGCAGCCCGTGCTCACCGGCACCCTGACCGTTGGAACCAACAGCTATCAGGGCGTCTCGTTCGCCTTCTGGGCCGGCGACTGACGCCGGACCCTCCATCCAGATCCAGTAAGGGGGAGCTTATGACCAGGAAACTGAAGATGACCGCCGTAGCGGCCGCCGTGGTGGCGATGAGCGCCGGCGTGGCGACGGCGCAGGCGCCGCCGTGGTCCGGCGAGTTCGACCGGCTGCCGGAAGGCTCCTACCAGCGCAGCTGCCGGGACGTGACCGCCTTCAATGGCTGGGTCTACGCTCGCTGCAAGAACTCGAGCGGGGCCTTCGTCTCGACCCAGTACTTCTACCGCAACTGCCAGTCGGGACGACTGGAGAACTACAACGGCCGTATCGATTGCGACCGCGGCGGCTGGAGCGGCGGCGGCCAGGGTCCCGGCGGCGGTGGCGGCTGGAACGGTGGCGGTGGTCCGGGCCCCGGCGGCGGCGGCGGCTGGAATGGCGGCGGAGGCGGGCCGACCGGCCTGATCGTCTTCGAGAACCCCGACTATCGTGGCATGCGCCTTGAGATCAGCGACAACGTCCCGGACCTGGCCATGAGCGGCCTCGACGACGAGATCACCTCGGTTCGCGTCCTGCGCGGCAGCTGGCAGCTGTGCGCCGGTCGTGACTTCAGTGGCCAGTGCTGGACCATCGACAAGGACTCGCCGAACCTCAAGGACATCGGCGCCAACGACAAAGTCTCCTCGATCCGTCGTCTGCGCCGCTAGCCCTGACGCCTGTTGCAGATGGGGTGCAGCCCGCGCGCGGCTTTGGTCGAGCGCGGGCGACACCGCTGACAGGACGCCGCGCGGAGTGCTATCGGCCCGGCTGTGAAGACCCTCCTCCGTTTCGTCCTTTCGGCCATCCGACTCTTCGCCGGCGTCATCGCACTCGGCGCCGCTCTTGCGCTTGGCGCCGCCCAGGGTGGCCGCTTCAGCGACCGCCTCGATGTCATCACCCACTTCACCCCGATCCTGCTCGGCCTCGCCGCCGTAGCCCTGGTGCTCTGGGTGCTGGCCGGCGGCCGGCGACTGGCCCGGCCCACGCCAATTCTCGTCGGTATCGCTGTCGTCTGCGCGGCGGGCCTGATGATCCCGGAGCTCAGCCGCCCGGCCTCCGCCCCCCCGCCCGCAGAGGGCGAGACGATCAAGCTGGTCCAGTTCAACGTCTGGGGCCGCTCCGGCCACCCGAAAGGAATGCTGGAGTGGATCATCGCCCAGGACGCCGACATTGTTGTCATCGAGGAAGGCTTCGGGGCCTCGCGCGGCGTCACCAAGGCCTTGAGAAAGCACTTCCCCTACAACACCAGCTGCGCCGAACCGCGCGGATGTTCGACCATTGTCTTTTCGAAGTTCAAGCCAGTGGAAGAACGCGGCCTGGCCCGGCCGCCCAGCGCCCTGACCGGCGCGCTGGCGACGTACGAGACGTCCCGGGGACGTTTCAGCGTGGTCGGCGTCCACTACACCTGGCCGATCCCGGCCGGTCCCCAACAGCAACAGACACGCAGGCTCGCCGAGGTGCTCGACCCTCTCCCGCGAGGCTCGACGATTGTCGCGGGAGACTTCAATTCCACGCCCTGGAGCTTCTCGCTCCGCCGCCAGGATCGTCGCTTTGGACTAGAACGACGCACCCGCGCCCTGCCCAGCTGGCCGGCGGCAAAGGTGAGCCGGTACAAGATTGGGCTGCCGTTCCCTGTCCTGCCGATCGATCATGTCTATGCGGGCAGTGACTGGAAGACGGTGTCGGTAGAGCGGGGGCCCGCGCTGGGGTCCGATCACTTTCCGATCGTCGTCACCCTGAGGCGCTGATCAGGCCTCAAGCGCACGAATTTCCCGCGCGATGTTCTCACGCGCCATGGTCTCCAGTCGCGCGCGGAAGTCGGGATCTGCGAAGAGAACAGGAGCCTGGAGGAAGTGCTGCATGACGCTTGCCCTGCCGGCGCGAAACGCCGCTTCCGGGACATGGGAATACTCTTCACGCACGGCTTGGGCGTAGGCGTCATAGTCGGCCGGCGCAGCCCCAAGGATCGACAGGTCGATCGACACCATGAGGGCCCCGACACGGTCATCCGCTGATACAGAATGGCCCTTGGTCAGCAGGATCAAGCGGCAGACCTCGTCGATGTCTTCCGCCGAGGCGCCAAGCGCGGAGAGGTCGCGTCGCGCCATGGCCGCGCTGACCTCCTCGTTGTCCGACCGGGTGGGATCATAGACCGCGTCATGCCACCAGATCGCCCAGACGAGGCGACGACGGGTCGTCTCGTCCAGGTCCGGGACTGCATCGAGCGCCTGCAGGCAAGCCTCGATGTGGGCGCGGGTATGGTAGCGCCGATGGGGTTCGGCGTAGGCGGCGTCGAGGGCCGGCGTCGGCGCCGCGAAGGCCACGTCAGGCGTCCGCCGCGACCTTCAGCGAGACGATCTTGCCCGGCGCGCGCGGCGGTTCACCCTTCGGCAGCGCGTCGATGTGCTCCATGCCTTCGGTAACCTTGCCCCACACGGTGTACTGGCCGTCCAGGAAGGTGGCGTCGTCGAAGCAGATGAAGAACTGGCTGTTGGCCGAGTGCGGGTAGTTGGTGCGCGCCATCGAGCAGACGCCGCGGACATGCGGTTCGCGCGAGAACTCGGCCTTCAGGTCCGGCTTGTCAGAACCGCCGGTCCCGGTCCCGGTCGGGTCGCCGCCCTGGGCCATGAAGCCGGAGATCACGCGGTGGAACACCACGCCGTCGTAGAACCCTTCACGAGCCAGTTCCTTGATACGCTCTACGTGACCCGGCGCCAGGTCAGGGCGCAGTCCGATCGTCACCGTGCCGGTGTCGAGGGTCATGATCAGGGTGTTTTCAGCGTCGGCCATGGGAGTTCCTGAATGAAAAAGGGGCTTGGCCGCCCTTCTAGAGGTCGTTCCCGCACGAGGAAACAGCCTATCGGGCGCCAAAGGACCGGCCTGGGACGGAGACCCTATTTCACCTCGACCGGCAACTCGAGGTCACAGACGCTGAAGTCGGCGCCCTTTTCGGCGCGCACCCGTCCAACGTAGGCGGTGAACCACGGCGAGCGGGTGTCGATGATCCGCACCTTGGGCCGATCCGCCTCCGGGATGTCGGCGAGCACCCGAACGGTCCGCATCTCATCCTGCGGGGCCTCGACCGGCTCGCCGGTCTTGATCGAGCGAATGACGTCGAGACCGCTGATTACCCGCCCGAACGCCGTGTAGCGCTTGTCGAGTGAGGGGTAGGCATAGCGCATCATGAAGAACTGGCTGTTGGCGCTGTCGGGGTTCTCGTCCCGCGCCATCCCCACGACGCCGGGGCAGTAGGTTCCCCATGCCGCGACCTTGCCGTCGGCGGTCATGGTCGAATAGCTGAAGTGCTGGCTGACCGCCGGCATCGAGGCTACCAGCCCGACTTCGGACCCTTGCGGCGCGGCCACGGGAACAAAGACGCTGTCGGCGCCGCGCCGCCAGGTGAACTCGGCCTTCAGGTCCGGCAGGTCGCTGGCGCCCTCACCGGTGTTCTTCGGATCGCCGGTCTGGGCCATGAAACGGTCGATGACGCGGAAGAAGGTGCGGCCGTCGTAGGTCCCCGCCCTCGCCAGGGCGATCAGCCGCGCGGCGTGCCCGGGCGCCACCTCGGGGACGAGTTCGACGATGACCCGGCCCTTGGTGGTCTCGATGACAAGGACATTTGCCGGATCAGGCGTTCGCCAGTCGGTCTCGGCTGGCGACGCGATAACCGCCGTAGCCGCCGGAGCCTGGCCTCCCGCAACGTCGCCTGTAGCGCAGCCGGCCATAAGGCAGGCAGTGGCGGCAATTCCAATCACAGCTCGCATAGCTGCCCCCCGGAACGTTTATCAGCCGACCTTAGCCGGAATCGTCACGTCGCAAACGGTCAGCACGCCGCCCCGCTTTGCCCGCTCCGCCTCAACGTAGGCCTTGAACCCCGGACTGCGGGTATCGATCACCTGGACCTTGGGCCGTTCGGCGGCGGGGATGTCGGCCAGCACCCGGACCCGTGTCATCGAATCGCGCGGCTCGGGAACGACGCTGTCCTCGGGGCCGGCCTTGATGGCGCGGACGACGTCGAGCCCGGAAATGACCCTGCCCCAGGCCGTGTACTGGCTGTTGAGCGAGGGATAGGTGTCGCGCATCAGGAAGAACTGGCTGTTGGCGCTGTCCGGCGACTGGGCCCGGGCCATGCCGGCGACGCCCGGACAGAACAGGCCCCAGCCAAAAGTCTTGCCGTCGATCGAGGCCATCATCTGCATGGCCGGCCCGGTCCGAACGGGCATGACGCCGTAGAAGCCCGTTTCGGTCACGCCGGCGCCGCCGCCGGCCGGAAGCCGTTCATGAAGCACGAAGGCGTCGGCCGCCCCGCGACGAAACTCGAACTCCGCCTTCAGGTCCGGCAGTTCCGAGCCGCCAGTGCCCTTGTTTTCCGGATCGCCGGTCTGAGCCATGAAGCCATTGATGACGCGGAAGAATTGGTGCCCGTCGTAGAAGCCGCGCCGGGCCAGCAGCCGCACACGCTCGGCGTGTGCCGGGGCCAGATCAGGCGCCATCTCGAGGACGATGCGACCCTTGCTCGTGTCGATGACCAGGACGTTTTCAGGATCCGGCGTGCGCCAGTCCGACGGTGCAAAGGCCGGCGCGGCCTGTTGCGCCGTGGCCGGCGCCAGGACAGCGGACAGGCCCAGTACCGAGACCAGGGCGGATGCGAGAAGAACCTGTTTCATGGGATCGGCCCGTAGAACGAGGATGCGGCGATCACAAGGCCGTTCGCGTCACAGCGGCGGCCGCTATCGGTCTTGGTGGACGTTCAGCGATCGACCTTGGCCAGTAGGCGCTTTTCCACGCCGGCGGGCACGAACTTCTTCACGTCGCCGCCCAGCTTGGCGATTTCCTTGACCAGCCGGCTGGCGACCGCCTGATGGCGCGGATCGGCCATCAGGAACACCGTCTCGATCTCGCGATCCAGTTGCTGGTTCATGGCGGTCATCTGGAACTCGTACTCGAAGTCGGCCACGGCGCGCAGGCCGCGCACGATGATGCCCGCGTGGACTTCCCGCGCAAAATGCATCAGCAGCCCCTTGAACGGCACCACTTCAATCTCGGCGATGCCGGTCAGGTGCGCGGTCTCCTGGCGGACGATCTCCACCCGCTCCTCCAGCGTGAAGAGCGGGCCCTTGCCTTCATTGATGGCGACGCCGATCACCAGCTTGTCGACCAGCTTCACGGCCCGGCCGATGATGTCGATATGGCCGTTGGTGATGGGATCAAAGGTTCCCGGATAGAGCCCGACTCTGGCCAATAGACTACCCCCTCGCGCTGGGAGGCCCCGGCGGGGAGGCCGGGTCCTCTGTTAGGTCTCCTCGGTGGCGGGGGGTAGCTCTCCCCCGTCCTCACCGTCGCTGTCGCCCCCGGCTTCCGCCAGACGCTCGACGCTCACGACATGCTCGTCCTTGCCGGTCCGGAAGACGATCACGCCCTGGGTGTTGCGCGCCGCGATGCGGATCTGGGCGACGGGGCACCGTATCAATTGACCCGCGTCCGTCACCAGAAGGATTTCGTCGCTCTGCTCGACCGGAAAGGCGGCGACCAGCCGGCCGCCCTTGCGGGTAAGGTCCTGGGCCATCAGGCCCTGACCGCCCCGTCCCGTCCGACGGAAATCGTAGGCGCTGGTGCGCTTGCCGATCCCCTCGGTCGACATGGTCAGGATGGTCTCCTCGGCCGCGCCCAGTTCGGCGAAACGTTCCATGCTGAGGGCGGTGTCGGACACGATCTCATCCTCGTCCTCGGTCGCGACCTCGGGCTCGTCGCCTTCCTCTTCGCTGGTCTGGGCCCGCAACAGCGCGCGCGACTGCTTCAGATAGGCGGCCCGCTCATCCGGCGTCGCGGCAACATTGCGCAGGATCGCCATGGAGATGACGACGTCGTCGCCAAGCAGCCGGATACCGCGCACGCCCGTCGAGTCGCGGCTCATGAACACGCGCACATCGTCGGCCTCGAAGCGGATCGCCCGCCCGTTGGCGGTGGTCAGCAGGACATCGTTGTCGCTGGTGCAGAGACCAACGCCCACAATGGCGTCCGCGCCACCGAGAAGCTCGGGATCGAGCTTCATGGCGATCTTGCCGTTGCGGTTGATCTGGACGAAATCGCTGAGTTTGTTGCGGCGGACCGAACCGCTGCGCGTCGCGAACATGACGTCCAGCTTGTCCCAGGTCGCCTCGTCCTCGGGCAGGGTGAGGATGGAGGTGATGGTTTCGCCAGGTTCGATCGGAAGCAGGTTCACGAACGCCTTGCCGCGCGAGGTCGGCGTGCCCAGCGGCAGGCGCCAGACCTTCAGCTTGTAGACCTTGCCGCCCGAACTGAAGAACAGCATCGGCGCGTGTGTAGAGGCGGAGAACACGCGCGTAACGGCGTCCTCGTTCTTGGTCGCCATCCCCGAACGGCCCTTGCCGCCGTGCCTTTGCGAGCGATAGGCGGCCAGGGGCGTGCGCTTCACATAGCCACCGTGGGTGACCGTGATGACCATCTCCTCGCGTGGGATCAGGTCCTCGTCCTCGATGTCCGCCTCGCCCTCGACGATCATCGTGCGGCGCGGGACGGCGAAGCGCTCACGCACCTCGACCAGTTCCTGGCGGACGACCGCCATGATCCGTCCGCGGTCGGACAGCAGCTCAAGCAGGTCGGCGATGGTCCCGGACAGCTCCGAGGCCTCGTTCATGATCTCATCACGGCCAAGACCGGTCAGACGCGACAGGGTCAACGCCAGAATGCCCCGCGCCTGCTCGTCGGTCAGCAGCACCTGATCACCGTCGACGCGGGTGCGCGGGTCCTGGATCAGGTTGATGAGCGGCATCATGTCGCCGGCGGGCCAGGCCTTGGCCACCAGGCGTTCGCGCGCCTCGCCCGGGTCGGCCGAGGAGCGGATGATGTGGATGACCTCGTCAATGTTGGCCACGGCGATGGCCAGGCCGACGAGGGTGTGGCCGCGGTCCCGCGCCTTGCCCAGGTCGAACTTGCTGCGCCGAACGACAACCTCCTCGCGGAAGTCGACGAAGGCGGTGATGAGCTCCTTGAGCCCCATCTGCTGCGGCCGGCCGCGATTGAGCGCCAGCATGTTGACGCCAAAGCTCGTCTGGACCGATGTGAACCGGTGCAGCTGGTTCAGGACGACCTCGGCCGAGGCGTCGCGGCGCAGTTCGACGACCATGCGCATGCCCTGGCGGTCGCTCTCGTCACGGATGTCGGCGATGCCCTCGATCCGCTTCTCGCGCATCAGCTCGGCAATGCGCTCGATCAGCGCGGCCTTGTTCACCTGGTACGGCAGCGAGGTGAAGATGATCGCCTCGCGGTCCTTGCGGACCTCCTCGATCGTCGAGACGCCGCGCATGATCACGCTGCCGCGGCCCGTCATCAGCGCCTGGCGGGCGCCGGACCGGCCGATGATCTCGCCGCCCGTCGGGAAGTCCGGACCAGGCACGATGTCGAGCAGCGCTTCCAGGCTGATATCCGGGTCGTCCACCATGGCCAGGCACGCGTCGACAATCTCGCCGAGGTTGTGAGGCGGAATGTTGGTGGCCATGCCTACGGCGATGCCGCCGGAGCCATTGACGAGCAGGTTGGGAATGCGGCTCGGAAGGACTGAGGGTTCCTTCTCCTTGCCGTCGTAGTTGTCCTTGAAGTCGACCGTGTCCTTGTCGAGGTCCGCCAGCAGCGCCTCGGCGGCACGGGTCATGCGGCATTCGGTGTAGCGCATCTGCGCCGGGGGGTCGTTGTCGACCGAGCCGAAGTTGCCCTGTCCGTCGATCAGCAGCAGCCCCATCGAGAACGGCTGCGCCATCCGCACCAGGGCGTCATAGATCGCCTGGTCGCCATGGGGGTGATACTTGCCCATCACGTCGCCGACGACGCGGGCCGACTTCACGTACGGCTTGTCGTGCGTCTGGCCCTGCTCGTTCATGCTGAACAGGATGCGGCGGTGCACCGGCTTGAGCCCGTCGCGCGCGTCCGGAAGGGCGCGGCTGACGATGACGCTCATCGCATAGTCGAGGTAGGATTTGCGGAGCTCGTCCTCGATGGCGATGGGGGCTACCGCGCCCCGCCGGCTGTCATCGGGCGGCGTATTGGACTGGTCGGTCAAGGAAGGGATTTATCCGTCAGAATCGACAGGGAACGTGCTGTCGTTAGTTATCATTTCACCAACGGCGGCGCCACCCGCGGACCCCGGAATCAGGGCCTTTGGCGCCATCAGGCGGGATCAGCTCCCGCCCCGGACGCCGACGTCCGCGCGCGTCGTTCGCTCAGGGCCACCAGGGCGACGCCGGCCAGGGTCGCCAGTCCGCCAAGGACAAGCTGGGGGGTCAGCTGGTCGCCCATCAGCCCGACTCCGATCGCACAGCTGACAAGAGGCGTAAGCAGGAACCAGGGCGTCACACGGCCCGGCTCGCGTCGCTGCACCAGCCAGAACAGCAGCGCGGTGGCGCCAACGGTCGAAGCCAGAGCCGCGAAGGCGACCAGCCCCCAGATGAAGGGGGACGCCACGGCCGCCCGCTCGGCGACGTCGGCCTCGAAGGCGAAGCTCGCGGCCAAGAGCACCGGCGCCCCGACGAGCGACGTCATGGCCTGCATCTTGAGCGGCCGCAGGGTCGGCGCCTTGCGCACCAGCACCGTGGCGAAGGCCCAGAGGGCGCTGGCGAACAGACCAACGGCAATGCCAGCCAGATCGGCGGCGCCATGGGGATCGAGGCTCATCCAGGCAACGCCGCCAATGGCGATCACCATGCCGGCGACCGCTGTGCGCGGCATGGATTCGCCGAGGATCAACCAGGCGGCCAGGGCCGTCATCGGAATCCACAGCTGCAGCGCCACCACCATGGGGCTGAGGTTCTCGACCATCGAGAACCCGATGTAGATAAGCCCGAAATGCAGCGGCCCCGCCAGCAGGACGATCGGCAGCATCTGGCGCCAGGGGGGCCACGGCGGGCGAAGGAACGGCGCCAGCACCACCAGCGCCAGCAGGAACCGCATGCCGCCGACAAACACCGGCGGCAACGCCTCGGTCGCCAGCTTGGCCGCGGCGTTGTTCAGCCCCCAAACAAGGATGATCAGCGCGATCGCGCCCCACTCGGCGGTGGTGAAGGGGGTTCGCTGAGAGGTCACGGCGCTGATGTGGCTCTTTGTCGGTCAACGCGCCGTCCCGCCGCCGCGCTCAAGCGCGGGGGCGGCGCTGGCACGTATAGAACGGAATATGGGCATCCAGGGCGGGGGAGGAAACCACGCGCGGGCCGGACGGCGGGCTGCGACCGCCACCACCGCCGCCGCCACCGAAGCTGGAGCCGCCGCCGTAGTCGCCGCCGCCTCCGCCGCCGCCGTCACCACGACCGCCGAGCATCGTCAGTTCGCCGCGGAACTTCTGCAGGACGATCTCGGTGGAGTATTTCTCCTGACCCTGCTGGTCAGTCCACTTGCGGGTCTGCAGCGAGCCCTCGATGTACACCGTCGAGCCCTTGCGCAGGTACTGCTCGGCGACCTTCACCAGGTTGTCGTTGAAGATCACCACGCGGTGCCACTCGGTCTTTTCCTTGCGCTCTCCGGACTGGCGGTCGCGCCATTGCTCGGAGGTGGCGAGCGAAAGGTTGGCGACCCGGTCGCCAGAATTGAGGGTCCGGATTTCCGGGTCCTTGCCCAGATTACCGACCAGAATGACCTTGTTGACGCTGCCCGCCATGGGGTTCTCCATCTCGCCCGGCGACCTTCCGCGCCGGCATCACGCGCCGGACGCTACGCGTGCGATGGCGATGGCGCAAGAACAATGTTCATATTTTGTTCGCACATTCGTCGCGCGATACGGGATTCGTCCACAGGCGATTGCGCGACCAGGTTCGATCAATAGTCGGGAACGGCGCCCGGTTGCGCGAGGCGTCCGTCACCGGTCCGCACCAGCATCAGGTACTGGGCGCCGTTCCAGCGCTCCATCCGGAAAATGCCGGCAGGTCGCAGGACCAGATAGCTGCCCTGGTAGGCCCCGATCAGCTCGCGGTTGCCACCGCCAAGGCGCAGGAACCGCACCCGCATCCCCTCCAGTTCCGCAGCGCAGAACTCGATGGACTTCACGTCGCGCTTCACGACGTTCACCTTCTGCGAGCCGTCGGGATTGATGTGAATGTAGTAGCAGACGCCGACATCCGACGGGGCCTTGGGCCCGTTGTCGCAGGCCGAGAGCGCCAGGGATGCGGCGCCGAGCGCCAGGGCGAGAAGCGTCTTTCGCATCAGTTGGCGGCCTCGATCGAGCAGTCGCGATCCTGCCGGGCCAGGGTGCGGAAACGGCGGTTGTCGTCGGAAATCTCGACCCGGCCACGCACGAGCCGCAGGGTCTGCTGACCCCATCGACCATACTCGGCCTGGCCGAACCGGACACAGTTGCCGGCGAACAGGCGCTGCACGCAGCCGTTCAGCGACAGGCTCTCCGGAAGGCGGCTCCACGAACCGCCGGCAAAGCTCCAGCAGGCGCCGCCATCGGCGGCCGGCGTCGGCGCGGGGGTCGGCGCGGGCTGGGCCGGGGCCTGCGCCTGTTGCTGCGGCGGAGGCTGCGCCGGCTGGGCCGGGGCCGGAGCGGCCGGCATGGGCGGGGTCGGTGCGCTGACCGAACCGGCGGCGGCAAGCGCGCCCGTCTCGTCCACGCCGACATCGAGCGCGCCGGTAGCGACACCATTGCGCTCGGCGCAGACGGCCAGCGTCAGTTCACCGACGTACTGGCCATCGACGAAGCAGCGCAGGGGCCGGGCCGGATCCAGATTGGTGTCCTCGACGCCGGGCTGCACGACCAGGCCGCCCTGGGACGCCGGCGGCGGCTCCTCGGCGGGCTTGGAGCCGCGACCTATGGCCAGGGCGATGACCGCCCCCAGAACGATGGCGGCCAGGGCCCCGAGGGCGAGGACGACGCGGCGGTCCTTGAGGAATTCCATGGTCCAACCCGCTACAGCGACAATGCGACGCTTTCAAGCGCGGGACGATGCAGGGTTGAAGCCGGTCGCGTGGAAGGCGTGTCAGCCGCCGCCGGTCAGGCGGTTCAGGGCTGCGGTGTAGTTGGCGATCTGGTTCGTCAGGTAGGCCGGCGCCGGCCCCGAAGCAGCGGCATTGAGGGCTGACTTCGGCTTGGCCGCAGCCTCGAGGTCGCGATAGGCCGTGCGGATCGCCGACAGCGCCTTGCTGAGGACCAGCTGGGCGTTGCGAATGCCGTTCTCGCTGTCGAGCTTGAGGTCGGCGTCGAAGTTCAGGCCATAGACGTTGGCGGCGCCGGAGGCCGAGACGGTGCGGCCATCGACCATCTTCGTCAGGCGGACGACGCCTTCGGCCAGGCCGATCGACGAAAGCAGATCGCGGCCGTTCTTGCCGGGTAGAACCTCGACCATGGAGGTTTCGCTGGCAGGGGTGATCTTCAGCTGGCGCATGTCGCCATCGCTTACGACCTCGACCTTGACGCGGAAGCCGCCGGCGCGGCGAACCTTGGCGGCCAGGGTCTCCAGCGTGTCGTCGGCGGCCAGGGTGACCGTGGTCAGGGCGCCGCCCTCGCGGGTGCGGATCTGGAAGGTATCGCCGGGCCGGGCAGACGTCGCCGACACGATTTTCTGGCTGTCGGTCCAGGCCAGGGCGCCCTTGGGGAGGCCCATGCGGTCAAGCACCGAAGACCCCGTCGCGTCGACCGCAAGCGCCGTCGGAGTGACAAAGCCGTCCTTGCCGGTCAGGCGCTGGACGGACGACGCCTGGCCGGTCGTGACATCGAGCGCGGCGAGATAGCCGTCGCGCTTGCCGATCGGAGTCGAGCCGTCAGGCTGATTCTCGCCGGCAAGACCGGTGAGCCAGACCTTGCCGCCGGCCACGGCCATGGCAGTAACCGTGTCGTCGTTGGAGCCGCCATAGTAGGCCAGGCCATCCTGGGCAGTGCTTGCGAGGTCGGTGGAGAGGGTGGCGGCGAAGGCGTCCATGCCTCCGGCGTGGGCCTGGCTGACCCCGCTGACGCCGAGCGAGGCGTTGCGGGTCGAACCGGCGATATAGAGCTGGCCGCCATCGAGCTTCAGGCCGGCGATGGACCCGCCCTGGAGGTCGCCGAGGTTGCGGGTCGCGCCCGCGGTGGCGACGCCGCCGGTGACATCGAAGCTGCGCAGGACCGCCTGCTTGTCCTCCATGCCGGCGACGATCACCTGCGATCCGTTGACCACAAGGCCCTTCACGCCCTCGTCCCCTGCCCCGCCGAACTGCTGGGTGAACAGGGTCTGGGGCTTGCCCAGGGCGTCGGTGCGGACGGCCGTGAGGTAGCCGTCCCAGCCGCCGAGCCCGGAGGCGCCGGGCATGGCGGACTTGGTCCGGCCGCCGACGTAAAGGGTTCCATCGCCGCCGAAGGCCAGGGCCGTGGCTTCGTCGGCCTGGAGCGCCCCGCGCCGCTGAGTCCAGCTCTCATCGCCCTTGGCGTCGAACAGGGTGACGAAGCTGTCGCTCAGGCTGGAGGTCGGGCCGGAGTTGATCGGGCCGTTGGCGGCGCCTTCCAGCTGGCCGGTTATCGAGCCGGCTATGGCCACCTGGCCGTCGGCGGAGACGGCGAGCGCGAGGCCCGAAACGGCGCCCACGGCGCCCAGGGTCCGGGCGTAACTGATGTTGCCGGCGCTGTCATACTTTAACAGCGCGACGTCGCCCTCGCCCTTGATCGTCTGGCCGTCGATCTTCCCCGAGATCTCGGCCAGGACATAGACCGATCCGTCCGGTCCGACCTCCTGCGCCTTCACCGTCTTGACGGTCGCATCGAGGCCGTTGGCGAAGAGGCGGGTCCCCGCCTGGCCGACGCCGCCGGCCTCGGTCTTGATCAGGGTCGAGGCATAGACCGCGTCGTCGGTCTTGCTGTCCTTGTCGGGGTCGGGGTCGCCGGCGGTGGTGGCGAGGTAGACGGCGGGCTGGCTGGCCTGGGCGGCGAAGGTCAGGGTCTCGGCGGAATCGCCGACGACCTTGAAGGCGAACTTGTCGGCGGCGGCCGGCAGGGTGACCTTGGTGCCGCCGACCGTCATGGTCTTGGCCTCGCCCGGCGTGCGGACGACCTGGAAGCGGCTGGCGACGCCGGCGTCGGCCAGCTTGCCGTTGATGAAGCTGGTGACCGCGCTCATCGTCCGGGGCGTCGCGCCCATCTCGGCGAGGTCGATGCTGATGGCCTGGGTCGTGCTGAGGCGCTTGACCTGGATCTCGAACACTCCGCCCGAGGCGAAGGCGGCGACCTGGTCGGAAGCCGCGCCGGTGTGGACGGTGGCGGTGGTGTACTCGTACTTGGCCTTGGGCACGCCGACGGTCGATTTGTCCGAGGTCATCACCTCGCCGCGCGTCAGGCGCAGCATGTCCATCTTCAGGCTGTCGGCATAGGCCACCGTCTCGGTCAGCCCGCGGCCGAAGATGCGCTCGATCTTGTCCTTCTCGATCTGGGTGACGCCCTTGGCGCTCATCCGCTCGGCAAGGCCGCTGAGGGTGTTGAGCGCCTGGTAGAGCGAGAAGAGCTTGCGGTAGTCGCCGCTGGCGCCCGGCAGGTCGAGAACGGCGGCGTTCTCGTCGACGAGCCGGCGACCGGTCAGGGCCTTCTCGACCAGTTCCGGCGCGCGAGGCGCGGTCGAGGCCGTCGACCAGGGGGCGGTCGGCACGACCTTCCTGCTGGCGGTCGTCGAGGAGCCTGAGCCCTGGGCGAGCGTCGTCAGGCCCGTACGAGCCTGGAAATAGCCGAGCAGGGCCGAGCTATCGATGCCGATCGCCAAATCGCGTCCCCAACCAGCGGGCGCACGCCCGCGCGCGGAGTTTGGCCCGTCCGGCGCTTACAAGGGGTTAAGCCGGCCTCAGCCGGAGATCATGCGCGAGGCGACCAGTTGGGCGCGGGCGGTTTCGCGGCGGGCCATCCATTCCTCGGCGAGCAGGCCGATCATGACGACGTCGCGGCGCGTTCCGTCCTTGAGGACGTGGCCCCGCAGATAGCCCTCGCGGCGGAAGCCGGCGGCGACCATCACCTTCAGGCCGCCGTCGTTGTCAGCCATGACGTCGGCCCAGACCTTGTCGAGGCCGAGGTCGCAGAAGGCCTTGTCGAGGCCCAGCACCTGGGCGGCGCGGCCGACGCCCCGGCCCCGCGAGGCGGCGTCGCCGACAAACCAGTTCCAGGCGGCGCGGCGGTGGTGGCTGGTCAGGCCGGCGAGCGTCAGGAGGCCGGCGGGCTGGCTGTCGCGGGTGATCATCCAGCCGCGCGCGTCCTCGCCGGCCAGCAGCTCCAGGAACCAGCGCTGGTGCGTCTGGCGGTCGGGGACGGCGGCATCGGACATCCACCGCTCGACGGCAGGCTCCTGCCGCCAGCGATAGAGCTGGTCCTCGTCGCCAGGCTCCAGGTCGCGAAGGTCGATCATGCGACGGGGCTAGGCGCCCCGAGCTCCTGCGTCAACCGCCCTGGAAGAGCGAGAGAACGATCTGCGGCGAAGAGTTGGCGATGGACAGAGCCTGGGCGCCCAACTGCTGCTGAACCTGCAGGGCCTGCAGCCGCGCGCTTTCCTTGGCCATGTCGGCATCGACCAGGTTGCCGACGCCGGCAGTGAGCGCGTCCGACAGCTTGGCGATGAAGCTGTTGTGAGCTTCGATCTGCTTGGCCTGGGCGCCGAGATCGCCAAGCGCCTGGTTGACGTTGCTGATCGAGGCGTTGAGCTGGGTCAGGATCGCGGTGGCAAGGGTCGCGGTCGTGATCGAGGCGGTCGCGGCCACGGTCAGCAGGCCGCCGCCGAGCGACAGGTTCTGCACGCCGAGCGTGATGTAGCTGTTGGCCTCGGCGTTCGCCAGGAAGCGAATGTCGGCCGTGAGGCTGCCGTTCAGAAGGTTGGCGCCGTCGAAGCTGGCGTTGGTGATCGCCTGGGTGATCTGCTTCAGCGTGGCCTTGAAGTCGGCGTCCAGGGCGTTGCGTGAGACGGTGTCGATCGACGGGTCCATCGCCGCGACGACCTTTTCCTTCAGCGTGTTGAGCAGGTCCGAGACCGTCTCGCCGGCGGCCAGGGCCACGTCCGAGATCGAGGTGGCGCGGTCCAGGCTCATCTTGACCGCAGACAGCGCGCCCAGGTCCGCCCGCTGCGCCTGGGCGATACCCCAGACCGAGGCGTTGTCCTTGGCCCCCTGGACCTTGAGGCCCGTCGAGATGCGACCCTGGACGCCTTCCAGGTTGTCGTTGGTCTTGTTGAGGTTCTGCAGCGCGATCAGGGCCGCCTGGTTGGTGTGCACGCCGATGGTCATGGACCGTCTCCCGCAGCGCCTTCCGGCGCGGGCGGACGCCGATTCGCCCGCCTGTTCAGGGTCAAGCTACCGGGCGGTTCGTATTCACATGGTTAACGCCGTGAAAACCATGATCGCCGCCGTCGCGGCGCGACGTCGGTGACAAGAGACGGATCCGGGGCCAACGAGCCCTGGAGATCAGGTCATTCGCGCGTGTCGACCACCTGTCCGGGGGCGTAGTCCTCGGCCGACTTCAGCTTCAGGACATCCTCGCGGGGCAGTTGCTTGACCACTTCGCCGGTGCGGCGGTCGAGGGTCTTGTAGACGAACGACCCGGTGGCCTCGTCTTCCTCGATCACCAGACGCAGATCGGCTGACTGGCCCTGGGGCGGAGTCTGCTGGATCTCGACGGCGGGCGTCACGGGCCGGGCGATCATCGCCGCGACCGGTTCAGGCGCGTTGTAGAGGGGATTGACGGTGCTGCTCATCTCTCCTGGCTCGCCCGGGCCTTGCGGTCGGGCGCCTTCTACAGGCGGATCGGGGGAGAGCGGCGAGCCGCCCTCCCCTCACCCCGCGATTAGCGGAACAGACCCAGCAGGCTGGACGCCGAGGAATTGGCGATCGACAGAGCCTGCACACCCAGCTGTTGCTTGGTTTGCAGCGCCTGCAGACGCGCGCTTTCCTTGGCCAGGTCGGCGTCGACGAGGTTGCCCACGCCGGCGTCGAGGCTGTCCTGCAGCTTGCCGACGAACGACAGGTGGGTTTCCAGCGCCTTGGCGCCGGTGCCCAGCTTGGCGAGCGCCGCGCCGACGTTGGTGATCGAAGCAGTGACCAGGGCCAGCGCCGCGGCCGCCGTGGTGGCGGTCGAGAACGAGGTGGCCGCAGCGACGGTCACATTGGCGCCGCCCAGAGCGAGCGACTGGGCAGCGACCGTCAGCTTCGAGGAGCCGTCGGCGTTGGCCAGAGCCGCGATGGTGGAGCCGCTGGCGCCGATCATGTTGGTGCCGTTGAACGAAGCGTTCGTGACGGCCTTGGTGATCTGGTCACGCAGGCTCTTGAAGTCTTCGTTGAGCGCCGTCCGGCTGGCCGTGTCGAGCGAGGAGTCGGAAGCGGCCAGAGCCTTTTCCTTCATCTGCGAGAGCAGGTCAGAGACGGTTTCGCCGCCGGCGATGGCCACGTCGACCACCGAGATGCCGCGCTGGAGCGAATCCTTGACGGCGTTGAGCGACTGGGAAGTGGCGCGCTGGCCCTGGGCGATCGCCCAGATGGCGCCGTTGTCCTTGGCGCTGGCCACCTTCATGCCGGTGTTGATGCGGCTTTGGGTGGTTTCGAGCGACCGGTTGGTGGCGTTCAGGTTTTGCAGGGCGACCATCGCGCCCATGTTCGTGTTAACGCTGTTCAGCGCCATGACGAGGTTCCTCATTCAAGGTGTCCGGCGTCATTTTGACGGCCGGGGGCGTTTTGCCCGATGAGGATGGAAGCAATCGCCGGGCCAACTGGCCCAATCCGGGGGCGCACCCCAAGTCATTGAAATATTTGCGTTATATGTCTGTTAGGGATGGTCTTGCCCGGCAATTTCTGCCGCATGAGACCCTGCCCGGCAATTCTTGCCCACCCGGGCGCACGGCAAAGTCTGCCGGGCGGCCCCTCCCGATGGAAAGGGCCGCCCGGCGTCGCGACTATTAGCCCCGGAACAGCGAAATGATGGTCTGCGGGGTCTGGTTGGCGATGGAGAGAGCCTGGACGCCGAGCTGCTGCTTGGTCTGCAGAGCCTGGAGCTTGGCGCTTTCCTTGGCCAGATCCGCATCCACCAGGTTGCCCACGCCGGCATCAAGGCTGTCCTGCAGCTTGTTGATGAAGGTCGTGTGCAGCTCGTAGGCCTTGGCCTTGGTGCCGAGGCGCGCGAGCGCTGCGCTGGTGTTGGTGATGGAGGTGTTGACCGTCGAGATCATGGCGGCAGCCAGCGTGCTGGTCCCGATGGAACCTGTCGCGGCGACCGTAACGATCGTACCGCCCAGAGCCATGACTTCTGCGGCCACGGTCAGCTTGGACGATCCGTCCGCGTTGGCGAGAGCAGCGATCGCCGTGGCGCCGGTGTTAATGAGATTGGTCCCATTGAACGTGGCGTTGGCGACGGCCTTGGTGATCTGGTCACGAAGGCTCTTGAAGTCCTCGTTGAGCGCGGCGCGGCTGGTCGTGTCGAGCGACGTATCGGACGCCGCCAGTGCCTTCTCCTTCATCTGCAACAGGAGATCGGAGACCGATTCCCCGCCCGCGATGGCCACGTCGATCGCGGAGGTCCCGCGGTTGAGGCTGTCGCGCACGGCGTTCAGGGATTGAGACGTGGCGCGTTGGCCCTGGGCGATAGCCCAGATAGCCCCGTTGTCCTTCGCGCTCGCCACCTTCATGCCGGTGTTGATGCGGTTCTGAGTCTGACCGAGCTCCGAGTTGGTCGCGTTGAGGTTCTGGAGCGCCACCATGGCGCCCACGTTGGTGTTCACCGACATGCTCATCGGCTGTTCCTTCCATTCTGGTCGGGGGTTTCCGGCAACTTTGGCCGGCGGGCCTTCTGGCCCGTTGATGCGCATGGCAAGGGCCGGGCCAGCGGACGACTCAGGATGGGGCGTTGATTTCGCGGACAATTTCGCCCGCCGGTAGCAACGTTACCTGACCGCGCGGCAGGAGTTGCCGGGGCGGTGGGAAAGGATGGGCGGGCTGGCGGGCGCTATCGAGGCCATGCGTTCAAACGAGGTTGGCTCCGGACAGGCAGGTCGGAAACGCCGCGTCCCCCGCGCCGTTACAATGCGGGCCCGTAGGCCCTCGCTGTTCCCGATGACTGTCTGTCCGGAGCCGCCCGGCGGGCCCGACCGCCGGAAGGCGATGGGGCTCAGGCCGGTGCGAGGCCTGCGCCGGTGATCTCGGCCATGACGGCGTCGACGACCTTGAAGTTGTGGTTGGCGCGCATGACGCTCCACAGGCCCATCGGCACGAAGACGATGGTGAGCATCAGGCCGATGATGGTCAGGCCGATCAGCACACCGCAGATCAGCATGGCCCAGCCGAACAGGCGGGCGCTGCGCGAGGGGGCGAGGACGCGCTGGCGAACGGTCTCCAGAACGTGGGGGTCGGTCGAGCCGACGATCTTGAACTCGCCGAGCACGCTGGCGCGATCAAGCTTGCGGATGAAGATCGGATGTTCCACGAGTTGGACCTCTTCGGAGCCGGTTGCGGGATCCGAGGGGTAGAACAGGGACGGCCGGCTGGTCCTGACGGCGTTCTAAAGGATTTCCAAAGACGGGACCTGGGGTTGCGTCATGGCCGGGAGTAGCGGCCGCCGTCGGCGTCGTCTGTGGCGGTTTGGGGAGTACGAGTTCGACGAGGCCGGCTGGTCGCTCCGGGTGGGCGGCAAGGTCGCGCCGCTCGAGGGCAAGCCGCTCGAGGTGCTGCACGAGCTGTTGCTGCGCGCCGGCGAGGTGGTCACCAAGGAAGAGCTGTTCGACGCGGTCTGGCCCGGCGTGGTGGTGGTCGAGGGATCGCTGACCACCGCCGTCTCCAAGCTGCGCCGGGCGCTGGGTCCGGGCGGCGAGGCCATCGTCGTGACCGCGCCCAAGGTCGGCTACCGGCTGGCGGGGCCAGTGTCGGTCGAGAGCATCGAGGCGCCGCTGACGCCCAGATTCGCCTTCACGCCCGGCCAGGCGGCGCCCGGGCGGGCGCAATGGGTGCTGGAGCGCCCGCTGGGCGATACCGGCGCGGCCGATGTCTGGCTGGCCCGGCACGGCAAGACCGGCGAGGCGCGGGTGTTCAAGTTCGCCGACGCCCCGGACCGGCTGCGGGGGCTCAAGCGCGAGGCGACGCTGTCGCGCCTGCTGGCGGCGGCGCTGGGCCGGGCGGCGCCGATCCCGGCGCTGCTGGAGTGGAACTTCGACGGCTCGCCCTATTTCCTCGAGTACGCCTATGGCGGCGAGGACCTGACCGGCTGGGCGCGGAGCGAGGGCGGGCTGGCGGCGATCCCGCTGGCGCGGCGGCTGGCAGTGGCGGCGCGGCTGGCGCGAGCGCTGGACGCGGTCCACCGGCTGGGGGTGCTGCACAAGGACCTCAAGCCCGCCAATGTGCTGATCGAAACCGACGAGGCGGGCGAGCCGGTCGTGCGGCTGGTCGATTTCGGCAGCGGCCGGCTGCTGGACGATGCGGTTCTGGGCGTCTTCCGGATCACCAACCCGGGGGTGGCGGCCGAGGAACAGGCGGGCGCCGACAGCCGCTCGGGCACCCTCGCCTATCGGGCGCCGGAGCTGGCGCAGGGGGCGGTCTCGACGGTGCGCAGCGACGTCTTCGCCCTGGGTCTGATCCTCTACCAACTTATCGTCGGCGACTTCGACAGCGCCCTGGCGCCCGGCTGGGAGGAGCGGATCGCCGATCCCCTGCTGGTCGAGGACGTGCGACGGGCGGCCGAAGTGGACCCCGAGCGGCGACTGGCGTCGGCGGGGGAACTGGCCGACCGGCTGGAGGCGCTGGACGCGCGGCGCGCGGCGGCGGCGCGGGCGGCGGAGGAAGCGGCCTTCCTCGCCAGCCAGGAACAAGCGGACGAGCGTCGCGCCGCGCGGCGGCCCTGGGCGATCGCCGCCGTCTTCAGCCTTGCGGCGGGGCTGGCGACCGCGACCGGCCTGGCCCTCTACGCCGGCCAGCAGCGCGACCAGGCGGTCGAGGCGCGCGACCTGGCCGAGGCCAGCTATCGCTTTCTGGCGGAAGACCTGCTGGGCGGTGTCGACCCGGCGCGGGCGGCGGCTGCCGAGGAGACGCTGGTCCAGGCCATCGACCGCACGGGCGGCTCCATCGCCAGCCGGTTCGGCGACCGGCCGATGGTGGCCGGCTATCTCTACGCCACCCTGGCCCGGGCGTTCGACCTGCGCTCGGACTATGACCAGGCGTTCCGCTACTACGAGCTGGCCCTGGCCAGCTATCGCAAGGCAGGCGTGCTGGACGCGCCGGCCGGGCTGAACGTGCGGCTGCAGTATGCCTCCGCCCTGGCCCTCTCGACGCGCGAAGGCGCCGGGGAAAAGGCCAGGGCCATGGTCGCCGAGGCGGAGGCGGACATCGCGCGGGGCCGGGTGACCGATCCCGAGACCCGCGTCTGGCTGGATTCGGCCAAGGGGATGATCGCCCTGGCCGGCGGTGACGTGCCCGTCGCCAAGGACCGGTTCTCGGCCGCCTATGAGGGGGCCATCGCCCTGCCCTCCGCCTTCTCGCCGCGCCAGCAGGCCAACTTCGGCCAGCGGTACGCCTTCACCCTGCTGCGGATGGGCGACGGGCCCGCGGCGGAGCGGACCTTCCGCGAGATCCTGGGCCGGCTGACGCGGCTGGTGGGCCCCGAACATCCGGACACGCTGCTGCTGCGGCTGAACGTCGGCCAGGCGCTGATGGTCCAGCATCGCGACCAGGAGGCGGTGGACCACCTGACCCCGTTGCTGCCGCTGCTGGAGCGGCGGCTGGGGCGGGATCACCGGCACACGCTGCTGCTGCTGGCCGCGCGCCAGCAGTCTCTGGGCGCCCTGGGTCGCTACGACGAGGCGGCGCGGGACGGCGAGCGGATTTGGCGCACGGCGGCGGCGAAGGACGGGCCGGGATCGTTCACCGCCGTGGCCGGACGGATGGACACCGGCATCTCGCAGTGTCGCGCCGGGCGACTGGCCGAGGGCGAGGCGAACCTGCGCGCGGCCATCGCGGCCCAGGGCCGGCCGGGCGGCGTGCGCACCCCGCTGGAGGACGGCGGCCGCGCGGGCCTGGCCGACTGCCTGATCCTGGCGGGCCGTCACGACGAGGCGGCGGCGCAGCTTGACGGCATCGACCGGGTCAAGGTGGGCCAGCTGGTCGGAGACGCGGACTGGGGCGCCCAGGTGGACCTGGCCCTGGCCGAGATCGCCCTGGCCAGGGGGGACGAGGCCGAGGCCCGGCGCAGGCTGTCGGCCGCGCGGGGGCCGCTGGCCAAGTCGCGGGACCTGTTCGTCCGGCGGCGGCTGGCGAAGCTGGAAGCGCGGCTGGGGCGTTAGGGCTCTTCGCGGAACTTCGCGGGCGGCTCGTCGCTGAAGTCGGCGAGCTGGGCGTTCAGCGCGCGCTGGAAGGCCGGGCGGGCGACGCCGCGGGCCACGTAGGCGGCAAGGGTCGGGAAGCCGGCCATGACCTCGTCGTCCTCGATGATGCGCAGGACCGTGACCATGAGGATGTCGGCGGCGGAGAACGGTCCGGCGAACCAGGCCCGATCGCCCAGCGCCCGGGAAAGATCGGCCAGCCGGCCGGCGACCATCTCGCGCAGCTGCGGCTTGCGCTCGGCGACCCAGGCCTCGCCGGCGTGGAACAGCTCGATGCTGCCATAGTCCTGGACCATCGGTTCGACCGAGTTCAGGGCGGCGATCAGCCAGGTCTGCATCCGCGCCCGCCCGGCGGGGTCAGCCGGACAGAGGACGGGCGACTGTTCGGCGATGTGCAGCACGATGGCGCCGCTCTCGAACATCTCGACCTGGTCGTCGCGATAGGCCGGCACCTGTCCGAAGGGCTGCCAGGCGCGATAGGGATCGTCGGCGTCCGGGCCGGGGTCCAGCAGGGCGGCGCTGTAGGGCAGGCCCGCCTCTTCCAGCGCCCAGCGGACACGCAGGTCGCGCACCTGGCCCCTGGCGAAATCGGGCACCCAGCCGAAGGCGGAAACCTGGCGGGCGGCGGCGGAAGCGGACATCGGGATACTCCGGGACAGGGGGCGGGATCAGGGATCAGGCGGCGCGGGCGGCCAGGGCGTTGAGGCCGGAGCGCAGGGCGTCCGGTTCGGTGCGGCCGGAAAGCTCGGCCTCCAGCACGGCGTGCTCGGCGATCCAGACCGGATGAGCCTGGGCCAGCAGGTCGCGACCGGCGTCGGTCAGCCGCGCCCGCCGGATGCGGCGATCGGCAGGGTCGGGCAGGTCCTCGGCGAGGCCGCGGCCGATCAGCGGCTTGAGGGCGGCGGTGACCGTGGTGCGGTCGGCGCCCATCAGGGCGGCGAGGCGGCCGAGGGGCGCCGGCTCCGGCGCGTTCAGGGCCATCATCAGCGAGAACTGGTGGTTGGTGAGGCCGAAGGGCCGGAACGCCTGGTCGAACCGCCGCGCCAGCACCCGCGCCGCCCTCTGGGTGTGCAGGCAGAGGCAGTGGTCGCGGACGTGAAGGACGTTTTGCAGGGTGACGGCCATGGGGTATTTATGTTGATATCAACTTATCGAGTCAAGGCAGCCGGTCGCATTTGTCCCGCGTTGCGTATCGAGGAGACCGCCATGAACCAGACACCGCTGAAGCCCGCCGCCGAGATGGTCGCCGATGCGACAGGCATGTTCCCGGGCGAGAGCGCAGAGTACCGCGCCGCGCGCCGGGCCCTGCTGGCCGAGGAGATCGCGTTCCGCCGCCACATGACCCGGCTGACCGAGCAGCGCCGCGCCCTGCCGCCCGGCCCGGTGATCGGCAAGGACTATCGGTTCATCGACGCGGACGGATCGGACCTGGGCCTGATCGACCTGTTCGAGGGCAAGGACACGCTCGTCACCTATTTCTGGATGTACGGGCCGCAGCGGGCCCGCCCCTGCCCCATGTGCACCAACTGGCTGGGCGGGGTGGAGGGCAACGCGGCCGACATCGGCCAGCGGGTGTCGCTGAAGATCCTCGGCCGCAGCCCGGTGGCGCGGCAACTGGCCTTCGCCGCCGAGCGCGGGTGGCGGAACCTGCAGTTCGTGCAGACGGTGGGCGACGACTACGCCCGGGACCTGGGCCTGATCAACGACGATGGCTCGGAGAACCCCGCCCTGGTCGTCTATCGCCGCGACGGGGAACAGGTGCGGCTGTTCTGGTCCAGCGAGATGAGCCTCGCGATGGCCGACCCCGGCCAGGACCCGCGCGATGCGCCCGACATCGCGCCGCTGTGGACCATCCTGGACCTCACGCCCGAGGGGCGCGGGACCGACTGGTATCCGAGCCTGGAGTACTGAGCCTCAGCTGCGGGCGTCCAGCCAGTCGCCGACAGCCGCGACGGCCTGGGGCAGCAGGTCCTTGCGACTGGCGTAGTAGTGGTCGGCGTCCTTGATGTGGACGATAGCCTTGTCGGTCGAGGCGACGGCGTCGAACAGGCGCAGGGCGTGGCTGGGCGTGCAGGCGAGGTCGGCGGTGTTGTTGATGACCAGCACCGGACACGAGATGCGGCCGGCGTTGACCACGCCATTGGCCCGGCTCTCGTCATGGCTCCACTGCGACAGCCAGGAGCGCAGGGTAGTGAAGCGGGCGAGCCCCACCGGCCCGTCATTGGCGATGCGCGGGTCGCCCAGGTAGCAGGTGTGCGGCGGCCGGTCGGAGGGGTCCTGCGTCGGATCGGTCCAGCGGACGTCGCACATCGTGCCCTGGACAGTGAAGCAGCGTTCGGCGTCGGGGTCGCCCTTGGCCTTCAGCTCGGCCAGTTGCGCCTTGGCCCAGGCGGTGATGCGGCGGTTGCGGTCCAGCTGCGCCTGGCGGAAGCGGGCGACGAACGCCTCGTCGTAGGGCGGCTGGTGCGGACAGTCGGGGCCGTAGATGTTCAGCTCGGGATCACGCTCGAACGGGCGCGTCTCGTCGGTGATCGAGGGGTCCAGCCATTCGGTCATCGTCACCGAACGCGAGATGTGGGCCGCCAGCAGCAGCACGCCGTCCGCCGGCTGGAGCCCGGCCCCGGCGATGTCGACCGCATCGCCGGCGGGCGTCTCTGTGATGGTCGGGTTCTCGGCCTGGTCCTGATAGAACAGCGACAGCGAACCGCCCCCGGACCAGCCGCCGAGGAAGACGCGGCGATAGCCGAACCGTTCCTTGAGATCGGCGATGCAGGCGCCGAGGTCCAGCACGCACTTTTCCAGGATCAGGGCCGTGTCGTTCCCGCGATAGCGCGGGTTGCAGTAGATGACATGCCGCCCGGCCCGGGCCAGGGCGGTGACCATCGGCAGGAAGGCTCCCCCGCCGATCGGATGGCTGAACAGGATGACGGTGTCGGAGGCCACATCGTCCGGCCGGATGCGCATGCACTCGACGAACACCTGGCCAGTCGGACCGCCATAGACCTCCTTCAGCCGGCTGTTGTCGGCGTGAACGAAGCCATAGGGCTCGCGAACAATGGCCATGACGAATGCTCCCCGCTTGAACTTTCTGTTTCTGACTTCATAATCAGAAATCCTGATGACCTTGTCAAACACAGCCATCGCCACGCCTGACGACCGGCCAGCCGCACTGGTCACGGGAAAAGGCGCGCGGACGCGGGAGCGGATCCGCGAGGCGGCGCTGGACCTGTTTTCGAGGCTGGGCTTCGAGCGGGTGACGATGGGCGAGATCGCGCGCGTCGCCGAGGTTTCGCAGCCGACCCTGCACTACCACTTCGCCGACAAGGACGACCTGTGGCGCGCCGCCATGCACCTGCTGCGGCAGTCGGTCGAGGACGAGGAGCGCCTGATCGACGCCGCGCTCGACGCCGCGCCGGTGGTGCAGCTGAAGATCGCCATGCGTCACTTCCTGCGCCTGGCCTGGCGCTGCCCGGCGCTGGGACGGATCGTGTCGCTGGAAGGCATGGCCGGGGGCGAGCGGCTGGAGTGGCTGGTCGCCAACATCATCGGCCGCCGCAACCGCCGGCTGGTCGCCCTGGCGCAGGCGGCGATCGACGCCGGCCAGCTCAAGCCCTTTCCGCCGGAACAGATCGTCATCCTGCTGCAGACGGGGGCGGTGGGCGCGACCAACCTGGCCCCGCTGATGCGGGCCAACTTCGGCTACGACCCGGACACCGAGGCGGCGCGGCGCCGCTACGAGGACCTGATCATCGAAACACTGACCGCGGGCCTCGAGATCCGCGGCGCCAAGGAGGAAGACCGATGACCGAGACTGCCAAGGGCCCCCAGGCAACCGGCGTTCACCACATCGCGGTGATGGCGGCCGACATCAAGAAGCACATCGCCTTCTTCAGCGAGGTGATCGGCGCGCCGCTGGTGGCGCTGTTCGACATGCATGGCGTGCCCGGCGCGCTGCACGCCTTCATGCGGCTGGACGACGGCTGCTACTTCTCGATCGTGCAGATGCCCGAGGCGGCGAACATTCCCATCGAACTGGGCAAGACCCACGCCGGACGGGGCGAGAAGCCCAGCGCGCCGGGCACGATGCAACATCTGGCCTTCGGGGTGAAGGACGAGGCGGCGCTGCTGGCCATGCGCGACCGCATCCGCAGCCACGGCGTCAACGTCATCGGCCCGCTGGACCACGGCTTCTGCCAGTCGATCTACTTCGCCGGCCCAGACAACATGGCGCTCGAGGTCGCGGCCTCGCGCATGAAGGTGGATCCCGACCGCTGGGTCGATCCGGCGGTGCTGGCCAAGTGCGGCATCGACGAGGATGAGGCCCGGCGCTTCCGGGAGCCGGCGCCGTTCGTCGGTCAGAGCCCGGTGCCGCAGCCGCCGGTGGACGAGACCAAGCCGCACATGCCCTATCCGCGCGAGGTCTATCTGAAGATGCTGTCGGTGCCCGACGAGATCATCAGCCGGCCCAGCCCGTTCGCCCAACCGCCCGTGCCGGCCAAAGAACCGGCCTGATCACCAGGGGTGGCGCTGGGCCCGGTCAGTTCGGCGCGAAGCGCTTCAGGATGGCCTTCAACTCGGGTTCGCTGACCCGCTCGGCGGCGACGGACGGGCTGACCCACTCGCGTCGGCGCTGGTCGCGCTCGAGCCAGTCTTCCAGCACGGTCTCGACCACCAACGGATAGACCCCGACGACGCAGGGCCGCACGCGATGGCCCTTGAGCCGCTTGAGGTAGGAGAATTCGCCGACGGGGCGTGGCGCGATGCTCCCGCGCACCCCGGCCTCCTCCTCGGCTTCAAGCGCGGCCGAGGTCGGCTCGTCCAGTCCCTCCACCAGGCCGCCCTTGGGGATCACCCAACGGCCGGTCTCGCGACTGGTGACCAGCAAGACCTCGATGCCCGCTGCCCCGCGCCTCCAGCAGAGCGCCGCCACCTGCCGCCGGGCG
The DNA here is from genome assembly GCA_046295055.1 of Caulobacter sp. Lineage (GTDB taxonomy): Bacteria > Pseudomonadota > Alphaproteobacteria > Caulobacterales > Caulobacteraceae > Caulobacter. Next base: position 95,156 of record JBKBOD010000006.1, on the reverse strand, counting down.
GCGGCGCGGGGCGGCGGGCGGCGGCCGAGAGACAGGAGTGAGCGGAACCAGCGTACCATCGAGACCTGAAGGCGAATCGGCTCGCCAGAATGCGCGGATTCGTCAGCGGTCGGAGGGAATTCTGTTCTGCCGCCTGGTCGAGTCGGCGCATCCGCCGCCAGCCCTCGCGAAGCCGGGCCCGGCCGCCTCGCTGAGACCCGGCGTCAGGCCGCGCATGGACGCCGGCCTTCGCGAGCGTGTTCGGTGGGGTGGTTGCGTGCGTCGATCATGGCTCGACGCGGACAATGTCGGGCTGGGCAGTCCTGGCCCTGCCCGCTCACGCCGCCGCGAAAGTCGCGATCATCCCCTGGCTTCGGGCCCGCACCTCGGGGGGCGCCAGGCAGAGGCGCAGGGCTTCGTGGCCGGGAACGCCCGGCCGGGGCGAGGCGAAGAACGGCGGGGCGTGGCTGGCCGGACAATAGAGGATGGCCTCGTGCGGACCGACCAGGTCGAGGTCCAGCATGGCGGTCGAACGGGTCATCAGCACCAGCGGCCGGGCGTCTGGCCCCCGCGCTCTCAGCCGCCGCGCCAGGGCGACCTGCGCCTCCGTCGTCATGTCCTCCTCGACAAGATCGACGACCAGCAACCCGGAAGCTCCGTCTTCGTCCAGCGCCGCATGCAGTTCCGCCGGCGTGCGCTCCAGCCCCAGGAACCGACCGCCCGGCGCGGCCTCGGCGAGGGCCACGGCCAGCCGGGTCTTGCCGCTGCCCAGGGGGCCGGTGAGCCAGGTCAGGGGGGCGAGGCTCTGGATCACCAGCCGCTCGCCGGCCCATGGCCAGGGCAGGTCGAGCGCCAGTGAGGCCCCGCGCCCGACATTCCGCCTCTTGCGAGCCGGTTCTGTGGCCAGCTCAAGCACCTCGTCGAGCGCGACGGCCTCGCCCTCGGCCAGGCGGCGCCGCAAGGCAAGGGTTCGACGGGCTGCTTCCGATAGCTCGCCGATCCTTCGGTGCAGCTCTGCCTCATGGGCGGCCAGCACCGGCGTCAGGTCCCTGAGGTCGCCGGCCAGCACCCGGCCGGCCTGCGAAAGCGTCAGCCCCAGCGACCGCAGGGCAGCGACCCTCGCCGCAGCGATCAGCTGATCAGGGCCATAGACCCGCCAGCCCGCCGAGGTGCGCAGCGGCGCCACCAGGCCGCGCCGCTCGTAAAGGCGCAGGGCCTTGGTTGATACGCCCAGACGGGCGGCCGCCTCGGCCGGGCCAAGATGTTCTGACATGGGATCCTCCGGCGAATGCTGATCCGGAGGGTATCGGAGCGGTCCCAGGGACCGGGTCAAGGGGTCAGGCGCTTCAGGCCGCCTCGGGCTGTCCGCCGCCGACGCCCTGCATGATGATGCGGTTGATATCGATCAGCGGCTCGATCTCTTCTTCCTGCCGGATGACCGCGCTGGTGTGACGGCCGACCCACATGCTGATCGAGATGATCGAGGCGCGGAGGGATTCCGGCAGGCGGTTGTCCGGGCTGGCGCAGTCGGTGGCCAGCGCCGACCACATGCGGCGGTTCCAGTCGAGGGCGTCGACCCGGCCCGCGACGTCATCGCTGGGCTTCTGGGACGCCTCGATCAGCGCTCGGGTGACCTGGCCGAAGAGGCGGTATTCCGCCTCCTTGGGGCTCTCAGCCCTGGCCGCCGCCTTCTGATACGCCTGAAGCGACATTCCCCAGCCTTTCGTCCTCGTAGTCCACCAGCTTCCGGCACAGCATCAGCGCCTTGTAGTACTCGCGCTCCATGATGTGCTTGGAGATCGATACGCACTCGGCTAGCACCGAAGGGTTACCGATTACATTCATGAACTCGGTCAGGCGGCGGACGAATTCGTCGTAGTAGCGACCGGCCGCGGCCTCATCGAGGTACATCATCATAACGGGGAAGTAGACGCGGCGGGCAGGCGTGTTGGCCTCCTCCTGCTGCATGATGTCCTTCTCGCGCAGGACCGAAGCCTTGTTCTGAAGGATGAGCACGCCCCGGCGGTCGCCGTTCTGCACGACGGCGCCGTTGAGGACGAACTTCTCGCCCGGCTTCAGAGACAGCTTGAGCGGCACGGAACCCTCCCCCGATCAGCGTTCAGGCTTAGGGCGGTATGGTTAACGGCATGTTGCGGAAGGGCCGTCGAGGGTGCGACCGGACAGCGCGGGCGACCCATTTCGAGGATGCTGCATCGCCGGAAAGAAGTTAAGCCGCCGCTAACCATAATCAGCCGACCTAGGGACCGTTCACAGAGCGCCTGCGATGACCCGATCCCGCCTGAAATCCTCGACCGCCCTGCCCGCCCTTCCCGGGCTGGAGGGCGCCGCGCCGGTTACCGGCGAGGCGGCGGCGGCGCGCACGGCCGGACAGGTCGTCGGCCAGGCGGGGTCAGCCCGGGCGCTGGGCCAGCTCCGCATGGCGCTGGCCAACATGCAGGCGGCGCAGACCTCGGCCCTGCTGGAGCAGGCGGTGGCGGCGCTGCAGAAGGATGACTTCCGCACTGGCGGCGACCTGGCCATCAAGGCGCTGGAGATCGACGAGCGCAGCGGCTTCGGCTGGTACCTGCTGGCGATCGCCCGCGAGCGGGCGGGGGACTTCGGCAACTCCATCCGCGCCTACGAGATGGCGCTGGCCCTGATCCCCGAGCATGCCGAGGTCGCCAACGACCTGGGCCGGCTGGCCTATCGCATGGGCATGAAGGAGACGGCCGAGAAGCTGTTCGCCCACTATGTCGCGCGCCATCCCGAGGCGCGGGAGGCGCTGAACAACCTGGCTTGCGCCGTGCGCGACCAGGGGCGGTTCGACGAGGCCATCGAAATCCTGCGCGCCGGCATCCTGCAGGCGCCGGAGGACGTGCTGCTGTGGAACACGCTGGGCACGGTGCTGACCGAGCAGGGCGATCCTGCGGGGGCGACGACGTTCTTTTCCGAGGCCCTGCGTCTCGATCCCGGCATGGCGCGGGCCCGCTACAATCTGGCCAACTGCCGGCTGCTGCTGGGCGACGCCTCCGGCGCGCTAGAGGACGTTGGCCGGGCGATGACGGCGCTGCTGCCGGCTGACGAGCGGCTGATGATGCAGCTGGCCCGCGCGACCATGCGGCTGGCCACGGGCGATCTGGCGGGCGGCTGGGAAGACTACGAGGCGCGTCGCGATCCCCAGTTCGCCGATTTCACCCAGGTGCTGGTCGACCGGCCGGCGTGGAGCGGCGACGGGGGCGATCTTTCCGGGCGCTCGCTGCTTTTGGTCGGGGAACAGGGACTGGGCGACGAGATCCTGTTCGCCAATGTCCTGCCCGACGTCGTCGAGGCCCTGGGCCCGCAAGGCCGGCTGACCATCGCGGTCGAGCCGCGGCTGGTTCCGCTGTTCGCCCGTTCGCTGCCCGGAGCCCGGGTGCTGTCGCACGCCACCTACGAGGTCAACGGCCGCACGGTCCGCGTCATTCCCGACCTGGGCGATGCCGAGGCGATCGACCTCTGGGCGCCGCTGGCGTCGCCGCTGGGGCGGTTCCGCGACAGCCTGGACCGCTTCCCCACCGCCGGCGGCTATCTGCAGGCCAGTCCGGAGCGCGTGGCGCACTGGCGTGAGGTGCTGAAAGACGCGCCGCCCGGGCCGAAGGTCGGCATCCTGTGGAAGAGCATGAGCCGCAAGGGCGCACGTCACCGCTACTTCTCGCCGTTCGAGATGTGGGCGCCGGTGCTCCGCACGCCCGGCGTCAGCTTCATCAACCTGCAGTACGGCGACTGCGACGCCGAACTGGCGGCCGCCCGCGAGGAGCTGGGCGTCGAGATCTGGCAGCCGCCCGGCATCGACCTGAAGGCCGATCTCGACGATGTGGCCGCCCTGACCTGCGCGCTGGACCTGACGCTGGGCTTCGCCAATGCGACGCTGAACCTGGCCGGCGCCTGCGGGGCGCAGACCTGGCTGGTCTCCACCCCCGGCTCCTGGCCCCGACTGGGGACCGACCGCTATCCCTGGTACCCGCAGGCGCGGGTCTTCCTGACGCCGGAGTACGGGCAATGGGACGCGGTGATGGGCGATCTGGCGGCCGCTCTGTCGGGCTTCCGACCGGAACGCGAAGGCCGCTGAGGGGTTGAGTCCGGACCGCAGGCCGATGGCCCGCCAACCGGACGGAGACCCCATGAGCCAGACCCAATTCGCCCCCGACGACCAGGACGGCGCCGAGGCGCTGGACGAGACCAACCTGACCGAGGACGGCCGCGACATCGCGAATGCCGATGACCTGCCGCCCGTCTATGACGCCACCCAGCGGCGCGAGGATTCCGTCGACGACGACAGCCCCGACCCCGCCGACACGGTCGAGGAAGGGCGTGATCCCCACACCGAAAAGCAGCTCGACAAGGGCCTGAAGGAGACCTTCCCCGCCTCCGACCCGGTGTCGATCAATCCCGGCGCGGACTGACCCGGGACGACCCGCCCGCTGGCCCGGCGGACGGGCGCCGGCCTGTGTGAACCTCCCGCAGGGTCACCTGCGGGAATTTCGCGCGCCCTGACGAAAACGCTTCACAGCCGGTTTCCTGACGCTAGTGTCACGGTTGAATGAAACGTTTGTTTGGAGCGTCCGCCATCGGCGGCGCGCCACGAGGGGACAGGGCATGAGCACGCGCTTCGAAGGCACCAGCGACTATGTGGCGACCGAGGACCTCAAGGTCGCGGTCAACGCGGCCATGGCCCTGGAGCGGCCGCTGCTGATCAAAGGCGAGCCGGGCACCGGCAAGACGGTGCTGGCCTACGAGATCGCCAAGGCGCTGGGCTCGGACCTGATCACCTGGCACATCAAGTCGACGACCAAGGCCCACCAGGGCCTGTACGAGTACGACGCCGTCACCCGACTGCGCGACAGCCAGCTGGGCGACGAGCGGGTCAAGGACGTCAAGAACTACATCAAGAAGGGCAAGCTCTGGGAAGCCTTCGAGCACGGCGGCCGGCCGGTGCTGTTGATCGACGAGATCGACAAGGCCGACATCGAGTTCCCGAACGACCTCCTGCAGGAGCTCGATCGGATGGAGTTCTACGTCTACGAGACCAACGAGACCATCAAGGCTACGGTGCGGCCGGTGGTGATCATCACCTCCAACAACGAGAAGGAACTGCCGGACGCCTTCCTGCGCCGCTGCTTCTTCCACTACATCCGCTTCCCGGACGAGGAGACGATGAACGCCATCGTCGAGGTCCACTATCCGGGCATCAAGCAGAAGCTGGTCGCCGAGGCGCTGCGCATCTTCTACGACATGCGCAAGGTGCCGGGCCTGAAGAAGAAGCCGTCGACCAGCGAACTGCTCGACTGGCTGAAGCTGCTGATGGTCGAGGACATCGACGAGACGGTCCTGAAGGAAAAGGACCCGACCAAGCTGATCCCGCCGCTTCACGGCGCCCTGCTGAAGAACGAGCAGGACGTGCACCTGTTCGAGCGCCTGGCCTTCCTGGCCCGCCGCGAAGGCGCCACGCGCCCGGGACAGTAGCCGGCTGTTCAGGCGCCGGGACCGCCGGCGCCTGCGGCGACCACGCGGGGCCTTACCGCGAATTCACTGGCGCCGCGCCGCGCCCGGTCGCAGCATTGCCGTGACACAACGGAGGCGACCCCTCGTGAAGACCTACCTGATCCTCGCTGTCGGCTGCTCTGTCCTGGCGCTCGGCGCCTGCGAGAGCCGCGAAGCCTACCGCGCCCGCAAGGCGCAGGACGAAGCCCTCAAGGTCCTGACCAAACTCGACTGTCCGCAGTCCCAGGGCAAGCTGACGCTGGTCAGCGCCGCGCCCGACGGCAAGAGCTGCAAGTACGCCGGTGACGACAGCGAGGTGGAGCTTCGCCTGCTGGCCCTGAACGGTGGCGACGCCGAGACGGCCCTGACGCCGGTGGCCGATGAATTGCGCGCCCTCATTCCCGGCCAGGAGCCGCCTGCAGCGCCCGAAGCCCCCGAGCCGCCGGCCGCGCCCGAGGCGCCTGAACCCCCGGAAACCCCGAAAACCTCCAGCGAGCGCACCGACGTGCGGATGCCGGGCCTGACGGTCAAGACCGAGACGACGGCGGACGGCGAGAAGGCTAGCGTGCGGATGCCCGGCGTATCCGTCGACGCCGACGGCGAGGACGCCGTGGTCAAAATCGGCGGCATGACCATCGAGGCCCGCGACAGCAAGAGCGAGGTCCGTGTGACCCGTGAACGCTGGTCCGAGAAGGAGGGCGACGACATCGTCATCGACTCCGGGGACGGCGACGTCTCGGTCGACAGCGGTTTCAACCTCAACTTCTCCAGCAAGAAGCGCGGCTATCGCAGCACCTTCCTGAAGTCCACCACCAACGCCGACAGCCCCTATGCCGCCGTCGGCTACGAGGCGCGCGGTCCCAAGGACGGCCCGCTGGCCGTGGCCATCGTGAAGGTGAAGGGCGAGAAGAAGAAGGGGCGCGGCGCCGAGATCCTGCGCGACGCCGGCGCCCTGGTGAAGCGCAACGTCGGCGGTTGACGCCGCGAGGCGGCGGTGGAGGGCCTCGCCTCCCCGCTCGCCCGGTAATGTCGAAGGCTAGACCTCGACCACCTCGGTGACCTTGTAGGCCAGCAGGCGGCCATCCTCGTCGGCGATGGAGACATACTCGCCAACCGCGAAGCGATGCTCGCCGAGCCGGTGCACCGCCTCGTCGTCGGCATCGGTGGTGTCGTCATAATCGAAGTACCAGGCGTTCCGCCGCCGGGCGAGGCGGCCCATGACGGCGTCCTCGTCAGGCGCGAAACGGCGCACGGTGCAGTCGGCCTTGCGCCTGGCGTAGGCGTCGGCGTCGATGTGGCCCTCGCCGTCCAGAGGGGCGGTCAGGGTGTAGCCGCGATGGTCGTCGCCGTCGGCGAACTCGGTGCCCGGGTTGCGGGCAAGGCGCATCACGATGCGGGACAGGGTCATGCTCGGCCCGTTCCTTTCTGGAGATCGTCAGTGAGAGAGGAACAGCGACGGACCGTCGTTGTTCAGAAGCGTGCGGGTGGTGCCGCCGAAGATATACTCCTGCAGCCGCGGATGGCCGAAGGCGCCGGACACCAGCAGGCTGGCGCCGACCTCGCGCGCCGCGCCCAGGATCAGCTGGGCCGCATCACCGCTTTCGGTCAGGGTCCGGACCTCGGCGTTGACGCCCCGATCGGCGAAGAACCCGCGCAGCCGGTCCAGGTCGAAGCTCCGCGAAGACGCCTGCGGCGCGCCAACGATGATGACGCGCGAGGCCTTTTCCAGCAGCGGCAGGGCCGTGCGGGCCGCGCGGCTGGCTTCCTTTCCGCCGTCCCAGGCGACCACAGCCACACCCGCGGGGTCGAGGCCCTCTCGGGCCACCAGGGTCGGGCGCTGTTCATCGGCGACAATCTGCTGGAAGGCTTCGGCCAGCGGGCCGCGACCGCGCGCCGCTTCATCGGTGAACACCACCACGTCGGAGAGCCGCCCTTCCATCGATAGCCCGGCCCAGACGGGCGTCTCAAGGCTGGTGAAGACGGTGCGGGCATAGCCGCAGCCCATGGCGGCAGAGCGGGCGGCGCGTTCGCCCTCGGCGGCGGCTTCCTTCAGGCTGTCCATGGCGGTGATCTGCACGCCGCCCATGAAGCCCTCGCCCATCCAGGGCATGAGATCGGCGACATCGGCCGGCGCGTGCACCGCCGCGAGTTCCGCCCCGAAGGCGCCGGCCACCTTCGCGGCGGCGGCGAGCGTCTGGCTGTCCCCGGCCCCGCCCGCGAGCGGCGCCATGATCCTGGCCCAAGTCATGAGTTTTCCTCCTGCTGGCCTTCATTCCAGACCGATAGCGGGTCCCTGTCGTTGATCTTTGTCAAGCGATGCTCCAGTTGAGCGTTCCGATTTGCAGAATGAGGAACGAACGAATTGGCCAACGGGATGCGAAGCAAGCAAACGCCGCGCGCCTGGCAGCGCATGCTGTCTGGCCGACGCCTCGACCTGCTCGATCCCTCGCCGATGGATATCGAGATCGAGGACATCGCCCATGGCCTGGCGCGGGTCGCCCGCTGGAACGGCCAGACCATCGGCGAGCATGGCTTCTCGGTGGCCCAGCACAGTTGCATCGTCGAGGACATCGCCGCCCACATCCGGCCCGACCTGGAGCCGCGCTGGCGGCTGGCGGCGCTGCTGCATGACGCGTCGGAATATGTGATCGGCGACATGATCAGCCCGTTCAAGGCGGCGCTGGGCGTGTCCTACAAGGCGTTCGAGGAGCGGCTGGAGCACGCCATCCACGCCCGTTTCGGCCTGCCGGCCAAGACCCCGGCGCCGATCAAGAAGCTGATCAAGCAGGCCGACCGCGCCTGCGCCTACTTCGAGGCGACCCAGCTGGCCGGCTTCACCCATGCCGAGTCGATCGGTTTCTTCGGCCCCCTGCCCGAGGGCCTCGAAATCACCCTGCATCCCATGTCGGCCAAGGAGGCGCAGGAGAGGTACGTGCAGCGGTTCCATACCCTGTCCGAAGCCGCCGGCTACGAGCGGAGCCCCTCGGCGCACGTCACCGAGTAGGGGCGCGAGCCGGGCCGTTCCACCGGACATCGGCGAGGCGGTCGCTTCATACGCGTCCAGAAATCCTCTACGAGCGGGGGCATGACCCTGTCCGTCGTCATCGGCCTGTCCACCGTCATCGTCGCCATCCGCGACGGCGAGGCGATGGTGCTGTGCGTGAGGCCGCATGACGGGGATCGCGTCTCGCCGCTGGCGGGCCTGCCGTTCGGGCCGTTCGATCCGGCCGGCCACAGGACCTTCGAGCTGGCCCTGCGGGACTATGTCTCTGTCCAGACCGGCTTTGAGCTGGGCTATGTCGAGCAGCTCTACACTTTTGGCGACAAGGGCCGCGAAGCGCCCCGGGCCGAGGTCGGGGCGGGCGCGGCCCGGGTGGTGTCGGTCGGCTACCTGGCGCTGACGCCGGCGGCGACCGACAGCCCCCTGCCCGATACGGTCTGGTCGCCCTGGTCGCGGTTCTTCCCGTGGGAGGACTGGCGCCTCGGTCGGCCGGAGCTGATCGACGAGGGCATCGCGCCCCGGCTGCGACACTGGGCCGGCCAGGACCAGGCGCGCCTGGCCCGCGCGCGCCTGGCCTTCGCGCTGGATGGCGCGCCCTGGAACGAGGAGCGGGTGCTGGAGCGCTACGAGCTTCTCTACGAGGCAGGGCTGGCGCCGGAGGCGGCGCGCGACGCCGCCCGCGCGGACGGCCGCTATCCGCCGGAGCCCGCGGCCCTGTCGGCGGCGCTGGGCGAGCCGATGCTTTCGGACCACCGACGCATCCTGGCCACGGGCCTTGGCCGGTTGCGCGGCAAGCTCAAGTACCGGCCCGTGGTGTTCGAGCTGATGGCGTCGGAGTTCACCCTCTCGTCGCTGCAGCGGACGGTCGAGGCCATCTCCGGGATCCCCCTGCACAAGCAGAACTTCCGCCGGGTGGTCGAGCGGACCGGGCTGGTCGAGGGGCTGGGACGGATGGATGTCGAGACCGGCGGCCGGCCCGCCGAGCTGTTCCGTTTCCGCCGCGAGGCGCTCAGCGCGCGCCCAGCCGGCGGGCTCAGCCTGCCTGGCGGACGGTAGGCGAGCGCATTACCGAAGCTTCACTGGGCGACCTGGCCTCACAGCCATAGCGTTGGCTCATGCATCGTCGCCTGCTTCTCAAGTCCGTGGCCGCGCTCGGTCTGGCCGCTCCGGGCTCCGCCTTGGCCCAGGCCCAGGCCGCGGCGCCGGCCTATCCGCCCATCGACGCGCGAAGCGTCTGGCTGCTGGGCGATGCGCCGCCGCCCGATCCTGCCCGGACAGCCGCCAGGCTGGCGCAACTTACCTCGGGAGTGGCCGACAGGGACGGCTACCTGAATGGCGGCGCGGTTGCGGCACTGGAAAGGCAGGTTGCTGACCTGCTCGGCAAACCGGCCTGCGCTTTCCTGCCGACCGGCACGCTGGCCAATCATCTGGCGATCCGCGCGCTCTGTGGCGAGAACCGCCGGGCCATCGTTCAGGCCGACAGTCACGTCTATTGCGACGAGGGCGACGGCATCCAGCGGCTGTCGGGCATAAACCTCGTGCCGCTCACGGCGGGAAGGGCGACCCCAGGCCTGGATGAGATTCAGGGCCTGGTGGAGAAGGCGGAGAAGGGGCCCTATCCGGTGCGTACCGGAGCCATCTCGCTTGAGAGTCCGGTTCGCCGGCTCGAGGGCCAGATGGTCGGCCTGCGCGAGGCGCGGGCGATTTCCGAATGGGCGCGCGGTCGCGGGATCGGGCTTCACCTGGATGGCGCCAGGCTGCTGCTCGCCCCGCCCGAGTTCGATGTCAGGGCCTGCGCCGCGCTGTTCGATACGGTCTACATCTCGCTGTACAAATACCTCGATGCTCCGTTCGGCGCCGTGCTCGCCGGCGAGGCGGCGATGATCGCGGAGGTCCGCCGCCTTAGGCACGAGTTTGGAGGAACCATCTATCAGGGTTCAGCCCCGGCCCTGCTGGCTGGAGCGGCCCTGGTGGACTTTCCCGAGCGCAATCGGCGTGCGCACGGGGTGATGCGGGAAATCGTCTCCGTCCTGGAGACCAGGAAGGCGGGATCCCTGATTGAGACGCCCGCGCCTTCGAACATCTATCAGATCAGGCTGGCCCCGACGGTGGCCAAGGGCCTGTCGGATCGTTTCAGGCTCGCCGGGGTGAGGGCCATGGTGAAGGACGACGTGCTCGCCTTTCACGTCAACGAAACGCTCCTGCGACGACCGACCGAGGAATACCTCGCCCTGATCCTCGGCTAGGCGCAGGCTCGCACGAGGCGCCTACTCGGCGGCCATCGGCGGCGCCGGATCTGCGCTATCGGCGCTCTTCTGGCGTTCCGCCCAGCGCGCCTTCAGGGTCTTGCTGGTCTCTCGCGATCCGTCCGGGCTCCAGCCGGGAGGACCGAACAGATAGCCCAGCACCTCGCGCGACGAACGCGCCCCGGCGAGGTCCCTGGCGATGGCGATCCATTCGTGAAAAGCCACGCGCAAGATATTGAAGTCGCCCAGGTTCTTCACCAGCCCGTAACGTGGCGGTTCGCGTTCATCCTCCGGGATGAAAGTACCGAACATCCGGTCCCAGATGATCAGGATGCCCGCATAGTTGGCGTCGAGGTAGCGGGCGTTGCGGGCATGGTGCACCCGGTGATGGCTGGGCGTGTTGAACACCGCCTCGAACCAGCGCGGCATCTTCCCGATCGCCTCGGTGTGGATCCAGTACTGGTAGACGAGGCTGATCCCCTTCTGGATGGCGATCATCGCCGGCGGGAAGCCGATCAGCGAGAGCGGCAGCCACAGCAGCCAGGTGCCGGCCACGCCGCCGGTCCAGGTCTGCCGCAGAGCGGTTGCCAGGTTGTAGTGCTGGCTGGAGTGATGGTTGACGTGGCTGGCCCACCAGAAGCGCCGCTCGTGGGCAATGCGGTGGAACCAGTAGTAGGTCAGGTCCTCGAGGAAGAAGATCGCCAGCCAGGCCCACCAGGCCGTCATCGGAATCTCGAGAAGGCGATGGTTCTTCCAGATCCAGATGCTGGCCAGGGCGATGGTCCCGCCCAGCAGGGCGCCGGCGATCGTGCTGCCGAGCCCCATCATCAGCGAGGTGGCGGTGTCCCGCGCCTCGTAGGCGGCCTTCACCTTGCCCAGGCGACCGAGGATGATCTCGGCGAAGATGGTGATGACAAAGAGCGGGATCGCCAGGGTCACCGGGTCGAACGCGGGAACGATGGGGTCGAGGGTCATGCGGCGAGATCCTGCCGAAGGTCGGTCGGCGGCCAGGGCTTCACCCCGCTGACCGCCAGGCTGAGGTTCGGCGCCCCGGCGTCGGCCAGGCGGAAGCGCACGCGGCCCTTGCGCACCGGGCTGGCAAGGGCGCGCTCCCATGGCATGTCGCGAGCGACCCAGCTGTCGCCAAGCAGGGCCAGCACGAGAGCGGTTTCGCCCGAGCGCGCCACTGCGCCCCTGCCGTCGGCGGCGATCCAGATGCTGGAAATCGTGTGGTCGGGATAGTCATCGGCGAGGAGCCGGGCGACGGCGGCGTCGTCGAGATCAACCACTGGCCGGGCGATCCGCGCCCAGGCGGCGAAGGCCACCATCGCCGCGACGGCGACGGCGGACCCGACCAGTTGAATGACCATGCCGTTCACGACCGAACGCTCCTGCCCCGACCGAAGACCTAGCGCATTCGGCGCGGGGGGAGAAGACGACCCTCCGCCACACGAAAAAGGGCCCCGCCGGATGGCGGGGCCCTCGTTCGCACCGGAGTACGCCGGATCAGAACTTCCGGGTGTAGCCCACCGAGATGACGTCGGCCTCGCCGCCGTCGTCGAAGTCATGGCGGGTCACGTCGACACGGACGCCATCCTTCGGGGTGAAGAAGTACTGACCGCCGACGCCGTAGTTCCAGCTTTCGCCGTCGCCGCTCGCGCCGACGCCGGGACCGTCGATGGAGATTTCGCTCTTGCCGTAGCCGACGCGAGCGAACAGGTCGGCGTTCGGCGAAACCGGCAGATAGCCGACGCCGTAGACCGCAGCCGAATAGTCGAGGTCGACGTCGTAATTCGTGCCCAGCACGCGCACGTCGTCACCCTTCACGCCGCCGGCCAGTTCGCCTTCGACGCCGAAGTACTGACCGAAGCGGGCGCCGAAGCGGCCCTGCAGGGCGCCGAGATCGACGCCTTCGAAGTCGCCGTGGGCGTAGCCGGCCGAGCCGTAGAGGGAGACCGAGCGGTCCTGCGCCATGGCCGGCGCGGCGACGGCGAGAGCGGCGACGGAAGCGGCAGCGATGATGAGAGATTTCATTGTTCTATACTCCTGACTTCAATTTCTACTTCAGCTCCCTCAGCGCCCATTCAGGTAGGATCGAAACGCGGCGGCGCAACGGCGGTTCAACGGAGCAATTGAGGCCGTTCTGTTGCGTTGCGGCAAAAGCACACAAGCCGATGACGGATCGCCCGCCCGTGCTATCTAGCGGCCTCGAAAGCACCAGACGCGGGCGCGCCAAGCCCGCGCGCCAGATCAGGATCACGTCGCGTGCATCAGGCCGTCATCGCCGCAACCGGGCTCTTCACCCCGGATCAGTCCATCAGCAACACCGAGCTGGTCGAAGCCTTCAACGCCTATGTCGACCGGCACAATGCCGCCAACGCCGAGGCCATCGCGGCGGGCGAGGTCGAGGCGCTGGCCCATTCTTCCCCGGAGTTCATCGAGAAGGCCTCGGGCATCAAGAGCCGGTTCGTGATGGACAAGGCCGGCATCCTCGATCCCGACGTCATGACCCCGCGCATCGCCGAACGGCCGAACGAGGAGCTGTCGGTCCTGGCCGAGATCGCGGTCAACGCCGCCCGCCAGGCGATCGCCGCCTGGGGCAAGGACCCCGGCCAGATCGACGCGGTCCTCTGCGCCGCCTCGAACATGCAGCGCGCCTATCCGGCCATGGCCATCGAAGTGCAGCAGGCGCTGGGCATCGAGGGTTTCGCCTTCGACATGAACGTCGCCTGCTCCAGCGCGACCTTCGGCATCAAGACGGCCGCCGACTTCATCGCCTCCGGCTCGGCCCGCGCCGTGCTGATGGTCAATCCCGAGATCTGCTCGGGGCACCTGAACTTCCGCGACCGCGACAGCCACTTCATCTTCGGCGACGTCGCCACCGCCGTCATCGTCGAGCGGGCCGAGGACGTGCCGGCGGGCCAGGGCTGGGACATCCTGGGCACGCGGCTGAAGACCGTGTTCTCCAACAACATCCGCAACAACTTCGGCTTCCTCAACCGCGCCGCGCCGGAAGGCGTCGGGGCCAGGGACAAGCTGTTTGTCCAGGAAGGGCGCAAGGTCTTCCGGGAGGTGGTGCCGATGGTCAGCGACATGATCGTCGAACACGCCGGCGACATCGGCCTCGACCCGCACGGCCTGAAGCGGATGTGGCTTCACCAGGCCAACATCAACATGAACGACATGATCGGCCGCAAGGTGCTGGGCCGCGACCCGACGCCCGAGGAGAACGTCATCATTCTGGATGAGTACGCCAACACCTCCTCGGCCGGCTCGATCATCGCCTTCCATCTGCACAACGATGGCTTCGCCGCCGGCGAGGAAGGCCTGATCTGCAGCTTCGGCGCCGGCTATTCGGCCGGCACCGTGTTCGTCCGCAAGCGGTAGCGCCGCCGGGCCATTCGAAACCGTCACAACACCGGCCTATGGGCCTTGCCGGACCGACCGGGAGATTCGCGATGAGCCGCATCGAAAACCGCCGCCTCGAGCTGTCCCGCCGCCGGGTGCTGGCGATCTCCGGCGGCGCGGCCGCCGGAGGCTTCGCGCTGGCGGCCGTCGAGCGGCCCGCGCTGGCGCAGGCGGTGTTCGCGGACTACCCCTTCCAGCTCGGCGTCGCGGCGGGCGATCCGACTCCGGACGGTTTCGTCATCTGGACACGGCTGACCCCTCGCCCGCTCGAGTACGGCTACGGCATGCCCAGGCAGGCGGTCGAGGTCGGCTGGGAAGTCGCGGCCGACGGCAGGTTCCAGACGGTGGTCGCAAAGGGCCAGGCCCTGGCCCGGCCCGAGCTGGGCCATGCGGTCCATGTCGAGGTCGCCGGACTCGAGGCCGCCCGCCCCTACTGGTACCGCTTCACCGCCGGCAAGGAGCGCAGCGGAACCGGCAGGGCCAAGACCCTGCCGCTGGCCGGGGCGGACGTGACCCAGGCGCGCTTCGGGATCACCGGCTGCCAGCACTATGAGCAGGGCACCTACATCGGCCATCGCAAGCTGGCCGACGAGGACCTCGACTTCATCTTCTTCTACGGCGACTACATCTACGAGGGGCGGTCGGCGCGGACCCGGCAGGCCAGCGGCGGCCCGTTCGACAATCCCCGCGTCCACCTGGGCGGAGAGGTCTACAGCCTCGACGACTACCGGCTGCGCTACAGCCAGTACAAGATGGACTCTGACCTGCAGGCCTCGCACGCTTCGGCGGCATGGTTCTGCACCTGGGACGACCACGAGATCGACAACAACTGGGCCGCCGACATCGACCAGGACGGCACGCCGCCGGCAATCTTCAACCTGCGTCGCCAGGCCGCCGCCCAGGCCTTCTACGAGCACATGCCGCTGCGACTTTCGGCCCTGCCGACCGGCCCGAACATGCAGCTCTATCGCCGCGCCAGCTTCGGCCGGCTGATGGACCTGCAGTTCCTCGACACCCGCCAGTACCGGTCCGACCAGCCCTGCGGCGATCGCTGGGGCGCCTGCGACGAGATCGGCCGCGCCGATGCCGAGATGCTGGGCCTCAAGCAGGAGAAGTGGCTGTACGAGGGCCTCTCTGCCTCGAAGGCGAAGTGGAATGTGCTGGCCCAGCAGATCATGGTCATGGACCTCGACCGTGACGCCGGCGAGCGCTTCCAGGTCAACAATGACAGTTGGGGCGGCTATCTCACCCCGCGCGCACGGCTGCTGAACGCCCTGAAGTCGCGCCGCGTGGCGAACCCGATCATCCTGACCGGCGACGAGCATCAGAACTATGCCGGCGAGGTCTTCCTCGACAGCCGCAAGCCGGACGGCCCGCCGATCGCCGCCGAGTTCGTCGCCACGTCGATCAGCTCCAGCGGCGACGGGGTCGACCAGCGCGCCGACTATGTGAAGATCCAGGCCGTCAATCCCGCGCTGAAGTTCAACAACAGCCAGCGCGGCTATGTCGTCTGCGAAGTGACCTCCAAGGCCTGGACCAGCCAGTTCAAGGTCATGGATCGGGTCAGCGATCGCGGCGGCTCGCTCAGCGTGCGCGCCACCGCCACCGTCGAGGCCGGCTCATCCGCCATGTCGGTCAGCAAGTAGGGCGCCGCGCGCCCTCTTGTCGCCAAGCCGCGCGCGAGCCCTTGCCAAGGCGCGCGCGTCGGTCCCTCATGCCCGGCCACAACAGCGAGGACGGGCATAGATGGACATCGGGGTCTTCATTCCGATCGCCAACAACGGCTGGATCATGTCGGCTACGTCGCCGCAGTACATGCCCACCTTCGAGCTGAACAAGGAGATCACGCTCAAGGCCGAGCAGTACGGCCTCGATTTCGCGCTCTCGATGATCAAGCTGCATGGCTTCGGCGGCAAGACCGAGTTCTGGGACTACGCCCTGGAGAGCTTCACCCTGATGGCGGGGCTGGCGGCGGTGACCAGCAAGATCAGGCTCTATGCCTCGGTGCCTGTGCTGGCCATCCCGGCGCCGATCGCCGCCCGCATGGCGGTGACCATCGACAGCATCTCGAACGGTCGCTTCGGCATCAACATCGTCTCGGGCTGGCAGAAGGCCGAGTACGACCAAATGGACATCTGGCCCGGCGAGAAGCACTTCCTGAACCGCTACGAATTCTGCGCCGAGTACGTCACGGTGATGAAGGACCTGTGGCGTGACGGGGTCTCGGACTTCAAGGGCGAGTTCCTGACCATGAATGACTGCCGGCTGCTGCCTAAACCGCAGGCGGAGATCAAGATCGTCTGCGCCGGCCAGAGCCAGGCCGGCGTCGATTTCGCCGCCCGGCACGCCGACTACAACTTCTGCTTCGGCATGGGCCTGAACGAGCCGAAGAAATGCGCCGAGGCGGTGGCCCGCAACGTGGCGGCGGCCAAGGCGGCTGGATCGAACACCGGCGCCCTGCTGCTGTTCATGATCATCGCCGACGAGACCGACGAGGCGGCGATGGCCAAGTGGGAGCACTACAAGGAAGGCGCCGACCTGGACGCCATCGCCTGGATGAACCACCAGGGCGAGGCCGATCCGCGCGCGTCGCTCGATGTCTCGGCCATCTACATGAGCCGCCCACCCTCGGCGATGAACCTCAACATCGGCACGCTGGTCGGCAGCTACGAGACCGTCGCCCGCCTGATGGACGAGATCGCCGAAGTCGAGGGCGCCTCCGGCGTGCTGCTGACGTTCGACGACTTCCTGGTCGGGCTGGACCAGTTCGGCCAGCGCATCCAGCCGCTGATGAAGACCCGGGCCAATGTCCAGGCTGGCTGACCGGCCGCGGTCCATGGCCGAGGCGCGGCCCGGGGCGATCATGCTGCCGGCCCGGCCGGAGGCAGTGCCGCTGAGCCCGAAGGATACGGCGCTGATCGTCGTCGACATGCAGAACGCCTACGCCTCGCCGGACGGCTACCTCGACAAGGCCGGCTTCGACATCGGCGGCGCGGCGGCGGTCATCGAACAGATCAGCCAGGCCTGCGAGGCGGCGCGGGCCGCCGGGGTGCAGGTGGTCTACTTCCAGAACGGCTGGGACCCCTCCTACGTCGAGGCCGGCGGCGAGGGCTCGCCCAACTGGTGGAAGTCGAACGCGCTGAAGACCATGCGTGAAAAGCCGGAGCTCGATGGTCACCTGCTGGCCAGGGGCGGCTGGGACTACGAACTGGTCGAGGCGCTGAAACCGCGCGACGGCGACATCGTCATCCAGAAGCCGCGCTACAGCGCCTTCTTCAACACCGCCCTGGACTCGGTGCTGCGGGCTCGGGGCATCCGCAACCTCGTCTTCGTCGGCATCGCCTCCAACGTCTGCGTGGAGTCCACCCTGCGCGACGCCTTCCACCTGGAATACTTCAGCGTGATGCTGGAGGACGCGGTGCACCAGGCCGGCCCGGCCTTCCTGCAGGCGGCGACGGTCTACAACGTCGAGACCTTCTTCGGCTGGGTGAGCAACACCGCCGACTTCTGCGGGGCCATCCGGCAGGCGCCGCCGAACGGCTAGTGCGTGCTTCGACACGCGACCTGCGGTCGCTACTCAGCATGACGATGTTTGTGTAGCGCTCCCTGTTCGTCATCCTGAGTAGCCGCGCAGCGGCGTGTCGAAGGACGCAAGCTGCCAAAACCATCGAGGACATCCATGCCCAAGACCGTCATCACTCCGCCCGAGACCGTCACTCCCATCGCCCCGTTTTCGCCCGGCACGCTGGCCGACGGGGTCGTCTATGTCTCCGGCACCCTGGCCTTCGACAAGGACAACAACGTCGCCCACGTCGGCGACGCCGAGGGCCAGACCCGCCAGGTGCTCGAGACCATCAAGTCGGTGATCGAGACCGCCGGCGGCACCATGGACGACGTGACCATGAACCACATCTTCCTGAAGGACTGGGCCGACTACGCGGCGATGAACAAGGTCTACGCCGAGTATTTCCCGGGCGACAAGCCGGCCCGGTTCTGCATCGTCTGCGGCCTGGTGCGGCCGGACTTCCTGGTCGAGATCGCCAGCATCGCCCACATCGGCAAGCCCGCCTGACGCGAGCCAGGCTCCAGACAGGCTGAAGGGGCGCGCCGGGGGGTGGCGCGCCCCTTCTGTTGCGGCGCGGGGGACGCGACGCAACTCCAGACCGGGCATTGGAGTGGGGGGAGCCCGGTCAGGATCTCAGATGTCTTGTTCTAACCCCACGCGCCCCCTCCAAGGGCGCGATAAAGTGTCGCCAGATTCGACGCCTGGGCCACCTTAAGCGAAATCAACGCCTGTTGCGCCCCATAATGGGTCCGCTGGGCGTCGAGCAAGATCAAATAACTGTCGATACCTTGTTCGTAACGCAGTCTCGACAGCCGCTCGGCCTCCGCCGCGGCTGCGACAGCCCGTTCCTGGGCCGCGATCTGGGTGGCGATGAACGCCCGAACCGTCAGGGCGTCGGACACCTCGCGGAACGCGACCTGGACCGTCTTCTCGTAGGTCGCCACGGCGATATCCCGGTCGGCCCGCGCGCCCCGCAGGTTGGCGAGGTTGGCGCCGCCATCGAAGATTGGCAGCGAGATCTGCGGCGAGAACGACCACATCCCCGTGCCGCCGCCGAACAGACCGGACAGTTCGGTGCTGCCGAATCCGGTCTGGCCAGTCAGGCTGATGCGGGGGAAGAAGGCCGCCCGCGCCGCGCCGATGTCGGCGTTGCGCGCCTTCAGCGCATGCTCGGCGGCCAGAACGTCGGGCCGGTTGACCAGCACGTCGGAGGGCAGGCCCGCCGGCAGATCCTCGCGGATCGCCGCGTCCATCGCCAGGAGACCGCCGCTCGGCAGCAACGAGGCCGGCACGTCCATGCCGACCAGCAGTCGCAGGGCGTTGAGATCCCGGCCGGTCTGGGACTCGAAGGCGGCGACATCTGCGCGGGCCTGTTCGGTCAGGGTTTCGGCCTGCCGGACATCGAGCTGCGAGGCGGCGCCGATCTCGGCCCGCTGACGGGTCAGCTTCAGCGCTTCCTCACGCGTGGCCAAGGTCTCGCGAGCCAGCGCGAGCAGGTCCTGGTCGGCGGCGAGGGTCAGCCAGGCCGTGGCGGTTTCGGCCACGAGGCTGATCTGGGCGGCGCGGCTGTTCTCGTCGGCGGCGAAGAAGCTCTGCAGCGCCGAGGCGTTCAGGCTGCGGACCCGGCCGAACAGGTCCAGCTCATAGGCCGAAAAGCCTACGGTCGCGGTGACCTGCTCGGTCTCGATGGCCGATCCCGTCGCGGACAGGTCGCCCGGCGTCCGCGCACGGCTGGCCGCGCCGTTGAGGCCGACGCCCGGAACCAGCGCCGAGCGCTGCACGCCATAGAGCGCCCTCGCCTTCTCGACATTGAGCACGGCCACCCGCAGGTCGCGGTTTTCTTCCAGGGCCAGGTCGATGACGCCGCGAAGGCGCGGATCGAGATAGACCTCCTTCCAGCCGAGGTCGGCGGCGCTGACCCCGGAGGCCGGGGACGCGGGCGCAGACCAGCCGTTCGAAACCGCGAGCGCCGGACGCTCGTAGGTCGGGGCCAGGGTGCAGGCGGCGAGGCTTGCGCCGCTCAGCAGGACGACGAGGGTGCGACCGATCATGCCGGGCCTCCTTCGGGTTCGGGTTGGGCCGGCGGCCGGGCGCTGGAGGCGGCGTCCTTGCGCTTGCGGCTGAAGAAGGTCTGCACCAGCACGTAGAACAGCGGCACATAGACCAGCCCCAGGGCGACAGCCGCCAGCAGGCCGCCGATGACGCCGGTGCCGACCGCGTTCTGTGCGCCCGACCCCGCGCCGCTGGCGATGGCCAGGGGCAGGACGCCGAACATGAAGGCGAAGGAGGTCATCAGGATCGGCCGCAGGCGGATACGAACCGCCTCCAGCGTCGCCTCGACCAGCCCCGCCCCGCGCGCCTGCCGCTCACGGGCGAACTCGACGATCAGGATGGCGTTCTTGGCCGCCAGTCCCATGGTCGTCAGCAGGCCGACCTGGAAGTAGATGTCGTTGTCGAGGCCGCGCACGGTCGTCGCCAGGACCGCGCCCAGCACGCCGAGCGGGATGGCCAGGATGACCGACAGCGGCACCAGCCAGCTTTCGTACAGCGCCGCCAGCAGGAGGAAGACGACCAGCACCGACAGGGCGTAGAGCATCGGCGCCTGGGCCCCCGATTCCCGCTCCTGCAGCGACAGTCCGGTCCATTCGTAACCGATGCCGTCAGGCAGCTGTCCGGCCAGGCGCTCCATGGTGGCCATGGCGTCGCCGGAACTGGCCCCTGGCGCCGCGGCGCCCTGGATGTTCATGGACGGCACGCCGTTGTAGCGGTCCAGCTTGGGCGGTCCGTAGGTCCAGCGGGTCTCGGCGATGGCCGACAGCGGCACCATCTGGCCCTGGTTGTTGCGCATCTGGATCTGCGACAGGTCCTCGGCGCGCGAACGGTACTGGGCGTCCGCCTGCATGTAGACGCGCTTGACCCGGCCGCGATCGACGAAGTCGTTGATGTAGGACCCGCCCATGGCGCTGGAGATCGTTGCATTGACGTCGGCGATCGACAGGCCGAGCGCCGAGGCGCGGGTCTGGTCGACCCGGATCTCGAGCTGGGCGGTGTCGTCCTGGCCGTTGGGACGCACGCCGACGAGACCCTTCTCCTGGCCGGCCATGCCCAGGAGCTGGTTGCGCGCCGCCATCAGCCCCTCGTGACCGACCCCGCCGACGTCCTTCAGCTGCAGGTCGAAGCCCGAGGAGACGCCCAGTTCGGACACCGCCGGGGGCACCAGCGCGAAGACCATGGCCTCGCGGATCTGGCCGAAGGCGGCCATGGCGCGGCCGGCCACGGCCTGGGCCTTGTTGTCTGCGCCGCTGCGCTCGTCGAAGGGCTTGAGCTTGATGAAGGCGATACCCGCGTTCTGGCCGCTGCCGGCGAAGCTGAAGCCGGCGACGGTGAAGATGGACTCGGCGTTGGGCTCGTCCTTGAGGAAGTGGTTCTCGACCTTGCCCAGCACGGCCAGGGTCTGTTCCTGGGTCGCGCCCGCGGGCAGCTGGACCTGGGCCAGCATGATCCCCTGGTCCTCTTCCGGCAGGAAGGAGGTGGGCAGGCGGATGAACAGAACCGCCATGACGGCGATGATGGCGCCGAAGATCAGCAGGTAGCGGGTTCCGCGCCCCAGTACCGAGGCGACGAAGCCCTCGTAGCGGTCGCGGCCGCGGTTGAAGTTGCGGTTGAACCAGCCGAAGAAGCCCTTCTCGGCATAGCCGTGGCCCTTCTCGACCGGCTTCAGCAGGGTCGCGCACAGGGCCGGCGTCAGGATCAGGGCGACCAGCACCGACAGGCCCATCGCCGTCACCAGGGTGACGGAGAACTGGCGGTAGATCACGCCCTGCGAGCCGCCGAAGAAGGCCATAGGCACGAACACCGCCGACAGCACCGCAGCGATGCCGACCAGGGCGCCAGTGATCTCCTTCATCGACTGGCGGGTGGCTTCCTTGGGACTGAGCCCCTCCTCGCTCATCACCCGCTCGACGTTCTCGACCACGACGATGGCGTCATCGACCAGCAGGCCGATAGCCAGCACCAGGGCGAACATCGTCAGTGTGTTGATCGAGTATCCGAAGGCGAACAGCACCGCGAATGTGCCCAGCAGCACCACCGGCACGGCGATGGTCGGGATCAGCGTCGCCCGCCAGTTCTGCAGGAAGACGAACATGACCACGAAGACCAGCACGATGGCTTCGAGCAGGGTGTGGATGACGCCCTCGATCGACTTCTCGACGAAGGGCGAGGTGTCGAAGCCGATGGCGTACTTCACGCCTTCGGGGAACGAGCGGGACATCGTCTCCAGCTCGGCCTTGACCCGTTCGGCGGTGTCCAGCGCATTGGCGCCGGTGGCCAGCCGGATGGCGAAGCCCGACGAGGGGTAGCCGTTGAAGCGCGAGGCCGACTGGTAGTTCTCCGCCCCGAGCTCGACCCGCGCGACATCCGCCAGCCGGACGATCGAGCCGTCGGCGTTGCTCTTGACGACGATCTGGCGGAATTCCTCGGCGGTGGTCAGGCGGGACTGGGCCGTGACGGTGGCGTTGAACGCGGCGCCGGGCGCGGTGGGCGCGCCGCCGATCTGGCCGGCGGACACCTGGGCGTTCTGCGCCTGTACCGCCGACCGGATATCGCCAGGCGTGACCTGGACCGCCGCCATCTTCACCGGGTCCAGCCAGATGCGCATGGCGTATTGCGAGCCGAAGAGCTGCACCTCGCCCACGCCGTCGATACGGCTGATCTGGTCGACCACATTGGCAGCGGCGTAGTCGCCAAGGTCGGTGCTGGTCCGCGAGCCGTCGTCCGAATAGAGGCCGACGACCATCATGAAGTTGCGGGCCGACTTGGCGACCGTCAGCCCCTGTTGCTGCACTTCCTGCGGCAGACTGGCGGTGGCCGCCTGCAGCTTGTTCTGCACCTGCACCTGGGCGATGTCCGGGTCGGTGCCGGCCTTGAAGGTCAGGGTGGTGGTGGCCAGGCCCGCGCTGTCGCTCGACGACGACATGTAGAGCAGGCCGTCCAGCCCCTTCATGCGCTGTTCGATGATCTGGGTGACGCTGTCCTCGACCGTCTTGGCCGAGGCGCCGGGATAGACGGCCGAGATCGAGACCTGCGGCAGGGCGATGGACGGATACTGGGCCACCGGCAGGTTGGCGATCGACAGGACGCCGGCCAGCATGACGATGATGGCCAGCACCCATGCGAAGATGGGGCGGTCGATGAAGAAGCGCGACATGGGCCGGTCCTCAGTGCTGGGTCGGCGCTTGCGCGGCCTGGGCGCGCGCCTTGCCGGGCGCGATCACCTGAGCCTTGACCTGGGTTCCGGGTCGGGCGCCCTGCAGCCCCTCGACGACGACGCGATCACCGGGCTTCAGGCCCGAGGTGACCAGCCACTTGTCGCCGACGCTCTGGCCGACCACGACCTTCCGCGCCTCGACCTTTTCGCCGGCGCCGACGACCATGACCGATGCGCCGCCGGTCGGATCCCGGCTGACGGCGATCTGGGGCACGAGGATGCCTTGCGAGGCGGTGGCGGTGTTCAGGCGTGCGCGAACGAACATGCCCGGCAACAAGACGCCATCGGGGTTCTCGAACACGGCGCGCAGGCCGACCTGGCCGGTGCCCGGATCGACCGTGACGTCGGAAAACTGCAGCCGTCCCTTGATGGGATATTCCGTCCCGTCTTCCAGGATCAGGGTCACTTCGGCCGATCCGGCCTGCGACAGTCCGCCGGAAGCGATGCTGGAGCGCAGGCGCAGGATTTCGGCCGATGACTGGCTGACGTCGACATAGATGCGATCGGTGCGCTGGATCGTCGCCAGGGCCTCGCCCTGGCTGGCGGTGACCAGGGCGCCGGGCGTCACCGCCGACTTGCCGATGCGGCCCGAGATCGGCGCGGTCACGCGGGTGAAGCCGAGGTTGATGCGGGCGGTCTGCACCGCCGCCTTCTGGGCGGCGACATTGGCCTGGGCCTGCTTGTAGGCGGCCTGCGCCTCGTCGTTGTCCTGCTTGGACACCGCGCCGGTCTCGGCCAGCTTGCCGTAGCGCTCGGCCTTCAGGCGCGCCGCCTCAAGCGTGGCCTCGGCCTGGGCCTGCCCGGCGCGGGCGCTGTCATAGGCCGCCTGATAGGTTGCGGGATCGATCTGGTAGAGCACCTGCCCTGCCCGGACGAAGCCGCCCTCCTGGAACAGACGCGCCTTGACGATGCCGCCGACTTGCGGACGCACTTCGGAGACCAGCACCGCCGAGGTGCGGCCGGTCAGCTCGGTGCTGAGCGTCACAGGCTCCGTCGCCGCCACGACGACGCCCACCGAAGCGGGACCCTGCTGGCCCTGCTGGGCGTTGGCGCCCGGGCCGCATCCGGCCAGGACAAGACCCGCGAGGGCGAGCGCCGCCACGCTCATGCGAGCGGCGGCGAGCGGACCGGAGGTCCGCGAATGGGGGAGGGACATGACTCAGGCCTTGACTGGGACACACATAAGGAGTTTGAGAATGAACGTTCATTCTCAGTTCAGCCAGATAGGACTACCGTGACGTCAAGTCAACCAGCGGGGCGCCAGAATGTCGCATCCCATCGGTCTCGCCAGGAAGTTACGCACAGGAATGACTGAAACCCAGATTTCAACCCGGCCAACCGTCGAAGCCCGCCGCCAGCAGATTCTGGACGCGGCGGCCGACTGCTTTCGCCAGTCGGGGTTTCACGGCGCCAGCATGGCCGAGATCGCCAAGGCCGCGAACCTCAGCGTCGGCCAGATCTACCGCTACTTCGACAACAAGGAGGCGATCGTCGAGGCGATCGTCGATCGCGACTCCGCCGAGAAGCGCGAGAAATTCGCCGACTTCCACAACTACCAGGGCGACCTGCGTGAATACATGGTCGCCAACTGCTGCGATGCGGTGGACCGTTTCGCCGATCCGGAGCGCGCGACGCTTATGCTGGAGATCGTGGCCGAGGCGGCGCGAAATCCCAAGGTCGCCGCCATCCTGCAGAAGCGTGACGCCGAGGAGCGGGACATCAGCGACAGCTTCATCGAGCGCATCCGCAGGCCCGAGTGGAGCGAGGAGGACGCGGTCCAGCGCGCCGAGATGATCGGCATGTTGTTCGAGGGCATGGCCGTCCGCTCGATCAACAATCCCGACCTCGACAAGGCCGCCGTCACCCGCCTCTTGAAGGTGGTCATGGCCGCGTTGCTGGAGGTCGAAGTCCCGGCGGAAAAATAGGCCCGGCGGAGGCCGCCGGGCCAGTTTCGAAGGAACCTCGTCAGGACAAGGTTTGGGGGCGGCTACCAGCCGTAGCCGTAGCCGTATCGGCGGTCGTCATCCCGACGCTCGTGACGCAGGTGCGCCTGGAGCCCGTCGAGACGGCGGTGAAGATCGGCCACTTCCCAGCGGGAAAGGCGGCCGTCATGGCGATAGCGCATCTCGATGCGCCGGATGTCGCGCAGGCCTTCACGGAGGCGCCAGGCCTCCGAGCGGGTGAGAGCACCGCGACGCTCGGCGCGATCGATGCGCCAGCGCAGCTGTTCCTGGCGCTCATCGACACTGTGACCGGCGGCCCCGTAGCCGGGGTGGCCATAGCCCGGACCGCCATAGGATTGCGCCGCGGCAGGGATGGCGGCGGCGAGGCTCGCGACTGCCACGGCCGCGAACAGGGTCTTGCGAAGCATGTTGTCCTCGTTCGTTTCAGCGGCGTCACCACGACGACGCAGGACGAACAGACCATTTCGCCGCTGAAACAAACCTGAGACGAATTGTTGGCTGGCGTTCAGCCAGATGAATGGATCAGGACGCCGCCCGCAACGGCGGGACGTCCACCGCCGCGTTGATGGCCTCGTACAGCTCGGCCACGACGATAGGCTTGACCACCAGGCCGTCCATGCCGGCGGCCGTCATCTCGGCCTTCTGGTGCGACATGCCGTTGGCCGTCAAGCCGATGATCGGGGTGCGCGCCCTGCCCTGCTCGGCCTCCAGCCCGCGAATGGCGCGGGTGGCTTCCAGCCCGTCCATGACCGGCATCTGCACATCCATCAGCACAACGTCCCAGTCGGCCGTGCGCCAGGCCTCCAGCGCGGCGGCGCCGTCAACGGCGAAGACAGGCGTTATCCCGGCGGGTTCCAGGAGCGCCGACAGCACCATCCGGTTGACCGCATTGTCCTCGGCCGCGAGCAGGCGGAGAGCCCGGGAGCCAACCGGCGGCTGGGCCGCCGGCCTGCTCGGAGCGGGCTCGGCCCCGGCCGCGATCCGGGCCATGGGCAGTTCGACGATGAACAGGCTGCCCTCGCCGGGCCGGCTGTCCAGTCGGATATCCCCGCCCATCAGGCGGGCGAGCTTTCGGCAGATCGACAGGCCAAGGCCGGTCCCGCCGTGGCGGCGCGTAGCGCTTTCGTCGAGCTGGACGAAGTCGCCGAAGAGACGCTCGGCCGCATCGCGCGCTATGCCCGGTCCCGTATCCCGGACCATGATGACCAGGAGGCCGTCGCGCCAGTCAGCCTCGACCCTGACCTCGCCCGCGTCGGTGAATTTGACCGCGTTGGAGACCAGATTGCCGACGATCTGCCGCAGGCGCACCGCATCGCCCAGGAGCGTTTCGGAGGCCGCGTCGCTGACCCGCGTCTCCAGCACAAGCCCCTTCGCAGCAGCCTGCGGCGCGAAGGTCTCCACCACGGGGCCCACGACCTGATCGAGGGCGAAGGGCGTGCTGTCGAGCGGCATCTTGCCGGCTTCGATCCGCGACAGGTCGAGAATGTCGTTCAGGATGACGGTGAGCGTTTCACCGGACTGGCGAAGCACCTCGAGCCGCTCGCGCTGACGCGGCTCAAGGGGGTCGTTGGCCATCACCTGGACCATGCCAAGCACGCCGTTGAGCGGAGTGCGAATCTCGTGGCTCATCGTCGCCAGAAAGGCGCTCTTGGCGGCGTTCGCGGCCTCGGCGGAGACGAGGGCGGCAGCGACGGCCCGCTCGGCCCGCTCGCGATGGGCCGCGTACTGCAGGATGTAGGCGAAGAAGGACAGCACCGCGATCACGGCGATGGTGACGCCCAGCCACTCCTCCGGCCCCGCGCGCAGAAAGCCCGTCACGACGGTCACGCAGAACAGCGCCGCCAGCGCCGCGCCGCCGATACGCCGGGAATGGACATACTCGCCGGTGCTGCTGATGGCCACGCCGCCGATGATCGCCATGCCGGCGATGATGGCGTTGGACCGTCCGGTCAGCACCAGCATCAGCGGCAACAGGCTGTAGGCGGCGGTATAGAAGAAGGTGAAGGCGGCCAGCCCCCATTCGGCCCTGCGGTCCGGGTTCGGATGTCCGGCGATCCAGCGGCAGAGGAGCTGACTGATGCCAAGCAGCGCGCATATGGCGACGAACCAGCCGCCCGCCGCTACGGGTCCCAGCCAGAGGGAACATCCCAGCGCGGCAAGCGCGGTCAGCGGCAGGATGATCACGACATCGCGGCGACGAACGTCCGCGATGCGCGTCCAGGCGTTCGGTGGGCGCGCCGTGTCGACAACAGGGCTACTCATGAGCCGATGAAGACGCAGACACGCTTAAGATCGACTGAACGGCGATCTTCGACATGCACTCGTTTTGAGGGGAAAGTCGTCGGCTGACCCTGCATACGATCAGGGGGGCTGGGGGGGCTGTTCAGGATCCGGACCGGACGCCGATCAGCCGACATGGACACCTTCAACGCCCGCTGTGGCCACAGCTTGCTTGAAACGGGGCCATTTCGCGGCGGTTGATCCCTTCCATTCCCGCGCTTCGGCTCTACAACCAGCCTCGACGCCATGTTCGGAGTTCGCCGTGCTTGTCCGCTTCCTGACGATTCTCTTCGCCGGCCTCGCGATCGCCGGTGCGGCCCAGGCCGACCCGCTTCGCCAGACCAAGGCCCCGTTCGAGGACAAGTTCCGCCAGCTCGAGGGCGAGGAGTGGCCGACGCCGACGGACTATCGCAACGCGGCCGGCGCGCCCGGTCATCGCTACTGGCAGCAGAAGGTCGATTACCGGATCGACGTCACCCTGGACGAAGCCGGGCGCCGCATCGTCGGCAAGGGCGATGTGACCTATCAGAACAACTCCCCGGACGAGCTGCGCTATCTGTGGCTCCTGCTCGACCAGAACCACTACAAGCGCGACAGCCTCGCCGAACGGTCGGCGACCGTCAGCAGCAAGGGCTCGATCTCCTACACCGCCGTGCGCCGCGCCAAGCGGATGCAGGAATGGAATGGCGGCTTTACCGACCTGAAGGTGCTCGGCCCGGATGGCCGTCCGCTGAAGTTCACGGTGGTCGACAGCCTGATGCGGATCGACCTGCCCACCCCGCTGAAGCCGGGCGAGACGATCCGCTTTTCGATGGAGTGGAGCTTCCCCCTCGCCGAGACGCGCGTGATCGGCGGGCGCTCGGGCTACGAATGCTTCACCGCGCCTGGCGATGACGGCAACTGCCTCTTCCTGGCGGCCCAGTGGTTCCCGCGCCTGGCCGTCTATTCGGACTATGAGGGCTGGCACAACAAGGCCTTCCTGGGGTCTGGCGAGTTCACCCTAGAATTCGGCGATTACGACGTATCCATCACCGTCCCGGCCGACCACATCGTGTCCTCGACCGGCGAGCTGCAGAACCCCGCCGAGGTCCTGAGCCCGGCGCAACAGGAACGGCTGGCCCGGTCCCGCACCGCCGCCGAGCCCGTCTACATCGTCACGCCCGCCGAGGCCGCCGCGGCCGAGAAGGGCAAGGCCAAGGGCGTGCGCACCTGGCGCTTCAAGGCGATCAATGTCCGCGACTTCGCCTTCGCCAGCTCGCGCAAGTTCATCTGGGACGCCCAGGGCGTGAAGCAGGATGATCCGGACCAGCCGCTGGTCATGGCCATGAGCTTCTATCCCAAGGAGGCCCGGCCGCTGTGGGACGCCTATTCGACCAAGGCGATCGTCCACACGATCAGGGTCTACGGCGAGTTCGCCTTCCCCTACCCCTACCCGACGGCCCAGTCGGTGAACGGGCCCGTGGGCGGGATGGAATATCCCATGATCACATTCAATGGTCCGAGGCCTATCAAGGACCCCAAGACCGGCCGCCTGACCTACACCGAGCGCGCCAAGTACGGCCTGATCACCGTCATCATCCACGAGATCGGACACATCTGGTTCCCGATGGCCGTGAACTCCGACGAGCGGCAGTGGACCTGGATGGACGAGGGCATCAACACCTTCCTCCAGTTCCAGGCCGAGAAGCAGTGGGACGCGAAGTACCCCAGCCGCCGGGGCGAGCCCAAGGACATCGTCGAGTACATGGTCAGCCGCGACCAGGTGCCCGTGATGGTGCAGTCCGACAGCCTGCTGCAGTTCGGCGCCAACAGCTATGCCAAGCCGGCCACCGCGCTCGTGGTCCTCCGCGAGACGGTGCTGGGGCGCGAGCTGTTCGATTACGCCTTCAAGGAATACGCTCGGCGCTGGCGGTTCAAGCGGCCCACGCCCTACGATTTCTTCCGCACGATGGAGGAAGCCTCCGGCGTGGACCTCGACTGGTTCTGGCGCGGCTGGTTCTACAGCACCGACCACGTCGATATCTCTCTCGACGGCATCGTCCGCGCCCGCCTCGATACCGGCGATCCGGCGGTCGAGAAGGCCCGCCGGCGCGAGCTGGCAAAGGATGAACCGGAAAGCCTGACCGCCAGCCGCAATCGCGGCCCGACCGTGGTCGAGCAGGATCCGGCCACCCGGGACTTCTACAACGAGACCGACGAGTTCACCGTCACCGACGCCGAGCAGCGCCGCGCCCGCGAAGCCGAGGCGCGCCTGACGCCCGAGGAACGGGCGGCGCGCAAGGTCACCGACAACTTCTACCACTTCACCTTCAGCAACGTCGGCGGGCTGGTGATGCCGATCATCCTGAAGCTGGAGTTCACCGACGGGACCAGCGAGATCGTCCGGATCCCGGCCGAGGTGTGGAGGCGCAACAGCCGCCAGGTGACTTGGCAATATGTAACGCCAAAGACGCTGAAGTCGGCGACCGTCGATCCCTTCTGGGAAACCGCCGACGCGGATACGGCCAACAACGTCTTCCCGCGCGCCATCGCGCCGGTCACCCTCAAGCTCGAAGGCGGCGATGAGGCGCCCAATCGGATGCGCGACATGAACCGGCAGGTCTCCCCCGACAGCACGACCGTGCGGCCGGCCAACTGATGGCCAGCCGCCGCGCCGTGCTGATCGGCGCCCTCGCCCTGGCGGCGGGCGCGGGAACCGCCCTCGCCCACCGGGGCCATTCGGTGCTGTCGGTTGTGGTGATCGACCCGGCGTCGGGCGAACTGACCGCGACGCATCGCTTCTCGGCGCACGACGTGGAGCCGACCCTTGTCGAGCTCGCGCCCGACGCCAACCCCAGCCTGGACGACCCGGCGGCGCTGGAGGCCTTCATCGCCCATATCGGCGAGAGCTTTCGCGTGGACGGCCAACCGCTCGCATTCCTGGGCAGCGACCTGCGCGGCGACGATGTGGCCCTGACCTATCGTGGGAAGCTGGCCACCCCGGTTCGCGCCGTACGCATCTTCGCCGACCTGTTGCCGGAGACCGACGCCGGCGAGGAGCCGGAGGTTCAGGTGAATGTGCGTGTCGGGCGCGTGACGCGCACGCTGGTCTTCCTGCCCGGCGACGGCGAGAAGACGGCGACCTTCGAGGCGGCCTGAGCCGTCAGGTCTTCTTCATGTAGCGCATGGCGACCGACGCCAGGAACCCGATGAGGCAGATCCAGAACAGGATCTGGGCGATGCCGCCGGCCACATCCAGGACAAAGCCCAGGATGCCGGCGATGATCATGACGACCAGGAAGATACCAGCCCACTTCAGCATGGCCGCTTAACGAGCAAGTCCGGCTCAGGGTTCCCCGGCCAGGTGATGCAGGGCGATGCCGGCCGCCGTGGCCACGTTCAGGCTGTCGAAACCCGCCGCCATCGGGATCGACACCGTCAGGCAGCGACCCAGGATGTCCGGCGGAAGTCCCGGTCCCTCCGCACCCGCGATCAGGGCGGCGCGCGCCGGCGGCGCCAGCCGGGACAGCGTCGTCGATCCCGAGGGACTGAGCGCCACAGGCGTGAGCCTTGCCGCCAGCAGCGTCTCGACAAGGTCCTCCCCCTCGCCCAGGCGCGCGAACGGCACGCGCAGAACGCCGCCGACAGAGACGCGGATCGCCTTGCGATAGAGCGGATCGCAGCATCCCGCGCCAAGCACGACCGCATCGACGCCAAAGGCCGCGGCGTTGCGGAAGAGGCCGCCCATGTTGTCGTGGTTGGCGATGCCGTCCAGCGCCAGCACCAGCGCGCGTGCCCCGAGCGTGCCCAGCAGCTCGGCGACCGGCGGACTGTCCGCTCGGCGGGCCAGAGCCAGGATTCCGCGATGCAGGTGGAAGCCGGCGACCGCGTCGATGACCTCCTGCCCCGCCAGATAGACCGGCGTCTCCGTCGGCAGCGCCTCGAGGATCGGCGTCAGCTTGGCCTGACGGCGCGCGTCAATGAGGACCGAGACCGGCTCGAACCGGCGCTGGCCCGCCAGCAGCCGCAGGACCACCTCGCCCTCCGCCACGAACAGCCCCTGCCGGCCGACCAGATCGCGCTCGCGGATGTCGCGGTACGGCTCAAGGCGCGGGTCGGCCGGGTCGGTGACGGGGATGAAGGGCACGAGCCGGCGGCGTCAGCCGAAGCGGCGGCCCATCTCGGCCGACACCTCGCGGAATTCGCGCACCGTGTCGCGGATGATGTCCGCCACCGGCCGGACGCTGTCGATCCGCCCGGCGACCTGTCCGGTCAGCGGGATCGAGGCCTCCATGTCGCCGCCGAAGTAGAGCGCCAGCACGTTGCCGAACTCGGCCATCACGCCGGCCTCCGGCGGGGCTTTCTCGAAGGCGGCCGTCTTCTCCGTGCGCAGGGCGCGCAGGGCGGGACCGGGCCCAAAGCGGTTGAGGAACACGGTGTCGGTCTCGCGGGCGGCGACGATGGCGTCCTTCCAGTTCTGGTGGACCGGCGACTCGGCGGCCGAGACCATGCGGGTGCCCATCTGCACGCCTTCCGCGCCCAGGGCGAAGGCGGCCGCCATGGTGGCGCCGTCGACGATGCCGCCGGCGGCGATCACCGGCACGTTCACCTTCGAGCAGACCAGCGGCAGCAGCACCATGGTCGAGACATCGCGCGGGTTCTTGAAGCCCCCGCCTTCACCGCCCTCGACGATCAGGCCGTCGACCCCCGCCTCGATGGCCTTCAGCGCCGCCGACAGCGACGGCACCACGTGAAAGACCGTGAGGCCCGCGTCCTTCAGCTGGCCGCAGTACTTGGCCGGGTCGCCGGCCGAGGTGGAGACGAACTTCACGCCCTGGTCGATGACGAACTGCACGATGCCCGGATCGCGCACGAAGGCCTGTGCGACGTTCACGCCGAAGGGCTTGTCGGTCAGCTGCCGCATCTTGCCGATCTCGGCCCGCACCTCGTCGAGCTGGCCCGAGGAGGTCTCGATGATCCCCAGGCCGCCGGCGTTGGAGACGGCCGAGGCCAGCTGGGCGCGGGCGATCCAGCCCATCGGCGCCTGGACGATGGGGTATTCCACCCCGAGCATCTCGGTGATGCGGCTCTTGATCATGGCGTGGCTCCCTTTTCCGCGAGGCTTCCCCGTCTGACGGTGCGGAAGCCAATATGCGAGCTGCCGGTGTCCGGCGGGCCGGCCTGGCGGGCGGCCGGGCGATAGCGCAGGCAGTAGTTGTCCGCACACAGGAAGGACCCGCCCTTGATGACATGCTGGGCCGCCTCGGCGCCTTGCCCGTAGCGGCCGCTGGTCCACTCCCAGACGTTGCCGGACATGTCGAACAGGCCATGGGCGCTGGCCGGAAAACAGCCGACCGGCGCGGTGCGCGCCTTGTAGCCGTCGTCGCCGGTGTCCATCGCGGGGAAAACCCCCTGCCAGTAGTTCGCCGGCGGCGTCTTCGGGTCGGGCGGCGTGTCTCCCCACTCATAGCGCGCGCCTTCGAGGCCAGCGCGGGCGGCGTATTCCCACTCCTCCTCGGTGGGCAGGTCGCGACCCTTCCACCGGGCGTAGGCCAGGGCGTCGTCGTAGCCGACATGCACCACCGGATGGCGCTCGCGACCCTTGATATCGCTGCCCGGACCTTCGGGGTGTTTCCAGCTCGCGCCATCAATCACCCGCCACCAGCCGGCCGGATCGCCGCTGGCCAGCCCTTCCCGCGCGCCGACGAAGACCAGCGACGAGGGCTTGAGCAGCTCGGGCGGCACGCCCGGGTAGAGGGCAGGATCAGGCGTGCGTTCGGCGAGGGTCACATAGCCGGTCGCCTCGACGAAGGCGGCGAACTCGGCGTTGGTCACCTCGGCGCGGTCGATGGCGAAGGGGCCCACGCTGACCCGGCGCTCGGGTCCCTCGTCCGAGTGCATGGCCTTGGCGCCCATGGTGAAGGTCCCGCCTGGCAGCGCGACCTCGCCGGTCGGCTGGGCCGGACAGGGCGGAGCCGGCGCTTCGGCCCGCTCACTCCCGCCAGACTCGCCACACGCCGCCAGGACCAGCGCCGACAGGACCAGCAGCAGGCTCGAGCGCGACGCCCTCATGCCGGCCCCAGGACCGCGTCCATCAGGCTGTTGACCACCGCCTCCGCCTCCTCGACGGGCAATGACTGGTCCATCCTGAGCCGACGCCAGGTATCGAAACTCATGATCAGGTCCACCATCTCGGCGGCCCGGGGCGAGGCCAGTTGCGCCTCCGGGATCAGCGCCAGGGCCATCGACCGCTGCAGCTTGATGAACTGGGCGTGCTCGCGCTGCAGGAACGGCGACCGGGCCCGCTGGGCGTCGGCGGCGACCTTGACCGGCATCATCTCCTCGAACAGCCGGCAGCGGCGGGCGACCAGGGATCGCACCTGCGTGCGCCAGTCATCGCCAACCACCGGCTCCGCCGCGATCGGCGCCAGCCGCTGGAGCATCACCCCCTGCATCTCGCGGTAGAGGCCCTCCATGTCCTTGAACAGGCGAAACACGGTCCGCAGACCAACGCCCGCCCGCTCGGCCACCGCCTCGGCCGGCGGCGTCGCATAGCCCTCGCGGGTCAGTTCGATCATCGCCGCGACGATGCGGGCGCGACTGGCTTCGGACCGTCGCCGCCGGCCATCGGTCTCGGGCGACTGTTCGGGGGATGCGGGCGCGCTCATGCTCAACGCCTTTGGCCTTCCGGGGCGCGGCTGTCCAGCGCCGCTGTCACCGCGCCGCCCGCCGTCCGGGACGCAGCAGCTCCCAGGCCAGGGCCGCCGTCAGCAGCACGGCCGTGAAGATCATCCCGCGCTTTCCCGGCACATCGACCGGCGGCAGCTTGACCAGCCAGGCCGTGACCAGGCCCAGCAGCGCCCGCACGGCCTCGATCGCCAGAAGCGGAACGGCGAAGGCGCGGTAGCGGAAGGCGACGGCCAGATCGACCAGTCCCGCCCCCACCTGCCCGACGCCCGTCATGGCCAGCAGGAAGATGATCGCCTGCCCGCCCTGGCTCAGGTCCATCCCCGCGATCGTGCCCGCGCCGCTGTCGGGCAGGAAGACATGCAGCCCGCCCCGCGCCAGATTGGCGATCCCCAGGACGCCCAGCACGATCAGGGTCGAACGATGCGGGATCGGGGGCGAGCCTCCGGCGACCGCGCTCACCCCTGAGTCACCTGGATCAGCAGTTGCCCGGCCAGGCCCGCGGCGCGGTGGTGACCCAGCTTCTGCACCTCCGGCGAGGTGGCGATGGCGACGAACGCGGCCCGCGACGGATATTCCACCAGCGCGACAGTGTCCCACACCTCCTCGACCACGCCGATCGCCATGGCGTCGACCTTGGCCATGAACAGCATCTTTCCGCCGTTGGCCTGGACGATGGCGCTCATCGGCTGGCCGTAGCGCATGTAGGCCTCGCGGCCCGACACGGCCGGCTCCGAAGCGTCTTCGTACTGGGCCGTCTCGCGGAACTTCAGCAGGTTCAGCATGACGATGGGCTGATCCCCGCCCAGGTCCAGCAGACCCTGGATCTGCTCGCTTGTCGGATAGAGGGCGTTCTCGACCTTCATGGTTCTTCTCCCTTGATCGAATGGTCAGCCGGCGCTGGCGAAGCGGTCGAGCAGGGCCGCGATCTCCTCGGGGCGGTCCTCCTGCAGGAAATGGCCACCGCCCTGGATGATGACATGCGGCTGTCCCTTCGCGCCGGGCACCCGCTCCTGGAAGACCCGCTCGCCGCCTTTCGTTACCGGATCGGAGTCGCTGAAGGCGGTCAGGAACGGCTTGTCGAACCGCTCCAGCACGGCCCAGGCGGCCTTGTTCTCCGCCACGCTGGCGTGCTCGGCCGTGACCGGCACGAACGTCGGGAAGATCCGCGCCGCCGCCTTGTAGTTCTCGTCCGGATAGGGGGCGTCGTAGGCGGCGATCTCTTCGGGCGACAGCTCGCGCTGGGTTCCCATGTTGACGATCATGCCGGCGGGGAACACCGGGATCGACTGGCTCATCTCAAGCCAGGTCCTGAAGCCCTCGGTCATGCCGGTCCCGGTCGGCAGGCCGGAATTGCCCACGACCACCCGGGCGAACCGTTCGGGGAAGGCGGCGACCAGCCTCAGCCCGATCAGGCCGCCCCAGTCCTGGCAGAACAGGGTGATGTCCTTGAGGTCCATGGCCGTCAGCCAGTCGCTCATCCAGGCGACGTGGCGCTCGTAGCTGTAGTCGGTCGTCTCGGACGGCTTGTCCGACCGGCCAAAGCCGACGAGGTCCGGCGCCACGACCCGGTGGCGGCCCGCCAGCAGCGGCACGAACTTGCGGTAGAGATAGGACCAGGACGGCTCGCCGTGCATCAGCAGGATCGGCGCCGCCTCGCGCGGGCCCTCGTCGATGCAGGCGATGCGCAGCGGCTGGCCCGTGGCGGCGTCGGTGACCGTCTCGTAGTGCGCGCCGAACGGGAAATCCGGCAGACCCAGGAAGCGGTCGTCGGGGGTGCGCAGAACCTTCATGCAAACTCCGGGAGGCGGTTGGCCGCTTGACGCGGCGGAATAATATGACATTATTTGTGCCAATAGTTTTCACGGCGCGTCAAGACGCCAATGCGATCAGCGAGGAGCCAGCCAGGGTGACCGACCAGACGCCTCCGCAGGTGCGGTATTTCCATCAGGCCGACGACCCTTACAGCCATCTGGCGGCGCAGCTGCTGGACCGGCTGGCGGCGACCTATGGCCTGGCGCTGACCGTCCATCTGGTCCCAGCGCCTGAGGAAAGCGCCGCGCCCGACGCCGATCGCCTGGCCGGCTGGAGCCTGCAGGACGCCCATCGTCTGGCTCGCGCCCACGGCCTCGGCTTTCCAGCCGCGGCCAAGGCGCCCGACGCCGCCCAGACGGCGCTCGCCCAGCGGGCGCTGGCTTCGGCCCTGGGCCAGCCGGACTTCGCCGAACGGGCTGTCGCCATCGGCCAGGCGCTCTGGACCGGCGACCAGCGGGCGCTGGAACGATTCCCGCTGGCCGATGCCACAGGTCCAATGGCCGACGGCGCGCGCATCCGCACCGAACTGGGCCACTACCTCGGCGCCACCTTCTTCCACGCCGACCAGTGGTTCTGGGGGCCGGACCGCCTTCACTACCTCGAGGCCATCCTGGCAGACCGCCGGCCGGCTGGCGCCGCGCCGCTGCTGGCGACAATGCAGGAAGGCGCGGCGGCCCGCACCCGGGTCGCGCCCGAGGTGACCCTCGACTTCTTCTGCTCGTTTCGCAGCCCCTACACCTATCTGGCGGCGCGCCGGGCCCGCGACCTGGCCGACCGCTACGGGGCGACCTTCCGCCTGCGGCCGGTGCTGCCGATGGTCATGCGCGGGCTGCCGGTGCCGATGGAGAAGCGCATCTACATCACGCGCGACTGCTGGCGCGAAGCAATGCGGATGGGCATCCCCTTCGGACGCGGGGTCGATCCGGTCGGGCTGGGTGTCGAACGCGGCATGGGTGTTCTCGGACGCGCCATGGCGCTCGGCAAGGGCGAGGCCTTCGTCGAGAGCTTCCTGGCGGGCGCCTTCGCCGAGGCGGTCGACATGACCACCGACGAGGGGCTTGGGCAGACCGCCGGGCGGGCGGGCCTGACCTGGGACGACGTCCAGGCCGGCCTTGCGGATGAAAGCTGGCGCGACATGGCCGAGGCCAATCGCCAGGAGCTGTTGTCGCTTGGTCTGTGGGGCGTGCCCTCGTTCCGCGTCGCCGACCTGCCCGGCCATTGGGGCCAGGACCGCCTCTGGGCGGTCGAGGAAGATCTGATCAGCCTGGGAGCCCCGCTATGAAGAAGCTGCTTGGCGGAGTCCTTGTCCTCGCCATCCTCCTCGCCGTCGTCTGGATGGCGCGGGGCCCGATCAGCCTGTGGATCACCGACCGCGCGCTTCAACGGACCATGGCCGCCGACCTGGTCGAGGATCTTCCCGACGGCCTGCATGCCTTCGTCTGCGGATCAGGCTCGCCCCTGCCCGACCCGGACCGCGCCGGCCCCTGCCTGGCCGTCGTGGCCGGCAAGCGGGTCTTCCTCGTCGACGCAGGCGAAGGGGCCGCCGAGACGCTTTCGCGAGGCCAGCTGCCCGCCGGCCGGATCGAAGGGGTCCTGCTGACCCACTTCCACTCCGACCATATCGACGGCCTCGGCGCGGTCGCCCTGCAGCGCTGGGTCGGCGCTCCGGCTCGCACCCCGATGCCGCTGACCGGGCCGCAGGGCGTGGAGCGTGTCGTCGCCGGCCTCAACGAATTCTATGCGCTGGACTACGGCTATCGCACCGCCCACCACGGCGCCGCCGTGGCGCCGCCGGAAGGCGCCGGCTTCGCCGCTCGCGCGATCGCCTTCCCCGAAGGGCAGGCGCAGGTCGTGATCCTCGACGAGGGCGGCCTGAAGATCACCGCCTTCAAGGTCGATCACAGCCCGGTCGAGAACGCCGTCGGCTATCGCTTCGACTATCGCGGCCGCAGCCTGGTGGTCACCGGCGACACGGCCGCCAATCCCAACGTCGTCACCGCCTCGCGGGGCGCCGACCTGCTGGTCCACGACGCCCTGTCGCCGACCCTTGTCGCCCGCCTGCAGAAGGCGTCGAAGGCGGCGGGGATGGACGGGCGGGCCAAGATCATGGCCGACATCCCCGACTATCACGCCAGCCCGGAGGACGCGGCCCGTCAGGCCAAGGCCGCCGGAGTGAAGGCGCTGCTGCTGACCCATATCGTGCCGCCGCTGCCGCTGAAGGGCCTCGAGGTCCCGTTCCTGGGCGATGCGCGCAAGCTCTTCGGGGGCAAGCTGTGGATTGCCCGAGACCGCGATTTGATAAGCCTGCCGGCCGGCTCGGACGAGATCCGCCGCCGCCGCGTGGGCCGCTGACAACCAACAGAAAAGACCCGGGGAGACCGCGATGAAGAAGAAGACCCTGATCACCGCCGGGGTGATCGCCGCCGTCGTGGCGGTCGGCGGTTTCGCCGCCTTCCAGCACTTCAAATACTACCTGCCGGGCATCATCGGCCGGATCAAGAATCCAATCGGCCCCAACCAGGAGATCACCTGGGCCCAGGGCCCGGCCGCCCTGGCCGAGCAGCAGGCCGCCGCCGAACGGCCGCCGAACATCATCCTCATTGTCGCCGACGACCTTGGGATCAACGACGTCACGGCCACCGGCACGGGCGTGTTCGGCAAGGTGCCGACGCCGGCTATCGATTCCATCGCCCGCAACGGGGTGCGGTTCGCCAATGGCTATGCCGCCAACGCCACCTGCTCGCCGTCCCGCGCGGCGCTGATGACCGGCCGCTACCCGACCCGGTTCGGCTTCGAGTTCACCGCGGTCCCGCCGGCCTTCGCCAAGGCCGTGACCCACACCGCCGACGGTCCGATCAAGCCGGTCTACTACGGCGATCGCGCCAAGGACGTGCCTCCAGCCGAGACGCTGGGCGTGCCCTCCGGCGAGGTCACCATCGCCGAGGCGCTGAAGACCCGCGGCTACCACACCATCCATATCGGCAAGTGGCACCTGGGCGAGGCGCCCGAGCTGCAGCCCAACGGCCAGGGCTTCGACGAAAGTCTCGCCATCCTCGCCGGGGCCGGCTTGTTCCTGCCCAAGAACGACCCCAACGTCGTCAACTCGAAGCAGGACTTCGACTCCATCGACCGCTTCCTGTGGGCCAACCTGCCCTATTCCGTGCGCTGGAACGGCGGCAAGCCGTTCGAGCCCAAGGGCTACGTCACCGACTACTTCGGCGATGAGGCGGTCAAGGCGATCCGGGCCAACAAGAACCGCCCCTTCTTCATGTACCTGGCCTTCAACGCGCCCCACACGCCCCTCCAGGCGACGAAGGAGGACTACGAAGCCCTGTCGGACATCCCCGACCATACCGCCCGCGTCTATGGCGGCATGATCCGCTCGCTGGACCGCAACGTCGGCAAGGTGCTGGCCGAGCTCGAGGCCCAGGGTCTGCTGGAAAACACCATCGTCATCTTCACCAGCGACAATGGCGGGGCGAACTACCTGGGCCTGCCCGACCTCAACAAGCCGTTCCGCGGCTGGAAGGCCACCTTCTTCGAAGGCGGCGTCAACGTGCCCTTCTTCATGCAGTGGCCCGGCAAGCTGGCGCCCGGCCAGGTCGCCCCGGCCCGCGCCATGCACATCGACATCTTCGCCACCGCCGCCACCGCCGCCGGCGCCCCGATCGACGCCAAGGTGGACGGCGTCGACCTGATCGGCCTGACCCAGGGCAGGGGCGCCGACCGGCCGCTGTTCTTCCGCTCGGGCCACTACCGCGTGGTGATCTGGAAGGACTGGAAGCTGCAGTTCAGCGAGCGGCCGAAGAAGACCTGGCTGTTCAACCTCGCCGCCGACCCGACCGAGCGCAACAACCTCGCCGCCAGCGACCCGAAGAAGGTGGCCGAACTGACCGCTCTTCTGGACGAGCAGGACCGCAAGGCCGGCAAGCCGCTCTGGCCCGCCATGGTCGAAGCGCCCTTCTTCATCGACAAGCCCCTGACCAAGGACATGGACGGCAGCGGCGAATACGTGATGTGGGCGAACTAGGGGTGGGCGGCCCTGTTCTCAAAGGGAGCAGGGCCGTCGCCGCCTTCAGACTCCGGGCTTCAGGACCCCGTCGGCCAGCGTGCGCAGGTGGGCGGATATGAGCGTCTCGCGCTCCACCCACGGGAAGTGCTTTCGCGCGATCAGCAGCGAGACCAGCCCGTGCATCGCGGCCCATAGCGACTGGGTCAGCACCTCGACTCGCGTCTCCCGCGTCAGGCCCGCCGCGACCAGGCGCGCGGTCTGCTGGCGGAAGCAGTCGAAGGCGTCGATGCCGGCGTCGAGAGAGCGCCGCATGGCCGGGTCCATCTCCTCGCCCGCCTGGGACTTCTCGATCATGAAGGCGATGCGGTAGGCGTCGGGCTGCTCCAGGCCAAAGCCGATGTAGACTCGCCCCATCCGCTCCATCATCTCGCGTCCGGGAGGCCCGTCTGCCGCCGCCAGCATGCGCGCCCGCAGCGCCTTGAAGGCCTGTTCGCAAAGCTCCGCGGCGATCTCGTCGCGCGAGGGGAAATAGGCGTAGAGCGCCGGCTGGGAGATGCCGGACGCCGCGGCGATATCGCGGGTCGAGACGGCGTGGATACCCCGTTCGCTGAACAGCTTCAGGGCCGCATCGAGGATTTCCTGGCGCCGCTCGCCGCCATGGCCTTTCGGCTTGCGGGGGGAACGGAGGGTTGCGGCTTTCATCATCGCAGTCTGCCCGGCGGGATCGGCTTGACAAGTCGCGATAATCGATCACTGATAACTTATCAATGATCGATCACTCGGTGTGTGTGTCATCATGAAGCCTCCCTTCGCGTCGCTGGTCCTTGCGGCGCTTGTCCTGGCCGGCTGTGGCGGCGGGTCCGAAAACCCCGCCACGCGACCGCCGCCGGCCGTGGAAACGGCCTCGGTCATCGCGGCCGACGGCGCGCAGGGAGGCCTCCTCGCCGCGGGAATGCTCGAGCGGCGACGGGAAATGACCCTGTCGTTCCGAATCGCGGGCGTCATCACCCGGCTGAATGTCGATGCCGGAGACACGGTCGCCGCCGGCCAGCTTCTGGCCACCCTGGACCCAGCCGCCGTCGACGCCCGCCAGGTTCAGGCCGAGGCCGAGGTCGAGCGCGCCCGCCGCGACCTGCAGCGCGACCAGACCCTGTTCGACAAGGGGTATGTCAGCCGTCAGCGCCTCGACGACCGCCGCTCCGCCCTGAAGTCCGCCCAGGCCGCCTACGACGCCGCCGCCTTCGACCGCCGATGGGCGCGCCTCGCCTCCCCTGCCGGCGGCGTGGTGCTTGAGCGGCTGGCCCAGAGCGGCGAGGTCGTCCAGCCGGGCCAGGCGGTGCTGCGGATCGCCGACCTCGGCAGTCCGCTGGTTCTTCGCGTGCCCCTCGCCGATCGGGATGTCGGCCGCGTCAGCATCGGCCAGCCCGTGGAAGTGCGCTTCGACGCCCTGCCCGGCCAGACGGTCACCGGCCGCGTGGTCAAGCTGGGCCAGGCGGCCGACGCCCGCACCGGCGCGGTCAGTGTCGAGGTCGAACTGCCGGGCGGCCGGCCCGAACTCCGCAGCGGCCTGACCGCCACGGCCCGCTTCGCCGGCCTCGGCGGCGGCGGCGACGGGACGGTGCTCGTTCCGGCCGAGGCCATCCTGGAAGCCGACGGCGAGAAGGCCTTTGTCATGCGCCTGGATGGCGACAGGGCGCGCCGCACCCCGGTCCGGTTCGTGGGCTTTGACGGCGACTTCGCCCGCGTGTCCGGCCTGGCGCCCGGAGCCCGGGTAGTCACCGCCGGCGCCGGCTTCGTCAGCGATGGCGAGAAGGTCAGCGTCGCCGACGCCGCCGCCCTGGCCGGGGCGGTCCGGTGAACCTCGACATCGCCGGCTTCGCGGTCCGCCGCTGGCAGTTCACCCTGGTCGCCTTCGCCCTGCTGGCGGCCCTCGGCCTCAACAGCTTCTTCAATACGCCCCGCTCCGAAGACCCCCACTTCCCTCTGCCGATCGTGGTGGTCCAGGCGGTGCTGCCGGGCGCCGAGCCGTCCGAGATGGAGGCTTTGGTCGCCGACCCGATCGAGGCGGCCATCGACGGGCTGGATTCGGTCACCGAGATCGAGTCGACCAGCCAGGACGGAGTGGCCTCGGTGGTCACCGAGTTCTCCTGGGACGTCGATCCCGAGCGCAAGTACGACGAGGTCGTGCGCGAGGTGAACGCCCTGCGCGGGACCCTGCCCGACGGCATCGTCCGGCTCGAGGTGCGCCGGGCGCGGACCACCGAGGTCGCCATCGTCCAGGTGGCCCTGGTCAGCGAGACCCTGCCGATGCGCCGGCTGGAGAAGGCGGCCGACCGGCTGCGCGAGCGCCTCGCCCGCGTGCCCGGGGTGCGCCAGGCGCGCTACTGGGGCGTGCCGGACTCCGAGGTGCGGGTCTCGCTTGATCTCGCCCGGCTCTCTGCGCTGCAGATCCCCGCCACCGCCGTCACCGACGCCTTGCGCGCGGCCGGCGCAGAGGCCCCCGTCGGCGCGGTGCAGGCCGGCGACCGGCGCTTCAACGTCAAGGCCGGCGGA
Organism: Caulobacter sp.; assembly: GCA_046295055.1. GTDB lineage: Bacteria > Pseudomonadota > Alphaproteobacteria > Caulobacterales > Caulobacteraceae > Caulobacter. The sequence continues at coordinate 52,878 of JBKBOD010000006.1, read as the reverse complement.
GCCTTCGCGACACTGGAGGCCGTCGGAGACACGCCGGTCCGCTCGGTCGACGGCCAGGTCGTGCGGGTGCGCGACGTCGCCGACGTATCCTGGGCCCAGGACGAGCCCGACCACCTGACCCGGTTCAACGGAAAGCGGGCGGTGTTTCTCACCGTCACCCAGAAGGACGGCGAGGATGTCGGCAGGATCACAGCCGAGGTCCGCAAGGCCCTGGACGAGCACGAGAAGGTGCTGCCCGGCGGGGTGAAGCTGGAACGGGCCTTCTTCCAGACCGAAAATGTCGAGCACCGGCTGGGCGCCCTGTTCCGAGACTTCGGCATCGCGCTCGGGCTGGTTCTGATCACCCTGCTGCCCCTTGGCCCGCGCGCCGGTCTGGTGGTGATGGTATCGATCCCGATGTCGCTGCTGATGGGCCTTTCGCTGCTGCAGGCCTTCGGCTTCACCCTCAACCAGCTGTCGATCGCCGGCTTCGTGCTGGCGCTGGGTCTTCTGGTCGACGACAGCATCGTGGTGGTCGAGAACATCGCCCGCCGCATGCGCGAAGGCGAGGACCGCACCGAGGCGGCCATCAACGGCACGCGCCAGATCGCGCTGGCGGTCATCGGCTGCACGGCCTGCCTGATGCTGGCCTTCCTGCCGCTGATGGCCCTCCCGGGCGGCGCGGGGGCCTACATCAAGTCTCTGCCCGTTTCGGTGCTGTCGACGGTCGGCGCCTCGCTGATCGTCTCCCTGACCATCATCCCCTTCCTGGCCAGCCGCCTGCTCTCCCGTCACGAGGACCCCGAAGGCAACGCCCTGCTGCGGACCATCAACGGCGGCATCCAGCGCTTCTACGCCCCCATCCTGCACAGCGCCCTGGCCCGGCCCTGGGCGGCGCTGGCGGTGGTCCTGGCCATCTGCCTCACCGCCATTCCGATGCTGGGCGCCATCGGCTCCAGCCTCTTCCCTCCGGCCGAGACGCCGCAGTTCCTGGTCCGCATCGAGATGCCGGAGGGCACGGCGCTGTCCCGCACCGACCAGGCGCTTCGCTATGTCGACAGCCGCCTGGCGCGCGAGCCACAGGTGGCCTGGCGCGCCTCGAACCTTGGGCGCGGCAACCCGCAGATCTTCTACAACCAGCAGCAACGCGAGAGCCGCACCAACCAGGCCGAGGTCTACGCCTCGCTCAAGGCCTGGAAGCCCGGCCAGAGCGAGAAGGTGCTCGACCGGCTGAGGGACGAGTTCGCCCGCTTCCCCGGCGCCCGCATCACCCTGATCGTCTTCGAGAATGGCCCGCCCGTGGACGCCCCCATCGCCGTGCGCCTGACCGGAGAGGACCTCGGCGTGCTGAAGGCCCTGTCTGCCCGCGTCGAGGCCGAACTGAAGGCCGTGCCCGGGGCCCGGGACGTCAACAACCCCCTGCGCCTCGACCGCACCGACCTCGACCTCGGCCTCGACGCGGCCAAGGCCGCCGCGCTCGGCGTGCCGGCGGGCGCCGCGCGCCGCACCGTGCGCCTGGCCCTGTCCGGCGAGGACGCCGCGCGCTACCGCGACGCCGACGGGGATGACTACGCCGTGCGCGTCCGTCTGCCGATGGAGCGCTCCGGCGGCGCCGACCGCAACGACCTGAGCGCGCTTGGCGCCATCTATGTCCCCACGGCCGGCGGCCAGTCCGCGCCCCTGTCAGCCATCGCCAACCCCACGCCCACCGTCAGCCCGGCCCGCATCGACCGTTACGACCGCGAGCGCACCGTCACGGTCAGCGCCTATGTCGAGAGCGGCTTTCTGACGTCGAAGGTCACCGCCGACGCGGCCGCCCGGCTGGAAGGCTTGAAGCTGCCGCCCGGCTACCGGCTGTCCTACGGCGGCCAGGCGCAGGCTCAGTCCGAGAGCTTCGCGGGCCTCGGGGCGGCGATCACCATCGCCATCTTCGGCATCCTGGCGGTGCTGGTGCTGGAGTTCGGCCGCTTCAAGAGCGCCATGGTCGTGGCCGGCATCATTCCGCTCGGCCTCTTCGGCGCCGTCGCCGCCCTGTTCCTGACCGGCAACTCGCTGTCCTTCACGGCGACCATAGGCATCATCGCCCTGATCGGCATCGAGATCAAAAACTCCATCCTGCTGGTCGACTTCACCGAACAGCTCAGGCGCGAGGGCATGCCGCTTCGCGAGGCGATCGAGAAGGCGGGCGAGGTGCGCTTCCTGCCGGTGCTGCTGACCTCGGTCACCGCCATCGGCGGGCTGACGCCCCTGGCGCTGGAGCGGTCGGGCCTCTACTCGCCGCTGGCCATCGCCATCATCGGCGGGCTGATCTCCTCGACCCTGCTGTCGCGCATCGCCACTCCGGTCATGTACTGGCTGACGGCGCGCGGCGAAGCTCGCAGGGCGGCGCGCCAGGCCGGCGCCGCGGGCTGAACCGGCCGCTGATCGGGGAATGGACAGGATGCGCCCGTTCGCGCGATAGGACGGGCGTGTCGCCAACGCCTCCGAATCCCGGCCGCCGGGCCGACCTGGACTGGATCCGCATCACCGCCCTGGCGCTGCTGATCCTGTACCACGTCACGCTCGTCTACACGCCGTGGGACTGGCACATCAATTCGATCCACAAGTTCAAGTGGCTGGAAGAGGCGATCCTCATCACCTCGCCCTGGCGCCTCACCCTGCTGTTCCTGGTGTCCGGCGCCGCCCTGCGCCTGATGAGCCGCAAGCTGACCGCCGAGGCGGTGCTCAAGGCCCGCTTCGCCCGGCTGGGACCGCCCTTCCTGTTCGGCATACTGGTGCTGGTGCCGCCCCAGGCCTGGCTCGAGGCCCTGGCCAAGGGCTGGTGGAGCGGCGGCTTCTGGGGCTGGTTCGCCCGGGACTACAGCCCCGCCGGAATCCTCGACGGCATCCCAATCAACCACCTCTGGTTCGTGCTCTACATCGCCGTCTACAGCCTGGTGGCCGTGGCCCTGCTCTTCGCGCCGGGCGCCATGGCGCGGATCGAGGCAGGTCTGGCGAAGGCGCTGTCGGGCTGGCGGCTGCTGGTCGTGCCGATGCTCTACCTCGCGGCCATCCGCATCCTGCTGTTCCCCTGGTTCGGCATCTCCAACAACCTGCCGGGCGACTGGTACAACCACGCCCTGTCGCTCGGCATGTTCCTGTTCGGCTTCCTGCTGGTCGGCCATGACGAGGTCTGGCGCACGCTAGAGGCCCGGCGCTGGCTCACCGCGCCGCTGGCGCTGGTCTTCATGGCCGTGCTGATGAGCCTCTACCTGTTCCGCGACGACAGCCTGGCCGGCGCCTGGACCCGCTACACCGTCTTCGCCATCTACCAGTGGATGACCCTCTGCGCGGTGCTGGGCTTCTGCAGCCGCCATCTACGCGACGCCGACGGGCCGGTCCGCCGCTATCTCAACGAGGCGATCTTCCCGGTCTACCTGGCGCACCAGACCGTGCTGGTCATCGCAGCCTTCCTCATCACCCCGCTGGCCTGGCCGGTCATCGCAGAGGCCCCGGTCCTGATCGTCCTGACCTTCGGGGTCAGCGCCGTCATCTACGAGATCGTCCGCCGGATCGGCCCGCTGCGGCCGCTGTGGGGCCTGCGCCCCCTGCCCCGGCCAGCCGGAGCCGCCGCATGATCGCCCGGGTGCTCAACGACCGCTACCGGCCGGGCCTGCCCTGGCGGCGGCGGCGCATCCTGCTGGCGGTCGGCGTGGTCGCGCCGGTCTTCGCCTTCCTGTCGGTCCTGCTGGCGGTGGCCTTCTATCCCGGCTTCAACCACGCCACCCAGTTCCTCAGCGAGCTTGGCGGTGCGACGGCGCGCTACCCCTTCCTGTTCAATGGCGGCGTGCTGATCAGCGGCGTCGCCGCCGGCTTCGCGGGCGTCGGATTCGGACTGGCGGTGATGGCCATCGGCGGCTCGCGCATCGCCGCTGGCGGCCTGATCTTCTGCTTTGTCATGGCCGGCATCGGCCTGGTCATCTCCAGCCTGTTCGTCTGGCCCAATCCCATCCACCTGTTCGTCAACCTAGGCCTGGGCATCATCCTGGCGCCGCTGTTCCTGATCTGGGGCCTGCACGGCGTGCCCGGCATGCGCGGCCTGCGCATCTTCCTGATCCTGGTCTGCATCGCCATGGCCCTGCTGGCCCTGATCACCAACCACCGCATCTGGTACGGCCTGGTGAATCCCCAGAACGTCGGCTGGTGGGAGCGCTTGTTCGCCATCGTGCTTGTCGGCTGGACGGGAATCGCCGCCCTGGTCCTCGAACGCCGCCTGTTCGCCCTCGCCCTGCCCCCCACCGAGCCAAAGCCCGCCGACTGACACATTGTCGCCCCAATTGGCGCCACCCGGCGGAATTGCCGTCGATTTTTCAGGCAGATTCCCCGTTGCGGCGAAATCGCCCCTTCCACCGCGACGCAACATAACGTATCCGTGATAAGCACGTTACCAAGGCTGGCGACTCCTCCCCGGATCGTCGCCAGGCTGGTGGGACCAACTCATTCGGCGCGATCGACGGCTGTTCGCCGTCACAGAGGAACAGGGAGCTCCCGTGGACGGCCTGAGCAATCTGGCGCTTCGCTATGACGCCGACAGCTATGACGCCCCGGCCGCCCTTGGCGAGCCTTGGCTGCCGCCCGAGAACGGCCTGGCCATGCCGCGCCAGTCGATCGGCGCCGACGCGCCGCGCAAGGCCGCCGCCTCGCCCGTGACCAGCCCCGCCGACATCGCCTGGCGCCGTACGCGCCTGTTCGGCGCGGCGCTGCTCCTGACCTTCCTGGTCGCCCTGACCCCGTTCCAGCTCTACGCCCGTGACGGCTTCACCCCGCTGGAAGTGGTGGCGCTGGTCCTGTTCGGCACGCTGGTGTCGGCCGTGTCGCTGTGGTTCTGCAGCGCCGTCGCCGGCTATGTCCGCCTGCTGAAGGGCAAGGCCGACGAGCTCGACATGGCCCTCATCGCGCCGACCCCGCGCGTGCGCACGGCCATGCTGATGCCGCTGTACAATGAGGATCCGGCCCAGTCCCTGGCCCGCCTCGCCCGGATCGAGCGCTCGCTGGCCGAGCTTGGCGTGGCCCACTGGTTCGACCTGTTCGTGCTCAGCGACACCACCAACGAGGCCGTCGCCGCCCAGGAGCGCGTCCAGTTCTCGACCCTGCGCGCCCGCAGCCGCTGCCGCGTCTTCTATCGCCGCCGGCCCAAGAACATCGAGCGCAAGGCCGGCAACGTCAGCGACTGGGTGCAACGCTTCGGCGGCGCCTACGAGCACATGATCATCCTCGACGCCGACAGCGTCATGACCGGCGACACCATCCTCAAGCTGGTCGACGCCATGGAGCGTCACCCGGGCGTGGGCCTGATCCAGTCGACCCCGGTCATCGTCGGCGCCGAAACCCTCTACGCCCGCGTCCAGCAGTTCAGCGTGCGGATGTTCGGCAAGGTCGCCGCCGCTGGCGTGGCCTGGTGGACGGGCGCCGAGAGCAGCTACTGGGGCCACAACGCCATTATCCGCGTGAAGGCCTTCGCCGACTGCTGCCAGCTGCCGATCCTGCCGGGCAAGAAGCCCTTCGGCGGCCATATCCTCAGCCACGACGTGGTCGAGGCGGCCATGCTGCGCCGGGCCGGCTGGGGGGTCCACATCACCCCGGTCCTCGACGGCAGCACCGAAGAGACCCCGCCCAGCCTTATCGACTTCATGAAGCGCGACCGCCGCTGGTGCCAGGGCAACCTCCAGCACCTGGGCATGATGACCGCGCCCGGCCTGCACTGGATCAACCGCCTGCAGTTCCTGTTCGGCGCCTTCTGCTACCTGGTCTCGCCGGTGTGGCTGGTCTCGCTGCTGACGGGCCTGGCCATCCAGGCGCAGATCACCCTCTCCAAGCCGGTCTACTGGGTGCTGCTCGAGCCGGTGAAGTACGACCCGATCATCTGGGCCTCGCTGTTCACGGTGCTGATGCTGATCGGACCCAAGGTGCTGGGCCTCGCCCTGGCTCTCGGCCGCGAGGACGAGCGCAAGGCCTTCGGCGGCCGCCTCGGCATCCTCAAGAGCGCAGGCGTCGAGAGCCTCTATTCGGCGATCATGGCCCCTGTGCTGATGGTCGGCCACACGAAGATCGTCTTCGAGATCCTGTCCGGCAAGGACGCCGGCTGGACCGCCCAGGCCCGCGACGGCGAGACCCTGGACTGGAAGGACGCCTTCCGCGCCCACCGCTGGCAGATCAACATCGGCCTGATCTTCACCGCCACCCTGACGCTGGCTCCGCACCTGACGATCTGGTTCGCCCCGATCATCCTGCCGCTGCTGGCCTCGCCCTTCATCGCGGTCTGGACCTCGCGCCGCGACTTCGGCGCCGCCGCCGGCCGCATGGGTCTGCTGGTCACGCCCGAAGAGGTTGCCGAGCGTCAGGCCGAAACCGGCGCAGCCCGCGTCCACCAGCTGTTCCCCGCAGTCAGCGACCGCGCCCCGGCTGCGGACGAAGCGGCCGACGGCGACGAGATCTTCTGGCCCGCCCTCCTGGCCGCCCAACGCAACGGCGCCCGCGCCGCCGCCTGACCGGCCCGCCAGTCCTCAGCAGCGGCGAGCTGTTCCTTCTCCCCTTGCAGGAGAAGGTGGCGCGAAGCGCCGGATGAGGGGTCGAAGACTCTCGAAGCTGCGCAGAGGCGGTCGGTTCAGGCACGCCCCACGCCGACTCGGCCGCCTCCTCAGGCGGCCTTGGCCAACTTGTCCTTCTTCTTCTTTTTCTTCTCGCCCTTGCCGGGCTTCTCGGCCTTGGGCGCCTTGGGAGGTTTCTCGGCCTTGGCCGGCGCCACGCCGGACGCCAGGATCTCCAGCGCCTCCAGCAGGGCTGCGCGCTTTGACTTGGGCAACAGGGCCAGCAGCGCCGCATCGGCCGCCGCCGCCTTGGGTCCCGTCTGCTCCAGGGCGATGCGCCCGGCGTCGGTCAGCCGCACCGAGTTGGCCCGCGCATCCAGCGGCGAGCGCTCCCGCGCCAGCAGGCCCTTGTCGATCATCCGCGCGACCATGTCAGCCAGGGTGGAGCGATCAATGCCGGTGACGGCGACCAGGTCGGCCTGGGCCGCGCCCTCCCGCTCGGCCACGGCGGCCAGCACCGCATGCTGGCGCTGGGTGATCGAGCCTGCCGCTTCGGCGGCATAGAGATCCAGCGCCCGCTGCGCCGCGCGGTGCAGCAGATGGCCCAGCGACGCGGCCGGGTTGGGCGGCGGCGTCTCGACCGCGCGCTTGGCAGATTTGTCCTTGGCCATCATCCCCTCCGGCGCAACCGACCGGACACGGAACTTAAGGCGGGTTCGCGTCGGTTTGACGACAGACTATTCGACCAGAGGCGGGGGCGGCGGCCCTTTTTCCTCTTCCGTGGGCACATGCCCCGCCTCCTTCATGCCGCGCATGATCAGCGGGGTCTGGGTCACGGAGAACGCCAGCGCCAGGATCAGCAGGCCGGGGAAGCGGAACAGCACCCAGACCGCGTCCGGCTGGGTCCGCCAGACGATCTCGTTGATCACGGCGCAAGCAAGGAAGAACAGGCCATAGCGGAAGGTGAAGGTGCGCCAGACGCCTTCGCTCATCACCAGGGCGCTGCCCAGGAACCACTTCAGCGGGTTCTTGCCCAACATCACCCCGCCCAGCAGCGTCACCCCGAACAGGGTGTTCATGATGGTCGGCTTCAGCTTGATGAAGCTGGGGTCGTTGAAGATCAGCGTCAGCGCCCCGAACAACAGGGCCGCGCCGCCGGCGATCAGCGGCATCGGCGCGATCCGCCGCTCGATGGCGAACCCCAGGATCAGGGCGGCGGCCGATCCGGCCACCAGCCACCAGGTCGCCTGCACCAGGTTCCGGGTGATGGCGAAGCCGATCAGGAAGACGACGAGGCCGCCGTAGTCCACCGCGCCGCGAACGAACGAGTGGGCCTGGGGAGAGAGCTTGGCCAAGGGGGCTCCTTAAGCGTCGAGGCCGACGAGGGTGCGCGAGAAGGCGCGGGCGTCGAAGGGTTGCAGATCGTCGATCCCCTCGCCAACCCCGATCAGCTTGATCGGGCTGTCCGAGGCCTGGGCGACGGGGACCAGCACGCCGCCGCGAGCGGTGCCGTCCAGCTTGGTCATGACGATGCCCGACACGCCGATCTGGTTGCCGAACAGGTTTTCCTGGCTCAGCGCATTGCGCCCCACCGTCGCATCCAGCACCAGCAGGGTCTCGTGCGGCGCCTCCGGATCGACCTTCTTGATCACCCGGATCACCTTCAGCAGCTCATCCATCAGGCCCTGCTTGTTCTGCAGCCGGCCGGCGGTGTCGATCAGCACCACGTCATGGCCCTCGGCCCTGGCCCGCTCGATCGCATCGAACGCCAGCCCGGCGGCGTCGGCCCCGGCCGGGCGCGACATGAAGTCCGCCCCCGACCGCTCGGCCCAGACCCGCAGTTGCTCCACGGCCGCGGCGCGGAAGGTGTCGCCGGCCACGATCAGTGTCCTGGCCCCCCGCGCCTTCAGGTCGGCGGCGATCTTGCCAAGCGTCGTCGTCTTGCCCGAGCCGTTCACCCCGATGAACAGCACCACATAGGGCCGCGGCCCCGACAGCGGGTCGAACTCGCCCTGCCGGCTGACCAGTTCCTTGGCCACGAGGTCGGCCAGGGCCTCCTTGACCTCCTGCTCGGACACCGACTTGCCGAACTTGGCGTCGCTGAAGGCCGCCGTGATCCGCGCCGCCGCGTGCGGGCCCAGGTCGGCCTCGATCAGCATCTCTTCCAGCGCGTCCAGCTGCTCCTGGTCGAGCGGCTTGCGGAAGATTTCGGTGACCTGCTGGGTCATCGCCTGCGACGAGCGGGACAACCCGCTGGTCAGGCGCTGGAACCAGCCTTGCTTCTGTTCTGCCATGGGCGCGGTCTATCCTCTGCCGCCGACGCCGTCACCTGTTTCGGAGGGCGGGAGCATCCAGCGCGCCGCCCCCTCAGTCGGCGTCGCCGACAGCTCCCCCAATTCGCTGCTTCGCAGCGGGGGAGCATCTTCGCTTGGAGATGCCGCCGCCCGGCAAGATCCTCCCCCGCCCGCGAATGCGGGCGACCAGGGGGAGGGGGACCACGTGCGAATACGCACGTGGTGGAGGGGGGCGCCCCCCCCATTGGGCCGCCACAGCCCCTACCCGCCCTTCCTCGGCAAGGGCAGGGCCAGCATGTCGGCGATGTCCTCGTCGGTGTTGTTGTCGATGATCGCCTTCAGGGTGCGATCCTCGAACGCCTCCGGGCCGTCCGGTCGGCCCAGCAACCTGGCCAGGCGAACCGCCCACTTGCGCACGCGAAGATCAATGATGTCGGCCATGGACCACAGGGTGCGACGATTGCCAGCGTCTGTCATCCTTCGGTCGCGCAGCGATCCGGAGGACCCATTTCCAACGCCTTGCTCTGGCCGCCTGGAACAAGCGCACCACGCTGGAGCAGTCGACGATTCCCGTGCGATAGACGCGGCCAATGCCCAACCTCGAAACCGCCTTCCTGCTGTTCGACTACGCCGCCGTCGCCGTGTTCGGCGCGACCGGGGCGCTGGCGGCGGCGCGGCGGGGGCATGACGTCATCACCTTCATCTTCTTCGCGGCGATGACAGGCGTCGGCGGCGGCACCCTGCGCGACCTCTTGATCGACGCGCCGGTGTTCTGGATCAACCGGCCCGGCTACCTCGTCACCTGCATCGTCGCGGCGCTGGTGGTCTGGTTCGTCGGCCGCGCCACCTGGCGGATGACGGCCCTGCTCTGGCTCGACGCCGTCGGCATGGGCGCCTACGCCATCGTCGGCGCCGCCAAGGCCCTGGCGCTGGGGGTGCATCCCGTCTCCGCCGTTGTCATGGGCGTGATGACGGCCACCTTCGGCGGCGTCTTGCGCGACGTCGTCGCCGGCGAGCCCTCGGTGCTGCTGCAGCGGGAAATCTACGTCAGCGCCGCCATCCTCGGCGCGATGGTGTTCGTCATCCTGGCGGCCTTGGGCGTCGACCGCATCCTCGCCGGCCTCATCGGCTTTGCCGCCGCCTTCGCCCTGCGCGGGGCGGCGATCCGCTGGAAACTGACCTGGCCGGGCTTCAAGGGCCGCTAGCCGGGCGGACCCTACGCCAGCACCCCCAGCGCCCTGGTCCCGTCATGGCCGGTGATCCGCAGGTCGCGCAGCGACCCCGCCTCGGCCTCGCCCTCGAAGGCGATCTCGGTGAAGTCCGCCGCCCGCGCCATTCCGGGTCGCTCGACGAGACCCTCCATCACCCGCCCCACCCGCGCTTCCAGGTGCCGGGCCAGGGCCGCCGCGCCGGCCGCGCGCAGGCGGGCGGCGCGGTCCTTGACCACGGCGCGGGCCACCGGCGGCATCCGCGCGGCCGGCGTCCCCGGCCGGGGGCTGTAGGGGAAGACGTGCAGGTAGGAGAGGCCCGCTTCCTCGACCAGCGCCACGGTATTGGCGAACGCCTCTTCGGTCTCGGTCGGAAAGCCCGCGATCAGGTCGCAACCGAAGGCCACGTCCGGCCGCACCGCCCGCACCTCCGAAACCAGCTTCAGCGCATCGGCCCGCAGGTGCCGCCGCTTCATCCGCTTGAGGATCAGGTCGTCGCCGGCCTGCAGGGACAGGTGCAGATAGGGCGCCAGCCGCGCCTCGGTCGCCAGCACCCGCATCAGGTCCGGATCGATCTCTGCGGCGTCGATGCTCGACAGCCTCAGCCGGGGCAGGTCCGGAACCAGCCGCAGGATCCGCGCGACCAGCTGGCCCAGCGTCGGCTGACCCGGCAGGTCCGCGCCCCAGCTCGTCAGGTCCACGCCGGTCAGCACCACTTCCTTCCAGCCTTCGGCGGCCAGCCGGCCGATCCGTTCGACCACCTCGCCGGCCGGCGCAGAGCGGCTGTTTCCCCGGCCGTACGGGATGATGCAGAAGGTGCAGCGGTGGTCGCAGCCGTTCTGGATCTCGACATAGGCCCGCGCCCGGTCCTTCAGGCCGTCGGACAGGTGAGCGGCGGTCTCGCGCACGCTCATGATGTCGTTTACCCGCACCCGGCCCTTCTCGGGCGCCGGCAGCAGGGCGCCCGGGGCGGCCTTCTCTGCGTTGCCCAGCACCAGGTCGATCTCGCCCATCGCCGCGAAGGCGTCCGGGTCGACCTGGGCCGCGCAGCCGGTCACGACGATGCGGGCGTCCGGGTTCTCGCGGCGCGCCTTGCGGATCGCCTGACGCGCCTGCCGCACCGCCTCGCCCGTCACCGCACAGGTGTTGAAGACGATCGTCCCAGAAACGCCGTCCGCCTCGGCCCGGGCGCGGATCTGCTCGGACTCGTAGGCGTTCAGCCGGCAGCCGAAGGTGACGACGCGCGTCCCGCCGCCGGTCTCGGCGACGGCCGGTTCATCCAGGACCTCTTCGCTCATCGCCCGTCCGCCGGCCTGTCCTGGGCCAGGAAGGCCTCGAAGGCGTCCTTGTAGTCGGGGTGCCAGCGGCTCAGCGGCGGGCGGCCCGAGGCCACGTCCTCGGCCGCCCATCGGATGCGCGAGGCGTCCGTGGCGCGGTCCACGTCATTGTCCGGGCAGAGGATATAGAAGTCGCCGGCGGCGATGGCCTCCAGCATGAAGTCCACCACCTGGGCGGCCGTCCAGGCGGCCGCCGGCTTGTCGGCCTGGCCGCGCGAGGTCATGCCGGTGAAGGTGTAGCCGGGAACCAGCAGGTGGGCGCTGATCCGGCAGTCGGGCGTGTTGCGCAGGGTGTGCTGCAGCCCCTCGGTCAGGACCTTCACCCCCGCCTTCGAGACGTTGTAGGCGGTGTCGCCCGGCGGGGTTGTGATGCCCTGTTTGGAGCCGGTGTTGATGATGAGGCCCGGCGCGCCGCGCTCGATCATTGCCGGGGCGAACGCCTGCACCCCGTTGATCACGCCGAACAGGTTGACCTCCAGCAGGCGCCGCCAGCGGTCGGGGTTCTCGATGGCCGAGCCGCCGCCGCCCATGCCGGCGTTGTTCATCAGCACATGCACCGCGCCGAACCGGGCGATGGCCGCATCGCGCAGCGCCGCCACGGCCGCGGCGTCCGCCACATCCGTGGGCACGGCCAGCGCACGCTCGCCCGCCTCCAGGCCCTCAACGGCAGCGGACAGCTTGTCAGCCGCCAGGTCGGCCAGCACGACGTTCAGCCCAAGCTCGAGAAACCGCCGCGCCGCCGCCAGCCCGATGCCGTCCGCCGCGCCGGTGATGACGGCCGTATGGCCGGGCTGCAGGGCGGGGTGGGTCATGCCGCGATTGCCTCCGGCAGCCGGCCGGTGAACTCCACCGCGACCGGTCCGGTCATGATCACGTGGTCGTCGCTTTCGCGCCAGGCGATGGTCAGCTCGCCGCCGTCCAGCACCAGCGTCGCCTCCCGCCCGGTCAGGCCGCGCCGGGCGCAAGCCACCAGGGCGGCGCAGGCGCCGGTGCCGCAGGCCCTGGTCAGGCCGGCGCCCCGCTCCCAGACCCTCAGCCGGATACGATCGGGCGCCAGCACATGGGCGAAGCCGACGTTGACGCCCTCGGGGAACAGCGGGTGATGCTCGATCAGGCTGCCGGAGCCGCGCACCATCTGCTCGTCGGGCTCGTGGTCGACGAAGAAGACGACATGCGGATTGCCCATGCTGACCGCGCCCGGCGTGTGCAGCAGCGGCGCGTCGATCGGCCCGACCTGCAGCTCGATGCCGCGCGTGTCCATCTCCTCGGCCAGCGGGATCTGCGTCCAGTCCAGGCCCGGCCGCCCCATGTCGACGCTGATCGCCCCGTCCGCTCCGCGCTCGGCGCGCAGCAGGCCGGCTTCGGTCTCGATCACGGCGCTGTCGCGTCCCGAGGCCTGCATCAGCAGCCAGCCGACACAGCGGGTGGCGTTGCCGCAGGCGGCGACCTCGCCCCCGTCGGCGTTCCAGATGCGCATAAAGGCGTCGCCCCGCGCGCTCGGCTCCAGCCCGATCAGCTGGTCGCAGCCGATCCCGCTCGCCCGGTCGGCGATGGCGCGCGCCTGCTCGGGGCTCGGCCGGAACGGCTGCTGGCGGGCCTCGACGACGACGAAGTCGTTGCCGAGCCCGTTCATCTTCAGAAACGGGCGGGACATGTCGCGGCCTATATAGTCGAGATTGGCGAAATCTGTGAGGGGCGGCCGCGGCGCCATTCCCTCTCCCTCGGCAAGAAGCGCCCGCGCAGCAACACCTTGGTCCTCCGGGCGGTTGACGCTATGTCCCGGGCATGGCGCGCAAGGCACAGCCGGCCCAGGTCCCGCAGGACGCCCCTCCCGAAGAGCGGGACGGCTGGCGCATCCGTGCGCGGCTGCGGGCGCTGTACCACGGCTCCTCGCCCACGGCGGTGCGCTTCCGGCTGGCCATCATCGGGTTGGATCTGGCGATCATCGCCTTCTTCGTGGCGGCGCCGATCCTCAAGGACACCAGCGCCTTCCTGGTCATCGACTACGCCATCGCCGCCTTCCTCAGCCTCGACATGCTGGCCCGCTTCATGGCCGCGCCGGACCTCAAGGCCTGGCTCAAGCGCCCCCTGGTCTGGGTCGACCTGTTCGTGCTGGCCACCCTGCTGTTCCCCGTCTGGCTGGCCAACTTCGGCTTCCTGCGGGTGCTCAGGCTCTGGACCCTGATCGAGAGCGAGTTCTTCTGGCGCACCATCGGCCACCGCTACGACGACACCCGCGTCGAGGAGATCACCCGCGCCTCGGTCCGGCTGCTGACCTTCGTCTTCGTCATCACGGGCCTGGTCTACGCCACCCACATCGGCCGCTACGAGGGCATCGACGGCTGGGTCGACGCCCTCTACTGGACCGTGACCAGCCTGACGACCACCGGCTATGGCGACATCATCCTGCCCGGCGTCTGGGGCCGGCTGCTGTCGATCGGGGTGATGCTGGGCGGGGTGTCGCTGTTCATCCGGCTGATGCAGCTGCTGGTCCGGCCGCACAAGGTGCTGTTCCCCTGCCCCGCCTGCGGCCTGAAGCGGCACGATCCCGACGCCGTCCACTGCAAGGCCTGCGGCGAGCTCATCTGCATTCCCAACGACGAATAGGCCGCCCGGTTGTCCCTGGGCGCGGGCGGGGCTATGACCCCGCGCTGATCGCGACGAGTGAGCCATGACCCAGACCCTGCCCGACCGCCTGTCGACCAACCCCAACAGCCCCTTCTACGATGAGGAGGTCCTGGCCCAGGGCATCGGCATCAAGTTCAATGGCGTCGAGAAGACCAACGTCGACGAGTACTGCGTCAGCGAGGGCTGGGTGAAGGTCGCGCTGGGCGCCAAGGTCGACCGCAAGGGCAACCCCCTGACCATGAAGTACTCCGGCGTGGTCGAGCCCTACGTTCGCGGCGAGGGCTGATCCTCGCCAGGGGGCCAGGGCAAGACCCGGCCCCTCTTGCCCCCTGACGCGCGCGCCCTATGCTCCGCCGCCTGCGTATCGGGGAGTGATCATGCGTTCTGCCGTTCTGGCGGCCCTGGCCGGCGCCGTCGCCGCCACCGCCCTCGCCGCCACCGCGTTTGCCCAGGCGTCCGATCCGTTCCAGTGGCTCGAAGAGGTCGAATCCCCCCGCGCCCTGGCCTGGGTAAAGGCCGAGAACGACAAGTCCCAGCCTGTCCTCACCGGCGATGCCCGCTTCGCCCCGCTGCAGGCCGACGCCCTGGCCGTGCTGTCGGCCAAGGACCGCATCGCCACGCCGGACTTCGTCGGCGAGGCGGTGTTCAACTTCTGGCAGGACGCCGACCATGTGCGCGGCGTCTGGCGCCGCACCACGCTGGACAGCTACCGCACCGACGCCCCCGCCTGGGAGACGGTGCTCGACCTCGACGCGCTGGCCAGGGCCGAGAACGCCAACTGGATCTGGAAGGGCGCAACCTGCCGCTCGCCCGCCTATGACCGCTGCCTCGTGCGCCTGTCCGACGGCGGCAAGGACGCGGTCGAGATCCGCGAATTCGACCTCAAGACCCGCGCCTTCGTCCCCGGCGGCTTCCGCCTGCCCGAGGGCAAGCAGACCGTCGCCTGGCTGGACGACGACACCCTGATCCTGACCCGCGACTGGGGCCCGGGCAGCCTGACCGACTCCGGCTACGGCCGCGTGGTCAAGACGCTGAAGCGCGGCCAGACCCTCGACCAGGCCGTCACCGTCTTCGAGGGCGAGACACGGGACGTCTCGGCCAGTCCGCAGGTCCTGCGCGACGCCTCCGGCGCCCGGTTCGTGCTCGTCGGCCGGGGGCTCGACTTCTTCAACACCGCCTGGTTCCTGATGGACGACAAGGGCGTCTTCCGGCGCCTCCTGCTGCCGACCCGCTCATCGATCCACGGGGCCATCAACGGCCGGCTGGTCATCTCCCTGCAGCAGGACTGGTCCTGGCTGAACCATGGCTGGAAGGCCGGATCGCTGATCGCCGTCGACCCGCTGGAGCTGCTGCGCCGCCAGAAGACCGACGAGGCCGGCGCCCCCGGCCCCAAACCGCCCGCCATCGCCCAGCTGCTCTACGCCCCCGCCGAACGCCAGGCGCTCGACAGCGACCAGATCGCCGTCACCGACACCCGCGTCGTCGCCGTGCTCTACGACAATGTCCGCGGCTCGCTGGTCACCTTCAACGAGGCCGGCGGAACCTGGCTGATGCAGCGCTACATGGGGCTGGAGAACGCCGCCGTGACCCTGGTCGCCACGGCCGACAAGGGCGATGCGGTCTTCTATTCCGAGGAGACCTTCGTCACCCCCACCCGGCTGGTGCTGGCCGAGAGCCCCGCCCCCCTGGCCCGCCCGGTCAAGACCCTGCCCGCGCGCTTCGACGCCTCGGGCCTGGTGGTCGAGCAGAAGGAAGCGGTCAGCAAGGACGGGACCCGCGTCCCCTACTTCATCGTCCGCCGCAAGGACCTGCCCTTCGACGGCCAGGCGCCGACCCTGCTGCACGCCTACGGCGGCTTTCAGCTGTCCAAGCTGCCGCTCTACGACGGGGTCATCGGCAAGCTCTGGCTCGAGCGCGGCGGCGTCTACGTCGTCGCCAACATCCGCGGCGGCGGCGAGTTCGGCCCTGCCTGGCACGAGGCCGCCCTCAAGCAGAACCGCCAGCGCGCCTACGACGACTACTACGCCGTCGCCGAAGCCCTGATCGCCGACAAGGTCACCAGCCCCCGGCGCCTGGGCGCCTACGGCCGCTCCAACGGCGGCCTCCTGATGGGCGTGGCCATGACCCAGCGGCCGGACCTGTGGAACGCGGTGGTCGTCGAAAGCCCGCTGCTCGACATGCTGCGCTACCACCGCCTGCCCGCCGGCGCTTCCTGGATCGGCGAGTACGGCGATCCGGAGATCCCCGCCGAGGCCGCCTGGATCGGCGCCTACAGCCCCTATCAGGCCCTCAAGCCCGGCGTGAAATACCCGCTGGCCTACATCACCACCTCGACCAAGGACGACCGCGTCCACCCCGGCCACGCCCGCAAGTTCTCCGCGCGGCTGGGCCAGCTCGGCGCGCCCTACCTCTATTACGAGAATACCGACGGCGGTCACGCCAACGCCGCCGATCCCAGGGCGAACGCCCGCCGCTGGGCGATGCACTACGTCTACCTTTCCCGCCAACTGATGGATTGATCGCCTTGCGCAAGACCCTCCTCGCAGCCGCGGCCCTCGCCATGACCCTGACCTCCGGACCCGCCGCCATGAGCCAGACCGCCCCCGCCACCCCCGGCGGCGCGGCCGCCTCTCCCGCCGATACGCTGGGCGCGGACGACCCCTTCAAGTGGCTTGAGGATGTCGAGGGCGACAAGGCCCTGGGCTGGGTCAAGGCCGAGAACGCCCGCTCCCTGCCGGTCCTGCAGAACGACCCGCGCTACAAGGGCCTCTATGACGACGCCCTGGCCATCGTCACCTCGCGCGATCGCATCGCCATGGTCGGGTTCGCCGGGCCGAACGACGCCCAGCTTCGCAACTACTGGCAGGACAAGGACCATGTGCGCGGCATCTGGCGGCGCACGACGCTCGACAGCTACCGCACCGAGACGCCCGAGTGGGACGTGATCCTCGACCTCGACGCCGTGTCCAAGGCCGAGAACGCCAACTGGGTCTGGAAGGGCGCCAGTTGCCTGGCCCCCGAAGACCGCTACTGCCTGGTCATGCTGTCGGACGGCGGCAAGGACGCGGTCACCGTCCGCGAGTACGACACCGTCGAGAAAAAGTTCGTCGAGGGCGGCTTCGTCTCGCCAGAGGGCAAGCAGAACGTCTCCTGGCTCGACAAGGATACTCTGCTGATCGCCCGCGACTGGGGTCCGGGCACCCTGACCAAATCCAGCTATCCCTTCGTCCTGGCCGTCTGGAAGCGCGGCCAGCCGCTGGACAGCGTCAAGGAGATCTATCGCGGGACCGAGGACGACATCAGCGTCTCGCCCTTCGTGCTGCGCCGGCCCGACGGCCAGGTCGCGGCGGTTATGATCGCCCGCTCGCCGACCTTCTTCGAGACCGAGTACTTCATCCTCAAGGACGGCAAGCCGGTCAAACTACCCCTGCCGCTGAAGTCCGGCATCCAGGCCCTGGTCGGCGACAAGGTCGTCTTCACCCTCGAGGAGGACTGGCCGGCCCAGAACCTCAAGCAGGGCGACCTCGCCGCCTTCAACCTCGCCGACCTCAACGCCGATCCGGCCAAGGCCGGCGCCGAGCTGGTCCTGCGGCCCACCGCCCGCCAGTCGATCGACAGCGTCATCGCCACCCGCAACACCCTGGTGGTCGAGCTGCTCGACAACGTCACCGGCCAGGCCTGGGCCTTCAAGCCCGGCAAGGACGGCTGGTCGAAGTCCCGCCTCGACCTGCCCGCCAACTCCACCATCGGCCTGGCCTCGACCGCCAGCGGCGATGACCGGCTGATGGTCACGGTGACCAACTTCCTCAGCCCCACCACCCTCTACCTGGCCGACGCGGCCGGCGGAAAGCCCGAGGCCCTGAAGTCCACCCCGCCCAAGTTCGACAGCGCCAACATGGTCGTCGAACAGTTCGAGGCGACCAGCAAGGACGGAACCAAGGTCCCCTACTTCGTCGTCCGGCCGAAAGACCTGAAGTTCGACGGCCAGGCGCCGACCCTGCTCTACGCCTACGGCGGCTTCCAGGTGTCGATGAACCCCGGCTACTCGGCCAATGTCGGCAAGCTGTGGCTCGAGCGCGGCGGCGTCTATGTGCTGGCCAACATCCGCGGCGGCGGCGAGTTCGGCCCCGCCTGGCACCAGGCCGGCCTCAAGCAGGACCGCCAGAAGGTCTACGACGACTTCTTCGCCATCTCCGAGGACCTGATCGCCCGCAAGATCACCTCGCCCCGGCGCCTGGGCATCATGGGCGGCTCCAACGGCGGCCTGCTGATGGGCGTCGCCCTGACCCAGCGGCCCGACCTCTACAACGCCGTCGTCGTCCAGGTGCCGCTGTTCGACATGATCCGCTACACCGTCATGGGCGGCGCCGGCGCCTCCTGGGTCGGCGAATACGGCGATCCGGCCATCCCCGAGGAACGCGCCTTCATCGAGGCCTACAGCCCCTACCAGGCCATCAAGGCCGGCCAGAAGTACCCGGAAGTCTACTTCGAGACCTCGACCAAGGACGACCGCGTCCACCCCGGCCACGCCCGCAAGGCCGCCGCCAAGATGATGTCGCTGGGCTATCCGGTCCTCTATTACGAGAACATCGACGGCGGCCACGCCGCCAGCGCCAACCTCAACGAAACCGCCATGCGCATCGCGCTGGAATACACCTACCTCTCCCGCCGCCTGATGGACTGAGGCTGGGGGGCCTGGCGCAGCCCCCTCAGTCGGCTTCGCCGACAGCTCCCCCA
The DNA here is from genome assembly GCA_046295055.1 of Caulobacter sp. Lineage (GTDB taxonomy): Bacteria > Pseudomonadota > Alphaproteobacteria > Caulobacterales > Caulobacteraceae > Caulobacter. The sequence goes on along the minus strand of JBKBOD010000006.1, from coordinate 34,129 downwards.
ATACGCTGCCGCGCAGCGGGGGAGCATCTTCCACCAAGGGTCCTCCCCCGCCCGCTCCAGCGGGCGAACAGGGGGAGGGGGACCACGGCGCCATCGGCGACGTGGTGGAGGGGGCCATCCCGCCTGCGTGCTTCGGCTCGCGATCCTGGCGCATCGCTGCCCTGCATCACGAACAGGGCAGGCCCACCCCTCCCCGTCATCCTGAGCAGCGCGCAGCGCGTGTCGAAGGACGCACCCTCAAAAGCCCTCCCCCTCGATGGGGGAGGGTTGGGTGGGGGTGTGCGTGGAGGAGGTTCGGGTGGATCATGAAGGGGCGACGGCGCCCTCTTTCACCCTTCCAGAAACACCGGGAATACACCCCCATCCCCAACCCTTCCCCCATTGAGGGGGAAGGGGGACGTGCGTGCTTCGACACGCGATCTGCCGATCGCTGCTCAGCATGACGAAGAGGGGTGACGGGGCGCGGTGTTCGTCATCCTGAGCAGCGCGAAGCGCGTGTCGAAGGACGCACCCCGCCATCCCCCCACAGAAAAACCCCGCCGGATCGCTCCGGCGGGGCTCTCTGTTTCAGGAGGTTCCGAGGCCCTAGAAGGCCCAGCGCGCCACGATCTGGAAGACCGGGCCGGCCCGCTCGGTCTCGACCTCGTACTCGTCGTAGTCGCGGCTCGCCTGGTCGCCCAGGCTGCCGAACTTGTCGAACACCTCGTCCTTGGAGCTGTCCAGCAGGTTGGTCCCGGTGAAGCGCAGGACGAAGTTCTTGCCGAAGCGCTTCTCGACGAAGATCTCCAGGTCGGCGCCGTAGCGGGTGCGAACCTCTTCCAGCTCGACGCGTCCAAAGGCGTCGCCCTGCTTGCGGTAGGTGACGCCGAAGGCGGCGCCCCAGCTGGGCACGTCCTGGATGACGCCGACGTTGAACACATAGTCCGACTGGTCGTTGAACTTCCGCTCGCCGGCGAAGTCGGTGATCTCGCTGTCCAGCCAGCTGTAGTTGAAGAACACCCCGGTGTTGTCGAGGCCCATGAAGCTCAGCGGGGTGGAGAGGTCGAACTCGATACCCCACACCTTGCCATCGCCGACGTTGGCGTTGGAGTAGATGAAGGTGCCGGGTCCGCCGCTGCCCTCGGCGCCGGTGTTGACCGCCTCGATCAGGTCCGTGACATCCCGATAGAAGAAATTGACGCCGACGACGCCGCGACGGCCGATCCGGTGCTCATAGCCCACATCGACGCCCCACGCCGTTTCCGGCTCCAGGTTCGGGTTGCCGATGTAGTCGTCGTCGCCGAACTCCTCTTCCAGCAGCACCGGCGAAAGCTGGTTGAAGCTGGGGCGACGCACGGTGCGCGCCGCCGACAGGTTGACCCGTCCGGCCTCGCCGACCTTGATGCGCATGTGCGCCGAGGGCAGCAGGATGTTGTAGTCGTTCGTCGTCACCCGGTCGGCCGGAGCCACGCCGATGCTGTTGTCGACGATCGTCACGTCCGTCGTCTCGTAGCGCAGGCCCACTTCCCACTTCACGATGTCGCTCTTGCCCGACACCATGAAGAACGGGTCGAGCCGCTGCTCCTCGATGTTGGCCTGCGAGAAGTTGCGCAGGGTGTAGCTGGCCGGGGTCGGGGCCGGGAACGGAACCGTCGTGGTGCGATAGCGGTACTCGGTGACGCGGACGTCGCGCTCCTTGTCGTTGAACGACAGGCCGAAGCCGATCTTCACCGGGCCGGCGTCGCGGCTGTGCTCGATGTCGGCCGACCATTCGCGATCTTCCAGGTCGAAGGTGATCTCGTCGCGCGTCAGGCGGTCGCCGTCCGGGAACGGGATGGCGTCGCGCCGGAACTCGATCTCTTCCTCGAACTCGAACTGCTCGTCGATGATCGCCGCATAGCCCAGCTTGATCTTGGTCTTGCCGCCAAACATCTCGCGATCGTAGCGGGCGCCCAGGCTGTAGTTGTCGGTCAGGATGTCGAGGTCGTTGTCGTTGACCAGGTCGATGCTGGCGTCGGTGCGGACACCGTCGATGTACTCGATGGAGTCCTCGTCCTGATAGCGGTCGGTGCGGACGAAGAAGCCGCTCAGGGTCAGGTCCCCGCCGCCCACCTGGACGTCATAGGTCGCGTTCACCGAATAGTCGGTGCCGTCGCGCACGTCGGTCTGGACCTCGATGTTGTCCAGCGTGCCGCCAGGCTCGTCGAAGCGCTTGCTCAGCTTTTCCTTCGGGCTGCGGCGCTCCTGCGCGCCAAGGCCGATCAGCAGACGGCCGGGGCCGACCTGTCCGCCCCAGACGAAACCGGCCGAACCGGCCAGTTCCTCGTCGTCATAGCGGGCGATGCCGCCGCGAACATAGCCGCCGTCCAGGCTGTAGGCGTCGCGCAGCACGATGTTCAGCGCGCCGGCGACGGCGTCGCCGCTGCGGTTGGCCGAGGGGCTGCGGACAATCTCGATCCGCTCGATCAGTTCGGCCGGGATGCGGTCGACGAAGAAGGAGCGGTCGGCGCCGGCGCCGGGGACGCGCTCGCCGTTGATCAGGATCTGGGTGTAGCCGGGATCCAGGCCGCGCAGCCGCGCGCCGTCCGATTCCAGCACGTCCGACAGGAAGGTCACGCTGGGCACGCGCTTCATGGCGTCGCCGGCGGAGACCGGTTCGAAACGCTGGAAGTACTCCTGGTCGTAGGACAGGACCGGCGCGGTCTCGTCCGTCCGGTTGCGGAAGGTCAGTTCCGGATTGATGACCAGTTCCTCGACCGTGGCCGGCGCCTCACGGGGCGCGGTGGCGACGGCGGTGTCTTCGGCGGCCATGGCGGCGGTGGCGAAGGCGAGCGGAGAGATTGTCGCAAGCGCGATCAGCTTGGCTTTGTTCATCGTAATAGCCCCTGGTGCGATGGCGAGTTGACGGAAGGTCTCGCCTGTGTTCAGCACGCGCCGGGCATATGCAGGACAGCAAAAGGGCGCCAGTGATGTTTGATCGACAGTTTTATTACAGAATTGTGACAGCGGGCCTTGTCGCTGCTCTTCTCTCCGGCTGCGCTCTACTTGATCCTGAAAAGTTCTCGGACTCGCCCAAGCAGCTCGTTGGCGTCGGAACGCCCGTTTTGTCCTCGGCCGAGACCGTTTCGGTCGGTACGGCTGGCGAAGACGCCGCCGATGACCCGGAAATCTGGGCTGATCCGCGCGATCCCTCGCGCGTGGTGATTTTCGGCACCGACAAGAAGGCCGGGCTCTACACCTACGGGCTCGATGGCAAGGTGACCGGCTTCGTGCCCGACGGCCTGCTCAACAACGTCGACCTGCGTGGCGATTTTCCCACGCCGAACGGGCCGCGCGTGCTGGTCGCGGCCAGCGACCGGGGCCGGATGGGCGCCGCCCTCTATCTGATGGATCCCGATTCGCTGAAGCTGACGCCCTGGGGCGTGGCCAAGCTGGACCTCGCCGAGCCCTATGGCCTCTGCGTCGGCCGACGCGGCGAACACTTCATCGTCGTCGTCAACGGCACCGATGGCCAGGTCCGCCAGATTCGGATCGCCGCCAGCGCCGACGGCGCCTTCGTCGCCACCGAGGAACGCCGCTTCGCCGTCGGCAGCCAGACCGAAGGCTGCGTCATCGATGACGCCAAGGGACTGCTCTATATCGGCGAGGAGGCCAAGGGCATCTGGCGCTACGATCTCGATCCCGCCAGGGGCGACGCCCGCATCCAGGTCGCCGCCGCGCCGTCCGAGATGCTCCAGCCCGACGTCGAGGGGCTGACCCTGCTGCGCGAGGGCGAGATCACCTGGCTCATCGCCTCCAGCCAGGGCGACAGCGCCTTCGCCGTCTGGCGCGTCGATGGCGACACGCCCGTCTATCGCGGCCGCTTCTCCGCCGTCGCCGGCAACGGCATCGACCCGGTCACCGGCACCGACGGCGTCGCCGCCCTCGGCGGCGTGGTCGGCCCCTACGCCAACGGCCTCGTCGTCGCCCAGGACGACATCGACACCGAAGGCGAAACCCTCTCCTCCACCCGCTCGCGCCAGAACTTCAAGCTGATCGACTGGCGCGAGGTAAAGAAGGCGCTCGGGCTCTAGCTCCCCAACTGTCATCCTTCGGTCGGGCAAGGCCCGATCCGGAGGACCCATGGATCGTGAAGGGGCGCCTGGCCAGGGGATGGTCCGGCGCCGATGCATCCTCCTCACCGATCACGCTCGCGAAGGCGGGCGTCCACAAGGTGGTTGGGCCCCCTTCAGGGATCAGGGCAATTACCAACAAAATCACCCGGTTTCCTTCTCCCCTCGCGGGAGAAGGAACTCCTCGCGGCGGCCGTCCGACCGGTGGCCACTGGCAACAGCGCCGGAACCCGCCCCCCCGCCTACCGCGTCCACCCCAGCGTCACCTCCCCTTCGCGGAAGGCGAACCGCGCCAGGTGGCTGGCGATGACGTCTTCCAGCTTTGCCAGCGCCGCCTCGTCCTCGGCGACCGCCTCGACATCCAGCCCCTCGGCGTCGGCCCGCATCACGCAGCGGCCGACCGGCAGGGTGATCTCGCAGTCGGCCTCGCCCAGCAGCACCGGAAACTTGTGGCTCCAGTGCTTGCCGAGCTGGGTCATGTAGCGGGCGGCCCGGTCGGTGCTCAGTCTGGCGTGGCTCTGCATCAGGCGCGCTCCACGGCGGCGGCGGCGGCGTCCAGGGCCTCGCTGATGGCGGCGATCTGTTCCTTGGTCAGGACCCCGCCGGTCAGCTTCAGCTTGAGCGCGGTCTTCAGGTTCTCGCGCGCCCGCACGATCTGCGGCGCGAACATCGCGCTCATCGCCGCCGCAGCGTCCATGCGCTCGAAGATCCCCGCCACCTGGCCCTCGTTGGCCAGCAGGTGCGCCTCGCCCTCCGGAGTGATGCTGTACCGCTTCTTGCCGCCCTGGGCTTCAGAGACGACCAGGCCGGTCTCCTCCAGCAGCGTCAGGGTCGGGTAGACCACCCCGGGGCTCGGGCTGTAGGCGCCGCCCGCCTGCTCCTCGATGGCCTTGATCAGCTCGTAGCCATGGCGGGGCGTCTCGGCGATCAGCTTCAGCAGCACATAGCGCAGGTCGCCATGGTCGAAGAACCGGCGCCCCCGCCGGAAGCCGTGCCGACCGCCATGCTCATGGCCGCCGTGGCCATGACCAAACGGGCCGCGATGGCGACGTGGGTGATGAAATCCGAACATTCTGTGCATTTTCGATCCTATTTCGATATGTCTATTTGTAGATATATCTAATTGCAGTCGAAATGCAAGGGCTCCCCATTGTCGTTTATCGACATCCCATGGACTTGGCCCGCCGCCCCGCCCCCCGCCGGCGAAAACGCGCCTGTCAAAATAATACAGGCGGCATGGGCCACGTGGGGCGAAACCGCCCCTGCTCGGCCCCACTCTGTAGCCCCACTCCGCGCCACTCTGTACAGCCACTCCACCCCGTTCTGTATCCCCACACGACGGCGCGAACCCTCGCAAACCCTGGCTTCACAAGGCTTTGCGACTTTTTCGATGTGGGGATCGGGGCCCTCAGGCCTCTCGCAGCGACTCGGCCAGCAGCCGGCCGTCCCGCGCCCGGCTTGAGCCGGCCCGCCAGGCGACGACGATCTCGCGGCTGGGGTGGTCGGCCTCCAGGGGCCGGATCGTCACCGGCGCCTGCCCGGCCAGCCCGGCGGCCACCGCCATCGCCGGCACGAACGACACCCCCAGCCCCGACCCGACCATCTGCACCAGCGTCGGCAGCGAGGTGGCCGCGAAGGCCTCGTCCTCGCCTCTCGGCGGGTTCAGCCCGCAGGCCGACAGCACATGGTCCCGCAGGCAGTGGCCGTCCTCCAGCAGGATCAGCTCATCGCTGTCCAGCGCCTCCGGGCTGATCTGCTCCTGGGCCGCCATGGCATGGCCCTGCGGCACCGCGGCCAGCAGCTCGTCATCCACGACATGGGCCCAGTCCAGCCCCGTCATGTCGTACGGCAGCGCGATCAGCGCCGCGTCCAGCGCCCCTGACCGCAGCGCGGCGATCAGCCGGTGCGTCAGGTCCTCCCGCAGGAACAGCCGCAGTCGCGGAAACCGCTCCCGCATCACCGGCAGGGCGCGTGGCAGCAGGAACGGCGCGATCGTCGGGATGACCCCCAGGCGGAACCGGCCCGACAGCGGCTGGCCCGCGCTCTGCGCCGCCTGCACAAGGTCCTCCGCCCCGGCCAGCAGGTCCCGCGCCCGGCGGGCGGCTTCCTCGCCGGCAGCCGTCAGGATCACCCCGGACCGAGCCCGGTCGACCACCGGGGCCCCGATGATCCGCTCCAGCTCGGCGATGCCCGCCGACAGCGTCGGCTGGGTCACGTTGGCGGCCTCGGCGGCCCGGCTGAACGAGCCGTGCTCGGCCAGAAGCTTGAGATAGTGGAGCTGTCTGAGGGTTGGGAGCATCGCCGCGACGCTATAGGATCATTCTATCCCGTCGGCAAAAACTATCGATTGGCTATTGGGCGGCGAGTCTCCTATCTCCCCGCTGTCGCCGTCGCCTCCCTGCCCGGCGATCCTCGATCATTTTGCTACTGCAACCTTCCAAGCGGACGGAGATTTTCATGCTGGGTGTTGGCGAAAAGCTGCCTGAATTCAAGGTCGTGGGCGTGAAGCCCAAGTTCAACCGTCACGAAGAGAACGGCGAGAGCGCCTTCGAAACCGTGACCAACGACTCGTTCCCCGGCAAGTGGAAGGTCATCTTCTTCTACCCGAAGGACTTCACCTTCGTCTGCCCGACCGAAATCGCCGAATTCGCCCGCCTGAACAAGGACTTCGAGGATCGCGACACCGTCGTCCTGGGCGGCTCGACCGACAACGAGCACAGCAAGCTCGGCTGGCGCCGTGAGCATCCGGACCTGAACGGCCTGCCGATCTGGAACTTCGCCGACAACAGCGGCAAGTTCGCCCGCGCCCTGGGCGTGCTGGACGAGGAAGAAGGCGTCGCCCTGCGCGCGACCTTCGTCGTCGACCCGCACAACGTCGTGCAGCACGTCTACGTCACCAACCTCAACGTCGGCCGCGCGCCGGCCGACACCCTGCGCGTCCTCGACGCCCTGCAGACGGACGAACTGTGCCCCTGCAACCGCGCCGTCGGCGGCGACGTGCTGAATCTGGCTGCCGAGTAAGGCCAGACCTGTAAGCGGTCCGTCACGTCCCTCGACGGACCGCCGCGCCGGGAGTTCCGCGTCTCATCGTCCCTCCCCCCGAGTGCGGGACTCCCGGTCGCCCCTTCTCCTCGAAACCAAGCTGAACCCTAGGAACGCCGCCATGTCGCTGGACGCCGTGCGCGAGGCCCTGCCGGCCTACGCCAAGGACCTGAGCCTGAACCTCTCCTCGCTCTCGAGCGAGACCCTCCTGACCGACCAGCAGAAATGGGGCGCCTTCGTCGCCTCGGCCCATGCCGTGGGCCAACCCCTGGTCGTGCGCAACATCGAGGCCGCCGCCCGCGCCGCCGGCCTGTCCGAAGAGGCGCTGACCGCCGCCAAGGCCGCGGCGGCCATCATGGGCATGAACAACGTCTACTACCGCGCCCTGCACCTGATGAAGAACAAGGAGTACGGGACGCTGCCGGCCAAGCTGCGGATGAACGTGCTGGCCAATCCGGGCGTCGAGAAGGTCGACTTCGAGCTCTGGTCGACCGCCGTCTCGGCCGTCAACGGCTGCGGCATGTGCCTGGACGCGCACGAGGCCGAGCTGAAGAAGCACGGCGTGCCGAACACCGCCATCCAGGCGGCGCTCCGCATCGCCTCGGTGGTCAACGCCGCCAGCCGCGTGATCGCCGGCGAAGCCGCCGCCGCGGCCTGAGAACAGGGACTTCGGGCGGGGCCGCCGGCTCCGCCCGCGCCTCACCCGGCCTTGCCGGTCTCCACATAGGTCTTGAACCGGCCAAGCTGGCCGCCGATCACGCGGTCGAACATGCCCGCGTTGGGCAGCAGCGCCTCGGGCACGCCGCTGGCGTGATAGGTCTGGATCACCTCGGTCCCGCCATCCGCCGTCGGCTTCAGGGTGAAGGTCAGGGCCGCCTCGACCCCGTACTCCTGCATCGGCCCGAAGGCGCCGAGCACCCGCACCATCATCCCCGGCCAGGCCAGGACCACCTCGCCGTGCTTGACCCCGCCGCCCGGCAGGGCCTCGCAGAAGCAGGCGCCGGGCTGCAGCGGCATGGTCATGTTCTCGGCCTTGCCGGAATAGGTGTGGGACGGCTCCCACCATGACCCGACCTGGCCCAGCGCCTCATAGACCTTGGCCGGCGGCGCCGCGATCAGGACCCGATTCTCCAGGTGCAGCCGGCCGTTGGCCGCCGATTTGACCTCGGCGTTGGCGGCGCCCGCCAAGGCCAGCGAAACGGCCAGAGCCGCGATGAGACCGCGCATGTGACTGGTTCCTCCCCGAATTGCGGAGGGTAGCCACGGCTTGAACGATCAATCAATCACCCGGATCGGGGGGCGCCTCACGCTGCCTCGAAGTTCAGCGGGTCGCCCCAGAAGGCCTGCACCAGGCCGTTCTGCTCACCGGCGCGACCGGTGGTCAGGAACCGCCGCCCGCCGGACGAGCCGGGGTCGAGTTCGGGATGCCGCGCAAGATAGAGCTCCAGCGCATCAGCCGTCGCCGCCGGCTGGTGGATCAGCGGCGTGCCCGGTGGCAGGGCGGCCCTGAACATGTCCGCCACGATCTCGTAGTGGGTGCAGCCCAGCACCGCCCGGTCCGGAAACCGGCCGATGCGGGTCTTCAGCGCCGCCACATGGCCCTCGACCTCGGTCGCCAGTTCGACCGCGCCGGCGCCTTCCTCGATCATCCGCGCCAGGTTCGGACAGGGCTCGGAGAAGACCGCAAGATCCTGTTTTCGCTTGTCGATCTCGATCTCAAAGACCCGGCTGCGCGCCGTCGCCGGCGTCGAGAACACGCCCAGGATATCCAGCTTCTCGATCTTGTCGCCGCGCCGCTCGGCCTCGTGCTCCCACGGCAGGCCGGTCGCCGCCTCGATCGTCGGCACGATGATGCCCAGCACGTTCAGCGGCCGGCCCTGTTCGCGCCGGTATCCGGGCAGCCAGGTCTGCTGCAGGCGGCGCAGGGCGATGGCGCTGGCGGTGTTGCAGGCCAGGACGATGACGTTGGCCCCGGCCTCGAACAGCCGGATGCACCCTGCGCGGGTCAGATCGACGATCTCCTCGCCGGCCCGCCCGCCGTAGGGCGCGTTGGCCTGGTCGGCCAGATAGATGAAGTCGGCCGAGGGGAGTCGCTCCACCAGGGCCCGGTGGACGGTCAGGCCGCCCACGCCGGAGTCGAATACGCCGATCGCCATGTCCGGGGTTTAGAGCGCGTTCCGGAATCAGGGAACCGCTATTTCCCGCGCAATCCCGCTCGCGCGCCGGGCCGCGCCTTGACCCGAAGCATTACCCGCGTAGTCTGATCCCATGGCCAGAGAACCCGCCCAGATCACCGCCGCCGAAAGCCAGGTCATGGAAGCCCTGTGGAGGCGCGGCGACTGCACCGCCGAGGAGCTGGTCGCAGAGGTCAAGCAGGCCCAGCCCTGGGGCGACGCCACGGTGAAGACCCTGATCAACCGCCTGCTCAAGAAGGGCGCGATCCGCTCCGAACGCCAGGCTGGTCGGCACCAGTACCGGGCCATGGTCCAGCGCGAGGACTATGTCACCAGCGAGAGCCAGGGTCTGCTGGACCGCCTGTTCGGCGGCGAGCTCACGCCGCTGATTTCCCACTTCGCCGAGCACCGCAAGCTCAGCCCCACCGAGGTCTCGCGGCTCAAGGCGCTGATCGAGGATCTCGGCGATGATGGCTGACATCGTCATCGCCATCCTGAAGGTCAACATCGCCGCGGCGGTGGCGATCCTGGTTGTCCTGGCGTTGCGCGGCGTGGTCCGCAAGCGCCTGGGCGCCGAGACCGCCTATGCCCTGTGGCTCATCGTCCCGCCCGCCGCCATGGCCAGCTTCCTGCCGGCCCTGCGCACCCTGCCGGCCCACGCCATGGAACCGGGCCTCGCAGACTTTCTGCACCGCACGCCGCTGCTGGCAGGCGGCCTGCTGGTCATCTGGCTGCTGGGCGCGGCGCTCATGCTGCGCCGCCTGTGGCAGAGCCAGACCCGCTTCATGCGCAAGGTCGCGCGCGGCGAGGCCGGTCCCGCCATCGTCGGCGTCATCGATCCCCAGCTGGTCCTGCCCAAGGATTTCGCCGCCCGCTTCACGCCGCGCGAGCAGTCCCTGATCCGGGCGCACGAGCGCGTCCACATGGAGCGCGACGATCCGCGCGCCAACGCCCTGGTCGCGGTCCTGCGCTGCATCGCCTGGTTCAATCCCCTGATCCACATGGCCGCCGAGCGGATTCGCCTCGACCAGGAACTGGCCTGCGACGCCGCCGTCGTCGCCCGCTTCCCCAAGGAGCGCCGCGCCTACGCCGAGACCATGCTGAAGAGCCAGCTGGCCGAGCACATGGTGCCCGTCGGCTGCTCCTGGCAGCCCGCCGGCCGCCACCCGCTGGAAGCCCGCATCGCCATGCTGCGCGAGCCCTCGCCCAGCGCCAATCGCCAGACTCTCGGCCGCATCCTGACCGGCCTGCTGGTCGTGGCGGCCGTCGCGGTGGTCTGGAGCGCCCTGCCCCCGCGCCCGCTGGAGCCGCCGCCGGCCCAGGCCAGCCAGCCGGTCATGGATGTCCTCATCGTCCGCTAGGAGGGGCCGTCAGTCGACGACCTCGCCCTGCGACCGTTTCCAGTCGAGACGGCTGCGGCTGGCGGCCTCCAGCGCATCCAGTTGCCCGGCCTTTTCACGGCCGGCGGCGATCCGCGCCTGACGCGCCATGGCGATCTGCTCGGCCTTGGTCAGCGCCGCGGGACAGCCGTCGCGACAGGGAACCTCGCAGTCCGCCGCCGCCGAAGCGTTGGCCAGGACCCGCTCGGCGCAGTCGGCCCGCTCGCGTCGCTCCTCCTCCTCCCAGCGGTAGACGTCGCCCATCACATCCGCCCGCGCGCTGGTGGCCGCGGTGGCGATGGCGTCATGGATTTCCGCCGTCGTCGCCGGACGCTCGCGCCCTTCGGCCAGGGCCTTCCAGGCTCTCGGCCAGACCAGCTCCCAGGGCTGCGGATTGACCGCCAGCCGTCGCCGCTCGATCTCGATGTAGTCGCGGATGAAGTCCGGTCGCGATCCCTCGCGCCATCCAGGCGCGTCCGTCGGCGGGTGCGCCAGCGCCGTTCCCGACAGCGGCTGGAGCGCCAGCAACAGCGGCGCGAGGCACAGGACGATAACGGCGGCGCGCATACGCCTCCCCCTTGTTCAATCGTCCCCGCCGCCAGACTAGCCCCGTCGGCGGGGATTTGCATTACATCCCGTTCATGTGACGGGCCGGGAACATTGCCCTAGGGTCCGCGCAAACCCGAACACAGGGAGCTCCAAAGCCCGTGAAACGTCGCACCTTCCTCGCCGCCTCGGCCGCCGCCGTCGGCGCCGCCGCCGTCGCCCGCCCCGGATTCGCCTTCGCGAACCCCGCGATGGCCGACAATCCGGTCTACGCTCCCTACAAGGGTCCCTATGGCGGCCTGCCCGCCTTCGACAAGGTCAAGGTCGAGCACTTCAAGCCGGCCTTCGAAGCCGCCATGGCCGACGCCGACGCCGAGATCCGCGCCATCGTCGTGAACAAGTCCGCCAACACCTTCGAGACGGTGATCGCGCGCCTGGAGGACATGGGCCGCGCCATCGGCCGCTGCTACCGCCATTACGGCGTCTGGAGCTCGAACATGAGCTCGGAGGCCTTCCAGGCCGTCGAGAGCGAGCTGGAGCCCAAGCTCGCCGCCTTCCAGGACCGCCTCTACCAGAACGCCGACCTCTTCGCGAAGGTCGAGGCCGTCTACAACTCGCCCGAAAAGTCCAAGCTGACGCCGGAACAGCAGCGCGTAACCTGGGTCTGGTACGACCAGTTCGTCCGCTCGGGCGCCAAGCTGGCCCCGGAAGCCAAGGCTCGCGTCGCCGCCATCAACGAGGAACTGGCCAGCCTGTTCGCCCAGTTCAGCAAGAACCTGCTGGCCGACGAGCAGTCCTACATCGAGCTGGCCGCCAGCGACCTGGAGGGCGCGCCCGCCTGGCTGGCCGAACAGGCCCGCGCCTCGGCGGCCGGAAAGGGCCTGGAGGGCAAGGCGATCATCGTCAACACCCGCTCCAGCGTTGACCCCTTCCTGACCTACTCGCCGGCGCGCGCCACGCGCGAGAAGGTCTGGCGCGCCTTCGTCGGTCGCGGCGACAACGGCGGCGCCACCGACAACAACGCCATCATCGCCAAGGTCCTGAAGCTGCGCTTCGAACGGGCCCAGCTGCTGGGCTACAAGACCCATGCCCACTGGCGCCTCGAGAACGCCATGGCCAAGACGCCCGAGCGCGCCATGGATCTCATGGAAAAGGTCTGGCCGCCGGCCGTCGCCGCGGTCAAGCGCGACGTCGCCGACATGCAGGCGATCATCGACGCCGAGAAGGGCGGCTTCAAGCTGGCCCCCTGGGACTACCGCTACTACGCCGAGAAGGTCCGCAAGGCGAAGTACGACCTCGATCTGAACGAGGTGAAGCCCTACCTGCAGATGGACAAGCTGCGCGACGGCATGTTCTTCGCCGCCGGCAAGCTCTACGGCTTCGAGTTCAAGGAAGTTCAGGGCGTGCCGGTCTTCCACCCCGACGTCCGCGTCTGGGAAGTCACCAAGGGCGGCGAGCACGTCGGCCTGTGGTACTTCGACCCCTACGCCCGCGAGGGCAAGCGGTCCGGCGCCTGGATGACCGACTACCGCACCCAGGAGACCTTCAAGGGCAAGATCACCACCCTGGTCTCCAACAACTGCAACTACATCAAGCCGTCCGATCCCAAGCAGCCGACCCTGATCAGCTGGGACGACGCCGAGACCCTGTTCCACGAGTTCGGCCACGCCATCCATGGCCTCTGCTCGGACGTGACCTATCCGACCCTGTCGGGCACCAGCGTCGCGCGCGACTACGTCGAGTTCCCCAGCCAGCTCAACGAGCGCTGGCTGACCACGCCGGAAGTCATGGAAAAGTTCGTCGTCCACTACGAGACCGGCAAGCCGATCCCGCAGGAGCTGGTCGACAAGATCGAGAAGGCGGGAACCTTCAACCAGGGCTTCATCACGGTCGAGTACCTGGCCAGCGCCCTGATCGACATGAAGCTCCACCTGGCCGGCGGCGCCGACATCGACCCCGACGCCTTCGAGCGTGACGAGCTGGCCAAGCTCGGCATGCCCGAGGAGATCGTCATGCGTCACCGCACGCCGCAGTTCGGCCACGTCTTCTCCAGCGACGGCTACTCGGCCGGCTACTACAGCTACCTGTGGTCCGACACCCTGACCGCCGATTGCTGGGAAGCCTTCGTCGAGGTGGGCAGCGCCTACGATCCGGCCACGGCCAAGCGGCTCAACGACACCATCATGAGCCGGGGCAACAGCAAGGACCCGGCCCAGCAGTACCGCGACTTCCGCGGGCGGGATCCGGAGATCGGCGCCCTGATGCGCAGCCGGGGCTTCCCCGACAAGGCATAGACTGCTGAACCAGACAGGGCCGCGGCGAGAACGTCGCGGCCCTGGACTGGGCAGCCGAGCGGCGATCAGCCCTTGGGCGACGGGCGCTTGTCCTTGGCCCCCGCGCCGACCGGCCGCGCGTCCAGCACCCAGCCGTCGATGCGGCCAGGCAAGGCCGTGATGCGCACACCGCCGATCGTCACGGCCCCGCCCTTGCGCCCGGCGACCAGGGCCAGGGCCGTCTTGCGTCCGACGGCGTCGCCGCCGCGCGCGGCGACATCGATCAGCACCCCAAGTTCCCGCGCCGGATCGACCTTCGCGGGACCGGCGATGACGGCCGTGATCGATGCTGGCCTGCCGTCCAGGTCGCACACCGTCCATTGCGCCACCGCCTTGAGGCGCCGACAGCTCTGGCCGCCCTCCTCGAAGGCGTGCCAGACCGATCCCACGGGCTGGCCGCGCGCATGGTCCATGCGCCGGACCAGTTGGGCCTGATCGACCGGAAAGCCGGGCCCGCCGAGAGCGCGCTCGACGCCGGGAGCGGTGACCTGCTCCCAAAGCCGCTCCGCCAGCGGCCGCAGTCCGATCAAGGCGATCGCGCCGACCAGGATCAGCCCCAGCTTTCCCTTGAGCGCCAGGGCTGAAAGCGGATTGGGCCGTGCGGGCGGCGGACGTATCGGCGGGCGAGTCACCTCCGGATCGAAGGCCTTGCGCCACGAAGCGTCAAGCGCGACCCGGGCTCGTGGCTCAGTACCCGCCGATGATCGGCAGGATTTCTCCGGTGATGTAGCTGGCGGTCTGGGGCGAGGCGAGGAAGACGTAGGCCGGGGCGATCTCTTCGGGCTGCGCGGGGCGCTTCATCTTCGACTGGCTTCCGAACTCGGCGACCTTGTCGGCCGGCTTGTCGCTGGGATTGAGCGGCGTCCAGACCGGTCCCGGTGCGATGCAGTTCACCCGGATCCCCTTCTCCAGCAGATGCCCCGACAACGCGCGCGTGAAGGCGTGAATGCCGCCCTTGGTCATTGAGTAGTCCAGCAGGTCCTTGGACCCGTCGATCCCGGTGATGGACCCGGTCATCAGAATGCAGGCGCCGGGCTTCATCTGGGGCGCAGCCGCCTGGGCCATGAAGAAATAGCCGTAGAGGTTGGTCTTCAGCGTCTCGTCAAAATGGGCCTCGGTCAGGTCCTCGAGGGTCGAGTGGACCTGGAAGGCGGCGTTGTTCACAAGCACGTCCAGCCTGCCGAACCGCTCCAGCGTCTTCGCCACCGCCCCCTCGCAGAAAGCCTTGTCGCGCACATCCCCCTGGATCAGCAGGCAGCGACGTCCTTCATTCTCCACCGCCGTCTTCGTCGCCTCGGCATCCTCGCGCTCGGCCTCCAGATGGACGATGGCGACGTCCGCGCCTTCGCGGGCGTAGAGGACGGCTACCGACCGGCCGATGCCGCTGTCGCCGCCTGTGATCAGCGCCGCGAACCCTTCGAGCTTGCCCGACCCCTTGTAGAAGGGCGCGTCGTACATCGGCTGCAGGTCAAGGTCGGCTTCGGAGCCCGGCTTGGCCTGATGCTGCGCCGGCATGGGCGGCTCGGGATACCGCCTCGCTCCAGCCTGCACGGCGCCAGACGAGCCGCCGTCTTCGCCGTCGGCCTCGGCCGCGTCCGCCCGGTCGATGTCCGACTGGATCGCCTGCTGTCGGTCAGCGGCCTCATCGGAGGCGGCGCGGGCGTTGGAGGGAACGCGATCGGTCATGGGGCGAGACTCCTCTACTGATCGCCTCCTAACGCTGCGCCCGGAGGGTCGGTTCGGGGCGGCGCTTGAATTACCAGCCGTTTTCCCTCATAAGCGCGCCCTTCCGGCGCAATCTGCCAGCGCCCTCCTCCGCCACGACCCCCATGCCTATATGGGACGAGGGCGGCGAGGACCCCCGTCGACGTGATCGTCCACGGGGGCTGGTCGTGTTGTGCGTAAAGGACGATTGAATGTTTGAAGGCCTGACAGAGCGGCTTGGCGGGGTATTCGACCGCCTCTCCGGACGCGGCGTCCTCAGCGAGAAGGACGTCGACGAGGCGCTGCGCGAGGTTCGCGTGGCGTTGCTGGAGGCTGACGTCGCCCTGCCGGTGGTCAAGGACTTCATCGCCAAGGCCCGCGTCGAGGCGACTGGCGAGGCGGTGATCCGCTCGATCCGCCCCGCCGACCAGGTGGTCAAGATCGTCTACGATGGCCTGGTGGAGATGCTCGGCGGCGAGGAGCCGACCCCTCTCAACATCGCCATCAACCCGCCCAGCGTCATCCTGATGAGCGGCCTGCAGGGCTCGGGCAAGACCACCACCTCGGCCAAGCTGGCGCTGCGCCTGACGAAGATGGACCGCAAGAAGGTCCTGATGGCCTCGCTCGACACCCGCCGTCCGGCGGCGATGGAGCAACTGGCCACGCTGGGCAAGCAGATCGAGGTCGAGACCCTGCCCATCGTCGCGGGCCAGTCTGCGACCGATATCGCCCGCCGCGCCATGAGCGCCGCCAAGCTGGGCGGCTACGACATCCTGATCCTCGACACCGCCGGCCGCACCACGCTGGACGAGGCGATGATGGCCGAGGCGGCCGAGATCGCGAAGATCTCCAACCCGGCCGAAACCCTGCTGGTCGCCGACAGCCTGACCGGCCAGGACGCGGTGCGCACCGCCAAGGCGTTCCACGAGCGCCTGCCGCTGACCGGCCTGATCCTGACCCGCGCCGATGGCGACGGGCGCGGCGGCGCCGCCCTGTCGATGCGCGCCGTCACCGGCCTGCCGATCAAGTATCTGGGCGCCGGCGAAAAGGTCGAGGCCCTCGACGTCTTCGACGCCCGCCGGGTCGCCGGCCGCATCCTGGGCCAGGGGGACGTCGTCGCCCTGGTCGAGAAGGCGGCGCAGGACCTCGACCAGGCCAAGGCCGAGGCCATGGCCAAGAAGCTGGCCAAGGGTCAGTTCGACCTCGACATGCTGTCGGACCAGTTGACCCAGATGGAACGGATGGGCGGCATGGAAGGCCTGATGGGCCTGCTGCCGGGCGTCCAGAAGATGAAGGGCCAGATCGCCGAGGCGGGCCTGAACGACAAGGCCATCCGCCGCCAGAAGGCGATCATCAGCTCGATGACCAAGGCCGAGCGCAAGAAGCCCGACATCCTTGCGGCCTCGCGAAAGCGCCGCATCGCCGCCGGCGCGGGCGTCGACGTCGCCGAGGTCAATCGCCTCCTCAAGCAGCACCGCCAGATGGCCGACGCCTTCAAGGCGATGAGCAAGAACGGCGGCAAGGGTTTCGCGCGCATGGCCGCCATGATGGGCGGCGGCGGCGGCATGGACCGGCTCAAGGCCCTCGGCGGCGGCAAGATGGCGCCGCCCGACCCGGCCGAACTCGAAAAGCAGCTCAAGGGGCTTCCGGGCCTTGGCGGCGGCTCCGCAACCGGACTGCCAGGCCTCCCGGGCCTCGGCGGCTCGAACTTCGATCCCTTCAAAAAGAACTGACTTCCTAAGGACTGAAAATGCTGAAGATCCGTCTCGCCCGTGGCGGCGCCAAGAAGCGCCCCTACTACTCGATCGTCATCGCTGACAGCCGTTCGCCCCGCGACGGCCGCTTCATCGAGAAGGTCGGCTCCTACAACCCGCTGCTCAAGAAGGACGATCCGAACCGGATCACCCTGAAGGTCGAGTCCATCCAGGCCTGGCTGGCCAAGGGCGCCCAGCCGACCGAACGTGTCGCGCGCTTCCTGGCCAACGAAGGCCTGGTGAAGTGGGAGCACGGCAACAACCCCAACAAGGCCAAGCCGGGCAAGAAGGCCGAGGAACGCGCCGCCGAGCGCGCCCAGCGTGACGAAGACCGCAAGGCCGCTGAGGCCGCCGCTGCCGAAGAAGCCGCTGCCGCCAAGGCCGCCGCCGAAGCCGCCCCGGCTGAAGAGGCCCCGGCTGAAGAAGCTCCGGCCGAGGAAGCCGCTCCGGCTGCTGAAGAGGCTCCGGCTGCTGAAGCCGCCGCCGAGGAAGCTCCCACCGCCGAAGCCGGCGAAGAGAAGACCGAAGGCTAAGCCTTCACAGGCTCTCCGAACGGAGAGGCTTGAGGGGCGGCGCCGGCTTCAGCCGGGCCGCCCTTTTCCTTGCTTGCTCGCCACGTCCGTTTCCGCTCCAAGGCCTCCATGTCCAACCTCATCCTCATCGGCCGGGTCGGCGGCGCGCATGGCGTCCGCGGCGAGGTGCGGATCGCGACCTTCACGGCCGATCCGCTGGCCATTGCCCGCTACAGGAACCTCAGGAAGGCCGACGGCTCCGCGGCCCTCACCGTCCTGTCCGCCCGCCCGGTCAAGGGCGGGGTGGTGGCGCGCTGCAAGGGTGTCGAGACGCGGGACCAGGCCGAGGCCCTGCGCGGGCTGCAGCTCCACATCGACCGCGTCGACCTGCCCGAGCCGGACGAGGACGAATTCTACCTCGCCGACCTGATCGGCCTGGCCGTCTTCGGTCCAGGAGGCGAAGACCTGGGCGTCATCAAGTCGGTGCAGGACTTCGGCGCCGGCGACATCCTGGAGATCGACGCCAGGGACGGCTCGCCCACCTGGTATCTGCCCTTCACCCGCGAGGCCGTGCCCGAAGTGGACATCGCGCGCGGCCGCGTGATCGCCGTGCGGCCGGACGAGGTGGAGTAGACTTGCGGCTTCGCCGGGCGGCGCGCCAGGCGGACTGACCTAGCTCTTCACCCGCATCAGGCATTCCTGGGCCACCGAGGCGGCGAGGCGGCCGTCCTGGGTGTACATCTCGCCCCGGATGAAGCCCCGGCCCTGCGAGGTGCTGGGGCAGTCCTGGTCGAACAGCAGCCAGTCGTTGAAGTTGACCGGCCGGTGGAACCACATGGCGTGGTCCAGGCTGGCCGACTGCAGGCCCGGCGTCTGCCAGGTCAGGCCATGGACGCGCAGGGCGGTCTCCATGAAAGCCATGTCGCTGGCGTAGGCGAGGCAGGCCTGCTGCAGCTTGACCTGTTCGCCGATGGGAGCCTTGGCGCGCATCCAGACCTGTTTGCGCGGCGCCTTCGGCGTCGGCTTGAACAGGTCCTGAGGGTCCGGCCATCGCAGGTCGATGGGGCGCGGCCGGTTCATCTGCTCGCGCATCCGGTCAGGCAGGCGCTCGCCGTACTTGGCCAGCATCTGCTCCATCTCGGTCTTCACCGCTTCGGGGTCCGGATGCTCGGGCATCGGCGACTGGTGCTCCAGCCCCTCCTCCGCCACCTGGAAGCTGGCCGCCAGGTTGAAGATTTGCTTGCCGTTCTGGATCGCGGTGACCCGGCGCGTCGTGAAGGTGCCGCCGTCGCGCGAGCGGTCGACCTCGTAGAGCACCGGGATGGTCACGTCGCCCGGCCGGATGAAGTAGGCGTGCAGCGAGTGACAGATGCGGTCCTCGACCGTCTCGTAGGCCGCCAGCAGGGCCTGGGCGATGACCAGCCCGCCGAAAATACGGGGAAAGCCCTCGTTCGGGGAAATGCCCCTGAACAGGTTCACCTCGATGGGCTCGAGAGCCAGAGTCTCGATCAGGTTTTCGGCGTCGCTCATGGTGCAATGCAATAAGCCCGGCGGGGACGGGCGGCAAGCGGGACGCCTGCGTCGCGCCGGCGGCGAGCGTTTCGGCGATGGGGGAAACGAGAACCACGCCCACTTTCCACACTGGAAAATTATGACTTGACGAATTGGAAAGTCACCGTCACTTTCCATCTCGGAAAGAGAGGTTCGCATGTCCGAAGACCGCACCCCCCAGCAGGCCCTGGACGAAATCCGCCAGGCGCGGGAACAGATGTTCCAGAAGATGGACAGCTGGCCCTGGTGGTACGACGCCGGCTACGCGGCCTCGCTCGGCATCCTGGTCGCCGGCCCCGGCTATCCCACGGTGATCAGCCTGGCCTGCACGGGCGTCGGCCTGGCTATCCTCGGCCTGATCGTGCGCAAGTGGATCGAACGCACCGGCGTGTGGGTCAACGGCTACAAGCCCAGGCGCGCGCGCTGGGTCGCGATCGGCCTGGCCGTAGTCCTGATCGGCCTGATGATGTGCTCGCTCACGCTCGGCCGCTATGGCGGCATCGCCTGGATCCCGCCCGTCATGGGGCTTGCCGGCGGGGCGCTCGCCGTCATCGGCTCGCGCATCTGGACGCGGATCTACCTGGCCGAAACCCGGGAGGTTCGATGAAAGCCCCGGTCTTCGACAGCGTCATCCATGCGCCCGGCCGGCTGCAGATCTGCGCCATCCTGTCGGCGGCCGAAGCGGAGTTCGCCACGGTCCGTGACGCCATCGCGGTCTCGGACTCGGTGCTGTCCAAGCACGTCAAACTGCTCGAGGAGGCCGGATACGTCGCCGTTCGCAAGGCGACCCTGGCCGGCCGCCAGAGGACCTGGCTATCGATGACCGGCGCCGGCCAGAAGGCCTTCGCCGCCCACGTGGCCGAGTTGCAGCGACTGGCGGCGAGCACCCTCTGAAGCTATCGGTGAGGCGCGGCCATCTCGGTTCCGCCACCTTCCGCCGGTAGGGCCACAACCATGCTGACCGCCGCCACCGCCCTGTTCGCCGTCGCCCTCGGGGCTCCGCTGGCCGATGAGCGGCGAGCCGTCGGCCTTTCCTACGGCGAGGCCCTGGGCCGGGCCGAGAAGTACGAGGCCGACGCCGCATCCAACGACTACCGGCTCAAGGCGCTGTATCCCGCCCTGACGCCCAGGATGCCGGCGCTCTTCTCCACCTGCTACCCTGACACGGTCAGGCGGCCGGTGCAGTTCACCATGGTGCTGTCGTTCAAGGGCGGGCGCTTCGACCGGGTCGAGGTCAACAGCGACGATCCGGTGGCGCGCTGTATCGTCAGGATCTTCGAGGGCTACAGCTACCCCAAGCCGCCGCACGACGACTTCGCCGAGGAAATTCACCTCGACCTCAAGCCCAGGGGTGATTGAGGGGCCGAGCTTCTCCGAAAGGTCGTTTGGGCGTATAGCCGCCGACCCATGCCCTTCACCGCCACCGTCCTGACCATGTTCCCCGAGGCCTTCCCCGGCCCGCTGGGCGTCAGCCTGATCGGCACGGCCTGGCGCGAGCAGGACCTGTGGCGGCTGGAAACGGTGGACATTCGCACCTTTTCCAAGGATAAGCGCGGCTTCCTCGACGACACCCCCGCGGGTGGCGGTCCTGGACAGGTGATGAAGGCGGACGTGATCGCGGCGGCGCTCGACAGTGTCGACCTCGCGGGACGGCCGCTTTTGTGCATGAGCGCCCGGGGCAGGCCCCTGACCCAGGCGCGCGTTCGCGAGTGGGCCGAGGCGCCGGGGATCATCGTCCTCTGCGGCCGGTTCGAGGGGGTGGACCAGCGGGTGCTCGACGCCCGGGGGTTCGAGGAGGTCTCCGTCGGAGACGCGGTCCTGGCCGGTGGCGAGGCTGCGGCGATGGTGGCGATCGAGGCCTGTGTGCGTCTTGTCCCGGGGGTTCTCGGGCAGGCGGACAGCCTCAGGGAAGAAAGCTTCGAGGACGGTCTCCTCGAGCATCCGCAGTTCACCAGACCGCGGACGTTCGAAGGGCTCGATATCCCCGGGGTGCTGCTGAGCGGCGACCACAAGCGGGTCGCGGCCTGGCGACAGGAACAGAGAGAACTGACGACCCGCGAGCGGCGGCCCGACCTCTGGGAAGCCCACCTCGCCAACTTACAGGCAAACGGCGCCCGCAAAGGGTAAGCCTCAAGGAGACAAGACCATGGTGAACATCATCAAGGAACTCGAGAAGGAAGAGACCCAGCGTCTCGCCGAGATCCGCAAGACCCCCGATTTCCGCCCCGGCGACACCCTCCGCGTCAACGTGCGCATCAAGGAAGGCGATCGCGAGCGGGTCCAGGCCTACGAAGGCGTCTGCATCGCGCGCCAGGGCGCCGGCCTGCACGAGAGCTTCACGGTCCGCAAGATCAGCTTCGGCGAAGGCGTCGAGCGGGTCTTCCCGACCTATTCGCCGATGATCGAGAGCATCGAAGTCAAGCGCCGCGGCGTCGTGCGTCGCGCCAAGCTCTACTACCTGCGCGACCGTCGCGGTAAGAGCGCCCGGATCGCCGAGCGCCAGACCCGCCGCGACGAGCCGGCGGCCGGCGAGTAAGACCTTCGGCCTTGCCGAACCTTGAGAGGCCCCGCCGGCGACGGCGGGGCCTCTTTCGTTTCCCCTCAGGCGGCGGCGATGTAGGCGTCCACCTGCGCCTCCAGCACATCCAGCGGCAGGGCGCCGTCGCGCAGCACCGTGTCGTGGAAGGCCTTGACGCTGAACTTCTGTCCGAGCGCCGCCATCGCCTTTTCCCGCAGTTGCAGGATCTTCTGCTGGCCGACCATGTAGCTGGTCGCCTGCCCCGGCCAGCAGATGTAGCGCTCGATCTCCTTGACGATGTCCCGCTCGCTCAGCATCGAATTCTCGCGGAAGAAGTCGATGGCCTTCTCCCGCGTCCACTTCTTGGCGTGCAGCCCGGTGTCGGTGACCAGCCGCACGGCCCGCCAGGCCTCCAGCGACAGCCTGCCGAAATCCGAATAGGGGTCCTCGTAGAAGCCCATCTCCTTGCCAAGGCGTTCGGCATACAGCCCCCAGCCCTCGAAGTAGGCCCCCGCTCCGCCGAACTTGCGGAACTTGGGCAGCCCCTCCAGTTCCTGCATCAGGGCGATCTGGAAATGGTGGCCCGGCGCGCCCTCGTGATAGGCGATGCCCTCGACCTGGGTCTTCAGGACCTGGGTCATGTCGGCCAGGTTCACATAGAAGATGCCCGGCCGCGACCCGTCCGGGGTCGGCGGGTTGTAGAAGGCCACGCTGGCGGTCTGCTCACGCCAGGCCTCGACCGCGCGGACCTCCAGCGGCGCCTTGGGCAGCAGCCCGAAGTATTGCGGCGCGACCTCCATCACCTGGGCGATGTAGGCGCGGGCGTCAGCCAGATAGGCCTGCTTGCCCTCGGGCGTATTGGGATACTGGCGGGCCGGGTCGGTCTTCACCTGGGTGAAGAAGTCCTGCAGCGAGCCCTTGAAGCCGACCGCCTGCATGATCGCCCGCATCTCGGCCTGGATGCGCTTGAGGTTGTCCAGGCCCAGCTGGTGGATCTCCTCGGCCGTCATGTCGGTCGTGGTCATCAGCTTCAGGCAGGCGACATAGAAGGCCTCGCCGTCAGGCAGCGACCAGGCGCCGTTGTTGCCCTTGGCCAGCGGCCGCACCTCCGCCTGGGTCTTGAGAAAGATCTGATAGCCCTCGAGGAAGGGCCCGGTCAGCGCCGCCCTGCCCTCCTCCAGCAGCCGCGCCTTGTCGGCGTCGCTGGCCGACAGCTTGCCGACCTTGCCCTTGAAGTCCGCCCAGATGGCGCAGTCGGGGCCCTCTCCGAACGGCGCCCCGGTGATCACCTTGCGCGTATCGGCCTCGACCGGCTCGAAGGTGAAGGCCGGCGCCACCACGCCCTTGGCCGCCGCCCTGCGGATGTTTGCCGACACCTCCTCCATCACCCGCCGCGTCTCGCGCAGGCGCGCGACATAGGCCTCCGCGTCGCCCAGCCCGTCGACCCGGTGCTGGTTGATCAGGAAGATCGGGATGTCGCCGGCGGGGCTGCCGTTGGTGGTGGCGACATAGAGGTGATCGCTCCAGCGCAGCATCGCCGCGCCTTGGGCCGCCTGCCGCTCGAACAGGGTCCAGGACAGCCGGGACTGGCGGCTCAGCCGGGCGGCGTCGAACTGCGCCTTCATCCGCCTGACCTGGTCCTGGGCCAGCTCCACCCCGCGCCGGCCCGCCGCCTCGGTGTAGTCGTCCAGCCGGCCGTACTCGGTCTTGCGCCCCAGCGCCGTCATCGCCTGCGGGCTGAGCTTGAGGACCTCCTCGAAACAGGCGTCGAGGAAGGCGGTGAAGCGGGCGTCCTCGGGGCTCTGCGCCTCCTGGGCGAGGCTGCGGGTCGCCAGGGCCAAGCCCGGCGCGGCCAGCGCCAGGCCTGCCAGCACCGAGCGGCGGCTGAAGAATTCGAAGGACAAGTGACGACACTCCCGGGGTTTGCAGTCTCCGCAGTCTCCACGGTTCGACGCCGCTGTCACCCGTCGACCGCCGCAGCGGACCATTGAGGCAAGTCCTTGCCGAGGCCGGCGCGAGGCGGCCCGGCCGCGCACTTTTGTTGCGCCGCACTGGACGCATGCCCCCTCTCCGTCCTACATCCGCCCCATGGCCGGCAAGACGCTCTACGACAAGATCTGGGAAGCCCACGCGGTCGCCGAGGATGGCGGCGAGACGGTGCTCTACATCGACCTGCACCTCATCCACGAGGTGACCACGCCCCAGGCCTTCGCCGGGCTTCGCGCCGCGGGTCGAAAGGTGCGCCGGCCCGACCGCACGCTGGCGGTCGCCGACCACAACGTGCCCACGATCGGCCAGGATCTGGGCGTCGACGCTGTCGAGGACGACGAGGCGCGGCTGCAGTTGCAGACGCTTGGCCGCAACGTCGCCGACAACGGCATCGAGTACTTCCCGATGGGCGACATCCGGAACGGCATCGTCCATGTGGTCGGCCCCGAACAGGGCCGCACACAGCCGGGCATGACTGTGGTCTGCGGCGATTCCCACACCTCCACCCACGGCGCCTTCGGCGCGCTCGCCCAGGGCATCGGCACCAGCGAGGTCGAGCACGTCCTGGCCACCCAGACCCTGCGCCAGGCCAAGTCGAAGAACATGCGCGTCACCGTCGACGGCCAGCTTGGCCCCGGCGTCACGGCCAAGGACATGGCCCTGGCCATCATCGGCGAGATCGGCACCGCCGGCGGCACCGGCTCGGTGATCGAGTATGCCGGCGAGGCCGTGCGGGCCCTGTCGATGGAGGGCCGCATGACCCTCTGCAACCTGACCATCGAGGGCGGCGCCCGGGCCGGGCTGATCGCGCCGGACGAGACGACCTTCGCCTACATCCAGGGCCGCCCCGCCGCCCCCAAGGGGGCCGCCTGGGACATGGCGGTCAGCTACTGGAAGACCTTCTTCACCGACGAGGATGCGGTGTTCGACCGCGAGGTCCGCCTGCGTGCCGAGGACATCGCGCCCACCGTCACCTGGGGCACCAGCCCCGAGGATACCCTGCCCGTCACCGGCGTCGTTCCCGAGCCCTCCAGCTTCGCCACGCCGGACAAGCGCGCCTCGGCAGAGCGTGCGCTCGATTACATGGGGCTCAAGGCCGGCCAGCCGATCACCGACGCCCGGGTCGACGTCGTCTTCATCGGCAGCTGCACCAACAGCCGCATCGAGGACCTGCGCGCCGCCGCCGAGGTCGCCCAGAAGGCCTTCCTGCACGGGCGCATGGTCGCGCCGCACGTTCGGGCCATGGTCGTGCCGGGCTCGGGCCTGGTGCGCGAGCAGGCCGAACAGGAGGGTCTGGACGCCATCCTCAAGGCCGTCGGCTTCGAATGGCGAGAGCCCGGCTGCTCCATGTGCCTGGGCATGAACCCCGACAAGCTGACGCCCGGCCAGCGCTGCGCCTCGACCTCGAACCGCAACTTCGAGGGCCGGCAAGGCCGCGGCGGCCGCACCCATCTGATGAGCCCGGCCATGGCGGCGGCGGCGGCGATCGCGGGACATATCGTCGACGTGAGGACCTTCCTCGACGCATGATCTTCAAGCTGTTCGCCAAGAAGACGTTTCTGGATGCCGAAATCGAGGCCTGGATGCTCGACGGCTACGGCTGGCTGATGCGCAATCTCGGCGGCATGGAGCGGATCGCGCTGAGCCCGCTGGCGACCCCTAACCGCGATTTCTTCCCGCCCACCCAGGCCAAGGGCCGGGCGCTCGGCGCCCATATCTTCGACTGTGTGCGGTCCAGCATGGGCATGCAGGACTGGTACGTCTCGCTCGAGCCGTTCAAACGGGCGCCCAGCCTCGCTGGCCTATCCTACGGAACCATTGAGAGCGGCGGGGCCAACGGGACCTTCCATTGGGACGGCAACAAGGTCGTAATCAGCTATGCGGACGACCTTGTCGCTCAGCCGCACCAATTGGTCGCCACCTTCGCCCACGAACTCAGCCATTATCTGACCGGCAGCGTCAGCGAGCAGATGCCCGGAGGCGAGGACGCCCATGAACTGCTGACTGACCTCTGCGTGGCCTACACCGGTTTCGGTATCTTCGGGGCCAACGCCGCCTTCCATTTCGAGCAGTTCAGCGACGGCCAGAGTCAGGGCTGGTCTTCGCAGCGGTCGGGCTATCTGTCGGAGCGGAGCTGGGCCTTCGCCCTGGCCGTGTTCATCGCCTTGAAGGGTCTACCAATCGACAGCGCCGAACGTTGGCTCAAGGACAGCCTTGTGCGGCAGGCGCGGGAGGCGTCCAAGTATCTGGCGACCAATCCCGGCCTGCTGGAGCCGCTGAGGGCCATTCCATGACCATCACCGCCCTTGACCACATCGCTCTGGTCGTCAGCGACCTCGAGGCCACGCTGGACGGCTACACCCGCCTGCTGGGCCGCTCGCCCAACTGGCGCGGGGCGGACGGGGGCGCTCATCACGCCTGGTACCAGTTCGGCAACACCGCCCTCGACGTCATCGCCCCCACCGGCGAGGGCCACACCGGCAGCCAGGTCGGACGCCAGCTCGCCGACCATGGCGAGGGCATCTGGGCCCTGGCCTTCACCACCGACGACATGGAAGCGGAACGACGCCGCCTCTCCCGCCTGTCGATGGCCTCCAGCGACCCGCTGCCGATCCGCTCGACCCATCCCGACACCGGCGAGAAGCGCCGCTGGCTGACCTCGGTGCTGGCCCCGGCCGCCACCCACGGGACCAACATCTTCCTGATCGAACAGAAGACGGACGCCCCGGTCTGGCCCAACTCCGATGCGACCGGAGACGAACAGGCCGCCGTGGCCGGCCTCGACCATGTCGTCGTCTCGACCCGCCATCCCGAACGGGCCGCCGCCCTCTACGGCGCCCGCCTTGGCCTCGACTTCAAGCTCGACCGCACCAACCCCGACTGGGGGACGCGGCTGATGTTCTTCCGGTGCGGCGATCTCGTCGTCGAGGTGGCCCACCAGCTCAAGGACCCGCCCGGCGATCAGCCCGACAGCCCCTGGGGCCTCAGCTGGCGCGTCCCGGATGTCGCCGCCGCCCACGCCCGGATCGCGGCGGCCGGCTTCGATGTCAGCGACCCGCGCCAGGGCCGCAAGCCCGGCACGCGCGTCTTCACCGTCCGCGACGCCCCCGCCGGCGTCCCCACCCTGATCCTCGGACCCGCCTGATGAAAGCCTTCACCCGCCTCGACGGCCGCGCCGCGCCGCTTCAGCTGGCCAACGTCGACACCGACCAGATCATCCCGGCCCAGTTCCTCAAGACCGTCGAGCGCGAAGGCCTCGGCAAGGGCCTGTTCCACGCCTTCCGTTTCGACGAGCAGGGCGGGCTCAAGAGCGACTTTGTGCTGAACCGGCCGGAGTACAGGGGCGCCTCCATCCTGATCGCCGGCGACAATTTCGGCTGCGGCTCCAGCCGCGAGCACGCCCCATGGGCCTTGATGGATTTCGGCATCGACTGCGTGATCTCCACCAGCTTCGCCGACATCTTCAAGAACAACTGCCTCAACAACGGCCTGCTGCCGGTCGTCCTCAAGCCGGATGAGGTGGAGGCCCTGATGGCGGAGGCCAAGGGCGGCAACCACGTCTTCACCGTCGACCTTGAGAGCCAGACCGTGACGGCGCCGTCCGGAGCCCGCTACCACTTCGACATCGACCCCGACCGCAAGGCCAAGCTGATGAAGGGCCTGGACGCGATCGGCGAGACCCTCCAGCAGGCCGCGGCGATCGACATCTACGAGAGTACGCGAGCTATTGCTCAGCCTTGGATGGAAACTTAGTCTCTTCGTTCTGTTGGGGGAACGATCAACTAATGACGTCGCAAAAAACGTTGGGCATACGAAAGAAGCGTGCGCCTAAGAAGACACCCACGCTTTACTGCAGCTTCTGCGGCAAGAGCCAGGACGAAGTGCTAAAGTTAATTGCCGGTCCGACCGTGTTCATATGCGACGAATGCATAGAAATCTGCATGGATATTGTAGTGACACCCGGGCAACTTTTACAGCCCGAAAATGGGAATCAACTCTCAATAGTCACAATCCATTTTCGAGATAAACTTAGCGATATAGAGCTTTCATTGCTTCCTGGCTTGCTAAACCAAGTACAAAAGGAATTTCCCGGGTGCATCGTTGCATATGAAAAGATACATCGGATTCGGGACGAAGATGTATTGCAAGTTAATGTTGAATCGCCACCGACTTACGACGTGGAGCAACTTCAGAAGCAAATAAATGAATTAACGGTTAAACTTAGGATAGCCCAACAGAGATATATCGAAGAAAAAGGAAATCGAGAAGCGCTTGATAAGAGACTATCTGCGATCATGAAAGACACCTATCCAATTCTGTTGGAAAAATTGCGCGCCACTGGTGAGCTTGGCAGTTCCTCAAACAAAAATATGACCGTGATGCTGTTGGATGTTGTGGGCTTCTCGGCCATGAATAACGATGAAAGAATAAGAAATCTTGACTTGTTAAGATCTCTTGCTCGAGCAATTCTAAAGAATGAAAGCGGACTATATATAAACACGTGGGGCGACGCCATAGTGGCAGCATTTGACGACGTCGAAAGCGGCCTTAGATGCGCTTGCAAATTTGTTCAGCAGTTCAGCATTGTGGGTCTTGATGTTCGCGTTGGACTTGCTTGGGGTCTATTAAGAATTACGAGCAACGAACTGAAGGGCAGTCACGATATTGACGGCGATGCAATCAATTTATGCGCAAGAATTGAGCCGCTTGCAGAGCGAGGAACTGTATTGTGCCACGAAGACGTCATCGCCCTTCTTCCTGAGGGGCAAAATGAGTTTAATCTACGAAAGAGAAACGTAGCCCTCAAGAAAGGAGCCGCCGGTCTTGGATCCGGGGATGAAATAACAACTTATGAAGTGCGATTACTGAAAAATGTCTGACATAGTCATCGTCATGGGGACGGTCCGGGTCGATCCCGAGGCCATCGAGCGCCTGCGACCGGCCATGGAGACGATGATGGCCGCCAGCCGCGCCGAGGACGGCTGCCTGACCTATGCCTATGCGCTGGACCTGCTGGAGCCCGGCCTGGTGCGCGTCTCCGAACTCTGGACCGACCGCGCCGCGCTGCAGGCGCATTTCCAGACGCCGCACATGGCGACCTGGCGAGCAGCCCTGGCCGGACAGGTCCGCGACCGCGACATCAAGCTGTACGAAGCCGACGATGGCGAGAGCTTCTGACGCCCCGCCGTTCCCTTCCCGTGGGGTGCAATCGCATGCCGCCAACGGAAGATCGGCCGCCGCGAGCCGTTCCTTCTCCCGCGAGGGTAGAAGGAAACCGAGCAGCCTTCCCCGTCGTCCCCACCCGGCCCACACACCCCTGCCCCCAACCCGCACCCCGTCCCGACGGACGCTGAAAGCATCGCGCCCATGACCACCCTCCTGCTCCTCCCCGGCGACGGCATCGGCCCCGAAGTCACCGCCCAGGTCCGCCGCGTGGCCGAGGCTCTCACCCCCGACATCGCCCTCGACGAGCGCGACTTCGGCGGCGTCTCCTACGACCGTCACGGCGCGCCGATCACCGACGAGGCGGTGGCGACCGCGATGAAATCCGACGCCGTTCTGATGGGCGCGGTCGGCGGACCCAAATGGGCCGGCGTGGCGCGCCAGCATCGTCCGGAAGCCGGCCTGCTGCGCCTGCGCAAGGAGATGCAGGTGTTCGCCAACCTGCGCCCCGCCCTCTGCTTCGACGCCCTGGCCGACGCCTCCAGCCTCAAGCGCGACCTGGTCGCCGGCCTCGACATCATGATCGTCCGCGAGCTGACCGGCGGGGTCTATTTCGGCGAGCCCCGCTTCATCGAGACCCTGCCCGACGGCCAGAAGCGCGGCGTCGACACCCAGGTCTACACAACCGGCGAGATCGAGCGCGTCTCCCGCGTCGCCTTCGAGCTGGCGCGCGGCCGGCGCAACAAGGTGCACAGCGCCGAGAAGTCGAACGTCATGGAAAGCGGCCTGCTCTGGCGCGAGGTCGTCACCGAGCTGCACAGGCGCGAATACCCCGACGTCCAGCTCGAACATATCCTGGCCGACAACGCCGCCATGCAGCTGGTCCGCGCCCCGACCCAGTTCGACGTCCTGCTGACCGACAACCTGTTCGGCGACATCCTCTCCGACGCCGCGGCCCAACTGACCGGTTCGCTCGGCATGCTGCCCAGCGCCGCGCTCGGCGAGGCCGGCCGCCCCGGCCTGTATGAGCCCATCCACGGCTCGGCGCCCGACATCGCCGGCCAGGGCGTCGCCAACCCGCTGGCCGCCATCCTCTCGTTCGAGATGGCGCTGCGCTGGAGCCTGGGCCGTTCAGGCGAGGCCGACCGGCTGTTCGGGGCGGTCGAGGCGGCGCTGGCGTCCGGCGCCCGGACCCGCGACATCGGCGGCGTACTCACCACCGCCGAGATGGGCGACGCGGTGCTCGCGGCCCTGTAGACTGCGGGGCGATGCATCGGAGCGCCCATGGCACGGCTTGATCCACACGAGGAACTGGCCCTGGCCGAGATGGAAGCCTGGGCGCTGAAGATGACCCGCGAGCCGGGGCCCTGGGACCGGGCGACCCGCAACATGCAGCTCGCCGTCAACAACCTGATCCCGGAGAAGGTCCACGCCGCCGTGACCAAGGTCATCGAGCAGATGACCCGGGCCATCCTCACGGGCGCCGACCTGACGACGGCCAAGCCGCTGGATCAGGCCTCGCTCGGCGCGCGCGAGGCCCTGGTGCGCCAGCGGATCGCCACCTACCGCACCATGGCCGCTGCCGAGGGCGGCGTCGCCGGCGCCGGCGGGTTCCTGCTGGCGGCGGCCGATTTCCCGGCCCTGATCGCCTTCAAGATCAAGCTTCTGTTCGAGATCGCGGCGCTCTACGGGCACGATGGCCAGGCCTGGGACGAGCGGCTCTACATCCTGACCATCTTCCAGCTCAGCTTTTCCAGCGCCGAGCGCCGTCGCGAGGTCTTCGCCGCACTGGAGAGCTGGGACGCCGCCCCGCACGAACGGCCGGCCGACGCCGCCGCCTTCGACTGGCGCACCTTCCAGCAGCAGTACCGGGACTACATCGACCTGGCCAAGATGGCCCAGCTCCTGCCGGTCATCGGCGCGCCGGTCGGCCTCGTCGTCAACTACCGGCTGCTCGACCAGCTCGGCGAGGCGGCCATGAACGCCTACCGCATGCGGTGGCTGCGCAAGCGCGGCTAGCCTCTGCGGCCTCCGACGGGGTCATGCTGCTGGGCCTCGGCCACCACCTCGATATTGGCCACATGCGCCATGCGCAGGGCCTCGGGCGGGCCGACCAGGGTGAAGCTCATGCGGTTGAGGGCTTCCGGCCTCATCTGACCTCCGGGCGTGCGATAGGCCCCAACCCGCCAGCAGGCGACGCATACCACCACCTCCGGCGCCAGCGGCGTCAGCCGCTCGATCTCGACCAGCTTGAGCGGCACGCCCCGGAACATGATGTCGAAATAGACCCGGTGCGCGGTCTCGACGTCCTCGCGGCCGCGCCAGTGCATGCCGACCACGTTGATCCAGTGAACGTCCGGCGTCGCCCGCTCGAACATGGCCTTGGCGTCGGCGGCGTTCCAGGCGTCCTCATAGGCCTGCAGGAAGGCCCGAACCGCCTGCGCCAATCGATCGTCCGCCGCCTGGGCGCCGCCCGCCGCCATCATCGCACCCATTCCCGCCAGCACCGTTCGCCTCTGCATCCCTCACCTCCTCGTCGGTCGAGCGCAGAGATGCCCGCCGAGCCCGGGCGGCGATTGTAAGAATCGGTCATCCAACGAAAGCCTGGGCGGCCAGCGCCCCGGGAGAGGCGCCGCCGAAGGCGCGGCAGTCCCTTGCGAAGTGGGCGTCGTCGAAATAACCCGCCTCCTGGATCAGCCGGGTCCAGCTCTCGCCGGGGCGCCTTGCCCTCTGGTCCAGCACCCGATTGAAGCGAAGCGTCCGCCCATAGAGCTTGGGCGCCAGGCCGACCGCCTCGCTGAACCGACGATTGAACTGCCTCACCCCCAGGCCGCTACGCACCGCCAGGTCTTCCACCCGCACCGCGCCGCCTGCCCGCGCGAGCAGCCGGGCAGCCCGGTCCACCGGCGTTTCCGGCGGCGCTGTCGCGAGCGCCTCAGCGATCCACGCTGCGGCCGCTCGCACCCGTCCATCAAGGCCCACGGCCTGCCTGACAGCCTCTCTCAGTCGCCCGGCGCGAGCGCCGAGAACATCTGCCGCATCGAAGGCCTGATCAGCGATCTGCCGCATCGACGGGCCGAACAGGCGGTGAAAGCCGGTCGGCGCGAAGTGGATGTGGAAGGCGACCACCTCTCCGACCATGTCCAGCTCCACCCGCCGATAGCTCTGCGGTCCCACGACCACCATCTCGGGTGCGGCGCTGGGCGCCCCGCCGTCGATCCGGGGGCGATAGGGCTCGGCCAGGTAGATCTCGAGGAACTGGTCCGGCCGGCCGGGCAGCGCCAGGGATAGCGGCCGGCCGGTCAGATCGCCCCGGCGCTCCGCGAAATGGCTGACCACCCCCCGCAGCGCGGCCGGCGCAAGCCTTTCCTCGTATGTCAGCATGCGGCATCCATCGGCAGAGAGCATCGCCCGCCCCGCCCCCACTGGCAACGCTCCGCGATCACGCCATCTTTGAATGCGGCCCGGCACACCGCGGGCCAGTATGCCCGGAAAGAGGAACGCCCATGGCCCGCGACGACGACACGCCCCCCGGCATCGCCCCAGACAGCCGGATCTCCCGCCGGGGCTTCGGCCTCGCTTCCCTGGCGCTGGGATCGGCCGCCGCCGCGCCGGCGCTGGCCGAGGACGGCATCATGGAGATGGACGTCAACGTCCCGACCCCTGACGGGACCTGCGACGCCGCCTTCTTCCATGGCAAGAAGGCCGCGCCGGGCGTGGTGATCATCCCCGACATTGTCGGCCTGCGGCCCGCCTTCCGCCGGATGGGCCGCCGACTGGCGGCGGCCGGCTACAGCGTGCTGGTCATCAACCCCTACTATCGCGAGAAGAAGGCCCCGGTCGTGCCGGACACCTTCGATTTCGCCAATCCGGACGACCGGGCCATTGTCTTCGGCCTTCGCTCGAAGCTGACCACCGCGACCATCGATACCGACACGGCCGCCTTCGTCGACTGGCTGGACGCCAACAAGCATGTGGCCAAGGCCAAGGTCGGCTTCACCGGCTATTGCATGGGCGGCGCCATCGTCGTGCGGGCGGCCGCCATCCGGCCGGACCGTGTGGGCGCGGCCGCCAGCTGGCACGGCGGCGGCCTGACCACCGACAAGCCCGACAGTCCCCACCTGCTGGCCCCGAAGATCAAGGCCGCCATGTACTTCGGCGTCGCCCAGGACGACGACGCAAAGCAGCCCGAGAGCAAGACCATCCTGAAGCAGGCCATGGACGACGCCGGCGTGAAGTCGACGGTGGAAGTCTACAAGGCCGACCACGGCTGGTGCGTGCCGGGCTCGGCCGCCTACAACGAACCCGAAGCCGAACGCGCCTGGGCCGAACTGCTGAAGCTCTACAAGGCGGCGCTGGTCTAGGCCCTCTCTCCGCTCGTCCCGGCAAACGCCGGGGGGTGTAGCGAAAGGTGGTGCGAGGGCACGATTGGACCACAGCCCGCTATCGGTGCGGTAGCAGCTGCGGTGTTCGTGCGAACTAGACTGGGTAAATTGACAGGTAATCGGACGCCAGCACCGGCCCGACCGAACTAGAGACGACTCCACGTATACTCACTGCTGGGGTCACGATGTAGTCTCGCACCACCCCAGACACAGTATGAACCAGAACAGTACCCGTACTCTCCCAGCTCACCAACCCCCGATCGCCAAGGTCAACAACGCCTTCGACCCCGCCGCTGTGCGCCGGATCGGCCTGCGGGGTCTGGCAGACACCCTCCGCCGTCCAGAACAGCACCCGGCCATCCTCTCCCCAGCTCACCAGGCCCCGATCGCCAAGGTCAAGGACGCCTCTGACCCAGTCGCTGTGCGCCGGATCGGCCTGCGGGGTCTGGCAGACACCCTCCGCCGTCCAGAACAGCACCCGGCCATCCTCCCCCCAGCTCACCAGTCCCCGATCGCCACGGTCAACAACGCCAAAGACCCAGCCGCTGTGCGCCGGATCGGCCTGCGGGGTCTGGCAGACACCCTCCGCCGTCCAGAACAGCACCCGGCCATCAAAGCCCCAGCTCACCAGTCCCCGATCGCCAAGGTCAACAACGCCTCTGACCCCGCTGCTGTGCGCCGGATCGGCCTGCGGGGTCTGGCAGACACCCTCCGCCGTCCAGAACAGCACCCGGCCGTCGCCTCCCCAGCTCACCAGTCCCCGATCGCCAAGGTCAACAACGCCGCTGACCGAGCCGCTGTGCGCCGGCTCAGCCTGCGGGGTCTGGCAGACACCCTCCGCCGTCCAGAACAGCACCCGGCCTTCATAGCCCCAGCTCACCAGTCCCCGATCGCCAAGGTCAACAACGCCTCTGACCCCGCTGCTGTGCGCCGGATCGGCCTGCGGGGTCTGGCAGACACCCTCCGCCGTCCAGAACAGCACCCGGCC
>JBKBOD010000005.1:0-324171 GCA_046295055.1 Caulobacter sp. | reverse complement strand
CGGCGGCGCGCGCGGCGTCCTCGGCCTGCTTGCGGCGGGCCTCTTCCTGGGCGCGGGCGGCGGCGGCCTGCTGCTGGGCGAGCTCGATGGCGCGCTGGCGGGCCTGCATCTCCTCGGCGGAGAGGCCGCCGGCGCCGCCGGACTGCGCCGGACGCGGAGCGGCGGGCCGCGGATCGGACGCACGGCGCTCGGCCGCGGACGGACCGGCAAGGTTGCCCGACGGCGCCATCGGCGTCCGGGCGCGCTTGGTCTCGACCACTACCGTCTTGGTCCGGCCATGGCTGAAGCTCTGCTTGACCACGCCCGCGCTAACGGACCCCGTGCGGGGCTTCAGCGTCAGGGGCGGCCGGCCGGGCCGGTTTTCGTTTTCGTCGCTCATGCGTTCCGTTCAACTCGCCGCCGGACAGCCCGGCGGACAAACCCATCAGTTCAAACTCACAAGGGGCCCGGTCGCGGTCGCCCGCGCGGCCCTTGATCTATCGCTCCTCGCGCCAGCTGTCGGGGAGAAGCGGGCGAAAGCCAGCCAGTCTCCGGACCTCGGTCGACCAGGCGCCGACGGTCCGCCCCGCAAGGAAGGCGGTGTGTATCACATTCTCGCCCCCCAAGGCCAAACCCAATTCGGCCGAGGTGAAACAGCCCAGGACGCCGGGCTGCGGGCTCATGTGGCGGGCCAGGGCGAGAACCTTGCGGCGGCCGTCGCCGGCGCCGTCGGAGGCCTCCACCAGCCAGGCGGCCTTGCCGCCGCGGACAGCCGCCATGACCTTCTCGAACCCCGAGGTAATGTCTCCGGCCCGGCGCGCAAGGCCGAGGCCGTCGAGAACCCGCCTGGCGAGCAGGCGGTCGACAAGGTCGGCGAGGTCCGCCGGCGCGGTCAGGCGCGTCTTGGCCGAGCGCGAGAACAGGCCCTTGCGGACGGCTGTCTCGACGCTGGCGCGGTCGGCGGCGACCCACATGCCGCGCCCCGGCAGCTTGCGCCCCAGGTCCGGCGTCACCGTCCCGTCGGGCGCGGCCACGAAGCGGACAAGCGCCTCCTCCGCCATCGTCTCGCCTGAGACGATGTCGCGCCGTTCCCGATCATCGCCGGCGGGCGATCTCGGGGACTTCGGGGCGGAGGGCTCGGGCTGCATGCGCCGGTGGGGTCTTTCCTTGAAAGGACCGGCGCGCGGCGGCGCCGGTCAGGTCCGTCTGGTTGAGGTCGCGGAAAAGGTCAGGGCCGGGGCGCTCACGCGTCCCGAGCCTCGCCCTCGGCCACGGCCAGGTCGTACTCTTCGCCGCTTTCCGGCGTCTCGGCGGCGTCTTCGGCCGCCGCGGCGTCGTATTCGTCGCCCTCGTAGGTCTCTTCCTCGGCGTACTCGGGCTCGGGCGGGGCCTCGACCCAGCCCATGACGATGCGGGCGCGCATGATCAGGGCCTCGGCGTCCTCCGGCGAGAGGTTGAAGCTGTCGAGGATGCCCGGCTCACGCACGCGCTCGCCGTCCTTGCTCTCGTACCAGCCGCGCAGGTCGTCGGGGATCAGGCCGGCCAGGTCCTCGACCGACTTCACGTCGCCCTCGCCCAGGGCCACGGCCATCGGCAGGGTGACGCCCTCGACCTCGAGCAGGCTGTCCTCGACGCCCAGTTCGCGACGCTTGGCGTCCTGTTCGGCGGCTTCCTTCTCGAGGTACTCACGGGCGCGGGCCTGCAGTTCCTCGGCGGTGTCCTCGTCGAAGCCCTCGATGGCCGAAACCTCGTGCGGCTCGACGTAGGCGACTTCCTCGACGGTGGCGAAGCCCTCGGTGGCCAGCAGCTGGGCGATGACCTCGTCGACGTCCAGGGCGTCCTGGAACAGCTGGGTGGTCTCGGCGAACTGCTTCTGGCGGCGCTCCGACTCCTGGGACTCGGTCAGGATGTCGATCTGCCAGCCTGTCAGCTGGCTGGCGAGGCGCACGTTCTGGCCGCGGCGGCCGATGGCCAGGGACAGCTGCTCGTCCGGCACCACGACCTCGACCCGGCCGTCTTCCTCGTCCATCACCACCTTGGACACCTCGGCCGGGGCCAGGGCGTTGACGATGAAGGTGGGCTCGTCCGGGCTCCACTGGATGATGTCGATCTTCTCGCCCTGCAGCTCGGCGACCACGGCCTGGACGCGGCTGCCGCGCATGCCGACGCAGGCGCCGACCGGGTCGATCGAGCCATCATTGGAGACCACCGCCATCTTGGCGCGGCTGCCCGGGTCGCGGGCCACGGCGCGGATCTCGATGACCCCGTCGTAGACTTCCGGCACTTCCTGGGCGAACAGCTTGGCCATGAAGCCGCCGTGGGCGCGGCTCAGCATGATCTGCGGACCCTTGGTCTCGCTGCGGACGTCGTAGATGTAGCAGCGGATGCGGTCGCCGACGTTGAAGTTCTCGCGCGGGATCGACTGGTCGCGGCGCATGACGCCCTCGCCCCGGCCGAGATCGACGATGACGTTGCCGTATTCGACGCGCTTGACCGAGCCGTTGACGATCTCGCCGACGCGGTCCTTGTACTCCTCGTACTGGCGCTCACGCTCGGCCTCGCGGACCTTCCCGAAGACGACCTGGCGGGCCATCTGGGTCTGCACCCGGCCGAACTCGAACGGCGGCAGGTCTTCCTCGTAGGTGTTGCCCGGCGCGGCGTCGCGCCAGATGCGGCGGGCTTCCGACATGCGGACCTTGCCCAGCTCGCCTTCCTCGATCTCGGCGTCGTCGGCGACGACGGTCATGTAGCGACGGATCGTCGTCTCGCCGGTCTTGGGGTCGATGCTGACGCGGATGTCGTGGTCGGCGCCGTAGCGGGTGCGCGCGGCCTTCTGGATCGCTTCCTCGATGGAGGCGATGACGATTTCCTTGTCGATGCCCTTTTCGCGGGCGACCGCGTCGGCGATCTGGAGCAGTTCGAGGCGGTTGGCGGCGATGCCGGTGGCCATGGTCTTGGTCCTTGGGCTCTGGAAAGCTTGCTTAGGGTTGGTCTTCGTCCTGAGCGAGGCGGGCGGCGCGTTCGTCCGCTCCCCGCTTCATCAGGGCGTCGTTCAGGATCAGCTTGGCCTCGACGATCCAGTCGAACGGGATCATCAGGGTGGTGTCGGCCTCGCCCTCGAGGTTGAGGCCGACCTGGTCGCCCTCGGTCCCGGCCAGCTCGCCCCGGAAGCGCTTGCGGCCCTCGGCCAGGCGGTCCAGTTCGATGCGGGCCTCGAGGCCTTCGTAGGTGTCGAAATCCTTCAGCCGGGTCAGCGGCCGGTCGATGCCGGGACTGGAGACCTCGAGCGTGTATTCGCCGCTGATCGGATCGGCGGCGTCCATCACCTCGCTGATGGCGCGCGACAGGCGGGCGCAGTCCTCGACGACCATCTCGCCGTCGGGGCGCTCGGCCATGATCTGCAACCGCCGGGTCTGGCCGCCCATCAGGCGCAGGCGCACGATCTCGTACCCGGCGGCTTCCGCCACGGGGTCGAGCAGCTCGAGCAGGCCGCGGTCCTCACTGGTGCGTGCGCGCAAACTCAAAAATCCAAAACAAAAGCGGCGCCCCGGAGGACGCCGCTCGAATGCGCTATCCAGCGCGTTCAAACGATGTTGCAGCCCATATAGACCGCCATCGGACGCTTGTCAGCCCCTGTTACTCCGAGAAGCTGACGGCGGGGCGGCGACGGCGGCGACGCTCGGCCTTCACGGCGCCGGCGATGGCGTCATAGACGCCGCCGCCGACCGCGCCGGACAGCAGCGGGATCAGCAGGTGATAGCCCAGCCACAGGTACTGGCCCGGGTCGGCCGAGGCGATGCCGACAATCCGGCTCCAGATATCGCCGGCCGGGTAGAGGCCGGTCACCAGGCTGGTCGCCTCGCCGGCGCTCATGAAGCGATCCAGCGCCACGGCGACGAGGATGAACAGCAGGCCGCCGAAGACGCCCGCCGCGACCGGCTGGGCGCCGCGCCCCATGGCCCTGAACAGCAGGAGGCCGAGGCCCAGGAAGATCAGCGCGCCCGGCGCCATGGCCGGCACGCTGGCCAGCCCCGCCTGGAGGATGCGCATGATCGCGCCGCCGGTCATGTTGTCGAGGCCGACCCAGGCCGCCAGCATCAACGACGCCAGCAGCGCCCAAACACCCGCCCCGATGATCACCCCGAGGATCGTCCTGACGATCGCCATATCTTGCGGCCCTCCCAAGCCGTGTTCGGCCCGGACGCTACCCCCCTCCTGACTCCAGCGTCAATTTTACTCGCGTCGGAGGCTTGTTCCGGCGCGCCCTAGCCCGCCAGGGAAACCGGAACCCGGATGGGCATGTCGAGAAGCTGCTGGGCCTTGCCCTTGGCCAGGGCGTCGAGGCGCAGCGAGGCGAATTGGCCGCCGCCCAGGGCCTGGATGCAGTGCAGGTTGACGGCGTTCATGCCCGGCAGGTCGTAGCGCAGCACCCGGGGCGCCGGCGCGCCCTCGAACTCGTGGGCGAACCAGGCCATCACGGCGGCCTCGTTCAGCCCGGCGCGAATCCAGGGCAGGTATTCGGGGCGGCGGGCGATGACGCCGACATTGAAGGCGTCGCCCTTGTCGCCCGACCGGGCCCAGGCGAGGCGGATCAGCGGGACCTCGGTCATTTCCTCCCTGGCCCCCGGTTCGGCAGCAGGCTCGGCCGGGGGCTCGGGACGTTCGATCATGGCCTCGTCGAAGGGGTTGGCCGGAGCGCCCTGGACGACCGTGCGCGACTGGCCGTCCAGATCGATGACGGCCGGGACCCGCTCGCGCGGCAGGAGAACCGAGAAGACCCGGGCGACGGGGCTGATGCTCGGCGCGCCGCCGAACCAGCCGGTGGTGCCAACGCTCATCGAGGTGGTGGGCGACTGCCATTCGCGGGTCAGCAGCCGCAGGGCCCGCTCGTCCTCGTGCTCGGCGCCGACGCGGCTGACCACCTCGCGCACGGCCTGGGCGGCGGGACTGGCGTTGGCCCCATAGCTGGCCTCGGCGCCGAGGATCTCCACCCGGGTGTCGCGGAAGGGCGCAAGGTTGCGCTCGCGCAGCATGTCCGACACGCGGGTCAGCACCGCGTCCGCCTGCTTGCGCGCCTTGGCGGCGGCCTCGCGACCGACCACGGGCATGGCGCCGATGAAACGGAAGCCATCGCCCCAGGTGACGCAGACCTTGTAGGCGCCCGACGGCGGATAGCCCTTGGCCCCCGTGACGCGGACGCGGTGTTCGCCGACCTGCTCGACCCGCACCTGGCTGAAGTCGCAGGCGACGTCGGGTAGGAGATAGGCTTGGGGATCGCCGACCTCGTAGAGGATCTGCTCGGCGACGGCGGCCTCGGAGACCAGGCCCCCCGTGTCCGCCGGCTTGGTGACGATGAAGGAGCCGTCGGCATGGCATTCGATGATCGGATAGCCGATGTGGCCCCAGTCGGGCACGTCCTGCCAGTCGGTGAACAGCCCGCCCGTCGCCTGGGCGCCGCATTCGATGACATGGCCGGCCAGCGAGCCGGCCGAGAGCTGGTCGTAGTCCTCGTCGGCCCAGCCGAACTCGTGCATCAGCGGGCCGAGCACCAATGCGCTGTCGACGACCCGGCCGGTGATGACCATGTCGGCGCCGGCCGCCAGCGCCTCGGCGATCGGCCGGCCGCCGAGATAGGCGTTGGCGGTGAAGATGCGATCCTTCGGCGGGAAGGCCTGGCCGGTGTAGAGCTCGGTCATGGCGTCGAGCTCGCCCAGGCGGCCGGAGAGGTCGTCGCCCTCGACCACGGCGATGCGGAACGACAGGCCGGCGGCCGCCGCCAGCTCCTCCATCCGCGCCCGGCAGGCGCGCGGGTCGAGCCCGCCGGCGTTGGTCACCACCTTGACGCCCTGGGCCTTGAAGGCGGCGAGGTTCTCCTTCCAGACCCATTCGGTGAAGTCGCGGGCGAAGCCCTCGCCCGGCCGGTCGCGGCGGATCTGGCCCAGAACCGACATGGTCGCCTCGGCCAGGTAGTCGAGGATCATGTAGTCCAGCCCGCCCGCCTTCAGCAGTTGCGGTGCGGCGACCGAGGAGTCGCCGAGAAACCCGCCCGCGCCGCCGATCCGGATCACCTTGGCCATGTCATGCTCCCTGTTCGCCGCCATCCTGCCGTCCTGACGTTGGGGAGGGAAAGCCTGTGACTGGAGATGGGTGACGGAGCGGCGCCCCCATCCGCTCATCCCGGTGAACACCGGGATCCAGCCGCCAGAGCGCCAGTCAGGCCGGCGGACCCTGAACGACCCTGGAACAGCCCAATCCGGACACAGCCAGATCACGCGGATAGGTCCCGGTGTTCACCGGGACGAGCGGTCTTTACCCACTCGCTCAGGCGCGGACGAAGTCCAGCCAGACCGGGGCGATGTCGCCCAGCTTCTTTTCCTCGTAGCGGGTGGTCAGGTGGTCTGGCGGGGCGATGCGCCAGTCGTCGGCCCGCTGGGCCGGCCAGGCGAACAGGCCGCTGGCCAGCACCCGCTCCAGCGTCCAGTCGGCGTAGTCGGCCCAGTCGGTGGCGAAGCGAAAGCCGCCGCCGGGTTTGAGCACCCGGTGGGCCTCCGCCAGGAACTCGGGGTTCACCAGCCGGCGCTTGTTGTGCCGCGCCTTCTGCCAGGGGTCCGGGAAGAGCACGAACAGGCGGTCAACGCTGGCCTCCGGCAGGCGGGCCAGAACCTCGCGACCGTCGCCGGCATGGATGCGGACGTTGGCCGCGCCGGCTTCCTCGACATGGCGCAGGGCGCTGGCGACGCCATTCTGGAACGGCTCGGCGCCGATCAGCAGGACGTCGGGATTGCGGGCGGCCTGGCCGGCCAGGTGCTCGCCGCCGCCAAAGCCGATCTCGACCCAGACCGCGCGGGCGTCAGGCTTCAGCGTGAGGGGATCGAACGGGCCATCCGGCACGGCGATGGACGGCAGCAGGCTGTCCATCAGCGCGGCCTGCCGCGCCTTGATCGGGCGGGACTTGATGCGCCCGAAGGAGCGCAGGGGGCCATGGGGTTGCT
Source organism: Caulobacter sp. (assembly GCA_046295055.1). GTDB lineage: Bacteria > Pseudomonadota > Alphaproteobacteria > Caulobacterales > Caulobacteraceae > Caulobacter. The sequence continues at coordinate 317,200 of JBKBOD010000005.1, read as the reverse complement.
GGGGCGTGGGCATGGCGCGCTAGTAGTCCCCGCCTAGAGGAAGTGGAAGGGGCCCGCGCGGATCGCGCACGGGACCGGAGAGGGTTGGCGGCGTTCGCTGGCCGGCCGCCTGAACCCTCATCCGGCCCTTCGGGCCACCTTCTCCCTCAGGGAGAAGGGCTCAGAACGCCTTCTGCAGTTCCGGGACCAGGTCGGTCTTTTCCCAGCTGAAGCCGCCCTCGTTGTCCGGCTGGCGGCCGAAGTGGCCGTAGGCGGCGGTGCGGGCGTAGATCGGCTTGTTGAGCTCCAGCGTCTTGCGGATGCCGGCCGGGGTGCCGCCGCCGATGAAGTTGGGCAGCAGGGCCTCGAGCTTCGCCGGATCGACCTCGCCGGTGCCGTGGGTGTCGACGTAGAAGCTGAGCGGGCGGGCGACGCCGATCGCGTAGGAAATCTGGATAGTGCACTTCTTGGCCAGGCCCGCGGCGACCACGTTCTTGGCCAGGTAGCGGCAGGCGTAGGCGGCCGAGCGGTCGACCTTGGTCGGGTCCTTGCCGGAGAAGGCGCCGCCGCCGTGCGGGGCCGCGCCGCCGTAGGTGTCGACGATGATCTTGCGGCCGGTCAGGCCGGTGTCACCGTCAGGCCCGCCGATCAGGAACTTGCCGGTCGGGTTGATGTGCCACTTGGTCTTCTTGCTGATCAGGCCGTCGGCGAAGAGCGGCAGGATGTAGGGGCGCAGGGCCGCCAGCATGCGCTTGGAGGTCGGGGCGCCACCCTCCATCTTCTTGCCGTGCTGGTGGGAGACGACGATCTCCTCGACATGGACCGGCCGGTCGTTCTCGTAGCGCAGGGTGACCTGGCTCTTGGCGTCCGGCTCGAGGAAGGGCAGTTCGCCCGAATGGCGCAGCTCGGCCAGCCGGCGCAGGATGTTGTGGCTGTACTGCAGGGTGGCCGGCATGAACTCCGGGGTGTCGTCGGTGGCGTAGCCGAACATGATGCCCTGGTCGCCGGCGCCCTCGTCCTTGGTCGCGCTGGCGTCGACGCCCTGGGCGATGTGATCGGACTGGGCGTGCAGGAAGCACTGGTACCTGGCCTTTTCCCAGTGGAAGCCCTTCTGGGCGTAGCCGATGTCCTTGACCGCCGCGCGGACCTTGGGCTCGAGCGAGGCGATGATGGCCTTGTTCCGCTCCTTGTTCTCGGCCTTGGAGAGGCCCGGCTTGCCGGCGCGGATCTCGCCGGCGAGGACGATGCGGTTGGTGGTCACCAGGGTTTCACAGGCGACGCGCGCCTCGGGCTCTTCGGCCAGGAAGGCGTCGACGACGGTGTCGCTGATGCGGTCGGCCACCTTGTCGGGGTGCCCCTCGGACACGCTCTCGCTGGTGAAGATGTAGTTCTGACGGCTCACGCGGGGCTCCCGGTCCAGAGCCTGCCCGGGCGGCGTGGATGCTGCTCGCCCGCCCGGACACGCTCTAACTGTTTGATTCCAGACACTTTTGGTCATCCGGCGACATGGACGCCGACGCCCGAAAGGGTCCAGAGGCTGGGGAACCTATAAAGATATCCTTATATCCGCAAGTGGTCGCCGCGCCGCGATCAGGCCTCGCCCTCGTCGTCGACCATGGTGCGGACCAGATCGACGATGCGCTTGCGCAGCCTGGGGCTCTGCAGACGGGTGAACAGCTCCGCCAGTTCCAGGCCCTCGGTGCTCATCAGGAAGGCGTTGACGAAGCGCTCGGAGTCCGGCTGGCCGACGCCGCCGCCGGACTTGGCGGTGGAGGGATCGGTGAGGCCCTCGAAGAAGTACTCGATGCCGGTCTCCAGGGCGGTGGCGATCTCGTAGAGCTTGGAGGCGGAGACGCGGTTGGCGCCGCGCTCGTACTTCTGGACCTGCTGGAAGGTGAGGCCAAGTTCGTCGGCGAGCCGCTCCTGGGTGACGCTCATGGCCTTGCGCCGCTGGCGGATGCGGCGGCCGACGTGGACGTCGATCGGATGGGGGCCGCGGGCGGCGTCGTTGGTCATGGAGTGTCCGGCGGAAACGGGGATTTTCGTTATTGGCCGGTATCTTGCGCCCGTTGACGCACCCTCGCCAGACGAAAGACCAATGTTACGGTGAGCGCGCCTATCATGAATAGCAGGAACGGCAGCTCCCCCAACCGGCGGTAGAGAGTCAGCGCCACCTGAGGTGGCATGGGTGCGTCGATCACCCCGGCCTGACCCGAATCAAGGCGCGTCGAGGGAATCACCCGGCCCAGCGCATCGATCATCGCCGAGACCCCGGTGGGGGTGGCGCGGACCATGGGAACGCCCTCCTCGATGGCCCGGTAGCTGGCCAGGTTGAGGTGCTGCAGCGGGCCGCTGGTGGCGCCGAACCAGGCGTCGTTGGAAACATTGATGATGAGGGCCGGGGCGGTCCCGGAGGCGCGGGCGCCGCGGCGGGTGAAGCCCGGATAGAGGCTCTCATAGCAGATCAGGGGCTGGAGGACCGGCAGGCCGGGGACGGCCAGGGGCCGTGGCGGCGGGCCCTGGGTGAAGCCATCGCCTATGCGGACCAGCTCGCGCACGCCCAGCGGGCCGAGCACCGACTTGAGGGGCAGGTACTCGCCGAAGGGGACCAGCCGGTGCTTGTCGTAGACGCCGTCGATCGAGAGGTCCTCGGCCTGTCTCCGAATGACCACCAGGCTGTTGTAATATGACAGCGCGCCGTCGACGTCGCCGTAGCGGGCGGCGCCGACAAGGAGGGTCTGTCCGGGACGCAGGGCGCCGGCGATGGCGGCGCGGGTCCAGCTGCCCGGCGCCAGGTAGACATCGGCCAGTTCGGGGATCGCCCCCTCGGGCCAGATGACGATGTCGGGGACGCGCGCGGCCGGCCGGCGGGTCAGGTCGACATAGGCGCCGAGGATGCGGGTGAACTTCTCCGGGTCATACTTGGCCTCCTGGGCGATGTCGGCCTGGACGATGCGGATGAGCGGGGCGTCCGGCGCGGGCGCGGCGGGGGTCTGCAGGCGCACGACGCCGAACAGCAGCAGGCCCGCCAGCAGGGCGCCGGCGCCGCCGAGGGCCAGGCCGGTTCCCCGCGCGCGGCGACCGGCGATCAGCAGGGCGGGCGCGGCTGCGATCAGCAGGGTCAGGAAGGTCAGGCCATAGGCGCCGACCAGGCTGGCGGCCTGGGACATGGCGCCGCCGGCGCGCCAGGTCTCGCCGACGAGGTTCCAGGGAAAGCCGGTCAGGACATGGCCGCGCAGCCATTCGGCGGCCGAGAAGGCGCCGGCGAAGGCGACCAGCCGCCAAGCCCCGCCGACCCCGGCAAGCCGATAGAGGAGCGCCCCGAGACCCCAGAACAGCGCGATGCCGGCGGCCATGAAGGTCACCGCGAACGGGGCCATCCAGCCGTGGGCGGCTATATCGACAAGGAAGGCCTCGGCCACCCACCAGGTGGAGAGGGCGAAATAGGCGACGCCGGCCAGCCAGCCGCGCAGGAAGGCCGAGCGGAGCGGCCGGCCGGCGTCCGCCCGGTCGACCAGATGCATGATGAGGCCATAGCCCAGCAGGCCCGGCAGCAGGCCGAAGGGCGGATGGGCCAGGGCCGCGGCGAGGCCGGCGGCCAGCGCCGCCAGCCGGTGCGGCCAGGGCCCCTGGCGGAAGGCCGCCGGCGTCACGCCGCGTCGGGCTCGACCACCGGGGCGGCCCGGCGCACCCGCACGCGCTTGACCCGGCGCGGATCGGCGTCGACCACCTCGAACTCCCAGCCGGCCGGATGGGCGATCAGCTCGCCCCGGCGCGGGACCCGGCCGGCCAGGGCCGTGACCAGCCCGCCGACGGTGTCGATCTCTTCCTCCATGGCCTCGGGCGCGAGGTCCTCGACCCCCATGGCCTCTTCCAGGTCCTCGAGGTCGGCGCGGGCGTCGGCGTCGAACAGGCCGTCGGCGCGCTGGGTGACGCCGCTGACCTGGGCCTCGTCGTGCTCGTCGTCGATCTCGCCGACCACCGCCTCGATGACGTCCTCCAGGGTGACCAGTCCGGAGACGCCGCCATATTCGTCGATGACCAGGGCCATGTGGACGCGGCTGGCCTGCATCCGGGCCATCAGGTCGGCGGCGCGCATCGAGGCCGGCACATAGAGCACGTCGCGCTTGAGCCGCTTGAGCACCGCCGCGTCGGGCTTGGGCTTGCGCGCCCCGCCGGCCAGCAGGCGGAAGATGTCCTTGATGTGGACGACGCCGACCGGGTCATCCAGCGTCTCTCGGTAGATGGGCAGGCGGCTGTGCTCGGTGTCATTGAACCGGGCGACCACCTCGGCGAAGGGGGCCGACAGCTCCAGGGCCTGGATGTCGGCGCGGGGGGTCATGACGTCGCCCACGTCCAGCCGGGCGAACTCGTGGGCGTGGCGGGCCAGTTCGGCCGCGCCCTCGGGAGCCTCGGGGTTGGCCTCTTCGCCAAAGGCGCCGAGCACCTGGCGCAGCAGGCCGGGAAGCCCCCCGCGTCTTCGCTGGGGAGGTTCCGGAGGGGGTGGGGAGTCTTCGGTGGTCGCCATGGTCTCTTCGCGAAGGACGGTCAGCGGTAGGGGTCGGGATGGCCGAGGCCGGCCAGGATGGCCCGCTCCAGATCTTCCATCGCCTCGGCCTCGTCGTCCGTCTGGTGATCGTAGCCTACAAGATGAAGCACCCCGTGCGCCACAAGGTGCTGCAGGTGGGCCTCCAGCGTCTTGCCCTGTTCGGCCGCCTCGCGGGCGCAGACGCCGTAGGCCAGGGCGATGTCGCCGAGGTGGTCCTCGGGATTCCCGGGCGCGGGAAAGGACAGGACGTTGGTCGGGCCGTCCTTGCCGCGGAAGCGGCTGTTCAGGTCGGCGACGGCGGCGTCGTCCGTCAGCAGCACGGTGACGGCGCCGCGCGGCACGTCGGCCTCGTCCAGGGCCGCGACGGCGGCGGCGCGGACCAGCAGCTCGACCGGGCCGGCGGCCGCCCAGGCCTCGTCCTCGATCTCGACGTCTATGAGAGGGTCGCTCATCGGCCGCGCTTGGCCGCGTCGTCGTCGTAGGCCTTGACGATGCGGGCGACCATCGGGTGGCGCACGACGTCGGCGGCGGTGAAGCGGGTCACCGCCACGCCCTCGACGCCTTCGAGGATGGCGACGGCGTGGGCGAGGCCGGAATCGGCGGCGTTGAGCAGGTCGATCTGGCTGGGATCGCCGGTCACGGCCATGCGGCTGCCCTCGCCCATGCGGGTCAGGACCATCTTCATCTGCAGCCGGCTGAGGTTCTGCGCCTCGTCGACGATGACGAAGGCGTGGGCCAGGGTGCGGCCGCGCATGAAGGCGATCGGGGCGACCTCGATCTCGCCCTTGTCGCGACGGCGGCGAAGCTGCTCGGTCCCGACGATCTGGGTCAGGGCCTCCCAGACCGGCGCCATGTAGGGATCGACCTTCTCGGTCAGGTCGCCGGGCAGGAAGCCCAGCTTCTCGCCCGCCTCGACGGCCGGGCGGGTGACGATCAGCCGGTCGATCTCGCCGCGCATCAGCATGCCGGCGCCATGGGCCACGGCCAGGAAGGTCTTGCCGGTGCCGGCGGGACCAAGGCCGAAGACCAGGTCGTGGCGACCCAGCAGGTCCATGTACTGGGCCTGGGTGGCGGTCTTGGGCGAGACGGGGCCGCGCCGGGCGCCGCCGGGGGCCACGGGGCCGGCCTCGCCCGAGCGGGCCTGGCCGATGGCGACGCGGACATCGCCCTCGCCCACCTCGGCGCCGGCGTCTGCCTGGGCGGCGAGATCGGTGATGGCCCGCTTGGCCAGGCCGCGCGCGCGGCCGTCGCCGCTGATCGACACGCCGCCGCCCGGCGTCTCGAGCAGCACGCGGAAGGCGTCCTCGATCAGGGCCGCATGGCGGCCGCCGGCGCCGGCCACGGCGCGCACGGCGGCGTCGGACAGCGGCAGGAATTCAGGGGGTCGGCTCACGCAAGCTCCGGCGTCTGCACGGCCGCCGCATCCGCCAGCTCGCCCGACAGACTGTTGCGGCCCGAGGCGGTAACGCGCACCGGCAGGATCCGGCCCACGGTGTCGGCCGGCGCATCGAGATGGACCGCCTGGAGATAGGGGCTGCGGCCGGCCATCTGGCCGGGGTGGCGGCCCGGGCGCTCGATCAGCACCGGCAGGACGCGGCCGACCTGGGCGGCGTTGAAGGCCTGTTGCTGTTCGTTGAGCAGGGCCTGCAGGCGGGCGAGCCGTTCGTCCTTGACCGCCTCGTCGACCTGGCCGGGCATGGCGGCGGCGGGGGTTCCGGGACGGGGGCTGTACTTGAAGGAGAAGGCGCTGGCGTAGCCCACCGCGCGGACCAGATCGAGGGTCGCCTCGAAGTCCTTGTCGCGCTCGCCGGGGAAGCCGACGATGAAGTCGCCGCTGATGGCGATGTCCGGCCGGGCGGCGCGGATCCGCTCGATCAGCCGCAGGTAGCTGTCGGCGGTGTGGGCCCGGTTCATGGCCTTGAGGATCTTGTCCGAGCCGGCCTGCACCGGCAGGTGCAGGTAGGGCATCAGCGCCGGGTTCGCGCCATGGGCGGCGATCAGGGCCTCGTCCATGTCGGCCGGATGGCTGGTGGTGTAGCGGATGCGGTCGAGGCCCTCGATGCGCGACAGCTCGGCCGCCAGCGCCGCCAGCCCGCCCTCGATCCCGTCATAGGCGTTGACGTTCTGGCCCAGCAGGGTGACCTCCCTCACGCCCCGTTCGGCCAGCTGGCGGGCCTCCGCCAGGATGTCGGCGGCCGGGCGCGACCATTCGGCGCCGCGCGTATAGGGCACCACGCAGAAGGTGCAGAACTTGTCGCAGCCCTCCTGCACCGTGAGGAAGGCGGTGACGCCGGTCGTCTGGCGCGGCGCCGACAGGGCGTCGAACTTTTCGTCCGGGGTGAAGTCGGCGGCCAGCCGCTCGCCGCTGTGGCGGTGGGCGCGGGCGATCAGCTCGGGCAGCTGGTGATAGGCCTGGGGACCGACGACGAGGTCGACGGCCGGCTGGCGCTTCATGATCTCGGCGCCCTCGGCCTGGGCGACGCAGCCGGCCACGGCGATGGTCATCTGGCCGCCGGCCTCGGCCTTGCGGCTCTTCATCCGCTTGATCTGGCCAAGCTCGGAATAGACCTTCTCGGTCGCCTTCTCGCGGATGTGGCAGGTGTTGAGCACCACCAGGTCGGCGCCTTCGGGATCGTCGGTCACGCCATAGCCCAGCGGGCGCAGGACATCGGCCATGCGCTCGCTGTCGTAGACGTTCATCTGACAGCCGTAGGTCTTGATGTAGAGGCGCTTTACCGGCGCGGAACTCGTCATGCGGGCGTTATGGGGGCGAGCGGCCGGACTCGCAAGAATTCCGTCCCGAGATCGCGGGAGCCCCCTCCACCCCGTCGCCGGTTCAGGCCTTGTCGGTCTCGTCGAGGGGCACGCCGTAGAGTTCCAGGCGGTGGTCGATGAGGCGGTAGCCGAGCTTGCGGGCGATGGCCTGCTGGAGGGCTTCGATTTCCTCGTCGACGAACTCGATCACCTGGCCGGACTTCATGTCGATCAGGTGGTCGTGGTGCTGGTCGGGGGCCTCTTCGTAGCGCGAGCGGCCGTCGCGGAAGTCGTGGCGCTCGATGATGCCGGACTCCTCGAACAGGCGGACCGTCCGGTAGACGGTGGCGATCGAGATGTGCGGGTCGATATCGTGGGCGCGACGGTACAGCTCCTCGACGTCCGGGTGGTCGGTCGCCGTCGACAGCACGCGCGCGATGACGCGCCGCTGATCGGTCATCCGCATGCCCTTTTCGATGCAGAGCTTTTCCAGCCGGTCCACTTTGGCCCTCCGTCGAGTCGCCCCCAACATAGGCGGGCGGGGATCACCTGTTAAGGGAAAGCCGCATGACCAGGGCGTCGGCGGCCGGCTCCCCGATCCGGGGATAGTAGCCGGGGCGGCGTCCGACCGTCTCGAACCCGAGGCTCCGGTAGAGGCCGATGGCGGCGATATTGTCCTGCGCCACCTCGAGAAACGCCTCCTCCGCGCCGAGGGCCAGGGCGGCGGCGAGGCCGGCGCGGGTCAGGGCGGCGCCAAGACCCCGGCGGCGGAAGGCCGGATCGACCGCCAGGGTGACCACCTCGGCCTCGCCGGCGGCGGCGCGCATCATCACGAACCCGCCGGGGGCGGCCAGGACCAGCACGCCGGGACTGTCCATCAGGGCGGCGATCTCGCCGGCGCTCCAGGGCCGGTCGAAGGCCAGGGCGTGCAGCGCGGCCAGGCGCGGGGCGTCCCCCGGGCCCAAAGGAGCCGGATCGCCTGGCATCAGGCGACCGGGTCCAGGCCACCCGGCAGCTTGGCGTCGGGCGCGCGCAGATAGAGCGGGCGGGCCGGCGGCAGCGGCGCGGCCAGGGCGGCGCCGATCCGGGCGACAGCCACGGGGTCGGCGTGAGCGGCGGGTTCGATACGCGCGGCCGGGAGCAGGGGCGCGAGCATCGGCGCGCCTGATCCGACCAGCAGGGTGGCGGCGTCGGCGCCAAGCTCGGCCAGGCGCGCGGCGGCGGTTTCGGTCGGCAGGCTGTCGGGCGCCATCACCGGCCGACCATCGCGAAAGGCCTGCAGATAGACCTGGCCGCCCCGCCGCGCATCGATGGCGGCGCAGACCAGGCCCGGCCGGGCGCCCGCCAGGGCCTGGAGCGTGCCGACGCCGGCCAGCGGAATGCCGAGCGCCTGGGCAAGGCCCTTGGCGAAGGACAGCCCCACGCGCAGGCCGGTGAAGCTGCCCGGGCCCAGGGTGGCGGCGATGCGGTCCAGCCGGGCGAAGGCCAGCCCGGCCTCTGCCATCACCTCGCGGGCCATCGGGGCCAGCCGTTCCTGATGGCCGCGCGTCATCGGCTCGATGCGGACAGCCAGCGGCGCGCCGTCGCTGACGACGGCGGCCGAACAGGCGTCAAGGCAGGTGTCGACGGCGAGGACGATCAATTGGGCAGCGGGGCCTGCCAGAGGAATTCGCGCAGGAAGCCCTTTTCCTGGAGGGTGGCGGCCGACGGGACATCGCCCGGATTGCCGGCCAGCTCGCCCGGGGCGCCCATGACATAGGCCAAGGTCGGGGCGTCGGCGCGGCGGCAGAGGGCGGCGCCGGAGAAGCGGTCGGCGCCGATGATGCAGTCCTCGGCCTTGAGCCCCAGGCTGGACCAGCCGGTCATCAGCGTCTCGCCGCGCGGCCCGACCACCGGGCCGCCCTGGGCCAGGATGACGCCGACCTTGCCGGGGGTCATGCCTTCCTTGAGTTCGAGCACCAGTTCCTGGGGCCCGTTGACGGTGATGATCGGCGTCTGCATGCCCTCCTCGCTGAGGAAGGCGGCCTCGACCTGGGAGTCGGGGAACAGGGCCTTGATGGCCTCGACCGTGAAGGCCGTTTCAGCGGTGATCGGGCCGACGCCGGCGGCGCTGGCCGACCAGGCCGGGGCCTGGGCGCCGGCGTCGGCCGGCAGGGTGGCCTCGGTGGCCGGCTGCACCGGGGCGGCGGCCGGCGCCTTGTCCGAAGCCTGGCCGCAGGCGGCGAGCGCCAGGGCGGCGGCGAGGGTCGGGGCGAGGAGAAGCGGGGACTGGGTCATGGGCCGACCCTAGAGCAGGAACGCGGTCGATGGAATCAAATCGGCCGTGGCGCAGCCGCCGCCTGGGGAATTCCATTCCCCCTCGCCCTTGACCTTCCCGGGTCGGGCAAGGCCCGATCAGGAAGATCCAGCGCCTTGGCGAGAGCGGATGATGACGGGCAAGGTCCTGCCGCTCACTTGTGGGGCCTGGTCAGGGCCTCGCTCATGATCTTGCCGGCCTCGGTGATGATCCAACCCTCGCGGGTGCGCGCCGCCAGGCCCAGCTCGGTCAGGGCGAGCGCGTCGCCGATGTTGATCCAGTCGACCGGCTGGCCGGCCGCCTTTTCGCGCAGGTTTGTCAGGGCGGTCAGCTGGCCTTCGGTCAGGGTCATCGGGTGCTTCCTATTGGCCGCCGGACAGCGGATTGGGGGGTCTGGCGGCGCGGCGGGCCAACTGGGATTCCAGCCGCTCGCGCAGCCGCCGGGCCTCGGACTGAAGGTCGATGACATCGCCCTCAAGCTGGGCGCAGCGGGCCTTGAGGTAAGTGTTTTCCCGGCGCAGCGCCTGGGCTTCCTCGTCGGTCATGGCGGATGCCTCGCCGAACGGGGTCCGCGGGGACGCGGAAGGATCGCCGGCCACGACCCTTAGACCATCGACCCCGCGCTGGCGCGCCAAAAATCGCTCACCGCCCGCGTCACGCGGACGCCGCCCCGCAGGACGGACAGGCGGGGTCGGGGGCGATGCGGACGGTGCGGCTTTCGCCGGCGAGGCCGTCGTAGATCCACAGGCGGCCGGCGAGAGGCTTGCCGGCGCCGGTGATGTGCTTGATCGCCTCCAGCGCCATCATCGAGCCGACCACCCCGGCCAGGGCGCCGACCACGCCCACGGCGACGCAGGTCTCGGCGTCCGGCGGAACGTCAGGCGTCAGGCAGCGGTAGCAGGGGCGGCCCGTGAAGACGCCGACCTGGCCGGTCCAGCGGCCGATGGCGCCGCTGACCAGCGGAACCCCGGCGGCGACGCAGGCGTCGGAAACCGCGTGGCGGGTATCGAAGTTGTCGCAGCCGTCGAGCACCAGGTCGCGGCCGGCGACCAGGGCGGCGGCGTTGGCCGGGGTGACGGCGGTCTCGATCGTCTCGACCGTGACATGCGGATTGAGCGCGGCGAGCCGGCCGGCGGCGGCGGCGACCTTGGGCCGGCCGACCTGGTCGCTGTCGAACAGGATCTGGCGCTGGAGGTTGGACAGCGACACCCGGTCGGCGTCGACGAGGGCCAGGCGGCCGACCCCGGCGGCGGCCAGGTAGAGGGCGGCGGGCGATCCCAGGCCGCCGGCGCCGACGATCAGCACATTGGCCGCCTTCAGCCGCTGCTGCCCGGGGCCGCCGACCTCGCGCAGCACCAGGTGCCGGGCGTAGCGCTCGACCTCCGCATCGTCAAAACCGCCGTCCGAACCCGCCACGCTTGACCCCGACCTCCGCGCTCTCCACATCGCGGGGCATGAGCGATTTCCCCGACTGGCACGGCACCACCATCCTCGCCGTTCGCAAGGACGGCAAGACCGTCATCGCCGGCGACGGACAGGTGTCGATGGGCGCCACCGTGGTCAAGGGCACGGCCCGCAAGGTCCGCAAGATCGCGGGCGGCAAGGTGGCGGCCGGGTTCGCCGGGGCCACGGCCGACGCCTTCACCCTGCTGGAGCGGCTGGAGGCCAAGCTGGAGCAGTATCCGGACCAGCTGGCCCGGGCCTGTGTCGACCTGGCCAAGGACTGGCGGACCGACCGCTATCTGCGCCGGCTGGAGGCCATGCTGATCGTGGCCGACAAGGACGCCATCTACACCGTCACCGGCGTCGGCGACGTGCTGGAGCCCGACCTCGGCGTGGCGGCCATCGGCTCGGGCGGGGCCTACGCCCTGGCCGCCGCCCGGGCGCTGATCGACACCGAGGCGGACGCCGAGACCATCGCCCGCAAGGCCATGGCCATCGCCGCCGACATCTGCGTCTACACCAACGGATCGCTGACGGTCGAAGTCCTGTGAGCGCCGCCCCCGTCTATGCCTTCGTCCCGATGACGCGGGACGACCTGCCCATGGTGCAGGGCTGGCTGGCCCGCCCGCACGTGGCCGAATGGTGGGGCGAGGGCGAGGGCGACATCGCCGAGATCGGCGAGGCCCTGGAGGACCCCGACACCTGGACCTTCATCGTGCGGATGGACGGGCGACCGATCGGCTATGCCCAGGCCTATGACCCGCACGCCTGGCCGGGCCACCATTTCGCCGACCATCCGCCGGGAACACGCGGCATCGACCAGTTCATCGCCGAGGCGGACCTGCTGGGCCAGGGCCACGGCAGCGCCTTCGTGCGCCAGTTCTGCGACCGGCTGATCGCCGAGGGGGCGCCGGTGGTCGTGACCGACCCCCATCCCGAAAACCCCCGGGCCATCCGCGCCTATGAAAAGGCCGGCTTCGTGCTCTACGGCGGCCCGGTCGACACCGACTGGGGCGTCAGCCTGCTGATGGCCCGCAAGGCCGAGGATCGTTGAGACCGTGACCGACTTCACCCCCCGCGAGATCGTTTCCGAACTGGACCGCTTCGTCGTCGGCCATGCCGAGGCCAAGCGCGCCGTGGCCATCGCCCTGCGCAACCGCTGGCGCCGACGCCAGGCGCCCGAGGCCCTGCGCGAGGAGATCACGCCCAAGAACATCCTGATGATCGGGCCGACTGGCGTGGGCAAGACCGAGATCGCACGTCGGCTCGCGAAGCTCGCTCAGGCGCCGTTCCTGAAGGTCGAGGCGACCAAGTTCACCGAGGTCGGCTATGTCGGCCGCGACGTCGACCAGATCGTCCGTGACCTGGTGGAAAGCGCCATCGGCATGGTCCGCGACAAGCGCCGCGCCGCCGTGCGCGCCAAGGCCGAGGCCGCGGCCGAGGAGCGCATCCTGGACGCCCTGACCGGGCCGGGCAGCACGGCCGCGCGCGAGAGCTTCCGCAAGAAGCTGCGCGCCGGGGAGCTGAACGACAAGGAGGTCGAGCTGCAGCTGGCCGACACCGCCAGCCCCTTCCAGGGCCTGGACATCCCCGGCATGCCGGGCGGGTCGGTCGGGATGCTGAATCTCGGCGACATGATGGGCAAGGCCTTCGGCGGCCGCACCCGCACCCACAAGACCACGGTGGCCGGCGCCCATGCGCCGCTGCTGGCCGAGGAGAGCGACAAGCTGCTGGACCAGGAGGCCCTGACCCAGGAGGCGCTGGAGCTGGCCGAGAACCACGGCATCGTCTTCCTCGACGAGATCGACAAGGTGGCCAGCCGGTCGGACCGCGCCGGGGCCGACGTCTCCCGCGAGGGCGTGCAGCGCGACCTGCTGCCGCTGATCGAGGGCACGACGGTGGCCACCAAGCACGGGCCGGTGAAGACCGACCACATCCTGTTCATCGCCTCTGGCGCCTTCCATGTCGCCAAGCCGTCGGACCTGCTGCCGGAACTGCAGGGGCGGTTGCCGATCCGGGTGGAGCTGAAGGCCCTGACGCGGGACGACTTCCGCCGCATCCTGACCGAGCCGGAGGCCAATCTGGTGGTGCAGCAGAAGGCGCTGATCGCCACCGAGGGCGTCGAGCTGACCATCACCGAGGACGCCATCGACGCCATCGCCGACGCCGCCGTGGCGGTGAACGGCAGCGTCGAGAACATCGGCGCGCGGCGGCTGCAGACGGTGATGGAGAAGGTGGTCGAGGAGATCAGCTTCACCGCCGGCGACACGGCCGACGGCGCCTTCACCATCGACGCCGACTATGTGAAGGCGCGCATCGGCGCCCTGGCGGCGGACACGGACCTCAGCCGGTTCATCCTGTAGGGCGAAAGCCTGTTCCAACGCGCTCAAAGCCGCTCTATGCCTTCGCCTGAGGGCAGGCGGGGCGGATCATGAGCGAGACCGGCGACAAGGCGAGCGCGGACGCGGGACGGCGGACCCATCTGGGCGAGATCGCCGAGGACGCCAGCGGCTTCGGGATCAGCGACCTGCGGCTGACGCGGGACCTGCTGGTGCGGCCGGCTCAGGTGATGGCCGCCTATGACGAGCTCGGCTCGACGGGCGGCGGGCGGTATCCGCGGCCGCTGCGCTACTATTTCATCCTCAACGGCGTGCTGCTGCTGGTGTTCGGCCTGACCGGCGGGCTGGACAAGACGCTGTCGGTCATGCCGCCGGAGATCGTCGACCCGCTGTTGAAGATGTCCGGCAAGTCGCGCGACAGCTTCCTGAGCGACTTCGACCAGTGGTCGGGCATGCTGTCGATCCCGACGGTGACAGTGATCCTGGCGGCGGCGCTGTACCAGGTGATCAAGCGCTGGAGCCCGCGGGATTCCCGGACCGACTTCCACCAGACCTTCTCGTTCCTGAACCTGTGGACGCTGTACCAGTTTCCGGCGGCGGTGCTGACGCAGCTCTACCCGCAGCAGTTCGGCCTCTGGTCGGCGCCCTACATGCTGGCCACGGCGGCGGTCTCGTTCGGGCTGCTGGGCAGGGACCGCTGGTGGTTCTCGCGGCGGGGCGCAATCGGCAAGGGCGTGCTGCTGCTGTTGCTGATCGTGGTGCTGATGATCCCGGCGGCGCTGGCCACCTATGGCCTTGGCCTGGCGGCGGCGGTCTACCTGCCCTGAGTTCGCGGCCGGTCAGGCCGAGCGCCGGGCCGCCTCCATCGCCAGCATGGCCGCCTTGCGCGGCAGGCCCCAGTGGTAGCCGGTCAGCCGCCCGTCGCGGGCGATGACCCGGTGGCAGGGAATGAGCAGCGACAGGTTGTTGGCGCCCACCGCCGCGCCGGTCGCCTGGTTGGCGCCGGGACGGCCGGCCCAGGCGGCGACCTGTCCGTAGGTGGCGACCCCGCCCGGCGGGATGCGCAGCAGCGCCTTCCACACCTGGATCTGGAACGGCGTGCCCATCAGCACCACCGGCGCCGCCTCGCCGGCCTCGAAGACGCGGCGGGCCATGTCGGCGGCGGCGTCATCGTCGCGGCGCCAGTCGGCGGCCGGGAAGCGGCCGGTCATGTCGCAAAGGGCGGCCTCCAGCTCGCCGTCGACGAAGCCCAGGCCCACCAGCCCCCGCTCGCCCAGCGCCAGCAGCCCCTGGCCGAACGGCGTCGCCGCCAGGCCCCAGGCCAGGCGCATGCCCTCGCCCCGTCGGCGCACCTCGCCGGGGGTGACGGCCTCATGGGCGATGAACAGGTCGTGCAGCCGCGAGGGGCCCGACAGGCCGGCGTCCAGGGCCGCGTCGAGCACGCTGGCGCCGTCCTGCAGCAGGCGGCGGGCCTCGGCATGGGCCAGGGCGGCGACGAACTGGCGCGGGCTGACCCCGGCCCAGCGGGTGAACAGCCGCTGGAAATGGAACGGCGAGAGGTTGGCGGCGGCGGCGGCTTCCTCGAGCGAGGGGCGGTCCTGCCAGCGGTCGGCGAGCCAGCCGAGGGCCTTTTCCATGCGAGCGTAGTCGCGGGCGCGCTGGTCGAGGGAGATGACTTCGGCGGGCGGGGCGGGGGTCATGTCGTAGGCCATGACCGCAGGATGGCCGGCGGCGACGGCGGCGTCCGCCCGCATCTTGCGGACATTGTCATCCGGCGTAGCGCTCGGCGCGGGCGCGGCGGATGGCCTCGCGCACGGCGGCGCCCAGGGCCTCGCGCTCGGGCGGGCTGAGCGCCTTGCCGATCGAACGGCGACGGCCCGACAGCCGCAGGCGCACCCGCATCTGGTGCTGGCCCAGGGCCTCGAGATCGACGCTGGTGAAGGCGGTGGGCGAGCGCCAGACCTGGCGGACCTCGTCGCGCCATTCCTCGACCACCTCGACCGTCTCGGCGCTGACCCGCACCCGCTCGCGGCGTTCGGCGGCGCGGAAGCTGGCCTTCATGGCCAGGTAGACCAGCAGGATGTCGGCCCCCAGGAAGAAGGGCGCCGGCCAGGCCCCGATAGCGAACATCATCAGGCCGGGAATGGCCGCCAGCACGCCGAACAGGATCATCACCGCCCGGAAGCCGCGCGGCGACAGCGAGCGGTTCGGCGTGATCACCGCGTCCATGTAGAGCCCGGAGGACATGGCCGCAGGATATATCCCAGCGAAGGCCGCCGTCACCGGCGCCGATCAGAGACCGTAGTCGTAACCGAAGTCGTGGCGCAGGTGCTCGCGCAGGATCTGGCGCAGGCGGGCGGTCGTCGCCTCGGTCCAGACCGTGTCGCCCTTGCCGTCGGGACGGACGGCCTCGCCGGGCGCGTTCGGATCGCTGTGGGCCAGCATGACGTCCTTGCGCCCGGCGGCGACCCCGGCGGCGATGGCTTCCGGCGTCAGCGCAAGGCCCAGGCGCCGGGCCAGCGCATCGAGAGCGGTCGCCGGGTCGGCCCGGAAGTCCTCGTACTTCAGGATGTGGGTCTCGTCCGGATAGCGGGCCGCCACCTCGCCCCAGCGATTGTTGAAGCGGATGTACCACCAGACATCGCAGATATACCTCTTCGAGGTCGGGTCGCCCTCGACATAGGTCTCGAACGGCACGGCGTAGCGCGCCTTCCACTTCTCGTAGTTGGAGACCAGCACGTCGCGGATGTCGCGGACGACGACGGCGTAGACCGGCAGCGGCGCCAGCCGCCGCACCCAGTCCCACTGCACCGGATAGGCCGGGATCGAATGGCTTGAGGCGATGCGCGGCACGCCCTCGAAGGACAGGCGGTGCTTGGGGTGGCCGATGACGGCGTTGGAGCTGTTGTTGTTGTAGAACTTCGGCGGCTCCAGCCCGTACTGGTGCGCCATGGCCCAGGACAGCATCCACTTGATCCAGTGGGTGCCCGAGTGCTGGCCGGTGACCAGATAGCCGTCCCAGTCGCGGTGCTTGATCAGCGCCAGGTTGGTCAGGTCGCGGTTGAGGCTGTGAAGGGCGAAGGCGGTGTTCATCGGTGATCGGTCCGGGGCCTTGAGCGTCGCGGCCAAAGGGGTATGAACCGCCTATGACCTACCAGACCCTGATCGTCGAGAGTCCCGAGGCGGGCGTGATGCTCGTCCGGCTCAATCGTCCCGAGGCGCTGAACGCCCTGAACAGCCAGCTGCTGGGCGAACTGGGAGCGGTTCTGGACGCCGCCGAGGCGGACGAGGCCGTCCGCTGCCTGGTGCTGACCGGCTCGGAAAAGGCCTTCGCGGCCGGCGCCGACATCAAGGAGATGTCGGACAAGACCTACGCCGAGATGTTCAAGCTGGACTTCTTCACGGCGGCGGCGCGGCGGATCGAGAGCTTCCGCAAGCCGATCATCGCGGCGGTCAGCGGCTATGCGCTGGGCGGCGGCTGCGAGCTGGCCATGATGTGCAGCTTCATCATCGCCAGCGAGACGGCGAAGTTCGGCCAGCCGGAGATCAACCTCGGCGTCGCCCCCGGCATCGGCGGCACCCAGCGGCTGACCCGCTTCGTCGGCAAGTCCAAGGCGATGGACATGATCCTGACCGCCCGGATGATGGACGCGGCAGAGGCCGAGCGCGCGGGCCTGGTCTCGCGCGTCGTCCCCGCCGACAAGCTGCTGGACGAGGCGCTGGGCGCGGCGCGCAAGATCGCCGGCCAGTCGCCGCTGGCGGTGGCGATGAACAAGGAACTGGTCGAGGCGGCCTACGAGACCACCCTGACCACCGGGGTGGCGCTGGAGCGGCGGCTGTTCCACAGCCTGTTCGCCTTCGAGGACCAGAAGGAAGGCATGGCCGCCTTCGTCGAGAAGCGCAAACCCGACTTCAAGGGCCGCTAGAGCCCGCCCTGGGTTCTAGGGAACCGTCAGGAGGGTTATCCGCATGGGCCGGGTCGAAGGCGGCTCGGCGGCGGCGACGGCGCGGTCGGCCTCCGGGCTGGCCAGCCATTTGGCGAATGCGGTCGAGGCGCGCTGCTGCATCCAGTCGCCCTGGTTGACGACGATATGGACCGGCGTCCCGGCGATATTGCGGCTCCAGCGGTTCTCCAGCCGCGCCACGCCCATGCGCTGCAGCCGGTCGGCCTGGCGGATTTCGCGGGTCACGGCCACGCCGCCCTGGTTGGCGGCCATCTTCGCGCCCAGCGCGCGGGCCGAGATGTCGCTGCCCACCTGGACCGGCCCGCCGCGCAGGCCAGGCCAGGCCGCCGCGGCCGCCTCCATCACCGGAACCAGCTCGGGATCGCAGACGATGATCAGCGGCTCGCCCGGGATCAGGTCGCATCCGGCGAGGGGCGCGGCCAGCGGGGCGGCGAGACCGGCGATGATCAGGGTTCTTCGGCGCATCGGGGCGAGACTATCGCGAGTTCCCGCGCCTGACAGGGGGAATCCGCATTGACCCGCCCGGCCTCCTTGCGTATATCGCCGCGCTTCCGATTACCCGGCGTGCGGAGCGGACTTCGCGCGCCTGTCCGACCAAGGCTTAAGAGACCAACATGGCCAATAACCCCGGCGCCAAGAAGGCGATCCGCAAGATCGCTCGTCGCACCGAAGTGAACAAGGCGCGCCGCTCGCGCGTCCGCACCTTCCTGCGCAAGTTCGAAGAGGCCGTCACGGCCGGCGACGTGGGCGCCGCCAAGTCGGCTTTCGTCGAGGCCCAGTCCGAGCTGATGCGGGCGGTCTCCAAGGGCGTGGTTCACAAGAACACCGGCTCGCGCAAAGTGTCGCGCCTGCACGCTCAGCTGAAGAAGCTCTCGGCCGCCTGATTTTCGGGCGCCAAGGCCAACTCTCTGAATTTATTGAAGTTTTGAAGCCGCCCGGGCGCCTCGTCCGGGCGGCTTTCGTTCGCCCCCTGACGGTCCTGGTGCGACCTGTTAACTCAGTCGCCGGAGGGCCTTCCGGGCTTTTCCCTTGCCGCGCGAGGGGTCCTCGCGAGTCAACAGAAATATCCGCGTGCGGCGGCAAATTTCCTGTTTGACCCCCCCGGAAACGGGGGCCTAAGGTTTCTTTCTCAGCGCTTCCTCCCACCCATTTTCCGGGGTCTTCGGGACGACAGCGGCGGATGACTCACATCCGCCGTTCGGGGGAGATTTGCGCCGGGCGCCGGGGCTTCGTCTTTGGGGGGCGAAGGTCAGGGATCACGACTTAAAGACGACGCAACAAGAAGAAGACGGTGGGATTGGCAATGAATTCGGGTGGGCTGAGCATGACCTCTACCGCGCCGGCGATCACGGTCTGGGGCAAGGCCTGTACGGCGCTGCGCCGTGAGCTCGGCGAGGCGGACTTCGGCTCCTGGCTGGCCCAGGCCGCGCTGCGGGAAGGTCCCGACGGCGCCCTGGTGCTGGTCACGCCGACCGGCGTGGCGCGCGACTGGATCCGTCGCAACGCCTGGCGCCGCATTTCCGAGCTGTGGGCCCAGAACGACCCCGAGGGTCGCCGGCTGGACCTCAAGTCGCGCATGGAGTTCGAGGCCCAGGGCGGACAGGTGGTGGCCCAGGTCATCGAGCTGGCCGATCCGGTCTCCACCGACCTGCCCGAGGTCGCCCCGACGCCCGGCGCCAAGGCCGCGCGCGGCCACGGGCTGCAGGACCGCTTCACCTTCGACACCTTCGTGCCGGGCCCGGCCAACGAGTTCGCCCACGCCGTGGCGCGCCGCGTCGCCACCTGGGCCGATGGCCACTTCAATCCCGTCGTCTTCCACGGCCCCTACGGCTTCGGCAAGACGCACCTGCTGAACGCCATGGCCTGGGAGGCCATGAAGAACGCGCCGGACAAGCGGGTGGTCTACCTGACCGCCGAACGCTTCCTGTCGACCTTCGTGCGGGCGGTGATGGATCGCCAGACCAGCGTCTTCAAGGAAGAGCTGCGGGCGGCCGACCTGCTGCTGATCGACGACGTGCATTTCGTGGGCGGCAAGCAGTCGACCCAGGAAGAGCTGTTCCACACCCTGACCGCCCTGATGGAGGACGGCCGCCGGGTGGTGTTCTCGGCCGACCGGCCGCCCTCGGCCCTGACCGAGATGGACGCCCGCCTGCGCAGCCACCTGTCGGCCGGGCTGGTCTGCGGCCTGGAGCCGGCGGACCGCACGCTGCGGGTCGGCATCCTGGAACGCAAGATCGAGCAGCTTGGCCGCCAGCAGGGCTTCTCGGTCCAGGCGCGCCCCGAGGTGCTGCAGTTCCTGGCCGACCGGTTCACAGACTCCATCCGCGAGCTGGAAGGGGCGCTGAACACCCTGATCGCCCGCGCCGGCGAGGATGTCCGCACCCTGTCGCTGGACGAGGCCCAGACCATCCTGCGGCCGCACCTGCGCGGCGCCGAGAAGCGGGTCACCGTCGACGACATCCAGAAGGCGGTGGCCGAGCACTATGGCCTGCGCCAGGCCGACCTCCTGAGCGAGCGCCGCAACCGCGCCATCGCCCGCCCGCGCCAGGCGGCGATGTGGCTGGCCAAGCAGATGACCACCCGCTCGCTGCCCGACATCGGCCGGCGCTTCGGCGGCCGCGACCACACCACGGTGATCCATGCGGTGCGCCGCATCGACGAGCTGAAGGTGGACGACGCGGTCCTGGCCCGCGACCTCGAGACCCTGGCCCGCAAGCTGCGCGGCTAGAGCCGGGCGGGTTCAGATGGTTCCATCTGAACCCTGAGGCCGCGCCCTAGCGCCCGCCGACGCCGTACTGGCGGAAGTAGTCGACCATGCGCCGCCAGCCGTCCTGCGCCGCCTGGGCGTCGTAGGTCGGGCGATAGTCGGCGTGGAAGCCGTGCTGGGCGTCCGGATAGACGATGATGTCGCTCCCCGTCTTGCGGGTGCGCACCAGCACCTCCTTCATCTTCTCGACGTCCTCCAGCGGGATGCCCTGGTCCTTGCCGGCGTAGAGGCCGAGCACCGGGCACTTGAGCACGCCCGCCAGCTCCAGCGGCCATTCGCGCTCGGGCTCGCTGAGGAACTGGCCGTCGGCCGGCCGGGTCAGGCGGCCGTACCAGGCCACGCCGCAGCGGAAGTGGCGGTAGCGCTCGCAGGCCAGCCAGGTGACCGCCCCGCCCCAGCAGTAGCCGGTGATGGCCATGGCGCGCGTATCGGCGAAGCGCTGCTGGCCGAGCCAGGCCACGGTCGCCTCGAGATCCTGCATCACCTGCTGGTCGGAGGCCGCCGAGACGATGCGGCGGATCTCGGCGAAGTCCGTCACCGGCGCCGGGTCGCCCGCCCGCACGAAGAAGTCGGTGGCGATCGCCACATAGCCCAGCTTGGCCAGCCGGCGGCAGACATCGCGGATGTACTCGTGGACGCCGAACACCTCGGAGATGACGACCACCACCGGGTGGCGGCCCCGGCGGTCGGGCCGGGCGACATAGGCGGGGATCGGGCGATCGAACGAGGGGATCATCTCGACCCCGGTGACCAGGCCGACGTCGTCGGTGGTGATCGGCGCCGCCTGGGCGCTGAACGCGGCCGCCGCGTAGCCGGCGAAGAAGACGCCGCCGAACAGCCGTCGCGAGAGGTGAAAGTCCTGCGGTTCCGGACCTTCCGGACGCGTGAGATTGATCATGGCCTAGGCCTCCCAGCCATCGGTCGCGAGGACCGTCCTGGCTGTCACCCTAGAGCAGGGCTCGGCCCGATGGAACCGGACGGGGCCTCGCGGACGCCTTCAGGCCGGCATGGCGCGGCGCAGGGTCAGGTTGATCCGCCCGCCGCCGGGCAGCAGGCTGGAGGAGCCGGCCAGGATGCGGTCGACCCCGTGCCAGACCAGCCGGCCGGCGCCCGACATCACCAGGACATCCCCCGAGGCGAGCCGGACCTGCCGGGTCGGATCGCTCCGCCGGACCCCGCCCAGCCGGAACAGGGCGGTGTCGCCCAGCGAGACCGAGACCACCGGAAAGGCGAAGTCGGCCTCGTCGCGGTCCTGGTGCAGGCCCATCCTCGCGTCCGGCCCGTAGAGGTTGACCAGGCAGGCGTCGGGCGGAACCCCGGCATGGCCGTGGCGGCGCCAGAGATCGAGCAGCGCCGGCGGCATTTCCGGCCAGGGCCGGCCGGTCGCCGGATGGGCCGCCTGATAGCGATAGCCGCCGGCGTCGGAGACCCAGCTCAGAGGCCCCAGCCCGCTCATCGCCACGCTCATCGCGCGGCCGCCGCGGGTGGCGTAGCGGGCCGCCGGCGCGGCCTCCAGAGCGGCCAGGACCCCCGCCGCCAGCGCCTCCTGGGCGGCCCGGTCCAGGGCTTGCGGAAGCAGCCGGACCCCTTCGCTCAAGCTGATCACTGGACAGCGCCTCTCTCACAGGGCAAAGCCCCACCGCAATTGGGGTTTTCCCCTTGCGGCTCGCCTGCGCCATCCCATATGGCGACTCGAAACGGCGCTTTCCGCAAACGGAAAGTTCCACCATCCACCACCGGCCGGCAGGCCACCCACTCTGGAGGGGTCGGAGCAGGAAGACCGGGGGCGCTGAACCGTCAGGCCCCGACATGTTCCGTCCGCCAATGCAGGAGCGAAAGACGACCAGATGAGCAAGATCATCGGCATTGACCTGGGCACCACCAACTCTTGCGTCGCCATCATGGACGGCAAGAACCCCAAGGTGATCGAGAACGCCGAAGGCGCCCGGACCACCCCGTCGGTGGTCGCCATCCAGGAGGACGGCGAGCGTCTCGTCGGCCAGCCGGCCAAGCGCCAGGCGGTCACCAACCCGACCAACACCTTCTTCGCCATCAAGCGTCTGATCGGCCGCCAGTTCAACGATCCGGTGGTGGCCAAGGACAAGGACATGGTCCCCTACGAGATCGTCAAGGGACCGAACGGCGACGCCTGGGTGCGGTCGCACGGCAAGGACTATTCGCCGCAGCAGATCAGCGCCTTCACCCTGCAGAAGATGAAGGAAGCCGCCGAGCAGCACCTCGGCGAGACCGTCACCAAGGCGGTGATCACGGTTCCGGCCTACTTCAACGACGCCCAGCGCCAGGCCACCAAGGACGCCGGCAAGATCGCCGGCCTTGAAGTCCTGCGCATCATCAACGAGCCGACCGCGGCGGCCCTGGCCTACGGCCTGGAAAAGAACGACGGCAAGAAGATCGCCGTCTACGACCTCGGCGGCGGCACCTTCGACGTCTCGATCCTGGAGATCGGCGACGGCGTCTTCGAGGTGAAGTCGACCAACGGCGACACCTTCCTGGGCGGCGAGGACTTCGACCTGCGCGTCGTCGACTACCTGGCCGACGAGTTCAAGAAGGAAACCAGCGTCGACCTGCGCAAGGACAAGCTGGCCCTGCAGCGCCTGAAGGAAGAGGCCGAGAAGGCCAAGAAGGAGCTGTCCAGCGTCACCCAGTACGAGGTCAACCTGCCGTTCATCAGCATGAACGCGTCGGGCCCGCTGCACCTCAACATCAAGCTGTCGCGCGCCAAGCTGGAGGCCCTGGTCGAGGACCTGGTCGCCCGCACCATCGCGCCCTGCGAACAGGCCCTCAAGGACGCCGGTCTGAAGAAGACCGACATCGACGAGGTGGTCCTGGTCGGCGGCATGACCCGCATGCCCAAGGTCGTCGAGGCGGTGAAGGAGTTCTTCGGCCGCGAGCCCCACAAGGGCGTGAACCCGGACGAGGTCGTGGCCCTGGGCGCCGCGGTCCAGGCCGGCGTTCTGCAGGGCGACGTCAAGGACGTGCTGCTGCTGGACGTCACGCCGCTGACCCTGGGCATCGAGACCCTGGGCGGGGTGTTCACCCCGCTGATCGAGCGCAACACCACCATCCCGACCAAGAAGAGCCAGACCTTCTCGACCGCCGACGACAACCAGTCGGCCGTGACGATCCGGGTCTTCCAGGGCGAGCGTCCGATGGCGGCCGACAACAAGCTGCTGGGCCAGTTCGACCTGGCCGGCATCCCGCCGGCGCCGCGCGGCATTCCGCAGATCGAGGTCACCTTCGACATCGACGCCAACGGCATCGTCCATGTGACCGCCAAGGACAAGGCGACCAACAAGGAACAGGCCATCCGCATCCAGGCCAACGGCGGCCTGTCGGACGCCGACATCGAGAAGATGGTCCAGGAAGCCGAGGCCAACAAGGCCGAGGACGAGAAGCGCAAGGCGTTCGTCGAGGCGCGCAACCAGGCCGAGGGCGCGCTGCACTCGACCGAGAAGGCGCTGGCCGACCATGGCGACAAGATCGGCGCGGACGACAAGTCGGCGATCGAACAGGCCATGGCCGACCTGAAGAGCGCGCTGGAAGGCGATGACGCCGAGGCCCTGCAGGCCAAGACCCAGGCTCTGCTGCAGGCGTCGATGAAGCTCGGCGAGGCCATGTACAAGGCCCAGCAGGGCGAGGCCCCGGCCGACGGCCAGCCCGAACAGGCGCAGGACGACACCGTCGTCGACGCCGAGTTCGAGGAAGTCGACGACGACAAGAAGTCGGCCTGATCGTGACGGCCCTCGCGGCCATCCAGGGCGAGCGCGCCCGCTCCGCCGGTCCCGGTCCGGGACTTGCGGCGGCGGGCGCCGCCCACCACCTCCAGACATTGATGCGTTAGGGTCCGAAAGCCGCCATGCGCGACTACTACGACATCCTTGGCGTGGCGCGGGGTTGCGACGACGCAGCCCTGAAGTCCGCCTTCCGCAAGATGGCCATGGAGCATCACCCCGACCGCAACGGCGGTTGCGAGGATGCGGCATCGCGGTTCAAGGAAATCAACGAAGCCTATTCGATCCTGTCGGACCCGCAGAAGCGCGCCGCCTATGACCGCTTCGGCCATGCCGGCGTCAACGGCATGGGCGGCGGCGGCGGCCAGGGCGGCGGTTTCCACGACGTCCACGACATCTTCAACGAGGTCTTCGGCGAGGCGTTCGGCGACATGTTCGGCGGCCGGGGCGGCCGTCGGTCGAGCAACGGGCCGGCGCGCGGCGCGGACCTGCGCTACGACCTCGAGATCAGCCTTGAGCAGGCCTATTCGGGCTCGGACGTCGAGATCCGCGTGCCGGCCTCGATCACCTGCGAGACCTGCGACGGGTCGGGCGCCAAGCCCGGCACCAACCCGACCGTCTGCGGCAGCTGCGGCGGCGCCGGCCGGGTGCGCGCCACCCAGGGCTTCTTCTCGATCGAGCGCGCCTGTCCCCGCTGCGGCGGCTCGGGCCGGATCATTATGGACCCCTGCAAGAGCTGCAGCGGCGCCGGACAGGTGCGCAAGGAGCGCACCCTGTCGGTCCGCATCCCGGCCGGGGTCGACGACGGCGCCCGCATCCGCCTGGCCGGCGAGGGCGACGCCGGACAGCGCGGCGGCCCGCGCGGCGACCTCTACATCTTCCTGTCGGTGACGCCGCACGAGCTGTTCGAGCGCGACGGGCTGGACCTGCTGTGCACCGTGCCAGTGCCGATGTGCACCGCCGCGCTGGGCGGCGACATCGAGGCGCCCTGCCTGACCGGCGGCGAGAACTGCGACGGCGACTGCCGCATCCGGGTCAAGGTTCCCGAAGGGGTCCAGACCGGCAAGACCGTGCGCATCAAGGGCAAGGGCATGCCGTCCCTGCGCTCGCGCGAGCGGGGCGACCTGGTGGTGGAGTTGTTCGTCGAGACCCCGACGCACCTGACCGCCCGCCAGAAGGAGCTGATGGCCGAGTTCGCCGACCTGTGCAGCGAGCAGCATCACCCCAAATCCGCCAACTTCCTGGGCAAGGCCAAGAAGTTCTGGGCCGGCGTGACCGGCGCCTGACGATCGCGCCCGGCGGGTTTTCCCCCGCTCCGGTCTGGTCCAGTATGCGCCGCCCCCGCGTTCCTGGGGGCCGTGCCCGAGAGGAGCGTCGATGCCGACCGTAATGCGCCGCGCGCCGCACCTTGCGACCTGGTTCCTGGGGCTGCTGATCCTCGTTCTCGCCGCCGGTCCGGTGCTGGCCCAGGGCGCCTGGCGCACCCATCGCGACGCCAAGTTCGGCTATTCGGTCGACTTCCCCGGCGTGCCCAGCGTGGCGCAGGAAACCACCGATTCCGGGGCGGTGATGGACATAACCAGCATCGAGGCCGGCACGACCGGCGCCTTCCTGGTCATCGTCACCGTCACCGACGCCCGCGTGCCGCCAGCCCGGGCGCTGGACAACGCCACCACCGCCGCCGTCGCCGCCGTCGACGGCCAGCTTGTCAGCGCCACCGACCTGACCGTCGGCGGCCAGCCGGCGCGGGACCTGGTCATCCGCTCCGAGGCGCAGAACGGGATGATCCGCTCGCGCATGGTGTTCAAGGGGCCGGTCTTCTACCAGGTGATGGCCGTCGGGCCGCTCGATGCGCCCCTGCCCAGCGCCGACCGCTTCGTCGGCTCGTTCCGCTTCCTGGAGACCGAGGCCGCCCCGGCCGACAAGGCTGCTTCGCCCGACGCCAGGGCCAGGGCCCCGGCCGAGAAGGCGCCCGCAGCAAAGGCGTCGAATCCGGCCGCCGCCGACTGATCCCGGCCGGTAGAATTCGATAACCAAATCAGGGCAAGGAAGCGGCCATGACCGCCGACTCCGATCCCGTCGATCTCGCCGCCCAGCTCGCATCGCGCCTGTGCCATGACTTCATCAGTCCGGTCAGCGCCATCGTCTCGGGCCTCGACCTGCTCGAGGACCCGAACGCCCAGGACATGCGCGACGACGCCCTGGCGCTGATCGCCCAGAGCGGCCGCAAGCTGGCCGACCACCTGGCCTTCTGCCGGGCCGCGTTCGGCTCGGCGGCGACCACCGAGGTGTTCGACAGCCGCGAACTGAACACCCTGGCCCAGGGCGTGTTCGCCCACATGAAGGCCGACCTCGACTGGCAGGTGGCCAGCGCCGGGCTGAACAAGCCGGCGGCGCGCTCGGCCCTGAACCTGGCCCAGATCGCCGGGACCGCCTTGATCAGCGGCGGCGCGGTGACCGTGCAGGCGGCCGAGGCGGACGGCCGGGTGGCGCTCAGCGTCACGGCCAGCGGCCCGCGCATGCGGCTCAAGCCCGAGATCGCCGGCGGCCTGCGGGGCGAGCCCCGGGGCGAGGCCATGGGCGGCGCCTGGATCCAGGCCTATTACGTCCACTGCCTGGTGACCCAGGCCGGCGGCCTGATCGCGGTGGAGCATGACGATCAATCGGCCACCCTGGCCGCCTGGGTTCCGGCCTGAAAATATTAACGGCCCCAACCCTCTCTTAACCGACGCGGCGCACAAACGGGTCGGGGCAAGGAGCGTTTCGCGTCGTGAAGACCTGTCTGGTGGTCGATGACAGCCGGGTGATCCGGAAAGTGGCCCGCCGCATCCTGGAGGACCTCGGCTTCGAAATCGCCGAGGCCGGAGACGGGATGGAGGCGCTGGCCTGGTGCCGCGCGGCCATGCCCGACGCGATCCTGCTCGACTGGAACATGCCGGTGATGAACGGCATCGAGTTCCTGCGGCTGCTGCGGGCCGAGCCCGGCGGCGACCAGCCGCGGGTGATCTTCTGCACCGTCGAGAACGACCCGGAACAGATCCGCGAGGCGCTGGACGCCGGGGCGGCCGAATACATCATGAAGCCGTTCGACGGCGACATCATCGAGGCGAAGTTCGCCGAGGCGGGCCTGGCATGAGCCCCTCGGACGTCGAGCTGTTCGCCGCCCTGGCCAAGGCCCGCGCCGGGCTGAAGGTCGATCCGGCCAAGACCTACCTGATCGAGAGCCGGCTGGCGCCCCTGGCCCGCCGCGAGGGCTTTCCGGGCATTCCCGAGATGGCCGCCGCCCTGCGCTCGCAGCGGGACGAAAAGCTCATCTGGGCGGTGGTCGAGGCCCTGGCGCTGAACGAGACCGCCTTCTTCCGCGACCGCGCCCCGTTCCAGCTCCTCAAGCGCGAGATCCTGCCGACCCTGGCGCGGCTGCGCGGCGACCAGCCGATCCGCATCTGGAGCGCCGCCTGCTCGACCGGCCAGGAGGCCTACAGCCTGGCGATCCTGGCCGAGGAGGCCGAGGGCCTGCCGCCGGGAACCCGCATCGAGATCTACGGCTCGGACCTGTCGGAGCGCGCGCTGGAGAAGGCCCAGGCGGGCCTCTACACCCAGTTCGAGGTCCAGCGCGGCCTGCCGATCCGCCAGCTCATCACCCACTTCGAGAAGGTCGAGGAGAGCTGGCGGCTGACCCCGCGCATCCGCCAGCGCGTTCGCTGGCGGCGGGTCAACCTGATCGCCGACCTCAATCTGATGGGCCAGTTCGACATCATCCTGGCCCGCAACGTCGTCAGCGCCATGGAGCCGGCCTATCGCCGCCGCGTGCTGGAGAGCCTGGCCGCCCTGCTGCCGCAGGACGGGTTGATGCTGCTGGGCGCGGGCGAACAGGCCGAGACGGCGACCCAGGCCCTGCGCCCGGTCACCGGCCGCGCCGGCCTCTACGTCCGCAACCCCGCCTTCCGCCAGGCCGCCTGATCCGCGCCACATCCCGCGCGCTGGGATAGACCTCGCTCGGGCACGCGGGGGGAGACAGCCGCCGACGGGCCTGCTAGGCGGCGATCATGGCCGCCGGCGAACCCCTGATCCACTGCGTGCGCATCCCCAAGAGCGGCTCGACCAGCCTGTCGCGGATGGTCGAGGCGGCGTTCGAGGGGCGCGGCCGCTTCTATCTGCCTGACACCCTGCGCCGCGAGGCCGCGCTCAGCGCCTGGCAGGCGTTCCGGCTGCGGCGCAGCCAGACGCAGAACCTGGTCAAGCGTGTCGGCGTCGCCAGCCTGCCGGCCGCCTTCGCCCGCATCGACGCCGAGGCCAAAGGCGGCGAGCTGATCCTGGGCGGTCACAGCGATCATGGAACCGTGCGCCGCGCCCTGAAGACGCCGGCGCGCTTCGTCACCCTGCTGCGCGACCCGGCGGCGCGGGCCCTGTCCGACTACAACTACGCCCGGGCGGGCTTCCTGAAGAAGAAGCCCTGGCAGCGGTTCGACGCCCATATCCTGGCCAAGATGGCGGCCCGCTACGACTTCGCCGGCTTCCTCGACTACCAACTGGACCACCGCGAGGCCTTCGAGGACATCGCCTGCGCTTTCGTCGGCTGGGAGAAGGGCGCGGACCTGAACGCCTGGCTGGCCGACAACCTGTGGGACTGGGGCGTGCTGGAGAAGGCCGACGCCCTGGCCGCGCGCATCGGCGAGCGCACCGGCCGCCCGGCCGCCTTCGGGCGGCACAACGCCACCGGCCGGATGGAGAAGGCCGAGGTCTCGGCGGCCGAGCGGACGCGGATCGACCGGCTCTACGCCCGCGACCACGAACTCTACGCGGCGGCCGAAGCGGCCGGCTGAGCCGCTGGACGGCCCGCCCGTTCGGGCGCAACCTCCCCGGCAGGGAGGGGTAACATCATGCGGAGACAGATTCTGGCCCTGGCGCTCGTCGCCGGGATCGCCGCCGGTCCCCAGGTCCTGGCGCAGGATGGCGAGGTGACCGAAGTGGTCATCACCGCGCAGATGCGGGATGAGTACGATCCGAGCGCCACGCCGGCCATCGTCCTCAAGCGTCGGGCTGACAACCTGATCACCGAGATCAGCGTCATCTGCGACACCCGCGACCCGGCCCAGCGCCGCGCCGAGCTGCGCACCACCCTGCGCAACCTGATCCGCGCCGCCGAGAAGGACCCGGCCATCGAGCTGGGCCTGGGCGAGGAGGTCGTCGGGCGGTTCGACGAGACGATGATCGACACCATCATCGGCCCCTTTCCAAAGCCGGACACCGAGGTGGCGCGGCTGATCGTCAAGACCCGCATCCAGCCCGGCGACACGCTGGACGGCGCCACCGGCCGCATCAAGGCCTTCGCCAAGGCCACGCCCAAGGCCGGCCGCACCGAGATCCTGCTGACCGAAGACTGGAACCTGACCCTCGTCCGGCCAGACCAGTACCGGGGCCAGATCATCGACCTGGTGGCCAAGGACTCGCTGCAGACGGCCGGCGCCTTCGGCCCCGGCTACGGGGTGCAGGTCGAGGGGCTGAACCTGCCGGTGTCCTGGTACCAGTCCGGCCCGCTCGAGCTGTCGCTGTTCATCCCCTACAAGATGTCGGTCCGGCGCGGAGAATAGGAACCAGGCGCTTTCAACTAGCGCACTCTCCAGGCGGGCCAAGGGCGACGACCTAGGTTGCTCACAGAGTGATCCTTGGACTCCCTCATCTAGCCCGGGTATGTTCCGCAGGTGTTCTCACAACTGGGCCGATTCTCTGTGTCCGGAAAAAGTACGCAGGTTGAGCGGCGGTTGAAGAAGGCGAATAAGGGCCTGCGTTAGTCGGTTCGACGCTGCCACCCACCGGGGCTATCTTGGTCCAATGTCTAAGCGCGATAGGCGTTTCGGCGCCGCTATTGTGGGACTTATCCTCGTCCTTGCCTGCATGCCCTTGCTGGGCAGCAAGCCAGAATTCATCGCGGACAGACATGGTCATGCTGCGGAACAAGTCCGCTACGGCCACACAAAAGGGAATGCGGCTGATTCTGGGGAACCGACTGGCGTCCCTGTAACTGAGCCGGCAGAAGGTGCGCGGCAAAACACCGGCGTCCAGTGGATACCGATTGAGGCTTTCCCTGATTGGGCGATTGTCGTCTTCACCCTCGCTCTCGCCATTGTCGCGGCGCTCCAGCTTCGACTGGACGTCCAAAACTCTCGCGACACTAAGGCGGCCATCGCCATTGCCAAGCAAAGTGCGGACGCTGCTACCGCTACTGCCAACGCGGCGGTGGCTCAAGCTGCGGCATTCGAAGAAAGCAACCGGATAGCCAAAGAGGCAAAGGCAGTTCAGACTCGACCTTGGGTTGACTTTAGCATTGAGGTCACAGAAGCATTTCTAAATTGTCCGACCCTTGGCCTCCGCATCACTGTCGACGTGCTTCTCCAGAATACGGGATATACTACCGCAAACGACATGAATATCCGAATGAGCGCTGATCCTCGCGAAATGGAGGACTTCGAGAAATACCTCGAAGCCTGCAACCGGATTGGACTCAGCCCTACAGGGCGATTTCTGATTCCCGGTTCAAGGGACTCCGTCCGCTCGCAGGGCTGGTTCTGGAGCAGCCAGATTCGACAACGCATCTACGCCGGATCGAAGAAGCACAAAGAACCTATGGTGATGATCGTCGTCACCTATAGAGGATCGACCCAAGGAGAGCGATTTACCACCGCCCGGCGCTTCCTCCTCCGCGGTGTGTGGCCTCGGGGTTTCGATGCCGACGAAGAGAACATGCAGATGCTCCCCGTGTCGCGGATTGGGGTCCATCAACACGGAAGCGTCGCCAACTAGCGCCGGCACTGCAACCAATGGCCCGATCACGAGCCGCCTCGCCAGTCACGGAGAACATCCCAACCTAGAGACTTGGCCACTCGGTAGGGTAACGCCCTACTTTCCGCCGAACACCTCGCGCAGGAACAGGGTCTCGGCCTCGCGCTGGGCGTCGATGTTCTGCTTCTTGCGGAAGCCGTGGCCCTCGTCGCCGGCCAGCATGTACCAGACCTGGCCGCCGCCGGCCCGGACCTTGGCGACGATCTGCTCGGCCTCGGTCCAGGGCACGCGCGGGTCGTTGCGGCCCTGGATGACGAACAGCGGCTTCTTCATCCTGTCGGTCAGGTTCAGCGGCGAGATCTCGTCGAAGACCTTGCGCATCGCCGGATCCCGCTCGTCGCCGTACTCGGCCCGGCGCAGGTCGCGGCGATAGCCTTCGGTGTTCTGCAGGAAGGTGGTGAAGCTGGAGATGCCGACGATGTCGATGGCGCCGGCCAGCCGGTCCGAATAGGCGGCCAGCGAGGCCAGCACCATGAAGCCGCCGTAGGAGCCGCCGTAGACCACCACCCGCTCGGGATCGAGATCCGGCTGGGTGGCGATCCAGTCCAGCAGGGCGCCGATGTCCTTGACGCTGTTCTGCCGCAGCGGACCGTTGTCGAGCTTGACGTAGGTCTTTCCGTATCCGGTCGAGCCGCGCACGTTGGGGGCGATGGTCACCGCGCCCAGCTCGGCCGCCCAGTACTGGCGACGGGTGTTGAAGCCCGGGCGGTCCTGGCCTTCCGGGCCGCCATGGATGTCGATGATGACCGGGGCGCGGCCCTCGATCTTCGCCGGCTTGTAGACCCAGGCCGGGACGGTCAGGCCGTCGAACGACTTGAAGGTGACCAGTTCCGGCTCGCGCAGGGCCGACAGGTCTAGCCCGCCGGATTCGCTGTAGGTCCAGCGGGTCAGCTCGTTGGTCTCGGGCTTGAACACCCAGACGTCCGCCGGCGAGGTCGCCGCGTTCAGGCCGATGGCCAGGCTCTGGCCGTCGGGCGAGAATTTCAGCGCCGTCAGCACGCCCACGGGGAGCTGCGGCTGGGGCATCGCGCGGCGGGTGCGGAAGTCCTGCACCGTGACCTTGGACCGGCCGCCCTCGTTGATCGACCAGGCCAGCAGGCGGCCGTCGGGCGACAGTTCGAACGACTCGACGTCCCAGCTCAGGTCGCCGGGCGTGACCGGCGTGATCCGGCCGCTGGCCAGGTCGATCTCGACCAGCCGCTTGAAGTCGCCGCCCTGGTCGCTGGCGACCAGGATGGACTTGCCCTCGGGGGTGAAGACGCCGCCGCTGTAGGAGACCGGCTTCTTGCCGGGGTTCAGTTCGCGGACCTTGCCGGTGGCGATGTCCAGCAGGAACAGCTTGCTCTCGTTGACCGAGATGTAGCGGCTCATCAGCAGGCTCTTGCCGTCAGGCGACAGGGCAAGCGGGGCGGTGGCGCCCTGGGCCTCGAAGATCACCTTGCGGCTGGCCGGGTCGGACGGCGACATGGCGATGATGTCGTAGTCCGGATCACCCGCGTTGACGCGGGCCCAGACGGCCAGCGAGCCGTCCTTGGCGAAGACCAGCGACTGGTTGCGGCTGCCCGGGTCGGAGATCCGCATCTCCTCGCCGCCGAGGCTCGCCATGTAGATCTGGTAGTACTCGTCCCCGCCGGTGTCGCGGGTGAACACATAGCGGTCCTTCGACCCGGGCACGGTCTCGGCGCCGGCGATCGGCTCGTCGAAGAAGGTCAGCTGGGTGCGGTCGGCGCCGGGCGCGGCGACCCGGTGCAGCTGGGCGGTCTGGCCGAACCGGGTGGTGATCAGCATCGAGCCGTCGGGCATCCAGTCCTGGAAGGCGGCGCTGCGGGCATTCTGGTAGCGGCGCAGACGCTCGCGCACCTCGGGCGGCGTCTCCGGGACGTTCTCGAGCGTCAGCGTCCCGACCTGCCGGCGCTGGACGGCCTGGGCGCTGGCCTCGGCCGGCGCCGCAGGGGTCTGGGCCTGGGCCAGGACCGGGGCGGTGAGGGCCGCCAGGGCCCCCGAAAGCAGGAAACTGCGGCGGATCATGGCTTTCGCCCCCATCACCTCAAACCTCACGCGGGATCGTATTCGCTGACCAGGTGGCCGGGCGCCACCTCCTTCAACTGTGGAATGTAGACCGGCGCGGTCGGATCGACCGGCAGGGCAGACGGCATGAACCGCAGCGCGGCCTTCGGATCGAGCGGCGAGGGCGGCTCGCCGGTCAGCCGGATGCGCTTGCGGTTGCGTTCGATCGCCGGGTCCGGGATCGGCGCGGCCGACAGCAGGGCTTTGGTATAGGGATGCTGGGGATCGGCGTAGATGCGCTCGCGGCTGGCCTGCTCCATGACCCGGCCGAGATACAGAACCATGACCCGGTGGCTGATCTCGCGGACCACGGCCAGGTCGTGGCTGATGAACATCATCGCCAGGCCCATCTCCTTCTGCAGGTTGATGAGCAGGTCGATGATCTGGGCCCGGATCGACACGTCGAGGGCGCTCACCGCCTCGTCGCAGATGACCAGCTTGGGCTTGAGGATCATGGCGCGGGCGATGCCGACGCGCTGATTCTGGCCGCCCGACAGCTCGTGCGGATAGCGGTTGATCAGCGTCGGCGACAGGCCGGCCCGCTCCATCATCGCCGCTGCCTCCAGCTCCCGCTGGCGGCGATCGAGGTCGGGGCGGAAGACGCGCAGCGGCTCGGCGATGGAATCGCCGATGGTCGAGCGCGGGTCGAGGCTGGCCAGCGGGTCCTGGAAGACGATCTGCAGGTCCTTGCGCTCCTTGCGCATGGCCGCCTCGTCGGCGTGGCTGATGTCGCGGCCCATGACCGTGACCGTGCCGCCGGTCTCGCCGCCGCCGGCCGGCAGCAGGCGCAGCACCGCCCGGCTGAGGGTGGACTTGCCGCAGCCGCTTTCGCCGACGACGCCCAGCGTCTCGCCCTGGCGCACCTCGAAGTCGACGCCGTCGACGGCGCGCAGCATGACCTTCTTGCCCATCAGGCCCTGGCGCACGGGGAACCAGACCTTCACGTCCTTGCCGCTGACCACCACCGGCGCGTCGGGCGCGACAGGGTCCAGCGTCGGGCGACCGCCGCGATCATCGCGATCGAGCCGCGGAATCGCCGCCAGCAGGGCCTTGGTGTAGTCGGTGCGGGGCTCGGCGAAGAGGCTGGTCGCGGCGCCTTCCTCGACATAGGCCCCGTCCTTCATGACGCAGACCCGGTCGGCCAGCCGGGCGATGACGCCCATGTCGTGGGTGATCAGGACCAGGGCGGTCCCGGTCTCGCGCTGCAGCTCGGCCATCAGGTCGAGGATCTCGGCCTGCACCGTCACGTCCAGCGCCGTCGTCGGCTCGTCGGCGATCAGCAGGCGCGGGTTGCAGGCCATGGCCCCGGCGATCATGACCCGCTGGCGCATGCCGCCCGACAGCTCGTGCGGATACTGTTGCAGCCGGCGGGCGGCCTCGGGGATGCGGACATGGTCCAGCCACTCCCGCGCCTGCTTCTGCGCCGCCTCGTCCGACAGGCCCAGGTGCAGCCGCAGCGGCTCGGCGATCTGCTCGCCGATCTTCACATGCGGGGTCAGGGCCGTCAGCGGGTCCTGGAAGATCATCGTCATCTTCGAGCCGCGGATGGCGTTCAGCTCGCGCGGCTTCAGCCCCAGCAGCTCCCGTCCCTCGAAGGTCGCCGAGCCGGTCGCCTTCCCGTTCTGGGCCAGCAGGCCCATGACCGTCATGAAGGTCTGGCTCTTGCCCGAGCCGCTTTCGCCGACGACGCCCAGGCACTCGCCCGGCGCCACATCGAGGGACACCCCCCGCACCGCCTCGACGGCGCCGTCCGGCGTGTCGAAGGTCACCTTGAGGTCTCTGATGGAAAGCACCGGCGCGGAAGAACTGGACACGGGTCGGGAAGCTCCGGGTGAAGGACCGGCGCACAGTAGCGATTGGCGGCTGTCGCGCAAATGAACGTCATCGGCGCCGCGCGCGGCGGCTGCGTTGCTTGGTCGCGGGGCGAATCCCCGATTCGGGTCGGGAAACCGCTGTCAGGTCATTCAGAATCCGTTTTCAGTCGTCATGTTAGTGTCGTGTTGCTTAGTCGGGGATGTCGCATGATGCGGCCATATGAACTCTGGCGTCTGTCACCGCTGGCTGGCGGTGGACCGTCAACGCTGATCCAGCTGGCCATCGCGGCCGCGCCCTGGGCCCTGGTGGCCGTCCTGGCCCTGGCCATGCTGGCGCGATAGGCGCCCCAGGCCCCTCGCTCTGGCCGCCCACGCCCGGCCGAACGCTGTTGGCCCACGGCTTGCAGGGCCCGCCGCGAATATGAGCGGGGGTACCATGGATCGTCCCTTCTGGAGACGTCACGCCGACATCGGCCTCAAGGCGCGCCGCCCGGCCGCCCGGGTCATCGTCCTGGCCAACGAGAAGGGCGGCGCCGGCAAGTCGACCCTGGCGGCCCTGATCGCCACGGCCATGCTGTATCGCGGCCGCCGCGTCGCCATCATCGACACCGACCTGCGCCAGCAGAGCCTCAGCCGCTTCTTCGCCAACCGCCGCCACTGGCTGCCGGCCGCCGGCGTCGAGGCCCCCGTGCCGCTGGAGTACAAGCTGGCCGAGGACACCGCCGCCCTGGCCATGGCCGACCCGGCCGAGGCGGTCAGCCGCTTCGAGGAGGCGATCTCCCTGGCCATGAGCGACGCCGAGCTGGTCGTCGTCGACACCCCCGGCGCCGACACCCCGGTGTCCCGCTCGGCCCATCTGCAGGCCGACATGATCGTCACCCCGATGAACGACAGCTTCGTCGACTTCGACATGCTGGGCCAGATCGACCCCATGACGCTCGAGCTGCTGCGGCCCTCGCTCTACACCCGCGTGGTGCAGGAAGCCCGCGCCACCCGCGCCCGGCACGAGCGCGAGACCGACTGGGTCGTGCTACGCAATCGGCTGGCGCCGACCGAGGTGCGCAACCGCGAGCGCCTGACCCAGGTGATGGAGGCCCTGTCGGCCCAGGCCGGCTTCCGCATCGGGCCCGGCCTTCGCGACCGGGTGGCCTATCGCGAGATGTTCCCCTTCGGCCTGACGATCGCCGACCTGTCGGCCAACGTCCGCAACGCCCAGGTCTCCTCGCCCCGCGCCGCCGCCCGCGAGGAACTGCAGGAACTGCTCGTCGCCCTCAACCTGGCCGAAGCCGACCAGGCGCCGGCCGACGGCGCCTATGCCCGCGCCCAGGAGGCCGAGCCCCAGCCGCACCTCTGAGGCCCGCCCTCGCCTTGCCCGGCGGGGCGCGCGACTGTTATGGCTCGCATCCCGCCCGGTGGGACCCCAGATAAGTGACCATGGCCGACGCCGACCTGCCGTTCCGCTCGCCCTACCGCCACGGTTTCGCGCGGGTGGCCGGCTGCGTGCCCTTCACCGCCGTCGCCGATCCGGCCGCCAACGCCGCCGGCACGGTCGCCCTGGCCCGCCAGGGTCACGAGGCCGGCGCGGCCCTGATGGTTTTCCCCGAGCTTGGCCTGTCGGCCTATTCGGCCGAGGACCTGCTGCACCAGGAAACCCTGCTGGACGCGGTCGAGGCGGCCCTGGCTGCTCTGGCGGCCGACAGCGCCGGCCTGCGCCCCGCCCTCGTCGTCGGCGCCCCGCTGCGCGGCCAGGGGCGACTGTTCAACACCGCCGTGGTCATCCAGGACGGCGCCATCCGCGGCGTCGTGCCCAAGAGCTTCCTGCCGAACTATCGCGAGTACTACGAGCGCCGCTGGTTCGCGCCCGGCCATGACGTGCGGGGCCAGACGCTGGGCGTCGCCGGGACCGAGGTTCCCTTCGGCGTCGATCTGCTGTTCCGCGCCGGCCTGCCCGGCGCCGCGGGCTTCACCTTCGGCGTCGAGATCTGCGAGGACGTCTGGACGCCCGAGCCGCCCTCCACCGCCCAAGCCCTGGCCGGCGCCGAGGTGCTGGTCAACCTCTCGGCCAGCAACATCGTCATCGGCAAGGCGGCCGACCGCGCCCTGCTCTGCGCCAGCCAGTCGCTGCGCTGCCAGGCGGCCTATGTCTATTCGGCCGCCGGCCCGGGGGAATCGACCACCGACAACGCCTGGGACGGCCAGGCGGCGATCTTCGAGCTCGGCGCCCGGATCGCCGAGAGTGGCCGGTTCCCGACCGAGCCCACCCTGGCCCTGGCCGACATCGACCTGATCCGCCTGCGCCAGGAGCGGCGGCGCACCGTCACCTTCGGCGACGCGGTGGTCAGCCGCCCCCGCCCCGAATTCCGCCTCGTCGAGATGCCGATGAGCGCGCCCCCCGGCGAACGGGCGCTGGAGCGGCCGCTGGAGCGGTTCCCCTTCGTGCCGTCAGACGCCGGGCGCCTCGCCGAGCAGTGCCACGAGGCCTACAACATCCAGGTCCAGGGCCTGGCCCAGCGCCTGCGCTCCACCGGCCTGACCAGGCTGGTGATCGGCGTCTCGGGCGGGCTCGATTCCACCCAGGCCCTGCTGGTCAGCGCCAAGGTGATGGACGCTCTGGGCCTGCCCCGGACCAACGTCCTGGCCTGGACCCTGCCCGGCTTCGGCACCAGCAAGGGCACCCGCTCCAATGCCTGGCGGCTGATGAACGCCCTCGGCGTCACCGGCGCCGAGCTCGATATCCGGCCCGCCGCCCGCCAGATGCTGGCCGACATGGACCATCCCTTCGCCCGCGGCGAAGCGGTGCACGACGTCACCTTCGAGAACGTCCAGGCGGGGCTGCGCACCGACTACCTGTTCCGGCTTGCCAACCACCATGGCGGGCTGGTCGTCGGCACCGGCGACCTGTCGGAACTGGCGCTGGGCTGGTGCACCTACGGCGTCGGCGACCACATGAGCCACTACAATCCGAACGCCTCCGTCTCCAAGACGCTGATCCAGCACCTGATCCGCTTCGTCGCCGGGTCGGGCGAGGTCGACGCGGAGACGGCCGAAGTCCTGCGCGATGTCCTGGCCACGGAAATTTCTCCAGAACTGATACCGGCCAGCCACAGCGGCCAGGTCCAGGCCACCGAGTCCTTCGTCGGACCTTACGCTCTGCAGGATTTCAACCTGCACTATTTTGCCCGCTATGGTTTCGCGCCCTCGCGGATCGCCTATCTGGCGCTCGAGGCCTGGGGCGACGCCGAGGCCCGCGCCTGGCCCGAAGCGATCCCGCAGCAGGATCGAAAAGCCTATGATCTTCAAGAGATTAAGCGCTGGCTGGAGCTGTTCCTGAAGCGCTTCTTCGCCAATCAGTTCAAGCGCTCCGCCGTGCCCAACGGGCCCAAGATCTCGTCCGGCGGGGCGCTGTCGCCGCGCGGCGACTGGCGCATGCCGTCCGACGCCCGTGTCGACGCCTGGCTCGCGGAACTGGCGAAAAACACCCCCTGACGGCGAGAACCACCCGCCCCTGGGGCGGCGCTGTGCTGAATTTGGGCGCCACTGGCAAAACGGTGTCGCCTGGCGTATGGTCCCGGCCATCGCGGCATCGCATGCGGTTTTGTCGTCTGCCCGACGTTTTTTTCGGAACCA
This sequence comes from Caulobacter sp., assembly GCA_046295055.1. Lineage (GTDB taxonomy): Bacteria > Pseudomonadota > Alphaproteobacteria > Caulobacterales > Caulobacteraceae > Caulobacter. Next base: position 279,008 of record JBKBOD010000005.1, on the reverse strand, counting down.
ACTCTGGTTCGGGGCGTTGGGTGGTCGGTCGTGGTTTCGACAGGGTCCGAAGCGGGTCGGGGGTTCACACAATCCTCATGTTCGCTTCAGATTTCTGAGGTAATCGCGGGCGTATGTTTCATGCCGGGCGATGGCGCATTGGCAAGACAGAGTGAGGGGCTCACCTTGAACAAGAAAGCAATGATGCTGGGCGGCGTGCTCGGCGCCCTGGTGCTGGCGCCCCAGGCGATGGCCCAGGAAACGGGCTGGTACGGCGCGTTCGACCTCGGCTACCACTGGCCGGAAGGCATCGAAGCCACGTCGCAGAACAACGCGCTCGATGGCGCGCGTTACCGCTACAACTTCGAACAGGAAAACAGCTGGGCCGGCTTCGTCCGCCTCGGCTACCAGGTCTCCCCCAACTGGCGGGTTGAACTGGAAGGCGGCGCCCGCACCGGCGACATCGAGAGCATCACCGGCGCCACCCGCGTCGGCGTGCCCAGCGAGATCTGCCTGGTCACCAGCGCTCCGGGCAGCTGCCCGACGCCGGACGGCTCGGTCGAGTCCTACACGCTGATGGCCAACGTCCTGTACGACTTCTTCCCGAACAGCAGCTTCCGTCCGTTCATCGGCGCCGGCATCGGCGTCAACAAGGTGGAACTGGACATCGGCGGCCGCTTCGAGTCGCCGGCGGGTGTCGGCGCTGTCCGGTTCAAGGGCGATGACGTCGCCTTCGCCTGGCAGTTCATCGGTGGCGTCGCCTTCGACATCACCGATCGCCTGACGGCCGACATCACCTACCGCTACCTGGACGGCAACGACATCGTCTTCGCCTCGCAAACCACCGCGAACCCGCTGCTCCTCCCCTTCCCGGGCGAGTTCAACGGCACCTATGAAGACCAGTCGCTGACCTTCGGCCTGCGCTACAGCTTCGCGACCGCGGCCCCGCCGCCGCCGCCCCCGCCGCAGCCCGAGCCGCCCCCGCCGCCCCCGGCTCCGCCGCCGGCCCCGCCGGCCCCGCCGCCGGCTCCGGTGTACGAAGCCCGCGACTTCATCGTCTACTTCCCGTTCGATCAGTCGATCCTGACGCCGGAAGCCCAGCAGGTCGTTTCGGAAGCCGCGCAGTACGCGGCCGCCGGTGGCGCCAGCCGCATCGTGGTCGTCGGTCACGCCGACACCTCCGGTTCGGCCCGCTACAACGTCGGCCTGTCGCAGCGCCGCGCCAAGGCCGTCGCTGACGCTCTGGTCGGTCTGGGCGTGAACAGCTCGACCCTGTCGGTCGACTGGAAGGGTGAAGCCGAACCCGCGGTCGCCACCGGCGACGGCGTCAAGGAACCCCTGAACCGCCGTTCGACGATCTCGATCAGCTTCTGATCCTGATCCGACGAGACTAAGCGAAGGCCCCGGAGGAAACTCCGGGGCCTTTTGCTATGGGGCTCCGCTCGATCGAGGTGCGTGCTTCGACACGCGGCCGCTGGCCGCTGCTCAGCATGACGTGGAGGCCAGGCGCCCACCCAAGCCCGTCATCCTGAGCAGCGCGGAGCGCGTGTCGAAGGACGCACGGTGGGAAGCCCCCTCAGACGGTCGCTGCGCGACCGCCAGCTCCCCCGGTTCGCTGCTTCGCAGCGGGGGAGCATCTTTTCACCTGTGCGGCCACCAACACTGAAGATCCTCCCCCGCCCGCGAAAGCGGGCGAACGGGGGGAGGGGGACCGCGCGCGGATACGCGCGGGGTGGAGGGGGACTACCCCGGCCCGTCACCGCAACGTCAAGCCGCCAGGCCGGATTTCTGCAGCAGGTCCCGCACCCTGCCCGCCGCTTCCGGCGAGCGGGAGACTTCCTCGCGCAGCTCGCCCGAGCGGGCCAGCTTCAGCGCCTCGGCTCTCGCGCGGTCGGCCGCCGGCCCCAGCGGGGCGGCCTCGCCGACCGCCAGCCGCAGCAGCAGGCCCAGGCGGTGCACGACCGGCGCCTGGGCGCGGGCCAGCAGGGTGACGAGCCGGCTGTCCGCCTCGATCTGCCCGCCCAGGTCGCCCAGCCGGGCCTGCAGGTTGGCGCAGTCCTCCTCGGCCAGGCCGGCGCGGCCGACCGCCCGCTGCAGCTCGGCCAGCATGGCCAGGCGTGCGGGCGGGGTGTCGGGTCCGTCGCGCAGCTCCTTCTCGAACTTCAGCGCCGAGATGTTGGCCGCCAGCCAGCGGGCCGCCTGTCGCTTGTTGGCCCCGCCGGTGACGTTCTCGGCCAGCCGGACCAGCAGCTCCACCTCTTCCCGGGCGCTGCGGTGCTCGCCCAGCAGCGCCTCGACGAAGTCGCTGGCCACCAGCAGCCCCGAGCGGGCCGAAAAGGCCGCATGGATGTCGTCCAGCGCCAGGATGCGGCCGTCGGCGGCGGTCAGCGCCATGGCCAGCCCCCGCAGCACGGCGATCTCACCCTCCGGGTCGCCTGGTTTCAGCCGGCGCGGCCCCATCAGTTCGCGCAGCACCCGCTGGGCCAGGGCGGCCCGCACATTGTCGAAGCCGGGCCCTTCCAGCCAGCCGGCGAGGCGGCACGCCGCTTCCGGCAGCGGCGGCATGACCCGCGCCACCGAAGGCTCGATGCTGATGACCATCTCCACCGGCCGGGCCCCGGCCAGGCGGGTGATCGCCGCCAGCATGTCGCCGCTGTCGAGTTCCGCGCCCAGCAGGTCCGCCAGACCGGCCCGGCCGCCGACGATCTCGACCAGCAGCGGCTCGATGACCCCCAGCGCGACGGCGCGGGCGGCCGGATCGTCCGGCGCGGCGTCGGCCAGGTCGAGCAGGCGGTCGATCTTCTCGGCCCAGGTGGCGCACCCTGCCAGATGCGCCGCCACCCCGCCGCCCAGCAGATAGGCCCGCTCCGGCTCGCCCGACAGCCGCGCCACGGCGGCGGCGAACGGCTCGCGCGCGAAGTCGGGGAAGGCGCCCCGGCGATGGTCCTTCAGCAGCCGCTGGATCGTGCGCTCGATCAGGCTCTGGAACGACCGGATGATCTCGTGGACGACGACGCCCCGGGCCTGGGCCTCGGGCACGGCCACCTTCTGCACCGCGTGCTGCAGTTCGACGCCGGCCGCGTCCAGCCGCTCGGCCAGGTCCGCCCGGTGCAGCAGCTCGTAGGGGGTCGCGCGATGCCGCGCCAGCCAGCCGTCCAGCAGGCGGCCGATCCGCTCGCGGGCGTGGATGGTGTAGAGGTCCTGCGGGCTCACGCACAGCGGGTCGCGCTGCTCCAGCGCCTTGCGGGCCTTGCCCCGCTCGGGCGCGCCCTTGTTGAGGATCGTCACCGACCGGAACTCGCGGGTCTCCGGGTCTAGGACTTCCTTGGTCACCCGCACCGCCGCGACCACCCCGTTGGCCAGCAGCTCCTCGGCCGTCTCGAGGATGCGCGCGCGGTCCTCGCTGGCGAGATCGAGCACCCAGCCCGAGCCGGGCTGGCGGCGCACGAAGAGCTCGTAGTGAATCTGGCCGCGGTCCATCGGTGCGAGGGCCTCCCCGATCTGGCATAACAGCGTAGGCTTAAAACGGTGTTGAGGTTTCCGGGGCGTCGCAAACCGCCCCGATGACGCCCTATTCCCGCGCCCAATGCGCCATCTGCGGGCGCCATGCGTTGCACTGGGCGCAGGGGGCGCTACCTTCCCCCGACGCACGATTGATGAGATTTGGGCCCGCGACGCGCGGCGACCCGGAACGAAGGACACCATGGCGAACATCACCCTCGTGGACGACGACGAGAACATCGTCGCCTCGGTCTCCCTGGCGCTGGAAAGCCACGGCCATTCGGTGAAGGCCTACTACGACGGCGCTTCGGGCCTGGAGGCGCTGCAGAGCGATCCGCCGGACCTGGCCATCCTCGATGTGAAGATGCCGCGCATGGACGGCATGGAGCTGCTGCGCCGCCTGCGCCAGACCAGCGAGATCCCGGTCATCATGCTGACCAGCAAGGACGACGAGATCGACGAGATCCTCGGCTTCAACCTCGGCGCCGACGACTACATGCACAAGCCGTTCAGCCAGCGGCTGCTGCTGGAGCGGGTCAAGGCGGTGCTGCGCCGGGCCGCCCCCGAGAGCGCCGACGAGCTCGCCGGCGGTCCGGCCGCCAGCGGCGCCAAGGTGATGAAGCGCGGCAAGCTGACGCTCGACCCCGAGCGGCACGAGAGCCTGTGGGACGGCCGCCCCGTCCGGCTGACCGTCACCGAGTTCCTGCTGCTGCAGGCCCTGGCCCAGCGCCCGGGCTTCGTGAAGAGCCGCGATAACCTGATGGACGCCGCCTACGACGACCAGGTCTATGTCGACGACCGCACCATCGACAGCCACATCAAGCGGATGCGCAAGAAATTCCGCCAGGTGGACAACGAGTTCGACGCGATCGAGACCCTGTATGGCGTCGGCTACCGCTACCGCGAGTCCTGATCCCGGACCGCGCGAGCCCCGGCGCTGGCGCTGGCGGCTGTGGCCGCGCGGATCGCGGCTGGGGCGGCTGATCCTCGGGCTGAACCTGCTTGGCCTCGCCATCCTGATCTCCGGCGCCCTGGTGCTGAACGAGATCCGGCGCGGACTGGTCGAGGCGCGGCTGGACAGCCTGATGCTGCAGGGCGAGCTGATCAGCCAGCTGATGGCCGAGGGCGCCACCGTCGGCGACCCTGTTCCCTACCTGCAGCAGGACCGCGCCGTGCGGATGCTGGACTTCGTCAACGTCCCGCCGGGCCAGCGGGTGCGCCTGTTCGACCGCGAGGGCCGGCTGATCGCCGACAGCTACATCGTCGACGACCGCGTCGAGTGGCAGGTTCTGCCGCCGGCGCGCAAACAGGGCCAGCCGCAGGTCCGGCTCCAGGATCGCGACGCCCGGCCCAGCCACCTCGCCGAAGCCCGCCGCGACCTCGACCAGGAAATCCGGCTGGCCATGACCGGCGAGGCCGTGCGCGGCACCCGGACCGCGGAGAACGGCTCCCAGGTGGTCTCGGTCTCGCTGCCGGTCCAGCGGGTCAAGGCGGTGCTGGGCGTTCTGACCCTGGAAGCGGGCGACGTCGACGAGATCATCGCCGCCGAGCGCCGCGCCCTCCTGCCCTTCGTGATGATCGCCATCGGCGTGACCCTCCTGTCGTCCTTCCTTCTCTACTTCCTCGTCGCGCGGCCCATGCTGCGGCTGGCCGAGGCCGCCGACCGGGTGCGGATGTCGCGGGCGCGAGCCATCTCCCTGCCCGACCTGTCGCGTCGCCAGGACGAGATCGGCGACCTGTCGCGCTCGCTCGAGGAGATGACCGACACCCTGTCCAACCGCATGGACGCCATCGAACGCTTCGCCGCCGACGTGGCCCACGAGATCCGCAATCCCCTGACCTCGATCCGCTCGGCCGTGGAAACGCTCGAGATCGTCCCCGAGGGCCCCGGGCGCGAGCGACTGATGGGCATTCTGAAACAGGACGTCGGCCGGCTGGACCGGCTGATCGGCGACATTTCCAACGCCTCGCGCCTCGACGCCGAGCTGGCCCGCGACACCCCCCGCCCCGTCGACCTGACCCGTCTGCTGGGCGACATCCTGTCGATCTATGACGCCGCCGCCAGGCCGGGCGAGCCGACCGTCAGCCTCCAGGCGCCCGAGGGCGAGCGGTTCGTCGTGCCCGGCCGCGAGGGGCCGCTGGGCCAGGTCTTCCGCAACCTGATCGACAACGCCCGCTCCTTCAGCCCGCCGGGCGGGGAGGTGCGGGTCATCCTGTCGCGCACGCGCGGCCGGGTCATGGTGGCGGTCGAGGACGATGGCCCCGGCATTCCGCCGGACAACCTCGAGACCATCTTCGAGCGGTTCTACACCTCGCGGCCCAAGGGGGCGGCCTTCGGCGGCAACTCCGGCCTTGGCCTGTCGATCGCCCGCCAGATCGCCGAGGCCCAGGCCGGCGCCCTGACGGCGACCAACCGCACCGGCCCGGACGGCGCGGTCATCGGCGCGCGGTTCGAGGTCGTCCTGCCGGACGCGCGAACGTGATCGCCCATGCCGGCCTGGTCGCCGCCCGCGTCGGCGGGCTCTGGCGCGGCGCCCTGCTGGAAGGCCCTTCGGGGGCGGGAAAGAGCGATCTGGCCCTGCGCGCCATGGCGGCGGGGCTGGCCCTCGTCGCCGACGACCGGGTCAGCCTCTGGGTCGACGCCGGCCGCCTCTACGGCCGCGCCCCGCCCAGCCTGGCGGGACTGATCGAGGTGCGCGGCCTCGGCGTCGCGCCGGCGCCGGCCCTGCCCTTCTGCCGCATCGTCGTGGTCTGCCCCCTGCTGTCGGCGCCCGGCGAGGTCGAGCGCATGCCGGGTGAAACGACCGGGCGCCTGGGCGTCGCCCTGCCGTTGCGCCCCCTGTGGCCTTTCGAACCCGCCGCGCCGCTGAAAGTCCGAATGCTGCTGGAACAGCTTGGACCCGACGCCTGACCGGCGTATCAAGTCGCCTCTCGCGGCCGGAGCCCAGGGGACGGGGCGCCGACTCAAGGACAGGGGTTCGTCTCTTGAAACTGCAGTCATGATCGGCCTCGTGATCGTCACGCACGGGCGTCTGGCGGAAGAGTTCATCTTCGCGATGGAGCATGTGGTCGGCCCGCAGGAACGGGTCGCGGCCATCTGCATCGGTCCCGAGGACGACATGGAAAAGCGCCGCAAGGACATCCTGCGCGCCTGTGGCGAGGTCGATACCGGCCAGGGCGTCATCCTGTTGACCGACATGTTCGGCGGCACGCCGTCCAACCTGGCCATCAGCGTCATGGAGCAGACCAAGGCCGAGGTGATCGCCGGGCTGAACCTGCCGATGCTGATCAAGCTGGCCTCGCTGCGCACGCGTGAGCCGCTGGAGGCCTGCGTCCACCATGCCCAGGACGCCGGCCGCAAGTACATCGCCGTCGCCTCCTACATGCTCGCGGCGGAAAAGTGAGCCGCAGCCGGATCGTCCCCATCGTCAACGAGCGCGGCCTGCACGCCCGCGCCTCGGCCAAGTTCGTCAAGATGGCCAGCGGCTTCGACGCCGAGATCAAGGTCAGCCGCGACGGCCAGACGGTCGACGCCCGCTCGATCATGGGGCTGATGATGCTGGCGGCCGGCATCGGTTCGACCATCGAGATCGTCACCGACGGCCCCGAGGCGACCGAGGCCCTCGAGGCCCTCTGCGACCTCGTCGCCAACCGATTCGACGAGGATCGCTAGCGGCGACAAGTCATCGACGGGGGCGTGGGTATTGTAGCCCCACAACGCCCCGCCGCTGTCATGCCGATACCCACCGTCGACCTACAAGGTCCCCGCATCCGGCCCACGGCTGTACAGCCACTGTTCCCACAGGATCGGGCCGGAACCGCCCCGAACCCCCTCGCCGCGTTTTTTCGCCCGTGGGGCCCCTCAGACCTTGATGTCGAGGATCGACCCCGGCCGCAGGATCTTCTTCGGCGGCTCCTCGGGCAGGACCGCCGGCGCCGGCCGCGCCGCATACCCGCCCCCCGCCGGAGCCGCCTCCTGAACCACCGCCGGCGCACCGGCCTGGCTCACCCCCGCCTGGCTGAGGGCCGCCTGGAAGAAGGCCGCCCGCCCGCCCTCCGCGGCTGGCCGCTGGGGCCGGTTGGCCGGAGGCTGCACGGCAGGCCAGATGGCGGGACGGATGTCGGACACCGACGGACTCTCGAAGCGGTGGGCGGATGTCCGAAAGGTTAACGATCAGGGTTAAGCGCGCGTTAACGCGCCTTGGCCAGCAGGGCCTTGGCCGACTCCGGGGTCAGTTCGCCGACATGCTTGTCGATGATCACCCCGTCCGCCCCGACCAGATAGGTCTCCGGCACCCCGGTCACCCCGAATTCCAGCCCCGCCCGGCCGTCCCGGTCGCTGAGCCGCCGCGCGAACGGATCGCCCAGCCGCGTCAGGAAGGCCCGGCTGTTGTCCGGCGCATCCTTGTAGGCGACCCCGACGACCCGCACCCCTTCGGCCTTGAGCCGCATCAGCACCGGGTGCTCGATCTCGCAGGGCGCGCACCAGCTGGCGAAGAAGTTGACCAGATAGGGCCCGTCCGCCGCGGCTTCCGCCACCGCTTCCGGCCGCCCGGTCTCCAGCGCCGGCAGGCTGATCGCCGGAACCGGCCGGCCGACCAGGGCCTTGGTCTGCACGTTGGGATCGCGCTTCAGCGAGTAGCCGGCGAACAGCACCCCCAGCAGGATCAGGGCCGCCAGAGGCAGCAGGGCGAACAGGCGCTTCATGCGTCGGCGTCGCGGCTGTGGCGGCTGGCCTCGCGCTTCCAGCGCCGCGCCCGCGCCAGGCTGTCGACCACCATCCAGCCCAGCACGAGGGCAGTGATGCCGAAGGCCGGCCAGACGAAGGCGGCGTATTGTCCGGCGTCGAGGTCGGGCATGGCCGTCAGCCCTCCGCCGCGCGCAGGGCCTGGGCCCGCGCCTGCCGCCGCCAGACCTCGGCCCGGATGCGGACCAGCCACAGCGCGCCGAGCAGGCCCATATAGGCCAGACCCATGATGATCAGGGGCGTGAAATAGACCGCCGGCAGGCCGTCGCCGGCCTCGGCGCGGAAGGTCGAACTGCCCTGGTGCAGGCTGTTCCACCAGTAGACCGAGAAGTGGATCACCGGGATGTTGATGACTCCTGCCAGCGCCAGGATGGCCGCCGCGCGGCCGGCGCGCGTCTCGTCGTCGATGGCCCCGCGCAGGGCGATGTAGCCCATCCAGAGCAGGAACAGGACCAGCACGCTGGTCATCCGCCCGTCCCACTCCCACCAGGTCCCCCAGGTCGGCCGGCCCCAGAGCGAGCCGGTGACCAGGGCCAGGAAGGTGAAGCCCGCCCCGAGCGGGGCGATGGCCTTGCCGGCCAGGTCCGCCAGGGCATGGCGCCAGACCAGGCTCAGCAGGCTGGCCACGCCCAGGCAGACATAGGCGAACATCGCCGTCCAGGCGGCCGGCACATGGATGAACATGATCCGGATGGTGTCGCCCTGCTGGTAGTCCTCGGGGGCCGAGAAGCCGAGCCAGAGGCCAATGCAAAGCGCCAGCGCCGTCGCGACGCCCAGCACGGGCGCGGCGATGCGCGAAAAGGCCATGAAAGCCTTGGGATTGGCCAGGAAGGCGACCATGCCCGCCGTCTATCCTCCGGACAGGCGGCGGGCAAGGCGACATCTGGTCCGGGGTCGGCCGCTACTCGGCTTCTTCCCAGTCGAGACCCGCGCCATCGCCGATGAGGATCTCGATCTCGCCGCCGTCGTCCGGGCCAAACAGCATCATGTCCTCGTCGCCCGCCTCGATCATGGCGAAGGCCATCACCGGGGCCTCGGGACCCGCCTGCATCGCCATCGGCTCGCCGGGCGCGCCCTTGGGCGTCCAGTCGCCGCCGGGACCGGCCATGCGGATGACCCGGCGACCCGGCCCGCCCATGCGGCCGCCGCGCGCGTGCAGGGCGTCGAAGGCCTTCTGCTGCGAGGGCGACAGGGCGGCGTAGAAGGTGCGGGTCGCCGCGGCGCGCTTCTCGAACGCCGCCTGGCGCGCGGCCATCATCTTGGCCTGCATGTCCAGCCGCTCGGGCGTGGTCAGGGCGCGCCGCTCGGGCGGCTTGCCCGGTTCGCCCGCGCCTGGGGCCGGCTTGCCGTCTGGACCGGCCTTGCGGACCCGCATCTTCGGCGTGGTCGCCTCGAGATAGGCCTTCAGCGCCGGCTCCTGGTCGGGCCGAAGCTGCAGCACGTCGCGCAGATGCTGGGCCCGGGCCTCGGGGTTCATCATATGGCCGCGCGAAACGCCGGGGCCGCCGCGGACGACGACGCGCCGCTCGGTCTTCTCGACCTTCCGGCCGTCGGCGGGCTTGGGCGGATCGCCCGCCAGGGCGGTTCCGGCGCTGAGAACGAAGGCGGCGCCGGCCAGCAGGCCGGCATGGCGAAGGATGGTCTTCATGTGGGATCTCCCCGATTGGTGGAAGAACCATGGTCTGCGTCTGTGGCGCCCGAATGTCCGCATGCGCCGGATTTGTTGCGGCTCTGTAGCGTCTCAGCCCACTGCGTTGCGGCAGGCAGCGGCCATGGCCACCGGACCCAGCGCGACGGCGGCGGCGGTCCAGCCGGCGAGCAGCCAGAGGCCGGCCAGCTCCGGCGCGCCCTGGGCCGCCGAGTGCAGCAGCACCCCGCCGAATATAACCGGCGGACAGAAGAGCGGCAGCACGATCACGGCCACCAGCAGCCCCCCGCGCCGCGCGCCCAGGGCCAGGGCCGCGCCGACCCCGCCGGTGAAGCCGAAGGCCAGCGCGCCCAGCAGGCCGACCAGGCCGATCAGCGGCAGCTGGGCGACCGGGGCCCCCAGCATCAGGGCGAAGAGGGGCGAGGCGAGCGCCAGCGGCGCGCCCGTCGTCAGCCACTGGGCGGCGGCCTTGGCCGCGCAGACCAGCTCCAGCGGAGCCGGGCCGGTGATCATCAGGTCGAGCCCGCCGTCCTCCAGATCGCGCGAGAACAGCCGTTCCAGCGACAGCAGGCTGGCCAGGGCCAGGGCCATCCAGGCGACGCCGGGGGCGACCGGCGCCAGCCGCTCGGTCTCCGGCCCCGCCGCCAGCGGCAGGATGACCGCGAGGGCGGCATAGAAGGCCAGGGCCGGCAAGGGCCCGCCGCCGCGCCCCCAGGCGATCGCCAGCTCGCGCTGGAACAGGGCGGCCAGCGGGCTCACGCCTTCACCTCGGCGACGCGGTGGGCGACCGGCAGGGGATCATGCACGGCGGCCAGGATCAGCCCGCCGCCGGCCAGGTGTTCGGCCATCAGGGCGGCCAGCAGGGCCCTGCGCTCGGCGTCCAGCGGCGCCATCGGCTCGTCCAGCAGCCACAGGGCCCGGGGCGCGGCGATCAGTCGCGCGAGGGCCAGGCGCCGTCGCTGGCCGGCCGACAGCCGGCGGACCTCCAGGTCGAGCAGCGGGCCGAGCGCCAGCCGCTCCACCGCGCGCCGCACGCCCTCCGGCCCGCCGCCCAGCCAGGCGGCCTGGAAATCCAGTTCCTCGCGGCCCGTCCGGTCGCCCTTCAGGCCATCGGCGTGCCCCAGCAGGTGGATGGCGTCGGCCCGGGCGTCTTCCGCCTCCAGCGCCGCGCCGGCCGCGTCCTCGAACCGGATCTCGCCCGCCTCCGGCCGCAACAGCCCCGCGACCGCCCGCAGCAGCGAGGTCTTGCCCGATCCGTTGGCCCCGGTCAGGGCCACGGCCTCACCGGCCGCCAGCCCCAGGCTGAGCCCCGCGAACAGCGTCCGCTCTCCCCGGCGGATGGCCAGGTCCTCGATGGCGAGGGCGGCGATCATTTCGCAAAGTCCATGGCGTGTGCATGGACGTTTGTCGCGAGCGGCGCTATGCAGCGCGCGGTCGACCTCCCGCGCACGCGCGGGGGTGTACGCGGCGCCGGTCGGGACCCTGTGCGTCCCCACCGACATGCGCGCGATCCCGGGAGCGGTTTTCGGGCGGCCCTGAACAGGAAAGGTATCCCCAATATGGCGTCCATCGACAGCCTGCAGACCCGCCGGACCCTTAGCGTCGGCGGCAAGACCTTCGTCTACTACAGCCTGCCGGCGGCGGAACAGGCCGGTCTGACCGGCGTGTCCCGCCTCCCCTACTCCATGAAGGTGCTTCTGGAGAACCTGCTTCGCAACGAAGACGGCGCCGAGACCAACGCCGGGGACCTCAAGGCCATGGCCGCCTGGCTGTCCAACAAGGGGGCCGAGCAGCACGAGATCGCCTTCCGCCCCGCCCGCGTCCTGATGCAGGACTTCACCGGCGTTCCGGCCGTCGTCGACCTGGCCGCCATGCGCGACGCGATGACCAAGCTGGGCGGCGATCCGACCAAGATCAATCCGCTGGTCCCCGTCGACCTGGTCATCGACCACTCGGTGATGGTCGACCACTTCGGCACGCCCAAGAGCTTCGCCGAGAACGTCGCCAAGGAGTACGAGCGCAACCTCGAGCGCTACAACTTCCTGCGCTGGGGCAGCTCGGCCTTCAACAACTTCCGCGTCGTGCCCCCCGGCACCGGCATCTGCCACCAGGTGAACCTGGAATACCTGGCCCAGACCGTCTGGACCGCGGTCGACCCGAACGTCTCCGAGGGCGAGGTCGCCTATCCGGACACCGTCGTCGGCACCGACAGCCACACCACCATGGTCAACGGCCTGGCCGTCCTGGGCTGGGGCGTCGGCGGCATCGAGGCCGAGGCGGCCATGCTGGGCCAGGCCATCCCGATGCTGATCCCCGAAGTGATCGGCTTCCGCCTGACGGGCGCCATGCCGGAAGGCGCCACGGCAACCGACCTGGTGCTCACCGTGACCCAGATGCTGCGCAAGAAGGGCGTGGTCGGCAAGTTCGTCGAGTTCTTCGGCAGCGCCCTGGCCAACCTGACCATCGAGGACCAGGCGACCATCGCCAACATGGCCCCCGAGTACGGCGCCACCTGCGGCTTCTTCCCGATCAGCCAGGCGACCATCGACTATCTGCGCGCCACCGGCCGCGACCCGGCCCGTGTCAATCTGGTCGAGGCCTATGCCAAGGCCCAGGGCCTGTGGTTCGAGCCGGGCTCCGAGGAGCCGGTGTTCACCGACGTGCTTGAGCTGGACCTGGCGGACGTGAAGCCGTCGCTGGCCGGTCCCAAGCGCCCGCAGGACAAGGTGCTGCTGTCCGACGCCGCCGTCGCATTCGAGGAAGCCCTCAAGGGCGAGTTCGGCAAGGCCGAGAGCGCCGACCTCCGCGCCCCGGTCAAGGGCGAGAAGTTCGACATCGGCAACGGCGACGTGGTCATCGCGGCCATCACCAGCTGCACCAACACCTCCAACCCCTCGGTGCTGATCGCCGCCGGCCTGCTGGCCAAGAACGCCGCCGCCAAGGGCCTGAAGGTCAAGCCGTGGGTCAAGACCTCGCTGGCTCCCGGGTCGCAGGTGGTCACCGACTACCTGGCCAAGGCCGGCCTGCAGAAGCACCTCGACGCGCTCGGCTTCAACCTCGTCGGCTACGGCTGCACCACCTGCATCGGCAACTCCGGCCCGCTGCCGGAAGCCATCTCCACGACGATCCAGGAGAGCGACCTGGTGGCCGTCAGCGTGCTGTCGGGCAACCGCAACTTCGAAGGCCGCGTGAACCCGGACGTGCGCGCCAACTACCTGGCCAGCCCGCCGCTGGTGGTCGCCTACGCCCTGGCCGGCTCGATGCGCATCGACCTGGCTACCCAGCCGATCGGCCAGGACAAGAAGGGCAATGACGTCTTCCTGAAGGACATCTGGCCGACCGCCAAGGACATCGCCGCCCTGCAGAAGAAGTCGGTGACCAGCGCCATGTTCGCCGAGCGCTACGGCGACGTCTTCACCGGCGACAAGAACTGGCAGGCGATCAAGGTCGCCGGCGGCCAGACCTACAGCTGGGACCCGGGCTCGACCTACGTCCAGAACCCGCCCTACTTCGAGGGCATGGACATGACGCCTTCGGCGGTCACCGACATCATCGAGGCGCGCATCCTGGGCGTCTTCGGCGACAGCATCACCACCGACCACATCAGCCCGGCCGGCTCGATCAAGAAGGCCTCGCCCGCCGGCGAGTACCTGTCGAGCCATCAGGTCCGCTTCGAGGACTTCAACAGCTACGGCGCCCGCCGCGGCAACCATGAAGTCATGATGCGCGGCACCTTCGCCAACATCCGTATCCGCAACCGCATCACGCCCGAGATCGAAGGCGGCGTCACCCGCCACTTCCCCTCGGGCGAGGTCATGCCGATCTACGACGCCGCCATGCGCTACGAGCAGGAAGGCCGCCCCGCGGTCGTCTTCGCCGGCAAGGAATACGGCACCGGCAGCTCGCGCGACTGGGCGGCCAAGGGCGCCAAGCTGCTGGGCGTTCGCGCGGTCATCGCCGAGAGCTTCGAACGCATCCACCGTTCGAACCTGGTCGGTATGGGCGTCCTGCCGCTGCAGTTCCTCAGCGACGGCTGGCAGCGCCTGGGCCTGACGGGCGAGGAGATCGTCTCGATCCGCGGCCTGCAGGACCTGGCTCCGCGCAAGCAGCTGATCGTCGAGCTGTACCGCGCCTCGGACGGCCGCATCGCCCGCTTCCCGGTGCGCTGCCGCATCGATACCCCGACCGAGCTCGAATACTTCAAGAACGGCGGCGTGCTGAACTACGTGCTGCGCAACCTCGCCAAGCCGGCGGCCTAAGGCGCTTTCGGCCAGGATGGTTCAGGGGCCGGGCGAGCGATCGCCCGGCCCCTTTCCTTTGGCCGGTCCCGTCCGCTTCACGGCCTCGTGACCCCCAAGTCACCCCGCGATCCGCTTAATAGCGGCGCAATGATGCGCCTCCTCCTGCCCCTCCTGCTCCTGGCGTTCGCGCCGGTCTCGGCGCCGGCCGCCGCGCCCAAGCCGCCGGTCGTGGTCGAGCTCTACACCGCCCAGGGGTGCTCCTCCTGCCGCGCGGCAAACGACCACCTGGCCCAGCTGGCGGACCAGCCGGGCGTCCTGGCCCTGACATTCGCGGTGGACTACTGGGACTATCTGGGCTGGCCCGACACCTTCGCCCAGCCGCTCTTCGCCGAGCGTCAGCGCGCCTACGCCAAGACCATGGCGATCCGCGAGGTCTACACGCCGCAGGTGGTCGTCAACGGCCGCTACCAGACCGGCGGCGTGCGCTCCGACCAGGTGGACGAACTGGTCGCCAAAGCCGCCGCCGATGCGCGCAACCCGCCCGACATGCTGTTCATGGTCAACGGCAAGGTCGCCGTCGGTTCCGGCCCCGTGCCGCGCGGCGGCGCCGAGGTCTGGCTGGTCCGGTTCGATCCTCGCCAGATCGAGGTGACCCCCCGGCGCGGCGACAATCGCGGCGAGACGCTGGTCCATCGCAACGTGGTGCGCCAGATGGTCCGCCTCGGCGGCTGGTATGGCCGTCCCACCGCCTTCCGCCTGCCCAAGGCCGAGGAGGAAGGCCTGAAGACGGCCGTCATCGTCCAGGGCGCGCGCGGCGGCCGGATCATCGGCGTCCTGGTCGAGCCCGGCGGCCAGTAGCCGCTTCCGCCCTCACACCCGCAGCATCAGGCCCCCGTCGACGCCCAGCGCCTGGCCGGTGACGAAGCCGCCGTCGTCGCTGGCCAAGAACAGGGCCGCGCGGGCGATGTCGATCGGCTGTCCCAGCCGCTTGAGCGCCGCCTTCTTCGCCCAGATGTTGGCGACGTCCTCGCGCTGGAAGCTGGCGGCCGTCATCCCCGTGGCGATGGCGCCGGGCAGGATGGCGTTGGCGGTCACCGCATGGCGGCCCAGCTCCAGGGCGAAGGTTCGCATCATGCCGACCACCCCCGCCTTCGAGGCCGAATAGGCGACCAGGCCGTTGTCGGTGTGCCGGGCCATGATCGAGGCCGTGAAGATCAGCCGCCCCCGGCCGCTTTCGACCAGATGCGGCGTGGCCGCGCGCGATAGCCGGAAGGCGGCCCGCAGATTGACAGCCACCAGCCGGTCGAAGGCCTCGTCGGTCGTGTCGGCCACCGGGGCGCCGTGGCTGATCCCGGCGTTGTTGTAGAGGATGTCCAGCCCGCCGAAGCGCTCGACCGCCAGGCCGATGATGCGGTCCGGACCATCGTCGGCGCTGATGTCCTGGCCGAGCGGGACGATCGCGCCATCCCTGAAGTCCAGGTTCGCATCCGGCCGGTCCACGGCCAGCACCTGGGCGCCCTGCGCCGCGAAGAGTTCCGCCGTCGCCCGGCCGATCCCGCTGGCCGCCCCGGTGACGATGGCCCGTCGGCCCGCCAGCCTGTTTCCCGACATCTCTTCCATGGTCATCGGCCTGCTCCCTGGTCCGCTTTTGCGCCATGGAAGCAGGCGCGGGCCGGCAAGGGAACGGCGCCGTGGCGTAAGCCGCCGGCCGGACGCGGACAAAGGAAGCGCGCAACAAAAAACCCGCGTCGCCGGGGGGAGGGTGTGCGACGCGGGTTCCGTTGTTTCCCTCCGGGAGGAGGGGTGTCGGCTGACCGGCCCGTGGGTCCCAGGGGGCTGGGGGGGCTGTTCAGGATCCGGGACCGAGGGTGTCTCCGATCAACCGACAGCTACAATCTGGGGGCCCAAGGGGGCGAGTGCGGGTCGGAAATAAGGTCATTGCGGGGCGTCTGTAGCGCTGATGTTTCAGCCTGCGCCAGGCCTGCCGGAAAACGGGTTTTCACGCGCCCGATCCGGTTCTAGGCTGCGCTTCACGAGCATGAGCCTTGATCCGACAGAGCCCTTGCCCGTCGCCCAGATCTTCTTCGAGCGGCGGGAACTGGACGAACTGATGCGCCTCTACGGCCGCATGGTGGCCGCGGGCGAATGGCGCGACTATGCGATGGGCGGCCTGCGCGACCGGGCAGTCTTCTGTGTCTTCCGCCGTACCGGCGAGAACCCCCTCTACCGCATCGAGAAGACCCCGGCCCTGGCCCGCCGCCAGGGCGCCTGGGCGATCCATGGCCAGGGCGGCATGATCCTGCGGCGCGGGCATGAACTGGGGCCGCTGCTGCGGTTCTTCGACAAGAAGCGCTTCCAGGTCGTGGAGTGACGCCTCCGCTTCCGGGCGCGCGGACAAAGAAAAAGGCCCCGGCGAAACCGGGGCCTTCGTCGTTCTGGCTTCCGCCGGCCGCTATTCGCGGCGGCCGCCCAGCAGGGCGAGCAGGAACTGGAACAGGTTGATGAAGTCCAGGTACAGGCTCAGCGCGCCGTAGTTGGTGGCCACGGCCATCGAGCGCTCGTCGCCCTGGATCTCGTAGTAGGTCAGCTTCAGCCGCTGAGTGTCGTAGGCGGTCAGACCGGCGAAGATCAGCACGCCGGCGACGCTGATGATCAGGTGCATCATCGGCGACTTGAAGATCCAGTTGGCGATCGAGGCCACGATCAGGCCCCAGACGGCCATGATCAGGAACGAGCCGATGCCCGACAGGTCCTTCTTGGTCGTGTAGCCGAACAGGCTCAACGCGCCGAAGGCGGTGGCCGTGATCAGGAAGGTCGAGGCGATCGAGGCGCCGGTGTAGCGCAGCACCCAGACCGCGCCCGAAGCGCCGATGACGCTGACGATGGTCCAGTACAGCGCGCCGGAAGCCGCGGGGCTCGGATTGCGCATGATGAAGCCGGCGCCCAGCACCAGAACCAGCGGGGCGAAGGCCAGGATCACGCCGAAGATGGTGTAGCCGGCCAGGGCGCCCGTCGCCGGGTTCACCACGTACAGCAGGTCGCGCACCGGCGGGAAGTTCGCCACGGCGTAGGCGAGGGCCGCCGAAACCACGAGACCCAGCGCCATCTTGTTGTAGACGCCGAGCATGAAGCTGCGCAGACCGGCGTCCACCGACATGTCGGCGGTCGGGATCGAGCGCGAATGGCCGCGTTCGAAGTGGCTCATGAAGTCAAACCCTTTGCGTTGCATCCCCGAAGGGGGGTGTTCCGTTTGTAATATCGGGCGAGAGGCCTTTCTGTGCAAGGGCCGGGCGCGCGATAGGTTCCTATTCCGCCCGCAGCACGGGGGCCGGACGCGCCGAGAGGGCCCAGGCCGCCGCGAGCAGGCCGCCCGCCGCCGCCACGCCCGCTGCCCCGCCGACCAGGGCCGCCACCCCGCCCCAGTCGACGCTCCAGGTCGCCTCGAAGACCTTCACCACCACCGGCCAGGCCGCCGCATAGCCCAGCGCCACCCCGAACACCCCGGCGATCAGGCCGACCGCGCCGTACTCGACTCCGTAGGCGGCGAGGATCTGCAGCCGCGACCCGCCCAGCACCTTCAGCGTCGCCGCTTCCCGCGCCCGCGCCCGGGCGCCGGCGGCGATGGCCCCCGCGAGCACCAGCAGGCCGGCCAGCGCCGCGACCGCCGCCGCCCCGCGCACAGCCAGCGACAGGCGGTCGAACATTTCGGTCGCCTGGATCAGCCCCTCGCGCACGCTGATGACATTGACCTCCGGAAAGTCGCGGCCCAGCGCCCGCGTTACAGCGCTTTCCTGCGCCTGGCTGGCCTTGGCGATGGCCACATAGGTCAGGCCGGCGCCTTCCAGGGCCCTGGGGTTCAGCACCACGGTGAACGCCGGGCCAAAGCCGCCCCATTCCACCTCGCGAAGCGCCGCCAGGGTGACGTCGATCTCCCGGCCCAGCACCTGCACGGTGATCTGGTCGCCGACCTTGAGCCCGGCGCCGCGCGCCGCATCGACCTCCATCACCGCCTGCGGCGGGCCGTCGTATCCGGCCTTCCACCAGCGGCCCTCGACGACGCCGGCGTTGGCCGGTTCGCTGTCGAACATTGAAAGCTGCAGGTCGTTGTCGTAGGCCCAGCGCTCGCCCTCGGCGATCGCCTCCTTGTCCACCGGCTCGCCCTTCACCCGCACGATCCGGCCGGTGACGAACGGAAAGCGCTGGTAGCTGTCGGCGGCGGGGCGGCCGCCGAAGGCGTCGGCCACGACCGCGTCGAAGGCCTCGATCCGTTCGCCGGGCACATCCAGGAACACCAACGACGGCGCCGTGCGCGGCGCCACGTCGCTGATCTGGGCCAGCAGGCTCGACTGGATCAGCACCACCGCCGCCAGCAGGGCGACGCCAAGGCCGATGGCCGGCGAGGCGGTCCGCGCCGCCGATCGCGGCCCGGCCAGGTTGGCGAGGCCGATGCGCACCGGTCCTCGCGCCAGCCGCCGCGCGCGGCCGGCCAGCCAGGCGCCGGCGCGTCCAAGACCGGCGAGCACCGCAAAAGCCACGGCCACGCCGGCGATCATGATGCCCGCCGCCAGCGGGGTCGGCGCGGTCATCACCGCAAGTGCGGCAAGACCCGCCCCCGCCAGGACCGTGACGATGATCTCCGGCCCGAAGCCCACCCGTCCGCCCAGGTCGCGCCGGAACAGGGCCGAGGGCGGCGTCGAGCGCGCCCGCGCCAGCGGAGCCAGCGAGAACGCCGCCGCCGCCAGCAGGCCGAACCCGGCGGCCTTGATAAGCGGCGCGGGATAGACGGCGAACAGGGCGGGGATCGGCAGCTGGTCGCGGGCCAGCTGTCCCAGGATCAGGGGCGCGCAGGCGCCGATAACCAGGCCGATGGCGACGCCAAGGCCAGCCAGGACGGCGATCTGGGCCAGGTACAGGTTGCGGATCAGCACGCCTTCGGCGCCCAGCGCCTTCAGCGCCGCGATCGAGGCCTTGCGCGAGTCCAGATAGGCGCCGACGGCTCCCGCCACGCCCAGACCGCCAGCGACCAGCGAGGCCAGCCCGATGAAGCCCAGGAAGTACTCCAGCTGGTCGATCAGCCGCTTGATGCCGTTAGCCGCCTGGTCGCGGGTGCGGATGTCGATCTCGTCGTTCTTCAGCGCCGCCTTCAGCGCCTCGGCGGCGCGGTCGGCGTCGGCGCCCTGGGGCAGGGCGATGCGGGCCGTCTCGCCCCGGTCCGGCAGACCCTCGGCCAGGAACCCGCCGGCCTCCAGGGCCTCGAAACTGGTCAGCACCCGCCCCGACAGGGCAAAGCCGCGACCCAGCCGGTCCGGTTCGGAGACCAGCACCGCGCGCAGGATGAAGGGCTGCTGGCCGATGACGAAGCGGTCGCCGATCTTCAGGCCCAGCCGGTCGATGATCGTCTGTTCGACCGCCGCGCCGGGAATGCCGCCCACCGGCGCCACGGCCTGGGCCAGGGTCGGCGGCGCGGCGCCCGGCGCGCCGGCCAGCTGCAGGGCGCCGGCCAGGGGATAGCCCTCGGTCACGCCGCGCAGTTCGACCAGCCGTCGCTCGCCGTTGGACGCCTCGGCCATCGCCCGCTGGGCCGCCGAGTAGACCACCGGGCCGCGGGCCGACAGGGCGGCGCGCTCGGCCGCGTTGAACAGCCGGCCATCGATATTGGCGCGAAGGTCGCCGCCGAGGATCTCGCGCCCCTGGCTGGCCAGGCCCGCCCGGAAGGCCTCGGCCGTCGAGCCGGCGGCGGCGATCGCCGCCACGCCCAGCGCCAGGCAGGCCAGGAAGATGCGGAATCCCCGCACGCCCGAGCGCAGCTCGCGCCCGGCGAAACGCAGCGAAAGCGGCAGCGCCATCAGCGGTCGTTCGCGATACGGCCGGCCGACATCACGGCGATCCGGTCGGCCCGCTCGGCCAGGGCCGGATCATGGGTGACCATGACCATCGCCGCGCCGGTCTGGCCGACCAGATCGAACATCAACTGGGCGACGGCGGCCGCATTCGGTCCGTCGAGGTTGCCGGTCGGTTCGTCAGCGAACAGGAGGCGCGGCTCCACGGCCAGAGCGCGGGCCAGAGCCACGCGCTGCTGCTCGCCACCCGACAGCTGGTGCGGATAGTGGGTCAGGCGGCTGGACAGGCCGACACGGTCCAGCCAGCGGCGGGCCATGGCCGTCGCGTTCGGCCGCCGGGCGATCTCGAGCGGCGCCGAGACGTTCTCCTCGGCGGTCATGTTGGGCAGCAGGTGGAAGGCCTGGAAGACCAGCGACACCCGTCCGCGCCGCAGCCGCGCGCGGCCGTCCTCGCCCAGGGGCCCCAGATCCTCGCCGAACAACCGCACCGCCCCGCCGGTCGGCCGCTCCAGCCCGGCCGCCACGGCGATCAGGGACGACTTGCCAGAGCCCGACGGGCCGATGACGGCCAGCCGCTCGCCCTCGCCCACCGTCAGGTCCACGCCCTTGAGGATTTCGACCGGCCCGGCCGCGGAGGGCAGGGTCAGGGTGACGCCGGACAGGGACAGCGGCGCGGCGGACGTTTCGGCGTCGAACATGCGGGGAGGGCTCGTGAAACTTCGGCGGAGGGGTTTTGCCCGGGGGCGCTTGTTCCCTACATAGGATGCCGACATGCCGAACACAGCTTACAACGCGGTCACACGCCGATCGGCGCTGCTGACGGGCCTCGCCGCCGCTCTTCCCGGCGGCGCCGCGCTGGCCCAGGCCCGCCCCCGGATCGTCACCCTGCTGGGCGATTCCATCACCGCCGGCCTCGGCCTGCCGGCGCGCGACGCCCTGCCCTTCCAGCTTGAGCTGGAGCTTCGGCGCCTCGGCGTGGCCACGGCGCGGGTGCGCGGCGCCGGCGTTTCGGGCGACACCAGCGCGGCCGGGCTGCGCCGGGTGGACTTCTCGGTCCAGAGCGACTCGGCGCTCTGCATCGTGGCGCTGGGCGGCAACGACCTGTTGCAGGGGCTCGACCCGACGCGGACTCGCGACAACCTCGATCGCATCCTCGCCAAGCTCAAGGCGCGGCGTATCGGGCTGGTGCTGGCCGGCATGCGACCGCCCCCGGCGCTAGGCCGCTCCTACGCCCGCGATTTCTCGGCCGTCTTCCCGGCCCTGGCGCGCAAGCATGGCGCGGCCCTCTATCCCGACCTCCTGGCCGGCGTGGCGGGCAATCCGCGCCTGAACCAGCGGGACGGCATCCATCCCAACGCCCAGGGCGTGAAGATCATCGCGCGCGGCCTTGCGCCCGTGGCCGCTCGCGCGCTTCGATAGACGCTCATCACAAGGGGCGGGCTCAACCCGCCGGGGGATAATTTAAATGGACTATTCGGAACTGGGCCGCACCGGCATCAAGGTCTCGCGCTGCTGCCTCGGCACCATGACCTGGGGATCGCAGAACAGCGAGGCGCAGGCCCATGAGCAGATGGACTACGCCCTCGAGCGCGGCGTCGACTTCTGGGACACCGCCGAGATGTACGCCTCGCCGCCGACCCCGGAGACCCAGGGCCTGACCGAACGCTACATCGGCAGCTGGTTCGAGAAGACCGGCCGCCGGGGCGAGGTCGTGCTGGCCTCCAAGGTCGCGGGCCGCTCGCCGATGACCTGGCTGCGCAAGGACGGCTCGGCCACCCGCCTGACCAAAAGCCAGATCGACGAGGCGCTGGAGAGCTCGCTTACGCGGCTCAAGACCGACTACATCGACCTCTACCAGCTTCACTGGCCGGACCGGTCGGTCCGCATCTTCGGCGGCATGACCTACCGCGACTATCCGGACGACTACGAAGGCTTCGAGGCCATCCTCGAGGCGCTTGAGCCGCATGTGAAGGCCGGCCGCATCCGCGCCGTGGGCCTGTCCAACGAGACGCCCTGGGGCGTGATGAAGTTCGTCGAGGCGGCCGAGCGCCGGGGCCTGCCGCGCGTCGCCTCGATCCAGAACGCCTACAGCCTGATCAATCGGGTGTTCGAGTACGGCCTGGCCGAGATCGCCATGCGCGAGGATGTCGGCCTGCTGGCCTATTCGCCGCTCGGCCAGGGGACCCTGACCGGCAAGTACCTGGGCGGCGCCCTGCCCGAGGGTGCGCGCAAGACCCTCTACAACCGCCTGCAGCGCTACGAGGGGCCGGGCTCCCAGGAAGCCATCGCCGCCTATGTCGATCTGGCCCGCGCCACGGGCGTGTCGCCCGAGGCCCTGGCGCTCAAGTTCTGCGACAGCCGCCCGTTCGTGACCGCCACCATCATCGGCGCCACGACCATGGAACAGCTCAAGGCCGACATCGACGCCTTCGAACTGGCCTGGACCGACGACCTCGAGAAGGCGGTGGACGAGCTGCATATCGCCCGGCCCAACCCGTGCCCCTGACACGGCCGCCTATGATCCGCCTCTTCGCCGCCATCGCCATTCCCGAACACATCGGCGAGCCGCTGCAACAGCGCCAGCAGGGCCTGCCCGGCGCGCGCTGGCGTCCGCTTGAGGCGCTGCACATCACCCTGAGGTTCATGGGCGACATCCGCGAGGACATCGCCGACGACCTCGACGCGGAACTGTCGACGGTCGCCAGCGAGCCCTTCGAGTTGAGCCTCGCCGGCACGGGCCATTTCGGCGAGGGCGACGACATCCACGCCATCTGGGCGGGGGTCGTGGACAGCGCGCCCCTGCGCCAGCTTCAGAAGCGCTGCGAGGCGGCGGCGCGCCGGGCGGGGCTCGCCGCCGAGACCCGCGCCTACCTGCCGCACGTCACCCTGGCCTATCTCAAGCGCCCGGAGCCCGCCCGCGTCGCGGCCTGGGAGCAGGACCACAACCTGCTGCACTCGCCGCCCTTCCGGGTCGACCGCTTCGGCCTCTATTCCAGCCACCAGACCCGGGAAGGCTCGGTGTACCGGCAGGAGAACAGCTACCTGTTCTGATCGCCCGTCCCGATCCTGGCTTGCCTTGGGCGAACTCCGGTCCAGCTTCCGCGTTCTGGAGGCGCCATGACCGTTAACGCCCAACCCCTCGCCCTGGGTCGCAAGCCGGCCCTTCGCTCGATCATCGTCCTGCTGGCGACGCTCGCCGCCATTCTCGCCGCGCCCGTGCTGGAATGGACCGGCGTCGGCCTGACCGCCGCGACCTTCGCCAACGACGGCGACCAGACCATCCGCGCCGCCGGCTACGCCTTCTCGATCTGGGGCGTGATCTATCTGGGCGCCTTCATCTACGCGGTCTGGCAGATCCTGCCCTCGACGCGCGAGACGCCCGAACTGGCCGCCGTGGCCTGGCCCTCGGCCATCGCCCTGGCCGGCTGCGCCGCCTGGCTCGTGGCCGCCTCGCTGGACATCAAGGCGGCCACCGTCGCCATCATCGTCCTCTCGGCGCTGGCCATGATCAGCGGCCTCTTGGCCGCCCGCCGGGCCGACGGCCGTCTCTGGCCCGAGGGCCACCGGGTGATCTTCTGGCCGCTGGGCCTGCTGGGCGGCTGGCTGACCATCGCCTCGGCCCTGAACATCCTGACCGTGCTGACGGCCTGGGGCGTGATCGGCCCCGACACCGCCCAGGCCTGGGCCCTCGGCGGCATAGCGGCCGTCGTCCTAGTCGGCGGCGCGGTCCTGCTGCGGCTCGGCCACCTCGCCTATGGCCTGCCGATCGCCTGGGGCCTTGCGGCCGTCTATGTGGCCGAGCGCAGCGACAAGCCGCTCGTCGCCTGGACGGCGCTGGGCGCGTCCGGTCTGATGCTGCTGCTCAGCCTCTGGGCCGGGCGTCGCCGCAGGGCCTAGATCGCGCGGCGCTGCAGCTCGAACAGTTCGCCGATGCCCTTTTCGGCCAGGCCGAACAGGGTTTCGAACTCCGCCCGGCTGAAACCGCGCTTCTCCCCGGTCGCCTGGATCTCGACGATGTCGCCCGACCCCGTAAGCACGAAGTTGCTGTCGGCCTCGGCCGTCGAGTCCTCGTCGTAGTCGAGGTCCAGCACCGGCGTTCCCTCGAACACGCCGCAGGACACCGCCCCCACCTGGTCCAGGATCGGATCGGTCTTCAGCACCCCCTCGTCCAGCAGGTAGCGCGTGGCCAGCCGCAGGGCGACCCAGGCGCCGGTGATGGCCGCCGTCCGGGTGCCGCCATCGGCCTGCACGACGTCGCAGTCCAGGGTGATCTGGCGCTCGCCCAGCGCCTTCATGTCGGTCACCGCCCGCAGCGAACGGCCGATCAGCCGCTGGATCTCCTGGGTCCGGCCCGACTGCTTGCCCTGCGCCGCCTCGCGCCGGCCGCGGGTGTGGGTCGAGCGGGGCAGCATGCCGTATTCCGCCGTCACCCAGCCCGAGCCCCGCCCGCGCAGCCAGCCCGGCAGGCTTTCCTCGACGCTGGCGGTGACCAGGACCCGCGTGTGGCCAAAGCCGATCAGGCAACTGCCCTCGGCATAGCGGTTGACGCCGGTTTCCAGGGTCACGGGGCGAAGCTGGTCGGGAGCGCGGCCGGATGGGCGCATGGAAGTCTCCGTCTTGAAGATGCGCGCCTTGCACGCCGGGGCGCCGCGCTTATCCTAGATGCGGCCGGCCGCGTCCACCGGCGACGAAGATGACCATGACCCCGCTGCTGCACGGACTGTCGCCTAGCCCCAAGCTGTCCGACCTGGACGAGCGGGCGCGCGACATCTTCCGGCGTATCGTCGAAAGCTATCTGGAGACCGGCGAGCCGGTCGGCTCCCGCACCCTCTCGCGCGGGGGGCTGGACCTGTCGCCGGCCTCGATCCGCAACACCATGCAGGACCTGGCCGGCCTCGGGCTCCTGAACGCCCCGCACGTCAGCGCCGGCCGCCTGCCCACCCACGCCGGCCTGCGGCTGTTCGTCGACGGCCTGCTCGAGATCGGCGACCTCGGCCAGGACGAGCGCCAGGCCATCGAGGCGCGCCTGCACGCGCGCGGCGGCTCGATGGAGGAGGCCCTGGCCGAGGCCGGCGCCATCCTGTCGGGCCTCGCCGGCGGCGCCGGCGTCGTCGTCACCCCGGCGCGCGAGGCCGGCGTCAAGCATGTGGAGTTCGTCTCCCTGTCGGCCGACCGGGCGCTGGTGGTCATCGTCATGGAGGACGGCGCGGTCGAGAACCGGCTGATGCGCCTGTCGCCCGGGATCACCCCGTCCGCCCTGCAGGAGGCCTCCAACTTCCTCGCCGCCCGGCTCCAGGGCCGCACCCTGGGCGAGGCCCGCGCCGAGATGCGGGTCGAGCTGGACCGGGCCCGCCGCGAGCTCGACACCGTCGCCGCCCGGCTGGTCGAGGACGGGCTGGCGGCCTGGGGCGGCGGCGAGGGCGACCAGCGGGCCCTGATCGTGCGCGGCCAGGCCAACCTCATCGACCGCGCGGCCGCCGAGGACCTCGAGCGGGTGCGCCGCCTGTTCGAGGATCTGGAGCAGAAGGGCCAGCTCATCGACCTGCTGGACGGGGTGCGCGAGGCCGAGGGCGTGCGCATCTTCATCGGCGCCGAGACGCGCCTGTTCTCACTTTCGGGTTCCGCCGTGATCGCGGCGCCCTATATGTCGGGCCGACAGAAGGTGCTGGGCGCGATCGGCGTGATCGGCCCGGCCAGGCTCAACTACGCCCGGGTCATCCCGCTGGTGGACTATACCGCCAGGGTGCTCGGGCGAATGATCGACGGATAGACGCGTAACCATGACCGAAGAAACCAACGGCAAGGGCCCCGAAACCGAAGCGACCGAGGACGAGGCGCTGGACTTCGCCGCCGGCGAAGCCGAGGTCGACGCCCTCCGCGCCGAGGTGGCGGCCCTCAAGGACCAGGCGATGCGCTACGCCGCCGAGGCCGAGAACACCCGCCGCCGCGCCGAGCGCGAGGTGAACGACGCCCGCGCCTACGCCATCACCAAGTTCGCCCGCGACCTGCTGGAGGCCGCCGACGTTCTGGGCGCCGCCACCGCCCATGCGCCGCAGGACGTTTCCGACACGGCGGTGAAGAACTTCGTCGTCGGCGTCGAGATGACCGAGAAGAAGCTGCAGGAAGCCTTCGCCCGCAACGGGCTCAAGAAGGTCGATCCCCAGGCCGGCGAGAAGTTCGACCCCCACCTGCATCAGGCGATGATGGAACAGCTTTCGGCCGAGGTCGCCGCCGGCGCGGTCATCAAGACCCTGCAGACCGGCTACGAGCTGTTCGGCCGCATCGTCCGCCCGGCCATGGTCGTCGTCGCGGCCAAGGGCTCCGGCCAGGGCGCCCCTGAAGCCACCGCCGGCGCCAACCCGTACGCCGCCGAAGGCGACGCCTCTGGCGCGGCGGTCGACACCAAGGCCTAGATGCCGAGGGCCTGAAGAGGGGCGCTCGCCCCTGCCTCGGGCCGCGCCGCCTTGTCCCGCGCAGGAACCCGCGCCCAGGCCCGCTCATGCAGGTTGAAGGCGACCGTCTGCACCAGGGGCTCGATCAACCCGACCGCCAGCGCGACCCGCCAGTCGCGGGTCAGGGCGTAGGCGACGGCGACGGCCACGACCAGATGCATGGCGGCGTAGGTCAGGGTCTTGGCGGCGAGGCGCATGGCGGGCGTCCGACAGATGAGAACTATTCTCAACAGATGGTGTGTTGCGAGTCGCTCGCAAGAGCTCCGCCCGGCGATTCACGCACCGTCCTTTGCCTTCCGCCCCTTCCACCCGGCGCCGTTTCCGCTAATGTCCGTGGTCCCTTTCTTTATTGGCGGACCGGGGCGGGGCTCCCGATTCGCATCCGGCCGGACGAGACATGAAACTGACCATCGAGCGCGCGGCGCTGCTGAAGGCCCTCGGCCACGTTCAGAGCGTCGTCGAGCGTCGCAACACCATTCCGATCCTGTCCAACGTGCTGCTGTCGGCCGACCGCGAGCGCGTGACCTTCTCGGCCACTGATCTGGACATGGAGATCCTCGACGAGGGCTTCGCCCAGGTCGACGCGCCCGGCCAGATCACCGCCCCCGCCCACACCCTCTACGAGATCGTCCGCAAGCTGCCGGAAGGCGCCGACGTCTCCCTCACCTACTCGGGCGAGGACCCGCGTCTGCAGATCGCCGCCGGCCGCTCGCGCTTCAACCTGCCGGTGCTGCCGGCCGGGGACTTCCCGGTGATGAGCGCCGACGGCCTGTCGGCCCATATCCAGGTGGACGCCAATGACCTTATCCGGCTGATCGACAAGACCCGCTTCGCCATCTCGACCGAAGAGACGCGCTACTATCTGAACGGCCTCTATGTTCACACGGTGATGGAAGGCGGCGAGGCGCGGCTGCGCTGCGTGGCCACCGATGGCCACCGCCTCGCCCTGGCCGAGATGCCGGCCCCCGAGGGCGCGGTCGGCCAGCCGGGCGTCATCGTGCCCCGCAAGACCATCAACGAGGCCCGGCGCCTGCTCGAGGACGCCGGCGAGAGCGTCGGTTTCCAGGTCAGCCCCCAGAAGGTGCGGTTCGAGTTCACCGGCGCCTCGGCCCTGACCAGCAAGGTCATCGACGGCGCCTTCCCCGACTATGTCCGCGTCATCCCCCGCGACAATCCCAAGGTGATGACCGTCGACGCCGAGCTGTTCGCCAAGGCCGTCGACCGGGTGGCGACCATCTCGGCCGAGAAGAGCCGCTCGGTGAAACTGGCAATCGAGACCGGCCGGCTGACCCTGACCGTCCGCAACATGGAGGCCGGCCAGGGCGTCGAGGAGCTCGAGATCGACTACGACGGAGAGGCCTTCGAGATCGGCTTCAACGCCCGCTACCTGCTGGACGTCGCCGCCCAGATCGGCGGCGAGACCGCCGAGTTCCGCTTCGCCGACCCGGCCAGCCCGACCCTGGTGCTCGACCCCACCGATCCGGGCGTGAAGTACGTCCTGATGCCGCTGCGGGTGTAGGGGCCTAAAAAACTCCGCTCATCCCCGCGACCCGAAGGGCGGCGCAAGCCAAAGCGGGGACCCAGGCTCTTTTGTTGCGATGGCCTTCTACGTCTACATCCTCGCCAGTCAGCGCAACGGAACCCTCTACATCGGGATGACCGACTCTCTGATCAGTCGGGTTAGTCAGCACAAGCAAAAGCTTACGCCCGGATTCACCAGCCGTTACGGAGTCGATCTGTTGGTCTGGTATGAGCTCCACGACACTCGCGAAGGAGCGTTTCGTCGAGAGCGCCAGATGAAGAAGTGGAACCGTCTCTGGAAGCTCGAAATGATCGAACGGTCTAATCCCGGCTGGCGCGATCTGTTCGACGAGATCCTGTGAGCAAAAAAAGCCTGGGTCCCCGCTTTCGCGGGGATGAGCGAAAGTTGGGGTGACCCGCTCCGCCCTCACCGCCCTGACCCTGACCATCTTCGCTACTAAGAGCAGGGGAGCCTCGATGGGCATGGCGGCAGTCTGTGGCTCGCCGCACCTAACGGGGCGGGCAAGACCAACCCCCTGGAGGCTGCGCCCTTGCCGCGCCCCGGCCTTGCTCCAGATTTCGCGTCTGGCGTTCCGGGGGCGCGACGATGAAGGTGCTGGCTCTGCTTCTGTTGCTGTCGGCCGAGCCGGCCGCCCTTTCCGGCGACTGGGCCATCGACCTGTCGACCGATCCGGCCCAGCCCTATGTGAAGACCATGTCCCTGACCCTGGCGCCGGACGGCACGGTCACCGGCAGCTTCTACGACAGCGAGATCCTGGCAGGGCGGTGGAAGACCGACCGGGGCCGAACCTGCGCCAGCTTCCGCACAACCGACGGCGCCGGGCCCTATCACACCAGCGTCTGCCTGGTCGAAGGCAAGGCCGTCGGCCAGACCTGGGCCGAGCATCGCAATTTCCTGTTCAACTGGAACGGGACACGCAAGGCGCCTTGACGCCGGCCGGCGCCCCTCCGGCGCCGTTCCCTTTGGTGCTTGCGGCGGAACCGCCTAAAACCCCTGTCGGCCCGCCTGGCGGGACCGGCCTCGTCCGCCCGGACGGGGCGCGCCTCTGCCCCCGATGCCGATTGACCCGTTCCGCCATCCTCTCCCTGACCCTGACCGACTTCCGCTCCTATGAGCTGGGGAGCCTGGAGACCGGCGGACGCAGCGTCTGGCTGGCCGGGCCGAACGGAGCGGGCAAGACCAATCTGCTGGAGGCGGTGTCCCTGCTCAGCCCGGGGCGCGGCCTGCGCGGCGCGGGCCTGGCCGAGGTCGGCCGTCGCCTGCCGGGCGAGACGACGGGGCGCGCCTGGGCGGTCTCGGCCCTGATCGACGACGGCGAGCAGGGCACGCGCCTGGGCGCCGGGGTCGAGGCGCCCGGGTCCTCCCGGCGCGTGACCCGCATCGAGGGCGCGGCCGCGCCGCCCGGCCGGCTGACCGAATACATCCGCCCCCTCTGGCTGACCCCGGCGCAGGACCGGCTGTTCCTGGAAGCGGCCGGCGACCGGCGTCGCTTCTTCGATCGCCTGGTCTTCGCCGCCGAGCCCCTGCACGCCGCCCACGCCAGCGCCTACGACAAGGCCCTGCGCGAGCGGATGCGGCTTCTGACCGATGAGGCCGCCGCCCCCGATCCGGTCTGGCTGACAGCTCTGGAAGCGCGGATGGGCGAGCATGGCGCGGCCGTCGCCGCCGCCCGCGCCCGCACCCTGGCGGCCCTGCAGGACGAGATCGACCGCCGCGACGACAGGCCCTTTCCCCGGGCCCGGCTGTCCCTGACCGGAGACTGGGAAACCCTGTCGGCGCAAGGCCTGGACGAGGCGGCCATCGCCGGGCGTCTGGTCGAAACCCTCGCCGCCGCCAGGGGCCGCGACGCCGCAGCCGGGCGCGCCCTGGCCGGTCCGCACAGGGGGGATTTGTCGGTCGTCCACGCCGAGAAGGACCGCGCCGCCGCCGAGTGCTCGACCGGCGAGCAGAAGGCCTTGATTCTGAACCTGGTTTTGGCCCAGGCGGCCCGCCTTTCGACGACGGATTCACGTGCATTTTCCGCACCGAATCCTATATTGTTGCTGGACGAAGTCGCCGCCCATCTGGACCCGATTCGACGGGCCGCCCTGGCGGATGAAATCGCGGCGCTGGGGCTCCAGGTCTTCCTGACCGGAACCGACGCGTCGCTCTTCGATCCCTTCAAGGGTCAGGCCCTGGGCGTCCGCGTGGACGCCTCGGGCCTGACCGTTCTGGACGACTAGATGACCGACGAGAACACGACGCCCGAATCCGAGAACGAACCGGTCCCGCCGGCGGGCGAAGAGGGCGCGGCAGAGTATGGCGCGGAGTCCATCAAGGTCCTCAAGGGCCTGGACGCGGTGCGCAAGCGCCCCGGCATGTACATCGGCGACACCGACGACGGCTCGGGCCTGCACCACATGGTCTACGAGGTGGTCGACAACGCCATCGACGAGGCGCTGGCCGGCTATGCGACGCGGGTCGAGGTGATCCTCAACGCCGACGGCAGCGCCACCGTCAGCGATGACGGCCGCGGCATCCCCACCGACATCCACGAGGGCGAGGGCGTCTCGGCGGCCGAGGTCATCATGACCCAGCTGCACGCCGGCGGTAAGTTCGACCAGAACAGCTACAAGGTCTCCGGCGGCCTGCACGGCGTCGGCGTCTCGGTGGTCAACGCCCTCAGCGACTACCTGCTGCTCAAGATCCACCGCGGCGGCAAGCAGCACGAGATGCGCTTCGAGCGCGGCGACGCGGTCAACAGCCTGTCGATCACCGGCGACAGCCCCCTGCGCGAGAACGGCGAGCCGCTGACCGGCACCATCGTCACCTTCCTGCCGTCGACCACGACGTTCAGCTTCATCGAATTCGACCGCAAGACGCTGGAGCACCGCCTGCGCGAGCTGGCCTTCCTCAACAGCGGCGTGACCATCGTCTTCCGCGACCTGCGCGAGGCCGAGCCCTACGAGGAGATCATGTCCTACGAGGGCGGCATCGAGGCCTTCGTTCGCCACCTCGACAAGGCCAAGACCCCGCTGGTCAAGTCGCCGATCGTCGTGCGCGGCCGCCGCGACAAGGTCGAGGTCGACCTCGCCCTGTGGTGGAACGACAGCTACCACGAGCAGATGCTGTGCTTCACCAACAACATCCCGCAGCGGGATGGAGGCACCCACCTGGCCGCCTTCCGCGCCGCTCTGACGCGGGTCGTCGGCGGCTACATCGAAAGCTCGGGCATCGCCAAGAAGGAGAAGGTCTCGGTCAGCGGCGAGGACGCCCGCGAAGGCCTGACCTGCGTGTTGTCGGTCAAGGTTCCCGATCCCAAGTTCAGCTCCCAGACCAAGGACAAGCTGGTCTCGTCCGAGGTCCGCCCCGCCGTCGAGGGTCTCGTCCAGGAAGGCCTGGCCACCTGGTTCGAGGAGCATCCGGTCGAGGCCAGGCAACTCGTCGGCAAGATCGTCGAGGCCGCCGCCGCCCGCGAGGCCGCCCGCAAGGCGCGCGAACTGACCCGCCGCAAGACCGCGCTCGACATCTCCAGCCTGCCCGGCAAGCTGGCCGACTGCCAGGAACGCGATCCGGCCAAGTCCGAACTGTTCCTCGTCGAGGGCGACAGCGCCGGCGGCAGCGCCAAGCAGGCGCGCAACCGCGAGAACCAGGCCGTGCTGCCCCTGCGCGGCAAGATCCTCAACGTCGAGCGCGCGCGGTTCGACCGCATGCTCAGCTCCGACCAGGTCGGCACCCTGATCACGGCCCTGGGCGCCGGCATCGGCCGCGACGACTTCGATATCGAGAAGATGCGCTACCACCGCATCGTCATCATGACCGACGCCGATGTCGACGGGGCGCACATCCGCACCCTGCTGCTGACCTTCTTCTATCGCCAGATGCCGCAGGTCATCGAGCGCGGCTACCTCTACATCGCCCAGCCGCCGCTCTACAAAGCCACCAAGGGCCGCTCCTCGCGCTACCTCAAGGACGACGCCGAGATGGAGACCTTCCTCATCGACGAGGGCGTCGAGGGGGCGGAGCTCGACCTGGCGAGCGGCGAGCGCATGATGGGCGCCGACCTGCTGGCCCTGGTCCAGACCTGCCGCCAGGCCAAGGCCAACATCGCCCGCCTGTCGGCGCGCGCGCCGGCCCAGACCATCGAACAGGCGGCTCTCGCGGGGCTCCTGGGCGAGACTCCGGATCCCGCTGCCGCGGCCGCGCGCCTCGACCTCTACGCCGAGGAAGGCGATGGTCCCTGGAGCGGCGAGCCGGCCGCCGGCGGCGGCTTCATCTTCCGCCGGGTGCGCCGGGGCGTGTCCGAGCAGGTGGTGCTCGACGACCAGACCCTGCACGCCGCCGACGCCCGCCGCCTGGCGGAACGCGCCGTAGCCCTGGCCGAGACCTTCTCCGGTCCCGCCGTCTTCCGCCGCAAGGATCGCAGCCAGACGATCCGTGGGCCGCTCGACCTTGTCGCCGCCGTGATGGACGCCGGCCGCCGGGGCATGACGCTGCAGCGTTACAAGGGCCTGGGCGAGATGAACCCCGAGCAGCTGTGGGAAACCACCCTCGATTCAGAGGCCCGCACCCTGCTTCAGGTGCGGATCAACCATGCCGACGACGCCGACGACATGTTCAGCCGGCTGATGGGCGATCTGGTCGAGCCGCGCCGCGAGTTCATCCAGTCCAACGCCCTGGACGCCGAGGTCGACGTCTAGGATCGGTCAGGCCGTCAGGGCGTCAGCACCATCTTCAGCGCCCCGTCCTCGCGGCGGTCGAACAGGTCATAGGCCATGGCCCCGTCGCTGAGCGGCAGGTGGTGGCTGATGAAGCGTTCCGGCTTCAGTCGGCCCGACTGGACCAGCGGGATCAGCTCGGGCCAGGTTTCCGGCACGCTGCAGGTGCCGATCCGGAAGGTCAGGCCGGCGGCGAAGGCCCGCGCCATCGGAAACTCGAACCGCCGGTCCTGGTTGACTCCGATCACCGATACCGTGGCCCG
This sequence comes from Caulobacter sp., assembly GCA_046295055.1. GTDB lineage: Bacteria > Pseudomonadota > Alphaproteobacteria > Caulobacterales > Caulobacteraceae > Caulobacter. The sequence continues at coordinate 246,097 of JBKBOD010000005.1, read as the reverse complement.
GCGCCCCGCCAGCCGCAGCGCCAGGTCGATGGTCCGCTCGTGGCCGACCGCCTCCAGCACGCACTCGACCATGCGGCCCCGCGTCGCCTCCTGGATGGCGGCCACCGCCTCGTCCGGATGCAGGGCTTCGGCGCCCAGGCTCTCGGCGATGGCCCGTCGCTCGGGCACCGGGTCGATGGCGAAGACGCGCGCGGCGCCCATCACCCAGGCGTTCTCGATCCCCATCAGGCCGATGGGGCCAAGCCCGACGATGGCGACCGTCCGGCCCGAAGCGATGTCGGCGTTGCGGCAGCCGAACCAGCTTGTCGCCAGGGCGTCGGTCATCATCAGCGCCTGATCCAGGCTTATCCCTTCAGGAATGATGCGCGCGTTGGCCTCTCCGGCGGGCACGCGCACCGCCTCGGCCTGCGATCCCTGCAGCCGTGACGACAGGCCATAGCAGCCGGCGGCGTTGTTCTCGCAATGGATGACGTTGCCAGCCAGGCAGCTGGCGCAGGCGCCGCAGCCGACCGCGGCCGACAGCATCACCTTGTCGCCCTCCTTCAGCCGCCGCACGGCCCGGCCGACCTCGACGACCTCGCCGACCGACTCGTGGCCGACGCAGAAGCCCAGGTCCTCCGAGAAGCCCTCGCCATGGTAGATGTGCAGGTCGCTGCCGCAGATGGCGCAGCGATCCACCTTCACGATGACGTCCCGGTCGTCCTGGATCGCCGGATCGTCCATGCTCTCGTAGCGAATGTCGCGCGGACCGAAATAGCGAAGCGCCTTCATGGCGGGTCTCCCGGCAGCCCGGCTAGCGGGCGTTCGAACTGACGTACTCGGCGATCTTCTGCTTGCCGAGCTGGTTCATGTGCACCTCGTCCGGCCCGTCGGCGATCCGCAGGTACCGGTTCAGGGTGAAGAAGTAGGCGATCGGCGTGTCGTCACTGACCCCCATGGCGCCGTGCGCCTGCAGGGCCCGGTCGGTGACCGTCTGAGCCATCTGGGGCGCGATCACCTTGATGGCGGCGATCAGGTCCTTGGCCACCTTGTTGCCGTGCCGGTCCATGGCGTCGGCGGCCTTCAGCGTCAGCAGCCGGGCCATCTCGATCTCGCAGAACGACTTGGCCACGTCCTGGCGGATGCTGCCCTGCTCCGAGATTTTGCGACCGAAGGCGACACGGCTGTCGACCCGCCGCGCCATGATCTCCAGCGCCCGCTGGGCCTGGCCGATCGAGCGCATGCAGTGGTGGATGCGGCCGGGTCCCAGCCGCCCCTGGGCGATCTCGAAGCCCCGGCCCTCGCCCAGGATCAGGTTCTCCTTGGGCACGCGCACATTGTCGAACACCACCTCGCCCTCGCCGCCGGGCGAATTGTGCGAGCCGAACACCGTCAGGGTGCGCGGAATGCTGATGCCGGGCGTGTCGCGCGGTACGATGATGGTCGAGTGCTGCTGGTGGCGCGGGTTGTCGAGCAGGGTCTTGCCCATCACCAGCAGCAGGTCGCAGCGCGGGCCCATGATGCCGCTGATCCACCACTTGCGGCCGTTGATCACATAGTCGTCGCCGTCCGGCAGGATGGTGGTCTCGAGGTTGGTCGCGTCTGAGCTGGCGACGGCCGGCTCGGTCATCACATAGGCCGAGCGGATCTCGCCGTTCATCAGCGGCTTCAGCCAGCGCTCCTGCTGCTCCGGCGTGCCGTAACGGGCGAGCACCTCCATGTTGCCGGTGTCCGGCGCCTGGCAGTTGAACACCTGGCTCGACCAGGGAACCCGGCCGAAGATCTCCGCCAGCGGCGCATACTCCAGGTTCGTCAGGCCCGGGCTGAACGCCCCGTACTCGTGCGGCAGGAACAGGTTCCACAGGCCCTGCGACCGCGCCTTGTCCTTCAGCGCCTCCATCCCCGGCCACTCCTGCCACAGGTTGGCGGGGTCATGGACGAAGTCGTGATAGGCGGTCTCGTTCGGATAGATGTGCTCATCCATGAAGGCCTCGACCCGGGCGATCAGCGCCTTGACCTTGTCGGAGTGCTCGAAATTCATGGGCGGGAGTTCCTTCAGGCGATCCAGCGGCTGGCGCGGGCGAACAGACGAAGCGTGATGGCGTGCAGGCGGTCGCCGACCGCTGTGGGGGCCAGTCCGGCGCAGGCGCGCGCGTGAGTGCCCTCCAGGATGATGCCCAGCTTGTAGCAGGCCAGCACCCCGTACCAGCGGGCGTGGGTCAGGTCGCGGTCGCTGTGGCGGCCATAGTGGGCGACGACCTCGGCGATGGTCGGAAAGCCGTCCCACGGCCGGACGGGCGTTCCGTCGGTCTCTTCCGGATGGTCCGGGTCCGGCCACATGGCCATCAGCCAGCCGAGATCCAGCAGCGGATCGCCGATCGCCGCCAGCTCCCAGTCGACGATGGCCGCCAGGTCCCCGCTGTCGAAGCGGTACATGACATTGGCCAGGTGATAGTCGCCGTGGATCAGTCCCGGGCGGAACCCGGGCGGCCGATGCGCGTCCAGCCAGGCGCCGACGGCCTCGACGCCGGGCACGCCGTCCGGTCCGGTCCAGCCGGCCATCTCGTGATAGCTCTCGAACTGGGCGCGCCAGCGCGGCGCCTGCCGCTCGAGCCAGCCGTCGGCCTTGCCCAGGCCCTCCAGTCCTTCGATCGACACCCGTCCCAGCGCCAGGGCGCCGTCGGCCAGCGCGAACCCCATGCGGTTGCGCATCGCCGCATCGTCAGCATGCGGCGACGGCAGGCCCTGGGTGGCGTTGAACCCGTCGATCGGCTCCATCAGGTAGAAGGCCGCGCCGTCCATGACCTCCTCGGGGCAGGCGGCGATCAGTTCTGGGTGCGGCACGTCGGTGCCCTTCAGCGCCGCCAGGGTGCGGGCCTCGCGCCGCATCGTCTCGTTGGAGTTGCCGCGCAGCTTCGGCGGCGGCCGCCGCAGGACATAGGACCGGCCCGCGCGGCTGAACTTCAGCAGGATGTTCTGGGTCCCGCCGGTCAGCACCGTCGCATCCTCGATGGGACCCGCGCCCAGGCCCTGGGCGTCCATGAAGTCGGTCAGCACCGCCAGGTCGACCCCGGCCGGAACCTGCGTCATCGCCGCCTCCCTGCTCGCGCCGCTCTGCCGTCGGCTGTGGCGCGACAGTAGGCGCTCGCCCGCGCAGCCGTAAACTTATTTGTTGGCGAACAAGCAAATTACATGGCAAGGCGGGACATGGACCTCGCACCTGCCGCAGCGTCAGCGCCTCGCCGGACCCAGGCCGAACGCCGCGCCGCCTCGCGCGCCCGCATGCTGGACGCGGCCCTGGACCTCGTCGCCGAGCGCCGCAGCCTGCGCTTCACCCTGGCCGAGGTCGGAGAGCGCGCCGGCTACAGCCGCGGCCTGCCCGGCCAGGCCTTCGAGACCAAGACCGGCCTGATCGAGGCCCTGGCCCATCATGCCCTGGTCTTGGCCGACGCCGACTTTCCCCATACCGAGCGGGGCGAGGGCCTGACCGCCGTGCTGGCGACCGTGCGCCTGCTGATGCTGGGGGGCGGCGGCCACGAGCGGGTGCACCAGGCGGTGCAGGTCATGCTGGCCGAGGCCGCCGCGCCCGGCTCGCCCCACCGCGCCGCCATGGCCGAGCTGAACCGGGTCTCCACCGGCTATCTCTCCAAGCAGCTCCGGCTGGCCGCCGAGCGCGGCGAGATCGCCGCCGACATCGACTTCCGCAGCCAGGCCGCCCTGATCCTCGGCGCGGTGCGCGGCGCCCTCCTGCACAGCCAGATCGAACCCGACCGCTTCGACCGCGCCGCCCTCCACCGCGAACTCGAGCGCTCCCTCCTGGCGGCGCTGCGGCCGGCGGACGGTCGGAGCACTGGACGATAGCCATCCAGATAGCTATCTTGTCGCCATGGCCCGCTACTCCGTCGCCGACGCCAAGAACAACCTGCCGCGCCTGCTGGACCTTGTGCTGCAGGGCGAGGAAGTGGTGATCACGCGCCGTGGCGAGCCCATCGTCCGGCTTTCGCCCGAGCGTCAGGTTTCGGCGCCCCAGGACGCCGACTGGATCCGCCAGCGCCGCGTCACGCCGGCGAGCCCTGTCGATTTCGACCCCGTCGAGGCCATCCGCGCCCTGCGTGACGACGCTCGCTACTGATGATCTACCTCGATACGAGCCTTCTGGTGTCGGCATTCGTCCAGGACGTTCACAGTGATCGGGTGCTTGAATGGCTCGACGGCCGATCCGGGACCTGGACCAGTCGCTGGGCCGCGACGGAGTTCACATCGGCCCTCTCCCTGCAGCGCCGCATCGGCCGGCTGACCGATGCCGAGCGTGACGCCGCCGAGGCGGCCTTCGACGACTGGCTCTCTCGCCAGTCCCTTCTGCCTGTCGCCGAGCGGCATCTGGTGCTGGCCAGGAGCCTCGTGCGCTCGGGACATGGGCTCCGGGCGGCCGACGCCGTCCATCTGGCCCTGGCCCAGGATCATCGCCTCATCCTGGCGACGCTCGACACCCGCCTGGCCGAGGCGGCCCGCGCGGCAGGGGTCGAGGCCGCCACGCCCTGACCGTCGTCAGTTGTCGCGCACCACCTTCAGCACCGCCTCGCCGTAGCGCTCCAGCTTGCCCTCGCCCACCCCGCTGACCGCCGCCAGCGCCGAGCGGCCGGCCGGCCGGCGCTGGGCGATCTCGGCCAGGGTGGCGTCGTGGAAGATCACATAGGGCGGCACATGCTGGGCATGGGCCTCGTCCCGTCGCCAGGCGCGCAGGGCCTCGAACAGCGCCATGGCCTCGGCCGGCAGGTTGCTCATCGCCTCGCGGGTGCGCTTGCGCGGCCGGCCCGAGCGCGTCGAGGGGTCCAGCTTCTCCGGCGGCCGCCGCACCGCCACCCGCCGCTCGCCGCGATAGACCGCCCGCACCCCCTCGATGTCGCCCAGCCCCACCAGCGGCCGGCCATCGTTCGGGTCCTCGCGCAGCAGTCCCTCGAACAGCAGCTGGTCTATCAGGTCGCGCCAGCCGTGCGGGCTGAACTCCTTGCCGACGCCGAAGGTCGACAGCCCGGCCTCGAACGCCGACACGTCCTTGGTCTTGCCCAGCAGGTGGTCGACCAGCCGTCCCCGGCCGAACCGCCCGCCCAGCCGGTGCACCGCCGCCAGCGCCTTCTGCGCCGCCTCGGTGGCGTCGGTCGAGGCCGGCGGCGAGACGCAGATGTCGCACTGGCCGCAGGGCTCGGCCCCCTCCTCGCCGAAATAGCGGCGCACCGCCGCCGCCCGGCAGGTCATGCCCTCCAGCATGGCGTAGAGCTGGCGGATCTTGCGCGCCTGCACCTGCTTGACCTCGGCGGCCATGTCCCGCCCGTCCAGCCGGCGGAAGGCCCAGGCCATGTCGGCGGCGCTGTAGAGGGTGATGCCCTCGGCCGGCTCGCCGTCGCGCCCGGCCCGGCCGATCTCCTGCCAGTAGGCCTCGATGGCGGCCGGCGGATCGGCATGGATCACGAACCGCACGTCCGGCTTGTCGACCCCCATGCCGAAGGCGATGGTCGCCACCATCACCGCCGCGTCGGCCTCCAGGAAGGCCTCCAGCCGCTGGCTTCGCACATCCTTGTCGAGCCCCGCGTGATAGGCCAGCGCCGGAACGCCCGCCTCGCGCAGCGTCTCGGCCAGATCCTCCGTCTTCTCGCGCGAGCCGGCATAGACCACGCCCGACTTGCCCGGCCGCTGGGCGACCAGCTCGATCACCCGGCGGGTCGCGGACCCGCTCTTGCGCTCGGCCGAAAGCACCAGTTCGGGCCGGGCGAAGCTGTCGACGAACTCGGCGGCGTCCTCCAGCCGCAGCTGGGCGCGGATGTCCTCGCGGGTCCGGGCGTCGGCGGTGGCCGTCACGGCGATGCGCGGCACGCCGGGGAAGGCGTCGGCGAGGCGCCCGAGCAGGCGGTAATCCGGCCGGAAGTCATGCCCCCACTGGCTGACGCAGTGGGCCTCGTCGATGGCGATCAGGGCCAGCGGCAGCTCGGCCAGCCGCCCCGCCAGCGCGCCCGACGCCAGGCCTTCCGGCGAGACGTACAGCAGGTCCAGCTCGCCCGCCTCGATGGCTCGCCAGACCTCGGCCCGCTCCTGTGGCGGAATGTTGGAATCCAGCCGCGCCGCCCGCACCCCCGCCTGCCGCAGCGAGGCGACCTGGTCGCTCATCAGCGCGATCAGCGGCGACACCACCAGCCCCAGCCCCGGCCGCAGCAGGGCGGGAATCTGGTAGCAGACGCTCTTGCCGCCGCCCGTCGGCAGCACGGCCACGACGTTGCGCCCGGCCATCACCTCGGCGATCACCGGCGCCTGCAGGCCCCGGAAGTCGGCATGGCCGAACACCCGCCGCAGGGTGTCGCGCGCATCGGAAAGCGAATCGGTCACGGTCCGCCTTATGCCACGGCCGGGCCGCCGGTTGGCCGTCCTCTCACCGCTGGCATCGGGCGCAGAAGAAGGTCGAGCGGCCGCCCTGGACGATCCGCGCCACCGTCCCGCCACACCCCGGCGTCGGACAGGCCTGCCCCTCCTGGCCGTAGACGCGGAAACTGTGCTGGAAATAGCCCAGCGCCCCGTCGGCGGCGGCGAAGTCGCGCAGGGTCGATCCCCCCGCCTCCACCGCCTCGGCCAGCACGTCCTTCACCGCTCCGGCCAGCCGGTCCAGCCGTCGCGCCGAGATGCCGCCCGCCGGTTTCGTCGGCGAGATTCCCGATCGATGCAGCGCCTCGCAGACATAGATGTTGCCCAGCCCGGCGACGATCCGCTGGTCCAGCAGCAGCGTCTTGGGTCCCTGCCGCCGCCCCCTGAAGGCCCGCGCCAGCAATCCCCCGTCGAAGTCCGGCCCCAGCGGTTCCGGGCCCATGCCGGCGAACCAGGGATGCGCCTCCAGCGCCCCGTCCACCAGCCCCATGAAGCCGAACCGCCGGGGGTCGTAGTAGGTCACCCGCGCCCCGTCCTCGGTCTCGAACACCACATGGGCGTGGCGGGGATCGGGCTCGACCGCCCGGGCGAATCCGCCGGGGACCGCGCCCTCGATCTCGAACCGGCCGGTCATGCCCAGGTGCATGATCAGCGCCCCGCCCCGGTCCAGATGGCCGACCAGATACTTGGCGCGGCGATCCAGCCGCTCGATCCGCGCGCCGGTCAGCCGCTGGACGAAATCGTCGGGAAACGGAAAGCGCAGGTCCGGGCGGCGTTGCTCGACCCGCGACAGGCGGCGGCCTTCCAGGGCCGGGGTCAGGCCGCGCCGGACAGTTTCGACCTCGGGAAGCTCGGGCATCCCGGCCTGCTAGCCGGTTTCGCGCCCCCTGTCAGTCCTGGTGTATGGCCTCCTGTCAGGTCCGCCGATCCACCCGCCAGGTGCGCCAGGGCGCGTAGTGCGACCCGCTCCAGGCCTGGGCGGTGACGGTGACGCACTCGTCCTCCACCTCGATGCAGTTGAAGCTCGCCGGCACCCCGCGCTCGCGCACCGACAGCGTCCCGGCGCCCACCGCATAGGTCCGCCCGTCGCCATAGGGATAGGGGTGCACGAAGGGGGTGTGGACATGGCCCGTCAGCACCAGGTCGGCGCCGGCCCGCGTCAGGGCCTCGGCCGCCCGCGTTCCGCCCCAGACCTTTCCGGTCATCGGCCCGCCGACGATCTCGACCAGCGGGTGATGGCAGGCGATGACCTTCAGCGTGCCCGGCGGCATGCCGGAGATGCGCGCCGCCGCCCGGCCGATCTGGTGGTGGTTGATCTGGCCCTTGGACCAGTTGATGCGCGGCTGCACCCCGCGCGCGGTGTTGATCCCGGCCAGGGCCAGGCCCTCGATGCGCGGCGGGATCACCCAGTCTCCCAGCCAGCGGCGGAACCGCCGCCAGGGCATGGCCGCCCGGTACAGGATGCTGAAATAGGGGACGTCATGGTTGCCCGGCGTCACCACCACCGGCGCCGGCATGGCCGACAGCCAGTCGCGCGCGGCGGCGAACTCCACCGGCCGGCCCTCGCGGGTCAGGTCGCCGGTGGCGATGATCAGGTCGACGGGGTTGTCGTGCAGCCACTGGGCCGCTCCGGCCACGGCCAGGATGTTCTCGCCGCCGAAATGGATGTCCGAGACGTGGAACAGGCGCAGACCCATCCTCAGGTCTCCGCCGGGACCAGCGCCCTGAAGGCCACCGGCCGGAACCGGACAACGGCGTTGCGGTCCAGCCGCACCGGCTCGCCGTCGAGGATCGCCGGGATGCGTCCGCCCGCCCAGCAGAAGGCCTGCTGGCAGATGGTCACCGCCACCGACGGGTCGCGGCGCCAGTCGCCGGCCGCCGCCGCCATGGCCAGGCGGAAGACGTCGATCGCGCCGGCGGGATCCAGCGCGGCCGCCTCCAGCCCCGGCGCGTCGTCCTCGACGCCGCGCGAGACCAGCGGGCACATGAAGGTCATCGCCTCGGCCTTGCTGCGCGGCGCGCCATCGACCGTGAACCTCAGCCGTCCGGTGAAGGCGGCCCGGAAGGCCCGCCGCGCCCGCGCCATGGCGATCCAGAATCGGCCCGACCGGGCGGCTTCCCGCGCCTGCGCCCACAGCGCCGGCGCGCCCAGTATGGCGGCGACGAAGAAGGCCTGGCCGTTCACCGTCCCGCCGCTGACGCGCCGGACCTCGCCGTTGGTCAGGATGCGCTCAAGCGCCTCGGCCCAGGTGCAGCGCCCATACAGGGCGTAGGGCAGCATGTTCATCGTCCCGCCGGGCAGGGTCGCCACCAGCGGGCCGTCCGGTCCGGCCGCCTCGGCCGCGGCCCTGGCGGTGCCGTCGCCGGCGACGATGACCAGCAGGTCCGGCTTTTCGGCCAGGGCCTCGGCGATCAGCTCGCCCAGACGGCCGTCCTCGGTCGTGCGCACGACGAAGTCCACGTCGTGGCGGGCCAGGATGGCCTCGGCCTCGGCGCGGACGTTCGGCCCGACGCTGCCAGACGCCGGGTTGGCGATCAGGCGGACGCGTCGGATTTCAGGCTTGCCCCCCGCCACCCGTCAGCTCGGTTCTTCGCTGGTCGACAGTCGGTCGCGCACTTCGCGCAGGCCCTGGCCCGCGCCGCTGGCGGCTTCGCGCATCGCCGGCCCGGCCTCGCGCGCGGCCGTCGTGACGGTGGCGTCCATCACCGCCCCGCCCTGCTGGAACGAGCCTTCCTTGGCCGCCAGCACCAGCGAGGCGCCGCCGACCAGGGCGGCGGTCACCACCGCCAGCGCCAGCAGGGGCGAGCGACGCCGCGCCGCGCGCTCGTCGCGTCGGCCGCGCTCATAGGCGGCCTTCACGGCCGCATCGCTCACCGCCGGGGCGGCGGCATGGGTCTTGTGCATTTTGTCGGCGCGGCGGCGGTTCAGCCAGGTCTGGAAGCGGGTCATGCTGCCCTCATGGATCATGGTTTGCTCACCGCGTCTAACGGGACCGCCGCCTGTCGGGTTCCCGACGGGAACTTTCGTCGGACCTGCCGGTTTGGACTCCATCCTGCCGCCATGCGGCCCGGGGAAGGACGTCCCATGCCGACAGACCACCCGCTTCGCGGACTGCCCGCCGGACGCCGGCTTGGCGGGGCCACGCTGGCGGTGGCGCTTCTCGGCCTCGCCGCCTGCGCCAGTGTGCCGCCGCCGCCGCCCCCTCCGCCGGGAGAGGCCATGGCCCGGCCGGGCGGCGCCCCGCGAAACTCGGTCAACAAACGCCAGTATCTGGATGAACGGACCGGACGCTATTACTACTTCGACAGGACTCGTCAGGCCTACTTCTGGGAGGATGGCTCGCCAAAACGGTGAGCGGCCCGGCGGCGCCGGCGACGAGGGATGGGGAAAACCGCATGACTGCTCGCAGAATGACCCGCCAGGGCCTGGCCGCGCTCGGCGCGACGGCGGCGCTCGCCGCCCTCCTGGGGGCCTGCACGAAGACGCCGCCGCCGGTCGCCTCGGGCTTCAAGCCCTGTGACGACCTGACGGTCGAGATCTACTTCGAACCGCGCTCGGCGGAGATCAGCAAGGACGCCCGCGCCGTCCTGGCCGGCGCGGCCGAGGTCGCCGAGGGATGCACCATCGACCGCATCGATGTCCTGGGCCTGGCCGACGCCGTCGGCTCGCCCGACGCCAACTTGAAGCTGTCCGAGAAACGCGCCGCCGCCGTGACAAAGACGCTCAACAACCTCGGCCTCAAGGGCGTCCGCGTCCAGGCCGCCGGCGACGCCGGCGCCATCACCCCCACCGGCGCCGCCGACCCCCTCCGCCGCCGCGCCGAAGTCGTCCTCCAGCTCTCCCCGCCGAAGTAGGCGGCGCGGCAGGCCCCCTCCACCCTTTCGCCCGCAGAGCGGGCGGGGGAGGATCTTCAGAGTTGGCAGCCGCAATTGTCGAAGATGCTCCCCCGCTGCGAAGCAGCGAACTGGGGGAGCTGTCGGCGAAGCCGACTGAGGGGGCTCTCCCACCCTGCGTCCTTCGACACGCGCTCCGCGCTGCTCAGGATGACGAACACCGCGCCCCATCACCCCTCCCCGTCATGCCGGGCAGCGGCCAGCGGCCGCGTGTCGAAGCACGCACCCACCCCCGAGCCAGAAGAAAAAGAGCCCGGCTCTTTCGAACCGGGCCCTTCAAGGGGATTTAGGCATGCATCATCGAGATAGGGGTGCGGAGGCGGCAGGCTGACTGTGGCCAGCCTCAAGTCGGGGGGGGCGTCGCCGCCTCCGCAACATCTAAACGGCGTTACGGCGAAATCCGTTCCCGGCGCGGGCGATTTTTTTTCGGGCTTTTTTTGCGCTCCCGCAGGCGTCGCGACACCGCTCGCACAAGCTATTGAAATGACAGTGTTTCATGTCGCCGCCACGGCCTTTTTCGGAACGCCCTGCCGCATAGCACGTTCAGGTCCCGAGGAATTTCTCTTCGGGAGACCCGACAATGAGCAACGCCAACCACGTTCACACCGACGCGCATCCGGCCAAGCTGGAAGCCACCGAGGCCCGCCAGGGCCGCTGGGGCCGCCATGTGTTCTGGGTGCTGGTCGCCTCGACCCTGCTGGCGGCGGTGGTGCTGTTCGGCAGCTGGGCGATGCGGGCCAACGATCTCGCCGTCGCCGACGGCAAGGAGACGCCCGGCCCTGCCCCGGCGGTTTCCAACGATGTCCCCGTGCCGGCCCAGCCGGTCGCCCCGACAGCCACCCCGCAATAGCCGTGTCACCCACCGGCCGGCGCCGCGTTGGAGCAGCGCTGGCAGGGGCGGCGCCGTCGCTCCGCACGTACGGCGCAAACAAAAGGGACGCTCCCGCAGGGAGCGTCCCTTTTTCGGTCTGGCTGGACCCTGTCCGGTCAGGCCGCCTTGCGGCTGCGTCCCGGATGGAAGAACAGCGCCTGGCCGATGGCCGCCTTCACTGTTTCCGGCTGGAACGGCTTGGTGATCAGGAAGGTCGGCTCGGGCCGCTCGCCGGTCAGCAGGCGTTCGGGGAAGGCGGTGATGAAGATCACCGGCACGTTCATCTGCGCCAGGATGTCCTTGACCGCGTCGATGCCCGACGAGCCGTCGGCCAGCTGGATATCGGCCAGCACCAGGCCGGGCGACTTGCCCTCGATGGCGGCCAGGGCCTCGGTGCGGGTGGCGGCGATGTCGACCACGTTGTGGCCCAGTTCGCGCACCAGCGCCTCGATGTCGGCCGCGATGACCGGCTCGTCCTCGATGATCAGCACGTCCGTCGCCAGCTCGGCGTCGATGTCGGCCTGGGCCTCGGCGATCAGCCGCTCGACCTCGGGGTAGGCCGCGTCGAGAATCTGCGCCGCCTCGGTCGGCGAGAAGCCTTCCAGGGCGGTCAGCAGGAACGCTTGGCGCGACCGCGGCGCGATGCGCATCAGCCGGGCGGCCGGATCGCCGGAGTCGTTGGCGGCGGTGCGGTCTTCCAGCCGGGCGCCGGAGGTGCCCCAGATGGCGTGGAACACATGATAGAGCGCCACGCGGGGCGACAGCTGCTCGGACAGCGTCTGCTCGCCGGCGGCCAGCGCCTCGAGCGCCACGCGGACGTAATGATCCCCGGTGGTCTGGTCCCCCGTCAGGGCGCGCGCGTAGCGGCGGACGTAGGGAAGATGCGGCGCCAGGCGGGCGAGAAGACTCATGACCCCTCCGTTCAAAGGTCTTCGATGATCGTTGCGGGCAGCGCAAAGCGTTCGGAACGCGTCGCGAGCCTGATGCCGAAACGTGCGGAACACAATCGGGTTCCATGCGTTGTGTCGCGATCGGAATTACCCAAGAGACACATCCGGCAGCCCATGCGACGCTCCAGCCGGGAGCGGGCCTGGAACCGGCGGGAACCTGAAGGGGTGGGCGGCGTTGATGCGGAACACAGCAAACGGAAGCAAGCGGGGCCCCGGCCGCGCTGAAGGCATGATCGAGCAGAATTCCCAATCAACGTCCGGCGGTCCCCCGCCGACCCCCGACGATGCGCGCCTTCGCCAGCGCGCCATCGGGGTCAAGCTGCGCCAGATGTTCGACGACGTGGTCAACGAGCCCGTCCCGGACGAATTCCTGGACATCCTGCGCCGCGCCGATTCCGGCGCCGGCAAGGAGGACTAGGCCATGAGCGCCGAACTCACCGGAGCGGCGCGCGACAGGGCTTTCCAGGCTGAACTGGTCACCCTGATCCCGCACCTGCGCGCCTTCGCCCGCACCCTCACCGGGGACGCCACCGCGGCCGACGATCTGGCGCAGGACGCCCTGATCAAGGCCTGGGACGCGCGCGCCTCGTTCCAGATGGGCACCAACATGAAGGCCTGGACCTTCATGATCCTGCGCAACCAATTCTACTCGGACAAGCGCCGGTCCTGGCGCTCGACCCAGCTGGACCAGGAAGCCGCCGAACGCACCCTCGTGGCCAATGACGATCCGGAATCGCCGGTCGCCCTGGACGAGCTTCGCCTGGCCATGGCCTGCCTGCCGGACGAGCAGCGCGAAGCCCTGATCCTCGTCGGCGCCGGCGGCTTCGCCTACGAGGAGGCCGCCGACATCTGCGGTGTGGCCGTCGGCACGGTGAAGAGCCGGGTCAGCCGCGCCCGCAAGGCCGTGCAGGTCATCCTCGAATCCGGCGCCTATGGCCGTGACGGCCTGTCGGCCGGCGAGGCCATGAACCGGATCCTGTCCGATGCGGAGCGCCTGAGCGCGGCACGGTGAAACGGCTGCTGAGGGGAAGACTGGGCGGCCTGCCCGGCCGCGCGCGCGGCACCATCCGCGCGCGTCTGGCCGTCGTGCTGACGCTTGCCCTGGCCCCGGTGCTGTTCCTGGGCGTCATCCAGTCGGGCCTGTCCTTCCGCCGCGAGGCGGTCGAGCAGAACGAGGCCCTGCAGGGGGCAGCCCTGCGCAGCGCCGCCGGCGCTCGGGCGCGCATGGAAAGCGCCTCCATCCTGCTCGAGACCCTCGCCCCCGGCGTCGTCGGCCTCGACTGCCAGCGGCGCCTGGCCGAGGTGAAGGAGCGCATCCCCGGCTACGCCAACCTGATCCGCTTCGAGAGCACCGGCCGGGTGGCCTGTTCCGCCGATTCCGCGCCGGCCGACCCCGAGCGCCGCAATCGCCCCTGGTTCCGCGACCTCTTCGCCGACCAGCCGATGACGGTGACCAGCCAGCCCGGCGCCCGCTATGCCGACGAGCCGGTGATCCTGGCCTCGGTCCGCGCCGGGCCCCAGTCCGACGGCGTGCTCACCGCCGTCATTCCGCTCGCCAGCCTGCGCCCCAGCCTGCGCGACCGCGCCCTGCCCGACGGCGCGGACGTCGCCCTCGTCGACCGCACCGGCGCCATCCTGTCGGTCACCGACCGCCGGGCCTTCCCGGCCATTCCCGCCCGCTGGGTCGAGCGGTCGCTGGGCGGGGAGGGCTATCTGGCCCAGGAATGGGCTCCGGACCGGCTGCGCCGCGTCTACTCGATCGCGCCCCTGGTCGGTCAGGACGTCTTTGTCGTCCTGTCGGCGCCGTCGCGCGGCCTGATCTCGACCGCCTGGCTCGACCCCCTGTCGGGCCTGGTCTTCCCGCTGCTGGCCTACATCGTCGCCCTGGTCGCGGTCATGTTCGCCATCGACCGGGTCGTGCTGCGCTGGATTGTCTATCTGGAGCGGGTCGCCGCCATCTACGCCCGCGGCCGGCTGTCGGTGCGCCCGCTGCAGGCCGAGGCCGCGCCGCAGGAAATCCGCGATCTCGCCGAGACCCTCGACGCCATGGCCTCGGGCATCCTCGAGCGCGACGCCTCGCTGCGCGAGACCCTCAGCCAGAAGGACGGGCTGCTGCGCGAGATTCACCACCGGGTGAAGAACAACCTGCAGGTCATCTCCTCCCTGCTGTCGATGCAGGAGCGCGCCCTGACCGACACCGGGGCGCGGCTGGCCATCTACGACACCCGCCAGAGGATCACCGCCCTGTCGCTGGTCTACCGCGCCCTCTACCAGGGCGCCGACATCCAGCATGCCGACCTGCGGCCGTTCCTCGAGGACCTGACCAACCAGCTGATGATGGCCGACACCACCCAGGGCCGGGTGCGTCTGGAGGTCCATGCCCAGCCGCTGATCATCGATCCCGACAAGTTGGCCCCGCTGGCGCTGTTCGCCGTCGAGGCCCTGACCAACGCCCAGAAGCACGGCCTGGCCGAGGCCGGCGGGGTGCTGACCCTGACCTTCCGTGTCGATGGGCCGGAAGCCATCCTCAGCATCGCCGACGACGGCGGCGGCCGGAACCCGGACCCGGCCCTCCTGCAGGCCAAGGGCGGCGTCGGCCGCACCCTGATGAACGCCTTCGCCCGCCAGCTGCGCGGCCGGATGGAGATGGAGCCCAACCCCGAGGGCGGCCTGACCGTAACCCTGATCTTCCCCACGCCCGAGGCCCTCGACCGCATCGACAATCCGACGCCCGCCGGTGGAACCCGGTCCTGACGGCGGCGTTATCTGGCGGCTGGTTCCGCCCCCGTAGCGTGGGCCAAATTGGAGAAGAAACCGATGCGTAAGCTCATCGTCATGGCCGCTCTGGCCGCCGCCCTGACCACCACCGCCGCCTGCAACACCGTCCAGGGCGCCGGCCAGGACGTCCAGGAGGCCGGCGAGGCCGTCGAGGACGCCGCCACCAAGGCGAAGTAAGCGTTTTCCGATCCCCGGATCGGACCCGCGGCCCCGGAGAAATCCGGGGCCGCATTCTTGTGTAGTGACCGGGCCCCGGAGAGATCCGGGGCCGCTTTGCTATGTGGGCCTTGGGCCCCGGACCCGTCCGGGGCCGCTTTTGTTTGTCAGGCCTTGGCGAACCGATAGCGGATCGGCAGGTGCTTGGGCCCGCCGACGAAGCTGGCCTGGGCCAGCTTGGGCTCGCCCGCCAACTCAAGGCTCTCCAGCCGGGGCAGCAGTTCCTCGAACAGGATGCGCATCTCCATCTTCGCCAGGTGCTGGCCAAGGCACAGGTGGGCCCCATAGCCGAAGGCCAGGTGCTTGCCCTTCTTGCGGTCGACCCGGAAGGCGTCCGGCTCGTCGAACACGGCCTCGTCGCGGTTGCCCGACGGATAGGCCAGCCACAGCCAGTCGCCCTTGGCGATCTTCTGGCCGCCCAGTTCCGTGTCCTCGGTGGCCGAGCGCATGAAGTGCTTGACCGGCGTCATCCAGCGGATCGCCTCGTCCACCAGGCCGGGGATCAGCGAGGGGTCGGCCTTGACCTTGGCGAACTCCTCCGGATTGGCCGCCAGCCCCCAGATCGCCGCCGCCGTCGAGGACGAGGTCGTGTCATGGCCGGCGGTGGCGACGATGACGTAGTAGCTCATCGCCTCGAAGTCGTTGATCGGCTGGCCGTCGAGCGTGCCGTTGGCGATCACGCTGGCCACGTCCTCGCGCGGGTTGGCCTTGCGGTCGTCGGTGATGCCCTTGAAGTACATGAAGAAGTCGGCGATCACCGCCTGGATTGCGGCCATCGCCTCGGGCGTGCCCATCTCCGCCTGCTTGTTGCGGTTCAGCTCCGGGTCCTGCGCCCCGAACAGCTCCTGCGTCAGCTTGAGCATCCGCGGCTCGTCCTCGGGCGGCACGCCGAGGATCTCCATGATGACCCGCAGCGGGTAGTAGAGCGCGATCTCGTTGACGAAGTCGCATTCCCCGCCCAGCGCCTCCATCTGGTCGACATGCTCCCGCGCGATCTGGCGGATGCGGTCCTCCAGCTTGCGGATGTTCTGCGGCAGGAACCAGGCCTGGGTCATCAGCCGGTACTTGGGATGGTCCGGCGCGTCCATCTGCACCAGGGTCCGCACCAGATGCGGGCTGCCGCCGGTCATCGCCCGGACCTTCTCGTCGGCCTCGCGGGTGGTGAAGGTGGTCGGCATGTCGCCCGAGTGGAACAGGTCGTTCTGCCGGCTGACCTCCAGGATGTCCGCGTGGCGGGTGACCAACCAGAACGGGTAGACCCCCTCCAGCTCGGCCCGGCCGAGCGGCTTGTTGGCCCGCAGCCAGCGGAACGCCTCGTGGACGCTGTCGTCGGCATAGGACTTGGGGTCGATCGCCTTCATGGCGACCTCGTCCGGGATCCTGACGTCCGCGCTCATCACCTTCTCCCTTGTGGGCGCCTGCATGACGACGCCAGCTTGTTGTTTTTTGACAGAATAAGCCGCCTGCCGTGACGGAATGAAAGGGGGCGTGACACAGATCACTCCCCTCTCGCACGAAGCCGGGTGAAGCTGTCCGCCGGGACTGGAATGGTTAACCGCAGGGGGACGCGGCATGAGTGATGAGCAGAGGAATGTCAGCCGGCGGGGGCTGCTGACCGCGACGGGTGCGGGTCTGGCCGCCGCCGGGCTGGCCGCCCGCGCCGTCGCCCAGGAGCCGCCGCCGCCGGAGGGCGGGCCAGAGTTCGCCGGGCCGGACCTGCCGCCGCCCGCCCCGCCGCCCGATCCCGCGCCCCGCGCCGCCGGCGGCCCCGACTGGAACTGGGTTCGCGGCCAGTGGGCGCTCGACTGGAACTGGGTCAACCTCTCGGCGATGCTGTTCGCCTCGAACCCGCGCCTGGTCCGCCAGGCCATCGAGCGCCATCGCAATGGGCTGGACGCCGACCCCGTCGGCTACCTGGAGGCCCGCAATCGCCCGCTGCAGAACGCCGCCCGCCAGGCCGCCGGCCACTATTTCGGCGCGGCCATGGACGATGTCGCCCTCGTCGAAAGCACCACCAGCGGCATCGGACTGGTCTATGGCGGCCTGAAGATCGGCTACGGCGAAGAGGTCCTGACCACCGTCCACGACTACTACGTCACCCACGAGGCCCTGCGACTTCGCACCCAGGCCGGCGGCGGAACGATCCGCAAGATCAGCCTCTACGACAACGCCGCAACCGCCACCGAGGCCCAGATCGTCAGCCGTCTGATGGCCGCCGTCACCGAGCGCACGCGGGTCCTGGCCCTGACCTGGGTGCACAGCTCGACCGGCATGAAGATGCCCATCGGCGCCATTTCGCGGGCCCTCGCGCCCATCAACGCCGCCCGCCAGCCCCACCAGAAGGTGCTGCTGATCGTCGATGGCGTGCATGGCTTCGGCGTCGAGAACGAGACCATGGCCACCCTCGGCTGCGATGTCCTGGTCGCCGGCTGCCACAAATGGCTGTTCGGCCCGCGCGGCACGGGCGTGGTCTTCGCCCGCCCCGGCGTCTGGTCGCGCCTGACCCCGGTCATCCCGACCTTCCTGGCCCCCAACGCCTACGGCGCCTGGCTCGGCGGCTATGATCCGGGCCCCAACACCGGCGCGCGCATGACCCCCGGCGGCTTCAAGGCCTTCGAGCATGTCTGGTCGATCGCCGAGGCGTTCCAGTTCCATGGCATGGTCGGCAAGGCCGCCATCGCCGCCCGCACCCACGCCCTGGCCTCGCGGCTGAAGGGGACCCTGGCACAGATGCCGCACATCACCCTGCGCACCCCGATAGGCCCCGCGCTCAGCGCCGGCATCGTCAGCTTCGACGTCTCGGGCATGACCGCCGACCAGGCCGTCCGCCGGCTGCGCCAGGCCAAGGTGATCGGCTCGGCCGCCCCCTATGCCCGCCGCCACGTCCGCCTGACCCCCAGCTTCCGCAACACCGAGGCCGACGTCGACTTCGCCGCCCAGGTGCTCTGGGACATGCGGCGAGGAGGCTGACCCTACTCGATCAGGCCCGCAATCTGGTCGAGGAGCGGCTCAAATTCGCCGGCGAAGCTTTGGACCATGGCCGTCAGGAAGGGTGCGGGCGCAATACGGCCCAGATCGAGGTCCACCCCCGCAAGGTCGGCCATCTGTCGCAGCAGGGTAAGTTGGGCGCGCCCGTTGCCGTCCCGAAACGGGTGAATGGCGTTCAGCTCGGCGAGGATTTCGGCCGCGCGGCCTGCGAAACCCGGCCCCGTCGGAGGGCCTGCGCGGATGCCGGCGAAGAGCGCGTCCATGGCGGCCGGGACGTGCTCTGGAAAACAGAAGACCGAGCCGCCCTTGGACATCCTGACCGTCCGGTACCGGCCCGTCCAGGCGTAGACATCCTGAAAGAGATGGCGGTGCAGGCGCTTGTAGTGGGCGGCGGTCAGCGGACCGGCGGGCAGCGGCTCCAGTGAGCGGAGGCCGGTCATCTCCAGCTCGAACCGCTCCAGCGCCACGGGATCCCGCAGCCCGAGACGGTTCTTGAGCGCTCCGCCGGTCCTGTAGAGGTAGGGATCGCGATACGCCTGATTGCCGTGGTCGTCGGTCACCTGCGCCTGTGAGCGCGCCGGATCGCCTCGCGTCGCTCGGCGGAAGGCAGATCGGTCGCGGCGAGGCTCTTCAGCCGGGCCCGACCGGCCGCATCCAGCGACAGACCCTCCACCGCCGACATCGCCTCGAAGGCCGAAAGGCCGAGGGGACGGGACTGTCTGTCGGAGCGATCATCCATCGGCCGAGATTACCACAGCTTGCCGCTTGTCAGCCAACGCCCTGGCGCGGAGGATGCCGCAACGCCCGGAGAACCCCATGAACCGACGCAGCCTGATCGCCGCCGGCGCCCTGGCCGGCCTACCTGGCCTCGGCAGGGCCCAGGACGCCGCCGCCCCGACGCCTGCCGGCCCCGCCGTTCTGGCGCCGCCCGCGCCGGGCATCCTGCGGCTGAACATGGCCACCGGCGAGGGCCTGCTGGTGCTTGATCTCTTCGAGGCCCAGGCGCCCCTGACGGTGGCCAACATCATGCGGTACGTCGACGCCGGCCGGTTCAACCGGTCGGCCATCTACCGCGCCGTCCGCGCCGGCGGGGCCAGCGACTACGGCCTGGTGCAGGGCGGCGCCCGCTTCGACACCAAGAAGGGCAACTTCAAGGGCGTCGAGCACGAGCCGACGACCAGGACCGGCATCAAGCACCTCGACGGGACCATCTCGCTGGCGCGCGAGGCGCCGGGGACCGGAACCTCGGACTTCTTCATCTGCGTCGGCGACGCCCCCTACCTCGACGCCAACCCGGAAGCTCCGGGCGACAATCTCGGCTACGCCGCCTTCGGCCGGGTCGTGCAGGGGATGGACCTAGTCCGCCGCATCCTGACCATGCCGACCAGCGACAAGGCCGAGAATCCCACCATGCGCGGCCAGATGCTGGCCCAGCCGGTGCCGATCCTGTCGACCAAACGGGCCTGAGCCCCAAAACCCCCGGAAAAAAATTTGTCGGCCTGTCCGGACCTGCCCCGTCCTTGGGTCAGACCGCGCCGGACGCCCGGCGAGAAAAACAGACAGGAGACCAAGACATGCGCGTTCTGATGATCGTCAAGGCCAACGCCGAGACCGAGGCCGGCGTCATGCCGACGGCCGAACAGGTCGAGGCCATGGGCGTCTACAACAACGAACTGATCGCCGCCGGCGTCCTGGTCGACGGCGCCGGCCTGCATCCCTCCAGCAAGGGCGCCCGCCTGAGCTATCGCAGCGGCAAGCCGGTCATCATCGACGGCCCCTTCGCCGAGACCAAGGAACTGATCGCCGGCTACTGGGTGCTCAACGTCAAGGACTGGGACGAGGCGCTCGACTGGCTTCTCCGGGTTCCCCGCCCCGACTTCAAGGATGGCGACGTCGAGGGCGTCATCGAGCTGCGCCGCTTCTTCGAGCCCGAGGACTTCGAGGGCATCGCCTCGCCCGAGATCATCGAGCAGGAGAAGGGCTGGCGGGAAGAAGCGCTGAAGAACACGCCCA
The DNA here is from genome assembly GCA_046295055.1 of Caulobacter sp. Taxonomy (GTDB): domain Bacteria; phylum Pseudomonadota; class Alphaproteobacteria; order Caulobacterales; family Caulobacteraceae; genus Caulobacter. The sequence continues at coordinate 225,997 of JBKBOD010000005.1, read as the reverse complement.
AGGCCTGAGGGGCCAGGGTGCGTGCTTCGACACGCGATCCTGAAGGATCGCTGCTCAGCATGACGTCGAGGGGCGCACCCCCAAAGCCCGTCATCCTGAGCAGCGCGCAGCGCGTGTCGAAGGACGCAGGCCGGCCGCACAGGGACGACAAGCCCCGCTCAGCCGCCCCGCGCGACGAACCAGCCGTTGAGGAACCGCTCGTCGGCCTTGCCATAGAGGAAGGGGGCGCCCTCGGGGGTCAGGACCGTGCCGCCCGCCGCCTCGAGCACCGCATGGGCGGCGGCGATGTCCCATTCGCTGGTCGGCCCGTGGCGCGGATAGATGTCGGCCGTCCCCTCGGCGATCCGGCAAAGCTTGACCGAGGAGTCCAGCGCCAGGGTCTGGTCGAAGCCGTACTGCGCCCGCAGCTTCTCGCCGGTCTCCGGCTTCATGGTGTGGCTGATCAGGCAGACAGCCTCGCCCTTGGGCCAGGGTCGCACGCGGCAGGGCTCGGCCTGGCCGCCCTCGCTGCGCTTGAGCGCACCGTCCGGTCCCGTGAACCAGGTCTCGCCGCTAGCCGGGGCGCAGACGGCGCCGGCGATCGGCCGGCGGTTTTCGATCAGGCCGATGTTGACCGTCCAGCTGGGATCGCCGCGCACGAAGGCCTTGGTGCCGTCCACCGGATCGACCAGGAAGAAGCAGGGGCCGATCTGGTCCGGCGTGCCGTACTGGCTGGCGTGTTCCTCCGCGATGATCGGCACGTCCGGGAACAGCGCCTTGAGCCGCTCGGTGATCAGGACTTCGCCCTGGCGATCGGCCTCGGTCACCGGGCTGTCGTCTGCCTTGGAGTCCACCGCAAGGCCCGTGCGCCACAGCGGCAGCACCAGGCGGCCCGCCTCCTCGACGATGTCGGCCAGCACCTCGCCGATCCGGCCGCGATCCATGTTCAGGCTCAAGCCCCGTCTCCCCACTCGTCCTCGGCGACCAGGATCAGCCGCACCACCGACCCGTCCAACGCCTGTTTCCCGGCGTGTTCAAAGTCCACCGTCACCCGCCGGCCGATGCAGCTCTGCACCTGGCCGAGGCCCCAGTCGGGCCGGTCCGGATGGCGAACCAGGGCGCCGGGCTCCAGGAACGGGTCCATGCGGGCGGTGTAGGGGGTTTAGCGACCAAGGCAAGCGCCGCTTGCGCCCGGCGCGTCCAATCCCCACCTTGACGGGGGCGAGGGCCTGTGGTTCCCCTCCCTACAGACCGCGCCGCTTCGGCCCGCGGTTCCCGCCTCTCTCCGGCCCTCCACGCCCGCTGGCGCAGAGCCCCGCCGGATCCCCGAACGAACACCCATCTCCGCAGGCCAGGCCCGCGGTCCAGTATTTCCAGCCCGACGGCCGCACTTTCGCGCCTGAACGGGCGGATTCCATCCTTGGAAGACCCTGAAGAACACATGTCCGAAGACACCACCCCCCAAGACGAAGCCCCCGAAGCCGGCGCCGACGCGACCGAGGACGCGGCCGTCGAGATCCTGCCGCCGCCGGTCGAATCCCCGGCCCCCGTCGAGGGCGCCGAAGCGGCCGCCGATGACGACGAGGACGATGCCGACCTGTCCGCCGTGGTCGCCGAATTGGGCCTGACCCGCATGTCCCTGCAGGAGCTGAAGGAGAAATCCTCGGCCGACCTGTTGGGCCTGGCGGAAAAGCTCGAGGTCGAGAACGCCAACTCCATGCGCAAGCAGGACATGATGTTCGCGATCCTGAAGACCCTCGCCGAGGAAGGCGTGGAGATTTCGGGCAGCGGCACCATGGAGGTCCTTTCGGACGGCTTCGGCTTCCTGCGCAGCCCCGAAGCCAACTACCTCCCCGGCCCCGACGACATCTATGTCTCGCCCAGCCAGATCCGGAAGTTCGGCCTGCGCACCGGCGACTCCGTCGACGGCGGCGTCCGCGCCCCGCGCGAGGGCGAGCGCTACTTCGCCCTGGTCGACGTCAAGCAGATCAACTTCGAGCCGCCGGAAAATGTGCGGCACAAGGTCCACTTCGACAACCTGACCCCGCTCTACCCCGAGCAGCGGCTCAACATGGAGCTGCCCGATCCGACGGTGAAGGATCGCTCGGGCCGGGTCATCGACATTGTCGCCCCGCTCGGCAAGGGCCAGCGCTGCCTCATCGTCGCCCCGCCGCGCGTCGGCAAGACGGTGATGCTGCAGAACATCGCCAAGTCGATCGAGACCAACCACCCCGAGTGCTACCTGATCGTCCTCCTGATCGACGAGCGCCCGGAAGAAGTCACCGACATGCAGCGCACGGTGAAGGGCGAGGTCATCGCCTCGACCTTCGACGAGCCGGCGACCCGCCACGTCCAGGTGGCCGAGATGGTCATCGAGAAGGCCAAGCGCCTGGTCGAGCACAAGCGCGACGTCGTCATCCTGCTGGACTCGGTCACGCGCCTCGGCCGCGCCTACAACACCACTGTCCCGTCCTCGGGCAAGGTGCTGACCGGCGGCGTCGACGCCAACGCCCTGCAGCGCCCCAAGCGCTTCTTCGGCGCGGCGCGGAACATCGAGGAAGGCGGCAGCCTGACCATCATCGCCACGGCCCTGATCGACACCGGCAGCCGGATGGACGAGGTCATCTTCGAAGAGTTCAAGGGCACCGGTAACTCGGAAATCGTCCTGGATCGCAAGGTCGCCGACAAGCGCATCTTCCCGGCCATCGACGTGCTGAAGTCCGGCACCCGCAAGGAAGAGCTGATCACCCCCAAGGACCAGCTGACCAAGACCTACATCCTGCGCCGCATCCTGAACCCGATGGGCAGCCAGGACGCCATCGAGTTCCTGCTCGACAAGCTGCGTCAGTCGAAGACCAACGGCGATTTCTTCCAGTCGATGAACACCTGACGGATCGGGGGGAGCGCCCTGGCGCTTCCCCCTGGGTCCGCCGGACTGACCGACCCGCCTGTCGGCGGACCGCCGCTCACCCTTCCAGGATCACGATCCGGTCCGATAGTTCATTTGGATTATCGGACCGAGGCGGCACATGCGCCGCCAGAATCTCGCCCGATCGCCGGATGGCCGCCTCGAACCCCTCGGCGGCGCGGCCGGCTCTCAGGCCCGCGGTCAGCAGCCCGACCACCTCGACCCATACCTCTGCCGGCGCCGCCGCATAGATGCCCTCGTCGGCGACCACCTCGGCCCGGTGTTCGTGCAGGGCGGCGAAGATCAGCACGCCCGTGCGCTCGCGGGTCAGGTGCAGCCCGTGGCTCAGGAACTGGTCCAGCGCCGCGCGACGGACCCGCTCGGCCTTCAGCGGCCCCGGCGTCATGAACCGGCGGACTGGCGGTATGGCGACGACCAGCCAGACAAGGGCGAAGGTCACCGCCTGCAGGACGATGTAGACCGCCAGGGCTCCCAGCACGATCTGGTCGGTCGAGCCATGACCGATGCTCCAGCCGCCGAACACCGCCGACAGGCTGTCGGGCGCCAGGCCCAGCAGCAGGGCCAGCGCGGGCAACGTCAAGGCAAGCGCCGCGGCCCAGGCCAGGGGAACCTCGCGGTACTCAGAAACCCGGGGCGCGAGCACGCAGTAGATCTCGCCGGCCGTCCTGCGCTCGGCCTCGGCCACCGCCCGGGCGATGCGGTCCTGGTCGGCGGGGGTCATACTCATCTCACCAGCCTCCCGAGGCGCCGCCGCCTCCGAATGATCCGCCGCCGCCGGAGAACCCTCCGCCGCCCGACCAGCCGCCGCCGCCGCCGCCGCCGCCGGACCAGCCGCCCATGGTGGATCCGATGACCCAGGGCAGGGCGCCCGCCAGGCCGCGACGGCGTCGCCGACGGCCGGACAGGGCGATCATCAGGACGATGAAGCCGAAGATCAGGAACGGAATGGCCGCCAGGGGGAAGTCCTCCTCGGACTCTTCCGCCGCCTGCGCCGCCAGGGCGCGGGCTTCGTCCTCGGGCAGGGTGAGCTGGCGGATGATGGCGTCGGTTCCGGCCACGACGCCGCCTTCCATGTCGCCGTCCCGGAACTTCGGCAGCACCGCGCCCCGCAGGATCAGGCCCGACATGGCGTCGGTCAGGACCCCCTCGGCGCCATAGCCGACCTCGATCCGCACCTTGCGGTCATTCGGCGCGACGATGAACAGCGTGCCGTCATTGCGCGTCTTGTCGCCGATCGCCCAGTGCCGGCCGAGATCGACGCCGTAGGTCTCGATCTCCTCGCCGCGCAGGTCCTTCAGGGTGACGACCACCAGCTGGCGGCCGCTCTGCGCCTCAAGCGCCTCGAGCTTGCCGGTCAGGTCGGCCTCGACCGCCGGCGACAGGATGCCGGCCTCGTCGACCACCCGCCCCGTCAGGGCCGGGAAGTCGGGCGCCGCGAGCGCCGGAGCCCCGCCGGCCAGGACCGCCGCGAGGACGATCCCGGCCAGCATCCGGAAGGGGTTTCTCATCTACTTCGTCGACGGCGCGTCGAAGTTGACGGTCGGCGCGGTCTGGGCGCTTTCGGTCGCCTGGAACGGCTGGGCCGGCTTCTGGCCGCTGTAGAAGGTCTTGGCCCACAGCACCGTGGGGAAGGTCCGCAGCGATGTGTTGTAGGTCTGGACCGCGCCGTTGTAGTCGCGCCGCGCGTTGGCGATGCGGTTCTCGGTGCCCTCGAGCTGGTCCTGCAGCGCCAGGAAGTTCTGGTTCGACTTCAGGTCGGGATAGGCTTCCTGGATCAGCATCAGCCGCCCGAGCGCGCCCGACAGCCGGTCCTGGCTGGCCTGGTAGCGGGCGAAGGCCTCCGGATCCGTAATGGTCGAGGCGTCGACCTTGACCTGGGTGGCGCTAGCGCGGGCCTCGGTCACGGCGGTAAGCACCTCGCGCTCCTGGGCGGCGTAGCCCTTCACGGTCGCCACCAGGTTCGGCACCAGGTCGGCGCGGCGCTGGTACTGGTTCTGCACGTCGGCCCAGCGGGCCTTCACGGCCTCGTCCTGGGTGGGGATGGTGTTGATGCCGCAACCGGCCAGGAACACCGCGCCGGCGATGGCGGCGACGGTGAGCAGCGAGCGAATGGGCGTCATGGCTTGAATAGTCCCTCCGATGCGGCGCGGCGCGCCGTCGAACGAAGATATAGGAGCTTGCCGGCCCGTGCGTAAGCGGCGTCATCGCGCCGCCTTTCGCCCTGCCGCCCCGGACGCTAAAGAGGGAGCATGGCCGATGGCGCACAGACCTCCGCGAAGTCCCCACGGGACAAGGCCGCCCCCGCCCGGTTCGGCGAGGGCTTCCTGCGCGACATCTGGTATTTCGCCGCCCTCGCCGGCGACGTGAAGCCCGGCGCCATGGCCCGCCACGAACTGCTTGGCGAGCCGGTGCTGATCGGCCGTGACCGCAAGGGCGGCCTGTTCGCCCTGCGCGATATCTGCCCGCACCGGGCCGCGCCCCTGTCGGCCGGCCGGATTGTCGCCGAAGCCGACGGCCGGCCCAGCGTCGAATGCCCCTATCACGGCTGGCGCTTCGGGGCGGATGGCGGCTGCACTGCTATCCCCTCCCTCACCGCCGGCCAGGAGATGGACGTCGCCCGCATCCGCGTGCGGCGCTATCCGGTCGCCGAGAGCCAGGGGATGATCTTCGTCTGGATGGCCTCGGACCCGCGCTTCGACGGCGAGCCGCCGGAGCCGCCGCCGGTTTTTCCGGGCGTGGTCGGCGGGGGGCCGAAGATCGTCGACCGCATGGTCTTCGACAGCCATATCGACCATGCCGTGGTCGGGCTGATGGATCCCGCGCACGGCCCCTATGTCCACCAGCAGTGGTGGTGGCGATCGAGCGGCAGCCAGCACGACAAGGCCAAGAAGTTCGAGCCCCGCGAGGCCGGCTTCTCGATGATCCGCCACGAGCCGTCGAAGAACTCCCGCGCCTACGCCATCCTGGGCGGCGAGCCGCTGACCGAGATCACGTTCCGGCTGCCCGGCCTGCGCTGGGAGCACATCACCATCGGTCCGCGCCAGGTGCTGTCGCTGACCTGCCTGACCCCGGTGCACGAGACGGCCACCCGGATCACCCAGATCGTCTGGTCCGACCACCCCGCCTTCCTGTTCCTGCGGCCCTTCGTGGCGGCGGGGGCCCGGGCGTTCCTGCGCCAGGACGCCGGCATGGTGAACCTGCAGAACGAGGGCCTGAAGTATGATCCCTCCCTGCTGTGGATCGACGACGCCGACACCCAGGCCAAGTGGTACCAGCAGCTGAAGAAGGAATGGACCGCCAGCCGCGCCGCCGGCCGACCGTTCGCCAATCCTGTCAAGCCGGTGACGCTGCGCTGGCGCAGCTAGCTCAGGCCGTCGGACGGCGACGGCCCGCCAGGCCCTTGATCTCCGCCAGCGTCATGCCGCCCGTCAGCACGACCAGCACCGGATAGATCGGCAGGATGGCGAAGCAGACGGCCAGGACGGCGATCTCCTTGGCCCCCACGCCCAGCAGGCTCCAGCCCTCGAACAGGCCCTGGATCAGCGGCCGGTTGAACGCCGCCAGGCCGAGGAGGGCGGTGAGCAGGCCGGCGGCGATCGTCACGCGGATCATCCGGCCCCAGGCCGCCGGCTCCGGCGTCCATTCGCCCCGCCGGCGCAGGGCCCAGTACATCTGGGCGACGTTGAACCAGCTGGCCGCCGAGGTGGCGATGGCGATGCCCGCGAAGCCGATGGTGAAGAACAGGATCACGCCCAGGACGATGTTCACCGCCACCGAGATCAGCGCGAACCGCATCGGGCTGCGGGTGTCCTCGCGGGCGAAGAAGATCGGGTTCATCACCCGCGCCAGCACGAAGGCCGGCACGCCCCAGCCGTAGTGGAACAGCGCCTCGGCCGTCTTCTGGGCGTCGAAGGTGGTGAAGGCGCCGCGGGTGAACAGGGCGTCGACCATGAAATAGGGCATGGCCACCAGGGCGGCGGCGGCGGGCAGGGTCATGGCCAGGGCGAAGACCACGGCCTGGTCGGTCGTCGCCTGGGCGTCGGCGCGGTCGCCGGCCTGCAGCGACTGCGACAGGCGCGGCAGCAGGGCGACCCCGATCGCCACCCCGACCATGCCCAGCGGCAGCTGGTACAGCCGGTCGGCGTTGGCCAGCCAGGTGCGCGGACCGTCGCCCGGCGCCAGCGAGACCAGCATGCCGGAGATGAAGATGTTGACCTGCGTCACGCTGGCGGCGATCGCCGCCGGGATGGCCTTGCCGATCAGGGCCTTGATCTCGGGCGTCAGCCGGGGAACGCGCGGCCGGATGCGGGCCCCGGACTTCCAGGCGCCCCACCACAGCAGGCCCGCCTGCAGGATCCCCGCGACCACGATGGCGAACGAGGCGGCGTAGGCGGCGGTCTGGCTGTCGCGGGCGGGCAGCACGGCGGCCAGCATCACCGCGTTCAGCACGATCGGCGCCGCGCCCGACAGGATGAAGCGGCCGCGCGCGTTCAGGGCGCCGGAGAACAGCGCCGCGATCGCCATGCACGACAGATAGGGCATGGTGATCTGGGTCAGGACTATGGCCAGCTTGAACTTGGCCTCGTCATGCTGGTAGCCCCAGTTGATCAGATACATCAGCCAGGGCATCGCCAGCTGCGCGGCGATCACCAGCGCCAGGGTCATCGCCGCCAGCGTGGCCAGGGCGTCCGACGCCAGGTTGTCGGCCTTCTCGGGCCCCTCGCCGGTCAGGGTGCGGGTGTAGGCGGGCACGAAGGCCGAGGAGAAGGCCCCCTCGGCGAAGATGCGCCGGAACAGGTTCGGAAAGGCCAGGGCGGTGTTGTAGGCGTCGGCCCAGGGGCCGGCGCTTGCGCCCAGCCGGGCGTTGATCACCACGTCGCGGGCCAGGCCCATGATCCGGCTGACCATGGTCAGGCCGGAGAAGATGATCGAATTGCGGATGATCCCCGCCTTCTTCGGCGGCGGCGTGTCGGCCGGGGCCGGCTCTGGCGTTATGGGATCGCTCACGGCGCGCTTCTGCGACGCGCGCGCGGACCGGTCAAGTCAGGCTTCGATGCAGGGCGGGGCTTCAGCGCGCCACGCTCGCCCGGGCCCGCTGCAGCCGGCTCGGCTGGGCCGGCTCCTCGTCGACCAGCACCGCCAGCAGGGCGGCCTTGAGCAGTGTCTGCCGCCGCGCGTCGGTCAGCTTTCCGCCGCCCGAGGTCTGCACATAGAAGGCGTCCACCGCCCGCTCGCCATAGCCGTCGATATGGGCCGAGACGATGCTCAGCCCCGCCTCGGTGATCACCCGCGCCAGCGCTTCCAGCAGGCCTGGCCGATCGCGCCCCGACGCCTCGACGACCGTCGCCTCGGCCGAGGCCTCGTTGTCCAGCGTCACCGTCGGGGCGATGGCGAAGGCGGCCGTCCGGCCAAGGTCGCTGCGGCGGCGCTCCCCCGCCGGGACCTCGCCGCGACCAGCCGCTTCCAGCGCATCGGCCAGCCGGCGCAGGGCGCGGGGGTTGTCGCAGCCATAGGGCGCGCCGGCCGCGTCCTGCACATGAAACACGTCCAGCGCCTGGCCGGCGGCCGAGGTGAAGACCCGCGCCCCCATGACGTTGGCCCCCAGGCTGGACAGGGCCAGCGTCAGGTCGGCGAACAGCCCGCGCCGGTCGGCGGCGGCGACCACCAGTTCGGCGGTGTTGTGGTCGGGCCGGATGCGGCCCTCGGCGGCGGCTCCGCCTTGCGCGGCCGCGCGGGCGGCGAGCTGGCCATGCTCAGCCATCTCCTCGGGCCCGAAGGCGCTGAAGTAGGCGTCTTCCATGCCCAGCGCCCAGGCGGCGGCTCCGGGATGGGAGGCCTCAAGCGTCGCGCGCGCCTCGCGGGCCACATGCTCCATGTGTCGCTGCGCCGCCGCGGCCGGGTCGGAGCCGCGCCCGCCGCGGAACACCGCCTCGGTGGCGGCGTACAGCTCACGCATCAGCTGGCCCTTCCAGCCGTTCCACACGCCCGGACCGACGGCGCGGATGTCGGCCACGGTCAGCACCAGCAGCAGGCGCAGCCGCTCGGGATTCTCGACGATACGGGCGAAGGCCGCCACCGTCGCCGGATCGCTGACGTCCCGCTTCTGGGCGAAGTCGCTCATGACCAGATGGTTCTCGACCAGCCAGGCGACCAGCTCGATCTTGTTGCGGTCCAGGCCCAGCCGCTCGCACGCCTGTCGCGCCGCGCGCGCGCCGGCCTTTTCCTGGCCGCCGGCGCCGCCCTTGCCGGTGTCATGCAGCAGCATGGCCAGGAACAGCGCCTCGCGGTCGGCGATCAGCGGCATGATCGAGGTGGCCAGCGGGTGGTCGTCGGCCAGCCGTCCGGCGGCGATGTCGGCGATCACCGACACGGCCTTCAGCGTGTGCTCGTCGACCGTGTAGCTGTGGTACATGTTGAACTGCATCTGGGCCACGACCCGCCCGAACTCGGGCAGGAACCGGCCCAGGGCGCCGGCCTCGTTCATCAGGCTCAGCGCGCGGAACGGGTTCTTGCCCCGCGCCAGGATGTCCAGGAACACCCGCGCCGCCTCCGGCTCCCGCCGCATCTTCGAGCCGATCAGCGGCAGCGCACGGGTGACCGCGGTGAAGGCGTCCGGATGCAGGTCGAGGTCGCGCTGGTCGGCCAGCCGGAACAGCCGAAGGATGTTGACCGGATCGGCTTCCAGCACCTCGGGCCCGGTGATGTTCAACCGCCCGCCATCCTCGATGAAGCCCTCGACCTCCAGCGCCTTGGCCTTGCGGCGTCCGGCCCCCGGCAGGAACCGCGACAGGCCCCGGGGCGCCTGCTTGACGTGCTCGGCCTCCAGCTTGGCCGAGAAGGCCCGCGTCAGGGCGCCGACCTCGCGGGCGATGAGGAAGTAGTGGCGCATGAAGCGCTCGACGGCCGGGTTGTCGGCGCGGTCGCCATAGCCCATCCGGCGGGCGATCTCCGGCTGCACGTCGAAGGTCAGCCGCTCCTCGGGGCGACCGGTCGTGAAGTGCAGATGGGCGCGCACCGCGTGCAGGAAGTCAAAGGCGCGGGTGAAGGCCCGAACCTCGCGCTTGTTGAAATAGGGCAGGCGGAAGATGTCGGTCGGCCGCTCGACCGGATGCAGGTACTCGGCGATCCAGACCAGGGTGTGCAGGTCGCGCAGCCCGCCCTTGCCCTCCTTGACGTTGGGCTCGACCATGTAGCGGCTGGCCCCGGCGCGCTGCTGGCGCTCGTCGCGCTCCTTCAGCTTGGCGGCGACGAACTCCGCGCCGGTCCCCTTGATCACATCGGCCCGGAAGCGGCGTTTCAGCTCCGCCGCCAGCGCCTCGTCGCCGGTCAGCTGGCGGGCCTCCAGGATCGAGGTGCGGATCGTGAAATCCGCCCGCGCCAGCTTGATGCATTCCTCGACCGTGCGGCTGGCGTGGCCGACCTTGAAGCCCAGGTCCCACAGCGCATAGAGCATGTACTCGATCACGCTCTCGACGTGGGCGGTCTCCTTCCAGGGCCGCAGGAACAACAGGTCGATGTCCGAGAAGGGCGACAGGACCCCCCGGCCGTACCCGCCCACCGCCATCAGCGCCAGGCGCTCGCCCTCGGTCGGATTGCGCGCCCGGAAGACGTGAACGGTGGTGAAATCATAGAGGGCGGTGACCACCTGGTCGGTGACGCCGCACAGCAGGCGGGCCGTCTCGACGCCGCCGGCGCCGTTCTCCAGCCGCTCCTTGGCGATCATCCGGCCCCGGAACAGCGCCTGCTTGAGGATGTCCAGCGCCCGCCGGCGCTGCTCGACCTCGTCCCCCGCCGCATCCAGCGCCGCCGCCGAGAGCCGCGCGCGCAACGCCTCGCCGTCAACGACATGTTCCAGGCGGGTCGGGCGAAGGCGAGGGGGCATGGAACCTATGTGCGCCGGGGCGCGGCCGTGTGCAATGCGGCAATGCCAAACCGCGACCGGTCACGAGCCGGCGCCGCTCAGCTCAGCCCCTTCAGCCGGTAGAGCGCCTCCAGCGCCTCGCGCGGGCTCATGCCGTCGGGATCGAGGCCTTTCAGCGCCTCCTCCACCGGGCTTGGTCCCCATTTCTGTTGCGGCGCCGGCGCCGCGACCTCGAACAGGGGCAGGCCTTCCAGCCGGGCCGGCGAATGGCTCTCGGTCTCCAGCCGCTCGAGCACCTCGCGGGCGCGAACCACGACCGCAGGCGGCACGCCCGCCAGCTTGGCCACCTGCACGCCGTAGCTGCGGTCGGCCGGTCCCGGACCGCATTCGTGCAGGAAGACCAGGTCGCCGTTCCACTCCTTGGCTCGCAGGGACAGGTTGGAGACATGGGCCAGCCGGTCCTCCAGCGTCGCCAGCTCGTGATAGTGCGTGGCGAACAGGGCCCGGCAGCGGTTGGTGTCGTGCAGCGCCTCGGCCGTCGCCCAGGCGATGGCCAGGCCGTCCCAGGTGGCCGTGCCCCGGCCGATCTCGTCGAGAATGACAAAGCTGCGCGGCGTCGCCTGGGTCAGGATGGCGGCGGTCTCGACCATCTCGGCCATGAAGGTCGAGCGGCCCCGCGCCAGGTCGTCGCCGGCGCCCACGCGGCTGAACAGGCGATCGACGACACCCAGCCGCAGCGCCCTGGCCGGCACATAGCAGCCGGACTGGGCCAGCACCGCCAGCAGGGCGTTCTGGCGCAGGAAGGTCGACTTGCCGGCCATGTTCGGGCCGGTGACGATCGACAGGCGCGCGCCCGCCTCGCCGGCCCCGTCCAGACAGCAGTCGTTCGGCGTATAGGGATCGCCGGCCCGGCGCACGGCGGCCTCGACCACCGGGTGGCGCGCGGCCGTGGCCTCGAAACAGAGCGAACGATCCACCTGGGGCCGGGCGGCATCGGCGTCCTCGGCCCATTCGGCCAGGCCCGAGGCGACATCCAGCGTCGCCAGCCCGCGCGCGGCGGCGCGCAGCGGCTCTGCCATGGCCACAGCCGCCTCGCGCCAGGCCTCGAAGGTCTGGGCCTCGATGGCCAGGGCCCGCTCCGCCGCCTGTGCGATGCGCGCGTCCAGGTCGGCCAGTTCGACGGTGGTGAACCGCACCTGGTTGGCCAGGGTCTGGCGGTGGACGAAGGTGGCGTTCAGCGGCGGCTGGAACAGGGGGTCCGCCTTGGCCGCCGTCGCCTCGACATAGTAGCCGAGCACCGCGTTGTGGCGGATCTTCAGGGCGATGCCGCTCTCGTCGGACAGGCGCTGTTCCAGCGCGGCGATGACCCGCCGGCTGTCGTCGCGCAGGCCTCGCGCCTGGTCCAGCTCCGGCCGCACCCCGGCGGCGACGAAACCCCCGTCCCGCACCTGCGCCGGAAGGTCGGGACCAAGCCCGCCTTCCAGCTGGGCGAGCAGCTCGCTGAGGCCCAGCGAGGCCGAAGGCGAAATGGCCGCCAGAGCCTCGCCGATCTCCGCCGGCGGCGTCGTCAGGCCATCGCCGCTGGCCGCCAGCCCCGCCAGCGCTTCCCCGGTTCGCAAGCCGTCGCGCAATACGCCAAGATCGCGCGGCCCGCCCCGGCCAAGCGCCAGGCGCGAGAGGGCCCGCGCCATGTCGCCCGTCGCCCGCAGGCTCTCGCGCATGTCCTGGCGCAGGGGACGGCGTTCGAGGAACCACTGCACCGCGTCCAGCCGCGCCTCGATCGCCGCCGGGTCCAACAGCGGCCGGGCCAGCCGTTCGGCCAGCAGGCGTGAGCCGGCCGGCGTCACCGTCCGGTCGATCACCGACAGCAGCGAGCCTTCGCGCGACCCTTGCGTCGTCCTGTCGATCTCCAGGCTGGCGCGGGTGGCGGGGTCGATGGCCATGACATCGGCCTCGCCCGCGCGCCGGGGCGGCGACAGGGCCGGCATCCGGCCGGCCTGGGTGATCTCCAGATGCGAGGCGATCAGGCCGAGCGCCGAGATCTCCGCCCCGGCGAGACCCCCGAAGCCGTCCAGGGTCTCGACCCCGTACAGCCGCTTGACCCGCGTCTCCGACGCCGAGGGCTCGGCCAGCGCCTGCGCCATCGGCTGAACCAGCCCGCCGGCCAGTTTCAGGGCGGCGGCCACCTGCGGATCGGCGAACAGCCGGTCCGGAACCAGCACTTCCGACGGCGACAGCGCCGCCAGGGCGCCGGCGAGGCTGGACGGCGCCAGCAGCAGGCTTTCGACCTGGCCGGTCGAGACCTCGACGCTGGCGATCGCCGCCTGTCCGGCCCGCAAGGCGACGGCCGCCAGCCGGTTGGCGCCGCGCGCATCCAGCAGGCTGTCCTCGGTCAGGGTGCCGGGCGTGACAACCCGCACGATATCGCGGTGGACGACCGCCTTGGAGCCCCGCTTGCGCGCTTCGGCGGGGTCTTCCAGCTGCTCGCAGACCGCGACCTTGAAGCCCGACCGGATCAGCTTGGCGAGATAGGCTTCGGCCGCATGCACCGGGACGCCGGCCATGGGGATGGGCTGGCCGTTGTGGTTTCCCCGGAAGGTCTGGGAAATGCCGAGCGCCGCCGCGGCGCGGATCGCGTCGTCGAAGAACAGTTCGTAGAAGTCGCCCATGCGGAAGAAGACCAGGGCGTCCGGCTGGCGCGCCTTGGCTTCGAAGAACTGGGCCATGACCGGGGTCGCGCCGACCGGGTCTGGCGGGCTGGAGGCGACCGGGGCGTTCATGGCCTCAGCGCCCGTATTCCAGTGTCGCCGACAGGACGATGATGATCGCCAGCAGGAACGGGATCTCGTTGGTCATCCGCCAGAAGCGCTCGGGCCGGGTGTTGGTCCCGTTGGCGAACTTGCGCCGCGCCCCGGCGAGGAAGCCATGCCAGCCCGACAGGGCGATCACGCCCGCCAGCTTCACGACCATCCAGGGCTCCAGCAGGAAACCCCAGCCACGGATGACGCTGTTGCCTGCGATCAGGCACAGGCCGAGAATCCAGGCGATGGCCATGGCCGGATTGATGATGATCCGCAGGAGCTTGAGCTCCATGACCTTGAACGTCTCGTCCATCTGCGAGCCCGGCTCGGCCTGGGTGTGATAGACGTACAGCCTCGGCAGATAGAGCATCCCGGCCATCCAGGCGATGACCGCGATGATGTGCAGGCCGCGCAGCAGATCGTAGTGTTCGGCGAGGAAGGTCATGCGCCGGTTCTAGAGCGCGTTCCGATAAGTGGGAACCGGTTATCGGACCAAACGCGGGTCCCGGAACCTCTACCCGACGTCAGGCCGCCGCGCGCGGACACGTCTTCCAGCCGGCGCAGCGGAACGAGCCGTCGGAATCGGTTCCGCTCCGCCCAAGGGCGGCTGCCGCACTGTCGGCGAGTCCGGCGATGAAGCCGGCTTCCACGCCCAGGGCCGGAACACGGACATAGGCCGGGCAACCCTCGTGCGCGGCGACCTCGGCGTACTCGATGTCAAGCTCCACCAGGGTCTCGATATGCTCCGAGACGAAGGCGATCGGCGAGATCACCAGCGCCAGGCCCTCGCGCGCGGCGGCGCGAATCTCGTCCTCGGTGTTGGGGCCGATCCACTTCAGGGGGCCGACCCGGCTCTGGTAGGTCACCCGCCAGTCCCAGTCCTGGCCCAACCGCGCGGCCACGGCCGCCGCCGTCGCCTCGACCTGGGCCTGATAGGGATCGCCCGCCTTGATGACCTTCTCCGGCAAGCCGTGCGCCGAGAACAGCAGCCGCGCGGGCCCGGGCCGTCCCGCCGCCGTCCACGCCTCTTCGATCAGCCGGGCATGCGCCTCGATGAAGGTCTCGCCCCTTGGCCAGCAGCACAGGGTCCGGCTTCGGCCCGGCCCGCGATAGGCGGCGCGCCAGGCCTTGAGCGAGGAAGCCGTCGTCGTCGTCGAGAATTGCGGATAGAGCGGCAGCAGCAGGATCTCGTCCGGCGCAAAGGCGGCGACCTCGGCTGCGGTCTCCTCGGTCAGCGGCTTCCAGTAGCGCATGGCGATAAAGCATCGCGCCTCGTCGCCGGGCAACCGGGCCGACAGGGCCTCGCCCAGCGCCTCGGCCTGCCGGCGCGTCTCGGGAAGCAAGGGCGAGCCACCGCCCATCCGCGCGTAGTTCTCCTTGGCCAGCGGCGCCCGCCGCCGCGAGATCAGCCGCGCCAGCGGCGTGCGCACCAGGCCCGGCAGGCCGATGATGGCGGGGTCGTTGAACAGGTTGAACAGGAACGGCTCGACCGCGTCCGGCCCGTCGGGACCGCCGAGGTTGAAGAGAACGACGGCGATCTTTCGGCTCATTTTCCCGTCACCCGGGCCACCACCTTCTCGACATGGGCGATCGGCGTATCCGGCAGGATTCCGTGGCCCAGGTTGAAGATGTAGGGCCCGGCGCCCCAGTCGGCGAGCATCTCGTCGACGCGGCGCATCAGGCCATCGCCGCCGGCGCGCAGCAGCAGCGGATCGAGCGCGCCCTGAATCGGCTTGTGCTTCTGCACCATGCGGCCGACATCGGCGGGGCAGGCTGTGTCCAGCGCCACGGCCTGGGTCGAGACCTCGCGGGCGTAGCGTTCGGCGCTGGCGGCCGCGCCCCGCGGAAAGCCGATCACGGGGGTGGTGACGCCAAGCTCGGCCAGCCGGGCGAGAATCTGTCTGTGCGGCTTGATGACCATGCGCTCGAAGAGATCCTCGGGCAGGCCTTCGGCCCAGCTCTCGAAGATCTTCAGCACCTGGGCGCCGCTCTCGGCCTGCATGGCCATGTAGCGGGCCGTGGCCTCGGCGACGATTGACAGCAGCCGGTCCATCTCGGCGGGATGGGTGTAGGCGAAGGTCCGCGCCTTCGACCGGTCGGACGAGCCGCCCTCGATCATGTAGCTGGCCACCGTCCAGGGCGCGCCGGCGAAGCCGATCAGGGTCTTGTCGTCCGGAAGGGCGGCCCGCACCAGCGACAGGGTCTGGCCCACGGCCGACAGGTCGCCGGCGGCCGTCTCGATCCGGGCTTCCATGGCGTCCAGCGTCGGCAGCTCGCCGAGTCTCGGGCCTTCGCCCGCCTCGAACCAGACCTTCTGGCCAAGCCCGATCGGGATCAGCAGGATGTCGGCGAAGACAATCGCCGCGTCGAACGGAAAGCGGCGCAGCGGCTGCAGCGTCGCCTCGGCGGCCTTTTCCGAATCCAGGCAGAAGGAGATGAAGTCCGGCGTCGTCGCGCGCAGGGCCCGGTATTCGGGAAGATAGCGGCCCGCCTGGCGCATGAACCAGATCGGCGGGCGCTCGAGCGTCTCGCCGCCGAGAACACGGAGGAGGGGGGGCAGGGGAGCGGGGTTCATGGGCGCCTCTTTCCCGTCCCGGACGATCCCATGCAACCCCCCTTAAATCTTAATGAAAGATTAAAAAGGATGGGAAGAAGAAGGAGGGCCGTGGCATTCGGTGGATGAACGATCGGACTCATCGCTCGTCCCGGGACAGCTCCGGGACAATGCACGGGCTGTCCACATCAGGTCCTCTCTGTGGGCGGGCTGGGCGCCGTTTCGCAAGCCTCTGATCTGTCTGGCTGTTTCCGGCGCTTGATGGCCCCGGCCCTGTGAATGAACGCGAGTCTTCAGAATGTCGGTCCAGGGAACATCAAGGCGAGTGATCGGCCGTTCGCTTCTGTGGATCGCGATGGAGCCATCCCGCCGCTTGTCCCCGCGGCGCATCGCCGCCCCCGGGAGGCCGGGGATCAGTGGGGACAAGGTTAAGGATTCCTTAACGGTCCATCCACAGGCTGGTTCCGGCCGTCCGGGCGACGTATGGAACAGCCGATGACCGCGCCCCGGATCGCTACATACTTCCACGTCCACCTGGTCTCCGACTCCACCGGCGAGACCCTGAACGCCATGGCCCGCGCCGTCTGCGCGCGATTCTCCGACACCCTGCCCATCGAGCACATCTACGCCCTGGTCCGCTCGCCCCGGCAGATGGAGCGCACGCTGGAAGAAGTGGCGGCCGCGCCCGGCATCGTCATGCACACCATCGTCGATCCCGAGCTGCGCACGATGCTCGAGGACGGCTGTCGGCGGCTGGAGATGCCCTGCATCGCCCCGCTCGACCCGGTCATGGCCTCGATGAGCCGCTATCTTGGCATCGCCGTCTCGGCCCGGGTCGGCGCCCAGCATGCCCTGGACAGCGAGTACTTCGAGCGCATGGAGGCGCTGAACTACGCCATCGGCCATGACGACGGCGCCGGCGGCCAGGACCTGGCCCTGGCCGATGTCGTGCTGGTCGGCGTCTCGCGGACCTCCAAGACGCCGACCTGCATCTATCTGGCCCACCGGGGCGTGCGGGCGGCCAATGTGCCGCTGGTGCCGCACATGCCGGCGCCGACCCAGCTGCTCGAGCTGAAGAACACCCTGATCGTCGGCCTGCTGATCTCGCCGGACCGCCTGATCCAGATCCGCCGCAACCGCCTGCTGGCCCTCAAGGAGGATCGCGGCAGCGACTACACCGACATCGACGCCATCCGGCAGGAGATCATCCATGCCCGCCGGCTGTTCGAGCGGCACGGCTGGCCGGTGATCGACGTCACTCGCCGTTCGGTCGAGGAGACCGCCGCGGCGATCATCAACCTGATGCACGGCGGCCGCGGCCAGGTGGAGGTGCTGTCTTGACCGCGATCGTCCTGGCCTCGACCAGCGCCGCCCGCCGCGCCCTGCTGAGCGCCGCCGGCGTACCGCACGAGGCCATCTCGCCCGGCGTCGACGAGGACGCCGCCAAGACCTCCCTGCTGGCCGACCGCGCTACCCCGCGCGAGGTGGCCGACGCCCTGGCCGAGCTGAAGGCGGTGCGCGCCTCGCTCAAGCGCCCGGGCGCCCTGACCATCGGCGCCGACCAGACGCTCGACCTCAATGGCCGGCTGTTCGACAAGGCCGTCAGCCTGGAGGCCGCCCGCGAGCGGCTGGCCCTGCTGCGCGGCCGCACACACCTGCTGCATTCGGCTGTGGTCGTCGCTCGCGACGGCCAGCCGATCTGGCGCGAGGTTCCCTCGGCCCGCCTGACGATGCGGCCCTTCACCGACGCCTTCCTCGACGGCTTCCTGGCGCGCCACGGCGAGGGCCTGCTGGGCTCGGTCGGCTGCTACCGGCTGGAGGACGAGGGGGTGCAGCTCTTCTCCGCCATCGAGGGCGACTATTTCACCATCCTCGGCCTGCCGATGATCGGCCTGCTCGACCTCTTGCGCCGGCATGGCGCGCTGGCGCTGTGAGGGGTCCGGCATGACCCTGACCGGCGCGGCCAGGATCGCGGGCGTCGTTGGCGCCCCGGTGACCCATTCGCTCAGTCCGCTGATCCACAATGCCTGGCTGCAGGCGGCCGGGATCGACGGCGCCTATGTCCCTTTCGCCTGTCCGCCGGACCGCTTTGAAGCCTTCGCCTCGGGGATGCGCGGCGGGATCGTCCGTGGACTGAACGTCACCATCCCGTTCAAGGAAGCCGCCCTGGCCATGGCCGACGAGGCCGAGGCGCTCGCCCGGCTGGCCGGGGCGGCGAACCTTCTGCTGTTCGAGGCCGACGGCCGGATCCTCGCCCGCAACACCGACGGGCCCGGCATGCTGGGCGCCATCGCCGCCCAGGCGCCGGGCTTCGACGTCTCCGGCGGGCCTGCGGTGATCCTCGGCGCGGGCGGGGCGGCCCGGGGCGCGGCGGCGGCGCTGAAGCTGGCCGGGGCGCCGCGCGTGCTGATCGTCAACCGCACCCGGCAGCGGGCCGAGACCCTGGCGGCCGACCTTGGCGTCGAGGCGGCCGCCGACGCCGATGCCGCCGTCGCGACCGCCGGCCTGATCGTCAACGCCACCGCGCTTGGCCTTGGCGGCGGGGAGGGCCCCGTCGTCGACCTGACCCTGGCGCCGCCCGGCTGCGTGGTCATGGACATGGTCTACAAGCCGCTCGACACCGAATTCTTACGCCGCGCCCGCGCGGCCGGCCTGGCCTGTGTCGACGGGCTCGAAATGCTGATCCGCCAGGCGGCGCCGAGCTTCGAGGCCTTCTTCGGCCGGCCGCCGCCCGAGACGGCCGATGTGCGGGCCCTGGCCCTGGATGCTCTTGGAGAGACCGCGCGATGAAACTGGTCGGACTGACGGGCTCGATCGGCATGGGCAAGTCGACGACGGCGCGGCTGTTCGCCGAGGCCGGCGTGCCGGTCTATGACGCCGACGCCGCCGTGCATCAGCTCTACGCTCCCGGCGGCGCGGCCGTCGAACCGCTGGAGGAGGAGTTCGGCGATGTCGTCGTCGACGGCGCCATCGACCGCGAGCGCCTGTCGGCCAAGGTGCTGGGCGATCCCGACGCCATGAAGCGGCTGGAAGCCATCGTCCATCCGCTGGTCGGCGCCAGCCGCGTGCATTTTTTCGAGAAGGCCAGGGACGCCGGCGCCGACATCGTCGTGCTCGACATTCCCCTGCTGTTCGAGACCCGGGGCGAGGGCGCCATGGGCGCGGTGGTCGTCGTCTCCGCGCCCGCCGAGATGCAGCGCGAGAGGGTCCTCGCCCGGCCCGGCATGACGACCGAGAAGTTCGAGGCCATCCTCGCCCGCCAGGTTCCCGACGCCGAAAAGCGCGCCCGCGCCGATTTCGTCATCGACACCAGCCAGGGCCTCGAGGCGGCCCGCGCCCAGGTCAATGAGGTGTTGACGACCCTCCGCGGCGGCTGGACGCGACCGGCCAAACCCACCTAGGAAAGGACATGGCGCGCCATCTCGTCCTCGATACCGAGACCACCGGACTGGATCCGAACACCGGCCACCGGCTGATCGAGATCGCCTGCGTGGAGGTGGTCGACTTCATCCCAACCGGCCGCGAGTTCCACGAGTACGTCCACCCCGACCGCGCCATCGATCCGGACGCCGAGCGGGTTCACGGCATCTCGCTGGCCAGCCTGGAGGGCAAGCCGCGCTTTCACCAGATCGCCCGGAAGTTCCTGGATTTCATCGGCGACGATGTGCTGGTCGCGCACAACGCGCCCTTCGACCGCGGCTTCGTCAACGCCGAGCTGGCCCGCTGCAATCTCCCACCGCCGCCGGACGATCGCTGGATCGACACCCTGGCGATGGCCAAGAAGAAGTTCCCGGGGATGTACAACTCCCTGGACGCCCTCTGTAAGCGGATGAAGATCTCGCTCGCCGCGCGTGACAAGCACGGGGCGCTGATCGACGCCAATCTTCTGGCGCAGGTCTATCTGGAGCTTCAGGGCGGGGTCGAAAGGGCGCTGGACCTGACCAGCGCGGTCGCCGCGCGCGCGGCCCATGCCGCCGTCCAGGCCGCCTATGGCGCCCGGCCCCGGCCGCTGGTCTGCCGCATCACCGATGATGAACGCGCCGCGCACGAGGCTTTCGTGCGCGACGTGCTCAAGGACAAGGCCGTCTGGCTGCGCGCCTGACGGCCCGCCTTTTCGTCAGGCCTGGCCGACGACCACGCCCTGGCCTTCGGCCTGCTGGCGGCGGGCGGCGTAGATGCCGCCGAAGTCGATCGGGTCCAGCATGAACGGCGGGAAGCCGCCGTCGGTCGACAGGTCGGCGATGACCCGGCGGGCGAACGGGAACAGGAAGCGCGGCGCCTCGATCATCAGCACCGGCTCCAGCTCGGTCTCGGGCACGCCCTGGATCTGGAACAGGCCGCCGTAGACCAGCTCGATGGTGAAGGCCGCTTCGCCGGCGCGCTTGGCGTCGACGTTGAGGCGCAGGTCGACTTCGAACAGGCCGTCGGGACGGCCGCGCGCGTTCAGCTCGACGCCGATGTCGATCTGCGGCTGCTCGGCGGTGACCCGCAGCGACTCCGGCGCGCGCGGGTTTTCGAACGACAGGTCGCGGATGTACTGGGCGATGATGCGCAGGCCCGGGACGGTGAGGTCCTCAGCGCCGTTCGGGGCGGCGTCGGGCGCGCCGGCGGTATCGGTCATGGAAGGCAGTCCACATCAGGAAGGAAGGGGCGGCTGCTATCACGCAGGGTCCGGCGGTGCAACGTGGCGCAACCGGACGTAAACCGGCGGCGTTGCAGACTGGCCCTCGCGGTGCCGACGACAGCCTTACCCCTGACGCCGGCCGCTGATTGCCCTATATTGCTGACTGACCCTCGTAAACTGAACCGGTAGCGCCTTGTCCGCCCTCTCCATGATCATCCTGGCCGTGCTGGCCGGCGTCGTCCTCTACCAGCTCTATTCGGTGCTGGGCCGCCGCGTCGGCCGACAGCCCGAGGACGTTCAGCGCGACGCCGCCCTGGCCCGCGAGCGCTCGCCCGCGCCGCGCGAGGAGCCCGTCGCCGAGCCGCTGCCGGACGGCGTGGTGCTGACCGGCCTCGCCGCCCTGCGCGCCCGCGACCCGCAGTTCGACGTCGGCCACTTCCTCGCCGGGGCCAAGGGCGCATACGAGATGGTGGTCAAGGCGTTCGCCGACGGCGACCGCGACACCCTGCGCAACCTGCTCTCGCCCGAGGTCTACGAGACCTTCGCCGGCGCCATCGACCAGCGCGAGGCCGAGGGTCGCAGCGAGAGCGTCGAATTCATCCAGTCGCCGCGCGCCGACCTGGAGTCGGCCGACCTGAACGGGGATATCGCCAGCGTCGTCGTCCGCTTCCTGGCCGAGTTCCGCTCGCGCACCAAGGGCCCCGAGGGCGAAGCCGTCGACGACCGCCGTACCGCCGAGCTGTGGACCTTCGAGCGCAACGTCACCGACCGCAATCCCAACTGGACCCTGGTCCACGT
This sequence comes from Caulobacter sp., assembly GCA_046295055.1. Taxonomy (GTDB): domain Bacteria; phylum Pseudomonadota; class Alphaproteobacteria; order Caulobacterales; family Caulobacteraceae; genus Caulobacter. The sequence continues at coordinate 204,451 of JBKBOD010000005.1, read as the reverse complement.
CGACGCCGCCGAAGCCTGATCGCGCGCCGGGCGTTTGCCGGACGTTAGGACTTCATCACCTTTTCTTCACCATTCGAGCCGGGGGGCCGAGTTCGAAGGATATGGCATGATGGTGTTGAAGGTTCCGGCTCGCATGGGCCCCATGTCGGCGGCCCCGCTTCTGGCCGCCCTGCTGTTTCTGGCCGCCTGCGCCACGACGCCGCCCTCGCCGTCGCCGCAACCGCCGCCCCAGCCGACGCCCGGCCCGACCCGGCCGGAACCCCCGCTGCCCGCGCCGCCCGTCCCCCAGGTCGAGGGCCTCTCCCTGGCCGAGCTCCCCGGCTGGGCGGCCGACGATCACGCCGCCGCCCTGACCGCTGTCGTCGCCAGCTGCCGGGGCCGCCCCCGTCCCCAGATGCGCCTGGCCTGCGCCCGGGTCCTGGCCGCCGGCCCCCTGACCGGCGAGGCGGCGCGGCTGCTGCTCGAGGACACCTTCCGCGCCGTGCCGGTCGGCCAGACCGGCCTGCTGACCGCCTACTTCTCGCCGGTCTACGAGGCCCGCTTCTCGCGCACCGGCGAGTTCACCGCGCCCGTACGGCCGCGCCCTGACGACCTGGTGATCCGCGATCCGGGCCAGCCCGACCCGTCCCGCCCCGGCTGGAAGGGCGAGGGCCGCATGGTCGGCGGAGAGCTTCGACCCTATCCGGACCGGGCCGCGATCGAGGCGCGCGAGGAGACCCGGCCGCTGGCCTGGATGCGGGCCGAGGACCTCTTCTTCCTGCAGATCCAGGGCTCGGGCGTCCTTGTCCTGCCGGACGGCCGACGCAAGCGGGCGGTGTTCGCCGCCACCAACGGCCTGCCGTTCAGGGGCATCGCCATTCCCATGCGCGACCGGGGCCTGCTGCCGGAGAACGGAACCTCGGGCGAGGCGATCCGCGCCTGGCTCGCCGACAACCGCGGCCCGCGCGCCGACGAAATCATGCAGCTCAATCCCCGCTACGTTTTCTTCCGCATGGAAGACGACGACGGCGGCGAGCCGTCCGGCGCCGCCGGCATCCCGTTGCCCGCCGGCCGGGCCATCGCGGTCGATCCCTCGCACCACAGCTATGGCGACTTCTACTGGATCGACGGCCAGGCGCCGTCGCTCGCCGGGGCCTTCCCGCGCTACAGCCGGCTCGTCGCGGCGCTCGACACCGGCGGGGCCATTCGCGGACAGGTGCGCGCCGATCTCTATCTCGGCCGGGGCGACGCCGCCGGGCGCGAGGCCGGACGGGTCAAGCACGACCTTCGCATGTGGCGGCTGATCCCCGCACCGGCCTACCAGGCCCTGCCGTGACACGGGCGCCGGGCCCGCCGAAGGACCAGGCCCGGCCCGGCGGCCGCGCGCCGCGCAAGCCGCGCGCCGATGAACTGGCCCTGTGGAAGCGCGTCGCCGACACCGTCACCCCCATGCCGGGACGCAAGACCCGCGCCTCGCTGCAGGCCCTCGAGCTGGCGTCCGACCCGGCTCCGCCGCATCCCCATCTCACGACCGGTGCAGCCGTTCCACACAAGGGCCCGCCGCCCCCCGGGCCCCAGCCGCTTCGTCCCAAGGGTCCCGCCCCGCGTGTGCGCCCGCCGCCGGCCGCGCCCCGCCGCGACGCCGATCCGCTGGAGCCCAACCGCGCCCGCCGCGTGGTGCGCGAGCGCGATCCCATCGACGCCCGCATCGACCTGCACGGCATGACGCTCGACCAGGCCCGCGCGGCGCTGGAGACTTTCGTCCTCGGCTGCTGGACGCGCGGCGAGCGCACCCTTCTGGTCATCACCGGAAAGGGCTCGCTCGGTGAAGGCATGATCCGCCGCCTGGCACCCGAATGGCTGAACGCCCCCGCTCTGCGCCCGGCCATCGCCGCCATTCAGTCCGCTCACCGCCGCCACGGCGGCGAAGGCGCCATCTACGTCGCCCTGAAGGCCCGCCGCGAACCCGGGTGAAGCCCTGAGGGAGCGGGCCCTCCCAAGCCCGTCATCCTGAGCAGCGCGAAGCACGTGTCGAAGGACGCAGGGCAGCCCCCTCAGTCGGCTTCGCCGACAGCTCCCTCTGTTCGGCGCTTCGCGCCGGGGGAGCATCTTGCACCTGTACCGCTGCCCCCACTCGAGATCCTCCCCCGCCCGCTTGCGGGCGAACAGGGGGAGGGGGACCATTCGCGTAGCGAATGGTGGAGGGGGCTCACCCCCATTCGTTATCCTGAGCGGAGCGCGTGCCGAAGGACGCACCCCTAAGGAGCGCGCCCCCTACGGGATCAGCAGCGTCGAGCCGGTCGTCGCCCGCGCTTCCAGCGCCTCGTGCGCGGCGCGGGCCTCGGCCAGGGGAAACTCCGCGCCGACATCCACGCGCACCGCCCCCTTGCCCAGCACCTCGAAGAGGCCGGCGGCGCTGTCGTCCAGTTCGGGCGTCGTCACCGTGTAGTCGAACAATCCGGGCCGGGTCAGGAACAGCGACCCGCCGCGCGACAGCCGCAACGGCTCCACCGCCGGGGCCGGGCCCGAGGCGTTGCCGTAGGAGACCATCATGCCGCGCCGGCCCAGGCTCGACAGGCTGCCCTCGAACGTCGCCTTGCCCACGCCGTCATAGACGACCTGCACGCCCGCCCCGTCGGTCAGCGCCCGCACCCGGGCCGCCACGTCCTCGCGATCATAGAGGATCACCGTTTCGCAGCCGTTGGCGCGGGCGATCTCGGCCTTGGCCTCGGAGCCGGCCGTGCCGATGACCCGCGCTCCCAGGTGGCGGCACCACTGGGCCAGGATCGAGCCGACGCCGCCGGCGGCAGCATGGACCAGCACCGCGTCCCCGGCCTTCACGGCATAGACCTTGCGCACCAGGATCTCGGCCGTCATCCCCTTGAGCAGGGCCGCCGCCGCGGTCCGCGCGTCTAGCCCCGGCGGCAGCTTCACCGCCCGGCCCTCGCGCAGCACATGGGCCTCGGCATAGGCGCCCAGCGGTCCGGAGCAGTAGCCGGCGAGGTCGCCGACGACGAACCGGGTCACCCCTTCGCCGACCGCCTCGACGACGCCGGCCCCTTCCATCCCAAGGCCCGACGGCAGCTTCACCGGATAGAGGCCCGAGCGGTGGTAGGTGTCGATGAAGTTCAGCCCGACGGCCTGATTGCGCACCAGGATCTCGCCGGGGCCGGGGGTGGGAGTGTCGACCTGGACGGCCCGAAGGACCTCCGGGCCGCCCGTCTGATCGAAGCGGATCGCCAGCATGGTCAGCCGAGGTTGGCCTTGAAGAAGGCGCTGGTCCGCTCGCCGGCCTTGGCCGCGTCGGCGGCGTCATAGTGCTCCCCGCCCTTGCGGGCGAAGGCGTGGTCGCGGCCGGGATAGTCGTGGATGGTGATCTGCGGGTGGTTGTCGAGGCTCTGGTGGATCAGCGCCTGGGCCTCCTTGGGCACGAAGCCGTCCTCGGCGGCGACATGCATCAGCAGCGGGTGCGCCAGCTTTTCGGCCTCGCCCAGGTGCTTTTCGATGCCCACGCCGTAGTAGGACACCGCCGCATCGGCATCGGTGCGGGTGGCGGTCAGATAGGCCAGCAGCCCGCCGAGGCAGAAGCCGACGGCGCCGACCTTGCCGCTCGATCCTTCCAGGCCCCGGACCTGGTCGATGGTGGCGGCGATGTCATCCACGCCCTTGTCGACGTTGAAGGCGTTGAACAGTTCGAAGGCTCGCTTCCACTCGGCCTCGGACTGGTCGGTGATGTCGATGCCCGGCTCGATTCTCCAGAAGAGGTCCGGACAGACGGCGATGTAGCCCTGGGCGGCGTAGTCGTCGGTGATGTCGCGCATCACCTTGTTGACCCCGAAGATTTCCTGGATCACCACGATGACCGGCGCGGGCGTCACGGCCGGCCTGGCGATATAGGCCGAGAACTCTCCGTCGGGCGTCTTGATGGTCAGGCGTTCACCGCTCATGGTCGTCTCCGTTGATGGTGCGTCGGGCGGCAATTAACGGCGCCTTGTCCGACAGCCCAATGACAAAGCTGTGGGAACGGCCTCAGAAAGTCTGAAGATGAAGGTCAAGATCGAGATCGACTGCACCCCCGTTGAGGCCCGCACCTTCCTCGGGTTGCCGGACGTCAGCGCCCTGAACGAGCATCTCGTCGGCGAGATGAAGACGCGGATGAGCGCCAACATGGCGGCGCTGCAGCCGGACGAGCTGATGAAGAACTGGATGAGCCTGGGCCTCGGCGCCCAGGAGCAGTTCCGCAAGCTGATGACGGCCGCCGCCGGCGCCGCCATGGGCGGGTCCGCGAAGGACAAATGACCGACACCATCTTCGCCCTGGCCACCGCGCCCGGCCGGGCGGCGGTGGCGATCGTGCGCCTGTCGGGCCCTGGCGGCGGCGCGGCTGTCCGGGCGTTGGCAGGCGAGCTGCCGGCGCCCCGGCGCGCCTCCCTGCGCACTCTCCGCGACGCCGAGGGCCAGGTGCTGGATGAGGCCCTGGTGCTCTGGTCGCCGGCGCCGGGCAGCTACACCGGCGAGGACGCGGCCGAGTTCCAGCTTCACGGCGGCCCGGCGATCGTCGAGGGCGTCATCGCCGCCCTCGCGGTCCTGCCTGGCCTGCGCCTCGCCGAGCCGGGCGAGTTCACCCGCCGCGCCTTCGAGAACGGCCGGCTCGATCTGGCCCAGGCCGAGGCTGTCGCCGATCTGGTCGACGCCGAGACGGCGGCCCAGGCCCGCCAGGCGCTGGCCCAGCTGGGCGGCGCCCTGTCCGAACGCTACGAGGCCTGGCGCGGCGCCTTGACCCACAGCCTGGCCATGCTCGAGGCGGCGGTCGACTTCCCGGACGAGGAACTGCCGGCCGATGTCGCCGACCGCGCCCGGCCGCCGCTGCTTCGCCTGCTGGCCGAGATCGACGCCGCCCTGGCGGACGAGCACCGTGGCCGGCGGGTGAGGGAGGGCTTCCGCATCGCCCTGGTCGGCGCGCCCAACGCCGGCAAGTCCAGCCTGCTGAACGCCCTGGCGCGGCGGGACGCGGCCATCGTCACGGCCGCTCCCGGCACCACCCGCGATGTCATTGAGATCCCGCTGGTCCTGGCCGGCTACAAGGTTCTGCTGGCCGACACCGCCGGTGTGCGCGAGACCGAGGAGGTCATCGAGGCCGAGGGCGTGCGCCGGGCCCGTGCCTGGGCGGCCGATGCCGACCTGCGCCTTTGGGTCGTTGATGGCGCGGCGGGGGAGGGGGCCTGGCGCGAAGCGGCCGACCTGATCGGCGAAGGCGATCTCGTGCTGCTCAACAAAGCTGACCAGCCTGAGGGCGCCGACGCGACGGCCGTCCGAGCCCTGGGCGGCGAGGTCCTGCCGCTGTCATTGAAATCCGGCGCCGGCCTTGATGCGCTGGAAGCTGTGCTGACCGAGCGTGTGGTCGCCGCCCTCGGCGGCTCCGAGACCCCGCTCGCCACCCGCCTGCGCCACGCCGAGAGTCTCCGCGAAGCCCGCGCTCGCGTGGCCTCCGCTCTTGAGGAACTCGAACCCGCCGTCGAACTCGCCGCCGAAAACGTTCGCCTCGCCGCCCGCGCCCTGGCCAGGGTCACGGGCCGGATCGGCGCCGAAGACATACTAGATGTAGTGTTCTCCAGCTTCTGCATCGGCAAATAGGGTGTGTTTCACGTGAAACAGCGGCGACGCCCCGTCCCCCACTGTTTCACGTGAAACACCGCCCGCATATCCCCTCTCCGTCATCCTGAGTAGCGCGAAGCGCGTGTCGACGGACGCAGGGTGGATGAGCCCCCTCAGTCGGCTTCGCCGACAGCTCCCCCTGTTCGCTGCTTCGCAGCGGGGGAGCATCTTGCATCGGTGCAGCCGCCCCCACTCAAGATCCTCCCCCGCCCGCTACGCGGGCGAACAGGGGAAGGGGGACCACGTGCGGGTACGCACGTGGTGGAGGGGGCAAGCATCCTGCGTGCTTCGACACGCGATCGCGCAGGATCGCTGCTCAGCATGACGAACGGAGCCGCCACCAACGCCCGTCATCCTGCGCAGCGCGAAGCGCGTGTTGACGGACGCCCCCCAAACCCCACTCGCGACTCGCCTCCCTACCCCCTATCGGCTATAACCCTCCTCCGACGCCCCCGCCCGCCGGGGGCGGTTTGTTTTGTGGTTCGAGCCCCCATTTCCTGCCAATGACCCAGACCTGGGACGTGATCGTGATTGGCGGCGGCCACGCCGGGTGCGAGGCCGCTGCAGCGTCGGCGCGGGTCGGCGCGCGAACCCTGCTGCTCACCCACAAGCTCGAAACCATCGGCGAGATGAGCTGCAACCCGGCCATCGGCGGCCTGGGCAAGGGTCACCTCGTCCGCGAGATCGATGCGCTCGACGGCGTCATGGGCCGGCTGGCCGACATCGCCGGCATCCAGTTTCGCCTGCTGAACCGGTCCAAGGGGCCCGCTGTCCGCGGTCCCCGCAGCCAGATCGACCGGCGTCTCTATCGCGAGGCGATGCAGGCCGAGCTCGCCGCGACCCCGAACCTGTCCATCGAGGCCGAGGCGGTCGAGGACCTGATCGTCACGGACGGCCGGGTGGCCGGGGTCGTCGGCGCTTCGGGTCGTCGCTGGACGGCGGGGCGGGTGGTGCTGACCACCGGCACCTTCCTCAAGGGTGTCATCCACCTTGGCGAGCAGCGCATCCCGGCCGGCCGGGTCGGCGACGCTCCGGCGATCGGCCTCTCCGACCGGCTTTACGCTTCCGGCCTGTCCATGGGTCGCCTGAAGACCGGCACCCCGGCGCGCCTCGATGGCCGCACCATCGCCTGGGACCGGCTGGAGATGCAGGCGGCCGACGCCGATCCCGTGCCCTTCTCCTTTCTCACCGACCGCATCACGACCCCGCAGATCAAGTGCGGCATCACGGCGACGACCGAGGAAACCCACCGCATCATCGCAGAGCGTCTGAGCGAGTCCGCCGTCTATGGCGGTCGGATCAGCGGGGTGGGTCCGCGCTACTGTCCGTCGATCGAGGACAAGGTCGTGCGCTTCGCCGATCGGACCAGTCACCAGATCTTTCTGGAGCCCGAAGGCCTGGACGATCACACCGTCTATCCAAACGGCGTATCCACTTCGGTCTCCGAAGAGACCCAGGCCCTGTTCCTGCGCACCATCCCGGGCCTTGAGGCCGTCAGCATCCTGCGGCCTGGCTATGCGATCGAGTACGACTATGTCGACCCGCGCGAGCTCTATCCCAGCCTCGAGGTCAAGCGCCTGCCCGGACTCTATCTGGCCGGACAGATCAACGGCACCACCGGCTACGAGGAGGCCGGGGCCCAGGGGCTGATGGCCGGGATGAACGCCGCGCGGGCGGCTTCCGGCGCCGATGCGGTTACCTTCGCCCGGGACGAGGCCTATATCGGCGTGCTCATCGATGACCTGGTGACCCGGGGCGTGACCGAGCCCTACCGCATGTTCACCAGCCGGGCCGAGTTCCGCCTGACGCTCCGGGCGGATAATGCCGACCAGCGGCTGACGGCGCGCGGGATCGACGCCGGCGTCGTCGGCGGGCGGCGGGCCGGGGTGTTTCACGTGAAACAGCGCCAGCTCGACGAGGCCCGCGCTTTCGCGCGCAGTGTCCAGCTAAGCCCCGCCGAAGCCCAGAAGGCGGGCCTGCCGATCAAGGCCGATGGCCAGCGGCGCGACCTGATCCAGCTTCTGGCCTATCCGGACGTCGATCTCGACCGGCTGTCGACCCTGTGGCCGCAGATCGGCGACTGGCCGGCGGCGGTTCGCGAGCAGATCGAGATCGACGCCACCTACAACGGCTACCTCGACCGCCAGCAGGCGGATGTCGAAGCCTTCCGCCGCGACGAGAACCTGCGGCTGCCGGCCGATCTCGACTATGGCGGGGTTGGCGGCCTGTCGAACGAGGTGCGCGAGAAGCTGGCCCGTGTCCGCCCGCTCACCCTGGGCCAGGCCGCCCGGATCGAGGGGGTGACCCCCGGCGCCCTGACCGCTCTTCTGGCCCATGTCCGCCGCGGCAAGGCCGCCTGATGGTCCAGGTCGCCGCACTTGCCGGCCAGGCCGGTCTCCGCCAGGTCGAGGATGCGGCCGCCTTCGCGGAGGCCATCGGCGCGACGCCCGCCCAGATGGCCGATATCGAGGCCTATCTCGCCATGCTGACCGACTGGAGCGGGCGGATGAACCTCGTCGGTCCCTCCGCCCTGGCCCAGTTCTGGCCGCGGCACGCCTTCGACAGCGCCCAGCTGCTGGCCCACGCGCCCGACAGCCTGACCTGGGCCGACCTCGGCACCGGCGCCGGCCTGCCCGGGGTCATACTGGCCATACTTCTCAAGGGGCGTCCGGGCGCCCGCGTCTGGCTGGTCGAGAGTCTTACAAAGCGCTGTCGTTTTTTGACAGAAGTTGTGACAGCCCTGGGCCTCCCCGCCGAGGTTCGCAACAGCCGCGCCGAGACCGTCGACCTCAAGGTCGAGGTTGTCACCGCCCGCGCCGTCGCCGCCCTGCCCAGGCTGCTCGACTTCGCCGAGCCCTGCCTGCGCCGCGGCGCCCGCGCTCTGTTCCTCAAGGGCCAGGCGGCCGAGACGGAGCTGGCCGAAGCCGCCGCCGCCGGCTGGCGCCTCGACGCCCGCCTCATCCCCAGCCTCAGCGATCCGGATGGCCGGATCGTCGATATCCGGAGCGCCCACCGTGCCAGACGCCGCTAAGCCGCCGCTCAGAGTCCTGGCGATCGCCAACCAGAAGGGCGGCGTGGGCAAGACCACCACCGCCATCAACCTCGGTACGGCCCTGGCCGCCGTCGGAGAGAAGGTGCTGCTCATCGACACGGACCCGCAGGGCAACGCCTCCACGGGCCTCGGCGTCCCGCGCCAGCTGCGCAAGACGACCATGTACGACGTGTTCGCCGGCGAGAGCACCCTGGCCCAGGCCGCCATCCCCACCGACCTGCCGGGCCTGCATCTGGCGGCGTCCGACGCCGATCTCTCGGGCCTCGAGCTGGAACTGGGCCAGGCCGCCCGCCGCTCCTATCGCCTGCGAGACGCCATCGAGCCGATCCGCGCCAGCGGGGCCTACAGCTACATCCTCATCGACTGCCCGCCCTCGCTGAACCTGCTGACCGTCAACGCCATGACCGCCGCCGATGCGGTTTTCGTGCCCCTGCAGTGCGAGTTCTTCGCCCTCGAGGGCCTGACCCAGCTCATGCGCACCGTCGATCTGGTGCGTGGCAGCCTCAATCCGTCGCTGGAGATCCAGGGCGTGGTCCTGACCATGTACGATCGCCGCAACAGCCTGTCCGAACAGGTCGCCGGCGATGTGCGGGCGCACTTCGGCGACAAGGTCTATGAGACCGTCATCCCCCGGAACGTCCGCGTCTCGGAGGCGCCGTCGCACGGCAAACCGGTCCTGATCTACGACCTCAAGTGCGCCGGCAGCCAGGCCTATCTCAAGCTGGCGCGCGAAGTCGTCGGGCGCGAGCGCCAGCGGCGGCTCCAGGCCGCCTGAACAACAAAAAGACTAGAAGAAAGAAAGACTTATGGTTGAAGGACGTAGGGGTCTGGGGCGGGGCCTGTCGGCGCTGCTCGGAGAGGTCGAGGCCGCCGAGGCCGATGAGGCGCAGGCCGTCGCCGCCGGCGTGCGCGAGGTCGCCATCGAGCTGATCCAGCGAAACCCCGACCAGCCGCGCCGCACCTTCGACCAGGCCGAGATCGAGGCCCTGGCCGCCAGCATCCGCGAGAAGGGCGTGCTGCAGCCGATCCTGGTTCGGCCGATGCCCAATGCCGACGGCGAGTTCCAGATCGTCGCTGGCGAACGCCGCTGGCGCGCCGCCCAGGTCGCGCACCTGCGCTCCATGCCGGTCCTGGTCCGCGATCTCGATGACCAGCAGGTGCTGGAAATCGCCATCGTCGAGAACGTCCAGCGCGCCGACCTCAACGCCTATGAAGAGGCGCTCGGCTATCGCACCCTGGTCGAGAAGTTCGGCCACACCCAGGAGGCCGTCGCCGACGTCGTCGGCAAGAGCCGCAGCCATGTAGCCAATTCCCTGCGGCTCCTGACGTTGCCGGCCAAGGTCGTGACCTGGATCGTCGAGGGCAGGCTGACCGCCGGCCACGCCCGCGCCCTTGTCGGCCGCGACGACGCCGAGGCCCTGGGCCAGAAGATCATCGACGAGGGCCTTTCCGTCCGCCAGGCTGAGGCGCTCGGCCGCGATGGCGCCGCCAAGCCGCCGAAACGGCCGGCCGAACGGGCCGCCCAGGCGATCAAGGACCACGACACCGCCGCCCTGGAGCAGGATCTGGCCGAAGTGCTGGGCCTGCCGGTCGACATTCTCGATCGCGGCGGTTCCGGCGAGATCCGCCTGCGCTACGCCACCCTCGAGCAGCTCGACGACCTCTGCCGCCGGCTGACCCGCGGCGCCTGAAGCCTTACGGCGTCGCTTCGGCCGAGAACGCCCTGACGTCCTCGATCAGGCCCTTGACCGCCAGGGCGACCAGTTCGCCGCCCTTCTCCGGGGTCGCCTGCGCCGGGTCGCTGCCCATGCGGCCGTCCGGGAAGCGGGCGCGGAAGTCCCGGGCCTCGCGAATGGGGCCCGTCGGCGCTACCGGCGGGTCATACTTCGCCGACTTGATGGCGTCCGGGTATGCCCATTGGGTGACGGCGATCTCGGACGGGGTCGCGTGGCTGCCGTGACCGGTCGGGAATTGTCGCTGCGCCAGGGCGTTGACGCCCGTGAGGTCCCACCAGTTTTTCAGTTTCAGCGCGAAGCCACGGGGCGACCTGGTGAAACTGGCCTCCGCATAGAGTTCGGAGAAGGCCGCCTCGATCGTGGCGACGTTGCCGCCGTGTCCGTTCAGGAAGTAGATCCGCTCGAAGCCATGCAGGCCCAGGCTGCGGCACCAGTCGCCGATCGCGGCGATGAACGTGCTCGGACGCAGCGAAATACTGCCCGGAAAGCCCAGGTGATGCTGGGCCATACCGATGTTGAACGTCGGCGCTACCAGCAGGTCATCCCGGTCTTTCTGCGCCTCATGCGCGATAATCTCCGGGCACATCCAGTCCGTGCCGAGCAGGCCCGTCGGGCCGTGCTGCTCGTTGGAGCCGATGGGCACGATCACGGTGCGGGAGCGGGTGAGGAAGGCCTCGATCTCGGGCCAGGTCGACTTGGCTAACAGCATGTCCAGAATCTTTGGAAGGAAGGGCGGGGCTCTGGGGCGTACTTAAGCGGCCTGGCCGGCCCTGGCGAGGGCGCGGCGCTCAAAGGACCGTGTCATGACCCTGTCGATCAACCAGCTCGCCCCCGATTTCGAGGCCCAGACCACTGAAGGCCCGATCCGCTTCCACGACTGGCTGGACGGCAAGTGGGCGATCCTCTTCTCGCACCCCAAGGACTTCACGCCGGTCTGCACGACCGAACTGGGTACGGTGGCGCGGCTGAAGCCGGAGTTCGACCGTCGCGGGGTCAAGGTGATCGGCCTGTCCGTCGATCCGGTCGACAATCACGCCCGCTGGGCCGAGGACATCGCCCGCACCCAGGGCCAGGCGCCGAACTTCCCGATGATCGGCGACACCGATCTGGCCGTCTCCAAGCTCTACGGCATGCTTCCCGCCGATACCGAGGGCGGCTCCGACGGGCGCACGGCGGCCAACAACGCCACGGTGCGCAACGTCTTCGTCATCGGGCCGGACAGGCAGATCAAGCTGATCCTGGTCTATCCGATGAGCACCGGCCGGAACTTCGACGAGATCCTGCGGGTCATCGACTCGATGCAGCTGACCGCCTCGCACAAGGTCGCCACCCCGGCCGACTGGAAGCCGGGCGAGGACGTGATCATCGTCCCCGCCGTCGACGACGACACCGCCAGGACCCTGTTTCCGGACGGCTGGGACGCCAAGACGCCCTATTTGCGCGTCGTCAAGCAGCCGAAATAGACAATACTATCAGTAAGTTATGCGTCGCCAGGCTTTGCCCTGGCGGCTCGCTGCTCGCGCCAGGTGATCAGCAGCGTCGAGGCGACCACGATCAGCGCCCCGACGATGGTCGGCCACGTCGGGATCTCGTGGAACACCCAGAAGCCGACGGCGGCGGTGAACACCAGCCGGGTGTAGTCGATCGGCGCCATGGCGGCGGCGTCGCCGACCTGCATGCCCTTGATGTAGCAGGCCTGGGTGATGGTGCCGATCACCCCCATGGCGCAGAGCAGGGCCAGATCGGCCGGCGCCGGCCAGCGCCAGACGAACAGGGCCGGCGGAATGGCGAACACCACGCCCAGCACCGCCGCATAGACCAGCAGGGTGAAGGGGCTGTGGTCGCGGGTCATGAACTTCATGCCGGTGATGGTCATGGCGAACAGCGCCGCCGAGGCCAGGGCCGCGATCTGCGCCCAGCCGAACCCGTGTCCTCCGCTGGCGAAGCCCGGCGACAGCATCACCACCACGCCAGCGAACCCGACCAGCGCCGCGCCGATGCGCCAGGCGCCCAGCTTCTCGTTCAGGATGAAGAAGGCCAGCGGCACCAGCCACAGCGTCCGGGTGAAGCTCAGCGCATTGGCCTCGGCCAGCGGCAGTTTCTGGAACGAATAGAAGCTGAGGATCATCGCCACCGTCCCGGCCCCCGACCGGAACAGCAGGATGCCCAGCCGCGTTGTGCGAAACGCGCCCTTCACATCCTTGAGGATCATCGGCAACAGCACGATCAGCCCGGCCGCCGAGCGGTAGAAGGTCTGCAGCGCCGCCGGATAGTCGTCGCCGAGAAACTTGATCAGGCTGGTCATCACCGTGAAGGTCACGGCCGAACACAGCATCCAGAGCGCCCCCTGGACATTGGGCGCCAGCCCCCGGAACGCGGTCCGCGCCCGGTCGGCGGGCGAGGGGCGCTGCGGTCCGGGAAGGATCGGCGGCAGTTCCTCGGGCATCAGCGCGCCCGCACCCAGCCGGTCACCGACAGGCGGTCCCGGCCGGCGAAGGGGGCGACATAGCTCACCGCGTGCGGCGCCGGCACGCTGAACAGGTTCAGGGCGTTGAAGGCGGGGCTGTAGCCCTCGGCCACATGCCCGTCCTCGTCGAGAAAGGTCAGCACCCCGCCCCAGTCCGCCCGCCAGACCGGCGTGAAGTTCAGCACATAGGCCACCAGCCGGTTCTTGCCCGGGATGTCGTCGTCATGCGCCGAGAGAAAGTCGCCGGCCCGGTAGCGCGAGGCCATGGTGTCGGCATAGGCGGCCGTCGCCTCGCCGGTCAGCGTCCGGATGAAGCCCAGGAACGCCTCGCCATTGAGAAAGTCGTGAAGCGCCTCGATCGGCGCCAGGGCCCCGCCGCGCCGGCGACCGGCCAGGATGTCGTCGCTGACCCGCCAGGCGTCGAACTGGAAGCAGAAACCCCCCTGCGCCGCCGTCTTCATGTCCGCGTTGAACGCCGCGCGGTTTTCCGGCGTCAGGGCGTCGAAATCGGCCAGCGGCCCGTCCAGGCTCGGCCCTGTCGTCCGCCAGGTCTTGATCCAGGGCAGTTCTTCCGAGGCCAGCGCCCCGGCGACAGCCTCGGCCGCCGCCGGAACCAGAAAGCCCGGCACATGCATCCGCCCGAACCGCCGGAAGACTCCGGCCAGGGCGGCCGGGTCCAGGGTCGGGTCGATGGCGATGCCGGGCTGGTCCATGCGGGGCGTGCTTAGGACCCCGCCTGCCGCTGGGCGGCCATGGCCGCGCGCATCTGCTGGGCCTGTTCGGGCGTGATGCCCAGGGCGTCGAGGATCGGCGAGCCGACCGTGGGATCCCAGCTGCCGCGCCCGCCGATGGTGATGCCGCCGTCGACGACGATGTGTGTGCCCGTCACGAACAGGCTGTCGTCGCTGGCGAGGTACAGCGCCGCCCGGGCGATATCCTCCGGCAGGCCCGCCTTGGGAATCGGCTGCGCCTTCAGCCCGGCCTCCTCGAAGCGGGCGGCCATCTGGTCGGCCACCTCGCGCGGCATGCCCATGCTGGCCCCGAAAATCGAGGTGGCGATCAGGCCGGGACAGATGGCGTTGACGCGGATCTTCTGCGGGCTCAGCTCGGCGGCGGCGCAGCGGCTCATATGGATCACCGCGCACTTGGCCGAGGAATAGGCCAGCGGCCCGAACCCGGCCTGCAGCCCCGCGATCGAGGCGGTGTTGATGATCGAGCCGCCGCCGCGCTTCAGCATCAGCGGCGCGGCGTGCTTCATGCCCATGGCCGGGCCCTTGACCAGCAGGTCGAACGTCGCCGCCCAGCCGTCGGCGTCCATGTCCATCACCCCGGTGGGCACGCCGCCGTGACCGGCGTTGTTGAACAGGATGTCGAGCCCGCCGAAGTCCCGCTCGGCCACCGCCACGGTGCGGGCGATGTCGGCCTCGACCGTCACGTCGCACCGCATGTAGCGCAGGGTGTCGGGGAACCGCTTCTCGAGCATGGCCCCCTTCTCGTCCTGCAGGTCCGCGGCGACGACGCAGGCGCCCTCGGCCAGGAACAGCTCCACCGTTCCCAGCCCGATCCCCGACACGCCGCCGGTGATCACGGCGACCTTTCCCTGAAGCCTTCCGGCCATGCCAAATCCCTCCCTCTTGTCTGTTCTTGGGGTCGCCCCGGCGTGACCAGGGCGCCCATTTCGTTCGTGACGCCGATGGCGTGGCGACGGCGGTCCCTACTCGGTGACCACCACCACCTTGCCCATGGCCTTGCGCGCGGCCAGGTGGGCGATCGCGTCGCCGGCCTTCTCCAGCGGGAACCGCTCGGAGACGTACGGCTTGATCTTGCCGGCCGCGTACATGTCCATCAGCTCCTTGACGTTCTGCTGGTGGGCCTTGGGATCGCGCGCCACGGCCGCGCCCCAGAAGACGCCGACGATGTCGCAGCTCTTCAGCAGCGTCAGGTTCAGCGGCACCTTGGGGATGCCCGCCGGGAAGCCGATCACCAGGAAGCGGCCGCCCCAGCCGGCCGCGCGGATGGTCGCCTCGGCATAGTCGCCGCCGACCGCGTCATAGGCCACGTCCCAGCCCTCGGGGCCGCAGGCGTCCTTGAACAGCTTGGCCAGTTCCTTGGCGCCGTCCTTGTCGAACGGGCCTGTCGGATAGACGACGCCGGACTCGGCGCCGTGGCGGATCGCCAGGTCCACCTTCTCCTGCGAGGAGGCCGCCGCGATCACCCGCGCGCCCACCGCCTTGCCCAGCTCCACCGCCGCCAGGCCGACGCCGCCCGCGGCGCCCAGCACGAGCAGGGTCTCGCCGGCCTTCAGATGGCCGCGGTCCTTCAGGGCGTACCAGCTGGTGCCATAGGTCATCATGAAGGCGGCCGCCTCGTCGAACGGCATCGAATCGGGGATCGGCGTCACCCGCGCCGCGTCGAGCACCAGCTTCTCGGCCATGCCGCCGTTGCCGGTGCTGGCCAGCACCCGGTCGCCGACCTTGACGGCGGTGACGCCCTCGCCGACGGCCTCGACCACGCCCGAAACCTCGCCGCCCGGCGAGAAGGGACGCGGCGGCTTGAACTGGTACATGTCCTGGATGATCAGGACGTCGGGATAGTTGACCCCGCAGGCCTTCACCCCCAGCAGAACCTGGCCCGGACCGGCGGTCGGCTCCGGCAGATCCTCCACCACCAGGGTCTCCGGGCCACCCACGACCTTGCTGAGCACCGCCTTCATGCCAAGTCTCCCGCTTTTCTGTTGAGGCGGCAGAGGCTATCGCCGCCGTTCAATCGTTCATAGGCCGGGAGGCCCCCGATGGCGAACAAATGTTTGAGTCTGGTCCTGCACGGCGGCGCCGGCGCCCGGCGCGGCCGCGACTACAGCCGCGAGGTCGCCCACATGCGCGGCCTGGTCGAACAGGGGCGCGACGCCCTGCTGGCCGGCGGCTCGGCGATCGATGTCGCCACCGTCCTGACCCGCGAGCTTGAGGCGTCAGGCCTGTACGTGGCCGGGCGGGGCGCCTCGCCCAACACCGACGGCGTCTACGAGCTGGACGCGGCCATCATGGACGGCGCCCGCCAGATGGCCGGGGCGGTCGCGGCCCTCGAGGGGTTCGAAAGCCCGATCGCCGTGGCCCGCGAGGTTCTGGAAAGCACCCTGCACGTCATGCTCGCCGGCGGCGGCGCGGCCGGCTTCGCCGCCGCCCGGGGCTTCGACCGGATCGCCGACCCGGAGGCCTGGTACACCCGCGCCGGCACGTTCGAGGACAACCACCCCCCGGGCGGCCTCGCCCATGGCACCGTGGGCTGCGTGGTGCGCGACGAGCAGGGCCGGCTGGCGGCCTGCACCTCGACGGGCGGCGTCTTCGGCAAGCTGCCCGGCCGGGTCGGCGACTCGCCGATCATCGGCGCAGGCTGCTGGGCCGACCGCAATGTGGCGGTCAGCTGCACGGGCCAGGGCGAGTATTTCGTCAAGGTCGCGGCGGCGGCCCAGCTCGCCCACCGCCTGCGCTTCGCCGGCCAGGGGCTGGCGGATGCCGCCGACGCGGTGCTGGCCGAGATCGCCGCCATGGGCGGGGACGGCGGCCTGATCGCCGTCGCGGCCGATGGGTCCATCGCCATGCCCTACGTCAGCCAGGGCATGAAGCGCGCGGCCCTGACGCCGGACGGCGAGATCCTCTCGGCGGCCTTCGAGCTGTAGAGGCCCCACTGGACACCACCCCCTCCGCGCGCCCATATCCCTGAACCATGACCCAAGACGCCGACGTCATCATCGCCGGAGCCGGCATGGCCGGCGCCACCCTGGCCCTGGCGCTGGCGCGGGCGGGGCTGTCGGTCACGGTGATCGATCCGGCGCCCTTCGAGACCCAGCTGGCGCCGACCTTCGACGGCCGCTCCTCGGCCATCGCCTATTCCTCCTTCCGCCAGTGGCGGGCCCTTGGCCTGTCTGACGAGCTGGAGCCGCACGCCCAGCGGATCGAGCAGATCCTGGTGACCGACGGCTGTCGCCCCGGCGCCGCGTCTGGCCGTGGCGCATCGGCCTTTCTCCGCTTCGACAGCGCCGAAATCGGCGAAAGCAGCGACGGCGAGCCGCTCGGCTACATGGTCGAGAACCGCCGTACCCGCGCGGCCCTCGCGGCCGGGGTCGCACGGACGCCCGGCATCACCGTCCTGGCCCCGGCCCGCGTCGCCGGCCTGGCGGTGGACGCCGCCGGCGCCCGCGTCACCCTGGCTGACGGCCGCCAGCTCTCCGCCCCGCTGGTCGTCGGGGCCGAGGGCCGCGCCTCGGTGATCCGCAAGGCCGCCGGCATCGGCCTGGTCGGCTGGGGCTATGGCCAGACCGGCGTCGTCGCCACCGTCCGCCTCGAGAAGGACCACGAGGGCGTCGCCCACGAGTACTTCCTGCCCGGCGGCCCCTTCGCCATCCTGCCCCTGACCGACCAGCGCGCCAGCCTGGTCTGGACCGAGAAGGAGGCCCACGCCGCCGCCCTGGCCGCCGCCCGGCCCGAAGTCGTCCAGGCCCATCTGCAGCGCCGCTTCGGCGAGTTTCTCGGCGTCC
Source organism: Caulobacter sp. (assembly GCA_046295055.1). Lineage (GTDB taxonomy): Bacteria > Pseudomonadota > Alphaproteobacteria > Caulobacterales > Caulobacteraceae > Caulobacter. The sequence goes on along the minus strand of JBKBOD010000005.1, from coordinate 187,029 downwards.
CCCGCATCGAGGGGCCGATCTTCACCTATCCGCTCAGCCTGGCCCTGGCCGAACAGATGAGCGCCCCGCGCGTGGCCCTGCTGGGCGATGCGGCCCATGGCGTGCACCCGATCGCCGGCCAGGGGCTCAATCTCGGCCTCAAGGACGCGGCGGCCCTGGCCGAGGTGGTCGTCGAATCGATGCGTGTCGGCCTCGACATCGGCTCGGAAACGGTGCTGGAGCGCTACGCCGCCTGGCGGCGGTTCGATAACGTCATGCTGGCCGCGGCCACCGACGTCTTCACCCGGCTGTTCAGCAACGATATCGCCCCGGTCCGCGCCGCGCGGGGCCTCGGCATCGCCATCGTCAACCGGATCGGACCGGCGCGCCGCTTCTTCATGCGCGAGGCGGGCGGGGCGGTCGGCGACCTTCCCCGGCTTCTGCGCGGCGAGGCCCTCTAGCCGGCGCCGACGGCCTTAGTCCGCCAGTTCGCGCGCTTCCTCGGGCAGCATGATCGGCACGCCGTCGCGGATCGGATAGGCCAGCTTGGCCCCCCGGCTGATCAGCTCGCCGGCGGCGCGGTCATATTCCAGCGGACCGTGTGTCACCGGACAGACCAGCACCTCAAGCAGGCGCGGATCGACCTCGACGAGGCTCGCCGGAGGCGAGGCGGGGGTGCTGGAAGGCGCGGCGGATTCGGTCATGGGCGCTTCTTACTGGATCGAGCCGGCTTCGTCGTCCCCCAGGACCGAGCCGATTTCCATCAGGGCCAGCAGGATTTCGGCGCGGTCCGCGTGGGTGCGGGCCTCCAGCAGCGCCTGCTTCTCGTTGGGCTCGAACGGCAGGCCCATCGACAGGCTGTCGATCAGGGCGTCGCCCGGCGCCGCCTCGGCCGCTTCCCAGTCCACGGCCAGGCCGCGCGCCTCCAGATAGTGCTTCATCGCATTGAGGAACGGGCGGCGCTCGAAGACCACCGTGTCCGCAGGCTGGAGGTCGTCCACGAAGGCGGCGAAGTCGGCGCGCGCTTGGCGATACGGCGTCTTTAGGTTCAGCTCCTCGGCCAGGCGGAACCGGCAGACCCCCGTCAGGGTGATGAGGTAGCGGCCGTCCTGTGTCTCGGCGAACGAGGTCACCCGGCCGGCGCATCCCACCGGCGCCAGCAGCGGCCGTTCGCGATCGCCGCCCGGCAGGGTCTGGATCATGCCGATCATCCGGTCGCCGGCCATGGCGTCGTCCAGCATGTTCAGATAGCGCGGCTCGAAGATGTTCAGCGGCAGCTGGCCGCCCGGCAGCAGCACCGCCCCGTCGAGCGGGAAGACCGGGATCACCTGCGGCAGGTCTTCGATCTTGCGATAGCCGGTGAGCATGTCGGGCCTTTCAGGCCATAGGGGCCTTTAGCTGAAGAGGATGGAGGACAGGCGGCGGCGGCCTTGGCGGGTGACCTCGCTGGTCAGGCCCGCCGCCTCGAACACGACCAGTAGCTGCTTGCGCGCCGCCTCCTCGTTCCAGGTCCGGTCGCGGGCGATGAGCTCCAGAAGTTGGTCGGCCGCCAGGTCGTAGCGGCCCTGACCGGCATAGGCGCCGGCCAGGTCGAAGCGGGCCTGATGATCGTCGGGATCGGCGGCCAGGGCCTGCTCCAGCGGCGCGGTCTCGCTCGTCGCGCCCTCGGCCAGGGCCAGGCTGGCGCGGGCGGCGTCGAGATCGGGGTCCTTGGCGTCGGCCGGGGCCATGGCGACCAGTTCGGCCGCCCGCTCGGTATCGCCGCCGGCGATATAGCAGCGCGCCAGCCCGCCCAGCGCCTTGACGTTGGTCTGGTCCATCTGCAGCGCCTGGGCATAGGCCTGCGCCGCGCCGCCGATGTCGCCGAGATCCATGGATTCCTTGGCCAGGGCCAGGATCTCGTCGATCGCCTCGGGCGCCGGCGGTCCGGCCAGGCGCTCGATGAACTGGCGGACCTGGCTTTCGGGCAGGGCGCCCTGGAAACCGTCGACCGGCTGGCCGTTGACGAAGGCGTAGACGGTGGGGATCGACTGCACCCGAAGCTGGCCGGCGTAGGCGGGGTTCTTGTCGACGTCGATCTTCACCAGCTTGACCGCGCCCTTCATCGACAGCACGACCTTTTCCAGGGTCGGCGTCAGCTGGCGGCAGGGCCCGCACCAGGTGGCCCAGAAGTCGACGATGACCGGCTGCTGGCGCGAGGCCTCGATGACGTCGGCCATGAAGCCGGCGTCGGAACCTTCCTTGATGAGATCTCCGGCCGGCGCGGCCTGGCCGCTGGAGAACTGTTCGCCGATGAGGGTCATGGACTGTCCGTGAAGTGGGTGTTCAACGCCTGAGCCGCCAACATGGTCTCACCCGGCGGCCGGTTCAACGCATCAGGCGGCCGGAACCACCGTCATGGCCGCGAAATCCACCACGATCGGGGTGCGGCCATGGTGGGCGAGGAAGCCCGCGAACCCTTCCCGGGTCAGGGTGGTGGTCGCGGTGTTGACCAGCGGGTGGAAGTTCACGCGGTCGGCTTCCGCCAGCGCCCGGTCCAGCACGAAGGTCACCTGGCCCTCGCCGTCGTTGGCCAGGGCCAGCGCCGTGACCGAGCCAGGCGTCACGCCCAGCGCCTGCTCCATCAGTTCCGCCGAGCCGAACGACAGCCGGGCCGAGCCGATGACATGATGCAGCCGCTTGAGGTCGATCACCGTCTCCCCCAGGGCCGAGATCAGCCACAGGCGGCCCTTGGCGTCCTTGAGAAACAGGTTCTTGGTGTGGGCGCCCGGGATCGCGGCCTTGATCGCCTCGCCTTCCTCGACGCGGAAGACGGCCGGGTGGTCGTGGTTGTCATAGCCGATGCCCAGCTGGTCCAGATGGGCCAGCATCGCGTCCCTGCCCCTGAGCATCCGGTCAGTTCCCCGGCTGGTCGCGGGTCGTCATCGGCGCGTTCGGGTCGGCCGGGGGCCGCTTGGCCGACGGCGGAGGCGGGGCGGGCGGCGGGGCCGGCGGCGTGACGACCGGCTCGGGGTTCAGCACCACCGGCGGCGGGGCCGGTTCGGGCTGCACGGCGACGGGGGGAGCCGCCTTTGGCGCCGGCGCAGGAGCGGGCGCGGTCCGTGCGGGCTGGCTCGCCGGAGCCTGCGAGGCCGTCGCCGGGGCCGCCTTGCTGGCCGGTGCAGTCGCCGGGGGCGCGGGCTCGGCCGGCGACAGGTCGGCGGGCGGCGTTTCGATCGCGGTATCGACCGGGGCCTGCGGCTCGATGGGCGCCGGCGGCGTCGCCACCTGCGGCTCGGGCTGCGGAACGGGGGCTGTCACCGTTCCGGCCGGGTCCGACGGACGGGTCAGCAGAAGGGCGGCCACGCCGACGCCCAGAGCCAGCACCACGGCCGCGCCGATCATCAGCGGCAGCCGGGAGCGGCCCTTGCGCGGCGCGGCGGCCGCCGGCCGGGGAACGAACGCCGGATCGGCCTCGGCGCGCTCGATCGGGGCTTCCGGAGGCGGCGAAGCGGGCGCGGCCGCGCGCACCGGCTCGGCGGCTGGCCGGGTCGCTGCAGGCGCGGGAGCCGGGGCGGTCGCAGCGTGCCGAGGGGCTTCGGGCTGGGGCGCGGTCGGTGTCTCGGGCGTGCGGGGCGGGGCGTTCCAGCGTTGCGGCGGGGCTTCGCGGCGCGGCGCCGGCGCGTTCAGATCCTCGACCGGACGCGACAGCGGCGAGGCGGCGGGCATGGCGCGCCAGGCGGGGTTGGGGGCCGGTCCACGCCGCTGCGGCGCCTCGGCCTTCGGCATGCCGGACAGGGCTGCGATGCCCTCGGGCGTGATCCCGGCGCCCTGCACCGGTGGGCGCGGCGGCACGAAGGGCTTGCGGACAGGCGGCTGGGCCGAGCCGGTCAGGATGCTGGCGCCGCCCGGCGGGGCCGGAGGCGGCGCGGGCGGGGCGAGGGCCGCCGGATCCAGCTTCAGCGGCGCGGCCGAGGGGATGGCCGACATGATCGGCGGCGGCTTGCGCGCCGGCTGCGGGCGCGGCGTTCCCTTGGGCAGGGCGCCGATGGTGATCGGCGCGCCTACGCGCCAGCCGCCAACCTGCGGCTGGACGGGCTGCGCCGGCTGCGCGGTCTGGCCTGGCCGGGCGTCCTGCGCCGGGGTCTTGTCGGCCGGGCCGGTTTCGGCCGGCGTGTCTTCGTCGCCGGAAGGCGGCTTCATCCTTGAACCTCGAAGGCTCGCCACGGGGGCGGTCGATGGCTGTTGCGGACCGACAGATGCCCAAAAGCCGGCCCCTGGTCCAGTGCGGGGCGATCCTAGCGCAGACTTGGCCCATTCCGTGACGGCCTGGCCGCGACAGTCCGGCGAGGCCGGGCAGGGGTCGCCCTCTTGCGAAAACCGCGTCCGCGCGCGAGAGGATAGAGCCATGAGCAATCCTCCCGCCCCGATCAATCCGCCGCTCGTGCTGGAATGCTATCCCACCGGCCTGCAGGCGCCGGACATCGTGCCGGGGCGGCCCCAGCGCGCCTGGATGGACGCCTTCGCCGAACGCCATCCCTACCGCTGCCTGCCGCTGACCATGGCCAACACCACCGGCTGGGAAATCCTCAATCCGGTCGGCTTCACCGCCGAATGGAACGGTGGCGCGCACCAGGACTGCATCACCTTCACGCCGGACCACCAGCACCCGATGTTCCACGAGCTGGTGAAGAGCCATTTCTCGCGCGGCATCGTCACCTTCCACACCGGCTATCTGTTCCGCACCCCGCCGGGCTGGTCGATGTGGACCAGCGGCCCGCCCAACCACGTCAAGGACGGTATCCAGCCGCTGACCGGCCTCGTCGAGACCGACTGGCTGCCCTTCCCCTTCACGATGAACTGGATGTTCACCCGGCCCGGCCGCGTGCGGTTCGAGAAGGGCGAGCCCTTCTGCTTCATCACCCTGATGCCCGACCAGGCGCTGCAGGTGACCCAGCCGGTCACCAAGCAGATGAACCGCAACCCCGAACTGCGCGACCAGTACGACGCCTGGTACAAGTCCCGCGAGGACTTCAACAAGCGCCTCCTCAAGCAGGACCCCTCGGCCATGCGCGAGGCCTGGCAGCGGTTCTATTTCAAGGGCGAGCTTCCCGAGGATGTCGGCCCGGCTCCGACCACCCACGTCAACAAGCGCCGCCTCAAGGCTCCGAAGGTCGGGCTGTAGATTCCCTTCGGGACCCGCTTGCAAAGCCTTTTGGCCTCTGCCATAAGCCGCGCTCTCGAATTCGGGCGACGTCAGTCGTCCTGGAGCGCGGGCGTAGCTCAGGGGTAGAGCACAACCTTGCCAAGGTTGGGGTCGGGCGTTCGAATCGCCTCGCCCGCTCCATTTTCGAGATCCCCCCCAGAGGGGTCAGGATGAGGGCGGCCTTCGGGCCGCCCTCTTGCGTCTGGGATGGCTGTTGCTAGGGGTTTAGAGCAGCGCCTCGCATATGGTCCGCATTCGCTCCACGTCAGCAGTACTGGGAACCTGCCTGCCATTGCGGTAGCGATGAAACAGGGCGACAGCCTCCGAGTAGAGATTGGCTCGCACGCCCAGTCTCCCGTCACGTTCGAGCGCATCTATAAGGTCGGCATAACGCCGCCGATCAATTCGCGCATAGCGAGCGCGGGTTCGACCATCGATCTTCGGGTCGGCGGCGATCTTTTCGAGCTTGTCACGGATTGCCGCCCAGCCTTCACGAAGCGCCTCTCGCGCGTCCATCTGGGCGTCCGTTCCGCCGCTTCCTGTGCTACTCTCAAGAACGTTTACCGAGCCCCTGAGTTGACCGAGCGCCTCCTGGATACCGGTAAACTGCTCGTCCATCTCAGCCAGTCGGCCAGCAATGCCCTGGAGGGTGGCTTCGACTTGGTCTCGGTGTTTGTTGAGGATCGTCTCCGTCTCCTCAAGGGTACTCTGCAGGTCCTTTACCCGGCCGCTGAACAGCCACCAGCCCAAAATGACGCCAACGATGGCGGCTAAGACCGTCAATACAGCTGCGAGAATCGTCGCCTGCGGCTCGTTCAGATCGTGCCAGATCGAAACCAGATTGTTCATCAGGTTCCCCCCCCGCCTTTTTCCACTTCAGCGATAGTGGATCCCCGATTTGGTCCTGTCGATCTCCTCCTCGCTCACGCCGTGACGATCACCCCGTCCCTCACCGCGACAGGCCAGGGCTCCAGGGCGCGGCCGGCGCAGGGGCCGCTGGTGCAGTGGCCGTCGGCGATGCGGAACAGGGCCCCGTGGCCGGCGCAGAGGATGCGGTCCTTGTCGCGGGTCAGGTAGCGGTCGGCCATCGCCAGCGGCCAGCCGGCGTGCGGGCAGCTGTCGACATAGCCGAGCACGGCCCCGGCCGACCGCACGACAAAGCCGGCGAACTGCGCATCCCCCTCGCGGAACCGGAACCCCCGCGCGCCCGGCTCGTCGATACCCTCCAGCGGACAGAGAGGAACGCCGGCGGGCGGCCTGGCGGGATTCAGGGACATTGCCGGGTTCAGGCCAGCCCCCCGACCGTCACGCGCCAGGGCCGGACGGTGGACGTCTCGAACAGTCCCGCGGCCTTGTAGGGATCGGCGTCATGGAAGGCCTGGGCCGCGGCCAGGTCCTCGGCCTCGACGATCAGCATCGAGCCCGCCATCGCGCCATCCTCCGACAGATAGGGCCCGCCCAGCCGCACGACGCCGGGGTGGTCTGCCACATAGGCCAGGTGCGCCTCGCGCGTGGCCAGCCGGATGTCGAGGGCGCCGGGCTTGTCCAGCCAGGAGATGATGAAGAGAGCCATTGGTATGTCCTTGAACCTAGCGTTCGCTGCGGATCGGCCGCGACAACAGGCCGGCGATGGCCTGGTCGACATCGGTGCGGCCCGACAGGATCGCCGCCACCGCGTCGCAGATCGGCATTTCGACGCCCAGCTTCGCCGCCAGCGCCTGAACCGCCGGCGCCGAGGCCACGCCTTCGGCCACCGACAGCTTGCCGGCCAGGGCCTCGTCCAGGGTCTGCCCGGCGCCGAGCGCCAGCCCGACGCTCATGTTGCGCGACTGCGGGCTGGAACAGGTCAGCACCAGATCGCCCAGCCCGCACAGCCCCGCCACCGTCTCCGCCTCGCCGCCCAGCGCCTCGGCCATGCGGGTCAGCTCGGCGAAGCCCCGGGTGATCAGGGCGGCGTGGGCGCTGCGGCCCAGGCCCTTGCCCTCGACGATGCCGCAGGCGATGGCCAGCACGTTCTTCACCGCCCCGCCGACCTCGGCGCCCGGCATGTCGGCGGCCAGATAGGGGCGGAAGCTCGGCGTGGCGATCGCCTCGGCCAGGGCCCGGCCCAGCGCCTCGTCCGGGCAGGCCAGGGTGACGGCCGTCGGCAGGCCCCGTGCGACCTCGCCGGCGAAACTTGGGCCCGACAGAACGGCCGGCGCCGCCTGGGGGATGACCTGGGCCAGGACCTCGGTCATCAGCATCAGGGTGCCCTGCTCGACGCCCTTGCTGCACAGGATGATCGGCAGGCCCTCGCGAGCATGACCCGCGAACGCCGACAGAGCCGAACGCAGATGCTGGGCTGGCGGCACGGCCAGGATCAGATCCGCGCCGGCGAGACCGGCCATGTCGGTCGTCGCGCGGACGCCGGCGTCCAGCGTCACCCCCGGCAGGAACAGCCGGTTCTCGTGGCCGCTGTTGATCGCCTCGACCACCTCGGCCTCGCGCGCCTGCAGGGTCACCGCCAGCCCGGCGCGGGCCGCCACCTGCGCCAGGGCCGTGCCCCAGGCCCCGCCGCCGATCACCCCTGCGCTGCGATAGCCGCTCGTCATGCCTTGGCTCCCTTGCGGCCGGGGTTGTGGGTCGGCCGCTCGCGCGCCGCCGCCGCGTCCAGCGGCCAGCGCGGCCGGGCCAGGGCGTCCAGCCCGTCGGACAGCCCCGCCGCCAGCCGCTCGGCCCCGGCCAGGGCGATCATCGCGGCGTTGTCGGTGCAATAGGCCAGCGGCGGGGCGGCGAAGCTGAAGGCCCGCGCCGCCGCCGCGTCCTGCAGCCGCTGCCGCACCAGCCGGTTGGCGGCCACCCCGCCGGCGACCACCAGCCGCAGCGGCTCGTCCGCATGGTCGGCGGCATAGGCGGCCATGGCCCGGTCTGTGCGTTCGGTCAGCTGGCGGGCGATCGCCGCCTGCACCGCCGCCGCCAGGTCGCGCCGGTCGGTCTCGCCGCTGACGCCCTCCGCCAGCCGCGCCGCCGCCGTCTTCAGCCCGGAGAAGGAAAAATCACAGCCCTCGCGGCCCAGCAGGGCGCGCGGCAGGGTAAATCGCGTCTCGTCCCCGCCCTCGGCCAGCCGTTCCAGCGCCGGCCCGCCGGGATAGGGCAGGCCCATCACCTTGGCGATCTTGTCGAAGGCCTCGCCGGCCGCGTCGTCGATGGTCGAGCCCAGCCGCCGGCAGGCGCCCACCCCCGACACCTCCAGAAGCTGGCAATGGCCGCCGCTGACCAGCAGCAGCAGGAAGGGGTAGGGGACCTCCGCCCCGAGCCTCGCCGACACCGCATGGCCTTCCAGATGGTTCACCGCCACCAGCGGCAGGTCCCGCGCCAGCGCCACCGCCTTGCCGAACGACAGCCCCACCATAACCCCGCCGACCAGCCCCGGACCCGCCGTCGCCGCCACCCCGGTCAGCGCGTCATAGCCAAGGCCCGCCTCGGCCATGGCCTGGGCGGCGATGGCGTCGATGGCCTCGACATGGGCGCGGGCGGCGATCTCCGGCACCACCCCGCCGAACGGCGCGTGCTGGGCGATCTGGCTGGCGATCACCGAGGACAGCACCGTCGAGGCGCCGTCGCCGTCCAGCCGCACCACGGCCGCGGCGGTTTCGTCGCAGCTGGTTTCGAGGCCGAGGACGGTATGGGTGGTCATGCAAAGTTGCCGCTCGGGCGCCGCTCCTGTAGCAGCACCGCTTGAAAGTCCGCCCCGAGGTAGCCCTCCCGTCATGTCGCCGCAACCTGTCGTCCGCATCGGCACCCGCGCCTCCAAGCTGGCGCTCGCCCAGTCGGGCATGATGCAGCGTCGCATCGCCGCCGCCCTGGGCGAGACGGCCGACCCCGAGGCCGCCGCCCCGCTGGTCCGCATCACCACCACCGGCGACCGCATCCAGGACCGCCGCCTGCTGGAGATCGGCGGCAAGGCGCTGTTCACCAAGGAGATCGAGGAGGCCCTGCTGGACGGCCGCGTGGACGCCGCCGTCCATTCGATGAAGGACGTCCCGGCCGAGATGCCGCCCGGCCTGGTCATCGCCGCCATCCCCGAGCGCGAGGATCCCCGCGACGCCTTCGTCAGCGAAGGCTGGACCACCCTGGCCGACCTGCCCCGGGGCGCGCGCCTCGGCACCGCCTCCCTGCGCCGCGCGGCCCAGTGCCTGGCCATGCGCCCGGACCTCGAGATCATCATGCTGCGCGGCAATGTCGACACCCGCCTGGCCAAGCTGGCGGCGGGCGAGGCGGACGCCATCCTGCTGGCGGCCTCGGGCCTCAACCGGCTGGGCATGCCCGATACCCCCCGCAGCTTCTTCGATCCGGTCCACGCCCCGCCGGCGCCCGGCCAGGGCGCCCTGGCCATCCAGACGCGCGAGGCGGACGCCGACGCGGCCTGGTGCCGGGCCATGCACCACGCCCCGACGGCGGTCGCCGTGGCGGCCGAGCGCGGCGCCCTCACCGCCCTGGAAGGCAGCTGCCGCACCGCCGTCGGCGCCCATGCCCGGCTCGACGGCGAGACCCTGATCCTGACGGTCGAGGCCCTGACGCCCGACGGCGCCCGGCGCTTCCGGCGCGAGGCGGCCATTACCCTGCCGGCCGACGCCGCCGCCCGCGACGCCGCCGCCCGCGAGCTTGGCCTGGCCCTGGGCGCCGAGGTCCGGGCCGAGGGCGGCGAGGCCCTGCTGCTGGCGATCTGACCATGGACGTCGTCATCTGGACGCCGGCCGCCGACCAGGCCCTGTATCAGGAGTTCTGGCCCGCCTGGTTCGCCAGGCTGGAGCCCGGCCTCGCCGAGGCCGGCGTCCGCGCCCGGCCCCTGCCCTGGACCGATCCGCTGGACGGCCCAGCCGACGCCATCCTGCCGATGCTCGCCTGGGGCTATCACGTCGCCCCCGCCCGCTGGCTGGCCCGGCTGGACGAGGTCGAGGCCGCCGGCCAGCGGCTGGTCAACCCCGCGCCCCTGCTGCGCTGGAACACCGACAAGGCCTACCTCGCCGAGCTCGCGGCCGCCGGCGCCCCCGTCGTCCCCAGCCTGATCCTCGACCGGCTGACGCCGCAGGATATCGACGCCGCCCGCCGCCGCTTCGGCTGCGACATCGTCGTCGCCAAGCCGCGCATCAGCGGCGGCTCGCACCAGACCCTGCGCCTCGCGCCCGGCGATCCCCTCGACGGCGCGCCCGATGGCGGCGCCATCCTCCAGCCCTTCCTGCCGGCCGTCGGCGAGGAGGGCGAGCTGTCGCTGTTCTACTTCGATGGCGACTTCAGCCATGCGGTGACCAAGGTCGCCGCCCCCGGCGACTTCCGCGTGCAGCAGCAGTTCGGCGGCGTCAGCCACCGGGTCGATCCCTGGCCGGGCGCGCTGGAGGCCGCATCCCGCGTGCTGGCCGCCGTCCCGCCGCTGACCTACGCCCGCATCGACCTGATCCGCTGCCTCGACGGATCGCTGGGGCTGATGGAGCTGGAAATCATCGAGCCGGACCTGTTCCTCGCCGACGCGCCGGAGGCCGGGGTGCGTTTCGGCGCCGCCGTGGCGCGGGCCATCCGCGCCGCCAATCCCTGATCCGCAAAGGGGTTGCGGCGGGGTTAGCCATCTTTCCGACTTGCCAGAACGACGGTCGCGGACAACCTTCCCCCATCGAACGACGGGGAGGCCGGGGCCTTGGATCGCGACAGCTGGAACAGGGTCGAAGCGCTGTTCGACGCCGCCTGGGACCTGCCCCCGGACGAACGCGAGGCCTGGCTCGCCGCACAGGACGCCCCGCCCGGGGTGCTGGACGCTGTCCGCAGCCTGCTGGCCGACGCCGAGGCGACCGAGGGCTTCCTTGAGCCCGACCCCGTCCAGCCGTCCGCCGCCGCGACGCCGCCCCTGTCCCTGAAGCCCGGCGACCGCGCCGGCCCGTGGGAGATCGTCCGCCCCATCGGCGCCGGCGGCATGGGCGAGGTCTACGAGGCCCGCCGCGCAGACGGCGCCTACGACCAGCGCGCCGCCCTGAAGATCATCGGCCGGGCCGGCGCCCAGGCCTGGGAACGCTTCCAGTCCGAACGCCGCATCCTCGCCGGCCTCGACCATCCCGGCATCGCCCGCATCATCGACGGCGGCCTGCTGGCCGACAGCCGGCCCTTCATGGTCATGGAGTTCGTCGATGGCGGACCCATCGACGCCTGGCGCCGCTCACGGAACCTCGGCCTGCATGACACCGCGCGGCTGGGCGCGGCCCTCTGCGACGCCCTGGCCCACGCCCATGCCCGCCTCGTCGTCCACCGCGACCTCAAGCCCAGCAACATCCTCGTCGACGCCGAGGGCCGCCCGCGCCTGATCGACTTCGGCGTCGCCCGCCTGATCGACGACGGCGCCGGCGCCGAAACCGCCGCGCCGATGTCGGTGGACTACGCCGCCCCCGAACAGGTGGCCGGCGGCGCCATCTCCACGGCCACCGACACCTATGGCCTGGCCGCGGTGCTCTACGAACTGGTCGCCGGCGAGCCGCCGGTCCGCGCCTCGGGCCAGCCGCTCGCCGTGGCCGTGGCCCGGGTCATGGACGCCCGGCCCGAAAGCCTCGCCGCCCGCGTCCGGCCGGGCCCAGGCGAGGCCGCCCTGCTGGGCGATCTCGACGCCATCCTCGCCAAGGCCCTGCGCAAGGACCCGGCCGACCGCTACCAGACCGCCCAGGCGCTGAAGGACGATCTCGAGCGCGCCCTGGCCGGCGACCCGGTCGAGGCCCGCCGCGGCGAGCGCGGCTACCGCCTGCGGCGCTTCGTCCGCCGCCGCCGCTGGCCCATCGCCGCCGCCGCCGCCATCGCCGTCAGCCTGACCACCGGCCTTGGCCTCGCCCTCTGGCAGGCGGGCGAGGCGTCGCGCCAGCGGGACGAGGCCCTGCGCGATCAGGCCCGGCTCGAGGCCGTCCAGCAGTCGATCTTCCTGATGTTCCGCAGCGCCGGCGAGCTGCAGGGCGCCGAGGCCACCGCCGCCCAGGTCCTCGACAGCGCCGCCCGCCGCATCGACCGCGAGTTCCAGCTCGACCCCCGTCGTGGCGCGCCGGTGCTCCATGCCCTGGGCGAGCTCTACTTCCTGCTGACCGACTACGAGGCGGCCGAGCCCCTGCTGGTCCGTCTGGCCGACGCCGATCCCGCGCGGGTCGATCCTTCGCTGATCGCCCTTGGCCGCTACGACCTGGCCCAGACCCTTCATCGCAAGGGCGACAACAAGGCCGCCGCCGCCCGGCTGGCCCAGGCCCAGGCCTTCTGGTCGGCCGACCCCGCCCGCTGGGAGACCCGCCTCGTCGACAGCCGCCTGCTGGAGGCCCAGTTGATGCGCGAGGCGGGCGACGGCGAGGGGGCGGTGCGGCTGCTCCAGGCCGCCCTGCCGCGCCGCATCGCCCTCAGCGGGCCGGCCCACCGCGAGACGGGCGTCTTCCACAACAACCTCGGCGTCGCCCTGGCGGCGGTCGGCCGCTATGACGAGGCGCGCGAGGCCTTCAAGGCGGCCAACCTGGTCTGGACGGCCGCCGGGCTGGAACAGAGCCCCGACGCCCTCAACACCCTCAACAACTGGGGCGCCGTCGAGATCTCCGCCGGCAACCTCAAGTCCGCCGAGCCGCTGCTGCGCCGCGCCGTGGACCTGCGCCGCCGGCTGTTCGGTCCCTCGGGCGCGACGGCGGCCCTGCTCAACAACTACGGCAAGCTGCTGCTGCAGACGGGCCGCCCGGCGGAGGCCCTGCCGATCCTGCGCGAAGCGGCCGACATGGGCCGCGACTATGCCGGCGGCGGCATGCATCTGGTGGCGCCGCTGGCCGGCGTCGCCGAGGCCCAGCTCGCGCTCGGCCGCACCGCCGAGGCCGAGACGACGGCGGCCCAGGCTCTGGCCGAGGCCCGCAAGAGCCTCGGTCCCGCCCATCCGGGCACGGCCGTGGCCGCCATCGCCATGGCCCGGGTGCGCGCCGAACAGGGGCGCCGGGGCGAGGCCGTCGCCCTGCTGGCCGAGGTCGACGCCATCGCCGCCCGCGCCGGTCCGGCGGGACAGCGGCTGGCCGCCATGGCCGGCCAGGTCAGGACGCGATACGGTCTGGCGTCTCCTCGCCGAGCTGGCTGAACAGCCAGGCCCGCGCCTTGACCCAGTCGCGGCGCACCGTGCGGTCGGTGACGCCCAGCAGCCGGGCGGTCTCCTCCTCCGAATAGCCGGCGAAGAACCGGCATTCGACGATGTGCGTCAGCCGGGGGTTCAGCCGCGACAGGGCCTTCAGCGCCTCGTCCAGCGCCACAAGCTGCTCGTCGCTCTCCCAGGCCGGCTCGATCGACTGGTCCTCCAGCGCCACCACCTGGCCCGACCCCCGCTTCTGCGCCAGCCGCGCGCGGGCGTGGTCGACCAGCGCCTGGCGCATCGCCAGCGCCGCCGCCGACAGGAAGTGCACCTCGTCCTTCCAGCCCTCGGCCCGCTGCAGCTTGACGTAGGCCTCGTTGACCAGGGCCGTGGTGCGCAGGGTCTCGCCGGCCCGCACCCGGCGCCGCTCCCGGTGCGCCTGGCGACGCAGGTCCTCCATCAGCAGCGGCGCCAGCCGGCTGGCGGTGGCCAGCACTTCCGGCGGATGGCCGGTCTCGGCGTCCAGCACTGGCAGGTCTCCTGATACGCGGCGGGCCCCAGCCGACAGATAACACGGATCACGGGCGCGGGAAGATCGCCGAAAAAAGTTCACCGACCGATGTCCGGTCAGCGTGACGCCTTCCGTTTCTCCTGCCGAGGGACCTGTTTCTCGGAGGGGTCAAACCATGAAACGACTCGTCGCCGCCGCGCTCGCGGGCGCCATCGGCATCGCCGCCGTGGCCGGCATCGCCATCGCCCAGCAGAGCCAGCCTGCCGGCAAGCTGACGCTGTACAACGGTGAGAACTTCACCGGCGAAAGCCGCGTGCTGACCACCCACAGCCCCGATCTCAACGCCCAGCAGTTCAACGACGAGGCCGCCAGCCTGGTCGCCGTCGGCCGCTGGCGCGTCTGCTTCGACGCCGGCTACCAGGGCGAATGCCGCGAGGTCGAGGGTCGCCTGCCTCAACTGGGCGACTTCGCCCATTCCATCTCGGCCGTCCGCTATCTCGGCCCCTCGCGCAGCGGCGACATCGGCGATGCCGAGGCCCAGGCCGGTCCCCGCGACCTGATCCTGTTCAGCGGCCCCAACTACACCGGCCGCCAGATCATCCTGAACCGTTCGACGTCCTCGCTCGGCCAGCAGAGCTTCGAGAACACCGCCCAGAGCGCCAAGACCTCCGGGACCTGGAAGCTGTGCGCCGACAATGGCTACAGCGGCCAGTGCATGACCATCGGCGCAGACACCCCCAACCTCGGCGGCCTGAACCGCAAGGTCTCCTCGGTCCTGCAGGGCGCGCCGCCGCCGGCCAGCGGGATGGAGGCGGGCTGGGACCGCCCGGGCTCGGACATGATGCACAAGGCCTTCGGCCAGCAGGGGCCGGAGAAGTGCAAGCAGTGGTGCGACCGCACCAAGGACTGCAAGGCCTGGACCTGGGTCAAGCCGGGCGTCCAGGGCGACGGGGCCATGTGCTACCTCAAGAACACCGCGCCGGACCGGGTCAAGGACGACTGCTGCACCTCCGGCGTCGCCGGCCAGGGCCAGGTGACCTACGTCCCCGAGTACGGCAAGGACCGCATGGGCAGCGACTACCACAGCGCCGACCTGGGCCAGCGCGGCTGGGAAACCTGCAAGTCGATGTGCGACCGTGACGGCCGCTGCAAGGCCTGGACCTGGGTCAAGCCGGGCGTCCAGGGCGATGGCGCCATGTGCTACCTCAAGGACCCGGCGCCGTCTCCCAGCGCCAGCGACTGCTGCGTCTCGGGCCTGCCCCAGCGCCAGAGCCCCAGGGCCGCCCTTGAAGGCCAGGCGCCCCGCAACACCGTCCCCGAACCCGCTCGCCGTGTCGGCCAGACCGCCCGCGACGCCGCCGAGAGCCGCGTCAACGGCGAGGTCGGCCGCCGCGTCGACGAAGCCGTGGGCGGAATCTTCGACTAGCCCGACACACGAAGGTTCCGTTCGCTCCCCCGGGCCGTCGTTGAGGGACCTCGGCCCGGGGGTCTCCCCCTCCTCATGCCGCGCGAGGTCCCCATGCCCGCTGTTTCGAGACGCGCTCTCTTCGCCGCCGCCGGCCTGGCGGCCCTGGGGCTGGCGCGCGGCGCCGCCGGCCAGCCCTCGGTGAAGATGGAGAAACGCGTGCGCGCCGCCCAGCGCGCCGCCTGGGCCGCCAATCCGGTCGGCTTCGACATCGACGCGACCATGACGCTGAACGTCGATTCGGTGATCATCGGTCCCGCGCGCAACCCCCTGTCCCAGGATCGCCGCGACCAGATCACCGGCGCCCTGTCCCATGCCGCCGCGCGCTACCGCGAGATGGGGTTCGACGCGCCCAACCTGCCGCTCGACGGCAAGCTGCGCTTCGTCATCAACTACCAGGAAACCTACTCGGCGGCCGCCGGCACCGGCCCGATGTTCCGCGACGGCGAAAGCGGGCTCGATTCCGACCACATCCGGATGCTGCTCAGCGAGAAGACCTACTTCGTCGACCCCGACCTCGCGGTCTATCCGCGAAAGTCCGACGTCACCGCGGTGCATGAGCTGGTCCACGCCATCGGCTGGGCCAATCCGACCGAGTCGCCGGACATGCCGGAAGACGGCGTCGCCCCTGTCATCGGCGAGGGCCTGCCGGACGCGCTCGCCCTCTATGGCCTGAACGGCTTTCGCGGCGTCGACATGATCGCTGAGCTGAGCAAGGGCGAGGAGGCGCACGGCAAGCATCTGGGCCTGCGGCCCTGGGACTATCCCCTGTTCCTCGAGACCTGGCCGCGCACCAGGACCTGGCTGACCCCGCGCGTGGGCGACGACCAGAAGGCCATCCGCACCATCCTCGGCTACATGACCAGCCCGTTCTGGCGCTACCTCTTCGAGGACGAGTGCCCCCGCGCCGGCGCCCGGCGCGCGGTCAACGGCGGCTTCCGGCTCGTACCGGCCATGCTGCGCGAGCCGTTCACGGCCCGGGACGAAACCTACCGCAGGATCCATCCGACGCGCATCTTCGTCAGCTGGCTGGACCGCTATCTCAAGGCGCATCACCCGACCTGGAAGAACGTCGGCCTCTACCGCGCCTTCCCCGCCTTCATCGCCGATCGCATCGAATGGCCGGACCAGCGGGCCGTCAGCCCACGGCGCGGCACGCTCGAGCATCCCCGCTGGCTGGACATGAACTTCTTCGAGGGGGCCCAGGTGGCCGAACTCTCGATCGACAAGCCCGACACCCAGCTTGGCCTGAAGATGAAGCCGATGTCCGGCCGCCCGGTCCGCGTGCGGATCAAGGGCTTCCAGCCCGGCGCCCATCCGGCCCTGACCATCGCCGCCATGGTGCGCGGCGATGTGAAGAAGGGCATCGACAACATCCACATCGGCGTGCGCGGCAATGTGCTGGCCAACGGCGCGTCCCAGGCGCGTCGCCGGCTGCGCCGCTGGACCATCGACGGCAATCCCCTGACGAAGGACACCGGCGGCGAGCTGGTCCTGTCGGTCATCAACTGTGCGCCGGACCCGGCCGACAGCCGCGAGGTGACGATCGACCTCTACATCGGCCTGCAGCAGGCCCTGGCCGAGGGCGAGGTGACCTACGCGCCCGAGCCGGTCCCCGACCCCGAGACCAGCCGCAACATCTTTATTCCGCCCTCGACCCGGCCGATGACCGGCCGCCGGGTCCGCGCCCAGCCCGGGCCCCGGCCGACCGACAGCACCAGCGTGCGGATTCCCCAGGAAGAGGTCGCCATCGACTTCTTCGAGAAGGCCGCCCAGATGGCCGACCTCGCCACCGGCCTGTCGGTCGGCGGCCAGTTCGCGGTCGAGCGCCGCACCGACTACCCGCGCAAGGATATCGTCCGCACGATCGGCTCGACCACCCGCATGGAAGTCGACGCCATGGCCCGCAGCCTCAGCTTCGACCTCAACCTGCCGCGCGTCGAGGCCGGCCAGACCGGCGCGCTGGAGGGCGGGACCGCCTCGGTCACCTGGTACGAGCCGGCCTACGAGCGGTTCGAGGCGATCGGCGTCTCGCCCTGGGTCGCCGGAGAGACCGATGCGGTCAGCATCGAGATCCTGTCCAGCACCGAGTCCTCGGTTCATGGCCGCTATCGGGCAGACTTCGCCGCCGACTCGCGGGCGACCGCGCCGGTCTGGCGCGGCATCGTCTCGGGCGACTTCACCATCGGCATCCAGCTCGACGAGCAGGAAGACCCCGAGCCGCCGGTCGAGATGGGCGGATCGGTCACCACCGACGTGCTCATCGCCGCCGGCCGGGCCGGCCGCACCCTGCCCGGCATCAATGACGGATCCGCCCCGCCGGCCCGCGACGAGCCCCAGGACCCGGCGGGCGAGGCCGGCGATGTCGCAGGCCAGGGCGCGGGCCAGGGCTCCATCCGCTCCATGGACGCCTGCCAGGTCACCGACGCCGACATGCAGCGCTTCGTGAAACAGGCCTTCGCCGACGCCACGCCGAAGGTCCAGGCCGACTTCCTGGCCGCCCTCAGATCCGACCCCGAGATGGCCCGGCAGATCATCTGCGCCTGGCTTGTTTCCTGACCCTCGAAGGAGAACCCGCATGACCCTCGCCCGGGGCGCCGCCCTCACCCTCACCGCCACCCTGCTGCTGGCCGCCTGCGGCAAGAGCGACCAGGCCGCGCCCGCCGCCTCGACCGCCGAAGCCCCGGCCGGTGCCGGCGAGGCCGCCGACAGCGCCGAGGCGCCCGCCCCGGCCGACGCGCCGGCCCAGAGCTTCACCCGCGCCGACGTCGAGTTCGCCGCCCGCTGCCATGGTCTGCTGCAGGCCGCCGAGGCCAGCCATCAGGTCCAGTCCGCCGCCGCCACGGCCGCCGGCCTCCCGGTCCCGGCGCGCGGGTCCTCGATGCGCTGGATCGGCGAGACCAGCCGCCGGGCCAAGGCCGCCGGCGTGCCCGACAGCGAGGTCGGGACCCTGCTGTCCGGCGGCGTCCGCATCCTGGCCACCGAGGACAAGATGCGCGAGGCGGCGCCGACCGTTCAACGCTGCATCGACGAGACGCCGAAGTGAGGCCGGGTCTCTGCCTGGCCGCCATCCTGGCCCTGGCGGCCTGCGGCGCGCCGGACCGTCCGGCCGCCGCGCCGCCCGCGCCGGCCTCCGCTGCGGCCAAGGCGCCGCCGCCGGTCGCCGCCGCCCCGCCAGTGGGCGAGGACGTCGGCGCGGGACCTGACGACAACGAGACCCTGATCCCGCCCAGCGCCTTCCACGGAACCTGGCGCATCGTCGCCGAGGGCGACCGCGCCGACGCCGCCCTGATGACCATCAGCATCCAGCACGGCGTCGGCGAGCGCGAGGCCAGCGCCGACTTCGTCCTGTTCCAGCCCTTCTGCGACGCCGTCGCCGGCGTTCCCATCACCGGGACCAGCGACTGCGAGCTGATCGGCCTGTCCGGCCTGTTCGAGAGCGCCCGGGTCGAGAAGGGCCGCATGGTCCTGATCTTCCGCCCGACCGCCGACGGCGTCGCCCACCGGCTGGTCCTCGTCCGCGACGGCGGCGGCCTCGCCGGCCGCTATCGCAATCCCGACGTCAACCTGCGGCTCAAGATCGAGCCCGCGCCCGGAGATACCCAGCCATGATCCGCCCCGTCCTCGCGTTCGCCTGCGTCGCCGCCCTGCTCGCCGCCTGCGGCCAGCCCCAGACCCGCAATGTCGTCAAGGGCGCCGATGGCGAGAAGGTCATCGTCGAGAGCGGCTCGGGCCTGAAGCCGCCGGCCGACATGCCGGCGTTCGCCGAGATCATGCCCGGCGCGGTCCTGACCTCCGTCATCGCCCAGGCCGGCGGCGCCGACCAGGTCAAGGGCGGCGCCATCGGCTTCAACACCGACCGCTCGCCCCAGCAGGTGATGGACTGGTATCGCGAGCGCATCGCGGCCAAGGGCCTCGTCATCGCCGGCGAGATGCAGACCGGAGAGGCCCGGATGATCGCCGCCCGCGCCGAGGGCTCCGAGGATGTCGGCCTCCATGTCACCGCCGGTCCGACCGAGGACGGCGGCTCGGCCGTGACCCTCGTCTACAACGGCGGCTGATTGTCGATTATCGACACCGGGGCGTCCGCGCAGGCCGCTGGGCGCCCCGCCGTGACAACACAGACCTGTTGTTTTTTGACAGCCTGGCTACAGCCTAGCGCACCTTTGTGAACCGCAACGCGCACGGCGCCCGCGTCAGCTGCATCGCCCCCGCCGGCGCCCCGAAGAAGACCCCCTCGATCACCAGGTCCTTGCCCTCGAGCCGCGCCTGGCCCTCCAGGTCGACCCCCGACGGCCTGTGGTTCCCGCCCTCCATGGTCATCACCAGCCGCCCGCTCGCCGCATCGAAGCTGTAGGGGCCCCAGTAGTCCTTGTAGACCTCGAACGGCCGCCAGGTGACGCTGAAGGTCCCCTCGGCCGTGAAGACCAGCTCGGTCAGCACCGGGTCCGTCGCCGGACAGTCCGGCCCGGCCGAGGTTTCCTTCCAGATTCCCGCCAGGCTGACCGCCTCGCGGGCGATGATGCGGGTCCGGCCCCGCGTATCGACGTCGCCGATGGTCGCCCGGACCAGCAGGGTCTCGCCGACCGGCGCGTCCTGCGCCATCCGGATGGACCGGCGATCGTCCGAAATCTGTCCCGCGCCCGCCGGCTCGACGGTCCAGTTGTCGTAGCAGAGCGGATCGACCAGCTGCTCGGCCCCCGGGAAATCGCCGGCCTTGAAGGGCAGGATGCTGACGGCCTCGCCCTGACGCGCGCCCTGGTTTCCGAGCGTCAGCCAGTGCACGCCCCCCGCCGCCGCCTTGCAGCCCCGTGGATCATCGCTCTCGTCGGAGGCCCCCGCGGCCAGCAGCAGAGCGATCAGTCCGGTCATCAGCGCCATGGTCGGGCCCTCCATATCGGGGGCAGTCTAGCCCCCGACGAACAGTTCGCGCGAGGGGCAGAGGTCGGCGACCTGGCAGGTCTCGCATTTTGGCCGCCTCGCCAGGCAGACATAGCGTCCGTGCAGGATCAGCCAGTGGTGCGCCCGCGTCAGATAGGGCTCGGGCACAATCGCCATCAGTTCGGCCTCGACATGGTCCGGCGTCTTGCCGGCCGACAGCTTCAGCCGGTGCGAGACGCGGAACACATGGGTGTCCACGGCGATCGCCGGCTCGATCCCCAGTTCGTTCAGAACCACGCTGGCCGTCTTGCGCCCGACCCCGGGCAGGGCCTGGAGGTCCTCACGGTTCAGCGGCGTCTGGCCGCCGTGCTGCTCGAGGATGATCCGCGACAGCTCGATGACGTTCTTGGCCTTGTTGCGGAACAGGCCGATCGAATTGATGAACGGAATCAAGCCCTCGACCCCCAGGTCGAAGATCGCCTGCGGCGTGTCGGCGACGGCGAACAGCCTGGCCGTGGCCTTGTTGACCTGGACGTCGGTGGCCTGAGCCGACAGGGCCACGGCGACGACCAGCGTGAAGGGCGAGTTGAAGTGCAGCTCTGTCCGGGGATCCTCCGACAGGGTCGAGAAACGCTCGAACAGGGCGTCGACGCGGGCGCGCTCCTTCGGCGAAAGGCGTTTGCGGGCGGGCTTCTTGCGGGCGGCGGCCATGGTGCGTCCTCAGGATGACGAACTCGCCGGAGCCCGCCCCTCTTCGTCATCCTGAGTAGCCCGCGCAGGCGGGCGTGTCGAAGGACGCAAGGACGCCTAGCCCAGCTTCTCGTCGATCAGCGCGATGGTGCGGGACAGGCCGAAGATGGCGGCGAAGCTGCCGAAACGCGGCCCCTGGCTCTGGCCGAGCAGGACCTCGTACAGGGCCTGGAACCAGGCGCGCAGCGGCTCGAACCCAGCCTCGTTGCCGGCCGAGTAGACTTCGTTCTGGATCAGTTCGGCGTCCTGGCAGTCGGCCGGCAGTGCGGCCAGACGGCCACGCAGGTCCAGCATCGCCGCCCGTTCCATCTCCGAAGGCGCCCGGAAGGCCTTCTTCGGCTTCACGAAGTCCTCGTAGTAATGGATCGCATAGCCGGCCAGGCGGTCGAGCAGCGGGTGGCTCTCCGGGGTCGCACCCGGAATGTAGCGGCTCAGGAAGCCCCAGAGGATGTCCTTGTCCTGGGCGTCGGCGGCCGAGACCAGGTTCAGCATCAGGCTGAAGCTGACCGGCGATCCTTCCTGCGGCGGCTGGCCCGCGTGGACGTGCCAGGCGGGATTGTTCAGCTGCTGGGCGGGGTCCTGCCGCTGGTAGGCGTCCAGCTGCTGCAGGTAATCGTCCGTCGCCTTGGGGATGACGTCGAAATACAGCTTCTTGGCCGACTTGGGGCTCTGGAACATGTAGTAGGCCAGGCTCTCGGGCGCGCCGTAGCGCAGCCACTCCTCCATGGTCAGGCCATTGCCCTTGGACTTGGAGATCTTCTGGTTGTTCTCGTCCATGAAGAGCTCGTAGTGGAAGGCCTCGGGCGGGGTTCCGCCCAGCACCTTGCACACCTGGTTCGACACCCGGACGGAGTCGATCAGGTCCTTGCCGCTCATCTCGTAGTCGACTTCGAGCGCGGTCCAGCGGGTCGCCCAGTCGGGACGCCACTGCATCTTCACATGGCCGCCGGTGACGGGGACCTCGGCGAGGCTGCCGTCCTCGTCGCGGAAGGTGATCGTGCCCTTCTCGACGTTGCGCTCGAGGGTGGGAACCTGCAGCACCCGGCCGGTGGTCGGGCTGATCGGCAGGAAGGGGCTGTAGGTGGCGCGGCGCTCCTCGCCCAGCGTCGGCAGCATGACCTTCTGGATGGCGTCGAACCGCTCCAGCGCGCGCAGCAGCACCGCGTCGAACACCCCGCCCTTGTAGCAGGCGGTCGAGGACATGAACTCGTAGTCGAAGCCAAAACTGTCCAGGAAGGCCAGCAGGCGGGCGTTGTTGTGCGCGCCGAAGCTGTCGTACTCGCCGAAGGGGTCGCGAACGGCGGTGACCGGCTTGTCGTGATCCTCTTCCAGAATATGCCGGTTGGGCACGTTGGTCGGGATCTTGCGCAGGCCGTCCATGTCGTCGCTGAAGACGATCAGGCGGGTCGGCAGGGCGTCGTCGGTCAGGGCGCGCAGGGCGCTGCGCACCATCGTCGGCCGGGCTACCTCGCCGAAGGTGCCCATGTGCGGCAGCCCCGAAGCGCCGTAGCCGCACTGGAAGGTGACCGGTTTGGCCAGCGCCGGGAAGGTCGCGACGGCCTCGGCCGTCTTGCCGGAATGGATCAGGGTCGACGCCAGATCGCGCTCGGCGTCGGACAGGCGGATGCGCAGTACCCGTGCGAGCAGGTTGCGGGCCTGCTCGAACGGCCAGGCCTTGGCGTCGCGGGCGAGGGGGGAAAGACCTTCGAACATGGCCGGGCGATTAGGCTCTGGTAGGGCCGGGGTCAATGATGCGCGGCCCGGGCGCGCGCTCAGAAGCGTTCGAACAGCGCCGCCGCTTCGGCCCAGTCGCCGATCACCCGCTCGGCGCCGGCGGCCATCAGGGGGCCGTGCGCCATCTCGTCCATGTGGCCGCCGCCGGCGAAGCCCCAGACCGTCATGCCGGCCGCCCGCGCCGCCTTCACGCCGTTGACGCTGTCCTCGATCGCCAGGCAGGCGCCGGGCGCGATCGCCAGGGCCTCGGCCGCGTGCAGGAAGATGTCGGGATGCGGCTTGCCGTGGGCGACGAGGTCGGCCGAGTAGATGTGCGGATCGAAGTGTGGTGCGAGCCCGACCTTGGTCAGCTTGCGCCGCAGCGCCTCGGCGTCCGAGGAACTGGCGACGGCCTTGGGGCCGCGCACGGCGGCCACCGCCGCCTCGGCCCCGGTCACACAGGCCAGCCGTTCGTCGCAGGCGATCTTCGACAGGCCCCGCACGGTGGCGAGAAAGTCGTCGGGCAGCGGCGTGCCCAGCTGGCCCCGGCACTCGGCGTCCAGCGCCGCCACATACATCCGCTCATGCATGCCCATGAAGCGCCCGCGATAGTCAGCGGGGTCGTAGACCAGGCCGATCCGGCCCAGAACCTCCAGCTCTATGGCGTGGTAGATGACCTCGGAGTCGACCAGGACCCCGTCGGCGTCGAAAATCACGGCGTCGAACATGGCGCCGATGTAGGCGCTGGCGCGCGCCGGAGAAAGTCAGGATGCGTTGCGCGATGTTTCGCCCCCTACAGGGCGGCGGCGATGCTCTCGCGTCTCAGGGCTTTCAGCGACTTGACGATGTCGCCCTTCATGACCTCGCGGGTCACCGCCGCGGGCAGCGGGAAAGGTGAGGTGGCCCGGTTAACGTAGTGCACGCGGGTGCCGCCGTTCTGCAGCGGAACCAGGCGCCATTCGCCCTCGCACATCTTCACGTCGCCGCCGGTGCAGCGGAAGGTGATGCGTCGCACCGGCTCGTATTCCGAGCGGAAGACAGAACGCACCTTGGGGACCAGCGGCGCCTGCACGACCAGTTCGCGGATGTCCCAACTGCCGTCCCGGGCCCGGTCCATGACTTTGCAGCTCTGGACATTGGCGCTCATCTTTCGCGCCAGTTTGCAGTCCTGGATCACCGCCCACACCACCTGCGGCGGCGCCTCGATATCGACCCGCGCGCGAATGACCCCGGCCGATCCGTCCGGGTCCGGTGACACCTCGGCGAACACCCCGCTCGCCGCGATCGAAAGGATCAAGGCCGCCAGCATGTCTTTCAGACTACCCCCATTCCACCCGAGGCCCAGCCTAATCCTCGGAAGGTTGAACGCACACCCTCGTTACGCGATCCGGTTCTTCACGAGATCGTCGACCACTGACGGGTCAGCCAGGGTCGTGGTGTCTCCGAGGTTGGAGACATCGCCCTCGGCCACCTTGCGCAGGATGCGACGCATGATCTTGCCCGAGCGCGTCTTGGGCAGGCCTGGCGCCCACTGGATGGCGTCCGGCGCGGCGAACGGGCCGATTTCCCGCCGCACCCAGAGCACCAGCGCATTGCGCAGCTCCTCGCTGGGCTGGCTGTCCGAGGTCAGGGTGACATAGGCGTAGATGGCCTGGCCCTTGACGTCGTGCGGCCGGCCGACGACCGCCGCCTCGGCGACGCTCTGGTGGGCGACCAGTGCGCTTTCGACTTCGGCCGTGCCAAGCCGGTGGCCAGAGACATTGATGACGTCGTCCACCCGGCCGGTGATCCAGTAGTAGCCGTCCTCGTCCCGGCGGCAGCCGTCGCCGGTGAAGTACTTGCCGGGATAGGTCGAGAAATAGGTGTCGATGAAGCGCTGGTGGTCGCCGTAGACCGTGCGCATCTGGCCGGGCCAGCTGTCGGTGATGCAGAGGTTTCCGCTGACCGCCCCTTCCAGCACCGCGCCCTCGGCGTCGACCAGTTGCAGCTTGACGCCCGGCAGGGGCCGGGTCGCCGACCCCGGCTTCAGCGGCGTCGCGCCCGGCAGCGGGCTGACCAGGCAGGCGCCGGTCTCTGTCTGCCACCAGGTATCGACGATCGGGCAGCGGCCATCGCCGACCACGCGGTGGTACCAGAGCCAGGCTTCGGGATTGATCGGCTCGCCGACGCTGCCCAGCAGCCGCAGGCTCTTGCGGGAGGTCTTCTTCACCGGCTCCTCGCCCTCCCGCATCAGGGCTCGCAGGGCCGTGGGGGCGGTGTAGAAGATCTCGACCTGGTGCTTGTCGATCACCTCCCAGAAGCGCGAGGAGGTCGGATAGTTGGGCACGCCCTCGAAGATGACGGTCGTGGCCGCGTTCGAGAGCGGGCCATAGACGATGTAGCTGTGGCCGGTGACCCAGCCGACATCGGCCGTGCACCAGTAGATCTCGCCTGGCCGGTAGTCGAAGACCAGCTCGTGCGTCCAGCTCGCCCAGGCGAGATAGCCGCCGGTGGTGTGCAGAACGCCCTTTGGCTTTCCGGTGGAGCCGGAGGTGTAGAGGATGAACAGCGGGTCCTCGGCGTTCATCGGCTCGGGCGGGCAATCGGGCGAAGCGGCGTCGCGCAAAGGCTCGTAGGCCAGGTCCCGCCCGTTGTGGCCCAGCCATTTGGCGCCGGTGCGCCGGATCACCAGCACGCGCTCGACCTTGGGGCACTGGGTCAGCGCCAGGTCGACGTTGGTCTTGAGCGGCACGACGCGGCCGCCGCGCAGGCCCTCGTCGGCGGTGATGACGAAGCGGCTGTCGCAGTCCTGGATGCGGCCGGCGATGCTGTCCGGCGAGAAACCGCCGAAGATGACCGAATGCACCGCGCCGATGCGGGCGCAGGCCAGCATGGCGTAGGCCGCTTCGGGGATCATCGGCAGATAGATGGTCACCCGGTCGCCCTTGCGAACGCCCTGCGCCTTGAGGACGTTGGCCATGCGGCAGACTTCCTCATGCGCCTCGCGGTAGGTGATCCTGCGCGAGTCCGCCGGGTCGTCGCCCTCCCAGATGATGGCGATCTCGTCGGCCCGGTGCGGCAGGTGCCGGTCCAGGCAGTTGGCGCTGACGTTCAGAACCCCGTCCTCAAACCAGCGGATGCGGAAGTCGGCCTTGTCGTAGGAGACGTCCTTGATGCGCGTCGGGAAGGTCTGCCAGTCCAGCCGGCGGGCCACGTCCGCCCAGAAGCCGTCGGGATCCTGTTCGACGCGGGACCAGGCCGCCTCATAGCCTTCGGCGTCCATGTGCGCGCGGGCGGCCCATTCGGCGGGCACGGGAAAGACCTGATCTTCGCTCACCTGGACAACTCCCTTGTCTGGACCGGATCGGCGGGACCCGGCCAGATCGCCGGTCCGGATCACTTTCCGGTTCGGCGCGGGAGTATGCGGACGGGCCCGGCGGGCGCAAGGCGGTGACGGAAGGTCAGCGGCCCCTGGAGCGCAGGGAGGTCAGACCGCGACGGCGTTCTGGCCGAAGCGTTCGCCCAGATAGACCCGGCGGACTTCCGGATTGTCGATGATTTCCTGCGGCGCGCCCTCGAACAGCACCTCGCCGGCATGGATGATCGAGGCGCGGTCGATGATGTCCAGGGTCTCGCGGACATTGTGGTCGGTGATCAGGATGCCGATGCCGCGGCCCTTGAGATAGCCAATGACCTCGCGGATGTCGGCGATGGCCAGGGGGTCGATCCCGGCGAAGGGCTCGTCCAGCAGCATGAAGGCCGGCTCGGAGGCCAGGGCGCGGGCGATTTCCACCCGACGACGCTCGCCGCCCGACAGCGAGATCGCCGGGGCGGCGCGCAGATGGGCGATGCGCAGTTCCTCCAGCAGGTCGCTGGTTACCTTCTGGGCCTCGGCGCGGTCGCGGACCCGCATCTCGACCACGGCCATGACGTTCTGCTCGACCGTCAGCCCGCGAAAGATCGAGGCTTCCTGCGGCAGGTAGCCGACGCCGAGGCGCGCACGCTGGTACATGGGCAGGGCGGTGATGTCGGCCCCGTCCAGGCTGATGGAGCCGCTGTCCACCGGGATCAGCCCGGTGACCATGTAGAAACAGGTCGTCTTGCCGGCGCCGTTGGGGCCCAGGAGGCCGGCGACTTCGCCGCGCGCCAGGCGCAGGGAGACGTTCTTGACCACCTGGCGGTCGCCGAAGCGCTTGCCGATGCTGTCGACGACCAGCCCCTCGCGACCCGGCTCGGGGGGAGGCGCGGGCGGCGGCTGCGTCTCGACAGCCGCCTTGGCGGCGGTTCTGGTCTTGCCCCTGGCCATCTGGATGCGGCTCAGTTCTGGCTGCTGCCGGGATAGAGGACGGCGCGGACGCGGTTCTTGCTGGCGCGGCCGCGGCTGGCGGCGACCATCTGGGACTTGCCGGTGCGCAGGTCGATGACCACCCGGTCGGCGCGGGCGACATTCTGGCCCTGCACCACGACCACGTCGCCGGTCAGGGTGATGGTCTCGCCCTTGGCCAGGTAGGTGGCGGTGTTGGCGCGGATGCGGCGGTCTTCCGAGACGTAGTAGACCTCGCCCTCGGCGACGAGGCGTTCGGTGTCTCCGCATTCGTTGCCGTTGCGGGCGTAGTAGACGTTCAGCGTCCGGGTGCGCAGGCGGGTGCGGGCCTGAAGGGCCTCGACGTCGCCGCGCCAGATGGTGCGGCATTCCTGGGTGAACACCTCCGACTCGTCGGCGGCGATGTCGATCGGGGCGTTCGAGCCCGGGGCGATCTGGGCCTGGGCGGCGCCGGCGGCGCCGAAGGCGACCGCGAGGACCGCCGATGCGGCCAGGAACTTCAACTTGCGCATGCTTGCACGCCCTTGTTCGAAAGCAGCCCGTCGGCCGTTCGCAGCAACATCATTTCTCGATTCGAGCCCGCACGCCGCCCTTCATGACGACCCGCCCGGTTTCCCGGTCAACGTCATAGGACTTCGCCTGCACCTGGCCAAGCGGACCGTCGCCCGTCAGACCCTGGTCGCCCGTCATCTTCCCCGTCCGGGTGTCGATTATGGCGTCGTTCGTGGCCACACGTTGGCCGGCGCCGTCGTCGATCCGCACATCGCCCGACAGCCGCAGCATACGGGTCTGCTCGTTGTAGATCCCGCGCTTGGCCGTCATCCGCTGGGCCGCGCCGGTCTCGCCGCCGAGATTGAGGATCGGGTCGGTCAGGACCACCTCCTGCATGGCGGTGTCGCTGCGTACAGCCTGCCCGGCGCCGATCAGGAAGCTGCGGCCGTCTTCCATCCGGCCCATGAACCGGGCGCCGACCAGCTTGATCTCGGTATTGCTCTCGCGCGGCTTCAGATTGCCGGCGGCGATGGAGCTGGCGACGAAGAAGGACACCAGGGCCACAACCAGCAGGGCCATCAGCGCCGGAAGCCCCCAGCGCAGCGCCCGGATCACGCCCGAACGCCGCCGCCAGCCGGCCAGCCGGTCGGCGCTCTGCTCGGCGGTGATGGGGGCGTGGGCGGCTGACATGGGTCTCAGATAGGAAGCGATCAGCTGTGTGCGAAGATGTCGATGTCTTCCCAGCCGTCGAGATCGAGCCGGGCGCGGGTGGGCAGGAAGTCGAAACAGGCCTGGGCCAGGGCGGTCCTGTCCTCGCGCTCGAGCATCGCCTCGAGCCGGGCCTTGACCACATGCAGGTGCAGGACGTCCGAGGCGGCGTAGGCGATCTGCTCGGGGCTGAGGGTCGCCGCGCCCCAGTCGGAGCTCTGCTGGGCCTTGGACAGGTCGACACCGGCCAGTTCCTTGACCACGTCCTTGAGCCCGTGGCGGTCGGTGTAGGTGCGGGCCAGCTTGGAGGCGATCTTGGTGCACCAGACCGGCGTCGTGCGGACGCCCAGGTGCAGGTCGAACATGCCGATGTCGAAGCGGCCGAAGTGGAAGATCTTGGTCACGGCCGGGTCGACCAGGAGGGCCTTGAGATTCGGCGCGTCGTAGGTCGAGCGGTTCAGGCGCACCAGATGGGCGTCGCCGTCGCCGGCCGACAGCTGCACCAGGCACAGCGGGTCGCGGCGGAAGCGCAGGCCAAGCGTCTCGGAATCGACGGCGACACTGGTGGCGCCGGCGAACAGGCCGGCGGGAAGGTCGCCTTCATGCAGATGGTTGGCCAATCCGGATTCTCCTCGACTCGACTATATCAGGAGAATTCGAAGTGGTGCCCAGGAGAGGACTCGAACCTCCACGGCCGTTAAGCCACTGGCACCTGAAGCCAGCGCGTCTACCAATTCCGCCACCTGGGCCCGCATCGTATCCGTCGGCCGAAGCCGCCGGGGCGTGCGAAGGCGCGCCTCTTACGCCGCCGTGAACGGCGGGTCAATGGCCGAGATTGCGATTGGTCGCCGGCTCGTCTAATCCCCGACACTTCGAATGGAGAGGTTGGCGATGCAGGGTCTGGTCACGGTCTTCGGCGGCACCGGTTTCGTGGGTCGCCAGGTGGTTCGCGCCCTGGCCCGCAAGGGCCTGCGGGTCCGGGTCGCCGCGCGGCGGCCGGGACGCGGCTATCGGCTGCGGATGCTGGGCGACGTCGGCCAGATCGAGGTGGTCCAGGCCAACATCCGCGACGCCGCCTCCATCGCCCGGGCCGTGGACGGCGCCGAGGCGGTGGTCAACCTCGTCGGCCTTCTGCGCGAGGCGGGCCGGCAGCGGTTCGCCAGCGTGCATGCCATGGGCGCGCGCAACGTGGCCGAGGCGGCGCGGGCCGCCGGCGCGCGGCGGCTGGTCCAGGTCTCGGCCATCGGCGCCGACCCCCAGTCGCCCGGCAAGTACGGGCGCACCAAGGCAGAGGGCGAGGCGGCGGTTCGGGAGGCCTTCCCCGGCGCGACCATCGTGCGGCCCTCGATCGTCTTCGGACCCGAGGACGACTTCTTCAACCGCTTTGCCCGGATGGCGGCGCTGAGCCCGGCGCTGCCGCTGATCGGCGGGGGCGAGACGCGGTTCCAGCCGATCTTCGTCGGCGACCTGGCGGCGGCCATCGCCGCCTGCGCGGCCGAGGACGGCCACGCGGGCCTGACCTACGAGCTGGGTGGGCCGGCGGTGTACAGCTTCCGGGAGCTGATGGCCTTCATCCTGACCGAGACCGGCCGGCGGCGGGCGCTGGTTCCGGTGCCGTTCCCGGTGGCCGGGCTGATGGGCCAGGCGGGCGACCTGATGGGGCTGCTGGTCCCGCCGCCGGTGACCAGCGACCAGGTCCAGATGCTCAAGACCGACAATGTGCCGGCGGCGGGTGCGCCGGGGCTGGAGGCCTTCGGCCTTACGCCGCGCACCATCGAGGCGGTGGTCCCGACCTATCTCTACCGCTACCGCCGGGGCGGCCAGTACGCGGCGGCGCCGGAAGGCTCGTACTGAGCCCGGCGCGGGCTGTATCAGGATTTTCCCCACCACCCCCACGCCATGAATCCTTGCAGGCAAGGGATTCCGCCCGGCGGGCCTTGGCCAGCGTAGGGAAAGTGGCGTGACAGCGTGGCGCCAAGGGGGTCTCAAAGCGGGGCTGTCGTGGGTATCCGTATGACAGATGTGGCGCGATGTGGGGCGGCGCCCCGCGCGAAGTTGTAGTCGTTTTGTAGCGGCCTCGCCGGGCGCTCGCCGACGGCATGTCGATAATCGACATCAGGAAGCGGCCGGACCGCTCTCCCATTCGGTCCTGACCCCGGCGTCGGTCTCGGCTGCCAGCCGCTGGCGGCGCAGGGCGTCGAAGGCCCCGGCCGGCAGCAGGCGGCCGAGCGCCCAGACGGCGGCGCCGCGCACGACGGGCGAGGCGTCGTCCAGTCGTGGCCGGGCGGCCGCGGCGAGGCCCGCATCGCCGCTGTTGCCGATGGCGTAGAGGACATTGCGGACGAAGCGGTCGCGACCGATGCGCTTGGCGGCGTTCTTGCGGAACAGGGCGCGGAAGGCGGCGTCGTCGAGCGCGGCCAGGTCCGACAGCGCCGGCTCGTCGAGGTCCGGCCGGGCCTGGAAGGCGATCTCGGCGGCGGTGGCGGCGAACTTGTTCCACGGACAGACCGCCAGGCAATCGTCGCAGCCATAGATGCGGTTGCCCAGCGCCGGCCGCAGGGCCGGATCGACCGGGCCGGCGTGCTCGATGGTCAGGTAGGAGATGCAGCGCCGCGCATCGAGGCGATAGGGCGCGGGGAAGGCGTTGGTCGGGCAGATGTCGAGACAGGCGCGGCAGGAGCCGCAGTGGTCGGTCTCGGCCGCGTCCGGCGGCAGGTCGAGGCTGGTCAGCACGCTGCCCAGGAACAGCCAGCTTCCCAGCTCGCGGGAGACGAGGTTGGTGTGCTTGCCCTGCCAGCCGAGGCCCGCGCGCTCGGCGAGGGGCTTTTCCATCAGCGGGGCGGTGTCGACGAAGACCTTGACCTCGCCGCCCAGCGCGGCGGCCATCCAGCCGGCCAGCTGCTTGAGCCGGCCCTTGATGACCTCGTGATAGTCGTCGCCGCGCGCATAGGCGCTGATCAGGCCGCGATCGCGCCGCGCCAGGCCCTCCAGCGGATCGCGCTCGGGACCGTAGTTGAGCCCCAGGACCACGGCGGTGCGGGCCCCGGGCCACATGGCGGCGGGATGGCTGCGTCGCTCCAGGGTCTCGGCCATCCAGCCCATCTGGCCGTGCAGACCCTCGGCGACGAAGGTCCGCAGCCGCTCGCCGGCCGGCCAGGGATCGGCCGCCGAGGCGAAGCCGCAGGCGTCGAAGCCGAGCGCGGCGGCCCGCGTCCGGATCGCGGCCCTGGGCTCGCCCGAGCGGCCTGCCATCTAGAGCCCCGTGGTCATCCGCGAGCGGCGCTCGACCAGGGCCACGCGGCGATCGATTAGGGACTGGAGCTCGTTCATCCGCGCCTCCAGGCCGTCGAAGTCGCCCTTGCCGGCGAGGACGTCGGCGTAGGCGTCCATGATGTCGAGGATCTGGCGCTCGATGGCGGCGGAGTCGCGGAAGCTGTCGAGGACCGAGAGCATCCGGGTCTTGGTGGCGCCGTCCGGCAGGGCGTCGAACGTCCCTTTGGTGCGCTGGGCGTAGGGCCAGATCAGGTCGGCCTGCTTGCGGCCGTCGGCGACGCGGGCGCGCGCCTCGGCGATCTCGGCCGAGGCGTCGGCGTTCGGGTCCAGCATCAGCTTCTCCTGCGCCGCCAGGAGGGCGATCAGGGCGTTGTTGCTCTCGAGCATGGCGCGGGTCAGGGCGCCCTGGGGGTTGCCGGCGGGCGACAGGGCCAGCGACAGGTCCATCAGGCGGTTCTCGCCCTGCAGCACGACCCGCATCCCGCCGAGGGTGCGGATGCCCAACTCGTCCTTGGCCTTGGCGTCGCCCGCCGCCGCCCGGATGACCAGCGGCTTGACGGTGTTCTTGAAGCCGACCAGATCGACCATGTAGGCCTCGATCTGGGCCGGATAGCGCTGGAAGGCGGCGATCATGCGGTCCCCTTCGGGCCCGAGGCGCTTGAGCTGGGCGACCAGGGCCGGCGACATGGGCTGGACCGCCCTGGCCCGGGCCAGCAGCGCCTCGCCGTCACGGTCGACCTTCTGCACCCAGTCGCGGGCCCAGGCTTCGCCGGCCTTGCCCTTGAGGCCCGGCTCCACGGCGGCGGTCACGCCGTCGATGACCACGCCCGAATAGACGGTGGATTCGGCGATGACCGCCTGCGGCCCGGCCACCCAGCGGCCGAGGTCGCCCATCAGGCGGTTGAAGTCCTGTTCGCTGAAGGTCGGGTCCTGGGTCCGGGCCAGCGCGCTCGCGGGCGCCAGGACCGGCGTCGCCGCCAGGACGATGGACAGGATGATACGTAGCCACATGATCTGAAAACTCCCCCGGGGCCGGCGCCGCGCCGGCGGGGGAAGCCTTAGACGAGCCCGCCGGGAAATCCAGCAGGCGCGCGCCGGGCGCGATCAGAAATCGAGGTTGTCGTAGTGGCCGGCCGGGGGCAGGCCCGGCCAGCGGTCGGCGAGCAGGGGCCGGAAGCAGGGCCGGGACTTCAGTTTCATGTACCAGGTCTGCACGGCCGGGAAGTCGCGCCAGGGGACGTCGCCGAAATAGTCGATCACCGAGATGTAGGCGGCGGCGGCGAAGTCGGCGAGCGACATGCGCCGCCCGGCCAGCCAGTCGCGCTCGCGCAGCAGGCCCTCGAGATACTTCAGGTGCTCGCGCAGGCCGTCGCGGCCGGCTCGCAGATTGGCCAGCGCCGGGGCCCCCAGCCGCAGGAGGCGCTTTTCCATCTTCTCGTGCAGCAGCAGGCTGGCGACCTCGAAGTCGAACTTGCGGTCGAACCACTGCATCAGGCGGCGGGCCTCGGCCCGCTCGGCCGGGGCGCGGCCCAGCAGCGCCGGCTCGGGCGCTGTTTCCTCAAGGTGTTCGAGGATGGCGCGGGCCTCGCAGACGACGATGCGGCCCTTGTCGCCGGTCTCGACCAGCACCGGCGGCGCGCCGGAGGGGTTGAGGGCCAGAAGTTCGGGCGGCGCCTCCCAGTAGCGAACCACCTGGTCCGTGAAGGCCAGCCGCTTTTCGCCCAGCGCCAGGCGCACCTGTCGCGAGGCCGGGTCGAGCGGGAAATGATAGAGGACGCGGTCGACGCTCATGGCGCGGTGAAATCCGGGGGCGAATCAAGATCGCACATGGCCCCAGCGGACGTTAAGGGGCGGTTTACCGCACCCGGCGCAGCGCGACCGTTCCACCAAAATCGGCCGGGCTGTGGATAACTACCCGGCGCGCCAGTCGCCGGACTTGCCGCCGGTCTTCTCGATCAGGCGGACGGCGTCGATGACCATGCCTTTTTCGGCCGCCTTGAGCATGTCGTAGAGCGTCAGGCAGGCGACCGAGACGGCCGTCAGCGCCTCCATCTCCACCCCGGTCGGCCCCGTCGTGCGCACGGTGGCGGTCACCTCCAGCCCGGCCTCGACCGGGACGATGGACACCGCGACCTTGCTGAGGGCCAGGGGATGGCAGAGGGGAATGAGGTCGCTGGTCCGTTTGGCGGCCATGACCCCGGCCAGCTCGGCGACGGCGATGACCTCGCCCTTGGCCGCCTGTCCCGACAGGGCCAGGTCGCGCACGTCGGCGGGCATCCGCACCAGGCCGGCGGCGACCGCCTGGCGGGCGGTGGCGGGCTTGCCGGTGACATCGACCATCCGCGCCCGGCCCTCGGCGTCGATGTGGCTGAGGCGGCTCATCGCTCGAGCAGCCTCGGCATCAGCTCGACCATGTTGCAGGGCATGTGCCGGCTGTCGAGCTGGGCGGCGATGACCTTGTCCCAGCCGTCCTTCACCGCGCCGTTGGAGCCCGGCAGGCAGAAGACGAAGACGCCGTTGATGATGCCGGCCAGCGCCCGCGACTGCAGGGTCGACAGGCCCACGGTCTGGTAGCTGACCATGTGGAAGACGACCGAGAAGCCGTCGATCTCCTTGTCCAGCAGGGGCCGGACGGCCTCGGGCGTGACATCCCGGCCGGTCAGGCCCGTGCCGCCGGTGGTGACGATGGCGTCGACCCCGCCCGAAGCGACCCAGGCCTCGATCTGCTGGCGGATGGCCGCCACATCGTCGGGAACCAGCCGCCGCTCGGCCAGCTCATGGCCGGCGGCGGTCACCCGCCCGGCGAGGATGGACCCGGAGGTGTCGCTCTCCTCGTCGCGGGTGTCGGAAATGGTCAGCACCGCCACCCGCACCGGCCGGAACGCGAGATCGGCGTCGAAGCGTCCGCCGGGCGCGGTCTTCTCGGGCAGGGGAACGGTCATCGGCGGCTCCTGGTGTTTGCCCAGCCATACCAAGGCGGGGGCCGGGCTTCAAAGCTGGGTTTGGGATGGGGGCGTGCGTGCGTGCTTCGACACGCGGCCGTTGGCCGCTGCTCAGCATGACGTGGAGGGGGGCGCGCTCCGATATTCGTCATCCTGAGCAGCGCGGAGCGCGTGTCGAAGGACGCAGGGTGGGAAGAGCCCCCTCAGTCGGCTTCGCCGACAGCTCCCCCAGTTCGCTGCTTCGCAGCGGGGGAGCATCTTGCAGGGTTGCGGCCACAAACTCTGAGGATCCTCCCCCGCCCGCTTGCGGGCGAACAGGGGGAGGGGGACCCCGGCGCCATCGGCGACGGGGTGGAGGGGGACTGCGCCGGGGGTCGGCTGTGGCGCCCGGTTCGGTCTTTTCGGGCACACCGGGGATACACCCCCAACCCTGCCCTTCCCCATTGAGGGGGAAGGGCAGTGCGTGCTTCGACACGCGGTGTTCGTCATCCTGAGCAGCGCGGAGCGCGTGTCGAAGGACGCAGGGCGCGTTCAGGCCTTGTCCCAGCGGGCGGCGTCGGCGAGGTCGGCGGGGGTGGGCTCTATCCAGCGGGGGCCGCCTGGGCCGTGCTGTTTCTTCCAGAAGGGGGCGCGGCTCTTGAGGTAGTCCATGATCTGGTCGCAGGCCTCGAAGGCGGCGCGGCGATGGGCGGCGGCGGCGGCGACGAAGACCACGGCCTCGCCCGGCGCCATGCGGCCGATGCGGTGGACGACGAGGGCGTCCTGCAGGGCGAACCGGGCGATGGCCGCCTCGACGATCTCGCTGATCGCGGCCTCGGTAAAGCGGGGGTAGGCCTCCAGTTCGAGGCTGTCGGCGCCGCCCTGCTCGCCGCGCACAAGGCCGGTGAAGCTGGCCACGGCGCCGGTCTCGGAGCGGTCGGCGCAGAAGGCGGTCAGCAGGGCGCCGGGTTCAAAGGGCGTCTCGGTGAGGGTGACGCGCACGGCCGCCTCAGCCCCCGCTCATCGGCGGCAGGAAGGCGACTTCGGATGTCGCCGCCAGGGGGACATCGCCCCGGACCAGCGCCTGGTCCACCGCCACCTGCACGCCGGGGCCATCCAGGGCCTCGCCCAGGGCAGGGTCATCGGCCGCCAGCGCGGCCCGCAGCGCCGATAGTCGGTCGGCGTCGAGGGTCTTCTCGCGCCAGCCGGCGAGGTCGGCCAGACGGCCGAACAGCAGCACCCGCGCCAAGCTCAGCCCCCCGTGGTCGACATGTGGCGGGCCTGGGACGGCGCCTCGCCACGGCCGATGCGGAAGTCATGGCCCCGGGGCTTTCCGGCGACCGCCGCGCGAACGGCCGCTTCCAGCGCCGCGTCGTCGCCGCCCGCCCGCAGGACGGCCCTGAGGTCGGTGGCGTCGTCCTGGCCGAGGCAGCTGTGCAGGGTCCCCGTGCAGGTCAGCCGCACGCGGTTGCAGCTTTCGCAGAAGTTATGGCTCATCGGGGTGATGAACCCCAGGCGGCCGCCGGTTTCGGCGATGCGGACATAGCGGGCCGGGCCGCCGGTGGAGAGCGGCAGGTCCTCCAGCCGCCAGTAGCTGGACAGCTCGGCGCGCAGGTCGGTGAGCGAGAGGTACTGGTCGGTCCGGTCGGCCTCGATCTCGCCCATCGGCATGGTCTCGATCAGGGTCATGTCCATGCCCAGGCCATGGGCCCACTGGATCAGGCGTGGAATCTCGGCGGCGTTGTCGCGGGCCAGGGCGACGGTGTTGATCTTGACCGACAGGCCGGCGGCGCGCGCCGCCTCCAGCCCGGCCAGGACCTGGGCCAGGTCGCCGCCGCGGGTGAGGGTGGCGAACAGGGCAGGATCGAGGGTGTCGAGCGAGACGTTGATCCGCCGCACGCCCAGATCGGCCAGCTCGGCGGCGTGGCGGGCCAGGCGCGTGCCGTTGGTGGTCAGGGTCAGCTCGTCCAGCGCCCCGGAAGCCAGATGGCGCGACAGCCGCGCGACCAGATCCATGAAGCCCTTGCGAACCAGCGGCTCGCCGCCGGTGAGCCGCAGCTTGCGCGTGCCCAGCCCGACGAAGACCGAGGCGACCCGGTCGAGCTCTTCCAGCGTCAGCACCTCGGCCTTGGGCAGGAAGACCATCCGCTCGGCCATGCAGTAGACGCAGCGCAGGTCGCATCGGTCGGTGACGGAGATGCGCAGATAGCTGACGCCGCGACCGAAGCCGTCGACAAGACGCCGTGCGTCAGGGCCGGCCTGAGAGCCGGCTCGAGTGCGGGCTTGCACGAGGATGGCGTCATAGGGCGTCATGCTGGGAACCAAGATAGGCGGGAAGAGCCGGCGATGACAGGGTCGAGCGCGCAAGGGCGCTGGGAGGCGCTGGTGCTGGCCGCCGGCGCGGGCGCGCGCTTTGGCGGGGCCAAGCTGCTGGCGCCCTGGCGGGGCGGACCGCTGATCGAGGCGGCGCTGGGCGCGGCCTTCGCCGCCCCGGCGAGGGGCGTCACCGTGGTGACAGGAGCCTGGGCCGAAGGGGTCGGCGCGGCGGCGGCGGGCTTCGTCGCCCGGACCAGGCAGGGGGAAAGGCTGCGATGCGTCCACGCCGCCGACCACGGCCTTGGCCTGTCGGCCTCGCTGAAGGCGGGGCTCGCGGCCCTGCCGGGCGACTGCGCCGGGGCGATGATCTTCCTGGGCGACATGCCGCTGGTTCCGCCGGACCTCGCCGGGACCATGCTGGCGGCCCTGCCGGAGGGGGCGGCCGCGGCGGCGCCGGTCTTCGAGGGACGGCGGGGCCATCCGGTGCTGCTGCGGCGGGCGCTGTTTCCGGCGCTGGCCGGGCTTGAGGGCGATGCCGGCGCCGGGCGGGTGCTGGCGGGGCTGGGCGAGGGGTTGATGCTCTGGCCTGTCGGCGACGCCGGCGTGCTGCGCGACATCGACCGGCCGGGCGACCTGGAGGCGGCTGATCGGAACGCGCCGGCTTCCCTCACCGACCGAACGCCCTATAAACCGGGCCGGTAGATGCGCCTGACCGGGCAGAGGCCCGCCGGCGCGAGAGACAATCAGCACCCAGGGCGGGCGACGTCAGTCCCCCCGGTCCGGGCGGACGGAGACCACGGATGGCCGACGACTACAGCTTTCCCAAGGGCGATCTCATGGCGGGCAAGACGGGCCTGGTCATGGGCGTGGCCAACCATAATTCGATCGCCTACGGCATCGCCGCCCAGTTGGCCGCCCAGGGCGCGAAGCTGGCGTTCGCCTATCTGCCCGACATGGAAAAGCGCGTCCGCCCGCTGGGCGAGGCCATCGGCGTCACCGACTTCATCCCCTGCGAAGTGACCGACGACGCCTCGATGGACGCGGCCTTCGCCGACCTTGAGCAGCGGTTCGGCGGGCTGGACTTCCTGGTCCACTCGATCGCCTTCGCCAACAAGGACGAGCTGAAGGGCAGCTTCGTCGAGAACACCACCCGCGAGGGCTTCCTGACCGCGATGAACATCTCGGCCTTCAGCTTCGTGGACGCGGCCAGGCGCGCCTCGAAGATGATGAAGCCGGGCGGCTCGATGGTGACCATGACCTATCTCGGCTCGGAGCGGGTCATTCCCAACTACAACACCATGGGCGTGGCCAAGGCGGCGCTGGAGGCGGCCACCCGCTACATCGCCCGCGACCTGGGCCCCAAGGGCATTCGCGTCAACGCCATCTCGGCCGGCGCCATGCGGACCCTGTCGCTGGCCGGCATCTCCGGCGGGCGGGGCCTGCTGTCGCACGGCCGCACCTTCAGCGCCCTGAAGGAGGACACCTCGATGGAGGGGGTCGCCGGCTGCGCCCTGTGGCTGCTGTCGGATCTCGGCGCCTCGACCACCGGCGAGGTGATCCATGTCGACGCCGGCTTCCACATGATGGGCCTGCCCGACGAGATCGCCGCCGGCGCCTGAATCAGGCCTGCGATCAGGCTGGCGGGCCGTAGGCCCGCATGAAGACCCGCGCCGCGTCGCGGGCAAGGCGGACCATGCCCTCCTCGGTCAGGTCGGTGGCCAGGCGCAGCAGGACCTGCGTCTGGCGATGGCCCAGCACCATGCCGCCGTAGAACTCGGCCGCCTGCATCGGATCATCGACCGTCATGCGGCCGGCGCGGCTTTCCATCTCCAGGAAAGCGGCCAGCTGGGCGCGCGAGCGCAGCGGGCCGGTCTCGAACACCTCCCGCGCCAGGTCGGGAAGCTCGGCGGCGCTCTGGATCGACAGGCGCATCACCGCATAGCCGCTGTCGTAGACCACCCGCAGCAGGCTGAGGGCGTAGGCCGCGAGGGTCTCCTCGGGGTGCTCCTCCGCGCCAGGCATGCGCAGCGGGGCGGTGATGTTGTCGACCCGCCGCTCGACCAGGGCCCGCACTAGCTCGGTCTTGGCGCCGTAGCGGTTGTAGATGGTCTGTTTCGAGACCCCGGCCCGGCGGGCGATCTCCTCGATCGGCGCGGCCAGGCCGCGCTCGGCCAGCACCTCGGCGGCGGCGTCGAGGATGGCCTCAGTCTTGGCGGCGTCGATCTGTCCGGAAATGCGCGGCATGTCAGTGGGCCTCGGCGAGGGCGTCTTGTTGCGGGGAGCCGGCGGGCGGAGCCTTGGCCGGGGCTGTGAAGATGGCCAGCGCCCCGGCGACGAAGGCCGCCATGGCGAGAAGCTGGAAGCCGTCGCCGAAGGCCAGGATCGAGGCCTCGCGATTGAGCATGAAGGAGAAGGCCTTGCGGGCGGCGCCGGCGGGGTCGATCACCCCCATCTGGGCGAAGCGGGCGGTGAGGCCGGCGATCATCGACTGGCCCTCGACCGAGGACAGGGGGACGTTGGCCGCCAGGCTGTTCATGTGGATGGCGGTGCGGGTGGTGAGGGTGGTCGACAGCACGGCCATGGCCATGGCGCCGGCGGTGTTGCGGAACAGGTTGATGAGGCCGGACGCGTCCTTGACCATCGGCTGGGGCAGGGTCGACATGGTCATCTGGGTGGTGGCGATCATGGCGATCATCACCCCGCAGCCGCGGAAGGCCTGGAGGACGGCGAACTCCCAGAAGCCCCAGTCGCCGGTGATGTCGTGGCCCAGCCACATGCCCCAGGCGACCATCGAGAAGCCGATGATCATCGGGATGCGCGGGTCCACCGCCCGCACCCAGCGGCCGATCAGCGGGCCGGTGAGGAACATCGAAAGGCCGGAGACCAGCATGGTGGTGCCGACCTCCGCCGCCGAATAGTCGCGGATGCGGCTGAGGTAGAGGGGCATCAGGAAGGTGCCGCCATAGAGGCTGGCGCCCGAGACCGAGGTCATCAGGATGCCCAGCGCGAAGTTGCGGTCGCGGAAGGCGCGAAGCTGCACCAGCGGCCGGTAGTAGGTGAGGGTTCGCCAGACGAAGGTGGCGAAGGTGACGGCGCAGAGGACGCTTAGCCAGAGGATGACGTCGTCCTCGAACCAGTTGTCCTTGGCGCCCTCCTCGACGACGTACTGCAGGCTGATGAGGAAGGTGGCCATCATCGCCAGGCCGAACCAGTCGAAGCCCTTCGACAGGCTGGAATCGCCGCTGTCGAACTTGCCGAAGCGCCAGACGAGGAACAGCGACAGCAGGCCGGGGCCGACGTTGATGAAGAACAGCCAGTGCCAGCTGAGCCACTCGGTCAGGTGGCCGCCAAGGGTGGGGCCGACGGTCGGCGCCAGGGTGACGATCATGCCGGTGATGACGTTGGCGGTGACGCGGCGCTCCGGCGGGAAGGCCGAGAAGGCGGTGGCGAAGACCGTCGGCACCATGGCCCCGCCGACAAACCCCTGCAGGGCGCGGGCGAAGATCATGAACTCGATCGAGGTGGCCATGCCGGCGACCACGCTCATGACGATGAAACCGGCGCAGCTGGCCATGAAGACCTTCTGGGTGCCCCAGAGGCGCGACAGGTATGCCGACAGCGGGATCATCACCACTTCGGGGATCAGGTAGGCGGTCTGGATCCAGCTGACCTGATCGGCGCTGGCGCCGACGCCGGCCTGGATCTGGGGCAGGGAGGCGGCGACGATCTGGATGTCCAGGATGGCCATGAACTGGCCGATGGCCATGCCGCCGAAGCCCAGGAACAGCCGGGTCCAGTCGACCGAGCCATCGGCCCGCCGGGGGGTGTGGGCGACGCTGGGATCGCCGCCGGCGGCCGGAGCCGCCGCGGCAGCGCCGCCGGGCGGGGCCTGGCTCATCGGGCTTGCGCGTCGGTCGCGGGCGGCGTGGTCGTGGGACTCTGGGCCACGCTGGGCCGGGCCATGCCGCTTTCGGCGAAGGTCGCGCCGGTGCGCACCCGCACATCGACCCGCACCTCCAGCGAGAGGCCGGGACGCAGGGCGCCGGCCAGCGGCTGGTCCTTGTCGACGACGATGCGGACCGGGACGCGCTGGGCGATCTTGGTGAAGTTGCCGACCGCGTTCTCGACCGGGATCAGGGCGAACTCGGCGCCGGTGGCCGGGGCGAAGCTCTCGATGCGGCCCTTGAGGGCCTGGCCGCCGAAGGCGTCGGCGCGGATCTCGACCGGCTGGCCGATGCGCAGGCGCGAGAGCTGGGTTTCCTTGAAGTTGGCGACGACATAGGTCTCGCTGAGCGGGACGATGGCCAGCATCGTCTGGCCGGGCTGGACAAGCTGGCCGGGCCGCACCGCGCGGGCGCCGACGACGCCGCTGACGGGCGCCCGGATGACGGTGCGGTCGAGGTCGATGCGGGCCTGGTCGACGGCGGCGCGGGCGGCGCGGGCCTGGGCCAGCTTCTGGGCCTTGGCCGAGCCGAGCGAGCGGGCCGACTCGCGTTCGGCCGCCAGGGCCGCCTCGGCCTGGGCGACGGCGGCGCGCGACTGTTCGGCCGAGGCGCGGACGGTGCGCAGCTTCTGGTCGGAGACCCAGCCCTGGCCGGACAGCTCGTCGTAGCGCTTGAGATCGACGGCGGCGCGGCCCTCGTCGGCGCGGGCGCTGGCGACGCCGGCCTCCTTCTGGCGGATCATGGCCGCTTCCAGCGCGGCGCGATCGTCGACCGCCCGGACATCGGCGTCCAGCGCCGCGGCGTTGGCCATGGCCTGGTCATAGCGGGCCTGGATGCTGGCCGGATCGATGCGGGCGATGACCTGGCCGGCCTGGACATACTCGTTGTCCTTGACCAGCACCTCGAGGACATAGCCGGAGACCTGCGGGCTGACCTGGACGGTGTCGGCCTGGACGAAGGCGTTGTCGGTCCCTTCGAAGCTGGCCTTGCCGTGCCACCAGAACGCGCCGCCGATCAGGATGGCGACGCCGACGACGGCGCCGACGAGAATGGGCGCGAGCCGCTTGCGGATGACCGGATGCATGGAAGACCCTCGGGCGAGGACAGACTGTCGAACTGAAAAATGGACGATGGCGTCCGCAATTGCAGATAGGCCGGTGCGCGGCGCCCGGCAAGCCTCAAATGGACTGCGCCGTCCATTTATTCGGTAGACCGGCCCTTAACCCCCGGCGTTTACCGTCGCGGCCATGACCGATCGCGCCATCACGCCCGAGCAGCTGGCCACCCTCAGCCACGAGTTCCGCACGCCGCTGAACGGGGTGCTGGGCATGGCGCGGCTGCTGGACGGCACCAGCCTGACCGCCGAACAGCGCGCCTATGTCGCGGCGCTGAAGGAGAGCGGGGATCACCTGCTGTCGCTGATCAACGACGTCCTCGACCTGGCGCGGCTGGGCGAGGGGCGGGTGGAGCTGCATCCGGCGCCGATGTCGGTCGAGAACCTGCTGCGTCAGGTGGCCGAGCTGATGAGCCCGCGTGCGCACGAGAAGGGCCTGGAACTGGCCTGGGCCTCGCGCCTGCCGGCCGACAGGGTCATGGCCGACGAAGGTCGGTTGCGCCAGGTGCTGCTGAACTTCGCGGGCAACGCGGTCAAGTTCACCGAGGCCGGCGGGGTGACACTGCTGGCCGAGCCGGGCGAGGGCGGCGCCGTGCGCTTCGTGGTCCGGGACACCGGGCCGGGCGTGCCGGCGGCCTCGCGCGAGCGGATCTTCCAGCCTTTCATCCATGCCGACAGCCTGCACGGCGGAGCCTCGGTCGGCGG
The DNA here is from genome assembly GCA_046295055.1 of Caulobacter sp. Taxonomy (GTDB): domain Bacteria; phylum Pseudomonadota; class Alphaproteobacteria; order Caulobacterales; family Caulobacteraceae; genus Caulobacter. The sequence goes on along the minus strand of JBKBOD010000005.1, from coordinate 144,680 downwards.
CGCGGGGCTCGGGCTGGCGATCGTCCGGCGGCTGGGCGCGGCGATGGACGGACGCTCCGGCGTCGACGATGCGCCGGCCGGCGGGTCGGACTTCTGGTTCGAGGCCCCGCTGGCTGCGGTCGAGGACGAACCCGCGTCGCGCCCCCTGGAGGGGCGCAGGCTGGTCGTGGCCAGCCGTAGCGCCGTGGTCCGCGAGGCGACCTGTCGCCAGGTCGAGGCCCTGGGCGGAACCGCCATCGCCGTGGCCAGCCTGGCCGGGGCGCTTGGCCGGGCCGCCGAGGCCGACGCCATGCTGATCGACCATCCGCTGGTCGCCGAGCGCGGCGCCAGGGCGCCGGCGGGCCAGCCGGCGATCGTGCTGCTGCGCCCGGACGAGCGGGACCGGATCGAGGCGGCCCGCGCCGCCGGTTTCGCCGGCTACCTGATCAAGCCCCTGCGCCAGGCCTCGCTCGCCGCGCGGGTGCTGGCGGCCCTGAGCCCGACGCCGGTCATCGAGACCGCACAGGGCGACGACGACCGCGTCGCCCCCGCCGTGGCCACCGGCGTTCGGGTGCTGCTGGCCGAGGACAACCCGATCAACGCCCTGCTGGCGCGCACCCTGCTTGAGCGCGAGGGCTGCCTGGTGGACCGTGCGGCCAGCGGCGAGGAGACGCTGGCGGCGATGGAGGCCGGCGCCTACGACCTGATCCTGATGGACGTGCGCATGCCGGGCCTGACAGGCCTGGAAGCGACCCGGCGGCTGCGCGAAAGAGGGGTGGCCACGCCGATCGTCGCCCTGACCGCCGACGCCTTCGAGGACGATCGCCGCGCCTGCCTCGCGGCCGGCATGGATGACTTCCTGGTCAAGCCGCTGACGCCGGCGGGCCTGCGGGCCGTGCTGGCGCGCTGGGGCCGCTGGACGGGGCCGGCGGCTCAGGCCAAGTTGGCGGTCTGAAGGGACCGCCCGGGGGCCGGTCCCGCACGAGGGGACCGATGGCCGGCGCCGACACCGATCAGCCCAAGGGGCAGACCGCCAACCAGCTGTTGTTCGGCTTCAAGGGCCGGGCCGAGCGCCTTCAGTTCTGGCTGGTGCTGATCGGCGCCGCCTGCGTCTTCGGCCTGTTCTGGTCGCTGGTCTACGTCCGCTCGCCGGCCGATCCCTCGGCCCCGCCGCCGCCGCGCCCGCCGGGCGCCGAGCTGCTGGAGGCCATGCCCTGGCTGATCGCCGCCGCCCTGGTCTGGCCGCTGGTCGCCATCGGGGTGAAGCGCTGCCATGACCGGGGCCGCAGCGGCTGGTGGCTGCTGCTCGCTCTCGTTCCCGTCGTCGGCTGGCTCTGGCTGATCTGGGACCTTGGCGTCTCGAAGGGCCAGGACGCTCCGAACCGCTTCGGCGAACCGGCCGTGGGCCAGGGCGAGGGCACCCGCGACATCCGCAGCGTGACGGTGATGTTCTTCCTGGGCTTCGCCGCCGGCCTGCCGGCCCTGCTGATCTTCGACACCCTGTCGATCTGGCTGCGGGAAGAGGGGCTGAGCCTCGAGGTGATCGCCTTCTTCACCCTGGCGACCCTGTTCACGGCGCTGAAGTTCCTCTGGGCGCCGATCGTCGACCGCACCTCGGTGCCCTTCCTGACCCGCTGGCTCGGTCACCGTCGCTCATGGATGCTGGTCGCCCAGGCGGTGATCATCGTCGGGCTGTGGATGATCTCGGGCCTCGATCCCAGCCGCAGCCTCGTGGCCCTGGCCGGGCTGGCGGTGCTGGTAGGCTTCTTCTCGGCCACCCAGGACATCGTCATCGATGCCTGGCGCATCGAGGTGGTCGACAAGGAAAAGCAGGGGGCCATGGCCGCCGCCTACCAGTGGGGCTACCGCATCGCCATGGTCATCGCCGGGGTCGTGCCGCTGGTCCTGGCCGAGGCCTTCAACTGGAACCTGTCCTATGCGGTGATGGCCGCCGTCATGGGCCTGGGCGCCGTCGCCGCCATCGCCGCCCCGCGCGAGAAGGCCCATGCGGTCCGCGCCATCGACATTGGCGGTGTTCCCGCGCGGCCCGCCTTCGAGGTGGTCGAGTATATCGTGCGCGGGCTGCTGCTGCTGCTGGGCGCCCTGCTGCTGGGCACCGGGCTTATGGGCGATCCGACCCTGGCGGCCAACCTGCTGGGCGGCAAGGAGGCCGGCGGCCAGCCGCTGGTCGAGGCCTTTGGAGGCCCCTGGAAGGCGCTGTGGCAACTGGCCGGGGTGATCGCCGGCTTCGGGGTCATCGCCCTGGCCGCCTGGCCCGTGCCGCGCATGCCCACGCGGCCGGGCGTCTATCTGTCGTCGGCGCTCGGCCAGCCGCTGGTCGAGTTCTTCGGCCGCTACGGCAAGCTGGCCGGCTTCATCCTGGCGCTCATCTGCCTGTACCGGGTCAGCGATTTCGTCATCAACATCAACGGCGCCTTCTACACCGACCTCGGCTTCTCCAAGCCCGAGATCGCCGAGGTGCGAAAGGTGTTCGGGGCGGTGATGTCGGTCGTGGGCATCACCCTGGGCGGACTTTCGGTGCTGCGGCTGGGCCTGATGAAGACCCTGATCCTCGGCGCTTTCCTGGGCTCGCTGAGTAACCTGTCCTTCGCCTGGCTGGCGCTGGAAGGCCACAACATCTACGCTCTGATGATCGCCATCGCGGCCGACAACATCGGCGGCGGCTTCGCCGGCACGGCGCTGATCGCCTACATGTCGAGCCTGACCAGCGTGGGCTTCACCGCCACCCAGTACGCGCTCTTCTCCTCGCTCTACGCCCTGCTCGGAAAGCTGCTGGCCAGCCAGTCGGGCCGGATCGTCGAGTCGTCGGCCCGGGCGGCGGAAATCGGCGGTCCGCTGGAGGGCCTGCGCGGCCTGTTCGGGCGGATCCCGCCGGAAACCTATGCCGCGGCGATGGAAAAGAGCCAGGTCACACCGCTGGCGCTGGGTGTCGGCTATCTGGTCTTCTACCTCTACACCACCCTCGTCGGGCTGGCGGGGATGATCCTGGTCTTCTACGTGGCCGCGCGGCAGCCGGAGCTCGGGAAGAAGGCGACGGAAGGCTGATCGAGGCCGCCGAGCCCCTGGTCCCGCAATCCCGACGCCCGGGCGTCAGGCCATCAGGCAGACGACCTGCGCAACCCGCAGCTCGCGGCGAAGGGCGTCGGCCACGCGGCCATAGTTCTCGGTATTGACCTGGTCGCCGGTGATGAAGCCGCTGGGGCTCTGGCGAGCCGCCTCGATCGCCGACAGCAGGGTCTCGGGCGTGGTGGTGTAGATGCGGCCCCGCCGGGGGCTTTCAGCGACGGTGACCCCGATCACCCGGCCGGCGGCGTCGATGGCCGGCGCGCCGGACAGGCCCGACAGCGGACCCCGCAGTGTGTCGGTCCGGCCGACCTCGGCCCAGACCAGCACCGGCTCGGTGCGCGCGCCCCGACCCCGCACGATCAGGTTCTCGCGACCGAGCAGCCGCGAGGCGACCTCGCCCGGCCGGCCCTGGGGATAGCCGGGGTGGAAGGCCCGGGTTCCGCGCTTGAGCTTCGCCGCCTCGGCCCGCGACAGCAGCGGCATCGAGGGCGCGCCGCCCTCGGTCGTCAGGACGGCTGCGTCGCCGGCCATGTTGATGCTGACCCGCGCGGCGACGCCGCGGCCGTCGGCGACGACGATGGCGGCCGCCGGGCAGCCCTCGACGACATGGCGTGCCGTGACCCAGACGCCGGCGGCGGAGACGGAGAAGGCGGTGCCGGAGCTGGGCCTCGGCCCATCCTCGACCTCGACCACCACGGCCGGATCAAAGGGCGAGGCGGGTCCGAGCGGCACGTCTTCCTCGCCCGGCACCGGCGGCGGCGGCGCAGGGGCGTCGGCCCGCTCCTGGCGGCCGATGGATGCGATCACCAGCGCCGCGACGACCGCGGCGTAGATGGTCCAGTCCGGAAGACGCGGAAACTGCATTGATGCCTCAGGCGGCGATCGCCGAGGACAGGATCAGGGCGATCGACACCTTGGCGCCGACCAGCAGCATGGCGGCGGAGATCTCGCCTTCCTGAATGCGCTGGGGCAGGCCGTGCAGTACGAAGTCGACCAGCCGGAAAGCCAGCAGCTGGACGAAGATCACCGCCACGCCCCAGAGCCCGATCTCCAGCGGCGAGGTCGAGGTGGCCAGGGCCGTGCACAGCGGGATGGTCAGGCCGATCAGGACGCCGCTGAACGAGAGGGCCGCCGCGGCGTTGCCCTCGCGGATCAGGGTGATCTCCTTGTGCGGCGTCAGCAGCGCATAGACCACGGCCCCCAGCACCAGCATGACGATGGTCAGGCCCGCATGCATCAGGCTGAGCGGAAAGCCGCTGGCGAAGGCGGCGACTTCCGGCGACTGCAGTTCAGGCGGCATCAGGGCGCTCCGGCGGGGCGGCAAGGCGGGTCGCCTCTGGTTAGCACGACAAGGGCCGCTGTGGACAAGGGCTCGCGCCGGGAGGGAGGGATTACTCCGCCGCCGCTTCCGGCGTGGTCTCGGCGCGCCGACGGACGCTGGCCCGCACCTTCTCGCTCTCGCTCTTGAGCTGGCCGCAGGCGGCGAGGATGTCGCGGCCGCGCGGCGTGCGGATCGGCGAGGCGTAGCCGGCCTTGTTCAGGATCGCCGCGAAGGTCTCGATCGTCGCCCAGCTGGAGCACTCGTAGGGACTGCCGGGCCAGGGATTGAAGGGGATCAGGTTGACCTTGGCCGGGATGCCCTTGAGCAGGTGGACCAGGGCGCGGGCCTCGGCCGGACTGTCGTTGACGCCCTTGAGCATGACGTACTCGAAGGTGACGCGCCGGGCGTTGGACAAGCCGGGATAGGCGCGGATGGCGGCCATCAGTTCGGCGATGGGGTATTTGCGGTTCAGCGGCACCAGCTCGTCGCGGAGCGGGTCGTTGGTCGCGTGCAGGCTGATGGCCAGCATGGCCTGGGTCCGCTCGCCGAGCGCCTGCAGCTGGGGGACGACGCCGGAGGTCGAGACGGTGATGCGTCGCCGCGAGATGCTGATGCCCTCGTTGTCCGACAGGATGTCGAGGGCGTCGGCTACGCTGTCGAGATTGTACAGCGGCTCGCCCATGCCCATGAAGACGACGTTGGAGATGCGGCGGTCCTCGCGGTCGGACGGCCATTCGCCCAGGTCGTCCTTGGCGATCTGGACCTGGGCGACGATCTCGGCGGCGGTCAGGTTGCGCACCAGCGGCTGGGTGCCGGTGTGGCAGAAGGTGCAGTTGAGCGTGCAGCCGACCTGGCTGGAGACGCACAGGGCGCCCGAGCGGCCGACGTCGGGAATGTAGACGGTCTCGACCTCGATCCCCGGCGCCATGCGGATCAGCCACTTGCGCGTGCCGTCCTTGCTGACCTGGCGCTCGACCACTTCGGGCCGGGCAAGGGTGAAGGTCTCGGCGAGGCGCGCGCGGGTGTCCTTGGCGACATCGGTCATGGCGTCGAAGTCGGTGACGCCGCGCTGGTGGATCCAGCGCCAGACCTGGCTGGCCCGCATGCGGGCCTTCTCGGCCGGGGCGGCGCCCGCCTCGATGAAGGCGGCGCGCAGCTGGTCGCGCGTCATGCCGGCCAGGCTGGGCGCGCGGGCGGGCGCCGGGTTGGCGCGGGACAGGTCGAGGGTGACGGTGGCGGCGGACAAGGCGGAACTTTCGGGGAAAACCGGGCGGCCTCATAGCAGATGGGGGCCCGATCGCGAAATCGAAGGCCCCCATCCCATCGGCCCGACCTACTTGCCGGCGGCGGTGGTCCGGGCGGCGGGGGCGCCGCGTCGGCGCGTCTCGCCGATCAGGGCGGCGCAGTTGGCGTCCTCGGCCAGGCCCGGATCGACGAACGGCAGGATGGCCGTCAGCGGCGAGACGACGGCGCCCAGCACGGCCGCCGCCCCGCCCTGGCCCAGCAGGCCGCCGGTCTCGACCCCCGCCTTCGGCGACAGGATCGGCCCCGACACCGTGATCGGCGCGAACACCCGCAGCAGGCGCGGCTTCTTGCTGTCGCCCTCGATGCGCAGGTTGATGGTCTCGGTCCGCAGGTTGATCGTCCCCTGGCCCTCGATGAGGACCACGCCGGTGTCGGCGACGATGCGGCGGGCGCGGGCGACGCCGTTGGTCACCTGGAAATCGGCCACGGCGCAGCGCAGGGACGTCTTCTTCGGATCCTCCGACAGCAGCAGGATCAGGCCCTTGGAGATGTTGACGCCCATCAGTTCGGCGAAGGCCTGGCGCACCTCGCCCTGCGGCGCGACCAGGGTCAGGGTCCCGTTGGCGCTGGAAGCGGCCTTGGCGACGCTGTCGCCGGTTCCTGTCAGCCGGATGCGGCCGACCAGCCCGCCCTCGATGACGGGTGCGCCATCGACCTTGACGGTGATCCAGTTCTCGAGCCGGGCGTCGCTGAGCCGAAGGTCGACCTCGGTGCGGGGCACGTCCTTGGTGGCGTCCAGGCTGGCGCGGCCGCTGATGGTTCCCCGGTCGAGGGTGAAGGCGATCGGATTGAGCGTCAGCACGCCGGCCTTCAGTTCGGCGTCCACCGAGACCCGCCGAAGCGGCAGGTTCGGCGCGTTGACGGTCTCGGCGCGATAGCGAACCTCCGCGTCCATCGAGCGGATGCGTTCGATCTGAAGGGTGCCGGTCGGCAGCAGGCGCGGGCGCGAGCGGGCCATGGCCTTCTGTTCGGCGCTGGCCGTCTCGCCGGGGCCGGTGGCCGGGGCCATGCCGAAGAGGCTGCCCAGATCGTCGAAGTCCAGGCGGCGCGAGCGCAGGTCGGCCAGCAGCAGGGGGCGTTCACGACCGGTCTCGACGGTCAGCCGGCCGGAAATGTCGCTGTCGCCGATGCGACCGGCGAGATTGTTCAGGTGGTAGCGGGCGCCGTCGCGCACGAAGCCGGCGCTGACGCTGTAGGGCCCGGTGTTGGGCAGGGCCAGGCCCGTCAGCAGGTAGAGATCGTTCAGGTCGGACCCCGAGATCGCGAACCGGGCGCCCAGGCGGTTCAGGTCGAAGGGCCGGTCGATGTGGCCATCGGCGCGGATGCGGGTGTCGCCGGCCCGCAGGGTTCCTTCGAACCGATACGGGCGGTCCGGCGAGATGTTGAGCAGGGGCGAGCCGCTGAGCCGGGCGCTGAACCGAGCGCCGTTCAGGCTGCCGTCGCCCAGAAGCAGGAAGCGGCCGGCGCCCTCGCCGGTGGTGCTGTCCCGGGTCGAGACGCGGCCGACGAAGCGCGCGCCGCGACGGGCGTCGTCGATGCGCAGGTCGGCGCGGTCGATGACCAGTCGCCGGATCGCCGGCAGGCGGCCCGCCTCGCCCTTGCGGCCGGAGCCGAAGGTCCAGTTGTTGCGCTCGTCGGCGGCGCGGACGAGATGCACCTGGCTGTCGGAGGCCTCGATCAGGCGCAGCACGGTGCGCCCGCGCAGAAGCTGCGGAATCTCGATCTGGATGCGCAACAGGCCGATGTCGGCCATCCGCGCGGCGGCGCCGTCCGGCAGGGGCAGGTCGCGGGGGTGGCCTATGCGCAGGTCGTGCGCCTCGATGGTCGGCGCCCAGGACCAGGGGTGGACGTCGAGGTCGCCGGCGATCACCACCTCGCGGTTCAGCTGCGCCGAGGCGATGCGGCCGACCGGCCCGCGCAGCCAGTTCCAGTCGAAGAAGACGAGGAAGGCGACGACCAGCGCCAGCAGCACGCCGGCGGCGGCGAGGCCCCGCCGTGCCGCCCTGCGGAAGAAGTCGCGGCGGGCGTTCGGCTCGCGCGGCGCGACATCGCGACCCCGCGCGGCGTCGGCGATCCGGCGCCACAGGGACGCGATCCTGTCTTTCAGTGCGGGGGCCAAGGGGACCGCCGGGGCCTGCGCGTCGCCCGGCGGACGCCCCGCTCTAACGCACAGGGACCGGCGGGGGGTTCCCGCCGGTCCCTGTTCCCGAAGTACGCCGGGTTACGCTACTGCACTGAACGCTCGATCAGTAGACCATCCGGAATCCCGCGATCGCCGCTGCGGCGATCAGGAAGGCCAGGATGGCGGCGATCTCGTAGGTCTTGAACAGTGGTCCGTTCGGCGAACGCATGGGCCCCTCTTGTTGTCTCGTTATGGTCCAGCCGACCGGCGCAGGGGCAAGCGCCGGGCCAGATGCCATGGAACGAGACGGTTTGAGGGGCTTCAGCCGAGGTAGAGGATCGCCAGGCCGATGCCGCCGACGATGATGCGCCACCAGCCGAACGGGCCGAGGCCATACTTGCCGATGAAGTCGAGCATGGTCTTGATGACCACCCAGCCGGACAGGAACGAGACGACAAAGCCGATGGCGATGATCCAGAGGCCGTCCGGCCGGGCGCCGATCAGGTCCTTGCTCTCCCAGAAGTCGAGGGTGAAGGCGGCGACCATGGTCGGGATGGCGAGGAAGAAGCTGAACTCGGCGGCCGCCTTCTTGTCCATGCCCATCAGGACCCCGCCGACGATGGTCGCGCCCGAGCGCGAGACGCCGGGAACCATGGCGAAGCACTGCATGACGCCGACGCCCAGCGCGGTGCGCAGGGGGGTCTTCATGGCGTCGTGGACCCGGGGCTCGGGGCTCCAGCGATCAAGGAACAGAAGGCCGATGCCGCCGATCAGCAGCGACCAGCAGATCACCGCCACGCTGGTGAACAGATAGGCCTTGATGAAGCCGTAGAGCAGCAGGCCGAAGATCACCGAGGGGACGAAGGCGACGATGACGCTGAGCGCGAAATGGCGGGCCTCCGGGCTGGTCGGCAGCCGCAGCACCACGTCCCACAGCCGCTGGAAGTAGATGGCCACCACGGCCAGGATGGCGCCGAGCTGGATCATCACCGCGAAGGTGTCCCAGAACCCGTCCGGCAGGCCCAGCGCCTCCTTGGCCAGCAGCAGGTGACCGGTCGAGGAGACCGGGATGAATTCGGTCAGCCCCTCGACGAGACCGAGGATGATGGCGTTCAGCCAATCAGGCATTGGGGACTCCGGCGAGGGGGAACGAGGGGACGAGAGTGGCCATTGGTCTATTGAGTTGACCACTGTTGTCTGTGAGGCGGCGAGCGGGCGCCGCAAAAGCGCGCATCACCGGGATTTCAGTCAAATCAGTTGACCAAAGCATTCTTCTTGCCGGATTGGCCCCGTAAGGAGCCGCCTGCGCAATTTTCTGCCTCCGGCCCAGCGGTCCGGGGGCCAGCAGGGATCGTCCCATGGCCGAACGGATGCTGAAGTTCACGACCATCGAGCGTCGCACTCCCGAGAAGCGGGAAGCGGCGGCGCGGGACCGCGACTTCCATGAAATCTACGCCGACTTCATCGACGCCAAGGCCGCCGAACAGGCTTCGCGCTGTTCGCAGTGCGGCGTGCCCTTCTGCCAGACCCATTGCCCGCTGCACAACAATATCCCCGACTGGCTGCGCATGACGGCGGCGGGGCGCCTCGAAGATGCCTACCGTCTGTCCCAGGCGACCAACGCGATGCCCGAAATCTGCGGCCGCATCTGTCCGCAGGACCGGCTGTGCGAGGGCAACTGCGTCATAGAGCAGTCGGGTCACGGCACGGTGACGATCGGCGCGGTCGAGCGCTACCTGTCGGACAAGGCCTGGGAAGAAGGCTGGGTCGAGCCGCTGAAGGCGGGGCCCGACCGGGGCCAGTCGGTGGGCGTGGTCGGCGCCGGGCCGGCCGGGCTGGCGGCGGCCGAGCGGCTGCGCGAGCAGGGCTATGGCGTCACCGTCTATGACCGGCACGACCGGGCGGGCGGCCTGCTGATCTACGGCATCCCCGGTTTCAAGCTGGAAAAGGACGTGGTCGAGCGGCGCACCCGGCGGCTGGCCGAGGGCGGGGTCGAGTTCCGGCTGAACTTCGAGGTCGGCCGCGACGCCAGCCTCGCCGAACTTCGCGCGCGCCATGACGCGATCCTGCTGGCCACCGGCGTCTACGCCGCCCGCGACCTGGCCGTGCCCGGCGCCGGCTCCGAGGGCGTGGTTCCGGCGCTGGAGTACCTGACAGCGTCCAACCGCAAGGGTCTGGGCGACACCGTGCCCGACTTCGACAGCGGCCGGCTGAACGCCCAGGGCAAGGCCGTGGTCGTCATCGGCGGCGGCGACACGGCCATGGACTGCGTGCGGACCGCCATCCGCCAGGGCGCCGAGGCGGTGACCTGCCTCTATCGCCGCGACCGCGAGAACATGCCGGGCTCCCTGCGCGAGGTCGGCCATGCGGAGGAAGAGGGCGTGGTGTTCGAGTGGCTGGCGGGCCCGCGCGCCGTGGCCGGCGATGCCGGCAGGGCCAGCGGCGTCAAGGCCGTGCGGATGCGGCTGGGTCCGGCGGACGCCTCCGGCCGCCAGGCGCCCGAGCCGATGGACAACGGCGACTTCGACATCCGGGCCGACCTGGTGATCAAGGCGCTGGGCTTTGACCCGGAAGACCTGCCGGCCGCCTTCGGCGCGCCCGAGCTGGAGGTATCGCGCGCCGGCACGGTGCGTATCGATCGCCGCAGCAAGCAGACCAGCATTCCCGGCGTCTACGCCGCCGGCGACATCGCCCGGGGGGCCAGCCTGGTCGTCTGGGCCATCCGCGACGGCTTCGACGCCGCCGCCGCCATCCACCGCCAGCTGTCGGCCGCGCCGGCGCTGGTCGCCGCGGAGTAGAGCTCATGTCCGACATCCTCGACCTCTACCTCCGCAACCGCCAGGCCCTGATCGACGGCCACGCCTACAACCCGGCCGACGAGCGAGACGCCTGTGGCGTCGGCCTGGTCTGCGCCATGGACGGCAAGCCCCGTCGCGAGGTGGTCGAACTGGCCATCAAGGCGCTGAAAGCCGTCTGGCACCGGGGCGCGGTCGACGCTGACGGCAAGACCGGCGACGGCGCCGGCGTGCTGGTCAGCGTGCCGCAGGCCTTCTTCGAGGAGCAGGTGGCCGGCACGGGCCACAAGCTGCGCCCCGGCGCGATCGCCGTCGGCCAGGTGTTCCTGCCGCGCACTGACCTCGCCGCCCAGGAGGCGGCCCGGACCATCGTCGAGAGCGAGACCCTGCGGTTCGGATTCTACATCTACGGCTGGCGCCAGGTGCCGGTAGACACCTCGGTGATCGGCGAGAAGGCCAACGCCACCCGGCCCGAGATCGAGCAGATCATGCTGTCGCCGCCGGCGGGGCTGGAGGGCGAGGCGCTGGAGCGCGCCCTGTTCCTGGCCCGCAAGCGGATCGAGAAGCGGGTCGCCGCCGCCGGCATCGCCGACTTCTACATCTGCTCGCTTTCGGCCCGGTCGATCATCTACAAGGGCATGTTCCTGGCCGAGAGCATCGACGCATTCTACCCGGACCTGACCGACGAACGGTTCGCCGCAGCGGTGGCCATCTTCCACCAGCGCTATTCGACCAACACCTTCCCGCAATGGCGGCTGGCCCAGCCGTTCCGGATGCTGGCCCACAACGGCGAGATCAACACCGTCAAGGGCAACATCAACTGGATGAAGAGCCATGAGATCCGCATGGCCGCCCAGGCGTTCGGCGACTTCGGCGACGACATCAAGCCGGTGATCCAGCCGGGCGGGTCCGACAGCGCAGCCCTCGACAACACCTTCGAGGTGCTGGTGCGCGCCGAGCGGGACGCGCCGATGGCCAAGGCCCTGCTGGTGCCTGAGGCCTGGAACGCCAAGACCGACGAGCAGATGAAGCCGTCGCACAAGGCGTTCTATTCCTACTGCAACGCGGTGATGGAGCCCTGGGACGGCCCGGCCGCCCTGTGCGCCACCGACGGCCGCTGGGTCGTCGCCGGCAAGGACCGCAACGGCCTGCGTCCGCTGCGGGCGGCGCAGACCGACGACGGCCTGCTGATCGTCGGCTCGGAAGCCGGCATGTGCGGCGTCCCGGACGAGCGCATCAGCCGCAAGATGGCCATCTCGCCCGGCCGCATGATCGCCGTCGACCTGAACGAGGGCCGCCTCTATGGCGAGGAGGAAATCCTCGACCATCTCGCCGACCGCCACCCCTACACCGAGTGGCTGGGCAACATGGTCGACCTGGAGAAGGAGATCGGCCCCGGCCCCGAGCCGCGCAACTGCGGCCGCGAGGAGCTGGTTCGTCGCCAGACCGCCGCCGGCTTCAGCCTCGAGGAGCTGGAGATGGTGCTGGCGCCGATGGTCGAGGACGGCAAGGAAGCCGTCGGATCGATGGGCGACGACACCCCGCTGGCGGTGCTGTCGGACCGCTATCGGCCGCTGAGCCACTTCTTCCGCCAGAACTTCAGCCAGGTGACCAACCCGCCGATCGATCCCCTGCGGGAAACCGGCGTCATGAGCCTGAAGACCCGGTTCAAGAACCTCGGCAACATCCTGGCCCAGGACGAGACCCAGACTGACGTCTATGTGCTGGAAAGCCCGGTGCTGACCACCGGCATGTACGAGCGCATCCTCGGCTTCATCGGCGAGAAGAATGTCGCCGTCATCGACTGCACCATGCCGCTGCCGGCGGCCGAGGCGCGGGCCGGCGACGCCCTGCGCGCCAACCTCGACCGCATCCGGGCCGAGGCCGAGGACGCGGCCCTGCGCGGCTGCGCCACCATCGTGCTCAGCGACACCGCCAGCGGCCCCGACCGCGTGGCGCTGCCCATGATCCTGGCCACGGGCGGGGTGCACGCCCACCTCGTCGGCAAGGGCCTCAGGTCCTACGTCTCGATCATCGTCCGTTCGGCCGAGTGCCTGGACACCCACTACTTCGCGGTGCTGGTCGGGGTCGGCGCGACGGCGGTCAACGCCTGGCTGGCCCAGGAGAGCTTCCAGGACCGGCTCGAGCGGGGCCTGACCGGCGAGCTGTCGCTGCGGGACGTCTGCATCAACTACAAGACCGCCATCGAGCAGGGCCTGCTCAAGATCATCTCCAAGATGGGCATCGCGGTCATCTCCAGCTACCGCGGCGGCTACAACTTCGAGGCCATGGGCCTGTCGCGCGCCCTGGTCGCCGAATTCTTCCCCGGCATGCCCAGCCGCATCTCGGGGATCGGCCTGGCCGGCATCGAGAAGAAGGCGGTCGAGGTGCACCGCAAGGCCTGGGCGCAGGCCGCCATCGCCCTGCCGGTCGGCGGCTTCTACAAGGCGCGGCGCTCGGGCGAGCACCACGCCTTCGAGGCGCGCCTGATCCACACGCTGCAGCACGCCTGCGACACCGGCGACTACGAGGCCTTCCGCCGCTGGTCGGCCGGCCTCAACGCCCAGCCGGCCAGCCAGCCGCGCCACCTGCTCGACTTCAAGGCGGGCCGCGCGCCGGTTGATCTCGACGAGGTCGAGAGCGTCAACGAGATCCGCAAGCGGTTCGTCACCCCGGGCATGAGCCTGGGCGCGCTGGGCCCGGAAGCGCATGGCGCGCTCAACATCGCCATGAACCGCATCGGGGCAAAGTCAGTCAGCGGCGAGGGCGGCGAGGACCGTTCGCGCTACCGGCCCCTGCCCAACGGCGACAACCCCAACAGCGCGGTCAAGCAGGTCGCCTCCGGCCGTTTCGGCGTCACAGCCGAATACCTCAACGAGTGCCGCGAGATCGAGATCAAGGTCGCCCAGGGCGCCAAGCCCGGCGAGGGCGGCCAGCTGCCCGGCTTCAAGGTCACCGAGCTGATCGCGACCCTGCGCCATGCCACCCCCGGCGTCATGCTGATCAGCCCGCCGCCGCACCACGACATCTATTCGATCGAGGACCTGGCGCAGCTCATCTACGACCTGAAGCAGATCAATCCCGACGCCCGGGTGACGGTGAAGCTGGTGTCGATGACCGGCATCGGCGCCATCGCCGCCGGGGTCGCCAAGGCCAAGGCGGACGTCATCCTGATCGCCGGCAACGTCGGCGGCACGGGGGCTTCTCCCCAGACCTCGATCAAGTACGCGGGCTCGCCCTGGGAGCTCGGCCTGTCCGAGGCCAACCAGGTGCTGACCCTCAACAACCTGCGCCACCACGTCACCCTGCGCACCGACGGGGGCCTTCGGACCGGCCGCGACATCGTCATGGCCGCCATGCTGGGCGCCGAGGAGTTCGGCATCGGCACCGCCTCGCTGGTCGCGATGGGCTGCATCATGGTGCGCCAGTGCCATTCCAACACCTGCCCGGTGGGGGTCTGCACCCAGGACGAGGCGCTGCGCCAGCGCTTCACCGGCACGCCGGAAAAGGTCATCAACCTCTTCACCTTCATCGCCGAGGAGGTGCGCGAGATCCTGGCCGAGCTGGGCTTCCGTTCGCTGCGCGAGGTCGTCGGCCGCACCGACCTGCTGGCCCAGGTCAGCCGGGGCGGCGAGCACCTGGACGACCTCGATCTCAACCCGCTGCTGGTCCGCGCCGATCCCGGTTCCAACCCGCCCTACTGCACGGTCGAGGGCCGCAATGCGGTGCCGGACACCCTGGACGCCCAGATCGTCCGCGACGCAGCGCCCCTGCTGCAGCGGGGCGAGAAGATGCAGCTGACCTACACCGTCCGGAACACCGCCCGGGCGATCGGCTCGCGCGTCTCCAGCCACATCGTGCGCAAGTTCGGTATGAGCGCCCTGCCCGCCGGCCACCTGACCGTCGAGCTGAAGGGCTCGGCCGGCCAGAGCCTGGGCGCATTCGCGGTCAGGGGGCTGCGGATCGTGCTGACCGGCGAGGCCAACGACTATGTCGGCAAGGGCCTGTCGGGAGCGACCATCGTCGTGCGGCCCTCGCGCCACCTGGTGGCGCCGGAAGCCAATGTCATCCTCGGCAACACCTGCCTCTATGGCGCGACCAGCGGCAAGCTGTTCGCCGCCGGCCAGGCCGGCGAGCGGTTCGCCGTGCGCAACTCGGGCGCGGTCACGGTGGTCGAAGGCGTCGGCGCCAACGGCTGCGAGTACATGACGGGCGGCACGGCCGTCGTCCTGGGACCGGTCGGCGATAATTTCGCGGCGGGCATGACGGGCGGCATGGCTTTCGTTCTGGACCTCGCCGAGCGGTTCCACACGCGGGTCAATCCCGAGAGCGTGATCGTGCAGCGCCTGGCTTCGCCCCATTGGGAAGAGGTCCTGCGCAAGCTCGTTCGCGAGCATGCCCATGAGACAGGCAGCGCCTTCGCCGCAGGCCTTATGCGTGACTGGGACCGGGTGCGGGGCGCCTTCTGGCAGGTCTGCCCCAAGGAGATGGTGGGGCGCATCGACCACCCGTTGGCCGCCGAAGAGGCGGTCCACGAGCGGGCCTGACCGACTGCGACCGGTGGTCTGCGACATGCTGTCGCAGAATTACAGAACTGTCATGTTCCGGCTCGCGAGGCGAGGCCGGGCTAGATAACCCTTGGGCTCACCTCGGGTCATCCGGAGCCCTCGCCCTGGCCAGCGACGCTGCCGAACTCGTCAGACAGGCGATGACCGCCCTGCAGCGGCAGGACGGCGTCGGCGCGCTCGACCTGCTTGCGCGGGCCGAGGCCAATGCGCCGGACAATCCCGAGATTTTGCTCAACAAGGCTTTGGCCCAGCGCGTCGCGGGCGACCTGACCGGGGCGCTCGGCACCCTCGACCGGTTGCTGACGCTCGATCCTTACCACTTTGTGGCCCTGCTCTCGAAGGGCGCCCTGATCGAGCGGCTGTATGGCGCCAAGCAGGCCGCGCCGACCTATCGCAATGTGCTGAAAATCGCGCCCGCCGGAGCCGCATTGCCCCCCGCCCTCGCTGCGCCCCTGGCCCGCGCCCGGCAGGTGGTCGAGGAAAGCGCCGCCCAGATGGCCGATTTCCTCGCCCAGCGCACCGCCGCCGTTCGCGCCCGCCATGGCGGCGAGGAGGCGGCGCGCTTCGACGAGGCGCTGCAGGTGCTGGCCGGCCGCCAGAAGGTCTATGTCTCCGAGCCGGTGGACTTCCACTATCCGCGCCTGCCGGCGATCCCCTTCTTTGACCGGTCGAACTTTCCCTGGTTTGCCGAACTGGAGGCCGCCACCGGCATGATCGTCGAGGAACTGGAAGGCGCGCTGGCGGCGGCCGACCAGGACTTCGCGCCCTACATCGACTATCCCGCGGGCGCGCCGCTGAACCAGTGGGCCGAGCTGAATCGGTCGCGGCGGTGGCGGTCGCTGTGGCTGTGGCGCGACGGCCAGCGGCAGGAGGCGGCCTGTCGCCAGTGCCCGCGCACGGCCGAACTGCTGGCCCGCCTGCCGATGTGCTTCCAGCCCGGATTCGCACCGACGGCCCTGTTCTCGGCGCTCGAGCCGCACACCCATATTCCGCCGCACACAGGGTCGACCAATGCCCGGCTGCTGGTCCACCTGCCGCTGATCCTGCCCGGCCCGGCCCGGTTCCGGGTCGGCAACGAGGTGCGCGAGTGGCGGATGGGCGAGGCCTGGGCCTTCGACGACACGATCGAGCATGAGGCCTGGAATGACGCCGACGCCCTGCGGGTGATCCTGATATTCGACATCTGGAACCCTCTGCTGAGCGATGTCGAGCGCGACCTGATCAGCGAGATGATGCTGGCCCGCAACGCCTTCTATGGCGCCGGCGGAGGACCGACGTAGCGGGCGCGGGGACGGATCAGCCGGCCGCCGCCGCCTTCCTCCACCGCATGGGCGATCCAGCCCGCAAGACGCGCCGTGGCGAAGATCAGGAACGGCGCGTCGGCGCCGAGCCCCAGAGACTGGCGCAGGGACACAAGCGCGAAGTCGATGTTGGCCCGCTCTCCCGTGGCCTCCTCTACGACAGCTAGCAGTTCGGCCATCTGCGGGTCCGGGGGACAGGCCGCCAGCAGGGCGCGGGCGCGGGGATCACCCTCCGGATAGAGGGGATGACCGAACCCCGGCGTCGGCGCGGCGCGGGCGAGCCGTCCGGCGATCGTCGCGCGCGGCCCGATGCGGCCGGCTTCCTCGACCAGGTTCAGGACCCGCGCCGCCATTCCCCCGTGCAGCGGTCCCGACAGGGCGCAGAGGCCGGCCAGGGCCGCGGCCGCCAGTCCGGCCCCGGTCGAGGCCGCGACCCGGGCGGCGAAGGTCGAAGCGTTCAGTTCATGGTCGGCGAGCAGAACCAGCGCGGTTCGCAGGGCCTCCGCTCCCTGCGGACCCGCACCCCAGGCGGCGGCCAGACGCTGGTGGATCGGACCTTCGCCGACCCGGCCCGCGACCGCGTCGGCGGCGAGGTCCAGCAGGCCTGCGCCTTCCACCGCCAGCGCCAGCGGCGCCCGCCCGCGCGCCGGGGGCTCGGCCGCCGCCTTGGCCGCCAGCGCCGCGAACAGCCGGGCGCGGCCATCCTCCATGTCCGGCGGCGCGATCCGTTCGGCGGTCTTGAGCACCGCCCCGTGACCGCCGCGCAGCAGGCGAGCGACCTGTTCCAGCGTCTGGGTGCGGGCAAGTTCAGCGGCGTCGCGACCCCGGTACCAGAGGCGGCCCCCGGCGATGGTGGTTATGGCGCTGGCCAGCACCGGCTCGCCCCAGGCGATGGCGCCCTCGGCGACGGCCTGGGCCTTTCGCCCGCGCGCGCGGCGCTCGGCGAGTGCGGCGATGTCGGCGGCCCGATAGAGGCTGCGCCGGGGATCGGCCGCGTCGGTCCGCGCCATGACGCGCCCCCGGCTGACATAGGCGTACAGCGTCTGTGGCCGAACGTTCAGCCGCTCCAGCGCCGCCTCGCGGCTGATCCAGTCCTCAGACATTGATTATATTGATCAAGATTGACGATGCCTCATCAGAGCGCGAACTGTCCGCCGACACAAGATCGAATGAAGGAGATCGTCATGACGGACATGACCCACCCTGAAGGCCTCGAAGGCGTCGTCGCCGCCCGCACCGTGCTGTCCGAGGTCGACGGCCAGGCGGGCCGGCTGGTCATTCGCGGCTGGACCCTCGACCAGCTGGTGGGCCGCACACGTTTCGAGGACGCGGTCAGCCTGCTGTTCGACGGCTTCTTCGAGGATCTGCCCAAGGATATCGGCCCGGCGCTAGGCGCGGCGCGAGCGGCGGTGTTCGAGGAGGTCTCCGCGCTGGACGACGGCCTGCTGAAGCTCGGTCCGGTGGAGGCGATGCGGGCGCTGATCGCGCGGCTGCCGGACGGCGAGGACCTCGAGACCGCCCTGAAGCTGATCGCAGCGCCGGCGGTGTTTCTGCCGGCTGTGGTGCGGCTGCAGGCCGGAGAAGCCCCGGTGGCGCCGGACGCGGCGATGTCCCACGCCGCCGATCTTCTGCGGATGCTGCACGCCCGGCCCGCGGCGCCCGGCCACGCCGAGGCCATGGACGCCTATCTAGTCACCGTCTGCGACCATGGGCTCAACGCCTCGACCTTCGCCGCCCGGGTGACCGCCTCGACGCGCGCGGGCCTGACCAGCGCGGTTCTGGCCGGGGTCTCGGCGTTGAAGGGACCATTGCACGGCGGCGCCCCGGGACCGGTGATCGAGATGCTCGACGCCATCGGCCGGCCCGAGAACGCCCGCGCCTGGATCGAGGCGGCGCTGGACCGGGGCGAGCGGCTGATGGGCTTTGGTCACCGCATCTACAAGGTCCGCGACCCGCGCGCCGACGCCCTCAAGGGTGCGGTTCGCAGGCTGGCCGGACAGTCCGGCCGGCTGCCTGGGCGGCTGGCGTTCGCCGAGTCGGTCGAGGCGGCGGCGCTGGCGATCCTGCGGGAGCGCAAGCCGGACCGTCCGCTGGACGTCAATGTCGAGTTCTTCACCGCCCTGCTGCTGGAAGCCCTGGCCTTCCCGCCAGCGGCCTTCACCGGCGTCTTCGCCGTGGGGCGGGTCGCGGGATGGCTGGCGCATGCGCGCGAGCAGCAGGTCGGCGGCCGGCTGATCCGGCCCCAGTCGGTCTACATCGGCCCGGCACCGCTACGCGCGGCCTGAGACGTCAGGCGGCGACGGCGTCCATCTCGCGGCTCACCGCCAGGGCGGCGGCGCGGGGATCGGTCGCGGCGGTGATCGGCCGGCCGACGACCAGGTGGCTGGCGCCGTTGGCCAGGGCGTCCGCCGGCGTGGCGGCTCGGGCCTGGTCGTTCATCGCCGCGCCGGCCGGCCGGATGCCAGGGGTCACGACCAGGAAATCGGGACCACCGATGCGGCGGGCGATCGGCGCCTCGTGCGGGCTGGCGACGACGCCGTCCGCGCCGGCGTCGATCACCTGGCGGATGCGACGCTCGACCAGCGCCTCGACGCCCATGCCGTAGCCCATGGCCGCGAGGTCCTGGCCGTTCAGGCTGGTCAGGACGGTGACGCCGAGGATCCTGGCGTTGCGGTCGCCGCCCCGGCCGCGAACCGCCGCCTCGAGCACCTGGGGATGGGCGTGCACCGTCAGCAGGTCGCAGGCGCCGGAGCCGACGATGGCGGCGGTCGCCTTCTCCACCGTCGCGCCGATGTCGTGCAGCTTCCAGTCCAGGAACACCTGCCGGCCCCGGGCCTTGAGGTCGCGCGCCATGTCCATGCCGCCGGTGGCGAGCACTTGAAGGCCGATCTTGTAGAAGCCGACACTGTCGCCCAGGGTCTCGACGAGCCCCTCGGCCTCGGCGCGGGTCGGCAGGTCGAGGGCGACGATGAGGCGCGGGTCGGCCATTGGCGAACTCTCCTGTCGGGCGCGCGCGGACGCCGGCCGCCGATGCGGCAGGCGAACAGGGTTCGGCGCGCGAATCCTGAAGTTTTGGGCTAGAGAGGTCTCATGAGCGCCACGGACCTTGCCGTCAACTTCTTCGTCGCCCTGTTCGCCCTGATCGATCCGATCGGCAACGTGCCGGTATTCGCCGCTGCGACGGCGGGAGCGCTGGCGGCCGGGCGGCGGATGGTGGCGCTGTACATCAGCGTCTTCGCCTTCCTGTTCCTGACCTTCTTCTACTTTACCGGCCTGACTTTGCTGGAGTTCTTCGGCATCTCGCTGCCGGCGTTCCGCATCGCGGGCGGGGTCATCCTGTTCCTGCTGGGCCTGGACATGGCGCGGGACGACTTCACCGCCAAGTTCGCCGACGCGGCCGAGGCGGGCGAGGTCGAGGGGGCGGCGGCCTATGCGCGGCGGCGGTTCGAGCGGCTGGTGGTGCCCTTCGCCATGCCCCTGCTGATCGGCCCCGGGGCGATCTCGACGGTGGTCATCTACGCCAGCGAGGCCAAGCAGTTCGGCTGGGTGGGCGATGCGGTCGGCATCGGGGCGCTGTTCGCCGTCTCGCTGGTGACGATGATCTGCTTCTGGCTGACCCCGCTGATCAGCCGGGTGCTGGGGCGGATCGGCATGACGATCATCGTCCGGGTGCTGGGCCTGATCCTGTGCGCCATGGCGGTGCAGTTCATCATCGCCGGGGTGGCCGAGACGACCAGCAACCTGATCCAGCCTTCGGCGGCGGCGCCGTACGAGAGCCGCTGAGCGGCTGTTGTCGTTCTGTTGAAATGTAACAGCCGGCTGTTGCTCAGCCTTCGAGGTCGCGCAGCAGGACCGGATCGCGCCGGGCGCGGTCGACGAGGTCGCCGGCGTCGTCGCGGCCCTCCATGTCGAGCATGTCCAGGAGCCGGGGCAGACGCTGGGCGGCGTCGGCCAGACCCGCCTCGCCGGCGGCGTTGGCGGCCAGGGCGGCGGCGACGATATGCTTGCAGGTCAGGCGGCCGTCCTGGAAGTCGGGACAGGTGCAGCTGGCGTCACGGCCGTCCGGCGCGGCCAGGTCGACGACATAGGCGATGCCGCGCTCGCCGGTGACATGGGCCAGGAGGCCGCCCGGGCCGTGGTCGACCAGACTGACCCAGCCGTGGGCGTGATAGTTCTCGCCCCGCATCACGCGGGCCTCGGGCATGCCGTCGGTCAGGGCGGGGATGTCGAAGGGCTGGGCCATGGGGCGAACCTAGCCGATTCGTTCACGCTTCGTCCTCGATGCGGTGGATGTCGTCGTCCGAGAGGCCGAAGTGGTGGGCGATCTCGTGGACCAGCACATGGGTGATCAGCTCGCCCAGGGCGACGTCGCCGCGCTCGGCCCATTCGTCGAGGATCGGGCGGCGGTAGAGGAAGATCATCGGCGCCTGGGGCGAGGGATCGAGGACCGAGCGGCGGGCGAGGTCGACACCGCTGTAGAGGCCGGTCAGCTCGAAAGCGTCCTCGATGCCCATCTCGCGCAGGATCTCCTCCTCGGCGAAGTCCTCGATGCGGATCAGCGCCTCGCCGGCCAGGCCCCGGAAGGGTTCGGGCAGGTCGTCGAACGCCGCCTGGGCGAGGGTGGCGAAGTCGTCGAGCGAGGGCGCAGGGGCGCGGGTCCAGTCTGTCATCAGGCGGATATGGCCGCGCGCGCCGGCCATTGCCAGCCAAAGGGCCTTTGCGGCTTCGATTCGCCGGCCAATCGCGCCATTGTGGCCGGGTGATTCGAGGGGCGAGGATTGGGCCCGAATGAGCTGACTCTCGCCGCCGCGGCCGGTTCGGTCTCGCTGGCGGTCTGCGCGACCCTCTGGGCGGTGGCCCAGCGCAGGGCCGGAGACGCGCGCGCCGCGGCCCTGGAGGCGCGGATCGAGGCGCTGGGCGCCGGCG
This sequence comes from Caulobacter sp., assembly GCA_046295055.1. Taxonomy (GTDB): domain Bacteria; phylum Pseudomonadota; class Alphaproteobacteria; order Caulobacterales; family Caulobacteraceae; genus Caulobacter. Next base: position 123,276 of record JBKBOD010000005.1, on the reverse strand, counting down.
CCATGGCGGCGCACGCCTCGGCCGAAGCCTTCGACTGCGCGCTGGTGACGGTGGACGAGGGCCTGGCGCGGCTGGCGTCGGGGGCCGAGGCGCTGGCCGCCTGCGCGGCCGCCTTCGACCTGGAGGCCGACGACGCCCAGGGCCTGATCGACGCCATGATCGCCGCCGACGCCGATCACGGCCGGCGGCTGCGGCTGCTGCTGGAAAAGGGCGAGGCCTGCGCCTTCGAGGCGCGGGGGCCGTTCGGGGCGATCTCGGTCGAGGGTCGCGCGGCGGGGGCCCAGGTGTGGCTGCGGCTGACCGCGCTGTCGGCCGGCGAGGCGGCGCTGCCGACGGCGGCGCGTCTGGCGGCCTTCCTCGACGCCCAGGGGGAGCCGGCATGGATCGCCTCGGCCGAGGGCGCGGTGCAATGGGCCAACCGCTTCTGGCTGGAGGCGCTGGGGGCCGATGATCTGGCCGACGCCGTCGAACGGCGGCTGAGCTTTGATCCCGAGGCCGACGCGCTGGCGCGCGAGGCGGCCGAGGCGGGTGAGCGCCGCGAGATCGTGCGCCGGGTGACGATCCTGGGCCGCCGCCGCGCCTTCCGCATCAGCGCCCAGCCGCTGGAGGGCGGCGATGTCGCCCTGGTGGCCCGCGACCAGACCGAGGCCGAGGACGTCCGCGAGGCGTTCAAGCGCCATGTGGCGGCCCATGACGAGACGCTGAACCACATCGCCGAGGCGGTGGCGATCTTCAGCCAGAACCGCAAGCTGTCGTTCCACAACGCCGCCTTCGCCGAGCTGTGGGCGCTGGAGCCGGCCTGGCTGGCCGAGCACCCGACGCACGGCGAGATCCTCGATCGCCTGCGCCAGCGCCGCCGCCTGCCGGAAACGGCCGACTACGCCGGCTGGAAGGCCCAGGAGCTGGCCCGCTACGAGAGCCTGAGCCCGCAGCCGGACGATCTGTGGAGCCTGCCCGACGGGCGGACCCTGCGCGTGGTCCACCAGCCCCATCCGCTGGGCGGGGTGCTGGTCCTGTTCAGCGACATCACCGACGAACTCAAGCTCAAGGCCCGCTACAACGCCTTCATCCAGGTGCAGCAGGCGACGCTGGACAAGCTGAACGACGCGGTGGCGGTGTTCGGCTCGGACGGGCGGCTGCGCCTGCACAACGACGCCTTCGGGGCCTTCTGGAACATTCCCGCCGCCGACCTGGCGGGACCGGTGGACTTCGAGGGGGTGGTCGAGCGGTGTCTGCCGAGGCTGCACGACCAGATGTTCTGGGCCGAGCTGAAGGGCCGCATCGCCGATCCCGATCCGCAGGCCCGTGCGCCGGCCAGCGGCGAGGTGCGGACCAGCGACGGCCGCATCGTCTCCTGGCAGTCGCGCCCCTTGCCCGACGGGGCGACGCTGATCGGGTTCGCCGACGTGACCGACAACCGGCGGCTGGAGAGCGCCCTGGCCGACCGCGAGGCGGCCCTGGCCGAGGCCGAGCGGCTGAAGCGCGAGTTCGTCGGCAACGTCTCCTACGAGCTGCGCACGCCGCTGACGACGATCATGGGCTATTCGGAGCTGATGGAGCACATGGGCGAGGCGCTGCCCGAGCGCGCCCGCAATCACCTGGCTCCGATCCGCACCGCCGCCCGCCAGCTGGGCCGGTCGATCGACGATGTGCTGGACATCGCCGCCATCGACGCGGGCGAAATGGCCCTGGAGGTGGCGGATGTGCGGGTCTGCGAGCTGCTGGCCGAGACCGCCGAGCGCTGGTCGCGCCACGCCGAGGCCGGCCAGATCGCGCTGACGGTCGACTGCGACGACAGCGTCGGCCTGATCCGGGGCGATCCCCGGCGGTTCGCCCAGGTGCTGGATCACCTGGTCGAGAACGGGGTGCGCCAGACGCCGGTCGGCGGATCGGTGACCCTCTCGGCCCGCCGCGCCGATGGCGAGGTGCTGATCCGCATCAGCGACACGGGCCGGGGCATTCCGTTCCACGTCCAGGCGCACATCTTCGACCGCTTCGTCGGCCGCGACCGGGGCGGCCCGGGGCTGGGCCTGGCGCTGGTCAAGGCGCTGGTCGAGCTGCACGGCGGCTGGGTCACGCTGGAGAGCGAACCGGGCCAGGGCTCGGTCTTCACCTGCCACCTGCCCGAGGCGGCCCGCATCGAGACGGGCCAGCGGGAACTGGGGCTGTAGGATCTGGAGGATCCATTCCCGGGTGGTGTGAGGTCGTGGCCGACGTCGCGCGGCCGGCGCGCCGGATTGAGAGAGCGGAAGTTCCGCACGCACAATGGGTCCTCCGGACCGGGCTTAGCCCGGCCGAAGGATGACAGGGTGTGATGTTGCTATCCTTGGCCCTTGAGCGGGCCAGGGGCGTCTTCGCTAGTGCTGGCTTTCCGGCATGCGGACGACCAGGCCGTCGAGGTCGTCGCTGACCTTGATCTGGCAGGACAGGCGGCTGTTGTCCTCGACGCCTTCGGCGAAGTCGAGCATCGACTCCTCCATGGCCGAGCGCTCGCCGGTCTTTCCTTCCCAGGCGGGGTCCACATAGACGTGGCAGGTGGCGCAGGCGCAGGCGCCGCCGCAGTCGGCGTCGATGCCGGGGATGTTGTTCTTGATCGCCCCTTCCATGACGGTCATGCCGGTCTTCACCTCGATGGTGTGCTCGGTCCCGTCGTGCTCGACGTAGGTGATCTTGGCCATACGCTCCCCTTGAATCCCTTGTTCCGGCGGCCGCTCAGGCCGCGACCTCTTTCATGGAAATCGTCGCATCCGCAAGCTTCTCGCGCGAGACGGTGCGACGGGCGCCGATGAGCTGCTTGCCCATCATGAACTCCGGCGGCGAATTGACCGCCTCCACCGCCTGCACAAGGTCGCCCTTCAGATGGAAGACGGCGAACTTCGCCTGGCCGGGGTCGCCGCGCACGATCAGGCTGTCGGCGTCGAAAGGCATGCCGGCGATCTGGAGCTTCAGGTCGTACTGGTCCGACCAGAACCAGGGCACCTCGGGGGCCGGCGGCGCGCGCCCGGTGAGGGCGCAGGCGACCATCTTGGCTTGTTCGAGGGCATTGGGCACGCTCTCCAGCCGGAACTGGCGCTCGTAGAGCGGCAGCGGGCGGTGGGTGACGTCCCCGATAGCGAAAACATGCGGGTCGGCGGTGCGCGCGGCCAGGTCGACAACGACGCCGTTGACGCATTCCAGACCCGCCTCGCGGGCGATGTCGTCGTTGGGAATGGCCCCGACCCCGACCAGCACCGCGTCGGCGGCGATCAGGCGGCCATCGGCCAGGCGCACGCCGGCGACACGACCGTCGCGACCCTCGAAGGCCTCGACCCCGGCCGACAGCTCGAAGGCCACGCCGCGGCTGGCGTGATAGAGGGTGAAGAACTCCGACAGCGCAGAACAGGCCACGCGGGCCAGCACCCGCGCCTCGCGCTCGATGACGACGGCGTCGGCGCCGAGCGCCCGCGCCGAGGCCGCCGCCTCCAGCCCGACATAGCCGCCGCCGACCACGGCCAGGCGACGACCGGGGCCGAGCGCCGCCTTGAGCGCCTCGGCGTCGGCGGCGGTGCGCAGTTCCAGAACGCCGGCCAGATCGGCCCCGGGGATGGGAAGCTTGCGGGCGCGGGCGCCGGTGGCGATGACCAGGGCGTCGTAGCCGACCGTCTCGCCGTTCGACAGGGCGACGGTACGCGCGCCCCGGTTCACCGAGACCGCCGAAACGCCGAGTTTCAGCTCGCAGCCGTTCTCGGCGTACCAGTCGGCCGGCTTGAGGGCCAGGCTGTCGGCGTCGGCCTCGCCCTTGAGCCAGGCTTTGCTGAGGGGCGGACGCTGGTAGGGCACGAGCGGTTCGTCGCCGACCAGGACGATGGGGCCCTCATGGCCATACTGGCGCAGGAAGGCGGCCGCCGAGCCGCCGGCATGGCCAGCGCCCAGGATCACCACCTTCGTCTTGAGGTCCGGCGTCACGTCCGCCAAGCCATCCTCCCTTGTCCGCCCAAAAATGACGCCCCCGTCATCTTCGTGCAAGGGCTTGTTCGAGCCTTAGGACAAGGCCCGCTCCGGGCCAAGGGGGCGCGGCAAAATGGAACGGCCCTGCCACTTGCAGACTACCGTAGGGGCAGGCCGGGTCCGATGCGACCGGATCAGACCAGCCGCTCGGCCATCATCTTCTTGACCTCGGCGATCGCCTTGGCCGGGTTGAGACCCTTGGGGCAGACCTGGGCGCAGTTCATGATCGTGTGGCAGCGGTAGAGCTTGAAGGGATCCTCGAGCGCGTCGAGGCGCTCGCCGGTCGCCTCGTCGCGGCTGTCGATCAGCCAGCGGTAGGCGTGCAGCAGGGCCGCGGGGCCGAGGTACTTCTCGCCGTTCCACCAGTAGCTGGGGCAGCTGGTCGTGCAGCAGGCGCAGAGGATGCACTCGTACAGGCCGTCGAGCTTCTCGCGGTCCTCGGGCGACTGGCGCCATTCCTTCTGCGGCTCGGGCGTCTCGGTCTGGAGCCAGGGCTCGATCGAGGCGTACTGCGCGTAGAACAGGGTCAGGTCCGGGACCAGGTCCTTGACCACCGGCTGGTTGGGCAGCGGGCTGACCGACACCTCGGCGCCGGGGACCTCTTCCCAGCCGTGGGTGCAGGCAAGCGTGTTGCGGCCGCCGATGTTCATGGCGCAGGAGCCGCAGACGCCCTCGCGGCAGGACCGCCGGAAGGTCAGGGTCGGGTCCATGGTGTTCTTGATGTGGATGAGCACATCCAGAAGCATCGGGCCGCAGGCGTCGACGTCGACGTCATAGGTGTCCCAGCGCGGATTCTCCGAACCCTCCGGATCGTAGCGGTAGATCTTGAAGGTCTTGACCCGCTTGGCGCCGGCCGGGGCGGCGTGATGCTTGCCGCGCCCGACGCGGGAGTTCTTGGGGAGAGTGAGCTGAACCATCAGTCTGCGTCCTTGAGGGCGGTCTTGAGCGTATCGGGATGGGCGGCGGCGGGCGCGGGCGAGCCGTACCAGTCCACGCGCCGGGTAAAGTACATGACGGCCGCGATGGCGGCGAAACTGGCCACGGCGCCGATCAGCAGGGCCAGATCCTCCAGCCGCATCAGGCCGTAGATCAGGCCGTACAGCACCGAGAAGCTGGCCAGGGCGGCGAGCCCCTGGCGGCGGCTCTCGAACACCCAGCCGGCATAGGCCGAGATCAGGGCGACGGTGGCGCCGGCGGCGATGATGAAGGCGAGGTCGAACCCGGTGCGTTCGGCGATCGACAGCAGCAGCAGGTAGAAGACGATCTGCGCCAGGCCGATCAGCACGTACTGCGCCGGGTGCACCCGGCGGCGGGCGATGGTCTCGAAGACGAAGTAGGCCAGGAACACCAGGCCCATGAACATCGGCGCGTACTTCAGCGAGCGGCTGACCGACTGGTAGGGATTGGTCATCTCGACGAAGGAGACGCCCAGGCTGCCGGCGCCGAGGCGGCCGAGCGTGCCGAGGTCGCCCTCGGCCGGCACGCCGCGCGCGATGAAGGGCACGCTCCAGCGGGCTTCGAAGCCGGACGGCGTCACCGTGCGTTCGGCCGGCAGGAAGCCGCCGTCGAAGCTGGGATGGGGCCAGTCGCCGCTGGCGGTGAAGCTGGTGGTCTTGGCCCAGGGCAGGACCGCGAGGCGCTGGGCGCCGGAGAACTTGAGGCTGGCGCTGGCCTTGAGGGCCGGACCCAGCGCGCGGGGATCGCCGATCCGGGCGCCGAACAGCCGGGCGGGCCCCTCGGGGCGCTCGTCGGCGGCGATGGCCACCTGGTCGGCCAGCACGGCCGGCGACAGGGCGATGGTCTGGTCGCCGACCTGAAGGGTGGCGTCGGCGCGGGCGCCCCGGGCGTCGGAGACCCCCACCAGAAGCTCCGCCCGGGACCAGTCGAGCTGGGCGCCCACCGGCGCCAGGGCGCCGGCCTGGGACAGGTCGAACTCGGACGACAGGGTCAGGTCGGCCTGCCAGACCGGGACCTTGAACAGCGAGCGGCGGCGAACCTCCGACCGGGTCGTGGCGGCGGCCTTGCCGACGGCGGGGAAGATGACGTGGACGCCCCGCTCGGCCGCCTCGTTGGGGCGCGCCGGCGGGATGACATACGGCACGGCCAGAACGGGGCCGATGAAGGTCTGCTGGCCGCCGACCAGGGCGCCGACCTCGCGCGTGACCCGTTCGGCCCGGCTGGTGCGGTCGTAGACCAGCAGGAAGACGAACAGGGCCGTCAGGCTCATGATGAAGGCCAGGCCGCAGACCAGCAGCAGCTTCAGGCCCATCGAGCGGGCCGGCAGGCGGCCCTGGAAGGCGGGGGTGTCGGACATCAGGCTTGCTCCGTGCGGAGGCCGACATCGGCCCCGGCCAGGAGATTGCCGGAAGGGCGGTGCAGACCTCGCGCAGGGACGGTCGGGGTTCGGCGCGCGGCCGGCGCCCAACCCCGCGCGCGACCTGCCTGTCCCGCGCCCGCCCGCTTCATGCCTAGTAGACCCGGGCCTTGGGCGGGATGTAGTCGATCTCGTCGCTCATGGTGTAGCTGTGGACCGGCCGGTAATCGATCTTCACCGCGCCGGTGGCGTCGTCGAACCAGGCCAGGGTGTGCTTCATCCAGTTGGCGTCGTCGCGGTCCGGGAAGTCCTCGCGGGCGTGGGCGCCGCGGCTCTCGGTGCGGTTCAGGGCGCCGGCCACCGTCACCGCCGCCTGGCCGATCAGGTTGTCGAACTCCAGCGTTTCCATCAGGTCGCTGTTCCAGACCATGCCGCGGTCGGAGACGCGGATGTCGCCGCGGGCGGCGGCCACCTTGCCGATCCGCTCGACGCCCGATTTGAGCGTCTCGCCGGTGCGGAACACCGCCGCGTCCTCCTGCATCGCCCGCTGCATCTGCAGGCGCAGCTCGGCGGTGGACACGGTTCCGTTGGCGTTGCGCAGCCGGTCGAGACGGGCCAGGTGGCCGTCGGTCTGGGCGGCGCGGATCTCGGGCTGGACGGCCCCGGGCTTGACCATCTCGGCGCAGCGCAGGCCGACGGCGCGGCCGAACACCACAAGGTCGATCAGGCTGTTGGAGCCCAGGCGGTTGGCGCCGTGGACCGACACGCAGGCCGCTTCGCCCACGGCCATCAGGCCCGGCACCGGGGTGTCCGGCTGGCCGTCCTTCAGCGTCAGGACCTCGCCGTGGTAGTTCGTCTGGATGCCGCCCATGTTGTAGTGGACGGTCGGCAGCACCGGGATCGGCGCCTTGGTCACGTCGACGCCGGAGAAGACCTTGGCCGTCTCGGAGATGCCGGGCAGGCGCTCGGCCAGGATAGCCGGGTCGAGGTGGTCGAGGTGCAGGAAGATGTGGTCCTTGTTCGGGCCCACCCCGCGCCCTTCGCGGATCTCGATAGTCATGGCCCGGCTGACCATGTCGCGGGGCGCCAGGTCCTTCACGCTGGGGGCGTAGCGCTCCATGAAGCGCTCGCCCTCGGAGTTGGTCAGATAGCCGCCCTCGCCCCGGGCGCCCTCGGTGATCAGGCAGCCGGCGCCGTAGATGCCGGTGGGGTGGAACTGGACGAATTCCATGTCCTGCAGCGGCAGGCCGGCGCGCAGCACCATGGCGTTGCCGTCGCCGGTGCAGGTGTGGGCGCTGGTGGCGCTGAAGTAGGCCCGGCCGTAGCCGCCGGTGGCCAGGATGACCCGCTGGGCGCGGAAGCGGTGCAGGGTGCCGTCGTCGAGCTTCCAGGCGGTCACGCCGCGGCAGACGCCGGCATCGTCCATGACCAGATCAAGGGCGAAGTACTCGATGAAGAACTCGACGCTGTGGCGCAGGCTCTGGCCGTACATGGTGTGCAGCATGGCGTGGCCGGTGCGGTCGGCCGCCGCGCAGGTGCGCTGGATCGGCGCCTCGCCGTAGTTGCGCGTCATGCCGCCGAAGGCGCGCTGGTAGATCTTGCCTTCCTCGGTGCGCGAGAAGGGCACGCCCCAGTGCTCAAGCTCGTAGACGGCGGCCGGAGCGTTGCGGGTCAGGTATTCGATGGCGTCCTGGTCGCCCAGCCAGTCCGAGCCCTTGACGGTGTCGAACATGTGCCAGCGCCAGTCGTCCTGGCCCATGTTGCCGAGCGAGGCGGAGATGCCGCCCTGGGCCGCGACGGTGTGGCTGCGGGTCGGGAAGACCTTGGTGATGCAGGCGGTCTTGAGGCCCGCCTCGGCGCAGCCCAGCGCCGCGCGCAGGCCCGAGCCCCCGGCGCCGACCACGACGATGTCGTAGGTGTGGTCGATGAAGTTGTAGGTCGCCATCAGAGGCCGCCTCCGAGCGCGATCTTGAGGATGGAGAAGATGGCCAGCCCGCCGGCGAGCACGGCCACGAAGAAGTTGGCGACCAGGGCCGCCAGCCGCAGGCCCATGGTCTCGATATAGTCCTCGACGACCACCCGCATGCCGGCGTGCATGTGCCAGAAGCCGATGCCCAGCAGCAGCACCATCAGCACCGCGTTCAGCGGCTGACCGATGAAGGCGACCGCGCCGTCATAGCCAAGGGTGGCGATCTTCAGCGTCGCGTAGACGACCCAGAGGACCAGCGGGACCAGGGCGATGGCGCTGAGCCGCTCGGAAATCCAGTGGCCGGCCCCGTGGCCGGCGGCGCCCAGGCCGCGGGCGCGGGAAAGGGGGGTGCGGTAGCGGCTCATCCTAAAGCGCTCCCATCATGGCGGCGATGATCCAGACGGCGACCGTGGCGACCACGGCGAAGGCGATGACCGCCGCCCCGGTGGCGTTGGAGGTCTTGATGTCCAGGCCCTTGCCCATGTCCCAGACCAGATGCCGGATGCCGTTGGCCAGGTGGTAGAAGACCGCCAGCGAGATCAGGAACAGGGCGATCTTGCCGACCGGCGAGCCCAGCAGGCCCATGTAGACGCCGTAGGCCTCGGGGCCGGAGGCCAGGGTCACGGCCCAGATCGCCGCCAGCAGGGCCGCGCCGTACAGACCCATGCCGGTCACCCGGTGCAGGATCGAGGTCAGCATGGTCAGGTGCCAGCGCCAGACTTGCAGGTGCGGCGCGCGCGGGCGTTCGCGCACGCCCGGGGAGGCTTCGGTCATCGGAGTTCCGGATTGCTGGGGCCGTGGTCGGACACGGCCTCGGATTTAACCCCCACCGCGCGGGTGTCAACGCGCGTGCTGCACTTGCGAACGGCTCGCGTCTGAGGCGCCGCTGGGTGACGTCCGGGCGGGACGACGGCGCCCGGGGACCCCACAAATGGGGATACACGCCGAACGGCGGTTGGCGGAGCATGACAGCCGGCCCGACGGACGGGCGTTGATGAGCGGAGTTGCCCCATGTCGATCCTCGTTTCGCGCGCCCTGAAGTGCGGTCTGCTGGCCTGCGCCGGGTGGGGCCTGATGGCGGCGCCGGCCCTGGCCGAGCGGTTCACGGTCGAGTGCCAGATGGATCGCAGCAGCCGGGTGGAGTTCTCGCCCAACGGCCCGCCGCCGAACTCGGGTGGCTTCAGCTACACCGGCCAGTACCGCATCGACACCGATGCCCGGTCGGTGACGGCGAACTTCACGGTCGATGTGGAGGACGAAGTGGTCGAGCGCTCCTCGCGCTACATCAGCGACGTGCGGGCGATGGACGCCAGCCAGGTTGTCTTCTGCGAGGACGAGGTCAACGAATGCCGCAAGCAGGACCTCGCCGACAACAATGGCGTGGACGGCTGGCGCACGGTGCAGCCGACCGTCATCGACCTGGAGGCGATGACCATCTCGGCCGGAGGCGAGGGCTTCTACCGCAAGAACAGAAGCTGGATGAAGACGCGTTTCAGCCTGAGCGGGACCTGTCGCCGGATCTAGGGGCGCCGTAGCTGGCGACCCGCCGGGGCCTCAGTCCCGCTCCTGCTCCAGCCAGGCGGCCGACTGCATCTCTTCGAGGCGGGAGACGGTTCGCTCGAACTCGAAGGCGCCGAGGCCTTCGGGGTAGAGGGCGGCCGGCGGGGCGTCGGCCAGGGCGACCAGGCGAACGCGGGCCTCGTAGAGGGCGTCAATGAGGGTGTTGAAGCGACGGGCCGCGTCACGCCGCTCTGGCGACAGGCGCGGGACCTGCTCGAGGAAGACGGTGTGGAAGCGCGCCGCGATCGCCAGATAGTCCTGGGGTCCCAGCGCGTGGTCGCAGAGGCTGGCGAAACTGGCGCGCAGCAGCCCGCCGCTTGCCCGGGGCAGATGCAGCTTGCGGCCGAGGACCTCGAGCGTCGCGCCGGTCTCGGGCTGGCCGTCCAGCATGTCGGCCCACAGGGCCTCGAAGGCGGCCGTGGCGTCGGCGTCGGCCGGCGCCAGCCAGACCCTGGCGGCCTTGAGCCGGTCGAGGCGATAGTCGGTCGGGCCCCGCACGGCGACGACATCCATCCGCGCCTTGAGCATGTCGATGAAGGGGACGAAGAGCTGGCGGTTCAGCCCGTCCTTGTAGAGGTCGTCGGGCGGGCGGTTCGAGGTGGCGACCAGGGTCACGCCGCGCTCGAACAGCGCCTCGAACAGGCGGCCGAGGATCATCGCGTCGGCGATGTCGGTGACCTGCAGTTCGTCGAAGCAGAGGAGCCGGGCCTGCTGGGCGATCAGCTCGGCGGTCGGGGCGATCGGGTCGTCGCCCCTGTGCGTGCCGAAACGCGCCTTGCGGGCGGCGGCGTCGCCCTTGCGCCAGGCGTCCACATGGGCGTGGACCTCGGCCATGAAGACATGGAAGTGGACGCGCCGCTTGCGGCCGACCGGGGCGCTTTCGAAGAACAGGTCCATGACCATGGACTTGCCGCGCCCCACCGGCCCCCAGAGGTAGACGCCCTTCTGGGCCTTGGGCTTGCGGCCGAACAGCGAGAAGCCGGGCTCGCCGGCCTGGTCCAGGTCCGCCTCCAGCCGGGCCAGCGCCTCGACCGCCCGCTCCTGGGCGGCGTCGGGCTGGATCTCGCCGTTGCGCAGACGGTCGCGGTAGGCGGTGCGGACGGATGAGGGCATCGCGCTGCGATTAGAGGCCCCGGACGCAAAGGGGAAGGGCTGGCGGCGTGCTCAGGCCCCCAGGTCCTTTCGCACGGCGCCCCAGGTCTGGGGCTGCTCGCAGACACAGGCCTTCATGGCGCCCTCGCGGGTCCACCAGATGATGGTGGGATAGCGGACCTGGCCGTCGCCGATCTTCAGGCCGTTGGCCCTGAGCAGGGGGGCGAGGTCGGCGACCACCTTGCGGCCGGCTTCGACGACGGCGGTGCGGGCGATGTCGCCGTCGGCGGCGGGCAGGGCGCCGGCGGTCCAGGCGCCGGGCGCGGCCTTGGACCAGTCCTGCCAGAGCTCCCAGGAGCGGTTGATCCACAGCTCGGCCACGGTCGCCCGCTCGACCGCCGTCGACTTCTCCACCCCGTTCAGGTCCGCCCGGGCGACGACGATGACGCGGGTCTCCACCCCGGCCTTGATCAGCCGCGGCAGCTCCTCCTCGACGTAGCGGACGCAGTCGGGGCAGTCGCGGAACACGACGATATAGGCCTTGGGACCGGTGAGCTTCGGCGACACCCAGCCCGCGCCCTCAAGCAGCTTTGTGATCTCCGGCTGGTTGCGGGTCAGGGTCGTGGGACGCCAGCGGGCGTCGAACCACCACCAGGCGAAAGTCCCCGCCGCCAGGGCGAAGGCGATCAGCACGAACCAGAGGATCAGCTTGTTCATCGAGACTCCCACAGGCCGGCGAGCGAACGGACCGCGCCGGCCGAGATTGCAACCTATCCCTTGACGCGCGCGGTCCCGCAAGGCGGTCTGTGGCCCGGTCGGCGCCTCGGCCGGCCGATCACCGTGAACCGCCCAGTGTCCGAACGTCCCCCGCCGCCCGCCCTGTCGACCGTTCCGCTGGAGGCGGGCCTCTATCTGGTGGCGACGCCGATCGGCAACCTGCGGGACATCACCCTTCGGGCGCTGGACGTGCTGGCCGGATGCGACCTGCTGCTGGCCGAGGACACCCGGGTGACGGCCAAGCTGCTGAACGCCTATGGGCTGTCAAAGAAGATGGAGCGCTACGACGAGCACTCCGCCGCCCGATCGGGGCCGCGCGCCCTCGCCCTGCTGGCCGAAGGCGGGCGGGTGGCCCTGGTCAGCGATGCGGGAACGCCGCTGGTCAGCGATCCGGGCTTCCGGCTGGCGACCGAGGCGATGGCGGCGGGGGTCAAGGTCATACCGATTCCAGGACCGTCCGCGACCCTGGCGGCGCTCAGCCTGGCGGGCCTGCCGACCGACCGGTTCCTGTTCGCGGGCTTTCCGCCACCCAAGTCGGCGGCGCGGCGCAGCTTTCTGGAAGAGCTGCGCAGCGTCCGGGCGACGCTGGTCTTCTTCGAGGGCGGCTCGCGGCTGGCCGCCAGCCTGGCGGATATGGCCCAGGTGCTGGGCGACCGGCCGGCGGCGGTGACGCGCGAACTGACCAAGCTGCACGAGACCGCCGTGCGGGGGACGCTGGCGGCCCTCGCCGCCGACCCGGCGCTGGACGATCCGAAGGGCGAGATCGTCGTGGTCGTGGGTCCGGGCCAGGTCGAGGCGGCGACCGAGGCGGATGCCGAGGCCGCCCTGGCCGAGGCGCTGACGCGGTTGCCGCCCGGCGAGGCCGCATCCGAAGTGGCCCGCGCGCTGGGCGTCAACCGGCGCGAGCTGTACCGCCGGGCGCTGGCGCTGAAGGACGGACGGTGAGCCAGGCCCGGCTGGAACGGCGCCGCGAGCGGGGCGGGCTGGCGCGGCGGTCGGGACGGCGGGCGGAGGTCATCGCCGCCCTGCACCTGATGGCGCGCGGCTACAGGATCCTGGGCTTTCGTCTGCGCACGCCGCAGGGCGAGATCGACCTGCTGGCCGTGAAGGGGGCGGTGCTGGCGGTCGTCGAGGTCAAGTCGCGGATGAGCCTGGAGACGGCGCTGGACGCGGTCGGCTTCGACCAGAGGGATCGCCTGCGACGGGCTGCGGCGGCGATCGCGAGAGGCCGCCCGGCGCTGGCCGGCCGCACCATCCGCCTCGATCTCTTCGCCTTGGCCCCGGGCCGCTGGCCCCGCCACATCCCCAACGCCTGGCCGGCGGACGGGTAGGGGCGTTTTCCCACTGGCGCATTCGCCTCCGGCGCCACACATGAAGGCCTTCGAAGCCTCGTCGGAGCTGTCATGTCCCTGCGCGTCGCCGTCCAGATGGATCCCGTCGAGGGGATCAACATCGACACCGACACCTCCTTCCTGATGATGATGACCGCCCAGGAGCGCGGCCATAGGCTGTGGGTCTACACGCCCGACAGGCTGCGGCTGGAAGGCGGACGGGCGCGGGCGCTGGCGCGGCCGGTGACGCTGAGGGCCGTCAAGGGCGACCATGTCGAGGCCGGACCGCCGCAGGTGCTGGATCTGGCCGACGACGTCGATGTGGTGCTGATGCGCCAGGACCCGCCGTTCGACATGGCCTACATCACCGCCACCCACATCCTGGACGCGGTGCATCCGGCGACCCTGGTGGTCAACAACCCGACCGAGGTGCGCAACGCCCCGGAAAAGCTGTTCGTCACCACCTTCCCCGGCGTGCAGCCGCCGACCCTGATCACCGGCGACGCCGATGCCATCCGCGAATTCCAGGCGCGCCACGAGGACATCGTGCTCAAGCCGCTCTATGGCGGCGGCGGCTCGGGGGTGGTGCGGCTGATGAAGGGCGATCCGAACCTCGACGCCCTGCTGGAACTGCACGCCATGATCAGCCGCGAGCCGGTCATCGCCCAGGCCTTCATCCCGGCGGTCAGCAAGGGCGACAAGCGGATCCTGATCGTCGACGGCGAACCGGTCGGGGCCATCAACCGGGTGCCGGCCACCGGTCAGGTGCGCTCGAACCTGGCGCGCGGCGGCCGGGCCGAAGCGGTCGAACTGACCGCCCGCGACCGCGAACTCTGCGCCATCATCGGCCCGGAGCTGAAGGCGCGGGGGCTGATCTTCGTCGGGGTCGATGTGATCGGCGACTACCTGACCGAGATCAACGTCACATCCCCCACCGGCGCCCAGCAGCTGAAGCGGTTCGGCGGGCCGGACGTGACCGCCGCCATGTGGGACCGCATCGAGGCCATCCGCGCCGGTTGACGGACCGCCACTTAGCGGGGAACGCTGAGCAAGCGGCTTAGACCATGTCGGTTATGTGACTGTTTGCGCTCATTTTCCCATAAAGTTCACTTTTCGTTCTTGATCTGAGCCGAACGCTGTGCTCTCGTTGTGGATAAGTCGAACAGGTTCAACCAGTTAGGGGCGTCGGGCGGCCATGGTCTCGCGTGTGGTGACGGTGGCCTTCCAGGGCGTCGATGCGCGCCGCGTCGATGTCGAGGTGCAGCTGACCGGCGGCGAGGCCCATTTCGTGGTCGTCGGCCTGGGCGACAAGGCCGTGGCCGAGAGCCGCGAGCGGGTGCGGGGCGCCTTCACGGGCCTGGGGCTGGCGATGCCCGGCAAGCGGGTGGTGGTGAACCTGGCGCCCGCCGATCTTCCCAAGGAAGGCAGCCACTATGACCTGCCCATCGCCCTGGCGGTGATGGGCGCCATGGGGGTGATTCCGCTGGACGCCCTTTCCGAATGGGCGGCGGTGGGCGAGCTGTCGCTGGACGGCTCGATCGCGCCGGTGGCCGGGGCCCTGCCGGCGGCGATCGCGGCCGGCGCCATGGGCCTTGGCCTGATCTGCCCCGAGGCCTGCGGGCCCGAAGCGGCCTGGGCGGGCGAGACCCGCATCCTGGCGCCGCGCTCGCTGATCGGGCTGATCAACCATTTCCGGGGGACGCAGATGCTGTCGGCCCCGGCGCCGGGGCCGGTGGTGGCCGCCGAGCGGGCGCCGGACCTGCGCGAGGTGCGCGGCCAGGAGCAGGCCAAGCGGGCGCTGGAGATCGCGGCGGCCGGGGGCCACAACCTGCTGTTCGTCGGACCGCCGGGCTCGGGCAAGTCGATGCTGGCCCAGCGGCTGCCGGGCCTGCTGCCGCCGCTGACCGCCGGTGAACTGCTCGAGACCAGCATGGTCCATTCGGTGGCCGGGCTGATCGCCAAGGGGACCCTGACCCGCGACCGACCGTTCCGCAGCCCGCACCACTCGGCCAGCATGGCGGCGCTGACCGGCGGCGGGATGAAGGCCAAGCCGGGCGAGGTCTCCCTGGCCCATAACGGCGTGCTCTTTCTGGACGAGCTGCCGGAGTTCGGCGGTATTATGTAGCAAACACACCCATCCCGTTACGGGCGCCCACACATCAGGGGGCCTATGTCATCGGATGGGATGCGCGCTGCGTGATACCTTCGGACGAAGGGTGTCTAGGTTGACCAACGATACCAATGGTTGCCGACCCAGAGAGATTCCGGGCAAGGTGTCATGTGATGCTGGCAAAAATTCCGCGCCCGAAAAGCTGGCCCGGCGTGTTCTTGTGGGCCGTCTGCGGCGGCGCGCTGATCTTGGCCATACGCCTCGTTTGGCTTCTTGTGGACGCCAACATCGAGAAGCTGTTGGAGGCGCACAAGCTAGATACCCTTCTGGCGAGCAATTGGAGCGCTATTGTGCGCTTCCTTGCTGAAAACGCTTTCCTCATGAGCGTGGCAACTTCCTTCCTGATGGGCGGGGCGTTGTGCATGTGGGCCTATATTGCCCTGAGCAGGCTTCCGCTTCCCCGTCGCTGGTTCACCAAGGGCGTTGAGGCCACAACATCGCCGCAGAAAATACCAAGCCAGCGCCCGGAGGGGGGGTCTGGCGCTCACGACCTAGCCACCCAGCCGATCCAAATGGCGGCGGAATGGGGCAAGGTAGGGTCTTTCGAGCTTTGGCAAGCTGCTGCCCTTTGGGTCGATGAGCCGCCTTTGGGCGCCCACCTGCTGCATGATTCCCAGCGGTATATGGCAAGCTACGCTCGTCTCAAGGCGGCTATCCTAGACGATCAGTTAGAGAGCGTGCCTCCTCAAGGACTAGAGGCCCTCAGACACCTCAACGGCAAAGATGTAACCGAGCGAACCAGGGTCAACCGCGACCATCTGGTGGCCTTCGCCAAGAAGCAGGGGGAGAGGCCGACTTTCCTCTTCGGGAAAGACCAACCGCAGCCAACGAAAAAGCAGCCGTTGAAAGCGCGGGCATTGGGCGTGTCACTTGAGAGCCCCAAGGGATCGTTCAGCGCCACGAACAAGCGAAAGACGCACTCGACTTGCACCCTGACAATTCGAAGCCATGCCGACGTCCCCCTTCAAGCCGTGAGCGTCCATCTCGTCGAGCTTTGGGACGGAGACGACCTTGTTGACCTGTCAGGCCCGATCAGGATCGGCGGCGCCTCTGGAGCCTATTCAATGACCCCCAGACAGGAACGGCGCTTCGAGTTCGTCACGCGCGACCTTCGCCACGCGCCGGTTCCGTTTCCATTCATGCTTCATATGGATAGCGAAGACGTCCCTCTTGCGGAGGGGAAAAGGTACCGGATGCGGCTTGAGGCGCGATCAGACTTTGAGCACCCGACCGTGGTTTTGCTCGCTGTAGACACCACGGATCCTGAGATCGCGAGCGTGAAAATCGAGGAACAATTTGTCGTCGATTAGTCCAGCCGGAGATTCTGGACGTCCATCGCCACGAGGCATTGCACCAAGAAAGCCCCGGTGAACCCGCCCCGGCTGATCTTGTTACGAAGGTTGGCCTCTGTCTCGCTGATTCCGATTGCCGCCAGCTTTTCAACCAGGTCTTTGTAACCCAGCCCGCGCTTGACCATTTCGGCTCGCAAGAGCCCCTTCGTATAGGCCACCCAATCGCGGTCCATGCTGCGTCTCCGTATCGGCGATGTTTGTCATCATATTCGATGCAATCGCCATTGACAACGGGGCGCTATGCCATCATATCAGATGCACACGCATCGGATTTGATGACAAATGGCCCAACACTTCCTCCTCTCCGCCGCCGCCCGCACCCTCTCCCTCGCGAAGGTGATGCGGATGAGCGAGGACGCCGCTTGGGAAGCCTTCGTCTCGATCCGCTGGAGCGACAACGGCGGCGAGCCCTACTGTGGCAAGTGCGGCTGCGCTGAGATCTACCGCTTCGAAGCCCGCCGCCTGTTCAAGTGCAAGGCTTGCCGCACCCAGTTCACGGTGACGAGCGGAACCATCTTCGCCAGCCGCAAGCTCCCAATCCGCGACATTCTCGCGGCCATCGCGATCTTCACCAACGGCGCCAAGGGTTACAGCGCCCTCCAGCTCTCCCGCGATCTGGACGTTCAATACAAGACCGCCTTCGTCATGGCCCACAAGCTGCGTGAGGCCCTGAGCAAGACTGGTGACGCCTCCAAGCTGGACGGCGAGGTTGAAGTTGATGGGGCCTATTTCGGCGGCTACGTGAAGCCCGCCAACGAGAAGGCCAACCGCCGCGACCGCCGCCTGTCTGAGAACCAATCCGGCAAGCGTCAGGTTGTCGTCGCCATGCGCGAGCGTGACGGCCGCACCCTGCCTTTCGTCACCAAGTCAGAAGCCGCTGGCGTCGCCCTGGTGGCCGCCAACGTCGATGCCGCCGCTACCGTCCATGCCGACGAAGCCACCCATTGGGACGCCCTGCACGGCTCGCACGACACCAAGCGCATCAACCACAGCGAAGCCTATTCGCTGAACGGCGCCTGCACGAACATGGTGGAGTCCTACTTCTCCCGCCTGCGTCGCGCTGAGATCGGCGTTCATCACCACATCGCCGGCCCCTACCTCGCGGCCTATGCGAACGAAATGGCTTGGCGCGAGACGCACCGCCGCGTGTCCAACGGTGAGCAATTCACCGCCATTGTTGACGCCGCCCTGTCGCACCCGGTTAGCCGCCAGTGGAAGGGCTATTGGCAGCGGCGGGCCTAAACCCGGAGCTAGAGGAAAACATATACGCTCCCTTAACGCATGTTACGGGAATGGTTACAGCTCCCGTGCGCGGCTCCCTTATTGCAATTCTGGCGATTCTCCCGTATAGAGTCGGGGCACTCAACCGGATCGCCCAAATGGCCGCCCCGCCCTCACTCCTCGATCTTCTGGCACCCTACGATCCGGCTGCCATCAAGGCTGCTATTGAGGCCGCCTATGCGTTGGGAAAGAGCGAGGGCCTTGTGGAGGGGCAGGCGGCGGAACGCGGCCGAATTAAGCAGCTCTTGGAGGGCGCGCCGCCGACATTTGTCTCGCCGCCGCGAGTCATTCAACAAGAGTTGGAGATCCCGCGCGGCTCTCCCGCACCGGCAAAGCGCGCTCCAAAGGGGCTAACCCAGCAAATAGTGGACCTCATCATTGAGAGCCAACCGGGTCTTACGGCCAAGGAGATCGCTCATCAGGCGGTGCTCCTTGATGGGCGCATTTCCTCCAAGACCGTATACAACACGCTCCTAGGCCAAGACCGCTACATCCAGCGCGGTGAAGGATGGCATTTCGCCAACGTCGGCATACCGGCCATAGGCGGAAGCGAAGAAATGCAGCGCAGGGAGGGGGATGGGTAGACTCATCACCGGCGAAGCGCCGACGACATACGGAAACGGCCCAGCTTTTGGCCGGGCCGTCCGACTAAACCAGGCCACTGACGTGGGATGGAGAAGCCCGTAGGAAGGCAAAAACCATCCCACGTCGTGGCCCTTATTGCAACCCCGAACACAAGGTTGTCGGGTCATGATTCATCGCGTTCATGTTCGCGAATACCGCCGCATTCGTCACGGTCGCCGTGAGAATGTTCGTCGTCACAGCCGCCGCTATCCCAACTCGCGCGAGTGAGCTGATAGCGGCGAAATAGTTTCGGGAACGCCGAGCCGGCGTTCCCGTTTCTGCTCATCCTCAACGGGCCAACCGCCACCCGATCCGCCCCTCAACATGCCCGTCCTGCGTGACGAGGCCCTTGTGATGCAGGGCCTTGAGCGTGGCCCCTATGCGCTTGCGGAGGGTGGATAGGGTGGAGTCCTTGGCGACTAGCCCCCGGTCCTGACACCACATGTCCGCGAGATCGCGGGAGGTAAGGGGGGCCTTGGCCTTCCGTAGCTTGTCGAGGACGAACCTGGTGGATTGGCCCTTGGGAGCCCGGTGCATGGCTGCATACCGCTTGCGGGCCTCCGGGGTGTCGTCAGGGTCGAAGATGCGAACGGCGGCCTCCAGGTGGTCTATGTCCACCGTCACGGCGCGTATGTCGCTCTCTAGCTGGTCACGGTAGCGGATCAGCTCTGCAAGCTTGGCCTTGAGGCCCGATAGGGTGTTTGGCCTGTCCATGTTCCCTCCGTCTCAGATCGGAGGGCATAC
This sequence comes from Caulobacter sp., assembly GCA_046295055.1. Classification (GTDB taxonomy): domain Bacteria; phylum Pseudomonadota; class Alphaproteobacteria; order Caulobacterales; family Caulobacteraceae; genus Caulobacter. The sequence goes on along the minus strand of JBKBOD010000005.1, from coordinate 104,075 downwards.
CACATCAGATACGATTACGCTTGCATCGGCGTGGGTGTGTTTGCTACATAATACCGGAGTTCGGGGTGCAGGCGCTGGATTCCCTGCGCCAGCCGATCGAGACCGGCGAGGTGATGGTGGCCCGGGCCAACCACCATGTGCGCTATCCGGCGCGGTTCCAGCTCGTTGCGGCGATGAATCCCTGTGGCCGTGTTGCCTTGTTGCTCCCGGGCGTCGAACGCCGGCTGAAGGGCTCTCGGCCTGAGGCGGTGGCAACCTTGGGAGATCCGTTAGGCAAACACCTGATCGCACGTCGTCAGGTGCTGGGTGACCGGCAGATTGACGCTGCGAAGGCTATGGGCGTTGATCCCAAATCGCTACTTGGGTGGGAGCGAAATGCGCGGATGCCATCCATTCGCCAGTGGCCAAAGATCCTCCAGTATCTCTCCTACGAGCCATGGCAGGAGCCAGCCTCATGGAGGGAGAAGTTGCTCGTCGAGCGTCGGCGCCGAGGTCTCCCGATCAATGAAGCTGCTCGGCTGGTCGGGATCGACGAGGAGACTTGGCGACGATGCGAGCTGGGAAGCATGGCTGTTTCGGCCCGCGTATACAGGTTGCTGTGCGCATTCATCATCGATGGCGCTCGCTTGGAGTTGGCGAGCTAGCGTGGTCTTAAAGTGCGGCACTTAGGCGAAATGTAGGCGTGGCCGGGTGCCGGATTTGACTCATCGCTGACGTTCGGCAAGCCCGAAGGAGGCAGGGGCGGGCAGCCCTGCACCGTCGGTCTTGCTAGAGGCGGATGCGGCTCTCCCTTGTGGATTCGCCCGGGTCGGCACCACTGATACTGACGCGTCCGAATGTCGAACTGAACCTTATTGGCTAGTCAGCCAAACGCCCCTCGCTGCGCCTCCGCGGTGAACGTAGTCCAGGCCGAAGGCCATGAGATCGGCCAGGTGCTCATCCACCGCCGCCATCGAGATCCCGGGCTGCACACCGTAGATGTAGAAATCGACCTGATCGGGTGAAGCCGTCGTAAGCGCGTTGGAGAGCTCATCGAACGTGCCAAACAGAAATTGCGACGGGTGTTTGTGACGGCCGGCGTTGATACGGTGCTGAACATGCTTTGTGAGTACGTCAGCGTCGCAATAGGCTACCGATTTCAGAAGCTGGCAGGCGACTTCATAGACATCGTTCACGCGACCGCCACTGGGCGCGCCGCCCGCTCCCTTGCAGTGATAGAGGCTGACACGTAGGCGGCCATCCTCCTGGCTGACAACGATGTAGTCAGCAGCCTCGCCGCTACGATGATCGTAGACGACCGCGACTAGGTTGTCCGCCTTCAGTATGTGGGTGGCGAGATGCTGATGAACGGTAGGCTTGCCCTTCGCCTTTGCGACTTCGAACTCGACATCGATCGCGCAGCCCGTCCAGTCCAACGGCTCGATATCGCCCTCTGCCAGCTTCGCAATGGTGTTGGCCGGTGCTGGAATGGCGTTCACGCCTTGGAAGGAAGACTTGTCGGCGGCGAAGAACGCGGGGGGATGCAGCGACAGCCATTCGGCCAGATCTGTCCAGTCGTCGAGACCGCTAAGAATCTCGGCCTCCCAAGCTCCGTCGCGGGCGCGAACAAGCTGGCCGCCGCCTAGCGAAAACACGAAGGGTAGCGCTTGCTCGTCGGTTCGAATGTCGAACTGCAACTCCCCGCCGGCGGCGGCAAAGCCATCTAGTTCGAAATCCGTGATCTGCTGGAACTGCCACGCAGCTTGTCCGGCCTGCCGATATCGCACGCGCGGCGCGCTGCGGTAGGCGACCTTGTTCCACGCGCCGCCGATGACGTGCGCTGGGATCGCTGCGAGCACTTTGGATGTCTGCACGAGATCTAGCTGCGACTTTGCAATCGGCTCCGAGCCGTAGAGGCGGGCGTTCAGCTTGGAGATCCACTCAAGATATTCGGCGACTGTCAGGCGCTGATTGCTCCATATCCGGGAGCTACTGCTCGCCCCGATGGTCTCGCGCTCGTCCCCATCACTGCCGCTGCCGAAGAAGTGGCCCTGCACGAATGCCCGTCCATCGCCGGCGGTGACAGCCTTCTCTGCACGCGGGCCGGTCAATACTCGATACGATTCAGCCTGGGTGTTGATCGCAGTATTCTTGAGGCCGACATTGTAGAACTTGAGGTCTTCAAGCCCTGCTGCCGCGCGTCTCGTTATCTCGTAGCTGATGGGACGGTGTTTGCCTTCGCACACCGTCTGCATCAATTCGAGGTAAAGTCGGTCTGTGCGGCGCGTCGAGCCTATGTAGCAGAGCTTTGTCGCGTCATTGTAGGCGAGCAGGAACACATCATGCCGCACGTTCACCAGAACATCCGACGTCGCCCAGTTCGGCGGCTCGTGATCCACGGTGAGGAGCAGCGTTAGAAGTCCGTCGTCCGATGTCCATTGCTTCGCTAGCTTCAGCCGCCGCCCGACGACCGATCCGAACTTCGTCAGATCGGGCTTCTCCGAACACTCGAAAATCCTCGCGTGTGCATAGAGTTCGAGTGAAAGCGGCGACACCGAGTCATAGTCGGATACCGCTTGCTGGCTCGGCTTCAGGATGTCCAGAATTTCCCGATCGATGGCGGCGTCCGCGATCTGTTCCTGAGCAGCCGCATCAATCAACTGTGCAATGTCGACCCCTTCTTCGAAGAGTTTGGACGTCGCGTCTTGGAGCCGGCTCACCGGCGCGACCAGCGTCGCATCCCCGGTCTTGGCGTCGTTCGTTCTGGCGAAGCGGCCGATGAACTGGAGCGTGGGAACCAGCGACCGATGTGGCGCGTGCAATGCCGCCACCTTCAGCTTCGGAAAGTCGTAGCCCTCGCCGAACATATCCACACACACGATCCCGTCGAGCTGCCCGCCAAGCAGAGCCTCTTCGATTTGGTCCTGCTTTTTCTTCGCCGTTTGACTGTTGATCGCCGCGACCTTCCCGCCCTCTTCGGCATAAAAGCTGACTAGACGTTCGGCAGACGAGATCGATGCGGCCCTGGCGAAAAGCCGATGGTCGAAGTCGTTCTTCTGATCCTCGCGTAATTGCGCCACAGCGGCGCGCGCGATTGAGCGGTCGATCTCGTCTTCGTCGTGGTCGTTCACGACGGGGGCCGCCCGGAAGCTGACCTTGCCAAAAGCCTTTTCCCGCGAAGCCCGTGAGACGGGATACGAGTATGCGAGCCGCCCGGGTATCGCCTTTTTGTCACGGCGGAAGGGTGTCGCCGTCAGGAATACGAAGCGCGCGCCCCTGTAGTGTTCTAGATAAGCCTTCCATGTATCGGCCGGCGCGTGGTGGGCCTCGTCGAAGATGATGACATCGAAGAGGTCGGGCGCGCTTTGAGGCTCGAATACCGGCGACGTGCTGGCCGGGATGGACACCACGACATCAAACTCTTCCAGCGCCTGCCACTCCAGCTCGGTGGCCGGTCGGCCTTTCTGGCCCCTCACCTCGGCGGCGGGCAAGTCCCCTGGAATGACGGTCAGCTTTCGCAGTGTGGAAAGCGAAGCAAAGTGTGCTGCGGTCTGGCGCCTGAGAACGTCGGAAGGTTCCACTACCAGGAGGCGCTTCGCAGAGAGCAGGAAGGGCAGCGCCATGATTACGGCTGTCTTCCCGTAGCCAGTCGGGAGCGAAATGATTGCCGGCTCGTCGTACACCGAGAAGTGCGAGACGACGGCGTGTAGTGCTCCAAGCTGCCCGGGACGAAAGCCGGTGTTGGGGCCATCAAGCGGCTGAAGAGATAGGCTGCCCGCGTGATCGCGGAAGAAGTTCGGCATTACGCCCCCCGGCGCAGTTTCTCACGCTCGAGGCTATCATTCCGGGTGTCGCGCCAGCAAATCCTCCATGCCGATAGCTCGGGATAGCCGTCTGCCAATTGGCCGTTTGTGTCTCTCTCAGCTGGCTGACGGGTTCAGATTGCACGCCATTCCGCGATGCCGCGCGGAGCGACGGTGACTCTGAGCCGACGTTCGGAAGATCCGCTTCTGGCTGGAGCTGGAACCTAAATCCAGTGCGTCCGGTGCTGGCTCATTGTGAACATCCGCGATGTCCACTCCTTGGCAAAGGCTAAGGCCCAACACAAAATTACGTTGAGCTTGCTCGCATGCTGGGGAAGGGCTGCTGCCCGGTGGAACCAGTCAGTACATCGTGCCGAGACGGGCCAGCCGCTGAATATCTTCTTCGTCAGCCGCTCTAGATGGGGTCGGTCGTACGTTGCCAAAATATTTGCGCTCAACGCCACCATAGGCGGCCGGCCCGTCCATCTTGGTGAGGCGCATTTGGAACATCTTTGCGCCGACGATCAGTTCCACGGGATTGTTGCCGTGGTTGAACAACTCGATTGAGAAGCAGCCGCGATAGCCAGGCTGAATCATGCTGTTCACGGCAATGCCCAAGCGCGTGTAGCTGCTGCGGGTGAGAACATCGGCGAAGGTATCGACAGGCAGCGCCACATACTCAAGCGTCGTCGTCAGTACGATCTGATCGGGATACAGGATAAAACGTTCGCCCAGTTCGCGCCGCGTCGGCTGGAAGTATGAACCGACCGATCTGAAACCGCTGTCACCGCGTGCGACTCCGATGAAGGGCCGTCGAGTTACGATCGACACGAGAAAGTCGTAGCCGAGACGCAAATCGACGGTCACTTCACCGATTTGAGTCTTGTCGAGGAGCGGCTCGATCCACAGGCCTTTCGACCCAGGCTTCTCGAAGCGCTCGAGGATTTCTTGCCGTCTCATGTGGTCTCCGCCCATAGCTGGCGAACCGACGCATTCCTAATGGATTTCTCAGCCAGATCGTTGACGATTTTCGTGAGTTCTATCGGCTTGGCGCCTTTGGTCCATGGCGCGCCTGCACCGCTAAGGGCCTTCGCCAGATAGGACCAGCCGGCAGGGAAGATGCCGTGCAGCTGCTCGTGACCTTCGAGGACGTGCGGCCGAATGTCGTCGAAGGAGGTTTCGATTTCCGGCACTTCGAAGCGCTTCGCTAATTGGGGGAAGCCCCGACGTTGAAGGGCGTCTTGGAACATGTCCAGCACATCAATGTCCTCGCCAGCGAGGAACGAGCTCAGCACTTCCAATCGCTGCTTGGTCGATGGGTGCGTCGGGCTCATACCGCCCTCAGGACTGATGGCGTGGAGACTGTCGCCGATCGCTGAGCCGACGTAGCAAGCTGCAAAAAGGTCGGCGAAGTGCTCGCGCCGGTAGGCCACCATCATCGGATGGAACTTCGCCGGAACGCCGGCAGCGATCGGATGAAGCAGGAGCGTCGTTTCCGTTAGCTCCCCAATCACATCCACGAAATGGCCGAGCTCGTGATAGAGCGCACAGCAGAAGAGAGGCATGTCTTTGTACAGCCTTGGCACGCCGATAAAGACGAGCCGGCTGTCAGGAAGCGGCTTGTCGTAGCGGGTGATCGTGGTCTTCACAAAGTCCCAGGGATCTCCAACCTTGAGATGGAAATCCTTCTCGTCGGTCAGCGCCGTAGTCACCAAACATTCGAACGGGAGCCATTGGGCGATGGCGAAACGCAGGCAGTACTCGACCTCGTAGGGCGATTCCTTGGTCGTCGATCCTTGGAGATAGCGATGGGTAAGCCAGACTTTGTCGGCCAGCGAGGCGACAATTGCGTCATCGTATCGAGGTGACGCGCTCAGCACGTGCTCGACGACATCGATCAGCGCGCGAGTGTGCGCCTCAAGGCCCTTGTTGAAGTAAGGCGTCCTTGAGAGTTGGGAGAGGCTTTCGAGGAGGAGACTGAGATCAGTCTGCGGATGCAAGGTTGGGCTCCAAAGTGTGGAGCACTTTATGCGCGATTTCTGGACTGACGTCGCCGATTCGCTGAACATCCGCGAGCGCATCACTCAAACCCTCAACCCTCTTCAGGTCATTCGCCAGGTGAACAGCCTGCGGGAAGACTTGAGGGGAGATTGACTGCGGGTCAGCAAGGAGCAACCGCGCCTGCGCCAGGACACTGTCGAAGTGAAGGCGGAGGGGCGCCGGAAGGTCGTTGCTGCCGCGGTCGATGAGCTGCAGCGCGAGCCGGAAGAATTCGAGCTGGCGGTCACTCTCTGTCGGCATCGCCGCAAACATGATCTCGCTCCAGCCCCACCCGAATCAGCGAGACTTTGACTCGGGGGAGTCAAGAGCGAAATCATTTTCTGCGGCCAGCTAAGCTTTAGTTCCGGCCTGTGTCCGCGCACCACGCCACAGCGCCTTTGCGCAGCCAGAAATGACAGCGACAGCCATCTGTTCGGCGAACCGACGGCGATAGCGTCGGGCGGCCCAACCAGTCCGTGTTGATTGACCACCTGGGACGTCGCGATTGGCTTAGCGACAGCAGTAGCGGCGCGCCGCAGTTCGAGGGACACGGCATGGTCACCCACTTCGGCGACCGCCGGTCCCCCACTATCACCAAGACGCCCGGGACGAGGTCGTCGCGCGCCGGCATGTCGGCTGCCCATCGCACCTTGAATTCGGATCGGGGCAGGAACCCAGCCCATTCCAGAAGCGTCGCAAGAGTGCTCCCGAGCATCAGCCAGCCCTCCCCAGGAACGGCAAGACATCCCCGGCCCCGAATATCTTCGGGGATCCGCAGATTCGGCAGGGTTGGCGCGCTGCCCCGGGACGAAAGTCCTCGACCTGGCCGAACTTGCGAACTCGGTTCGCAATGGCGCCCATCGGCCCACGGAACTGCTGGAGCCTCTGAATCATCTCCTCGATCGCCATGGTCGCAACAGAGGTCGTGAACGAGACCACGGCGGGAGCCGGGTTTCCCTCCCCGCGAACATAGGCTTCGGCCTTGCGCCGCTCGAACTCTTCAGGGTTCGTCCGGCGAAGCGCTTCCTCCGCCGCGATGACGGGGTTCACAACGCGGCGGCAGATCAGGCAGGATGCGCCTGGCTCCAAGACCGTGACGCGCCCGTCGCCCTCCAGCACCCGTTCGCCTTCACGTTCGGCCACCCTCAGCGCCAACCCGAGGTCGATGACGGGGATCAGATAGTAGTAGGCCAGCCGGTTCAGCAGCACCCGTCCGTCATGATCGTCCGTGCAGCCGAAGATCAGGTCCATCGACTTCAACGCGTCACGGCATTCGGGAGCGCCAATCCAGGTATCGAAGGTGACGACCTGGGTTCCCAGCCCCATCCGCTCGATCTCACGCCTGGCCACGTCGATCTTCTTCACGCCGCTGACGGCGTCTTCGTGCGTGGCGCCATAGAGGCGATTGAGGTTCGAAAGCTCGACCCTGTCCGGGTCGAAGATGGCCATGTGGCCAGCGCCCATGCGCCCAAGCTGCTGGATCAGCGGACTACCTGTGCCGCCGGCGCCCACAATACCGATACGAAGAGACTTCATGGTGCAATTGAAGGCCTGCCCGAGCGCCACGCTTTGCCGGTCCATCGCCGGATCGTCCTCGCCCGCGTCGCTGCGGCGTCGGCGGAACATCCAGTTCGTGCTAACCGACCGAATGACCTCAAGATCGATGAAGGTTTCCGGGGAGATCCAAACCCGCCCGAGGATTTCACCGCTGCCGCAGAACAGCAGACTCACCATAGTGGCCGCCTCGCCGTTCCGATTGTAGGCAAGCTTGGCCAGGTCGGCTTCGTTGCGATCATCCTGCGCCGAGAAGTGCGCGGGCCCCTGGGGATGGGAATGGGCGATGCCGACTTGGTGGCCGCTCCGGTCGGCCTCCGCCAAGAGCCTGACGAATCGGTCGGTCTTCCAGCTGATGTGCTGGTCATCGGACGAGATGATTTCGTCCGGTTCGACTGGCAGCACATCCTTGATCAGCAAGCGCATACGGGCGTCGCCGCTGAAGGGATCGGCAGCGATGCGCGAGACGCCGAAGACGATGTAGGCGGCGTGCTCCTTGCCGTCCGGGCGAAGCAGTTCGGCCTTCAGGAGGCGCAGATGCGCCTCCTGGGCCGCGAGATCAGCCTGGATCACGCTGCAATCTCCAGGGCACGTTCGATGCGGCGCACCATGGTCCAGATGCCATCGACGCCCGCCCGCCACTCGTTGTTGTGGCGCGACCAGCGCTGCCATGTCTGCCCGCCGAACGCATGGGGGACATCCGCCGCCTTGGGGTATTGATTGCTGGTCACTAGCCGGACCCACGGCGACAAGTAGAACATGTCGGGCGCGCAGTCCGGGTAGGCCGGCGGGAGCATGATGAGCACATCGGCAGCGCCGTTGTCGAACCGGCCCTGCGGCAGGCTCCAGCCCTTCAGAACAATGGCCTTGGCCCCCGCCTCCGAACGCTCTTCGAAGACGATCCCGCAGCTCACCAGGTAGTCCCGGTCCTCCGGCGGCAGGACCAGTTCGCCGGAGCCTTCGGTCGTGGTGTCGATGCCGGTGAAGAACCGTTCGACACCCTCGGCTTCGAGATCGACCCGCTCGGTGTTGCCGATCAGACGGTCGTCTCCCACGCGCTGCGCCAGCCACACACCATAGGTCGCGGGATCGACGTCGGCGAGCTTTTTGAGCTGCAGGCCCGTGATGAAGGGCAAGCCCCACTCGAAACGGCGGCCATCGAGGGTGAAGCGGAACGAGCGGTCGCTCTTGAAGGTCACGAACCGCTCGAGGCCTTCACGTCGAAGGTCGACGTCTTCGTCGAGACGGATTTCCTCAAGCTGTCCGTCGTCGATCTGCTGGAAGACCAGGTGCTCGTCCGCCGGGAAGAGGCGCATGGCCTCAAGGATCTGCTGGCCGGTCACGATCGGATCGAGGAACCGGTGCGTCACGTCGTTGATGATCACCTCGTGACCGGCGCGGCCGGCTTGGAGGGCGGGAAGGGCAGTTTGATCGGTCATTTGGAACTCCATCGGCTAATGCCGGGGTGGCGTCGCCGTTGGATGCATAAATAGTAGCTATTTTTTGGCTATACAATAGCTACGACGTATATAATTTTTGTTGACTTTTCCACTCGGCGCCTTAGTTTCCCGTGCCCACCTGCGAGAGGAGCCCCTATGAAAAAAACCATGACGCTCAATCTAACGGACGCCGAAATGCGGGCGCTTGAGCAGCTGTCAGACAAGAAGGACCTGACCAAGACCGCCGTGCTGCGCCAAGCCTTGAAGTTGTACCAGCTGGTCGATGTCCGCCTGCAGCATGGCGGCAAGCTGTTCTTCGAGGACGACGCGACGAAGGAAAAAGCCGAGCTGATGGTGCTGTAACCGTGACTGCGCATCCGATCCTTTTGCTGGACAAACGAACGGGCAAATCCGTGCCCGCCGAACTGGTCGAGACAATCAACGAGGGCCACTTGGCCAGCGTCGAAAAGGAATGGATGCCCGTTCTTCTTCGGAGGTTGAGAGAACTTGTCGACCAACGTCAGCCGCTGCCGGAAAACCGGCATTGGGTCTGGCGCGACAAGGTGGCCCGAATCCAGGGGCTGCTGGCCTACAGAACATTCGCGATCGTGTGTGAGGGCCAGACCCAAGGCCTCATGCAGATCAACACCGCCGTCACCTGTCGCCTCCCGGGACAGGCCGGCAAACAGCTCGCCTATGTGGACTATCTAGAGTCCGCCCCCTGGAATCGCGCCTCGATCGTTCAGCAACCCCGCTTCGGTGGGGTCGGCACGGCTTTGATCCGTGTCGCCATCGAAGCGAGCCTGGAAGAAGAGTTTCACGGCCGCATCGGCCTGCATTCGCTGCCGCAATCTGAGGCCTTCTACGCACAAGTTTGCGAGATGACCGACCTCGGTATCGACGGCACCTACGAGAACCTCAGATACTTCGAGATGACGCCGGAGCAAGCGGCGTCCTTCTCGGGTTAGGACAACCATGAAACTCGCATTTTCGAGGGAGTGGTTCGAACGCAAAGCCAAGCTGGAGGGCGATCTAGAAATCGCCGCTGGCATGCTTGCAAGGGACCCATCCCCGGAGGAGGCCGCCCCGCAGTCGTCCTCCGAAACAGATATGGAGACACGCTTCGCATTCGGCTCGCTGGTCGAGGCTATGCGCAGACGGAACGGGCTCACCATGGAGAAGCTGGCTGAGAAGGCCAGCATCGATGTGGCTGAAATCCGCAACATCGAACGCGACGCCCATCATCGGGCAGAGCCGCGCACCGTCTATCAGCTCGCCTCAACTTTCGGGCTGCCCAACAAGGCCCTGCTGCAACTTTCAGGGAACGCCGCTGCCCGCGACGCCGGCATGCATGAGCACGCCATGCGGTTCGCGGCCAGATCCGGCGAGTCCGTGCAGACCCTCTCCAAGGACGAGAAGCGGGCGCTCGAAGAGTTCATCGCTTATCTGGCGAAACAATAGAGGCCATCGTCGTGCGGAACATCCTTCTGAGCCGTCCGACGGCGTCCGACATTGAAAGCCAGGTGAACAAGGTGCTGCGGGGGCTCGGCAATCCCGAGCCCCCGCTGAATCTGGACGACGTCCGCGAGCTGCTTCGCCTTGATCGTGGCTATTACTCGAGCCGCAACGACAGCTTCCTTCGTGAAAAGATCAGCCGTCTGGCCGTGGCCGGCGCGCAGATCATCGAACGCCCGACCCTTCTGCTCGAGGCGGTTCGCAAGTTTGACCTGCGCGCCCTGTATCTGCCGGATCGCCGCCGGATCTTGCTTGATGAGGGCCAGCCAACGCCAAAGCAGCGCTGGAACGAAGCCCATGAGATCGGCCACAGCATTCTGCCCTGGCATGCTGACCTGATGCTTGGAGATCACGATCAATCTCTGACACCCGGCTGCCACGCCCAGATCGAGGCCGAAGCCAACTACACCGCTGGCCAGTTGCTGTTCCTGCAGGAACGCTTCCTGACTGCAGCAAACGATTCCACGCCTGCCCTGGACTCGGTACGCGCACTGAAGGGGGGGTTTGGAAATACCTACACCACCACCTTCTGGCGGTTCATCGAGGGAGCCCACACATCGGTTCCCATGATCGGGATGATTGGGCCACATCCGCGGCGGCCGCCGGCCGACTTCAACGCCAGCGTGCCCTTTCGCTATGTGATCGAGTCGCCGGCATTTGCCGCCACTTTCAACAGCGTTGGGGCCGCCGAGCTCTATAGCGCTGTCAGCAGCTACTGCGGCGGTCAGCGAGCGGGCCCTCTGGGCTCGGCCGAAGTGGTCTTGGTGGATAAGAACGGTGAGAGCCACGTCTTTCACTTCGAGACGTTTTGTAACACCTACGACTGCCTGACCTTAGCCGTGTATCGTCGGCCCTACGCCCGCGCGGTGGGGTTCTGAGGCACTATTAGATGCGCCTGAGGCCTGCCAAGACGGGCAGCGTCTCAAGGGGTGGCGATCAGCCGGTAGGCTCCGTCACAGAATACGACATCGGCCGCCATGGCCCTTAGGACTGCGACCCGCCAGGACCCGTGGCCGGAGCTCCTGCCCAACCGGTCTGCGGCACGGCCGAGATGATCCGCGATCGCTTGCCGCTGTGCGCCCTGGCATTCCTGGATGATCGTATCCGCCTGTTCCGTGGCGAACTCGATCACTTCTGATTCGACCCGAGCGTTGACATCGACCTCCTCGAACTGCGTCTTCATTCGCGCCCGGATCTGGGGATCGGCGAAAGGAGCTGCGTCGTCAAACGACAGGGTGAAGGTGATCGTGTTCGGCTGATGGTTGATCTCGACGCAGATGTACGGCTGGTCGGGGATGGCGTCGAAAAAGGGATGAACGAACGCCGTGTCCGCGGTCGCGCCGACATAGACCTTCTTCTTCAGGTTACAGCCTCCGCAGCACGGCAGCAGATTGAACACGAAGCACGCGAACTCACCGTAGTTCGATTTCGGAAGATGGTGGTCCAGCTGGTCGTGCCGCGAGCCGCCGCAGGACGTGCAACGGTTGCCGGCGGCCTTTTTCAACGAGGATCGCACATAGGCGAGCCGGCCCTTGTTATAGGTCTGGCTGTACGCGAAGCGCATGTCTGCGCCATGGGCCTGGTTGAACGCCGCGTCGCTCTGGACCAGATCAGATCGTCCGCCGTTCTGCCGATAGAAATCGAACAGGGCTTGCAGCTCGGCCTGTTCGGCCCCGGTCAGAGCCCGCCCCGGCCCGAGCCCTTCTCTGACGATCGCCAAGGGATCGCCGAGGATCTGGGGAAACACCAATCGTCTCATCGGCCGTTCAGCCTCATCGCGACATAGGCCAGGGCCGGCGAAGAGAGGGGTGAGCCAAGGTGGGCCTCGATGGCCTCCACAGAAGGGAGCGCGTTCGCCAATGCGTCCAGCGCCCGTCTGAAATCGACTGTGTCGGTGTGCAGGCCGAATATCTCGCGGGTGAGCGTGCCTGTATTTTCGCCGAAGGTTTCGGATGCCGGAGCGCGCACCACGCCGCCGGGCTCCATGATCATCACGTGGCTGGCGAGCGTTTCCTGGACCACCACAGGGGAATGGGTTGCGACAATCGCGTGCGCATTCTGCGCCGCCAGCAAGCGACGAAGACCGTTCATCAGCGCGGCCAGCAGCGGCGGATGCAGATGGACCTCAGGTTCGTCGATCAGGGCGATGCCGTGCCGCTTGAGCGTCGCGGTCATATTGGTCAGTAGGTGCAGAACGATGCGATGACCGCTGGAGAGATTGCCGAAGGCCTCGGTTGAATTGTCTCCGAGGAAGCGCCGAAGCCGGTCGATGTCGCTCTCTTGGAAGTCGAGCTCATCCGGATCAGGAGCGCCTTCGGCGAGAAGAGGCCTGAACGAGCTCTCCTCGAACACCGGCGCAAGAACCCGGGCCAGGAGAGTCATGCGCTTCATATACTCAAGCTGCCGGATCCGCTCCGAAAAGACGCCGCCGAGATCGTCCAGCGTCAAAAGTCGAGCCGGTTCGCCAGGCGCTTCCACCAAATGCGCCAGATCACGCATGCCGCAATAGGCGTAACGACCCTCGCCTTCTCGGAGCTGGCGCGCGATCTCCGCGTCGGAACTGCCGTCGAGATGCGGCGGCTTGAAGTCGTCGAAAGCGCTGTAGGCGACGGCGGTGACGCTCGGAAAGACAGGGTCGCCTTCGAATTGCCCCTCGCGGGCAAGGGCGTCTCGTTGACGCGGCGCCGCATAGGCAACGCGCGCGATCGAGGCGAGGAGGCTGGTCTTCCCCACACCGTTCGGACCCACCAAGACGATAAGGCGGCGGGACGGTTCGCCCGGGATTATCTGACGGGCTTCGTCGTCGCGGCCTCGAAAATCGAAAGCGATCGGCTCATGAGCCCCCACGGGCCGAAAAGCGAAACGCATGTTCCGCGGCGGCGCCGCCACGCCGCGGAGGATCAGGGCGCTCACATCTTCATAGAAGTCCTGAGGCCTCTCGCGATCGCGGTTCAACGATGTCGCGAGCCCCGGCTCCCCGGCGAAGCCGGCCCGCTTGGCCGGGTCTGTAGCTAGGTCCCCGAGCGCCTCCAGCAACTCTGTCTTCTCAGGCTCGGGCAGTTCATTCAGACGCTCATAATAGTCCAGGTCCTGACCCAGCGAGCCGTAGTCTTCTGGCAGCCGCCCGCCGACGATCTCCCCTTCCTCCAAGGGAGTCTCATGCTCGACTTGGCCACGCCGCAGAATTTTGACGAAACCGTACCGACTGAGTTCGCCGTGATGCTCGCGGTAGAGGGCGAAGAGGGTGCGATAGCTGAAGTCGTTCCAGCTGTTCCACAGCAGGATCCAGGCCCCCTCGACGCCGGTTGGTTGGGGCCAGCGACCGACGGGTTGAACAAACAGTCTCATGAGAACATCCGAGGAATCGTAGGATACCCAATATCCATCTCAGAACATCGACCTTGCCAACCGTAACCAAGCGGATTTCCTCGGAGAGTTTGGCTTCTCACTCGAAACTAGCGCGGGCGCGGCAGTCTGCAATCTGTCGCCTAGCCAATGGCCGGTGTTGGCGCATCTTCACTTGATATCTGTGGGCAACTACCTGCGCTGAACGTCTAGTTTCCGGCGCGAAGTCAACGACTGCTTCTGGCGCTAGGCTGACAGCAAGCCGTCATGGGCTTGCCGGTGCACGCGCCATGAGCGGATCAGTAGGTGTCGTGCCGAAAATCGTCGACCGACAGGTTCGACACTAGCTCCAGATGATGACGCGATAGCATGGGCATCGGGTTCGTCGCATTCGGGTTGAGGAACAGCCGGTGCTTGGGCCTGTGCGGGGGGAGCGGCCAGGTGTCGATGAAGAGGATGCCCGACAGCAGGCGGGCCGCATCCCGTCGCGTCGTGCCGAAGAGGGGCGTCATGTCGCCGTCGAACTGCATGAAGGTCCGTCGGGCGAGGCTTCGGGTGAAGACGTCGGCTTCGCCCGCAAAGTTCGTGCTCAGGCGGTTTCCACCGAGCCAGGGGTGGATGACGAAGATGAGGATAAAGGGCTTTGCGCGAACGAACTGCTTGGCGAAGTTGAAGGCATATTCGGCGTGGTTTTGCGCCAACTCGTAGGGGTTGGCGGTCGTTGTCGTCATCTGGACCGGCTGTGGCGGAAACAACTTGATGTCCAGGTTTCCACGCTGGGCTTTTCTCTGGGTCGTGAGTTCCGACACGAGGTCAGCATAATCCTGCCCGCCTAGGAGCTGCCTCAGATTGGTAGTGCCGACATCGGCGCTTCCCTCTATCGCGACGAACTCTGTCGGGAAATGTGCCGACAGCAAGGTGTTCAGTCGATCGGACAGATATTCGTGGAGGCCGAACGCTTTCACGTCGAAGAAGACATCCGACGAGATCGTCAGACGACCGTCGAGATCGCTGCCGTTCGGGTTCAGGATATCCGCCCCAGGCATCGCAACTTGGATGTCGAACTTGATGTCGTTGTCGAGCAGGAAGCCATAGGCGCTCAGTTCGGCGAAGGCACCATAGGTGTTCCGTTTCGTGAGGTCAGTCACATGCTTCGTGAGCTGTGCGTCGTCGACGCCGTGGTGCGCGAGGCCTTCGATCCATCTTGCGAGATTGGCGTTGTGGGTGTCGCAACTGCTAAGATTGTAGGCGTCGGCGTCGTACGCGACTTTCGTCGCCGCATCCCAGTACGGGATGTCCTCAAGGCTCGATTTGAGGTCGAGCGCCTTCACCTTCGGACTGAGCGCTTCGAGCGCGTCGATCCACGCATGTCGGGTTTGCGCCATGACTTCTCCGTTTCCGGCCAGCGGCCGACGGAAGTCTACTTTCGGGGGGAAAGCCAATGTCCGCTAGTGGCGCATCTCGGACCTAGATGGCTATTTCGTTCGGCAGCCGCTCGGTCAGGCGTCCGTAGAGCTCAGCGGGATCGGCACCAATCGCCCTTGCCACGGCAAGAAACTCGATAACGTCGAGCCTCCGCACCCGGCGCTCGACGAGTGAGACAAACGGCTGCGTCCGGCCAATCCGACGCGCAAGCTCTGCCTGGGAGACGCCCGCTTCCTTTCGGGCGACGACAAGGCCAGCAATGAAGGTTGCGTAGGCGTCGCTGAACACGGAGCGCGGCATGGGCTGTCCTGATGGGCAGCCCTTTCGCTATAGGCGATTTCGCGATATATGATCTTCGAATATATCGCGGGGGTGTGGCGATGCGCGTTGTCATTGCAATAGTGGCGGTCCTTCTCCTCGGGGGGTGCGGGAACGCCCTGTCTGAACGAGAAGCCAGGGACGTCCTGCTTGCTCATCAACAAGATCGGTGTCCTCCTGTCTTCGTCTTCGAAGCTCCAAAGACCATGCTCGGGAGCGCCGGGGTTTCGCCGATCGGGGCGCAACTCCGCAGCTGGGTACAGCGCAATCTCGAGGGCTCCGATTCCTTCCAAGTGTCTGAGCTGACACCGCAGCGCGGCATGATGTCTATTCGCCGAACGTTCCACTACAAAGCGGCGGACAAGAGTTGGCTGCAAGCAGAGTTCGACGACCACCTTTCGATGGGTGGGCAGATGACGAGGCGAGACCTGTACCGAGCGGTGGGCTGCTTCCAGAGGCCGACTGCAATCAAGGTTCTCGACATTACGGTCGATCAAGCGACCAAGAAGCAGGCCACGGTCATCTTTGAACAGACCGTCGAGCCGACGGCCATGGGCCGTGCGCTTGATGAAAGTGGGATCGACTACGCAATCGTGCTTGGTCTTCCGAGGGCCAGCTACGAATACCGGGGCTCGCTGGAGCGGCTCGACAAGAAGGGTTGGCGAGTGGCCAACGTCGAGAAACGAGGGGTAGCGCGCTGACCTCTCGCCTCGCTCGATCTCGACGGAAGGATAGTCGAGCGGGCGACTGCAGCGCTCCATGGTACAATAAACCTGGCTGGCACTCCCGGACCGCATCGTTTTCCCGGCCGCCCTGCGCGCTGGGGAGCATCGGAATAGTCCGGTGCTCCCACGCTCGTGGGAGATGGCAGTGGACGATGCAGACAAGAGACAGCGCATACGTGAGCTCAACGATCACATGCGCCACGGCGGGCCCCAGGTGCGGCCCGATCAGCGATGGCTAGTCACGACTGGCGTTGCGGCGCTCGGTGCGGACATCGCTGAAGAAGCAATCAATCTGGTGCGCAGCTTTGCGAGCTTCAGCGAAGACAACGACCCGCACGCCGAACATGACTTTGGATCGTTCGATCTGGCAGGGGAGCGCATCCTGTGGAAGATCGACTATTACAACCGGGACCTGGACGGCGGCTCGCCCGACCCAGCGGACCCTGCGGTCACCTGCCGGGTCCTCACCGTGTTGCTCGCAATCGAGTACTAACCTCAAGGCGGCCGATGGCCGCCTTGCTTGCGCCTACAGCCTGATCGACGCGCCGGCGGTGAGTGGGCACGCGCGATCGGCCGACTCCTTATGGGTCCAATTCAACCACTTGATAAGAAACTGTCACGGTGGCCTGGTCGAATCCACCTTGCCCATCGGTGACAACGTACGTGAAGCTATCTGAGTACCATCCGGCGCTGACAGAATTATTCATCTGGTAAACAAGGCTTACGCCAGAAATCGTCACTGTCCCATATGCGCCCTGTGTGTAACTATATATTGACAAACTATCACCGCTATCGGGATCCGAATCGTTGTCCAATACTGCTATTGTTGAGCTCGGAGTCACCATTTCTTGGTACCGAACCTCATAACTCTCAAAATCAGCGTCATCCTGGGCTATCGGCGCTCGATTGTCCGTCACTACAAATGAAATAGTTGCTGTGGCTGAGCCGCCCGCCCCATCGGTTATTGTATAGGTTACCGCATCGCTCCCAATATAATCGACGTTGGGGCTGTATGTAACCGAATCGCCAAGAAATGTAACGGACCCATTGGACCCGCCAGACGCCATAGAAATAACAATCGGATCTCCGTTGGGGTCGGCGTCGTTGTCGCGAGGGTCAATGGTGAGTGGGCTGTCTTTGCTGGTTCTGTACAAATCGTCTATAGCAATGGGGTGTGCGTTTGCGGAATAAGTGACGGTTACAGAGCCGGTGCCTGTGCCGCCGTGGCCGTCCGATACAGTGTATGTGAAGCTATCCGACCCAAACCAAGAGGGGTTCGTTGGCGTATAGGTGACATAACCATCATCAAAACTCGTCGACCCAAACGACCCATTAGACGTAGCGCTTATTGTCAAAAAGTCGTAATTGGGATCACTATCATTGTCTAGAACGTACCTTCTCGTTGAAGTGTTTCGTGTCCCAACAAAAATATCTGCTATTGCATTGGGTGGCGCATTCACATCAATTAGAATAACCGAAGATGATACTCCCCCTTGACCGTCTCCCACGGTATATTGCATCAAATCGCGACCAGAGAACCCATTGTCGGGAATGTACTCGATCGTCGCGCCGCCAACCACACTGGCCTGGCCATACTTTGGGGCGCCAATCGCCACGATCGCGAAGGCGTTTCCGTCCGGATCGACGTCATTCACGCGCGGGTCGAACTGAATTGTCTGTCCAGGGTTAGCCCGCACCCTGTCGGGAGTAGCAACTGGTGCCCTATTCGTAGACGAGACAACTACCGTTACCTTGCCGGTGCTTGAGACAGTGCCATTCGAAGCAGTATAGGTGAACTCGTCGCTGCCCGAAAATCCGGGCGTCGGCGAGTAGGTTATTGAGCTTCCGTTAAACGTTACGGATCCGGAAGCGCCGGAACCGACACCTACAACACTGATGGATTCGCCAATTCCGACCGTGTCGTTCTCACGAGGGTCAAATGTCACGGCGACGCCTGCTCCGGTGCTGACGAAGTCATCGCCGGCGAAGATCGTCCCGCTCAACGCTGTCGCAATCTGGATCCTGTTGTCGCTTGGGTCGAGGGAATAGGTAGTCTTTGATGTGGCCCGCACAACTGCTATCAGCCGCCCGCTCGGATCATATTTGTAGCTCTCACTCGACGCTTGGCTGAAGCTTGCTGACAATGCCAAGATTGCGAACCCACCCAAAAAGTGCGGCTTGCGCATCGGACCCTCCTGTTCGCAACATCTGATCACAGGTTATGGTTGCTGCAACGCGAGATCAACCCAAGATGGCCGGGCGTGCAGAGTATTCCATACTTGGGGCTTGGGGGCTCGAAGCGGTTGGACCGTTTGACCGACGTGGTGAAGTGGTGCTGGTTCGAGAAGCCGCTTGCGGGGTGAGGGGCCGCGGCGTCCGGGGTATCAGCCGCTGGTGATGTTCAAGGCCCTGCTTCTGCAGTCTCTGTACGGGTTGTCGGATCCGGAGCTTGAGGAGGCTCTGTACGACCGGCTGTCGTTCCTTCGGTTCGTGGGCCTGGGTCTGGAGGATGGTGTTCCGGACCACACGACGCTGTGCCTGTTCCGGCTCAGGCTGGTTGACGAGGGACTGCTGGAGAAGCTGTTCGCCGAGCTTGACCGTCAGCTGGAGAAGGCCGGGGTGATCCTCAAGCGTGGCGCGATGCTGGACGCCACCCTGATCGAGACGGGTGCGGCGGCGCCGCCGAAGAAGGACCAGGAGCCCCATGACCCGGACGCCGCCTTCAGCAGGCGGTCGGGCAAGCCGGGCTTCACCTATGGCTACAAGGCCCACCTGGGCGTGGATCGTGGCAGCGGGGTTGTCCGCTCGGCGATCACCACGCCGGCCAACGTCAACGACACCGTGCCGGCCGATGATCTGATCCGGGGCGATGAAGCCGAGGTCTACGGCGACGCGGCCTATCACACCCATGCCCGTCAGGCCGCCCTGAAGGGCCGCGGGATCAAGGCGCGGCTGGCCAGGCGGCCCAACAAGCACCACCCCGACTTGCCGCCCCGGCTGAAGCGCTACAACAACCTGATCGCCCGGCGGCGGGCCTCGGTGGAAACCACCTTCGCCACCCTCAAGCGAAGGATGGGGCTGAGCGTCATCCGCTACGTCGGTCTCAAGAAGGCCGGGGTCCAGAAGCTGCTGGCGGTGATGGCGTTCACCATGCGCCGCAGCCCGCGTCATGCAGAGGTCCTGTGGTGACTAACACCATTCCCCGGTGGGCGTTTGGCAGCGCAATACAAATTCAGATTGCACGGATCGACATCAGCGGTATCGTGCCTCACCTGTCTCGGAGGGATGTCATGCGTCAGCGGCACATTGCCTGCGTGCCAATCGGGGTTCCGGTTTGGTGGCGCATCGCGGTCAGCGCAATGCTGGGGTTGGCGGCTTCGGCTGCAGTCCTGACAGGTTCTGCGTACGCACAAGTTGCTCCAGCGCCAATCAACTCTCAAGTGGACGATCTTGGAGTCGATCTTCTCACCGGCTCTTATCGCGTAGCTGGAAAGGCAATCGCAATTGGCCAGCCGGGCTCGGGCGGCCTTTCCTACGGCAGAGTGCTTGTTGATGGCTCATGGACCGACATGTACCAGGGTACGATAAACTGGTCCTGCCCTCACCCTCCGGAATCGCCGATTTGTCTCACTGAGGCCGTCTACACGGTAAGCTTCGGTGCAACATCTGAGTCATTCACCCAGCAGTACGACAAATTTCTTCCCGCTGAGGGTCAGGTCTCGACTCTGACTTACGATGAACAAACCGAGACCTACTCTTACACAAAGGGTGGAGTCACAATTAAGTTTGACCGGACCCTAGCGGCCAGCTGGACCACACAGCCGTCAGCAAACCGAGGCAGAGTTTCGTCTGTGACTTACCCAAGCGGAGAGATTCTGACCTTCAGATATGCCACCGCTCGATACATTGGCGACGGCTTAACATATAATAGGCTGCAATCCGTATCCAACAATCTCGGATACCAGCTCAAATTTATGTACGATCTCGATGCCCCGGTTGCAAATGATGCCTACGAGATGTTGCTGTGGACGAGATTGAAGTCCGTGCACGCAATTAACAATGCTGTAGATGAGTGCTCACCCGAGCCTGTCACATGCGTCTATACAGAAGCTTGGCCAAGCTTAGAATTCTCCGTGCCTAATACTTCGATCGATCTCGTAGAGGTCGACTCTTTGGGCCAGTCAATCAGGTACGTTGGCGGCGCCACTGGCGTGCCAGCGACGCTGACGGGAGTGCGAAAGGCCAGCAGTCCTGATCAAGACAGCGTTACCATCACATACTCGGGCGGAAAAGTTTCGTCTGTTAGTACACGGGATGGCGTCTACCGCTCATACGCATATGAATATGTCGGTTCAACGCTCACAGTTCTTAGATCGGACCCGCTAGGCTCCGTCTGGGCGAGCAAATTTGATACATCACAAGGTCTTCTTATCTTTGAGCGGGATCCCTCAGGGCTTGAGGCCCGATACTCCTACGACCATCGAGGGCGCTTGGTCAGGATTGAGCGTACAGAGGGCGACGCTGTCGAATACAAATACGACTCACGCGGCAATGTGATCCAAATTACTCAAACGGCAAAGGTTGGCTTCGAGGTGCCGCCAATTGTTACATACGCAGAATACCCGTCGAGCTGCACCAATCTTTTGACGTGTAACAAGCCCACGAGCACGATTGATGAGCGCGGAAATACAACAAATTATGAGTACGATCCAGACCATGGTGCGCTGGTTCGGGTGACCCTGCCGCCGCCAGAGCCGGGCGCTGTCCGCCCCGAAATTCGGTATACGTACGGTGAGTTCTACGCGTACTACAAGATGGGCGATGGCGTAGTTGAGCAGGCAAGCACTCCGGTCATTCGCGCCACTTCGGAAGCGAGCTGCATTTCCGGGCTGTCCTGTGCCTCGTCGCCCGATGAGTTGCGATATACAGTCGCCTATGTGACTTCGGGGGCCGCAACAAACTTGCTGCCGTTGTCGGTTACGCAAGCGGCAGGTGACGGATCAACCGCATCAACCAGAACATTCACGTACACCCAGCAGGGTGACATCGCATCCATTAATGGCCCCGTTCCTGGGGACAATGATGTCACACATTTTCGGTATGATGCGGGGCGCAGATTGGTCAGATCCATAAGCCCCGACCCTGATGGGTCAACAACGACGCTCAAGCCGCGAGCAAGGCGCCTCGTCTATAATGCCGACGATCAAGTCGTCCTAGAGGAAGTGGGAACGGTGTCTGGGCCGACCGACGCCGACTGGCCAAGCTTTGCGGTCTTGAGGAAGTCATCTTACCTATATGATGGGGCGGGTCGTCTGGTGAGGCGTGTCCAGCAAGCGAGCAATGGGTCCGCACTGGGAGTGGTTCAGTACAGCTACGACATTGCTGGCCGGCAAGAATGCACCGCAGTTCGCATGAATCCCGCCATTTTTTCAACGCTTCCCACCTCTGCGTGCGCCCAGGGCGCACCAGGTGCAAGCGGACCTGATCAAATTAGGAGAACCACCTTTGACCGATCTGGAAGACCGATTGCGGAGCTCACTTCCGTTGGGACCCCCCAGGAGCGCCGAGTCCTAAGCGTCCAATACTCGCCGAGTGGACGCATCGCTGGTGCTACTGACGCTCGTGGCGCGCTCACCATCTTCGAGTATGACGGGTTTGATCGCCTTCAGCGTATCCGGCACCCGGATGCAGATCAACCAGGTATCGTCTCGGCGCTTGACTCGGAGCAGTACAGTTACGACGAGGCATCTAGGGTAATTGCTTACACGAACCGCAGCGGCCAATCCTACGAGATCGCTTACGATGCACTTGGCAGGGCAGTCAGCGTCAATGGTCCGAATGGTGTCGAAGATACAGCGTATACCTACGACAACCTTGGAAGAATGACTTCCGCTGTGCAGGCTAGCTCGTCGACAACATGGTCGTACGATGCTTTGGGTCGAACCGTAAGCGAAACAACGGCCTTGGGCACCGTGACCTACGAGTATGATCAGGCGGGAAGGAGGACAAAGCTCGCCTGGCCTGACGGGTTCTTCGTCACCTACACGTATGACAACTTGAACCGCCCAAAGAGCATCAGGCAGTCCGGGATGAGCTCGGGGAACTATAATATTGCCACATACTCTTACGACAACGCGGGTCGCCGGAAGAGCATTACGCGGGCCAACTCAGTCACTTCGACCTGGAGCTACGATGCGGGGGGTAGGCCTTCGTCCCTGATTCATAATTTCCCGGGAACGAGCCCAGGAGATGTGTCGTTCTCTTTTACTTGGACCCCGGCCTGGAAGAGTGCGAGTAGGGGCGTCAACAACTCTTTATATGAGTTCAATCCGTTAGGGTCTGGCAGCGTCAAAACCGAGTACAATCAGCTAAACCAGGCTGTCGCCGAGGCATCAGTACCCGTCGGGCATGATGGAAATGGAAATGTCCAAAACTATCTCGGGCTCCAGTCCGAGTATGACAGCGCAAACCGGCTAGTTGAAGTTCAGGAAGACGTATCAGTGCGATACGATTCTTCGGGTCGGCTTTCGATGATCGAGTCTAGCGTGGACGAAGTACACTTCTTGTATGATGGGGAGAACATTATCGGTGAATATGCGGAGGATGGCTCGCTACGCAATAGATACGTATTCGGTCCTGACGAGGATGAGCCGGTCTTGTGGTTGGACAGCGGCGGCTCTCTGTCCAACCGTCGATGGTTGATACCGGATGAGCGGCGCTCGGTGGTGTCGATTGCGAATAACAGCGGTGGGTTAGTCCAGACCAACACATATGATGAGTATGGCGTTCCGGGCTCGGGGAATCTCGGGCGGTTTCAGTTCACCGGTCAAGTTTGGATCGCAGAGGCGGGCGCCTATCACTTCAAGGCGCGCCAGTACCAGCCGTATCGTGGTAGGTTCGCTCAACCAGACCCGCTCGGATACAGGACGGGTATGAATCTCTACGCGTACGCTGGCCTAGATCCGATCAATCGACGCGACCCGTCTGGCCGAGCGTGGGTGGAGCAACAAGGGGTGAGATGCCTACGAGTGTACGAAGAGGGTGGCGCAGTTGTATGTGACCTGCAGTTCTACACCTATATGACGTGGGTGCCGGATTTCGGTGACTTGATGTACTTCGATCGGGGATTTAGAAGCATTCGAGAGTCGCTTGAACGAGCCAAAATTTGTCCAGTGGCGCGAGCCGAGGTAGTTGGTGGAGCAGTTGTGGAGGCCGGGGTCACGGTGTCGAGAGTGCCTGGCCCACTAGGCAACATCGGCGCGGAAGGCTCTTTGGATGCGGCTAGCATTCGGGGCGGAATCGGTATCGGTTTCGACGGCCTTGAGCCGTATGCTGACATCACGCAGGGCGCGAGCGTGGATGTTGGCTGGGTCTTCAACAAGATATCCGCACGGGTTGGCCGCAAAGTCGAGCGCTCGAAGGGCCAGACATCGTTCGGTGACGTGCACTGGGAGACGCCGCAGTTCATTGGATTGGACGTGGGTGGTGCATTCATACTAGGGGGGAACGCTCGCATCGGCGTCGAGCTCGGTGTCGACTGCGATAGTTGATGGGGCGTGCGTTATGAATAGGGAGAGAGTTGCGTTGCTGAGGGTGCCACCGATAGTTTTTACGGTGCTGGCCGCACTTGTGGTCTCCGTTTCGGTCTGGTCGTCATCACGGCCCGAAAGTGATCTCGCGTTCGCGCTCGCGTTAATCTTAATTGTCGTAACGATGTCGACGTGGCTGCTCTGGGTGCGGGCATTGTACCTTTCGTCAGCGAGGCACGCAGACTTTGAACCTACCGTAGATTTGCTCCCGGTAATTTGTGTTGTGATCTGTTCGTCGGCCATCCAGGCAGTATTGGGAAGGCTCGGTGGCCCGTCTGCTGTCTGGTTTATTCGACTGGCAGATTCAGTCCTGAGCATCGTGTCCTTGGGGGGGCTCCTAGTGATCTATGCGGTGGCGGCCCGGGCTTGGACAATGGCGGGGGGGAGTAAATCTGGAAGGACCACTGCCTTGGCCATGCTTGGGCTATTTGTCTTCCCAGTTGGTGTTTGGTTCATTCGCCCGCCCGCTGCGAAGCAGAATTGAATTTTGTCCCTCAACGGTTGGTCCACCCGGCGAGACTGGCTGGAACTTCAATCTCTAGGGCGAGGAAGCTGTTGTAGGTCAGCTGTTGCTCCTCGAGGCTCAAGTTGGCGGAACAGAGTTCGACTCGGTGACTAGGAGCAGCGCAAAACTGCCATTGGTGTTCACCCTGTCGGCCGGTTGCGAACTGTTGGCTAGATCTTGGCGGCGTCTAACACGCTCCGACATCAGCGGTCCGGGTATGTGTAGTGCCGTGATTGCCCTATCTGGGCTGACGCGCAGTCCTCGAGGCCCTCGAGAGTATTCTTGCCAACACAATGCGCCTGCTGTCGGCGTCTTGGGAGGCACTCTCCGTCAGAGACGTGACCACGCGATACCCACGCACCTGTCCCTGAGGGGGCGTGGGTTCGGGAAAATTGCTCAGCATCTTCTCTACGTCGCTCGCAAGAATGAATGACACTCTTGAGAGATCCGCTGCGCTGAGCGTCGTGGACGCCAGAGACTGCAATCCATTCCGCCGCTTCTCCTCCAAGGATACCGACCACACGAGGGCAAAGCCGCCCTTGATGCACTTTCGAATGTGCTCAAGTTCTGCCTGCGCATTCGAGGAAACTGTGACTTCGCACGCTATGGATAGTTCGCCGCGATAGAGGCCGACATCGACTTGCCCCGTGCCGACGGGCGCCTCAATCACAGCCTTGAAGCCGTGCTCTTCGGCAAGTCGCTTGATGTGGCTCTGAACCGAGCGATGCTTCTGGCCGCCCTTTCCCATTTGCTTTTCAGCTACTGGTGAAGAGGACGCCATCGCTAGAGCCAGACCATTCGAAGGGGCTCCCGGGGACTCTTCTAGCTTTGCGGCGGGGGTCCCAGAGGGCGGCGGCTCAATCGGCAGGTCCGGTTCTGAATGGCTCTCTACCGTTCCGAACCTGTCAGGGGTATGTTCGGACTCGCCGCAGATCCTGGGTCGGTTGAGCGCAGCGAGCAAATCCTGGCTCTTGGATGGCAACCGAGGGGCGGATTCCAGAAATCCCAGGGGAACTGCCAAGCGAACCGCTGACGCAGTCGACCGTCTAAGCCAGACAGCGAATTCGGTATGTGTTTGTTGGCGGCGCATACCCTCGATGAACTCGGAGGGTGCGTGTAGGTCCTCAGCAAGGCTTCGAGCGTCCTTGGCAGAGACCCCTCCTGCGCACTTCATCGACGTATTTGCGCTCAGCACGGCCCGCAGCCGGGGTGAGAGTT
The DNA here is from genome assembly GCA_046295055.1 of Caulobacter sp. Classification (GTDB taxonomy): domain Bacteria; phylum Pseudomonadota; class Alphaproteobacteria; order Caulobacterales; family Caulobacteraceae; genus Caulobacter. The sequence continues at coordinate 78,620 of JBKBOD010000005.1, read as the reverse complement.
GGTCCAAGGCCTGGTGGGCGAGTGTGAGCCCTACGTGATACTTCCGCGCTTGGCTCAGCAGGGTCTCGAAGGTGTCGTCGAAGTATTCCTGTGCCTCGTCGACATAGACCATGGTGGGGGTGCGATCGGTCGGCGCAAGCGTCGAGCGCTCCAGGGCTGCCTGCGCCAGGAGGCCGAGAAAGAACCGGCCGAATAGCGAGCTGCCGTCCTGCTTCAGGAGATCCTTCGCCGTCGAGATCAGGATGATCTTGCCGTCGTTGATCGCCTGAAACAGGTCGAGCTTGTTTTGAGGCTGCGAGAACATTCGCTCGAAGGCGGGGGTCGCAAGCACGCCCCACAGCCGTTTGAGAATCTGCTTCTTGGTCGCCGAGAAAGATGGATCGAAAAATTCAGTCGCAAAGAAGTGTCGAGCGGAGCCCTCGAGCTTCTCCATGTCCGCCCGGTACGGCTTGCCGTCTTCCATGAGCGACATCAGGGTGTGGATGGTCGCTCCCTTGATGGAGAGCATGAGCCGGGCCAGGTACTTGAAGATGACCCCCTGCTTCTGGGTTAGCTCAGCCCCGAGCAGCGCTCCGAAGAACATCTCGTAGAGCTCGATGACGCCGTTGAGCACCCGTTCCCGGTCAGCGGCTGAGTAGGTGGAGAGGCGGCCGAGGCCGGCGTCAAAGAGGTTGAGCGCCGGCGGGTACTCGACGTCAGCCGGATCGATGAGGATGAACCGGTCAGCGAGGCTGCCCGGCACCTCAGGATCAAACAGCGCCAGCCGAGACAGCTTCCCAATCAGGTCCCCCTGGCTATCAATCACCACCACCGAGCGTCGGCTCTTCTGCGCAAGCAGCAGGTCGGCATAGATGAGGCTCTGCAGGAGCTGGGTCTTTCCGTGGCCGGTGCCGCCGATGATGTGGCAGTGCTCGAACCGGTCGGGCCCCGAGAGATCGAGCGGCACGGGAACGAGCAGGAGATCCAGGAGCGGAGTGCCGCCAAAGTACATGCGGGCCAGGTCGGATGCGGCCTCTCGTCGACCAGTAGGGTGCTTGAGTTTGCTCGCAAGCGCATGGGCGTCGTCGTCCGGCTGAAACCCCGACGCCATGAGAAGGTTGGCAACCAGGCGGGTGCGTAGGTCGCGGAAGAGCTCCAGCGAGAGCACCTCGTCCGAGTAGAAGGCGGCGAACAGGTCGCCCAGGAAGGCGTCTGGCCGATCGACCAGGTCAATGAGGGGAACGGTGAGGGTGCCGGTCGCCTCCGGCTGCCCAAGGCAACTGGGTGGCAAGCGCTCGAGCACCAGGTGGGCCACGGCCCGGAAGCGCTCTCCGATGGCCGCTAGCGTGCGCTTGGGTGCGCCGCTCCAACCGGCGCGCCGCTCGATGGCCGCTCGGATCTCCACCGCCTGCCGGCCACTTGCGGTCGCACCTGTCCAATCGACTTCGATCGAATTGGTGAGCTCTGGATCAATGGTCCGCTCAAGCCCATAGGCGAGTTCAACGAGGATCGATGTTGCCGGCAGGCGATCCATGTGCTCGAGCGTGGCCCGCAGGTGCTCGACCACTAGGTCCTGGAGCGACAGCGACGGGAGCGGGGACGCCTGCCATGCGGCCTCCACCTGGTCAAAGCGGCTACGCATCTGCCGCAGCTCCCGCAGCAAGGTTCCGCCTTCAAGCCAGTGGCGCACATTTGCGCCGAAGCTCATTAGAGCTCCACGACCTCTTCGCCGCCGAACGTCGAAGCAGCTGAGAGGACGAGGGCGAAGGTCTTGGCGGCCTCCACAATCTGCTCCTCGACGGCCAGCATCTCGACGACGTCCTTGCACTCAATCCGCTTGCCGAATGCGAGGTCCCGCACGCTGACCGTGATGGTCATGGCCTGCCAGGCGAGCCGAGAGGCGACACCGATGATCCCCGAGCCTCCCGTTACCTCGTGGCTCTTGTAGAGGACCACGTCGCCGAGGCGGTACTTCTCGATGTCCGCCTTCTCGGCGTCCGAGATGTCGGCTCGAACCTCAAGCTGGAAGAGCTGTTTGGTGCCGAGCATGCCGGCGGTGCGTTGGCTACGACGCAATACAAGGCGCATGAGACGCCCTCCCCGAAATGGCGACCACTCTCGGATAACGTGTTCGATGAGTCAAGTATCGCCAGAAGCGTGTGCGCCCCGCTTGCTGATGAGCTCAGACCTAGCTAACCAATTGAGGCGAATGCGCGGGGGGACGTCCAGATGGCCGAAAGGGATACGCAGCCGGACCCTATCGATGTTGCGGTGGGCGCTCGCATCCGTATGCGCCGCAAGACGATTGGCGTCACCCAGGCGAAGCTAGCGGAAGCCTTGGGCGTCACGTTTCAGCAGATCCAAAAGTACGAACGAGGCTCGAACCGCATATCGGCGTCCATGCTGGTTCGTGCGGCCCGGTGCCTTGAGTGCTCGGTGGGCTATCTGATCGGCGAGGGTGAGGGCCTCCCAATTGAAGAGCCAATCCTTCTGTCCCTGGTCCAGCCTTCAGCCCTTGAGGCCCTGCAGGCGTTCGTTTCGATCGCTGACCCGCAAGCCCGAGCCGCAGCGCTCACTGCCCTTCGTGCGCTAGCCGATGCATACCCGGCTGAGGACGGCACAGTACGGGGCGCCGCATAGCGGCCAGGTATCGCAGGGCCCGGTCACGCAGCCGACTGACGCTACGGCCGGCGCATGGGTTCAATCACCGACGCAATGAGCGCTGCCGGGTCGCCCTCTAGCGCAAGCACGATCTCGCAGAATTCGACGACGTCGATGCGGCGGTCTCCACGCTCGATGTAGGAGACGATTTGCTGCGAACGCCCGATCCGGGCTGCCAGCTCTCCTTGGCTCACGCCACGCTCCTTCCGAAGGGCGATCAGCATTTCAACGATGGCTGCGTGGGCGTCGGAGAAGACCGACTTTTGCATGGGCTGGCGCTCTGCAGAAACCAGCCCTTCCGCTATACGCATTTTCGAGATACAAGATTTTCTTGTATTTTGGGGCGAGCGGAGATCGCCCATAGGCATGGGGAGGGGGCGATGGGGTTGTTCTCGGGTCTGCTCGGGCGTGGCGCAGACGAGACGCTCGATACGAGCACGGCGGTAATGGTGCCGATGGTGGCCGCCATGCTTGCTGACGGCGACATTGCTGACGAGGAGCTGCGCCAGATCCGTTCGATCTGTGTCTGGAGTCCGCTCTACGCCAGCAACTCCAGTGAGCGTGACACGGAGATCATCAGACGAGCCATGCGCCTGGTCCAGGACCTGGGCGCTGACGTCATCTGCGAGCGTGTCCGTGCAACGCTTTCGCCGGCGCTGCGTGAGACGGCCTTCATCTTTGCGGTGCGCCTAGTGTTCAGCGACGCACACCTTGGTGCCGCTGAACAGGCGCTCATCGAGAAGCTGGTGACCTGGCTAGGCCTAGCCGAGGACCGGGCTCGCCTTTTGATCGAGGCGGTCTCCATCATGCAACACACCGCAGACGCCTAGGCCAGGCATGTCGGACGTCTCTCTCAAGGACCTTGGCCGCGTCGACTGGCCTCCCACCCTCCGTTTGGCCGCGGCTCGGGGCATCTCGTCTGCGGCAGTCGTGACCCTGCTCATGGTGCTGGTGGGCAGCGTCCGGGGCTCTGCCACCGACATCCTGGGCTATTTTGCGACAATGGCCATCGGTTTGCCGATCGGCGCTCCGCTGCATCACCTGCTACTGCGAGGACTGGCTTCGATCTTCTCCGGCGTCGGCATTGGCCTGGGGGTGACGGCCTGCAATCTCCTTGCGGGTCTCGTGGCCCTCATCGCCTCGCTTGGCGACCCCATCGTCTATGCGATCAATAAGCAGTTCCCGGCGCTGTTTGGGGTGCCCGAGCTCAAGCCGTTTGCCATGAGCGCCTCGCTTCTGGTGCTGCGGCGGGAGGCGCCTGATGTCTAGGTGGGTCACCCTCGCCGACTACCGGGGCTGGAGCATCGTTTGGAACGAGTACGACCATAGGCTCATGGTGCGTTGGTCGACGTTCAACACACACGACTTCCATGAGCGGCCGCGTGATCGCACCACGGCAATTGCTATCGCCAAAGAGTGGATCGACCGGCGCCGATAGCGGGTGAAGGCGCCTCCCACCTCCTACCGGCCGTTGCCGCCTTCTCGAACGCCGGCGCGTCGCATCAGGTCGCCAATGCTCGCACCGTTGATCCGACAAACGGCGATGAGACGATCGTAGCTGACGACACGGCCGTTCTTGCCCCGCAAGGCCGTGCAGACCACACGACGGCCCTGGGCGATACGCTCCAGGGTTCGCTTCGCCTCGGGCCCGTCTGGGCTGCGAAGTTCAGGTGCATCAAAGTCGGCGATCCGGATCTCGACCCATGACTGCGGATTGCTGGTTGATCCGACGCAGAGGCTGTCGCCGTCAGCCACATACCTGACCGTTCCCGAAGCGACGTACCCTGCTTTCGCCCAGGCCGGCGGCGGTCCTCGGTCAGGGATGGCCTTGCACGGGTCTGCGTGGGCCACTGAGGCGACAGCCAGCACCCCGAGCGCCGCCATTGTGGCGAGCGGGAGCCGAAGAGCGTCGGAGTGAATGACGGCGGCGGCCGCAGAGCGCTTAGACATGTGCGATTGGTCCCGTGATCGGCTCGAAAGCGAACCGGAGCATCAGCCAACTCTGGCGAGATTTAGTTGCCGAAAGCTATCTGGGGACGCAGAGTGATGCTCGAAACCGGGGGGTCTCATGCGAACCTATGCACTAGCGGGCGTCGCCCTTGCCGTGAATCTAATGATCGGTGGCGCCACTTTAGCGCACCCAGGCGGGTTGAACGCGGAGGGGTGTCACAACAACCGAAAGACCGGCGACTACCACTGCCATGGCGGCAAGAAGTCAGCCGCCAAGCGCTCCGCACCGAAGCCTCAATCGCTGTCTTCAGATGGGACCGTCTACTACGCCAATTGCAGTGCAGCTCGCGCCGCCGGCGCAGCACCGCTTAGGCGGGGAGAGCCTGGATACCGGCCGGCGCTCGACCGAGACGGCGACGGGGTGGCGTGTGAGTAGGGTCGCTCTTGCGGCAGCTGTGCTGCTGTTGGTCGGGTGCGGGCCGAGCCTGCAGGATAGGCTCGATCACGCTGAGGACACTGCCTCAGAAGCTCTGGCTGCGGCCGAGGAGGCCAAGGGGAATGCCGAGGCAGCCGAGCGTCGGGCAGATGACGCCGAATCTAGGCTCGATGACCTGGAAAGCCGATTGGATCGCCTTGAGCGCCGGCAGGCCTTTGGCTTCTAGCGGATGCTGAAGACGGTCAAAGACCGTGCGATGTCCGGCACCTCAGATCCCGTCGCTCGGGTCGGTCTTTGGTCCCTTAGCTCGAAAGCACGGCGCTGAACGGCTTGCTGGGAGCTCCGTCGATCACCAGGCGCAAATAGAAGTGCCCGGTAGCAAGATTGAGCGTATCGATGACGCTGAAGGTCGGTTGAAGCTCGGCAGCGATGAGCGGCGCATCCTCCGCTCCAAGCCGAAAGGTAATCAGCGTGCCGGCGTTTCCGAGGACGGCGTGGAGAATTTCAGGCTCCAGCTGCGCCAGGTGCTGGTGGGCGAGCGTGAGGCTCACGCCGTACTTCCTGAGCTCTGCCATCATGCTGGCCAAGGACAGCGTGGTGAAACTCTGAAACTCGTCGACAAAGACATGGAAGGGGCGGCGATCCGCCTCAGGCGCCAGGGCCCGGCTGAAGCCGGCGAGCCCGATGGTGGAAAGGATGAGGCCACCCAAGAGGTGCGAGGCGTCTTCGCCGAGGATACCTCTCGAGAGGTTGACGAGTAGCCCGCGGCCCTGGTCCATCATTGTCCGGAACTGCAGTGGGGAGGCCGGCGCAACCAGGATCCGATGAAGCGTGGGATCTGCCAGGAGCGCTCCGAGCTTGTTCTGGATGGGGGCGAGCGCTTCGGCCCGCTGGCGGGCAGGATAGTTCTCGAACTCGGTCTTCCAGAACTGGCGCACGATGTCGTTGCGGATCGAGCGCGTGACCGACTGGCGGTATGTCTTGTTTTCAAACAGCGCCAGGATGTCGACAAGCGTGGAGCCGTCCCGCTCAAGGAGGGCATACAGCGCATTGCGGAGAAGGTGCTCCATGCGGATGCCCCAGGCATGGGGCCAGAGTTTGCGCAGGGTCTCGAGCAGGCCGGCTGCGGCAAGCGGGATTCGATCGTCTCGTACCCGGCGCAGCGGGTTGTATCCGAACGGTTGCTTGGGATCGGGTGCATTGAGGTAGCTGATGCGGTCACGGTGGGCATCGTTGGCTTTGCCCCAGATGCGGTCCGCTAGGTCTCCATGGGGATCAATCAGAGCGAAGCCCCGGCCGGCGGCGAGGTCCTGGAGCACGAGCCGCTCGATCAGGGTCGATTTGCCGACGCCGGTCTTACCTATGATGTACGTGTGGAGGAGCCTATCGTGTTGGCGAATGCCGAACGGGACATGACGGGCCCGATGGTCCGTTTCTCCCAACAACGAGATGTCCGTCGCTTCGTGCGCCATGCTGCTAGCGTGGACCAGCTGGTCACCTGCGGCACGGCCGGGCTCGGTCGAACTTGCGACGATGAGCACCAAAAAGACCCCGGAGACGAACGCTCCGGGGCAGATGCCTAGAAGGGTGGATCCTCAAAGGCGGAGAGATAGTCGGCGGCCTCTTGGGCAAGGCGCGCTGCCGTGAAGATAGCCCTGGTGTCTGATCCGAGGATCTTCAGCCACTGGGCCAGATACGCTGCATGATCAGGGCGGGGCTCGTTGGCGATACCGAGCTGTGCACAGAGAAATGCGGCACCGAGTTCGGCCACCAGCTCCTCAAACGCATAGGCATCATCGCCGAACTGCTTGCCAAAGGATCGGTTGAGCCGATGACTCGCCCCGCTCCAATGCGTGAGCTCATGCAGCAGGGTGGCATAGTACGCTTCGGTCGGTGTCGAGGTGGACGAGCCGGTGAAGGCCTCCTTTGCAGGCATGAGAACATCGTCTGTGCCTGGTCGGTAGCAAGCGACGGAACCCCCGTGGGCAATCAGGGCGCATGTCGCTGCAACGAACCTGTCCGCATCATCGATTGAGGCCACGAGGTCGCTGCGGGTCGGCTCGGGTGGAGCCCATCCAGTCACTTGATCCGCATTGAAGACCCGAAATGTGCGAGCAACCCATCGGGTCTCGCTGTCCGCCCCCGAAGGCGACTCCTCATTGCCGTCCCTTCGGATCTTCGGCTGATGAAACACAATCTGGGTGCCGCACTCACCACGCTTTACGCTGGCCCCGAGATTCTGCCATTGGCGGAATGTCGCCCAGCAGCCTGTACCGAAGGACATCGCTCTAGATGCCGTCCAAAGAGCCAGGACATTGATCCCTCGGTATGGCTTGCCCGTGAGGACATTGACCGGCTGACAGTTCTGCTGGCTGGCGTGGTGCCACGGCATGACGAAAGCCGGAGCTCCCGCAGAGATCGAAGAGACGATACTCTCCGTGACGTCCTGATAGATGCCACGCCGAGCCTTGCTTGAATGTACTTGGTGCATTTGACGCTCCTTCGCTGACGGGAGCCTCAGACCGAGACTGGTCTGGGGGTCCCGAGGGCGACGGAGCTCTCGAGAGATTCTGATCCGGTGCCTCACGCCTTGGAAGGCGGAATTCGGTCGCCAACGCGACCGGGCTATCGATGATCGCGCCAGCAGCCAATGAAGCCCACGCACGGCCAAGCGGCCTTATGGAGGTGCGTGGCAACAAATATCATGAAGCCCTGACCCAGGCTCGAGGGCAGCGGCAACCGCGCACACCCAGAACAGGACCTGGAGGACAATGGTGGGCCCCAGGAAGCATCCCCACCCCATCAGCGGCGAAAGAAAATCCGGTTTCCTAGGGGGTATTCATTGATCGACAGCGGTCAATCCTTGCTTCAAGTTCAATAATTGTACCGCTGTTGCAACCCTCAAGGTGCGCCCTATGTAGTAATTTTTCGCCACGGCTGACAATATCTGCATAGTCTTCGGGCACTGTAAAATTCAGATTACTGAGCGAAGAGCCTGCGAGTTGCGGCGCTGCCGACGAAGTCCCGTGATCCGCAAGCACCGGATTGGGTTCGCCCGAGGGGTCTAATTCCGAATCCATTTTTCGTATAGAGCTTTGCCAACTCACAAAGTGATTGCGCCGCCTAAGTGCGTCAAATTGAGATGTTTGGTTCATGACCCAAGAAGACGTGAATCTCCGCATGATTCTTGGGCTTCCATTATTCAGTGTGGTGGTAAATATAGGGCGACCAACGAGACAAAGTTCAAAATCTGTGTCGCTGACACGCCTCCCTATGTTTGGGGGCCATTTGTGGCTCAAGAGCGAGATGTCGGACACCGTCTGGGCGAAGTCCCAGTAATCCTTCGCAAATTCGTTTTGCGATGTTGCGACATGTCCCCAAAAGATTGCCACGAATGACTTCATTACCTCATCTAAAGGATCCGAATGGAAAAAATAATCCTCAATGTCGGTCACAAATGCTAACGCTGTCTCTACTGTGTGCATATCTGGGTACAGCGCAAAGAAGAGTGCCTGCTCAACATCGGTCGCAGTCTCTGCGCCGGTACCCGGTTCTGGACCTCTGAGCAGAGATCGCTCCGCAAGTGACCTCGCGCCTATGCAAGCGTGGTTCCGCATAAAGCCGATGAGGTGTGAACTCGCTGCTTTCTCCAGCCGGCCAGCCTTTTGCCCATCTATACGACTCGGAATGGCCACGGCGTCGCGATGTCGGAGTACGTGGAGTCCGCCGTACTGGGTTTTGTTTCGCGTAAATCTCATCATTCCCCCCTGGCAGGCCCCCAAAATAAAGGCCGAGCAATGCTCGGCCTTTCTAGTCTTCAATTCGCACTGCTCGCCCTGGCGTTGTCAAGCGGTAACTCAACAACCTCTGAATCGGGATCAACCAAGGTCCGGGCCAGAACTGCAGCGATCAATCCTACAATGTTTGGTCTGGAGTGACGCGGTGGCATTGCCATTCCGCGGGACCATCGACTAATGGCCGCTTCGCTCACGCCGAGAATGAACGCCAAATCGCGTCTACCGACCCCGTAGTCGTTTATTGCAAGCGAGACGATGCTTTCAAAAAGATCGCTATCGTCCCTGCACTGTTCCGCAACGTCACCAGAGTTTATCATTGCGTAGAAGTTCTTCTTCTCTGCTTCGCGGGCAAGCTGCAGGCGGTTCATGATTTCCACTCCCCGGCCTCGATTACGCTCAACCACTTATCCATAGGCGCTGACATCGAATTTCCCTCCGCAGACAAAGTTCTGTTCGGAGGATACCCCATTAGCACGATCCGTGCAACATCGTTGCATTCTGCACGGATCGTGCTAATATGGATAACGAAACACTGGAGGGGCGAGATGGCCTATGTCGAGCCGAACTCGACCGCCATTCTGGAAGTGTCGGGACGGGTCCAGACCAGAGCCTTGGTCTTCGGCCCGAAATTTCTGGAGTGCTTTCGGGACCTTACGAGCCAGCAGCGGGCTGCGCTGCGCGGTCTACAGGCAGAGATCCAGGCCGGACTGTGTCCTAGGGGTGTCTGGATATCGGACGACCACACCTCCCTAGTCGTTGAGGCTCGCCTTGATGCTTGCGGCGCCGGGCGCTTTAGGGTCCAAGTCGGGTATCTCAGCGTGTTTGCCCGCTCTCTTGGCGGCGCATCAGATCCTTGGCGTGTTGTTGAGCTGTACTCGCTTCTAGACACGTTCCCATATGGGGGCGGTGACGGGCCAAGCAGCGGGCAACCGCAATCGCTACCGCGCCCACCTGAGCCCGCAGGTCAAGAGTCTCACAGCCGGACTGTGTCTGCGCAAATGCTCACACGTGTTGCGGCCGCAATGGTTCCAATCGTGCTTGGGGCGGTTATCGCATCGGTCTTTTGGACAGCTACCGTGATTGGCCCATCCAGCAATGGCGTATTCAACTTTCTAGCTACGCAGAGCAAAGTCGTCATCGACGATGTGGACGTGGTTGAAAGTCAACAGCCGTTCCTTCAGAAAATAACTCGGCACTGTATGCTCTATGACAGGCATGTGGTTGTAAGGGTGAGTCGCTTGTCAGGGCGTTCCGGCGAGAATTTTGCACAAGAGGTATGCGAAATCGTGAGGTCGCGCTCTCTTGGGGAGGCGAGTATCGGTGTATCTAGGTCATCTGGAGCGATCGGATACGTGGCGAAGCGGCCGGTGCGGGCAACTTCAGCAGTCGCGGTATTTGGGGATTTTGTCGTTTCTCCCTTAGACGAAGATTCGCGCGGCCGAAGCCGCGTCTTGATTTACGATTCGACAGGAGAGGTGGGCGGTTCTCTGATAGTTGAGCGACCTTTGGTTCCCCCGCTGCATTGACGTCGCCTAGTTTCGACTCGCTTGTATGTGCCAAGAAGGGTTCGGCCCGTCAAAGATACATGCTGCTTCGATCCCAATCATAGGAAGCGCTTTATGAAACGCCTCGTATTCTGCTTCGACGGCACCACGAACACGCTCGACGCCCCCTTCTCGACCAACGTCGTGAAGGTTGCGCAGAGCCTAAGCCCTATGGCGAAGGGAACAGCGCAGCTTATCTACTACGACAAAGGGGTGGGGACCGATAAGGGAGAGAAGCTCCGTGGCGGTGCCTTCGGCGCCGGCCTCGATAAAAACCTGTACGAAGCGTATGCCTTCCTTATTTTCAACTACATGCCCGGCGACGAGATATATGTCTTTGGGTTTTCCCGCGGCGCCTACACAGCTCGCTCCTTTGCCGGTCTAGTCTACAACTGCGGCATCATCCGCCGTCGCAACGCTGGCAGCATCATGCAGGCGATCGGCTTCTACCGCAGCCGCGCCGCAGACGACGAGCCGCTGTCGGACAGGATGATGGAGTTCCGCCGCGAGCACTCGCCCCTGGTCTGCGTCGACCCCGAGGAGGACGCCTGGCGGTGCCGCACCGTGCCCAACTACAAGGCTGGCGACGCCCTGCGGCTCCGGATCAAGTTCCTAGGCGTCTGGGACACGGTGGGTGCGCTGGGCATCCCCGCGCACCTGAAGCTCTCGGCTCTCGACCGCCGGAAGTACCGCTTCCACGACACGAGGCTCTCGGACTTCGTGGAGAGCGCCCGGCACGCCGTTTCGATCGACGAGCAGCGCCTTACCTTCGCGCCGACACTTTGGGAGAACGTCGCCGAGCTCAACCGTGCGGCCGGCCACGACCCGGCCTTGCCCGACGCGCCCTACCAGCAGCAGTGGTTCCCAGGCGACCACGGATCGGTCGGCGGCGGCGGCGACCTAGACGGGCTCTCGGACGAGGCGTTCGACTGGATGGTGGACGGTGCGCGGGCGGCTGGGCTGCACGTCGACAGCGACCCGTCCTCCCGCATCTACGAGATCGTCCCCGACCATCGCGAGCGGCTCGCCAACATCACACCGCCAGCCGACCCCACGCTGGGGCAGCAGTTCTCCTCCTGGGTCTGGAGGCAGTTCAAACGGGCACCGCGCTCGCCGGGGCCTTCCGAGCTTCACGAGGTCAGTGTCAGTGCCCGGCGACGCTGGCTCGACCTGCCGGAAAACCTGAAGGACCACACGCTGTACCGGCCGGCTACGCTGGCGGCCGTGGCAGGCAAGCTCAACGCTCTGGCCCCCTCCGACTATGGGGTCGGAATCCCGCTCGCCGAGCAGAACGATCCGACGCGGTTCGCCTTCCACCGGGTCAGGGACGGCGAAACTCTCGGGACGATCGCTGAGGCGTACCTGGGCGACAAAAGCCGCTACATGGAGATCTTCGAGGTGAACCGTGACACGATGTCCACGCCACACAAGCTCCGCGCCGGGGCGACGATCAGGATCCCCAAGTAAGTGCGCGACCATCTGGCCACGCCGCCGATCGCCTCCCGACGGATATCGATGTTCGTCCACTTGATTCCGGCCATCAGTGTTCCCACCTGTCCCGCTCAATTGTGGGTTGAGGTATAATTGGTCGATGTCGGAGCACTGGGAAGACAAGTTTCGCGGATGGGCAGCTCCGCCAGGAAAGACCGAAGAAGAGCGGTGCGAAAATGCCGTTCGGGCGGTTAAAAACGCTTTGGCCGCGAGCGCGAAGCTTAAGGGGCGTGGATACCGAGTGATCCTCCAAGGATCCTATCGGAACAATACAAACACCAAGGGAGAGAGTGACGTCGATATCGGCGTGGTCTGCTCCGACACGTTCTTTCATCACTTTCCGGAAGGGATGGGACGCGAGAATTTCGGAATTACGCCTGCCACCTATCACTACGACCAGTACAAGAACGAAGTCGGCGAGGCGTTAGTTTCGTACTTCGGCCAGGATAAGGTTCATCGCGGCAACAAGGCCTTCGACGTTCGCGAAACCTCGTACCACGTCGAGGCGGACGTGGCGCCGTTTTTCGAGCATCGCCGATATGACAAGACCAGCCGCTACCAGGAGGGCGTCCAACTCACGCCCGACAACCGACAGCCCCCGGAAGTCATCAACTGGCCTGAGCAGCACTATGAAAACGGGGTCGAAAAAAACAAAGCGACCGGCATGCGCTTCAAGGCGATGGTTCGGGTGCTCAAGAGCCTCCGGAACGAGATGCTGGAGAAGAAAATTGCTGCGGCGGAGCCGGCGATCGGATTCCTGATAGAGTGTATGGTCTGGAACGTGCCCAACGGCCATTTTGGGAGCACGCTGTATTCCGACGATCTGAAAGACATCCTTCGGTACCTCTACAATGCCACCAAGTCTGATGAGCAGTGCAGCGAATGGGGTGAGGTAAGCGAACTGAAGTACCTGTTCCGAGGCGGCCAGAAGTGGACGCGGGCCCAAGCCAACGCCTTCATTCTGGCCGCCTGGCAATACGCGGGCTTCAAGGACTAGCCATGCTCACTCGCCTTCACATCGGCCTTATTCTCGGCACGGCTATGGTGATCTGGGCGGTCATCCTCGCCATCCGCGGCGTCCCGGTTACGGCCGACCTCCTGATCCCATATGGCGTTGCGGTCTCGGCTCTGACGTTGCTGTGCGTCGGCTTCAATCGGTGGTGCTGGCGCCTGGGAGTTTTCAGGGGGTGGCTGGTGCAGCGGCCTTGGCTCCAAGGCACTTGGCGCGTGCGTCTGCAATCTGGTTGGACCAATCCGGACACCGGCGATGTGATCAAGCCTATCGACGGCTACATGACGATCCACCAGACCTTTTCTCTGCTCAGTCTCCGCCTCTTCACCAGAGAGTCAGCGTCAGCCTCGATTTCAGCGTCGGTTCTGTGCGCTGAGGACGGTGTGTTCAAGGTGGTTGCCACCTACCAGAATGAGCCGTCCGCCGGCCTTCGTGGTGTCAAAAGCGAGATTCACTTCGGCACACTGATGTTGATGGTCCACGGCGATCCGCCGACCGCTCTTTCAGGTCACTACTGGACCGATCGCAAGACCACCGGGACGATTGAGCTCTCGGATCGGCAGGGCAAGGCTATCTCCAGCTTTGCTCAGGGAGAAAGCCTGTACGGTCCGGATGAACTGACCTGATTTCAAGCTATGGCTGCTGAGCTCGCCGGTATCAATCGATCTCTAAGCCGCCTCCCGAAGTTCTTCGCGTCGCTTTGGAGACTTACCGTCCCTACCAGCTGACAACTGCGGTGGTATTCTGGCGAAAATACGAAATGGCGGGCCGCAACACGTGGCCCATGCTGACTACACTGACCTCGACCGCATCAATGACTACACAGCCGAGAATCATCATGGCGAAGGCCCTCAAGGTGCTGCGGAACCGCCCTTCGGCGACGCCGAATTATGGGCCAAGTAAGATTGCGCCCGCCGGAAAACGATCACAACTGTTTGGAGTTGTTTGGCGCATCGCAAGCGCCTTTAGCTACCAGTGAGGATAGGGTCGGGGCAGCGGCGCCGGGCTAAGCTAGCCAACTTGATCGGATTCCGAAGGGAGATCCTAACTGAGTAGGTGTGCAGTAGATGAAGGCCATGCTGGGGTGGGGCGACCTCGTGCGGTTCAATTCACCCACTGACTGATTTCCTGCGTAAAAGGAAAAGGGCGCTGAACAGAGTCAGCGCCCCCGGGATGATCACGCGGCCTCATCCCTGGCCGCTTCTGGCTCATGGTTCAGGCGGCGCTCCAGTTCTCTCGTCAGAGCGTAGTTTACAAGCACGTTGAGGCTCGTTCCTTCAGCTTGCGCCCAAGCGGACAGTTGCACATGGAGTTCCGCCGGAATTCGCTGGAGCCAAGATCCGCTGAACGTGCGGTCTGGATCGAAGCGCCTGGCGACGGGGCGACGGGTCACCTCGGTCGCCGGTCCCAGCCGCATGCAAAGCTGTGGATCAAGCTTTGCCGGATCGCCAAACGCTCGTGCGACTGCCCGGTAGAGGAGTTGAGTCACTGTCTCATTGAGGCTCAGTCGAACCTCATTTGAAAGCAGGGCGATGTCACGGTGCATAGTCTTGGGGACCCGAATGCGCAGGTGCCCGGTAAGGCCTTGGCTGGTGCCGGGTTTGGGAATTGGAATCCCCAGGTAAGCTGCACGCTCAAGCCAGATACGCAGTGCAGCTTCACCAGCCGCAGCGGCCTCAGCCCGTGTTGCTCCTCGAGCGAAACAGCCTGGTAGGTCTGGAAACTCGGCAATGAAGCCGGAATCTCCTTCGGTAGCTGGGCGGACCACGAACGGAAATGTCGAGTCGAGCCCGCCACCGCCAGTAGCGTTATGGTTCATCCTAGTTCTCCAAGCAGAGGAATGAGATCCTTGCCTGATATAATCAGGTGTCGAGGAGCTCTAGGATCAACTATACACTACATTCCAAGTTTGAGCGGGCAGGGGGTTCCAATAGCGCATTGACGTGCACATGATCTGATTGCTCCGATACGGCGCAACTGCGCCGTCATGATGTCATCCAGCTTACCGTTTAGCGGCAGCGCGGTGAATTGAGAGCCGACCTGGATAAGGATTTCGAGTCCGTCGAGGTAGGCTCTGGCATGATTGGGAAGCTCAAGCAGCAGACGCTGCATGGCAGTTGGCAGAATCGCTAGGCACCACGGCTCCAACGAGCCGCACCTCCCTAACAGTGATCGCATCTCACGGACCATCATCGAGGCCGCCGTTCCAGATGTTGACCTTGTGACGATACTCCCTTCGACAAGGCCGGGCTATGAGCCCACGGAATTGTGATTGACGCTATGTGACCATATGAGTTACATAGGGGTGCTCACGCAGGGTGAGCTCCGCCGTTTTCAGGAGGCTCCAATGCGGCTTCATTGCGAATTGTGCGACTGTCCTCGTGTCACCCCCTTCATGCCGATGGAGGAGGCGCTTGGATCATTTCCAATTCCGCAGTGCGGTTGTTCGGAAGCCCGGTCCTGGTCAACGCCGGTCATCTAGAGCCGAAAGGTACTGCTATGGCCCATCGCGGCAACTGCAACTGCAACTGCAACTGCTCCTGCGGGAGCTCCTCTTCCTCGTCGACCAGCGACCAGATCGTGTCGATGTTCGGCAGCATTTTCACTGGTGGCATCCTCTAGCCGGAAGAGCCGCCCTGCTGGGCGGCTCTTCTTTCTCCCGTCTGAGTCGGTTTGGTCAGGTGCTCACCAATAGAAGTGCGCCGCCTAGCGCGCGGGCTTTCCGGGGCCTGACGGGATACAGTTCGATAGGGCTTGACGCCACGCCCCAGCTCTCCGCGAGCACCCAGGCCGACCGTTAGAGGGACAACAGGGACTTTAGGACTTCAATAGCGCATTGATTTAGGTAGCCCTTTGAAATTTGTCAGGCTGGGCTAGATCGGTCGTCATCCGCAACAGTTGCCCCACATCATCCGGATGCTCTTGCGTCCAATTGAACCATTCGTCGGCAAAGTGACAGAGTTCTGTAGACAAGTTAGAGGTTGGAACACCATGCCGTTCCCCCCAGAGAATTGAATTCCAACCCGATTGGGGACCTCAGGACTTCGGCGACTTGCCAACGCTACCGACACGGCTCGCCGTAATTTTCATTTCGGCCACAACCTCACCCGCGTGCCTCGACTGGGCGAGCGCCTCAGCATCCTCGCAAAGGTCCATCATGCTCTTAGCCAGCGCCGTATCAGAGCCGAAAGCATCCTCGAGGGTTTGAACTTCGTCGCGTAGCCCCAGCCCATTAGGACACGGGGCCAATCCAGACAGCGCTTGCGACCATTTCGCGGCCTCAATGCTCAGTTTTTTGTCCATAAGCGTCAGGTTTGAACACGCCAATCTGACGATCTTCGCCTTTAGGGCGTTGTCGGCGTTTCGAAACCAATCCACGGCGTAGTTGCTGAACGAAATCGCCGCTTCCAAGGGTTTGAACATTTCGTCGGGAGACCCTGCCGTCGGCTCAGACAAGCG
Organism: Caulobacter sp.; assembly: GCA_046295055.1. Classification (GTDB taxonomy): domain Bacteria; phylum Pseudomonadota; class Alphaproteobacteria; order Caulobacterales; family Caulobacteraceae; genus Caulobacter. The sequence goes on along the minus strand of JBKBOD010000005.1, from coordinate 62,291 downwards.
TCGCGTCAGGCCCTCAAGCTCGGCCTGTAGCGCGGTCCGCCGGTTCAGGAACTCCTCGTCATCGACCAGGCGGCGCAGTCGAAGTTGCGTGAGCTCAGAGAGCTGCGCACGCACCTCGGTAACGCCACGCTCCAAGTTTTTCCGGATGGCGGTCGCCGTAGCTGCGCCTCGTTCCTTGAGGCCGTCTATCGTCTTTCGCAGGCTCGCCTCTGTCGAGGCGTCGAGGCAGCGCTCTGCGAGCCACACGCCGATCTGTTCGAGGAGAGCCTCTTCGCGTGTCGCTTTCTGAGAGCAGGGCTTTCGCCGACCGCATTGGTAGTAGGTGTAGGTCGTGCCGAAGCGGTTGGTTGAGATCTGGGGCGTCACAGTACGCCCACACTCCCCGCACTTGATGAGGCCAGACAGCGCAAACGAGCGCTTGATCGGGCGTCGCTGCACGGGCCTGCGAATGTGCGTCTGTACCCGCTCAAACTCGTTGAGCGTGACGACCGCAGGATGCTGTCCCCGGACTAGCTCGCCCTCCCACACAAAGTCCCCCGCATAGAACGGGTTCGTCAGAATGCGATGGACCAGGCTCTCATGAATGATGCCCCCGCCGCGCCGGCGTTTGGGCGACTGAAGACGCCACTGCTCCCGCGCCACCTTTGCGACTTCTCGGGCCGAGAGGCCATCAATCAGGACGAGATCGAACATCCGACGAATGATCGGGAAGTACACCGGGTCGGGCAGGATTGTCTTGGTCGCCGGGTCGTTTAGGTACCCCGCTGGCGCAGCGCCGGGACGCCACCCCAGGGCGGCCTTGGTGCGATTTCCGCGCTTCACATTCTCCGACAGCGCATCGGAATAGTACTTGGACTGGCCGAACATGATGGCCAGCATGAACTTGCCTTGGGAGTTGTTCTCGAACGTGTAGGTGGCGAACTTCAGGTCCTTGAGGACGCCCGTGTCGAGCAGGTAGACCAGCCGGCCACCATCGATGGAGTTTCTTGCCAGCCGGTCGGGCGCCCATGCGAGAATGCCGTGTGCTTCGCCAGCCTCGATCCGGGCGACCATGTCATTGAAGAGCGGACGGCCAGGTGACTTGGCGCTCTTGGCTTCGGTGATGATCGCAACGATCTCGACGTCGTCACGCTGAAGAAACCCTCGCTCAAGTTCGAGGCGCTGTGACTCTAGCGACATGACCTGTCGGTCTTCCGCCTCGGTCGATTTGCGGCAGTAGAGGAAGTATTTCATGCGTCGAGAGACGTCCCCGACCTCCCTGATGTCCGTGGACAATCAGCCTGATCGGAAGAGTCTGAGTGTACGGCGCCCAGGGTCGCTTGTGCGAATCCGGCTCCTGTGGCGTGGCGCCAATCCGCATGATGCGAGACGTTTGGCGGCTGCGGTAGGGGAGGGTTGGTCGTCAGAAAGCGCAAGGGAGGAAGCCGTGGTGGCTCCCTCCCCGCAGGTCCTAGGCCGGATCGGCCGCCGCGGTCCTGAGAAGCGGCGGCAGCCAGCCATCCGCGCCTAGGAGATCGGCGGCTGCGCTGGCCATCGCGTCCTTCTTGAGACCGATGAGGCTTGAGGCCTTCTCCTGCGAGACGCCCTCGGCCACTGCCTCGACAATCTGATCCTTCGTCACATGGTTGAAGTACCCGGCTGCCGACGCTTGCCAGTAGCGGCGCATGTCGAGGCCAAGGTGGCTGGCGAGCGCATCGGCATGGGCAAGGGCTCGCCGTGGCCTTGCGGGGTGTTGCACCGCATTGATCGAACGGGCCACGCAGTGGGCCAGCAGTGCGCTTCGGTCACCCGCTTCAAGGGCAACGATCTGCGACCAGAGCTCCTTGCTGTCCTCGGGCAACCGGGCTGCCCACTGCTCGTGGCGGGCGTTGGCGGCGAGGGCCGTCTCGGTGTCGTTGATGCCGGTTGCGTAGCCGCCCAGATGGGTGGTCAATGCGCGCATTTCCACGCACGTGCCGTCTGCACCGGGATAGAAGGTGGCGAGGGCCAGGGCATGGAGAAGGACGAGCAAGGCATCGTCCGGACGGTTGGCGATCTGATCCCGAAGCGCCAGCGTCCGGTGGGCTGTAAGATCGCTGATCAGCCGCTCGGAGAGTGGCTTCGGCCTCTTGGGAGTGTGCGCCTTGGTGTCGTCGTCCCACGGCGGCCCTTGATCGATCTCCCGCGCTTCGTCCTCTGCCCGAACAAATCCCCGGTCGATGCGAACCGCCCCGTCCCACGACAGGCTCACGAAGACACCCGCCTTGGCCCGCACCTCATCGGTGAATGCCGGGCCGATCAGGTCGGCAATTGTCGCCTCGATGTCCTCGATAGTCCGGTCCGCATCCTCAGGCTCGATCGTGCCTTCCTCGCAGGCCAGGATGGTCGCTTCCTGTGTTGAGCGCAGCTCTTCGACCTTGGCTTTCGTATCGGCATCCGGTTCAACGGGTGTTGGATGGAGACGGCGAAGGCCGTGGCTGTGCGGAAAGTCAATGTGGACCTCTGCCCAGCGCCAGCCCTGTGCGAGATGCTGGTCCGCAACCGCTTGCAGACGTTCCAGCACGAGCCGATCCAGCAACGCTGCGTCCTCGAACCAACCGCCCCGGTCTTCACTGAAGAGGTCGCGCCGGATGCGGCCTCCCGCTGCCTGATACGCTTCCGGTCCGACGAGGACGGCCCTGCGTTCGGTCGCTTCGACCTCCGTCTCAGTGAGCATCCGGCGGATGGTGCTCGGGGAGCGGTTGTACGGAAGAGCGGCGAAGACCTGCTCTTGGCGGTCGTGGTCTTCGGTGACGGTGAACGCCATCAACTGCTCGAGGGTCATTTCGCCGCCCCGGTACTGCGCCATCAGGGCCGGGCTCACCGCCGCAAGCGCAAGCCGCTGGCGCACCGTATGCGCCGATACGCCAAAGCGTGTCGCGATCTCCTCGGCGCTCAGTCCGTGCTCGTCAGCGAGCTTGCGAAAGGCCTCGAATTGGTCGGCCGGATGCATGGCGAACCGGGTGACGTTCTCGTCGAGGCTGATCTCAAACGCATCGTTGCTCGTGTCGAGCAGACACCGAATGGGAGCGTCCTTGGCGATCACCTTGCGCTTGGCAAGCAGACGAAGCGCCTGCCGCCGCCCCTCGCCGATGGTCACGAGGTAGCTGCCCGTAGCCGCTCCGGCCCGGTCGAGTTCCGGCTCGACCACCGGCGGCTGAAGCACGCCTTTGGCCTCGATTGAGGCTGCGAGTGTGGCGATGTCCGCTTCGCTGTGGCGGGTCCGCCGGGCGTTCCGGGGTGAGGTCTTGAGCTTGTTGAGCGGGATCGACAGTTCGGTCCCGTGCTGAAGGACAGGGTTGGTCTGAATGGTCATCGGAGTGTCTCGTTGGGTTAGAGCCGCAGGCGCACAGCGCGCCTGCGGCTCTGCCCGTCGGCGAGACCAGGGGTAGCAAGTGACAGGGCGGACCGCGGGGAGGGGGATCACCCGGTCTGCACGGAGCGAAGCGGAGGAAGACCGGGGAGACCCCGCGGTCCGGCGACGGAGTCGCGCACCCTGTCGCGCGCGAGGGACGGAGTCCCTTAGCATTCATGATGGAGCGAAGTCGTGAGAACGACGTTCGCCCAATTGACGACATCGGCGCTGCACGGCAAGGTTCGCCCACAATCAAGGGTGGAGCGGGCCATGGCGGAGTTCTTCGCATTCGTCGATGCGCACGATGTGGACAATCAGGCTGCGGCCGTGACGGTCCTTAGGACCAGCAAAACGAAGAAGGCCCTGGAGCAGGATCCGACCTACGTGCACGCCGGAGTCCAGTACTGGAGCGCGGAACGCCTCGACAAGTTGTATCCTCCGGCTCGTTTGGTCCGGGAACAAGCGAGCGGCCAACCGCGCTCCGCATACTTGTCGAAGATGAGGACGGCCTGATGAGGAGCGCCGTCGTTGCCTCCATGTGCTCCGCCCTGCTCCTGCCGGCTTGCGCGTCCAACGTGACACTGAACCGATATGCTGAGGTAGAGGAGCCACTTCCCGCTGCGGTGAAGCCCGAGTTGAGGGTTAGCTCGGCCCCCGCAGAGAGCGGTGAGCCATTGTCATTGAAGGCTCTACCCGGCGAGACAGGGAGCGCCTACGTCGAAGGCGTAGCCAAATGGGTCGACAATCCCAAGGCCCTGCGAGAAGCACTGGCCGAGCCGATTGTGAAGGACGCTGGTAGTTCGGTGGACCGAACACGAGTGTCTCGGGTTGTCATTGTCAGCGTCCAACGAAGCACTATCCGCCCAGGTGATCGCCTGCTGATGACCCGGATCGAGATTACGCCCGCCGAAGGTAGTTTCACGTTCACCGGCTACCAGGCCGCCGCCACAGAATACACCACGATCAAGATCGGGGACGTGTCGATCACGGACGAGACGACGTCGGAGGCGACCATCGAACCCACCTTTGGCGCGGATCTCGTTGGGGCGGGTACGTTTGGCGTCTCTCGAACGGCTGGGTCCAGCGCGTCCCGGGGGATTTCCGAACGCCAGCAGCTGTCGGTAACGCCCTCGCCTAACGCGATCGAAATCATTCGGACAGGCGGCGAGGGGACTGACTTGACCGGCAACACGCTCGTCAAGCTGTCGGTCCAGACCGACAAAGCGAAGGCCGTGCCCTATCTCATTGCGTCTGCAAAGGTCTTGGACAAGGGGGTCCCCTTGTCGGCAGACAAGGCTGAACTCTCATGGTCGAGGGTGCTCTTGCCCGAGCCCAAAGACCTCTATGTGTGCGCTCGGCTGTCGTATCAGGAGCGCCGGGTCACGGATGGTGCCAAATACCTCGACGAAGGCCGACAGACCGTGAGGTTCGAGACGGTTTCGGGCGAGCCCACGCCATTTCTCCTCGTTCCTGCGACTGACATTGCTCCGGCGCTCTGGATCATTCAGACGCCAAATGCGGCTCTGATGGTCGACACGGGTTTGGGCTTTGAGACGCTCCACTTTCGAGATTTCGAGAGCGCATACCAGTTCATGCAGTGGCTGCTGCTTAAGCGGTCTGCCTCGATTGGTGGTCGGGTGCTGGCTGCTGGCGTGATCGACGGTGATCCTGTCCCACTTGCGAGCTTCGAAGGACTCAAGGTGTCTCGCGTCGGGTCTGGGCCAGTTAGCGCCCCTCCTGCCTGCGGCCGCTAGGGCGTCGGTACAGCGACAGGATAGCGCCTACAGCCCGATGGCTGTTGCCCGCACAATTGCGCTATGGCCTCGCCTCACCGACCGACCCCTGTGGTTTCTCGCGCATATCCTGATGGTCGGCTCATCGAACTTCTGTACGACCCCCGCTCACGCAAGACCCGGCTCGCTGAATGCAGATCGGGCTCCGAAGTCGGAGTGCACGATAGGCTTGAGCTCGAAGGCGATGTGCTGGCGCCATATGCGCCGACCAACAATCTGATCGCCACCGGCTGCGTTCTGCTTCCCTCAAGCCCTGAGGAGTTCGGCGATAAGGCGGCACTCCTCCAGGAAATCCGGTCTTACCTCAGACGATACGTCGACTTGTCGCCGCTGTTTGAAGGGATCGCCGCCCACTATGCGCTGCTCACCTGGGTGTACGACGCATTTCACGAACTTCCGTACCTACGCTTCCGGGGTGACTACGGCACCGGCAAGACCCGGGCGCTGCTCACCCTCGGCTCCATCTGCTACAAGCCATTCTTTGCGTCGGGCGCCTCAACGGTGTCGCCGATCTTCCATGTGCTTGATGCGTTTGGCGGGACGCTGGTCCTGGATGAAGCGGACTTTCGGTTCACGGACGCGACCGCTGCGCTCACGAAGATCTTGAACAACGGCAATGTCGCCGGCCTCCCGGTGCTTCGCTCGGTACCCAACCGCCACAAGGAATACGACCCGAAGGCCTTCCGGGTCTTTGGGCCCAAGCTCATCGGCATGCGTGAGCGCTTCAGCGACGCCGCCCTGGAGAGCCGATTTCTCACCGAAGAGACCGGTCAGCGGTCCTTGCGCAGTGACATCCCAATCCAGGTCCCTGCCACACTTGGCGAGGAAGCTCTCATACTGCGCAACAAGCTCCTGATGTGGCGTTTCAGAGAGCGGGGCAATGTAGCCGTCGACCCAACCCGGGCGGCCAAGGGCGTCGAGCCGCGGCTCAATCAGACATCGCTCGCACTCCTGTCGCTCGTGGACGATCCAAGCCTCCGGGCTGACATCAAGGCGGCGCTCGTGGACGAGCAGGACCGATTGAAGGCTGATCGGTCCGCATCCCTCGAGGCCTTGGTCCTGTCGATCCTCATCAAGGTGCGGCCGCCAGCGGGCACAGCGGAACCGAGCGTCGCCATGCTTGCCGAACACCTGCAAAGCCAGGCGAGCGCTGAGCTCGGACGATTGGCGACGCCCAAGTGGACGGGATGGTTTCTGCGAGCGCGGCTGCGACTCTCCACGCTCAAGCGGCATGGCGTGTACGTGCTGCCTCATGGTGAGTGGGCGAAGGTGGCGGCGCTTGCGCTCCGCTATGGCGTCGATGCCGTCGCCGAGACCGCTATGTCGGATATCCGACAGAGGGCGACCTAGTGAGGCACTGGCGGTCGGCGATAATGGCGAAAGGCCCCTTCTGGGGGCTCAAGCTAACTGATCTTTCGTATGAAGCATCGCAACACCTTGCGGGTTCACCGCAAGAAATGGGCGCTGTCGCAAGGCGACATTGCGCACCTGCTGGGATTTCGCTCTCGCAGCGTGGTCTCAGTCTATGAGGCCGGCTGGTTGATCCCAAACATCCGGATCATGGTCGCATACCAGTTCATCTTCGGCGCACCCCTCGACACGCTGTTCCCCGGATTGCAGCGGGATGTCGAGGAAGAGGTCGTGCGTCGAGCGGTGGCGCTCGACCGGAAGTATCGCAGCCGGGTCGATGGGGTAGGGGACCGCGTCTCCGAGCTCCTGAGCCGTCTGGCTGCCCGAGCGCATAATCCAGATGAAGTATGAGTCGGCCGGAGACGTTCCCGTTGGTGCTGGCGTTCCATCCCGCCTCAAGAGGTGTCGGGTGGGTGTTGCTGCAGGGGCCAAGTGCGCCGGTTGACTGGGGCATCACCTTCCTGCGCAGCGATTCCCATCGTGGGGTGCGACGGAGCGTCGAGACGCTTGTCGAGCGACACCGACCTGAGGTCCTGGTTGTTGAGCGCTTTCACCCGGCGGTGCGTAGCGTGCTTGGCCCAGCCCTTCGGGACGCAGTGGCTGCGTTGGCGTCCCGCCTGGAGCTTGAGGTGGCGCAGTACTCTCGAGCCCAGGTTAGAGCGGCGCTTGCGCTCTCGCCGACCGCTGGCAGACAAGCGACCGCTGAGCGGGTTGCGGACCACTTCGCTGTCTTCCGACATCGGCTCCCGCCTCCCCGGCGTCCCTGGGAGGGGGCTGACCGCCGCTTGGCGCTCTTCAGCGCTGGTGCGCTTGCCCTGACCCACTATGCCAACGGGGACGCCGCGCCTCCCCTCAGGAGAAGCGCGGCGTAGGCCCCGAGCCGTATGAAGCTGACGCCCCGCAGTATCGCCTGCGGGGCGTCGTCCAATCTACCACGCCTCGATCAAAGATTCACCTTTTGTGCCACGCGAGGTATGATCGACCTCAACCAGGGAGGGCGCGGCATGCCTGAGCAGAGCGGACAGCCAAAGGTGGTCGGAATCTGGATTCGGGTTTCGACAGAGGATCAGGTGAAGGGGGAGAGCCCCGAGCATCACGAAAAGCGGGCCCGCGCCTATGCGGAAGCGAGGGGCTGGGAAGTTGCAGAAATCTACCGGTTAGAGGCCGTGAGCGGCAAATCGGTCATGGGGCATCATGAGGCCCAACGCATGCTTGCCGATTTGCGTAGCGGGGCCATCACGGGGCTCGTCTTCTCCAAGCTCGCACGCCTGGCTCGCAACACCCGGGAGCTCCTCGAGTTCTCCGAGATCTTTCGCGCCTGCGGAGCGGACCTGGTCTCCCTGCAGGAAGCGATCGATACCAGCTCGCCGGCCGGCCGCCTCTTCTTCACCATGATCGCGGCGATGGCCCAGTGGGAGCGAGAGGAGATCGCTGAACGGGTCCAGGCCTCGGTGCCGGTGCGAGCAAAGCTCGGCAAGCCACTCGGTGGCGCCGCTCCCTTTGGCTATCGCTGGGTCGACAAGAAGCTGCAGCCCGATCCCACGGAGGCACCCGTGCGGGTGCTGCTGCACGAGCTGTTCTTGGAGCATCGCCGGCGCAAGACAGTAGCCCGCATCCTCAACGAGCGGGGATATCGCACCCGAAATGGCTCCCTCTTTTCCGACACGACCGTGGCGCGGCTACTTGAGGATCCGACCGCCAAGGGACTCCATCGGGCCAACTACACCCGTACCGATGACCGCACGGGCTCGTGGGAACTGAAGCCTGAAAGCGACTGGGTGTACACGCCCGTGGAGCCGATCATCTCCGAGGCGTTGTGGGAGGAGTGCGCCAGCTTGGTTGCCTCTCAGCGAGAGAGCGTCAAGCGACCGGCTCGGAAATCACAACACCTCTTCGCCGGCTTTGCGTACTGCGAGTGCGGGCAGAAGATGTACGTCTGGAAGGCGTCGCCCAAGTACATCTGCTCGGCGTGCCGCAACAAAATTCCGATGGATGATCTCGAAGCGATCTTTCGCGAACAGCTCCGTCACTTCCTCATCTCGCCCGAGGAAATCGAGGCATACGATCAGGCGGCCGATGGCGTGCGAGCTGAGCGAGAGCGCCTCGTTGTGAGCGCCGAAAGCGAGCTCAAGCGGCTTACCAACGAGGAAGACTCGCTCTTTCAGCTGTATGCAGCGGGGGCGCTTTCCAAAGCAGATTTCGCTAGGCGCCACGCGCCGGTGTCGGAGCGGCGAGGCCAATTGACCGACGAACTGCCACGCCTTCAGGCGGAGCTCGATGTGCTGCGTATTCGGGCTGCCTCCCGATACGAGGCGCTCGGTGAAGCTCGGGATCTAGCTGATCGGTGGGGAGATCTTCCCCATGAGGAGAAGCGTCAGATCGTCGAAGCTCTGACAGATCGCCTCGTCATCGGCAGAGCAGAAGTGGAGGTGGTTCTTCTCCACCTCCCTTTGTCAGGAATACGTAGTGACATGGCAACACGACCATGCCGCTGCGGCCATGGCGGCCCGGGCAAGGGCGCCTGTGGCAAGGCTCCGCGCTGTCAGCGGGACTACCAGGGCCGCATTTCCGGCCCGATGCTGGACCGGATCGACCTGGCGGTGGACGTGCCGCCGGTCACCGCGGCCGACCTGGCCCTGCCGCCGCCCGCCGAGGGGACGGCAGAGGCCGCCGCGCGGGTGGCCGCCGCCCGTGAGATCCAGCTAGTCCGCGCCGCCGAGGAGGGCCTGGCCGAAGGGACCCTGAACGCCCGCGCCGAGGGCGAGGGGCTGGATCGCATCCTGCGGCTCGACGAGGCGGCGAAATCGCTGATGAGCCGGGCGGCCGAGGCCGGCGCCATGACCGCCCGGGGCTGGACCCGCACCCTGCGCCTCGCCCGCACCATCGCCGACCTCGACGCCAGCGAAGGCGTGCGCCGCGTCCATGCCGCCGAGGCGCTGGTCTACCGCCGCACGGCGCCGGGCATGGAGGGGGCGCCGGCGCTGGGCCGGATGCCGATCTGAGGCGTCAGAGCTCGATGAACGGCGAGAAGCCGCCGTAGATCATCCGCTTGCCGTCGAAGGGGTTGTCGGCCGGTTCGAACTTCATGCGCGGGTCGGCCATGACCTTGGCGTTGATCGCATCCCGCGCCTCGCGGCTTTCGTAGACGATCCAGGAGAAGACCACGACCTCGTCGTCGCCGGCCATGACCGCCCGGGGAAAGCTGGTCAGCTCTCCGTAGGGCACGTCGTCGGCCAGGCATTCGACATAGGCCAGCGCCCCATGCTCCTTCCAGATGACGCCGCAGTCGGCCGCGAGCTTCCTGTAGGCGTCAAGATTGGCCTTGGGCACGGCCAGGACGAAGCCGTCGACATAGGACATGGTGGTCTCCTTCGGTTCCTGACCCAAGGACGCACCGGGCGACCTGGTTCCGACACCGTGGCATGATGTCGTGAAAACGGGAGACCCGCCATGGCGCGCAGCGACGACAAGATCGAGATCGAGAACGTCAACCATCCGGGCAAGACGCACCGCGTGGACCGGGTGAAGTACGAGGCCACGCGCAGGGCGCTGCTGGACGCGCTGCCGCCGGCCGAACCGGGCCTCACCCAGGCGGAGATGATCGCGGCGGTGCGCCAGCGCCTGCCGCAGGACCTGTTTCCGGGCGGCGAGAAGGCGGGCTGGTGGACGAAGGGCGCGCAGCTCGACCTCGAGGCCAAGGGCCTGATCGTGCGTCATGGCAAGCCCAACCGCTGGCGTCGGGTCTGAGCGCCCGTCAGCCCCGGGCGGCGGCGCCCGTCGGATCGGCGCCGATGTAGCCCAGCGCCCCGGCGCGGTGGATGGCCTGGGAGCGGCTGGCGACGCCAAGCTTGCGGGCGGCGTTGGTGACGTGGAAGCGCACGGTGGGCAGGGAGATGTGAACGATCTCGCTGATCTCGGCGTCCGTCTTGCCGGCGGCCGCCCATTTCAGACACTGGATCTCGCGGCGGGTCAGCTTGACCGCCGGTCCGGACTGGCCCGCCCGCGCCTCGGCGTAGGTGGCGATGAAGCGCAGGGCCAGGCCGTGCAGGGCCTCGGCCCGGGCGCCGAAGGCGGCGGAAACGTCCACCGAAGGATCGTCCGTCGCCCAGACGATGGCCCCGATGACCCCGAGCGGCTGGTGCGCCGGGGCGATGATGGCGCCGGCCACCCCGAAGGCTTCGATGGCGCCGTGGCTGTTGATCGCCTCGAGCGTGGCGCTGTGCCGCCAGGTGGCGAAGCGACCGGCTTCGAAGAAGAAGGGCTCGGCGCTCGACCGCGCCGCATGCACGAAGGCCGACCGCAGGGCGAAGCCGCGATCCTCCCAGTAGCGCAGATCGGGGTCGACCCAGCGGAAGACTGTCTCGACGAACGGCCGCCCGTCTGGCCCGACCATCGGATCGGGGCTGCCGATGTCCGCGCTTGCCGCCACGTAAGGCAGTCCCATCGCCCGCCCGACATCAGCGATGTCGCGCGCCAGCGCGGCCGCCGCCGTCAGCGGATCCGGTGCGGGATCAGGTTGGGTCATCGTCCTTGCACGGAAGGGCCTTGGGGAGGCGCCCTATCACTTCCGCTAGCTTGTCGCGCGCCGCCGCCCTCCGCAAGCTTCGTCACAAGCGCCCCAACCTCGAGGGCGTGATCCAAGTCGCCGTCGCAAGCACGGCCCGGGAGGGATGAAATGCAAATCTGGAAGTGGGCGGCGTCCAGCGCCGTCCTGGCCGTCTGTCTGTCGAGCGCGCCGGCCCTGGCGCAGGACGAGCCGCAAGCCGCCGAGCCGACCGTCGAAGGCATCATCGTCACCGCGCAGAAGCGGGAACAGAACCTCCAGGACGTGCCCATCGTGGTCAACGTCGTGTCCGGCCAGCAGCTGCAGGACGCCGGCGTCCGAGACGTGAAGGACCTGCAGCTGGTCACCCCGGGCCTCAACGTCACCTCCTCGACGAGCGAAGCCCAGACCTCGATCCGGATCCGCGGCGTCGGCACCATCGGCGACAACCCGGGCCTTGAATCCTCGGTCGGCACCGTCGTCGACGGCGTCTACCGCGCCCGCAGCGGCGTGGCGTTCGGCGACCTGGGCGAGCTGGAGCGGGTCGAGGTCCTGAAGGGGCCGCAAGGCACCCTGTTCGGCAAGAACACCTCGGCGGGCGTCATCAACGTCATCACCAAGGAGCCGGAGTTCGACTTCGGCATCAGCGGCGAGCTGACCGCCGGCAACTACGGGACCCTGGGCGGCTCGGTCTCGGTGACCGGCCCGATCGCCGGCGATGTGCTGGCCGGGCGCCTGTTCGTGGCCAAGCGTCAGCGCGACGGCTTCTACGACGTTCGCACCGGCGCCGGCCCGCGCACCCTCAAGGAGGATGCCGACCAGGACTACTGGACCGCGCGCGGCCAGCTGCTGTTCCTGCCGACGGAGACCCTGACGGTCCGGCTGCTGGCCGACTACACCAAGCGCGACGAGCACTGCTGCGTCAACGTCACCACCTTCGTCGGCCCGACCGGCGCCATCATCGACGCCCTGGCCGCCGACGAGGGCACCATGCGCCCGGCCGATCCGTGGCGTCGCACCGGCTACGCCAACCGCGAAACCGTGCAGGAGATCACCGACCAGGGCGTCTCGCTGCAGGCCGACTGGGACATCACGCCCGACATCGCCCTGACCTCGATCACTGCCTGGCGCAGCTGGAAGGCCGTGCAGGGCTCGGACATCGACTACAGCTCCGCCGACATCTGGTACCGCCCGGCCGACGGCCGGACGTTCAGCCAGATCGACGTCTTCTCTCAGGAACTGCGCGTGGCCGGGACCACCGACCGGTTCGACTGGATGGTCGGCGCCTTCTATTCGGACGAGCAGCTGAACACCTCGGCCTTCACCGCCCTGGGCGCGGCCTACGAGCCCTACTTCGGCCTGCTGCTGTCGGGCGGCGCCAACCCGGCGACCGTCTCGCTGCTGACCGGCCTGCCCTACGGGAGCAACTTCCCGGCCGGCGAGGGACCGTATGACCGGCACGATCACGCCTCGACCGGCTGGGCGCTGTTCACCAACAACACCTTCCGGGTGTTCGAAGGCTTCGAGATCACCTTCGGCCTGCGCTACACCTCGGACGAGAAGGATGTCTTCTCGCGCTACCGCAACACCGTGCCGGCCAGCGCCTGCGCCGCGGCCCTGGTCAATCCGATCCCGGCCGCCGCCCGCGCCGCCATCTGCGCGCCGCACACCGATCCGGCCTTCGACAACGCCGATGTCCGCCAGAGCCGCAGCGAGGATCGCCTCGGCGGCACGCTGAAGGTCAGCTACCGGTTCACGCCGGAGTTCATGACCTATGTGTCCTACGCCTCCAGCCACAAGAGCGGCGGCTTCAACCTGGACCGCTCGCGGATCACCCAGGGCGTGCTCGATCCGGACACCAGCTTCCCGGCCGAGACGGTCGAGGCCTACGAGCTGGGCTTCAAGTCGACCCTGCTGGACAACAGCCTCTACTTCAACGGCGCGATCTTCCATCAGACCTTCGAGGACTTCCAGCTGAACACCTACACGGGCGTCAGCTGGCTGGTGGCCTCGATCCCCGAGGTGATCTCCAAGGGCGTTGATCTGGACCTGATCTGGCGGACCCCGGTCGAGGGGCTGACCTTCACCTCCGGCGTGACCTACGCCGAGACGCAGTACGGCGAGTTCGTCCCGCCGGCCGGTATCTCGGCCCGGCTGCCGGGCGCGCGTCTGTCCTACGCCCCGCTGTGGTCGGCCAGCTGGTCGGCGTCCTACGAGAAGCCGTTCGCCGGCGGTCTGATGTTCCGGGCCAGCCTGTCGGGCAAGTATACCTCGCAGTACAACACCGGCTCCAACCTCGATCCGCGCAAGACCCAGGACAGCCTGACCCTGTGGAACGGCCGGGTCTCCATAGGATCGGAGGACGAGCGCTGGGCCGTCGAGGCCTGGGCCCAGAACCTGACCGACGAGAACTACTACCAGGTCGTCGTCGACCAGCCCCTGCAGTCGGGGACCTACGCCGCCTTCCTCGGGGCGCCGATGACCGCTGGCCTGACGCTGCGCGTGAAGTATTGAGTTCGGGGAGCATCGGGCCGCTTATGAGACACCTTCCTCCCGTCGATTGAGGGCCCGATGCAACTAAACTTGAGCGCCCGTGACCTCGCATTTCGGGGCGAGGTCCGGGCCTTTCTTTCCGAGAGCCTGACGCCGGAGCTGCGCGAAGCAGGCCGGCTGGCGACCAGCGTCTTCTTCGACCGCAAGCATTCCATTCCCTGGCAGAAGATCCTGCACGCCAAGGGCTGGGTCGCCCCGTCGTGGCCCGTCGAATACGGCGGCACGGGCTGGGACGAGATGCAGCGCTACATCTTCGCGTCCGAATGCGCCCGCGCCGGCGCGCCGGGCTTGGCGCCCATGGGCCTGCGCATGGTGGGCCCCTGCATCATGCGCTACGGCACGGACGAGCAGAAAGCCTTCTACCTGCCGCGCATCCTCTCGGGCGAGGACTACTGGTGCCAGGGCTACTCCGAGCCGGGCTCGGGCTCCGACCTCGCCAGCCTGCAGATGCGGGCCGACAGCGACGGCGACGACTATGTCCTCAACGGCTCCAAGATCTGGACCACCCACGCCCATTGGGCCAACCGCATGTTCTGCCTGGTGCGGACCGGCTGGGAGGGCAAGCCGCAGCAGGGGATCACATTCCTGCTGCTGGACATGGACACGCCCGGCATCACGGTGGAACCGATCATCACCTTGGCCGGCGAACACGAGGTCAACCAGGTCTTCTTCGACAATGTCCGGGTCCCCAAGTCCGGCCGGCTGGGCGAGGAGAACCAGGGCTGGACCGTGGCCAAGTACCTGCTGGAGTTCGAGCGGGGCGGCGGCTCGGCGGCCGGGTTGAAGGTCAGCCTGGGCCGCATCGAGGCCATGGCGCGGGCGGAGGCCGCCGACGGCGGCGGGCCGCTGCTGGAGGACCCGGTATTCCGCGCCAGGCTGGCCGAAGCGGCGATCGCCCTGGAGGCCATCGAGATGACCGAGCACCGGGTGATGAGCGCGCTGTCGAACGGGCGCAATCCGGGGCCCGCCTCCTCGATGCTGAAGACCCAGGGCACCGAAGCCATGCAGCGCCTGGACGAACTGGCGATCAGCGCGGCCGCCCACTATGCGGCCGTCGACCAGCCGGCGGCGCGCGAGCCGGGCTCGAACGCCCACGCCATCGGTCCCGACCACAGCCTGACCGCCATGGCCCGATATCTCAACAACCGCGCCGGCTCGATCTACGGCGGCTCGAACGAAATCCAGCGGGACATCATGGCCCGGCTTGTCCTGGGGCTGTAGGCGCCCGCCGCGTCAACCGCCCTACAAAGCCGGCCAACAGAGCGCCCGCGCGCCGACCATACCGAGGAAGCCCCGATGACCGCCGTCGACTTCGACCAGATGCCCACCCTGGGCGACATCGCCCGCTATCACGCCCGCGCGCGCGGCGAGGCCGTGGCCCTGACCTTCGAGGGGCGGACGACCAGCTTCGCCGACTTCGACCGCCATACGAATCGGGTGGCCAACGCCCTGCTGGCCGAGGGTGTCTCGAAGGGCCAGCGCATCGCCTATGTCGGCAAGAACAGCGACCACTATTTCGAGCTGCTGTTCGGGGCGGCCAAGATGGGCGCGGTGATGACGCCGATCGGCTGGCGCCTGGCGCCGCCCGAGGTCGCGTACATCATCGAGGATTCCGAGGCGCCGATCGTGTTTGTCGGGCCCGAGGTGATCGAGCAGGCCGAGACCGTCGCCAGTCATCTGAGCTATCGTCCGAAGGTCGTGGCCATGGAGCCGCAGGGCGCGGACGGGCGGCCCCTATACGAGGCCTGGCGCGACGCGGCGCCCGACAGCGACCCGGGGCTCGCCATCGGTCAGACCGATGTCGCCGTGCAGCTCTACACATCGGGCACGACAGGCAAGCCCAAGGGCGCGATGATCAGCCATGCCAACATCCTCTCCGGCCGCCGCGCGGCGGCGGAGGCGAAGATGGACTGGAACGACTGGGGGCCGGACGACGTCAGCCTGGTGGCGATGCCCGTGGCCCATATCGGCGGGACCGGCTGGGGCATCGTCGGGCTCTACAACGGGGCCAAGGGGGTGGTCGCCCGCGAGTTCGACCCCTTCAGGGTGCTGGACTTCATCGAAGGCGACGGCATCTCCAAGATGTTCATGGTGCCGGCCGCCCTGCAGATCGTGGTGCGCCAGCCGCGCGCCCGCGAGGTCGACTACAGTCGGATGAAGTACATCCTCTACGGCGCCAGCCCGATCCCGCTGGATCTGCTGCGCGAGTGCATGGAGGTGTTCGGCTGCGGCTTTGTCCAGCAGTACGGCATGACCGAGACCTGCGGCACCATCGTCTACCTGCCGCCGGAGGACCATGTGCCGGAGGGGAGCCCGCGCATGCGCGCTGCCGGCCTGCCCATGCCCGGGGTCGAGATCAAGGTCATCGATGAGACCGGCGCGACGTTGCCGCCGGGCCAGGTGGGCGAGGTGGCCACCCGCTCGGTGGCGAACATGCCCGGCTACTGGAAGCTGCCCGAGGCGACGGCCTCGACCATCGGCGACGACGGCTGGCTGCGAACGGGCGACGCCGGCTATCTGGACGAGGACGGCTATCTCTTCATCCACGACCGGGTGAAGGACATGATCATCTCGGGCGCGGAGAACATCTATCCCGCCGAGGTCGAGAGCGCCGTCTACGGCCATCCGGCGGTGGCCGAGGTCGCGGTCATCGGCATCCCCGACGAGAAATGGGGCGAGGCGGTCAAGGCCGTGGTGGCGCTGAAGCCCGGCATGACCGCGACGCCGGAAGACATCATCGCCTTCGCGCGGGGCCGGATCGCCGCCTTCAAGGCGCCCAAGAGCGTGGACTTCATCGACGCCCTGCCACGCAACGCCTCGGGCAAGATCCTGCGCAAGGATCTGCGGGAGCCCTTCTGGGCGGGTCGCGAGCGCCGCGTGAACTGACCTTCCGGCCGGAACCTGTCGCGGCCCCCCGGGTTCCCCTTCTTTGGGAGCGGCCGGGAGCAGGACCATGGCGGGACGACGCGCGAGCTCAATTCTGGCGATACTCGCCGGGGCGCTGTTCGCCCTGATCGGACTGGTGCTGGCGGTCGGCGGCGCCTGGCTGCTGATCCTTGGCGGTTCATTCTACTACCTGCCGGCAGGGCTGGCCCTGATCGCCTCGGGCGTGCTCATCGCGCGCGGCCAGGCGTTGGGCGTGCTGGTCTATGCGGTGCTCTATGGGGTGACCATCCTCTGGGCGCTTTGGGAAGTCGGCCTGGCAGGATGGCCCCTGCTGCCAAGACTGTTCGCGCCGACGGTGCTGATGGTGGTCGCCCTGGCGGTGTGGCCGCTGCTGGAGCAGACAGGCCCCTTCGCCGGCCGGTTGGCCGGTCGCGCCCGGCTCGCCGGTTGGGGCGCGCTTGGGTTGCTGGTCCTCGTGGGGGGCGTAGCGATCGCAGCGGCCAACCGGGCCGCGCCGGCGGCGCCCCTGCCGCAGGCGGCCTTGCCGACGCCCGCCGATGCCAATCCGCTGCCGACCGGCGCGGACTGGGCCGCCTATGGCGGGACCTATGGCGCGCGGCGCTACTCCCCGCTCGCCCAGATCACGCCGGCCAATGTCGACAAGCTGGAGCGGGTCTGGCTGGCCCGGACCGGCGACATGCCGAGCGACGTCGCCGAGAACAAGTACGGCGCAGAGACCACGCCGCTGAAGGTCGGGGACACGCTGTATCTCTGCTCGGCCAAGAACATCCTGATCGCGCTCGACGCGGCCACGGGCAAGGAGCGCTGGCGCTTCGATCCCAAGGTTCCCGACGAGGCCATTCCCTACACCGCCGCCTGCCGGGGCGTCGCCTACCACGCCACGCCGGCCGATCGCGTGTCGCCGGGCGGGCAGTGCGCGACCCGGATCATCGAGGGGAGCCTGGACGGCCGGCTGATCGCCGTCGACGCCCGCAACGGTCGTCCCTGCGCCGACTTCGGTCAGAACGGCCAGGTCGATATCAAAACCGGCATGGGCGAAACCGTGCCCGGAATGGTCTCGATCACCTCGCCGCCAACGATCGTGCGGGGCGTGATCGTGACCGGCCACCAGGTGCTCGACGGCCAGAAGCGGGCCGCCCCCTCGGGCGTCATCCAGGGGTTCGATGCGGTGACCGGCGAACTGCGCTGGGCCTGGGACATGGCTCGTCCCGACATCACCGGCCTGCCGCCGGAAGGCCAGACCTATACGCGCGGCACGCCGAACATGTGGACGACGGCCAGCGGCGACGAAGCGCTGGGGCTCGTCTATCTGCCGATGGGCAATTCGGCGGTCGACTACTGGAGCGGATCGCGCAGCGATGCCGAGAAGCAGTACTCCACCGCCCTGGTCGCCTTGGACGTGACAACGGGCAAGCCGGCCTGGTCCTTCCAGACCGTGCACAACGACGTCTGGGACTATGACCTGGGGTCACAGGGGACGCTGGTCGACTTCCCCACCGCAGGCGGTCCCGTGCCGGCGATCATCCTGCCCAGCAAGCAGGGCGACATCTATGTTCTCGACCGCCGCACGGGGCAGCCCCTGACCCCCGTCAGCGAACGGCCGGTCCCTGGCGGCGGGGTCGAGCCGGACCAGCGCTCGGCGACACAGCCTTTCTCCAACTACCACACCCTGGCCAGGCGCGACCTGACCGAGCGGGACATGTGGGGCATGTCGCCCATCGACCAGATGTTTTGTCGCATCAACTTCCGCAGGGCCGAGTATCGCGGCATCTACACCCCGCCGACCACGGACCGGCGCTGGATCCAGTATCCGGGCTACAACGGAGGCTCCGACTGGGGCGGCGTCGCCGTCGACCCCATCCGTGGGATCATCGTCGCCAACTACAACGACATGCCCAACTACAACCGCCTGATCCCCCGCGCGAAGGCCGACGCCAAGGGTTGGAAGCCGCGCGGCGAGACGCGGGGCGGCGATCTCGGCTCGGCGCCGGAAGGTGCCGGCGATCCGCAGGCCGGCACGCCCTTCGCCATCGACGTCAACGCCGGCTGGCGGGCTCCGCTGACCAAGCTGCTCTGCAAGACCCCGCCCTATGGCGGCATCCGGGCCATCGACCTGCGCACCGGCCGGACGCTCTGGGATCGACCGCTCGGGACAGCGCGCAAGAACGGCCCGTTCGGCATACCGACCATGCTGCCGCTGAACATCGGCACGCCCAACAACGGCGGCGCGGTGGTGACCGCCGGCGGGCTGGTCTTCATCGCCGCCGCGACCGACGACCTGATCCGCGCCATTGATCTTCGCACGGGTAAGGTGGTGTGGCAGGACGCCCTGCCCGCGGGCGGCCAGGCGACGCCGATGACCTATTCCATCGGCGGACGGCAGTATCTGGTCATCATGACCGGCGGCCACCACTTCATGGAAACGCCCATTGGCGACCAGGTCATCGCCTACGCCCTGCCCCGATGACCCCGACCGCCTGGATCCCCTATTGCGGAGCGGCCCCTCAACCCTGGGAGCTTGCCGGGCGCTGGAACCTTGACCCGGCGCTGCTGGCGGCGCTTGCCCTGGGGGCGGGGGGACTGCTGCTCTGGCGACGCGTCGCCGCTCCACGCTGGTTGATCATCGCCGCGCTGGGTCTGCTCATCGTGGCTTTCGTCTCGCCGCTTTGCGCGCTGGCGTCAGGCCTGTTCTCCGCTCGCACCGTCCACCACCTGATCCTCATCTCGCTGGCCGCGCCGCTGCTGGCCTGGGCGCTGCCAGCGCCCGGGAGACCGAGGCTGCTGGTCTGGACCGGCGCCAGCGTCCTGGTCTTCTGGCTCTGGCACCTGCCGGGCGCCTATGCGGCGGCGCTGTCGAGCGACGCGGTCTACTGGCTGATGCAGCTGTCGCTGCTGGGCGCGGCGGTCGGCTTCTGGCTGCAGGTGCGCGCCGCCAGCGCCCCGGCCGCGACGCTGGGCCTGGCCGGTGTGATGGTGCAGATGGGGCTGCCGGCCGCCGTGCTGACCTTTGCCCCGCAGGCGCTGTACGCGCCGCACTTCACCGGCCCGCAGGCCTTTGGCCTGACGTCTCTCGAGGACCAGCAGCTTGCCGGGCTGATCCTCTGGGTGCTCGGCGCCGCGCCCTATCTCCTGGCGGCCCTGGCGCGGATGTACCGCGCGCTGGAGGGCGACGGCCGGCGGCATCCGGCTTCGGCCTGACAATCGTCGGAGTGTGGACGACGGCCTCGTGGCGCCGGGCGATCAGAGCAGAGCCGCCGGCAACCCTTGCCAGAGCACCGCAGCGATGGAGAGGGCGGCGCCGCCCCCCGCCACCGTGCGCCAAAGGCGCCGCAGGCCAGGATCGTCCTCATCGCTGACGCCAGGGCCCCCGGGTCGTCCCACCAGCAGGATGAGCCAGATGTTGACGCCCACTGCGAAGAGGGTCACGGCCCCGATCGTCAGGCGGGACGCGGCCTGCTCGGCGCCGCCCATAAGGTCGAAAATACTGCCGGCCGCATAGACGGCCAGGAAATGGGCCGCCCAGACGATCCAGCCGCCCGTCAGCAGGAGCCAGCGCATCCTACACCGCCCCGGGAAACAGACGGGTGAGGGCCAGGCCGATCAGGCCCTGGGCGGCCGTGAAGGCCAGGAACAGCATGACGATGTCGGCGCTCGCGGTGTGGCGCGCATCGACCCGGCCCGCCATTGCGCGCGCGGCCATGTATCCACCCATCAGAAGTCCCACTGCGGCCAGGCAGCCCACCAGTGACATCACGGCATAGACCACCGCGCCGTAACCGCTGTCGGCGGGACGCAGGGGCGTGGAAAGCCAGCCGGCGAAATCGAGGCCGCAGCCGGCCGCGAGGAGCATGGCCGCGAGCGCCATCAGCCAGCCCGCAGCCGCGCCGGGCATCCAGCCGCCGCGCAGGCCCTTCCAGGCCGTCACAGCGGTCGCCCCGGCCAGAAGATAGGCGGCCGCCACGCCCGCGCCCGAGAAGCCGGCCGGCGTGATCGCCCACACCTCCGGCTGCCGGCTCCACAGGAAGACATAGGAGAAGACCAGCATCGCGAAGATCATCCCGAAGACCGTCAGCACCGTAACCGTCGCCCACCAGCCATGGCTTGTAGGGCCGGAACCGTAGGTCGGAACCATGACGCCCGCGCCGACATCGACCTCGTCGACCGCCGAGCGCTCGTCCAGGGCCCAGACCCAGCGCAGGGTGCAGGCTATGGCCGTCAGGCCGCCGATGATCGCGGGGATGTACAGCTGGATGGTCAGAAGCATGAAGAAGGCGGCGGTGCCGACGGCCGCGCCGACGTGGGCCCAACCGGGTACGGGCATGCGCATCAGGTACTGCGGCTCGGCCTTGATGGGGCTGGTGACCAGGGTCTCGCGCGTTCCGGTCGGGGCGTTGGGCAGGAAGTATCGTCCCGCCGCCACGTCCCGGCCAAGGTTCGGCTGGTCCCAGAGCGGATAGCGGCTGGTCACGATCGGCAGGCTGCGCACCGAGTAGAGCCCGTTCGGCAGCCACTCGAGCGTTCCGGCCTTCCACAGGTCGCCGGCGCTCTCGTCGGCCGAGAAGCGGAAGTTTCGCGCGATATCGACGACGAACACCAGCACACCGGCTCCCAGAACGAAGGCGCCGACGGTCGAGATCATGTTCGGCAGGTCCCATCCCCATTCGGGCTGGTAGGTGTAGACGCGCCTGGGCATGCCCATCAGGCCGGTCAGGTGCATGGGCAGGAAGGCGATGTGCATCCCCGCGAACATCAGCCAGAAGACCCAGCGGCCCCACCGCTCGCTGAGCGGCCGCTTCGAGACCATCGGCATCCAGTAGTAGATCGCCGCGAAGAGCGGAAACACCATGCCGCCGATCAGAACGTAATGCAGGTGAGCGACGATGAAGTAGGTGTCGTGAGCCTGCCAGTCGAAGGGGACCAGGGCGACCATGACGCCGGTCAGCCCGCCCATGGTGAAGACGATCAACGCGCCCAGGCAGAAGAGGCCGGGCGTGTTGAACTGGTATTTTCCCGACGCCGCCGTGGCGATCCAGGCGAACACCTGCACCCCCGCCGGCACAGAGACCGCCATGCTGGCCGCCGAGAAGAAGCTGACCGACATGGCCGGCATGCCCGTGGCGAACATGTGGTGGGCCCAGACGCCGAAACTGATGAAGCCGGTGGCGATCAGCGCCAGCACCACCAGCCGGTAGCCGACCAGCGGCTGGCGGGCGATCGTCGGCAGGATCATCGACAGCATCCCCGCCGCCGGCAGGAAGATGATGTAGACCTCCGGATGCCCGAAGAACCAGAACAGGTGCTGCCACAGCATCGGGTCGCCGCCCTTCAGGGCGTCGAAGAACGGCCAGCCCAGCGCGCGCTCGAGCTCGAGCAGCAGGGTGCCCAGGATGATGGCGGGAAAGCCGATGATGATCATCACGGCGAACACCAGCATGGCCCAGGCGAAGACCGGCAAGCGGTCGAGCGTCATCCCGGGCGCCCGGGTCTTCATCACGCCGACGATGATCTCCACGGCCCCGGCGATGGCGCTGATCTCGATGAAGCCGATGCCGAGCAGCCAGAAGTCGGCGTTGATGCCTGGCGAGTAGGCCTTGCTGGTCAGGGGCGGGTACATGAACCAGCCGCCGTCGGGCGCCAGTCCGACGAAGATCGAGGCGAAGAAGCAGAGCCCGCCGATCAGATAGGCCCAGAAGGCGTAGGCTGACAGGCGCGGGAATGGCAGGTCGCGCGCCGCCAGCATCTGGGGCAGCAGCAATACGCCCATCGCCTCGACTGCCGGCACGGCGAAGAGGAACATCATCACCGTGCCATGCATGGTGAAGATCTGGTTGTAGGTGTCCTGGTCCAGCAGGCCGTTCAGGGGCAGGGCCAGCTGGGTGCGGATCAGCAGCGCCAGGACGCCGGCCAGTACGAAGAACAGCAGGGCCGCGCCGACGTAGTAGACGCCGACGAAGTTGTTGTTGATCGCGGTGACGTATTCCCAGCCTTTGGGGGCGCACCAGATGCGCTTCAGCTCGTCCAGCTCTCCGGCCGGGCGCCGTCCCCGGGTTGGGAACCGGTCGTAGAGGGCGGGATCGAACCCGGTCTCCGAGCTCATCGGCGGCTCTCGAGCCAGGCCGCGAGGGCGTGCAGGTCGCCGCCCGACAGGGTGTCGTAGACGGGCATGCGGACGCCGGGCTTGATGGCCTGGGGGTTGGAGGTCCAGCCGGCCAACGTCCCGCGGTTGTTCGGCAGGATGCCGGCGCCCAGGCGGCCGCGTCCGCCCACATCGCTGAGGTCCGGCCCGGCCAGCCCGTTGGCGCTCGTGCCGCGCACCGTATGGCAGGCGCCGCATCCGTTGGCCTCGAATACGGCCTGCCCGCGCAGCAGGAAGGGATCGGTCGGCGGCGGGGGCGGAAGGGCCATGCGGGCGACCCAGGCGTCATAGGCGGCCGGCTCCATGGCGACGACCTCGAGTCCCATCAGGGCGTGCGGCCCGCCACAGAACTCGGCGCACTGTCCCCGGTAGACACCCGGCGCATCGGCCTGGAGCCGCAACAGATTCGTGCGACCCGGGATCATGTCGATCTTGCCGCCGAGCCGGGGGATCCAGATGCTGTGGATCACGTCGCCTGACACCGCTTCGATGACGACGGGCCGGCCCACCGGAATGCGGATTTCATTGGCCGAGGCGAATGTGCCGCCCCCGGGAGCGGGGTAGTCGACACGCCACCACCACATCTCGCCGCTGACGCGGATGCGCAGGGCGTCCGGATCAGGCTCGTGTGTCAGGCGGGCGGTCAGCGAGAGGCCCCAGATCAGCAGCAGGCTCAGCACCACAACGGGAAAGCCGATGCCGCCGATCAGCACGGCCCGCTCGCCCCCGACACGCGCGCGCCACCTCGGCCCGCCGACAAGAGCCAGCGCCAGACACACGCCAACGACGGCCATGACCAGCACGGCCATGGCCGCCAGGGCCCAGGACAGCACCACCACCGGCGTGGCGTAGGGACCGGCAGGGTCAAGAACGGGCGGCGGCCAACCCCACATCAGCGGCCCTCCAGGCTGTAGAGATAGGCGGCGACATCACGGGACTGGTCGGCCGACAGGGGCATGGGCGGCATCGCGCTTTCCGGATCGAATGCCGGCGCATTGCGGATGAAGGCGGCCAGGGTCTCGGGGCGGTTGGGATGGCGCCCGGCGATCAGGCTGCGTCCCGCGACGCCGTCCAGCGATGGGCCCACGCGGCCTTTTGGCCCCCGCACCCCGGGAATCTCATGACAGGCGGCGCATCCAACCTGCTCGATCAGGGCCCGACCGGCGGCGCGGTCGCCGATCCGTTCGCGGGCCGCCGGAGCGGGGTCGCGCGGTGGAGCGCAGCCGATCGCAAGACAAGCAACCCCAACCGCCACGCCAATGCGCGCGCCGTGTCTGGCGGCCTGGAGCAGGGTCTTGCCGATGTCGCCCTCCAGCAACTGGCAAGGGCAACCCCTCGGGGGCGCATCTGGTTCCACGGCTGTCATTCAGCGAGCGGAACTCCGGCGACACGGGCGGGGTTCATCCCGAATGGAAAGCGCGCGCTATCGGGGCCGACCAGGAGGGATTGCCGGGCGTCTGGTCGCCATCGGTCTGGTCGGCGGCTTTGCCCTGTTGCTTGGCCAGGGATGCGCGCGGGGTGATCCCCCGGCGCAGGGCGATGCGCGGGAAGCCGAGGTCATCGCCCTTGGCGGCGGGCCGGGCGGCGCGGCTCACGCCTGCGTGGCCTGTCACGGTCCGGCGGGCGAGGGCGACGGCGTCTCGCCCTGGCTGGCCGGTCTCCCCGCCGGCTACATCGAAAAGCAGCTTCTGGACTATGCCCAGTCCCGCCGCCCGGACGCGATCATGACGCCGATCGCCAAGGCCCTCGAGGCCCGCGAGCGCCGTGGACTCGCGCGGTACTACGCAGCCATGCCTGTCCCCACGCGGGGCTCTGGTGCGCCGGGACCGGTCGCGGGTGAACATCTCTATCGGCGCTCTGTCGATGGCGGGCCATCCTGTGCGGCCTGCCATGGACCCGATGGACGAGGGCTCGGTCCCGCCAATCCGCCGCTGGCCGGTCAGCCACCGACCTACACCGCGAGCCAGCTTCATCGCTGGAAAGACGGGGTGCGGCGCAACGACGGCGGGGCGGTGATGCACCGCGCCGTCTCGGCGCTGGACGATGGGGAAATCGGCCTTCTGGCCGACTGGCTGGCGGGCCTCAGTCCGGCTCCGGCTCCGGCAGGGCCGGTATCATCCGCGTCAGCACCGGGTCCTTGAAAACGAAGTGATGAAGAAGGGCGAAGCCCGCATGGCCGAGCGTCAGCAGCCCCATCGTCCAGATCATCAGGAAATGTGTCCATTCGGCCGCCGCCTCCCAGGCCTGGCGACGCGCGGGGCTCATGTCGTCGAACATGGCCAGGTGCGGCCATGGCAGGATGCCGAACAGGTCGGGAAGGTGGCGACCGCCGGTGGCGGCCATCATCAGCCAGCCCGAGATCGGCAGGCCGATCATCAGCAGGTAGAACAGCCAGAACACCGCCTCCGACGCCAGGCGCTGCCAACCCAGGACGTCGTCGGTCACCTCCGGGCGAGGAATGGCGATGCGGTAGGCGATGCGGGCGAGCGCGATCAGCAGCACCGCCATGCCCAGCTGGAAATGGAGCTCGTAGGCGGCCAGTTTCTCCCATCCCACCGGCAGACGGCTGGCCCGCCATCCCCACCAAAGCTGGAACAGGATCAGGGCCGCCATCGTCCAGTGGAACAGGATGCCGACCGCCGAGTAGTGGTCGCGATGGCGGGCGGCGTCCCGATGTCCGGCCAAGCCGCGACGGTCCTCGTCCTCTGGGATATCGGTGGCCATGGCTCTCCCGGCGGCCGCGCGGGGCTGATCGCGGTTGCCTGAGGCAATGCGCTCGGCGCCCGCTCTGTTCCGTGCTGGCGTCTGACCGGATGCGCGCCTGCGATGCAATTGGCGCGGCGAGGCGATTTCCTTTCACTCCGGATGGCTCTAGATTCCGGCCATGGATCGCATCTCCGACCGCAATCTGGCTCTCGTGTCCGTGGCGCTTGGCGCCTGCGCCGCCATCGGGCTCTGGATGGGTCTCAGCGACTCCCTGCGGCGCTCGGCGCCCGAATGGGAAGGCGGCTCGCAGACCCCGGTCCAGCAGACGGCAGGCCCGCCAGAGGCCAAGCCCGTCGACGCGCGGACCCTGGTCGAGACCGCGCCGCCGCCAGTGAAGGCTGCGCCGAAGGCGGTCGAGCCGGAGGAGGAGCCTGAGGAGACTGCGGCGGCCGAGGCCGCGGCGCCGCCGCCGGTGCAGACCGCCGCCGCGCCCGCCCCGGACATCACCCAGCGCACCCCGGCGACGCCGCCCGGCAAGGCGCCCCCGGCCAAGGCTCCCGCCGCGAAGGCCCCGGCGCCGAAGACGCCCGCCGCCGATCCGATCGGTGATCTGGTGCAGGAAAAGACCAGCCAGCCGCCGCCCGAAATTCCCTTCTAGGCAGCCGGGCGACGAAAAAGGGCGCCGCCAGCCGGCGACGCCCTGATCTAGGTTCGGCAGGAAGCAGGTATCAGGCCGCGCGCACGCCCGCCTCGGCCAGCCACTCGACAATCTTCTGCTTGGGCATGGCGCCGACCTTCATCGAGGTCATCTGGCCATCGCGGAACAGCATCATGGTGGGAATACCACGCACGCCATAGCGCGAGGGCGTCGTCGGGCTGTCCTCGATGTTCACCTTGGCGATGGTGACATGGTCGGCCAGCTCCTCGGAAATCTCGTCGAGGGCGGGGGCGATCTGCTTGCAGGGTCCGCACCACTCGGCCCAGAAATCGACGAGGACGGGGCGGTCGGCCTGGAGGACGTCGCGCTCGAAGGTGTCGTCCGTGACCTTGACGGTGCTCATGGCAAGCTCCTTATGCGGCGCATCGCGCCTTGTTCGAGGCAGCATGTAAGGACCCCTGCGGCCACGTCAACGGGCGCCGGGCAGGGCGGCGAGCGCCTCGGCCATCATCTTTTCTGGAACCGGCATCAGCTTGGGGCCGTCGGTCCAGACCAGGGCGGCGCCGATCCGCCGTCCCGGAAATATGGCTCTCAGCACCGCCCAGTAGACCGCCATCTGGGCGATGTAGCCGGGGTCGGCGGCTTCGATCGTCGGCGGAGCGGGGCGGTTGGTCTTGTAGTCGACGACGAGGACCCGGTCGGGCGTGACCACCAGCCTGTCGACGCGCCCGGACACGCCGACGCCCGCCGGCAGGTCCGGCGAACTGCCGGCCATGGCCACCTCGGCGCGGGAGCCCGGACCGAACACCTCGGCGAAATCGGGATGATCGATCACCCCGAACGCCGCCTCGGCCATCTCGGCGCGCTGGGCGGCCGTCAGATCGGCTTCGCGGGCCAGCAGGCGCTGTGCGGCCTCAATCCGGGCGCCGGGCTCGACGTCCGGCAGCAACTGCAGAAGCCGGTGGATCACATCCCCCCGCCGGAACCGGTCGAGACCGCCCTGCCGCGCCAGGGGTGAGGGGGCCGGACCGCGGACCTGCGCCGCCGCGCGAGACGGGGACACCCAGCCCCCGGCCGGTTCGGCGGGAGCAGGCCGGCCGACCCAACCCGGCGCCGCGGCGCCCGTGTCGGTCTTCGTGGCGGCGACGGGCGTCGCCAGGACCGGGTCCTCGCCGAACCGTCTGAAGACATGGCCCTGCGGCCCCTCGGTCTCGCGCACCTCGCCGGCCTCGGCGAGGATGTCGAACGTCTCCTCCATCGCCCCGTACCAGCCCGGCGGGCGGGTATCGGCCTTCATCCGCGCGGGTCGGCGCCCGCACAGCACCAGCCGATCGCGGGCGCGGGTCAGGGCGACGTAGAGCAGGCGCCAGGATTCGCCTTCCTCGCGGTCCTTGCGGCGCTGGCGGGCGTCGGCGCTGGCCTTGCAGTCGTCGTCGGCGCGTGTGGACCACAGCCAGCCGCCATGCCCGTCGGCCATCAGCGGAGAGCCTTTCGCCGGGCTGGCGACGGTGGTCTCGGGCAGGAAGACGATGGGCGCCTCCAGTCCCTTGGCGCCGTGGGCCGTCATCACGCGCACCTCGTCGGCGCCGCCTTCCATCTCGCGCTTCACCGAGATGTCGAGTTCGGCGAAGGCGTCGCAGAGGCCTTCCAGGTCGACGACGCCCCGGCCCTCGGCCTCCAGCGTGCGGGCCAGGAACTCCTCGACGACGTCCGCGGCCTCCGACCCCAGCCGGGTGACCATGCGCGCCCGGCCGCTGCGGCCGGCCGCGTCCTCCAGACCCAGCATGCGGCTGAAGAACTCGAACGGCGGTTGGTCCGCCAGGGAGAGCGCCGTGCTCAGCCAGGCATGCGCGCTCATCGCCTTCGGCGCGGTCGACATCGCCAGCCGGTCCCAGAGGCGCTCGCGGCCGCGCCGCAGCGCGAGCGGGTAGAGGTCGTCGTCCTCCAGTCCGCACAGCGGGCTCTTCAGCAGGGCCGCCAGGGTCAGGTCGTCGGCCGGGAAGCGCACGAAGCGGGCGAGGGCCATCAGATCGTCGAAGGCGATATGTTCCGAAAGGCTCAGCCGGTCGGCGCCGGCCACCGGTGCGCCGGCCTTGCGCAGGGCGCGGATAATGTCCTCGAACAGGGCGCGGCGGCGCCGGACCAGGATGATGACATCGCCCCAGCGCGCCGGCCGCCAGGCTTTTGCATCCTTGTCGAACACCCGCTCGCCGTCCGTGACCAGCCGCTTGATCTCGGCGGCGATGCGCTCGGCCAGGCGACGGTTGGCGCTGGTCTCGGACTCGACGTCGAGCGGCGCGTCCCAGGCGTCGCGTTCCTGGCTTTCGGGTTCTTCCTCAAGCGGCCAGAGGTCGACGCAGCCCGGATGATCGCCGCGAAAGGCGATGTGCTCCAGGGCCGCCTCGCCCTCGGGAGGGCGCACGCCGGCGCGGGTGCGGTCCAGGGCGAACAGGCGATCGACGAAGCCCAGGACACGCGGAACCGAACGATACGACGTTTTCAGCGGCGCCAGCTCGGCGATCCGCTCGGCGGCGCGGATGGTGGCGATGTAGTGGTCCGTCTCGATCTTCAGCCGGTCGGGGTCGGCGCCCTGGAAGCTGTAGATCGACTGCTTTTCATCACCGACGACGAACACGGTGCGGTGCGGCGCGCCGGCCGGACGATCGCGGCCGGCGCCGGTGAAGAACTCGTCGGTCAGGGCGCGGGCGATGGCCCACTGCTCCGGGGCGGTGTCCTGAGCTTCATCGATCAGGACGTGCTCCAGGCCGCCGTCCAGCTTGTAGAGGACCCACGGCGCCCCGGGAGACCCTGCGACCAGGTCCCGCGCCCGGGCGGTCAGGTCGGTGAAGTCGAGCACGCCGCGCGCGGCCTTGGCGGTGCGGTAGGCCTGTCCGTAGGCGAAAGCCAGGGTCAGCACCGTGACCGTCTCCTCGGCGATGCGGGCGGCGCGCAGTGTTTCCCGCGCGGCCTCCAGCCGTTCCTGCTCGGCCAGAAGCTGTTCTCTCAGGTCCTCGCGTGTCTTGAGCGCCGATGTCTTGCCGACCCATGCCGCCGGCGTGCCGGCGCCGCCCCGGGTGAAGAACACCGCGAGCAGGTCGGCCAGCTGCGGCTGGGGCGCGGCCAGAACCGCCGCCATCGAGGCTGCGGCCTTGCCGTCATTGACGCCGCCCTGGCCCAGCACCTCCGCGGCGGCGCGCCAGAGACCCCGGTCCGTCGCCGCGACCGCCGCCTGTTCGATCTCCGCCGCGTCGCCTGGCGCGGCGAAACCGCATCGTCTCCAGACGTCCGCCGGCACGGCCTGGAATCCGCCGAGGTCCTCGACATAGGCCGACAGCGCCTCGCGCTGGGCGGCGAAGGCGGCGAACATGCCCTCGAACGACTGCTGGTCGAGCCTGACGGCCATCCGCGCATAGGCGTCGGCGAGCGGCGGCGATCGTTCGATCATCGGGCCGGCGAGAAGCTCGCGGGCTTCCTCGGCAACCAGCGCCGCCGCCGCGTCGTCCATCACCGTGAAGCGCGGCGATACGCCGGCCTCCAGCGGGAAGCGGCGCAGAAGCTGTTCACAGAAGGCATGGATGGTCTGGATCTTCAGACCGCCCGGCGTCTCCAGCGCGCGCGCGAACAGCCGCCGCGCCTCGACCAGATCCACCTGCGCCGCGCGCTCGCCCAGCAGGTTGCGCAAGGCCTCGGCCAGCCTGTCATCGGGCGTCACCGACCAGTCGCCCAGCACCTTGAACAGGCGCGCCTGCATCTCAGCCGCCGCCGCCTTGGTGTAGGTCACGCAGAGGATCGCCCCGGCCGGCGCCCCGGCCAACAGCAGCCGGGCCACCCGGTCGATTAGGGTCTTGGTCTTGCCCGAGCCAGCGTTGGCGGTGACGAAGGCGTTGATCGCCGGATCGGCGGCCAGCGCCTGGGCGAGATCGGGGCCGGGACTGGCGGCGGCGGTCATGCGCCGTCCTCCTCGCCGCCCGTCGACCATTCGAACACCCGGGCCAGATGGTCGTAGTCGCCGGCGTAGGCCTTCACGAACTGGGGCGCGGTGCGGCTGGTATAGCCGCGATCGGGATCGAGGTAGGCGGCGAGCAGGGCACGGGTCCCCTCGATGGCGATGGCCACGGCCTCCTCGGAGTCGGGGCCGGCCGCCTTGGGTGTGATCTCCTCGCCGGCGGGGTCGCGGCCGGTGATGCGCACATAGGTCAGGTCGCCCGGGATCAGCCCGGCGCCCCCCAGGTCGCGGAAGCCGCCATCGCGCAGGATGGCGCCGGTCAGCGTGAGCTGGGGCGCAAAGCCGGTGTCGATCATCTTCACCGACGGCGGCGCCCCGGTCTTGAAGTCGAGGATGTGGCCCACACCCCCGGTCGTCACCTCCAGCCGGTCGGTGCGGGCGGTGAGTTCATGGGGGACGCCACCTGCCATCAGCGTCATCGCGCCGCCGATCTCCACATGGATGGCGCGCCCGTCCGCGCGCCGCCGCCGCTCGAAATCCACGACCCAGAGGGCGGTTTCGCGCGCCAGGGCCCGCTCGCGCCGCAGGGCCGCGGCCCCGACGCCCTGGCGGGCCAGCGCCTCGAGATAGCAATCCTCGAAGAAGGCGACGGCGTTTTCGGGCTCTCGGCCAGCCCTGTTCCAGGCCAGCGCCAGACCCTCGAAGGCGCCGTGGATGGCCGTGCCCCGCGCCATCGCCTCGATCCTCTGGTCCGGTCGATCCAGCGGATAGAGCCGCAGGATGTCGCGCGCCCAGACGGCGTAGGGATCGCGGGTCAGGGTCTCGATGCGCGTCACCGACATCTTGCGCGGGCGATCGGACACGGGCGGCTTGGGCGATGGGCGCCGCACCGGCGCATACTCGCCGCCGGCGTCGAGGGCGGCGGCCCAGGCGAGCAGTTCGGGTCGCCCGGGAAGCTCAAGGCCCGCTCCGCGCGCCAGCGTCCGCAGACGCCAGAGCCAGCGACTGGGCGTCGCCGGGGCGCCATCGTGTCGCGCTGAATCGACCAGAAACACTTCGGGCGCGCAGGCGCCCTGGGCGAAGTCGTGCGCCGAGAGGCCGATGCGGCGCTCGGGACTGGGCAGGCCCAGCGCCTTGCGCATCGGCCGCGACAGGAAGGGGTCGATGGCCGCTGGCCTCGGCCAGACGCCTTCTTCCAGCCCGGCGAGGATCAGTCGGTCGGCCCGGGTCAGTCGCGCTTCCAGCGCCCCCATGATCCGCAGCCGGGGATGGGCGGTCTCGTCGCCCCGCACCGTCTCTTCCGAAAGCAGCTGGCGGACCAGGACCTCGAAGCCGAGAGGCGAGAGCGGCGGCAGCGCCTCACCATGGGCGATCACCTCGGCCAGCAGCCGGGCCAGCGCCTCCCCTTCCGGACCGCTCCACGCCAGGGCCTCGCCCGGGGCCAATGCTTCCAGCGCCGCAGACAGGGCCGAGGTCGCCTGCGTCGCGCAAGCGGCTCCATCGGCGAAGGGGGCGGTCAGGGCGACGACCACGGCCTCCAGGTCGCGTGACAGCGCCACCGCTCCGGCCATGGCCTCGATGAGCCGCGAATGCTCGGCAGCGACCGCGCCAAGCCTCTCCTCCAGCGCCGCCTGGCTGAGGGGCCGGGCGCCCCGCAGGCCCCACGCCTCAAGCGCCTGGCGGTCCGCCTCGAGCGTCTCGGGATCGCGCCCCAGCGTCACCAGGGGGCTTTTCAGCACCCTGAGCCGCGCCACCGGATCGGCCGGGTCGGCGACAAGGCCTGCCAGCGCGAGGGTCAAGGCGCCGACAGGCGTCAGGCTGAGCCGGACGCCGGCGGTCGAGTCGGCGGCGAGGCCCCATCGGGCCAGCCTCGCCGACACCCGCCGCGCCAGGGCCTGGTCGGGCGTGACCAGGGCGCAGGTGCGGCCCGGCTGCTCCAGCGTCTCGCGCAGCAGCAGCGCGCAGACGGCCGCCGCCTCGTCCTCGTTGCGGGCGGTGATGCTGCTCAGGCCCTCAAGTCCTGCGGCGAAAGGATCGACGCCCGCCGGCGCCTCGCGGCGCAGGTCGTCGATGACCTTGAGCCAGTCGGCCGTCGCGTCCGCCGGACGCAGCGCCTCATTGACCAGCCGGCGCCGCCAGCGGCCCTTCATGTCCGCATCCGCGCGCCAGACCTGGACCTGCTGGCGGGTCACGCCCGCGCGGCCGAGGAGATAGCGAAGCGACGCCTGCGGGTGCTGATCCTCGATGCCGTTCCAGGCCGCCTCGGCCAGATCCTGGTCCAGTCCGGGCAGGATGACCGCGCCGCGCTCAAGCTTGCCGATCACCGCCAGCAGGGCGGCGGTCGCCGGCGCCGTTCCGGTGGAGCCGGCCGCAAGGATCGGAGTGACAGGCCGGGTTTCATCCCAATGCTCCGCCAGCCGCCGCAGCAGCGCCACGCGCCGCTCGCCAACATCCATCAGGCCAAGTCCGGCCAGGCGAGCCGGCCACCTTGCGACCACGGCCTCGAGCAGGTCGGCGGAGATGCGCCAGTGATCGGCCAGTTCCAGATCGACCAGCCCGCTCAGTCGGCCATCAAGGTCCGCCTCCTCGATGGCCGCGCTGTCGAGGAAGCCGGCCAGGGCGTCGGCCAGGTCCAGCGCATGGCCGGCCGTGAACCCCGGCTCGATCGTGTGCAGCAGGCCCGCCAGTTCGAAGCGGCGGCGCAGCGGCGTGATCGCCGGCGGCAGGTCGAGCGCCACATCGCCCGGCTCGAACGGCGGTTCGCCCTCGTCCAGGTCGCCCAGGGCCCGGATCTGCGGCAGCAGGACAGGCCGCCCGCCACCCGCGCCGACGAACGCCTCCGCCAGGCCCCGCGCGCCGCGCCGCGTCGGCGTCAG
Organism: Caulobacter sp.; assembly: GCA_046295055.1. Lineage (GTDB taxonomy): Bacteria > Pseudomonadota > Alphaproteobacteria > Caulobacterales > Caulobacteraceae > Caulobacter. The sequence continues at coordinate 29,390 of JBKBOD010000005.1, read as the reverse complement.
CAACAGCGCGCCGGGCAGGTCCTCCGGGCCGGGGAGCGCCGCCATCAGGCCGGCCGCCAGGTCATCCAGGAACGGCCGGTTGGCCGGGATGGTGAACCAGCGGGGCGTGGCGTGGTCGAAAATCACGAAGCGAGTATGGCAGATTCGCCGCCGTGGGCCCGGTTCGTCAGGTCGCCAGCCGGGCCTCGGCCAGATCGCGCGCGACCGGATCGCCGACATGCATCCAGAGCCCCGCCGGCGCGACGCCATGGATCCGCCCGCGCTCGGCCAGCGCCTTCCAGATCGGCAGCAGGGAGAAGGGGCCCTCAGGCCCGTCTCGGACGACCGACGGCTTGGCGATATGCACCCCGACGTAGACCAGCGGCGCCGTCTCGCCCGGCGCCTTGAAGCGCACCCGACCATCCGCTTCGAGGAACAGATCGCCGGTGTCATGGAAGCCCATTGAGGTCGCGGTCGGCGCCGTCATCAGGCAGACGTCCATCCGGTCCGGGTCCCAGGCCGCGGCCACGGCGTCGATGGCGGCAGCGCCATCCTCGATCCAGACGGAGTCGATGTTGGCCACCCAGAACGGCGCGTCCGGCAACAGGGGCAGGGCCTTCTTTACCCCGCCGCCCGTCTCCAGCGCCTGCTCACGTTCGTCGGAGATGATGATGCGCGGTCCGGCGCCGCTGGCCGCCCTGGCCGCCAGGTGGGTTTCCAGGCGATCGGCGAAGTAGTGGACGTTGACCACGGCTGTCTCGACCCCGGCGGCCGCCAGCCGGTCCAGCATGTGGTCGATCAGCGCCCGCCCGCCGACCTCGACCAGCGCCTTGGGGCGGTCGTCGGTCAGGGGACGCATCCGCGTGCCCAGCCCCGCGGCCAGGACCATGGCGACCTTCGGACCCGTCATCGCCGCGCCTCCGCCGGTACGTGGACGTCGAACCAGGCCCTGACCTCGCCCAGCGCCGGGTCTTCAAGGCAGCTGTCGAGGTAGCGCCAGAGCCGGGGCAGGAAGGCCTCGTAGCGAGGCTTTCCGTCGCGGGTCACCAGCCGGGCGAAGATGCCGATGATGCGCGCGACGTTCAGGGCGCCGAGGGCGTGATAGTCGGCCAGCAGCCGATCCCGATCCAGAGCCGGATGCGCCGCCATATAGCGGGAGAGGGCGGCGGCTTCCCGCTCGGGCGAGACATCACGCCGGGCGTCGTGCAGCAGCATCGACAGGTCCCACACGCGATGCGCCTTCACCGCGTCCTGAAAGTCGATGAGGCCGACACGCGCCGGACCCGATCGCTCGGGCAGCCAGATCAGGTTTTCGGCGTGATAGTCGCGGTGACAGAAGACTTCCGCGCCGGCCTCGGCCCGGTCGCGGATCGGGGTCCACGCCGCCTCCCAGCCGGACAGCGCGGCGGCGTCGAAGGTCAGATCGGGCCTCAGCCTGGGAAGCCATTCGACAAACAGGTCGCTGGCCATCTTGAGCGCCAGGGCGTCGTAGCTCAGCAGCGGCCAGGTCGCCTCGCCGCCCTCGCCCAGGACCTCGGGCGGCGGAGCCGCGTGCAGCACGCACAGGGCGTCGATGGCGTCGTCGTACAGCGGCGCCTCGTCCTCGCCGGCCAGGATGCGGCTGGCGAACAGGCCATCGCCCAGGTCCTCCAGCACCGCGAGCCCGGAACCCGCATCGAAGGCGATGATCTCGGGCGCCGAGAGACCCAGACCCTTGAGGTGGCGGGCGCAGGCGACGAAGGCGTCGACCCTGCCCGCCGCCAGCCGGTAGCTCGCGTTGAAGCCCAGGGCGAGGCGCTCCTCGACCGTGGCGTCAGGGGGACAGGGCGCTGTCTCGGCCTTGGGCGGCTGATCCATGAAGATCAGGCTCGGCTGGCCGTGCCGATGCAGGCGCTCATAGGCGCGCGTCGAGGCGTCGCCGGCCAGCGGTTCACGCCGCGCATCGCCCAGGCCGTGGTCTTTGAGAAACTGGGCCTTCAGGGCCTCGCGGTCGGCGCTCAACGTTCCAGTCTCTCCAGTCGGCCGGTCCAGCGACCGTGCGGCGTCAGCCGGGCGATACGATGATCCCCGTCAATCTCCAACGCCAGATCCAGCCGATCCGGCGGCAGGCGCCCCTCAAGGCGCTCTGGCCATTCGATGAGGGCGGCCCCGGTGTCGAGCGCCTCTTCCAGGCCGATCTCCCAGGCCTCGTCCGGATCGCTGAGCCGGTAGAGGTCGAAATGGGCGATATCGACGCCGGCGCCCTCATAGAACTGCACCAGGGTGAAGGTGGGGCTGGGGACATCCTCGTCCGGTGAGGTGAGGGCGCGGATCAGGGCCCGCGCGAGGGTGGACTTGCCCGCGCCAAGCGGTCCCGAAAGGCAGATCGCCTCTCCGGGCCCGAGCAGCCCGGCCAGTCGCCGGCCCAGCCCCATGGTCGCCGCCTCGTCAGCCAGCGCCATAGAGGTCAAAACACCGCCTCCGGTCGTCCAGGCAGGGTGCGCTCGACGAAGGTCTTGAGCGCCAGGCTGACCTCGGACGCGTCGCCGGCCAGCCGCTCCGGCGGAATGGGCCGTCCGAAGGTCAGGGTGAACAGCCTGCCGCGCTTGTTGAGCAGTTCGTGGAAGAGGGTGATGTCGCGAAGCTCGCCCGAGACCCGGTCGAACAGGTGGAACAGGGTGGCCCAGGGTCCGTCGACGTGCACCGGCACGACCGGCGCCGCGTACTTGGTCGCCACGGACAGGGCGGTCGGCATCCAGGACTTGTCGGTCAGCAGGCCGTCGGCGCCCCGCCGCGCCAGCCGCCCGGCCGGAAAGATGGCCAGGCAGCGCTGGGCGTCCATGGCTTCGCGCGTCATGACCAGGGTCGTCCGCGTACGCTCGCGGGTTCGCTTGGCCTCGACCCATTCGACGGGGATCAGGGTCTCCTCGAAGCGCGGGCAGACCCGATGCGCATCGGAGTTGGCGTAGAAGACGATGTCGGGTCGGCGCGCCTTGACCGCGTCGTACAGGGCGATGCCGTCGGCGATGCCTGTGGGATGGTTGGCGACCATGACCAGCCGGCCCTGCTCCGGAACCTGCTCAAGGCCGTGCAGCGCCAGCTTCAGGGACAGCAGTTCGGAGATGTGCTCGAGCGCCGCGGCGCCGCCCATGGGCGCAATGGCGTCCGCCATGGCGCGGGCCAGGCGATAGTGCAGGACGGCGTACAGCGGCGGGCGCACCAGCGGCCAGAGGGCCGAGGCCGCCAGGCGCGGCGCCCGCTCCTCGATCAGCACATCGACGATGTGCTTTCGCCCGGCGGCGGGCAGGACGGCGGGGGCGGCGATCTCGGCCATGCGGGTCCGGTTGTAGCGCCGCCCGCCGGGCGCGGGAAGCGGTCGCGCCACCCCACCTATTGTTCAGACCAGATCGTCGAACTCGTCGACCAGCCGCTCGAGATCGCGCACCCCGGCGGCCCAGAAGCTCTTCTGGCGCGGGTCGAGCCCGAACGGTTCGAGGGCCTCGACATAGGTCCGCGATCCGCCGTCCGACAGCAGACGCTCGTAGAGGGGCGCGAAGCCCTGCGGGTCTTCCCGGCGCTTCTCCATGAGGGCCCGCACCAGGAGATCGCCGAAGGCATAGGCGTACACATAAAAGGGCGCGTGGACGAAATGGCTGACATAGGCCCAGTAGTGCTCGTAGCCGGGATTCAGGCGGATGGCGGGACCCAGGCTGGCGCCCATCACCTCGAGCCAGAGACCGCCGATCTCCTCGGGGCTCAGCTCGCCTTCCGCGCGGGCGTCATGGAATCGCGTCTCGAACTGGTGGAAGGCGATCTGGCGCACCACGGTGTTCAGGCCATCCTCGATCCGCCCGGCCAGCAGGCCCATGCGGTCCTCGGGCGCGGCCTCGGCCAGCAGCCGCTCGAACACCAGGCCCTCGCCGAAGATCGAGGCTGTCTCGGCCAGCGTCAGCGGCGTATCGGCCAGAAGCGTGCCCAGCGGGGCGGCGAGCGTCTGGTGGACGGCGTGACCCAGCTCGTGCGCCAGGGTCAGGACATCGCGCCGCTCGCCCATGTAGTTCATGAAGACGTACGGGTGCCGGGCCGAGCAGACCGGATGGCTGTAGGCGCCTGACTGCTTGCCCGGGCGCGGTCGCGCATCGATCCAGGGGCGTTCGAAGAAGGTGCGCGCGCCGTCGGCGAAACGCGGCGCCAGGGCCGCGAAGCTGTCCAGCACGATGCCGCGCGCCTCGTTCCAGCCGTAGAGCCGGGGCTGGGCCGCGGTGAGGGGGGCGTTGCGGTCCCAGTGGTCCAGGGTCTTGCGGCCCATCGCACGGGCCTTCAGGGCGTAATAGCGGTGGGAGGTTGCCGCATAGCCCTCGGTCACCGCCTCGACCATCGCCTCCACGGACTCCCCATGGACTTCGTTGGCCAGATGGCGCGACTGGGCGGGCGTCTCGTAGCGGCGCCAGCGATCCTCGACCTGCTTTTCAAGGGCGATGGTGTTCAGGCAGAGGCCAAGCGTGGCCTCGCGCTCGGCCAGGGCGTCGGCCAGGCCATTCGCGGCCGACTTGCGGCGCCGGGCGTCCGGATCGGAGAGCCGGTTCAGCGTTTCGGGCAGGGTCAGGCTTTCACGGCCTACGCGGGCCTTCAGCCGCGCCAGGGTCTCGTCATAGAGCCGGGTCCAGTTGGCCAGCGCAGGCGAGCGGTCGAGGATGAAGCCCTCGAGCTCCTGGCTAAGTTCATGCGGTCGCGAGAGGCGCAGCCGGCGCAGCCAGGGCCGCCAGCGCGCAGCGGCCGGATGGGCCGCAAGGGCCGCCTCGATCTCCGGGTCCTCCAGCTGGTTGAGCTCAAGGGTGAAGAACAGGCTCCTGGAGGCGATCTCGGCCGCCCGGCCCCGGAAGTCGGCCTCGAACTTGGCCCATTTGGGATCATCCCGAGCCGTGGAGGCGGCCAGGGAGGCGTAGGCCCCGACAGCCCACAGGCCATCGGTCGCCTGCTCGTACAGCCGGATGCCCCGGTCCATGCGCTCGCCGAGAACGGCGGGCTCTGCCCGGGCTTCCACGAACTGGCCTTCCATCGCCGCGAGCGCGTCATTGGCGGCGGCGGCGGCGGCGATATCGGCTTCGATCCGCGGATCGTTCCGGTCGGCGTAGAGGTCGGACAGGCTCCACTCGGGAGCTTCGGCGGTGATCTTGGAGATGGCGGTCATGGCGTTGATCTAAGGCGCGTCCGGCCAAGTTGGAACCGGTCATCGGGCTCTGGGCGAGGCGGTCCGTTAATCTCCGACTCATCGCTCCTACACCCGGCCTTTACCCGAGCGACCCCTAGATTGGGGATATCGCCGTTCGAAGAAGCGGCGCGGGCGGGGAGTCCATCATGTCGCAAGACGCCTGGAGCCAGGAGGAAGAGGACGCGCTGCTGCCCGTCCTCACCGCGCCGACGCTCATGCTCACCGGTCTCAGCACCCCCCTGCCGGTGCTCTGCATCGCCACACTGCCGTTCTCGATCGCCATGGCCCTGCTCGGCCATCCCTGGATCGGGCTTCTGGCCGCCCTCTCCAACATGTCGGCCGACGCGGTGGCCCAGCGTCTCTATGGCCGCTGGCTGGCCACGCCCGGATTTGACGAGACCCCCGGCGCGATGACCCGGATCGGCGTGGTCGTCGGCCTGCGCACGACCGTGGCGACCGTCTGGCCGACCGTCGCCTTCCTCGTCGGCGGCTCGTTGGCCGACATGCTGTTCCTCGGCCTGATGGCGACGCTTCTGCTTTGCGTGGCTGTCGCTCACGGCACGTTGCGGCCGGCCCTGTGCATGGCCTCGGCCGTTCCGGTGCTTTCGGCCCTGGGCCTAGTGGTGGCGCTGCGATTCCCCCTGGCGCCCGCTGTGGCGCTTGGCCTCTCGCTGGTCGGCATCGGCATCATGCTGGCCCTGATCAGCGGCGGGATGGGCAAGATCCTCGGCGAGTGGAACCTGCTGCGGGACCGCAACAATCGCCTCATCCAGAGGCTCAAGGACGAACGCGCCCAGGCCGAGGCGGTCCGCGAGGAGGCGCGCCGAGCCAACCAGGCCAAGTCGGCCTTCCTGGCGACCATGAGCCACGAGATTCGCACCCCCATGAACGGCGTGCTGGGCATGGCCCAGCTCCTGAAGGCCTCCGCCCGGGGCGAACAACGCGAGCAGGTCGACACCCTGATCCTCAGCGGCGAGTTCCTGATGTCGATTCTCAACGACATCCTCGACATCTCGCGCATCGACGCCGGTCGCATGGACATCGTCGCCGCGCCCCAGGACCTGCACGCCCTGGCCGATGAACTTGTCGGCTTCTGGCGACCGACAGCTCACCAGAAGGGACTGGTCCTGAACCTCGAAATGGCGCCCGATGCGCCCCGCCACGTCATGATCGACGGCCGCCGGGTTCGCCAGGTGCTGTTCAACCTCATCGGCAACGCGATCAAGTTCACCGCCCAGGGAAGCGTGACCCTCTCCATCGCCGCCGAGCCCGAGGCCGAGGGCGCCGCGCGGCTGCGGTTTTCGGTTCGCGACACCGGCATCGGCATCGATCCGGACGTGCTGCCAGGGCTGTTCGAGCGCTTCGCCCAGGCCGAGGACTCCAACGCACGCGCCTTCGGCGGCACGGGCCTGGGGCTGGCGATCTCGCGCCAGCTGACCGAACTGATGGGCGGTCATATCCGGGCCGAAAGCACGCCCGGCGCCGGGTCGACCTTCCTGATCGAAATGCCGGCGGCTCTCGCCGAGCCCCCGGTCGCGGCCGACGCGGCTCCGCTGCTGGAAGCGGCAGCGTCCGAGACGCCCAGCCTGTCGGTCCTGGTTGTCGACGACAACCGCGTGAACCTGACCGTCCTCGATCGGATCCTCACCGCTTGCGGCCACAGGGTGGTGTGCGCGGGAGGAGGCGAGGAGGCCTTGGAGCGTCTCGCCGGGCAATCCTTCGACATGGTCCTGATGGACATCCAGATGCCTGGCCTGAGCGGCATCGAGACTGTCGCCAGGCTGCGCGCCGGCGCGGGGCCTGGCCGGGACGCGCCCGTCCTGGCGGTCAGCGCCGATGTTCTGACCCGTGACCGCACCGACTACCAGGCGCTGGGATTCGACGGGCAGGTGAGCAAACCCATCCAGACGCAGGCGCTGCTGGCCGAGATGGCGGCCGTCCTGCAGTCCCCGCGACTGGCCGCCTGAACCGCCGCGTTAACCCCCGACTCAGGTCTCCTACACCCCGCCTTTACCCCGGCCCTGTATCAATCCGGGTCAACGAGCGCCGCGCCATGATGTGCGGACGCCGGTTCGGTGGGATGACTTGAAGATGTCCAAGACGGTGCTGGTCGTCGATGACGACCCGACTCAACGACGGCTGATCCAGGCGGTGCTGGAGCGCGACGGATTCACCGTCGCCCAGGCCGAGGACGGCGATGCGGCGCTGCGGCACCTGATGGCCGGCCATCCGGCCGATGTGGTGTTGCTGGACCTGCAGATGCCTGGGCTTTCGGGTCAGGACGCGCTGAAGGAAATGCGCGCGCGGGGCCTGTCGCAGCCGGTCGTCGTGCTGACGGCCTCTGGCGGGGTCGATACCGTCGTCAAGGCGATGCAGGCCGGCGCCTGCGACTTCTTCGTCAAGCCAGCCAGCCCCGAGCGCATCCTGGTGTCGATCCGCAACGCCCTGTCGATGGGCGAACTGCGCGGCGAGGTCGACCGCCTCAAGAAGCACGTCTCGGGGCGCACCACCTTCGCCGACTTGATCGGCGCCTCGCCGGCGATGCAGCTGGTCAAGCGGATGGGCGAGCGCGCGGCCAAGTCCTCGATTCCGATCCTGATCACCGGCGAAAGCGGCGTGGGCAAGGAAGTGATCGCACGCGCGCTGCACGGCTCGAGCGACCGGGCCGGCAAGCCCTTCGTCGCCGTGAACTGCGGCGCCATTCCCGAGAACCTGGTCGAGAGCATCCTGTTCGGGCACGAGAAGGGCAGCTTCACCGGCGCCTCCGACAAGCACTTGGGCAAGTTCCAGGAGGCCAACGGCGGGACATTGTTCCTTGATGAGGTCGGCGAGCTTCCGCTGGACATCCAGGTCAAGCTGCTGCGGGCCCTGCAGGAAAGCGAGATCGATCCCATCGGGGCCAAGCGCTCGGTCAAGGTCGACGTGCGCATCGTCTCGGCGACGAACCGCGATCTGGCCGGCGCCGTCGCGGAGGGCGTCTTCCGCGAGGACCTGTTCTATCGCCTCAACGTCTTCCCGATCGAGGCCCCGGCTCTGCGGGAGCGGCGCGAGGACATCCCGGCGCTGACCGAGCACTTCATCCGCCGGTTCAATGTCGAGGAGGGCAAGAGGGTGGCCGGCGCCGCGCCCGAGACCCTGGCCTTCCTGACTGCGTTCGACTGGCCGGGCAACGTCCGCCAACTGGAGAACGCCGTCTACAGGGCCATCGTTCTGGCCGATGCGCCCTACCTGCAGCCGCATGACTTCCCGGCCATCAGCGGCGTCAAGCTGCCGCCGGCCGAACTGGTCCAGCCCGTCGCGAGCCAGGCGCCGGCGCCCATCCCGACCGCCGAGCAACTGGTGGCCGAGATGCCGAAGGACGCGCCGGTTCGCATCCTCGACGACAGGGGGCACCTGCGGACCCTCGAGGAGATCGAGCGCGACCTCATCCAGCACGCCATCGAGGTCTACGCCGGCCATATGAGCGAGGTCGCCCGGCGGCTCGGCATCGGCCGCTCGACCCTCTATCGAAAGGTCCGCGAGCAGGGCATCGACGTCGAGATGAAGGACGTCGGGTAGGCGGCAGGCGTCCGGTTCCGGGCATCGTCACGCGACCGGCGCCGGGACGCCCCCATTTCGGGGGGCGCGGCGCCCGACCGTTCCGCCTAGGCTGGATACAGTCCAGTCAGGAGCGTGCTCATGTCGCGCAACATTCTCTCGGCCCTGGTCATCGCGCCGATCGTCCTCGTTCTGACCGATGCGGCCGCAGTCGCGCAGTCGAACGTGTGGACGCATCCCGGCGGGCTGATCCGCGTCGACCTTGCGCCCGGCATCGAGCCGATCCCCAACGAAATCTCGAACCCCAAGCAGACCACCTTCCGCGTTCGCGACCCGGCGACCGGCGAAGCCGTGGGTCTCTGCGCGCTGATAGTCCCGGCGCCTGGCGAACGGTTCGCGCCAGATGTTTGGGCGCAACACATCACGGGCCTGCAGAGCCCCGAGATGGCGTCGAAACTGGCGTCGGCGCAGGGTTACAAGCTGCTGCGACTTGTCTCGACCCAGCAGTTCACCTCGCGGGCCGGCTATGCCGGCTTTGTCCAGGTGATCGAGCGGCAAAGCAATGATTCCGGCGCGCGGCAGACGGCTGTCTTTGGCGTCACCGCGCTTGCGCCGGGCCGGCAGATGCTCGCCCAGTGCAACACTACTCTGACGCACCCTGACGGCTTCACTTCCGCCCGCATCGAGAGCTTGTTCCGCTTTATCGGATCGGCGCGACTGCCCTAGTCTCCGACCAACCAGAACTGCCCGGGCGACGGAATCGCGCTCCAGCGAGTTGTCCCGCAGGCCGACAATGAGAGGAAACCCGAGATGAAATCGGCATTCGTCACCCTGGCCATCGGCATGATGGCCCTGCTGGGCTCGAACGGGGCGCTGGCCCAGTCGACCGCGGCCACTGACCAGCAGCGGCGGTTCACGATCGACCTGCAGCCCGGCATGAGCGTCATCGACCATGGGACGGCCCAGCCCTCGGCCATCATGGTGTCGATCCGCTCGCCCGAGAGCGGCGCTTCGATCGGGCTCTGCTTCGTCATGCGCGACGCCAACGCCGACGCGGTCGAAATGAGCCGATGGGCAGAGACCGTCACCCGGGCCTTCGCGCCAGCCGCCTTCGCCCAGGAGTTGACCGGCAAGCAGGGCCATCGCTGGATCCGCACCCTGTCGAGCAAGCCCTTCGTCTCGCGCACTGGCTGGCAGGGCTACATGCATGTTGTCGAGCGCGCCAACCGCGACACCGGCATCCAGCAGACGGCCGTGATGGGCGGGACGATGCTGAACGCAGAGACCCGCATCCTGCTGCAGTGCGCGACGCCGACGACCGGCGGCGCGCCGTTCAGCCCGGCCGATCTCGGCCGGATCGAGAGGATGTTCACCTCGGTTCGTCTGCCGTGAGTTCCAAGGAGTCACCGATGCGCAAACTCGCCCTCGTCGCGATCGCCGCCTGCACCGCCGTCGCGGGCGGCGCGGCCTGGGCCCAGAGCCGCTGGGTCCATCCGGACGGCCGTTCAGCCTACGCCCTGCCGCCGGGCATGGTGGTGGACGAGGCCGTCGCCGGCGATCCGAAGGTGTTTCTCAGCTACAGCCGCCGTGACGGGACCAAGGTCGCCGAGTGCATCGCCGGCATCAATCCCGTGCAGTCGGTCGAGAAGAGCCAGTGGGCCCGGCTCATGGCGATCTACAACGCTGATCCTGAACGCGAGATGCGCCGGGCCACGGCCGAGACGGGCGACACCTTCAACCGGTTCCTGGGCTCGCGCCCCTTCACCTCGCCGGGCGGATATGATGGCTACTTCATCTGGTTCGATCGGACCCTGAAGACCAAGGATCATCCCGAGCAGGTCATCCGTTCGGCGACCCATACCGACGCCGTCGGCCGCACCGTCGTGCTCTGTGTCACCGTCAAGGGACAGACCTTCCAGGCGGCGGACGTCGACGCCATCCATCGCTTCACGGTGACGATCCGGCGGCCCTAGGCGCGTTGGGCGGGAAGGCGTGCGGCGGACCCGGCGCGGGCAGGGTCAGGCGTCGCTCTTGCCCGGCTTTCCGCGCCGCGCCTTGAAGGGTGGCTCGCCATCGGCGACGGCGCGCGCCTTGGCGGCGATTTCCTTGAGCTTGCGGGCCTGCATGGCCGACAGCGCCTGGCCAGGCGCGCCCAGTTCCGGGTCGCCGAACGCGCGGCCATAGGTCTTCACCCGGTCTTCGACCGAGCCCAGGAACTCGCCTTCCCAGTCGGAGAGGGCCACGCCTGCCTTGTCGGCGGCGCGGCGTGTGCGGCGAAGCGCATTGAGCGCCTTGCGCTGGGCGGCCTTGCGGGCCAGCGCCTTGAGGTCAGGAGGCGGCTTTCGCCTCACAGGCCCCCGATGGCCGAGAGGTAGAGGTCGACCAGCGCCTCCTCCTCCTGAACCTTGGCCTTGTCCTGTTTGCGCAGGCGGATGACCTTGCGCAGGATCTTGGTGTCGAAGCCGTTGCCCTTGGCTTCGGCATAGACCTCCTTCAGGTCCGCCATCACCCCGGCCTTGTCCTCTTCGAGGCGCTCGATGCGCTCGATGATGGTCTTCAGCTGCGTCTGCGCGGTCGCGTTCAGAACGTCGATGGAGGCGTCGTCGGCCATGGCGGGAAGGCTCTCACGGGAAGCGGAATTGGGGAAGGGCGCGGTTTAGAGGAAAGGCCGTGCGGCCTCAACCATCCGCCGTCACAGCAGGCCGTGGCGCTCCAGCGCGGGCTTGAGCAGCGCCGGATCGGTAAAGTGCAGGGTGCGGAAGCCCAGCGCGTCGGCTGCGTCGATGTTGGCCCGGCTGTCGTCAACGAACAACAGCTGGGCGGGCTCCAGCCCGGCGCGGTCGCAGGCCAGGCGGTAGATCGCCGGCTCGGGCTTGATCAGTCCCTCGTCGCCCGACACGACCACGGCCTTCAGATGTCGGCAGGCCGGCGCCATGGGTTCGATGGTCGGCCAGACGGGCCCGGCCATATTGGTCAGGCCGAACTGCGGAACGCCCCGTTCCGCCAACGCCTCCATGGCCCAGGCGGTCTCCTCGATCGCCCCGGAGAACATCTCGTCCCAGCGGTCCCACCAGGCGCGGATCTCGGCCTCATGCTGCGGAAAGCGAGCGATCAGCCGGGCGGTGTTTTCGGCGGCCGGCAGGCCCCTGTCCGTCTCGGCGTGCCAGGCCAGGGTGCAGACATGCGAAAGGAACCGGTCGCGATCGGCCGGTTCCTCGAAGATCTTCGAATAGAGGGTCCGCGGATCCCAGCGGACGATGACGTTGCCGACGTCCCAGAGAACGCCGGCGACCGACGTCATCAGCCCTGCTTGGCCTTGAAGCGCGGGTCCGTCTTGTTGATGACGTAGACCCGGCCCTTGCGGCGCACCAGCTTGCAGTCGCGGTGGCGCGACTTCAGCGACTTGAGCGAGCTCTTGACCTTCATTGTCTCTACCGTTGGCCTTGCGGGGAACGCCCGTGCCGCGCGATGCGCGTCCAAGGCCCCTCTTGAGAATTGAGCGGGCGGCTATAGGGGCGGACGGGGACGGAGTCAATCAGGCCGGCCCGTTTCCCCTGAAGGCTTCAGGGCTTCTGCGTGAATTTCCAGGTCCCGCTCTCGTCGCGCACGTTCTTCATCGTGCCCGAAAGCACCTTTCCCTTGCGCTTGCCTGTGTAGGTGGCGAAGCCGTTGTTGAAGTCGACGGTCACCCCCTTGGCGGTCTGCGACCAGCGGCCATTGTTCCATTCACCGCCGCGGTAGCCGTAGGTCACCGTGCAGTCAGCGTTGAAGGTCAGGCGCGTGAAGTCGAAGGTCTCGCCGTCCTTCCAGACGGCCTGGCCGGCGAAGGTCAGCCCGGTGACATCGTTCTTGCCCTTCACGGCCGAGCAGGTCGCTGTGGCGGACTGGGACATCGCCGCCTGGGGCGCCGCCAGGAGCAGGGCCGTCAGGGCGAGGGAGGCGGGCAGGGCGAAGTTGCGTATCGGGCGCATGGGATGGTCCTTGGAAGCCTGCGCCCACCCTATCGCGACGTCCGGTCACGCGAACACCCTAGGAAGGGGGGCGATCGACAATCGCGCCAACGGGCTTGTGATTGAGCGGATGGCAATTCCCCGGCTAGCAATACCGCATGGACAGACGTGCGCTTCTCCTCCTCGCCCTGGCCGGCTGCGCGGCCCCGCCGGCCTCCGGCGTGCTGGCCCAGACATCGACCCTGGGCTCATCGGGCGATCCGAACTTCGACGCCTGGCGCGCGGGCTTCCGCGACCGGGCGATCGCAGGCGGCATTTCGCCGGCGGTCTTCGATCGCGAGATGGCCGGGCTGACCCCTGACCCTACCGCCCAGCGCCTCGATGGACGGCAACCGGAATTTTCCAAGCCGGTCAGCGACTATGTCCGGGGTGTCGTGTCCGACGTCCGCATAACCAAGGGCCGACAGTTCCGCACAAGCCTGCCCTATCTGCCCGAGTTCGAGCGCCGCTACGGCCTGCCGCGCGAGATCATGCTGGCGGTCTGGGCCATGGAATCGGACTTCGGCCGGATCCAGGGCGACATGGATGTGGTCCGCTCCCTGGCTACTCTGGCCGCCGACGGCCGGCGGCGGTCCTGGGCCGAGGGCGAACTGATCGCGACGCTCAAGATCATCGCCACCGGCGAACAGACGCGCGCGCGTCTGAAGGGCAGTTGGGCCGGCGCCATGGGCCAGACCCAGTTCCTGCCCAGCGTCTACCTGTCGACCGCCGTCGACGGCGACGGCGACGGGCGGCGGGACATCTGGTCCTCGACCCCCGATGCGCTGGCCTCGACGGCCAACTACCTGGCCAAGGCCGGGTGGAAGCCCGGGGAGAGCTGGTCGCGGGAGGTCAGTGTCCCGGCCGGCTTCGATTTCGCCCTGATCGAACAGGAGCGCGAGCCGCTTTCGGCGTGGTCGGCGCGCGGCGTGCGCCGGGCCGATGGCCTGCCCTGGTCGGCCGCCGACCAGGCCTCGCGATGCTCGATGATCGCGCCGTCGGGCGCCGGCGGGCCGATCTTCCTGATCTTCCCCAACCATTCGGCGATCATGCGCTACAACAACTCCACGGCCTATGCGCTGGGGGTCGGGTTGCTGGCGCTGCGCTTTGGCGGTGAGAACGGGACGGTGCGGCCCTGGCCGACCGAGACGCCGCTATCGCTCGCTGACCGGACCGAAGCCCAGAAGGCGCTGACCGCGCTGGGCTACGACACCGGCGGCGTCGATGGAGCGGTGGGCCCGAAGACCCGGGCGGCGGTGCGCGCCTGGCAGAAGTCGCGCGGCCTGCCCGCGGACGGCTATCTGACACCCGAGCTGATCGGCCGCATCCGCGCCGAAGCCGGAAGCTGAACCCGTAGCGCGCTAGGGGCCGCCCTCGTCCCGCCGCTCCATCATGGCGGCGGCGGTCTCTTCGTCGTCCGGCGGGGTCTCGCCGGCGTCGCGCAGGACCGAATTGCGCAGGGCGAAGACCAGCATGGCCCCCAGGATCAGGCTGTTGAGGATGAACGGCCCCTGGTGGAAGACGCCGTAGACCCAGACGAACACCGGGGCGATGATCACGTTCAGGCCGTTGACCGCCGCGATGGCCCCGGCCGCTCGGGCCTGTTCGTTCATCCGCACGGTCAGGCTTGCGCCGGCGGTGAATCCCGGGCGCGCGAAGCCGTAGCCCAGCGCTGAGACCGCGAAACCCGCCACAACGGTCCAGTAGTCCGGCGAGAACACCGTGATCAGATTGCCCAGCATGGCCAGGCCCGCGCCCCAGCGCAGCAGCATGCGCGGGCCCATGTGGAACATGCGGATCAGGCCCCACTGGGCCAGCAGTCCCGCCAGCGCGCCCGCGCCGGTGGCGACGGCTGTGAAGCCCAGCGCCTCCATCGGGGCGACCTTGAGCTTGTCGATGATCATGAAGCCCAGGGTGTAGCCCTGGGCCGTCTGGCAGGAGGCGATCAGGAAGCCGTAGACCAGGAAGGGGGTCAGGCGCGGGTCCTTCCAAAGCGCCTTTTCCTCGCCGGCGCGAGCGAAGCGGCGGCTCTCGCGCGGGGCGCCCTCGTCCTCGGGCAGCATGCGCCACACGACGATCAGCATGGCTCCCGCGATCAGGGCGAAGGCGAACATCGGCCCCGCGAGGGTGACGCCCGGAATGATGAACAGCGGCGCCAGAAAGGGCCCCACGACCGTGCCGAGGCCGAAGGCGCCGGCCAGGGCGGCCATCTGCTGGGTGCGGTCGGCGCGGCTGGTGCGCTCGGCCAGATAGGCCTGGGTGGCCGGGTTGGAGGCCGAGCCGATCAGGCCGAACAGCGACCGGCTGAGAAGGAACAGGATGAAGACCGCAACCGTGGGGAAGAGGCCATAGAGGCCCGAGGTCACCGACAGGCCGCAGAAGGTCATCGAGACCATGAAGCCCGCCAGCCCCAGCAGGATCATCGGCTTGCGACCGCGCCGGTCGCTTTCCCGCGCCCAGATGGGGCTCATCACCGCCCACAGCAGGGCCGACAGCGAGAAGATCGCCCCGCTCATCCAGTCCTGGAACTGGATCTCGCGCGAGATGGCCGGCAGCACGGTCATCAGGCCCGTGTTGCCGATCGCCACCACGATGGAGATGGCGAACAGGATGGCGAAGGACCGCGGCTCCAGCTTCGGTCCGGTTTTGACGGCCGCGTCGGTCATCTGAACGCTGTTAGGCCGCGTCGCCCGGGGTGGCAATATCGGGCGAGTCGCTCACCGGGCATTAAGCATTAACGGCCACAGTCCGCCGGATATCTCCCGGGGGTTCGAAGAGTCCGTCCATGTTCCAGATCATCGGCATCGTGCTGCTTTTCGGCATGGTCTTCGGCAGCTACATCCTGGCCGGGGGCAATATGGGCGTGATCACCCACGCCCTGCCGCACGAGATGATGGCCATCGGCGGGGCCGGCATCGCCGCCTTCCTGATCTCCAACTCGATGAGCACCATCAAGGCGACCGGCGGCGGCCTGGCCAAGGCTTTCGCCGGACCCAAGTGGAAGGCCAGCGACTACCGCGACCTTCTCAGCCTGCTGTTCCTGCTGACCAAGACGATGAAGTCCAAGGGCGTCATCGCGCTGGAAAGCCATATCGAGAAGCCCGGCGAGAGCTCGATCTTCAGCCGCTTCCCCAAGATCACCAAGGACCACTTCGCCGTCGACTTCATCTGCGACACCCTGCGGATGATGACCATGAACCTGGAGGATCCCCACCAGGTCGAAGATGCGATGGAGAAACAGCTCGAGAAGCACCATCACGAGGCCCAGGCCCCGGCGCACGCCCTGCAGGCCCTGGCCGACGCCCTGCCGGCCCTGGGCATCGTTGCGGCGGTTCTGGGGGTCATCAAGACCATGGGCTCGATCACCGAGCCGCCGGAAGTGCTCGGCGGCATGATCGGCGGCGCGCTCGTCGGCACCTTCCTCGGGGTGTTCCTGGCCTACGGCATGGTCGGCCCGATCGCCGCGCGCCTGCAGGACGTGGTCAACGAGGAAGGCAGCTTCTATCGCATCATCCAGTCGGTCCTCGTCGCCCACCTCCACGGCAATGCGGCGCAGATCTCGGTCGAGATCGGGCGGGGCGACGTGCCTTCCGGTTCGCAGCCCAGCTTCGCCGAGCTGGAAGAGGCGCTCTCGAACATCCCTGCAGAGGCCTGATCCTGCAGGACCTCGCAGGTCCTCGCGGGCTCCGGCTGATCACATGCGTAGAATTCGTGATCACGCCCGCGTGAAAATCGGCCTTGCCGTCAGAAATCACCGGTCCATAGTCCTGTTGTCGGGCCGGATTCGTCCTGCCTGACATCAACGAAAACACCCAGATCGGGGGACCCAGGACCATGCGTATCATCCTGATTGCCGGCGCCGCTGTCGCGGCCCTTTCGCTCGCCGCTTGCGGCAAGCCCGCCGAGAAGAGCGACGCCGCTGCTCCGGCTGCCGAGGCGCCCGCCGCTGAAGCGGCTCCGGCCGAAGCCGCGCCTGCCGAGGCCGCCCCGGCCGCCGAAGGCGCTGCGCCGGCCGAAGGCGCCGCCCCGGCCGCTACCGAGGCCGCTCCGGCCGCGACCGAAGAGAAGAAGGCCGAGTAGCCTTCGCCTCTTGTCGACAAGACAGGAAGGGCCGTCCTCGCGGGCGGCCCTTCTTTGTTTCGCAAACTTAACCCGCCGCCTGCATCCGAATGGCTGTAGTCTGGCCTCATGGTTCCGGAGCCGCACCGATCGGCCCGATCTTGGGGAGTTTGAGACCGTCATGCGTATCGCCGTCATCGCCGTCGCCGCCCTCACTGGCCTGACCCTGGCCGCCTGCAAGCCGCCGCCGGCCCCTGGCGGCGATCCGGTGCAGACCAAGGCCGCGACCGCCGCCGACACCGCCGCCGCCGATGCGGCCGCTGAACAGGCCAAGGCGGACGCCGCTCCGGTCGGCGGCGAAGTCGCCCCGGCAGAGAGCGTGAGCGCCGAGCCCGCTGCCGAAGGAACGGGCGGCGACGCCGCGACGGCTCAGGCCGACGCCAAGGCCGACGCCGCTCCGGGCCAGTAGCGGCTTTTCCCGGACCCGCCGCCGCCGCATAAGGCGGGGATGTCCCCGTCGCCGCTCCCTCCTGACTCGCCCGTCGAATGGCGCGAGGACGGCCTTCCCCGGTCGCGGCTGTACGGCGACGTCTACTTTTCCAGCGAAGACGGCCTGGCCGAGACCCGGGCGGTGTTCCTGGAGGGATGTGGCCTGCCCGGCGCGTGGGCGGGCCGGAGGCGGTTTGTCGTTGGTGAACTGGGCTTCGGCTCGGGCCTGAACATCGCGGCCCTGCTGGACCTGTGGCGGCGCGAGCGGCCGGCTGGCGGGCAGTTGCACATCTTCTCACTCGAAGCCCATCCGATGGCGCGCGAGGACGCGGCGCGGGCGCTTGGCTGCTGGCCCGAGCTGGCCGAAGCGGCAGGCGCCCTGCTGGCGGCCTGGCCGGGACGCGCCAGGGGGGTTCACCGGGTCGAGTTGCCGGCGTTCGGCGCTGTGCTCGACCTGGCTGTGATGGACGCGGCCGAGGCGCTGGCCAGTTGGACCGGCCAGGCAGACGCCTGGTTCCTCGACGGTTTCGCGCCGGCGACCAATCCGGCCATGTGGAGCGAGGATATCCTGCAACGGGTGGCGGCGCGCTCGGCGCCGGGCGCGCGGGCGGCGACCTTCACGGTGGCCGGCGCGGTGCGCCGCGGCCTGGCCGCCGCCGGCTTCGAGGTGGAGAAGCGGCCCGGGTTCGGCCGCAAGCGCGAACGGCTCGAGGCGAGGCTGCCGGGCGCGGGCGTGGATGAGGCATCGCCAGGGCGTGTCGCGGTGGTCGGTGCGGGGATCGGCGGGGCGGCCATGGTGCGGGCCCTTTCGGCCGTCGGACTCGAAGCCATCTGCCTTGACCCGCGCGGGCGGGGCGGCGGCGCGTCGGGCAACGCCGCGGCGCTGATGACGCCCAGACTGGACGCAGGCGATGGCCCCGCCGCGCCGCTCTACGCCCAGGCCTTCGGCAGGGCTGTGCGGCTGTACGAGGACCTGCCCGACGCGATCATCGCCAGGGGCGCGCGTCATCTTGGCAAGGGGCCCCGCGATCCAGAGCGGTTCGCCCGCATCGCCGAAGGCGGCCTGTTCGAGCCCGGCGCGCTGGCGGCCGAGGAAGGCTCCCTGGTCATCAGCGAGGCGTTGGTCCTCGATCCCGCCGTGTTGCTTCGGACCTGGATTGGCGATGTGGAACCGCATGCGGTCACCGGCTTGCAACGGGATGGCGCCGGCTGGCGGCTGGAGCTGGACGGCGGCGCGGGCGAACGGCTTGTAGACGTCGTGGTGATCTGCGCGGGCCATCGGACCGGAGACCTGGTTCCGGAGCCGCCGCTGCGGCCGGTGCGCGGCCAGGTCAGCCTTGCCGAGGGCGTTGATCCGGGGGAGGCGACCTCCTTTGGCGGTTATGTCATCCCGACGCGGGACGGCCTGCTGTTCGGCGCCACCCACCAGCGGGACCGGACCGACGAGGCTGCCTTCGGCGAGGACCATGATCTGAACCGGCGCACGCTGGCTGAAGGCCGGCCCGATCTCGCCCTGGCGATCGAGGGGCGCACCCTGGAAGGACGCGCCGCCGTCCGCGCATCGACGCCCGATCACCTGCCCATTGCGGGGGCCGTGGACGGCCAGCCGGGACTGTTCGTGCTGGGCGGGTTCGGCGGGCGCGGCTTCTGCCTTGCGCCGCTTCTGGCCGAGCATGTCGCGGCCCTGGTCGGTGGCTGCCCCTCGCCGCTGCCCGCCACGTTGGCCGAGACGGTCGATCCGGGCCGGTTCGCGCGTCGTGCTGCGCGGCGGGCCCGCTGAACCCTCGATTTCGCCCGCGCGTTGACCTATCGTGAGACCCGGACGGGTCAACGAGGAGACAAGCGATGAAATCCCCCTTTCTCGCCGTCGTGCTGGGCTCCGCGGCCCTGCTGACCGGCGCCGCAGGCCTGGCCCAGGCCGAAACCGGCAAGGCGCCCAAGGCGTCAGGCAAGACCGATTGCTTCTTCAACAGCTCGGTCAGCAACTACACGGCCAAGTCGGACGAGGTGCTCTATGTCCGCGCCGGGCGCGATGTGTACCGGCTGGACATGTTTGGCCGCTGCCTGGACATGGACCACGGCCTCTCCCTCGCCCTGGACTCCAGCCCGACGGGCTCGATCTGCAACGCCCAGGACGTGAGGGTGATCGTGCCGTCGAGCATGGGCGTGCAACGCTGCCCGGTGAAGACCATCACCAAGCTGACGCCGGCGGAAGTCGCCGCTCTGCCCAAGGGCGACAAGCCGTAAGTGAAGGTATCGGTCCCCGGACTGTTCGGGGACCGGCCTGCTAGCGGCCGATGAAGCCCAGCGTCAGGGCGACCTGCGCACCGTAGTACAGAAACCAGATCGCCCAGTGGGTCAGCCGCTCGGAGCCGAACAGGCGGGCCGAGCGGAACAGCTGCCCCGCGAGGATGGCGTCCGACACCATGAACAGGATCGCGCCCAGGATCAGGACCGGCGCGCCGTTGATGATGGCCGCGATCGTCATGGCGCTGATGACCGCCAGATAGCCTGTCACCGGCCACCGCATGGCGCCAAGGCTCCGCCAGAGCCAGGCCAGCATGGCCCCGCCGACCACCAAGACGGCCAGGATCGCCGCCAGCGCGGCGGGACCGGCTTCGGGCCGGGGCGTCAGCCAGACGAACAGGCCGATGTAGACCAGGTGGCCGAGCAGGAAGCTGACCAGGCCTGGCGGCAGGCCGCGCTCCGGGTCGTCGGCCAGGAAGGCGTCGCCCGCCGCACAGAGGCCGAGCGCTGCCGCCAGCACGAGGGTGACGAACGCCTGCGCTGGCTGCCCGGCGAGGAACTGCCCGGCCATGACCGACAGCACCAGCAGGGCGAGGAGGGCGACGGCGCTGGTCTTCCAGACAGTCCTGAACCGCGAGGGTGGGCGGCCTACAAGGCGCAGGCCGTAGACGACGGCCGCCAGGGCCGAGCCGGCGAACAGCGCAACTTCGATCGCCCCCCAGGCCAAGCCCTAGACCCCGTCCTCGTCGCCGAGGAACCGCCTGGCGGCGGCGCGATGGCGGTCCTTGATGTTCTTGCCGACCACGGCCAGCAGGGCGGCGATCACCGCCGCGTCGTCGGTGAAGCCGACGCCGGCCAGGACGTCCGGGATGGCGTCGGTGGGCAGGACGAAATAGGCCAGCGCGGCCATCATCATACCCTTGGCGGCAATGGGCGTCTCGGGGTCGCGGGCGCACCACCAGACGGCCAGGACGTCGTCGATGAAGGGGACCTTGGCGGCGACCTTGCGGACCTTGGGCCAGAAGCCCTCGCGCACGCGGACCTCGTTGACCTGGATGACCTCGGGAACCAGCGCCTTGGCCGGGTCGAGAATCTCGTCGGGATTGACGTTGGGTGACGGCTTGGCTTTCGCGCTCACGGGGCTAAACCCTTCTCTCGAAGTCATATTCAACACGATCTCGATGGGAGACGTCCATGAAACTCGATAGTTCCATTTCGGCGGTGGTCACCGGCGGCGCCTCCGGCCTCGGCGAGGCGACGGTTCGGGCCCTGGTCGCCCAGGGTGTGAAGGTCGCCATCTTCGACCTCGACCGCCAGGCGGACCGCGGCGCGGCGCTGGAGAAGGAGTTGGGGGTGACGTTCTGCGCTGTCAACGTCACCAGCGACGCCGACGTCGACGCCGGCTTCGAGAAGGCCCGGGCGGCCAACGGCCAGGAGCGGATCCTGGTCAACTGCGCCGGCACCGGCAACGCGGCCAAGACCGCCAGCCGCGACAAGAACACCGGCGAAATCAAGCACTTCCCGCTGGCCCATTTCGACATGATCATCCAGATCAACCTGGTCGGCACCTTCCGCTGCATCGCCAAGTCGGCGGCCGGCATGCTGACCCTGGACCCGCTGGAAGACGGCGAGCGGGGCGCGATCGTCAACACCGCCAGCGTCGCGGCCGAGGACGGCCAGATGGGCCAGGCGGCCTATTCAGCCTCCAAGGGCGGCGTCGTCGGCATGACCCTGCCGATCGCCCGCGACCTGATGAGCGAGGGCATCCGGGTCAACACCATCCTGCCGGGCATCTTCAACACCCCGCTGATGAACGCCGCCCCGGAGGCGGTGAAGGCGGCTCTGGCCGCCAGCGTGCCGTTCCCCAAGCGCCTCGGCTATGCCGAGGAGTACGCCCAGCTGGCGCTGACCATGATCACCAACGGCTACTTCAACGGCGAGGACGTGCGCCTCGACGGGGCCATCCGGATGGCCCCGCGCTAGGGACCCCGCCCCCCACGCGGCGAAAAAGGCGCCGCGGCAGGGGGACCGGGCCTTCGGGCCCGCCGATGTGGGAACAGTGGCTGTACAGCCGTGGGCCCAACGTGGCGGTCTCGTGGGTCTCACGGGGGTAACGGCGTGACAACGGCGGGGCGATGTGGGGCTACAATACCCACGCGCCATCCGCGCCGCTGTAACAGCGCCAGGGGGCGGCCAGGACGGCCTTGTCGATGATTGACATGAGGGCGCCGGCGATCTCGTCGGCGCCCTTTTGTTCGGGGATCAGCGCGGCTCGGGACGCACGATGCCGGGGCCGAGGTTGGCGACCACCTCGCGGGCGTTGAAGCTACGCTCGGGGCCCGAAGGCGAGGGACCGCGATACATGACGATCTCGGCGGTGGCCTCGAAGCGCGTCACGGTGCGCATGTCCATGTCGTCGGCCCAGAAGCGGTCGCTGTACCAGGGATCCCACCGGCGCCAGCCGTAGCGCGGGCCGAAGTAGCGCCAGCTCGGACGCCAGTAGCCATAGCCCCAGCCGTAGCGGCCGGGCGGCGGGTCGAAATAGGTGCGGCTGTCGCGGGTGGTCTCGCGGTCGGCGAGGACGAAGCCGTCATAGCCCTCGGCCAGCGTCAGCTCGGCGGCGCGGAACAGAAGATAGCGCTCGACCGTCTCGCGCGAGGTCAGGCTGTTGCCCGAGAAGCTGACGCGGAAGCGGTCGGACGTGATCCGCTCGTCCGAATAGCCGCCCGAGACGGCCTGGCCGCGAACGTTGGGCTGGTACGGCGTGGCGGTGGCGCAGGCGGCCATGAGCGTGCCCGCCAACCCGATGATAGCCGCGATCCGCGCGGCCCGTGCGATGTTCATCGCAACCTCCTGAATGCTCCCGCGGCGCGGGACGTCCCTCGCAAGGTAACAGTCGGACCGGCCGCCCGGTTGCGCAAGGGCCTCAGCCGCGCGTCAGAATCAGCAGGGCGGCGAGGATCAGCAGGGCGCCGACGGCGAAGCGGAAGGCGCGGCGGAAGCCGGGCTCGGTCATGCGCGAGGCCATGGCCGCGCCGCCAAGGCCGTAGGCGCTCATGGTCATCACATCCATGGCCACCGTCGCCAGGGCGAACAGCGCCAGCTGCGGGACCAGGGGCCGCGACAGGTCGAGGAACGGCGGCAGCACGCCGCCGAAGAACAGCAGGGCCTTGGGATTGGCGAGCTGCACGGCGAAGCCGTCGCGAAAGGCCGAGCGCCCGGCGCTCTCGGCCGCATCGTCGTCCGGAGCGTTGCGCCAGCCGGCCAGGATCGAGGAGACGCCCAGCCAGGCGACGTAGAGGCCGCCGGCGATGGCCAGGAGGTGGAAGACCTCGGGAAAGGCCTTGGCCAGGGCGCCCAGGCCGAGCGCCGCGCCGGTGAACCAGACCAGGGTCGCCAGGTTCATCCCCGCCACGCCCGCCATCACCGCCGCCGGCCCGCGCTTGAGCCCGGTGGCCACCGAGAACAGGTTGGCCGGCCCGGGCGCCAGCGCCAGCACCGCCATGGTGGTCAGGAAGACGGCGTACTTGGCCGGATCGACGGGCAGGGTCATGGCCGGGGGTCTACGCCGACGCGGGCGGATTTCAAGCCGGCGCCGGAACGCAGCGACAGGCGAGGCGGCGTGGCGTATGGTAACCGGTGTCAATCTGGCTGGAGACCTTCGTGACCCCGCTCATCGCCGTTCTGATGATGGTTCTCGCCGATCCGGCGCCGCCGATGGTGGTGGTGCGGGAAACCGACGTCATGCGCCAGGAGGTTCCGCCGCACAACGGAACCGGCCAGTCGACCGCCTACCGCATCTCGGACGCCGCGCCCGGGCGGAACTTCGAGTTCCGCAAGCGGGTGATGCGGCCCGGCGCCGCGATCGGCCTGCACGTCCTCAAGCACGACGAGATCTACTATGTCCTGTCGGGGCGCGGCGAAGTGACGTCGGACGGCATGTCGCAAATGCTCGAGCCGGGCATGGCGGCCTATCTGTACGAGGGAGCCGACGTCGGCATCCGTCAGGTCGGCGATGAAGACCTGGTGCTGATCATCGCCTATCCGCTGAAGGCGCGGACGCCGTAGGGGGTCGAGCCGCCGCCGCGAGGGGAGAAGGGAACTTTGTGATGGTCATCGTCGGAACCCCATCCCCGATCACGCTCGCGAAGGCGGGCGTCCACACAGCGTCAGCCGATCCATCAGCGCGAGGGCGGCGGTGGAGGAAGCGAGCCGCCTGGATCGCCCCGAAACGAGGGAGAAGGAACCGAAGCCTCAGAGCCCAAGCCGGCGGGCGCGGCCGGCGATGGTGAGGGCCAGGCGTTCGGTGATGAGGCGGTCGGGGGCGCCGGTCTGGCGGCAGGCGCGGTCGGCGGCCAGGACCTCGGGCTGCAGGGCGTCGAGATGGTCGAGGCTCCAGGCGCGGGCCTGGCGCAGGAACTCGCGCTCGTTTTTCCAGAAGATTCCGCTGGCCTTGGCGGCCTCGGTCAGGGTGGCGCCGGAGCCGGCCAGGGTGAGGGTGCGGCGCAGGCGGCCCAGATGGAGGCCCATGGCGCGGATCGCCGCCGGCCCGGTCTCGCCCTCGGCCGCCGCGCGGGTCAGCGCCGCCTGGGCCGCGCCCAGCCGTCCGCCGAAGGCGTCCGTGGCGGCGTCGGCGAGGGAGGCCTCGGGCTCGACGCCCAGGAAGTCCTCGAGTTCGGCGGCGTTGGCGGTCCGGCCGCTGCCAGGACCGAGCCAGAGGATCAGCCGCTCGATCTCCTGGCGGGCCACGCCCCGCTCCTTGGGCAGGCGCGAGACGAACAGATCCAGCGCCTGGCTGTCGAGACCGACGCGGTCGGCCGACAGCGCCTCGCGGGCCATGCGCGCGACATCGCCGTGCTCGTCCTCGTAGCAGGGGATGGCGGCGATCGCCTTGGCCTTCTCGGCCGCCTTGCGCAGCGCCGACTCGCGGCCCAGGGCGCCGGCCTCGATGAGGAAGAAGCAGTCGGGATTCAGCTCGCCCTCGGCATGGCGGGCCAGCGCCTCGGCGGCGATGCGGTCGGGCGCCGCGCGCTCGTCGGTCAGCCGCAGGCGCACCAGGCGGCGGCCGCCGATCATCGAGATGGCGGTCAGCTCCTCTTCGAGGCGGCCGGGCGGATCGAGGTCGCCCTCGGTCATCATGGCCACGTTGAAGGGGTCCGTGGGATCGTCGGTGACAATGCGCGCCAGCTGGTCGCCGCGCTCGCGGACCCCGCCGCGATCCCGCCCGTAGATCAGGGCCCCGCGCACCTCGCCCGGCGGGGCCTTCAGGAAGCGTTCGACCTCCTGGCGCTTGGAGATGATCATGACGCGGCCGCGCGCCCCGTCAGCCGTTCTGCCGCAGCAGCACGTTGGCGAGGTCGAGGCGGATCTTGCGGGCCAGCTCGTCCGCCGCCTTCTGTTCGGCGTCCTGCTGGGCGGCGATGGAGGCGTAGGGCTGGTCGGCGCGGTCGAAGGTGATCTGGGCGCGGCTGGTCCCCTGGGCGACCGTGGCGCCGTTCACCCGGCTGACCAGCTTCCAGTTGGCGACGACGACATATTCGAAGCGGCTGGCCACCCCGTCCGGGCGGCGGCCGCGCGGGATGCGGCTCTCGTCCAGCTCGACTTCCAGCCGGTACTGCGGCGCGACCGACAGGTCGCGGCCCAGCGCGTCGTCCATCGATTCGCGCAGCAGGGCCCCGGCGCGACCCTCGGGCGCGATGGTCTCGATGGCCCCGAGCCCCCCGGCGACGCCGGGCGCGGCGTAGAGCGGCGTGAAGCCGCAGCCGGCCAGGCCGACCGCGCCGAGGGTCAGGACGGCGGCGAGCGCCAGGGCGGGAGGGGTGCGCTTGAGCATCAGTTGGCCACGATGTTGATGATGCGATCCTGGACCACGATCACCTTGCGGACGGTCAGGCCCTCAAGGTGGACCGAAACGGCCGGGTCCGCCAGCGCCAGCGCCTCGACGTCGGCCTGGGCCGCGCCCTTCGGCGCCTTAACCTCGGCCCGGCGCTTGCCGTTGATCTGCACCGGCAGCACCACCTCGCTGTCCGCCGCCAGCGCCGGATCGGCCTCGGGCCAGGGGGCGTCGACGACCATGCCCTGGCCGCCGACACGCTCCCAGCAGGACTCGGCCAGGTGCGGGGTGAAGGGGGCGATCAGCCGCGCCAGCACCTCGAGCGCCTCGGCCCGGGCGGCCAGAACCCCCGGCGTGGCGCCGGCGGCCGGATGGGCCCGCAGGGTGTTGAGGAACTCGTACAGCCGGGCCACGCCGCTGTTGAAGCGGAAGCCCTCGATGGAGTCGGCGACCGCCCCGATCAGCTTGTGGGTGGCGCGGCGCAGGTCCAGGGCGGCGGCGTCGGAGGCGTCATGGGCGCCGCCGGGGAGGTGGCTGTCGAACTCGGCCCAGACCCGGTGGATGAAGCGGTTGGCGCCCTCGACGCCGCCGGTGGTCCACTGAACGTCCCGTTCGGGCGGGCTGTCGCTCATGACGAACAGGCGGGCGGCGTCGACGCCGTAGGCCTCGAAGATATCCTCGGGCGCGACGACGTTCTTTTTGGACTTGGACATCTTCTCGATGTCGCCGATCACCAGGGTCTCGCCGGTGTCCTTCAGCCGGGCGACGCGGACGCCCGCCTCGGTGGCGAAGGTCACCTGGGCCGGCTCGACCCAGTCTTCCTTGCGGCCCTGGGCGGTGGCGCGGCGATAGGTCTCGTGCGTGACCATGCCCTGGGTGAACAGGCCGGCGAAGGGCTCGGCCACCGACAGCATGCCCTCGTCCCTGAGGGCGCGGGTGACGAAGCGGGCGTACAGCAGGTGCAGCACCGCATGCTCGACCCCGCCGATGTACTGGTCGACTGGCAGCCAGCGGTCGGCGGCGGCCTTGTCGATCGGGGTCGGCGCGTCGGGATTGGCGAAGCGGGCGAAGTACCAGCTGGAATCGACGAAGGTGTCCAGCGTGTCGGTCTCGCGCTCGGCCTCGCCGCCGCAGCGAGGGCATTTCACATGCCGCCAGGTCGGATGGCGCAGCAGGGGATTGCCCGGCTTGTCGAAGGTGACGTCCTCGGGCAGCTCGACCGGCAACTGGTCGTCCGGGGTCGGCACCACGCCGCAGGCGGCGCAATGGATGACCGGGATCGGCGCGCCCCAGTAGCGCTGGCGCGAGATGCCCCAGTCGCGCAGGCGGTAGACGGTGGCGCCCTGGCCCTGGCCCTGGGCCTCGATGCGGGCCACGGCGGCGGCCTTGGCCTGTTCGACGCTCATGCCGTCCAGGAAGTCGGAGTTGAAGATCCTGCCCGGGCCGACATAGGCCTCGGAGCCGACCATGAAGGTGGCCGGATGGGCGTCGGCCGGCAGCACCACCGGCTTGACGTCCAGCCCGTACTTGCGGGCGAAGTCGAGGTCGCGCTGGTCGTGGGCCGGACAGCCGAAGATGGCCCCCGTGCCGTAGTCCATCAGGATGAAGTTGGCGATCCAGACCGGCAGGGTGCGATCGGGATCGAAGGGGTGAACGACGCGCAGGCCGGTGTCGAAGCCGATCTTCTCGGCCGCCTCGATCTCGGCCTCGCTGGTGCCGCCGCGCCGCGCCTCGGCGATGAAGGCGGCGACCTTCGGGTCGGCTGCGGCCAGTTGTTCGGCCAGCGGATGGTCGGGGGCGACGCCGACGAAGCTGGCGCCGAACAGGGTGTCGGGTCGGGTGGTGTAGACCTCCACCCCGCCCTCGTGCCCGGCCGGCGCGGCGCCGGCGAAGGCGAAGGTCAGCCGCGCGCCCTTGCTGCGGCCGATCCAGTTCTCCTGCATCAGCCGGACCTTGTCGGGCCAGCGGTCCAGGGTCGACAGGCCCTCGATCAGGGCGTCGGCATAGTCGGTGATGCGCAGGAACCACTGGGTCAGCTTGCGCTTCTCGACGCTGGCGCCCGAGCGCCAGCCCTTGCCGTCGATGACCTGTTCGTTGGCCAGGACGGTCATGTCGACCGGGTCCCAATTGACCGTGGCTTCCTTGCGGTAGACCAGGCCGCGCTCGTACAGCTTCAGGAACCAGCGCTGCTGCTGGCCATAGTATTCGGGATCGCAGGTGGCGAACTCGCGCGACCAGTCGATCGACAGGCCCAGCATCTTCAGCTGTTCGCGCATCGCCGCGATGTTGTCGTAGGTCCAGCCCTTGGGATGGATGCCGCGCTCCATGGCGGCGTTCTCCGCCGGCATGCCGAAGGCGTCCCAGCCCATCGGGTGCAGCACCGAGAAGCCCCGGGCGCGCTTGTAGCGGGCGACCACGTCGCCCATGGCGTAGTTGCGCACATGGCCCATGTGGATGCGCCCCGACGGATAGGGGAACATCTCGAGGACGAAATACTTGGGCCGGCTGTCGTCGTTGGCCGTGCGGAAGACGTCGGCGTCCTCCCAGGCCTTGCGTCGGCGGGGTTCGTTGTCTTTCGGGTCGTAGCGCGCCATGGCCGTGCTTTAGAGCGCGTCAGATCGAAGGGGAACCCGGTTCCGCCGGCCCACGCGCTTGATGGCCGAAAACCGGCCGGGACCTGGGTGAGAGAGGCGACCCGACCCTGGGCCGCCGGTCCCGGCTTGGCGGCTGAAAGGTCAGTCCTGGGTCGAGACGTTGGCGAGTCGAAGTCGCCGCGCGCGATCCAGAATGGCATTTTCCATGTCGACCTCGGTCTGGGCCGCGGTGGGCGCGTCGACCCAGCCGCCGGCGCCGTCGGCGACCTGCTTGAACACCGAGACGTTCAGCCCGTCCGCCCGCAGGCGGGTGTCGAGGATGTAGACGGTGACCTTGAACCGCTCGTCCGGCTTGGCCGGATCGACGTACCAGTCGGTGATGATCACGCCGCCGTAGGGATCGGCCGAGGCCAGGGGCATGAACTTCACGACGTCGAGCGCGGCGCGCCACAGGTAACTGTTGACGCCGATCTCGGCCGGGCCGCCGCTCTGCTTGCCGCCGCCGAACAGGCGGAAGCCGCCGTCTTCCTTGACGGTCTTGGGGCCGCTGCTGCCGCAGGCCGCCAGGGCCGCGCCGAGGGCGACCACGGCGCCGATCCGAAACGCTGAGCGCGCAAACCGCATTCTATCCTGCTCCAACAACTGCTCCGCCCCCAGAGCCCGCATCGTTCGACTGGAAGCGGGTCTACATCAAGGCGGCGAAGCGTCCAATGCCGAATCTCGTGACCTTCCCGCCACAGGCGATCCCGGAATCGGCGCCGCGACGGCGAGTCCCGTTGACCCCGAACGGCCGGCGCCTGCATTTATGATCGCAAGACCTGACGGCCCGCCCTCCCGGCGACGTCGTCAGATCGGGGCGGGGAAGGTCTGGAGCGCGATGTTCAAGGCGCTTAGCGTGTCGACGATCTCGGCGCTGATCCTCATGGGATCGGCCGGGATCGCGCACGCCCAGACCGCTCCCGGCGCCGCCAAGCCCAAACCCGAGTTTCGCGTTCGCGGCGAGCTGGACCTCGGCGACAGCCGCACCGGTCCCCAGCGGACCGAGCGCACCATGCAGTTCGACTCCAAGTCGGGCAAATGGGGCGTGGAGCTGGGACTGGGCGCTCCGGTCGGCCGTGAAGCCGACGCCAAGGACCTCGAGGCCGGCGCCTATTTCCGCGTGACGCCGTCGCTGCGTGTGGGCGGGGCCGTCGGCCTGGCCTCCGAACGCGACAACCCGGTTCGCCGCCCCGGCGAAAAGGAAGAGGCGCCGCGCGTGCGCCTGGAAACCACCTTCAAGTTCTGAACGACGGCGGTTTTTGCCGGACGGGGCGCCAGTTCATGGCGCGTGGACGTTCGGCTGCCGCTAGAGGTTCCTTCTCCCCTTGCGGGACCTTTGCATTACGCGGTCGTGGGGGTGGTTTGGCGGTTGGGGGGGCGTGGATACGCCCTTGAGCCCGCTTCGGAGGGTTCCGAAGCGGTGTTTTGGGGGT